>NZ_JAMWKK010000050.1:0-203 GCF_035792275.1 Arthrobacter koreensis | reverse complement strand
GGCGGATTCTGGGGGTGGTTGCAACACCTTGGGTTGTTAGGTGCTTAGAAGTAGATCACGTAAACGCTCGGCTGGGCTGTCCCAGTCGAGCGTTTTACGTGGGCGTCCGTTGAGCTTCTGGGCCACGATTTCCAGGTCTTCGGGTGAATGGACGGAAAGATCGGTTCCTTTGGGGAAGTACTGCCGCAGCAGCCCGTTGGTGT
>NZ_JAMWKK010000049.1:0-204 GCF_035792275.1 Arthrobacter koreensis | reverse complement strand
TGCCCGGGGACCACAGCGCCGAGACGGTGGCAGCAGCGATGATCGATCAGATGGGCAGGCTCCCGGAGCACCTGCGGCTGTCGATCACCTGGGACCGCGGAACCGAGCTGGCGCACTACACCCGGATCCAGACCGCACTGGATACGAAGGTTTACTTCTGCGACCCGCACTCACCCTGGCAGCGCGGAACGAACGAGAACACTA
>NZ_JAMWKK010000048.1:0-205 GCF_035792275.1 Arthrobacter koreensis | reverse complement strand
ACCTGCGCCAGCTGGGTCCGGCAGGCCGGGCTTCGCGGTCAGGGCCGCCCGGGCGGGAAACCGCATCCACGGCAGCAGGAGTTCTTCGCGTTGCTGCAGGATGGAATGCCGCTGGGTGATGCTGCCCGGAAGATTGGTGTTGAGCCTGAGCGCGCGCGGCGCTGGCTGACACGCTCCCGGGCCGGGGCACGCTTCCGTGCCCGCG
>NZ_JAMWKK010000047.1:0-210 GCF_035792275.1 Arthrobacter koreensis | reverse complement strand
TTGTACGGATCCTTTTCTTCACAGTATGTCCGGCGGTGACCTACTCTCCCACACCCTCCCGAGTGCAGTACCATCGGCGCTGTGGGTCTTAGCTTCCGGGTTCGGAATGGGACCGGGCGTTTCCCCCGCGCTGTGACCGCCGTAACCCTTCCAACCCGAACCCCCGTGCCGGCACTCGTGCCGTGGGGGGTGGGTAAAAATGTGGGGTAC
>NZ_JAMWKK010000046.1:0-255 GCF_035792275.1 Arthrobacter koreensis | reverse complement strand
TTCAATGGTCCCCGGAGCAGATCTCGAAGAAGCTGGTCTCAGATTTTCCCGATGACCAGGAGATGCGTGTGAGCACCGAAACGATTTACCAGAGCCTTTACTTCCAGGCACGCGGCGGGCTCAAGCGCGAGGTTCAGTCCGCGCTGCGTACCGGCCGGGCACGGCGGGTAGGGCACCGGGAACCGGACAAGCGCCGCCCCCGGTTCATCGATGAGGCCCTGATGATTTCCGAGCGCCCCGCCCTGGTCGAAGACC
>NZ_JAMWKK010000045.1:0-255 GCF_035792275.1 Arthrobacter koreensis | reverse complement strand
GCCTGCCCGGGACAGCGAGCTTCGCCGTTTTCGGGCGAAGCCTGCGCCCGGCAGCGAGGCGGTGCGCAGCATGAGGCAGGTATCCCAGGTCCCCGGCAGTGTTCCGGGCCAGTTCCCGGCTGATCGTAGAGGCAGGCCTGCCCAGCATCCTGCCGATACCGCGTACTGATTCACCGGCACGGCGCAGGTCCTGGATCTGTTCCCGCTCGGTCAGGGACAGGCACCGGCCGTTACCCGGGGTCACGGGCAGCTCGG
>NZ_JAMWKK010000044.1:0-255 GCF_035792275.1 Arthrobacter koreensis | reverse complement strand
GAGCTCCTGAAGCATGGCGGCCAAACCCCAACTTTCTTTCGATGGTTGATCTGCTGCGTGCCTTGTGTGCCGGCGGGAAACCTGGGACTGGATGCTGGGTTCGGAAGGGCTTGAATAGCCGGTTTGGTTGGAATTCTTCGGAATTCACCGAATTGCTAAAACGGCCCGGATGGAATATGCTGGTAAAACACCACAGCGGTGCGAAAAGAAAATAAAGTTCCCGGTTGGGAATGGTTTTTCCGAGTAGGCCGGATG
>NZ_JAMWKK010000043.1:0-255 GCF_035792275.1 Arthrobacter koreensis | reverse complement strand
CGATCCTCTACCTCGGCCGGACGCTGACTGATCCTGAACGCGTCTTTGTAGGGGCTGTTGCGGTGCCGGTCAGCACTGTGCGGGACGCGGGCTTTGCGTTTCAGGCTCAGTTTCCGGGCCAGATCGGCGCGCAGGGTCCCGCGGGCCTGAACGTAAAGGGCCCGGTAAATCGTCTCGTGGCTCACCTGCATAGTCTGATCATCCGGGAAATAAAACGCCAGCATGGAGGAGATCAGCCGCGGACTCCACCCGTCG
>NZ_JAMWKK010000042.1:0-255 GCF_035792275.1 Arthrobacter koreensis | reverse complement strand
TCCTAAACCGTTCCGGGGTCCCCAAGCTCTGGGAACTGGATCCACTGACCGGCATCCGCATCCGTGCCGCACGGGCCACGGACCGCCGCTATGAACGCGACGCTCCCGGGGACATGATCCATATCGATGTGAAGAAACTCGGCCGGATCCCCGACGGGGGCGGCTGGCGGGCAGACCCTAACCAGTCCGCCCGCAACCACAGCACCGGCCACACGAAAGTCGGTTTCGACTACGTCCACGTCGCCGTGGATGATC
>NZ_JAMWKK010000041.1:0-255 GCF_035792275.1 Arthrobacter koreensis | reverse complement strand
CCCCCCCCCCCCCCCCCCCCCCCCCCCCCCCCCCCCCCCCCCCCCCCCCCCCCCCCCCCCCCCCCCCCCCCCCCCCCCCCCCCCCCCCCCCCCCCCCCCCCCCCCCCCCCCCCCCCCCCCCCCCCCCACCCCCCCCCCCCCCCCCCCCCCCCCCCCCCCCCCCCCCCCCCCCCCCCCCCCCCCCCCCCCCCCCCCCCCCCCCCCCCCCCCCCCCCCCCCCCCCCCCCCCCCCCCCCCCCCCCCCCCCCCCCCCCC
>NZ_JAMWKK010000040.1:0-255 GCF_035792275.1 Arthrobacter koreensis | reverse complement strand
CGCCTGGTTTGGAAGACCGTTCCTCGAAGCCGAAAACGTGCCCGCACGCCACCAGCCCGGAGAAAACCGCTGAGGTCCTAATAACCCGGGCCGAGCACCGCACCGGGCCGGCCGCTATCGCTTCCCGAACCGGGGTAGGCATCCGCACGGTGTCCCGGATCCTAAACCGTTCCGGGGTCCCCAAGCTCTGGGAACTGGATCCACTGACCGGCATCCGCATCCGTGCCGCACGGGCCACGGACCGCCGCTATGAAC
>NZ_JAMWKK010000039.1:0-255 GCF_035792275.1 Arthrobacter koreensis | reverse complement strand
CTCATGCTGCGCACCGCCTCGCTGCCGGGCGCAGGCTTCGCCCGAAAACGGCGAAGCTCGCTGTCCCGGGCAGGCTGCGGGAGTATGTTCAGGCCGGCCTGGTGCTTCAATGGTCCCCGGAGCAGATTTCGAAGAAGCTGGTCTCAGATTTTCCCGATGACCAGGAGATGCGTGTGAGCACCGAAACGATTTACCAGAGCCTTTACTTCCAGGCACGCGGCGGGCTCAAGCGTGAGGTTCAGTCCGCGCTGCGTA
>NZ_JAMWKK010000038.1:0-255 GCF_035792275.1 Arthrobacter koreensis | reverse complement strand
ATCCGGGTGTAGTGCGCCAGCTCGGTTCCGCGGTCCCAGGTGATCGACAGCCGCAGGTGCTCCGGGAGCCTGCCCATCTGATCGATCATCGCTGCTGCCACCGTCTCGGCGCTGTGGTCCCCGGGCAAGTGCAGCAGGATCGTGAACCGGGTGCTGCGCTCGACCAGAGTTCCGATCGCGGTGGAGTTCGCCCCGATAATCAGGTCTCCTTCCCAGTGTCCGGGCACCGCACGATCCTCTACCTCGGCCGGACGC
>NZ_JAMWKK010000037.1:0-255 GCF_035792275.1 Arthrobacter koreensis | reverse complement strand
TCAGGGAACACAATAACTGAATAACGCCCGAACCCCCGGTACCAGGGGTGAAGGGCGTCTGGTACCCACGTACCCCACATTTTTACCCACCCCCCACGGCACGAGTGCCGGCACGGGGGTTCGGGTTAGAAGGGTTACGGCGGTCACAGCGCGGGGGAAACGCCCGGTCCCATTCCGAACCCGGAAGCTAAGACCCGCAGCGCCGATGGTACTGCACCCGGGAGGGTGTGGGAGAGTAGGTCACCGCCGGACAAC
>NZ_JAMWKK010000036.1:0-255 GCF_035792275.1 Arthrobacter koreensis | reverse complement strand
GCGTCCCGCACAGTGCTGACCGGCACCGCAACAGCCCCTACAAAGACGCGTTCAGGATCAGTCAGCGTCCGGCCGAGGTAGAGGATCGTGCGGTGCCCGGACACTGGGAAGGAGACCTGATTATCGGAGCGAACTCCACCGCGATCGGAACTCTGGTCGAGCGCAGCACCCGGTTCACGATCCTGCTGCACCTGCCCGGGGACCACAGCGCCGAGACGGTGGCAGCAGCGATGATCGATCAGATGGGCAGGCTCC
>NZ_JAMWKK010000035.1:0-257 GCF_035792275.1 Arthrobacter koreensis | reverse complement strand
GAAACTCGGCCGGATCCCCGACGGGGGCGGCTGGCGGGCAGACCCTAACCAGTCCGCCCGCAACCACAGCACCGGCCACACGAAAGTCGGTTTCGACTACGTCCACGTCGCCGTGGATGATCACTCACGGCTCGCGTTCGTGGAAGTCCACCCCGATGAGAAGGGTCCGACCTGCGCCGGGTTCCTGGAGCGGGCTGCCGCGTTCATGGCCGCCCACGGGGCACCGGTGAAACGAGTCATGACGGACAACGCGTTCG
>NZ_JAMWKK010000034.1:0-299 GCF_035792275.1 Arthrobacter koreensis | reverse complement strand
AGAAGTCTAGCCACGGTTGCAGGGCATCGGTGCGGGCTTGGTTGGAGTTGAAGACCTGCCGGTAGGCCCAGCCTTCCTGCAGGGTGCGGTTGAACCGTTCGGCTTTGCCGTTTTGCCAGGGATGGCGGGGCTTGATCAGGATGTGCTTGGCGCCCAGCGTGCTCAGGGCGTTCTGGAAGTCCTTGGAGAGCCGGTAAGCGAACGCGTTGTCCGTCATGACTCGTTTCACCGGTGCCCCGTGGGCGGCCATGAACGCGGCAGCCCGCTCCAGGAACCCGGCGCAGGTCGGACCCTTCTCA
>NZ_JAMWKK010000033.1:0-310 GCF_035792275.1 Arthrobacter koreensis | reverse complement strand
TCAAGCCGCTGGTGGACCGCACATTCCCGCTGGCTGAGGCGGCTGCCGCGCACGAGTACTTCGACTCGGGCCAGCACACCGGAAAGGTTCTGCTCACGGTCTAGCTGCCGCAGCGCCGCCCGGCGTGCCGCCGGCCCGCCGGGCGCTCATCCAGGACCGTTCGGCGGACCGGCAGCACGCCCTCCGGCGTGTATGTGATCCACATCGCACCGCCGGTGCTACCCTCATGCGCACATCACGCCCTGCTGCTGCAGGGACCACACTGCTGACAAGGGGTAGCACCATGAGTGAAGACAAACGGAGGGGGCCG
>NZ_JAMWKK010000032.1:0-345 GCF_035792275.1 Arthrobacter koreensis | reverse complement strand
TCCCGCGGGCCTGAACGTAAAGGGCCCGGTAAATCGTCTCGTGGCTCACCTGCATAGTCTGATCATCCGGGAAATAAAACGCCAGCATGGAGGAGATCAGCCGCGGACTCCACCCGTCGTCCATGAAAAGGGCGATCAGCTCGCCCAGACCCTCGGCCTGGGCGAGCTTCAACGGTTTGGGCCGGCGCCTGGCCTGGTGCGCTTTGGCATGGGCCGCGGAGGCGTAATACACCCCGTCAGCGCCGCTGTTGCGCTGCACTTCCCGCCAAATCACCGATCTGTCCCGCCCGGTCAGCTCCCCGATCCGGGCATAGGAGAGACCCGAACGCCGGCCCATCTGGATCA
>NZ_JAMWKK010000031.1:0-378 GCF_035792275.1 Arthrobacter koreensis | reverse complement strand
GTACTAATAGGCCGATAACTTACACCACACATATCCTGGGCAGAACACGACTTCAAACGGTTCCGCCAAACAAGGGATATGAGATCATGCTGCTTGCGTCCACTATGTGGTTCCCAACCAACAACCCGTGTTGTTGATCAGGGAACATAACTGAATAACGCCCGAACCCCCGGTACCACGGGGACGGGCGTCTGGTACCCACGTACCCCACATTTTTACCCACCCCCACCGCAGGGAACTGCCGGCACGGGGGGTTTGGGTTGGAAGGGTTACGGCGGTCACAGCGCGGGGGAAACGCCCGGTCCCATTCCGAACCCGGAAGCTAAGACCCGCAGCGCCGATGGTACTGCACCCGGGAGGGTGTGGGAGAGTAGGTCA
>NZ_JAMWKK010000030.1:0-391 GCF_035792275.1 Arthrobacter koreensis | reverse complement strand
CGCGGGCACGGAAGCGTGCCCCGGCCCGGGAGCGTGTCAGCCAGCGCCGCGCGCGCTCAGGCTCAACACCAATCTTCCGGGCAGCATCACCCAGCGGCATTCCATCCTGCAGCAACGCGAAGAACTCATGCTGCCGTGGATGCGGTTTCCCGCCCGGGCGGCCCTGACCGCGAAGCCCGGCCTGCCGGACCCAGCTGGCGCAGGTGACCCGGCCGAGGCCAAGTTCCCGGGCCGCGGCACTCACGTCACCGCCCAAACGGTCAAAGACCACGAAGAACGCTGCTCTCTGCTCCGCGCTATGCCGCGGACGGGACTGCTTTCCTGATGAAACAGACACGGTCGTTGCAACTCCCGAAATTCTCAGGTGTTGCAACGACCGCTAGAACCCGCC
>NZ_JAMWKK010000029.1:0-1139 GCF_035792275.1 Arthrobacter koreensis | reverse complement strand
CTGTCCCAGTCGAGCGTTTTACGTGGGCGTCCGTTGAGCTTCTGGGCCACGATTTCCAGGTCTTCGGGTGAATGGACGGAAAGATCGGTTCCTTTGGGGAAGTACTGCCGCAGCAGCCCGTTGGTGTTCTCGTTCGATCCGCGCTGCCAGGGGCTGGCCGGGTCGCAGAAGTAGACGGGCATGCCGGTGGCCATGCTGAAAGACCGGTGCCGGGCCATTTCCACGCCCTGGTCCCAGGTCAGTGACCCGCGCAGGTGAGCCGGGAGGGTGTTCATCACTTTGACCAGCCCGTCCCTGACGGTCTCGGCACTGTGGTCTCCGGGCAGGTGGACCAGCATCACGTACCGGGTGCTGCGCTCGACCAGGGTGCCGATCGCGGAACGGTTATGCGCACCGGTAATCAGGTCCCCTTCCCAGTGACCGGGCACGGCCCGGTCTTCGACCAGGGCGGGGCGCTCGGAAATCATCAGGGCCTCATCGATGAACCGGGGGCGGCGCTTGTCCGGTTCCCGGTGCCCTACCCGCCGTGCCCGGCCGGTACGCAGCGCGGACTGAACCTCACGCTTGAGCCCGCCGCGTGCCTGGAAGTAAAGGCTCTGGTAAATCGTTTCGGTGCTCACACGCATCTCCTGGTCATCGGGAAAATCTGAGACCAGCTTCTTCGAGATCTGCTCCGGGGACCATTGAAGCACCAGGCCGGCCTGAACATACTCCCGCAGCCTGCCCGGGACAGCGAGCTTCGCCGTTTTCGGGCGAAGCCTGCGCCCGGCAGCGAGGCGGTGCGCAGCATGAGGCAGGTATCCCAGGTCCCCGGCAGTGTTCCGGGCCAGTTCCCGGCTGATCGTCGAGGCAGGCCTGCCCAGCATCCTGCCGATACCGCGTACTGATTCACCGGCACGGCGCAGGTCCTGGATCTGTTCCCGCTCGGTCAGGGACAGGCACCGGCCGTTACCCGGGGTCACGGGCAGCTCGGAAAAAGGGTTCACCGCATCGTTGTATCCGGTTCCGGCCCCGCGGGCACGGAAGCGTGCCCCGGCCCGGGAGCGTGTCAGCCAGCGCCGCGCGCGCTCAGGCTCAACACCAATCTTCCGGGCAGCATCACCCAGCGGCATTCCATCCTGCAGCAACGCGAAGAACTC
>NZ_JAMWKK010000028.1:0-2410 GCF_035792275.1 Arthrobacter koreensis | reverse complement strand
GACCCGCAGCGCCGATGGTACTGCACCCGGGAGGGTGTGGGAGAGTAGGTCACCGCCGGACAACCATTAGAGTTCAGGCCCCGCAACGCTGCGGGGCCTGAACTGCTTTAACAAGCCGCTACCCTGGTTGCCGCCCCCGTTGCCTCCCCGTCCGGGCCGCGGCCAAAGAGAGCAAACCACCTGCGCATCCCTAACGGACGTCCCGCGAGCTGTCACTAATACCACCCACATCAGCGGTTGATTCCTCTTTCTCCCTTTTCAGATGCCGTCCAGAGACGTAGCCTCTCAGCTCTCGGGCGCTGCGGTGCCGACGTTCCGAATCTCACAGCTTCGGATGTCCACTGAGGTCAAGACTGGAAAGCGGGAAACCCTTATGAGTTTGCGTCACCGAATTGAGCATGCCGGGGGCCGTCTGCCGCGCAGGAAAAGGGGGAGGACCACATCCCTGTGGAGCGCCGTCGTCGGCGTTTTCGTCTTCCTGTTCATGCTGCTGCAGTTCGCGATGCCGGCCCAGGCCGTGTTCCGGGGCGAGCCCCCGGGCGCTGCCGTACCGTCAGACATCGTTGAAATCACCATGACGGGCACCGAGCCGGGAGCCAGCGTGACCGGCGGGCTGCCCCCCGTTGGCGGCTCCTTCGATCCCACGACTGGATACCCCGACGATGTTCCCGCGGGGTATGACCCGTTGAATGAGTCATTCGCGGGCGTTATCACAACCGTGGATGCCGAAGGGAACGGGCAGCAGATGTACTGCATCGACATCCGCACCAACACCTATACGGGACTCGGCTACGAGAACGGCTCCTGGGAAGAGTCCAACGTGCCCAATATCGGCTACGTCGACCGGATCCTGAACAGCTACTACCCGGACCAGCCAGGTGAGCCGGCTGCAGCACCCAATGACAACATTCGTGCCGCCGCAGTCCAGGCCGCCATTTGGTTCTTCAGTGACGGCTACGTGCTGGAGGACGGCGATCCAATCCGGCCGTACACCGCCGCGATAGTCGCGGACGTCCTGGCTGCGGGCCCGCTGACGGAACCCCCGGCACCAAACGTATCGATTGATCCGCCCACTGCGGCGGGCCCGACGGATGGGGTCACCGGACCATTCACCATTACGTCGGATGCCGCAACCGTCACTGTTGAGGTGCCGGCCGGCTACACCCTGTATACGGACCCGGCCGGCACGGTTCCGCTCGTGGGTACAACAGTGACGTCCGGGACGCAGCTGTGGGTCAGGAACGACAACCAGACCACGGATCCAGTCGTGCTGACGGCAACAGCAGTTGTGCCTGTGGAAACCGGCAATGTCTACCTCTACGCAGGCAACAACCCCAGCGTCACGGAAGCCCAAAAACTCATCCTGGCAGCTGACGCGCAGATTGAATCCAATGCCCAGGCAACGGCGGAGTTCTTCATCGCAGGAGACCTGACCGTCAGCAAGGCCTTTGCCGGTGACGGCGTCGGCCTGCAGGGCGCCATCTCCCTGGTGGTGGACTGCGGCGCATCGGGTGTCTTTACCTTCGACATCCCCGAGGGCACTGATACCACTGTCACCGAGACAGTGACGGGACTTCCTGTCGGCACTGTCTGTTCAGTGACTGAACCGGTCACCGGATCGACGACGGCGGTAACCGTCACCCCGGTGCTGCCGGAACCCGTGACCATTACCGACGGCGAGAATGTACTCGCGGTGAGCAACACCGTTGACCTCAATCCCGGCAGCCTGCAGGTAACCAAGACCATCACGGGAACGGGTGCGGGCCTCCAGGACGACATCGTTATCCATGTCCAGTGCGGTGACGGCCTGCTGGATGAAGTCTTTGTCCTCGAAGCCGGGACAGTGGCAGGTTCATATACCCAGCTGTATGAGGGGATCCCGGCCGGCACGCTCTGCCGCATCTCGGAACCGACGTCGGGCGCGAATGAGGACGTGACCGTTGAGTCCACACTCACCGGGGAAGTGACCATCCTGGCGGGAACCACTCAGCTTGCCGAGGCCACCAACCTGTACGCGCCGGTCCCTGTGACTGAGCGGCTCCCCAAGACAGGAGCTGAGTCACTCAACCTGGCACTCATGGGTGGGGGAGCCATGCTCGCCGGATCGGCACTGGTGCTCGCCTCCGTGCGGCGACGCCACGGCTAGTCCATAAGGACGCGCGGTTCTCCGGCGCCGGTTTCTCCCTGACATGGGGCGGAACCGGCGCCGGAGCCGTCTGGGCCGGAGCTCGAAACCAGGGCTGGGAAGCCGATTTGCACGGACTCCCAAACCTGTGTAAAGTCTTCTGAGTCGCCGCGGCCGGGACGCTCACGGAGCTCCTGAAGCATGGCGGCCAAACCCCAACTTTCTTTCGATGGTTGATCTGCTGCGTGCCTTGTGTGCCGGCGGGAAACCTGGGACTGGATGCTG
>NZ_JAMWKK010000027.1:0-5366 GCF_035792275.1 Arthrobacter koreensis | reverse complement strand
TTTGGCGGAACCGTTTGAAGTCGTGTTCTGCCCAGGATATGTGTGGTGTAAGTTATCGGCCTATTAGTACCGGTCAGCTTCACGGGTCTTTAGTCCCCGCTTCCACATCCGGCCTATCAACCCAGTGGTCTGGCTGGGGGCCTCTCACACACAAGGTGCATGGAAATCTCATCTTGAAGCAGGCTTCCCGCTTAGATGCTTTCAGCGGTTATCCCATCCGAACGTAGCTAATCAGCGGTGCACTTGGCAGTACAACTGACACACCAGAGGTTCGTCCGTCCCGGTCCTCTCGTACTAAGGACAGCCCTTCTCAAATTTCCTGCGCGCGCAGCGGATAGGGACCGAACTGTCTCACGACGTTCTAAACCCAGCTCGCGTACCGCTTTAATGGGCGAACAGCCCAACCCTTGGGACCTACTCCAGCCCCAGGATGCGACGAGCCGACATCGAGGTGCCAAACCATGCCGTCGATATGGACTCTTGGGCAAGATCAGCCTGTTATCCCCGAGGTACCTTTTATCCGTTGAGCGACGGCCATTCCACAATGTACCGCCGGATCACTAGTCCCGACTTTCGTCCCTGCTCGAGATGTCTCTCTCACAGTCAAGCTCCCTTGTGCACTTACACTCGACACCTGATTGCCAACCAGGCTGAGGGAACCTTTGGGCGCCTCCGTTACTCTTTAGGAGGCAACCGCCCCAGTTAAACTACCCATCAGGCACTGTCCCTGACCCGGATTACGGGCCGAAGTTAGATATCCAGTATGACCAGAGTGGTATTTCAACGATGACTCCACCCGAACTGGCGTCCGGGTCTCACAGTCTCCCACCTATCCTACACAAGCCACACCGAACACCAATACCAAACTATAGTAAAGGTCTCGGGGTCTTTCCGTCCTGCTGCGCGTAACGAGCATCTTTACTCGTACTGCAATTTCGCCGAGTTTATGGTTGAGACAGCGGGGAAGTCGTTACTCCATTCGTGCAGGTCGGAACTTACCCGACAAGGAATTTCGCTACCTTAGGATGGTTATAGTTACCACCGCCGTTTACTGGGGCTTAAATTCCCAGCTTCGCCCGTAAGGGCTAACCGGTCCTCTTAACCTTCCAGCACCGGGCAGGAGTCAGTCCGTATACATCGTCTTGCGACTTCGCACGGACCTGTGTTTTTAGTAAACAGTCGCTTCCCCCTGGTCTCTGCGGCCCACACCCGCTCCGGAAAGCAAGTTTCCATCACGGGGCAGGCCCCCCTTCTCCCGAAGTTACGGGGGCATTTTGCCGAGTTCCTTAACCATAATTCTCTCGATCGCCTTGGTATTCTCTACCTGATCACCTGTGTCGGTTTGGGGTACGGGCGGCTAAAACCTCGCGCCGATGCTTTTCTAGGCAGCATAGGATCACCGGATTCCCCCGTTCGGGGGTCCCATCAGATCTCAGGTGCGTCATCAAAGACACAGTGACGGATTTGCCTATCACTGACCCTACATCCTTAGACCAGGACAACCATCGCCCGGCCCGGCTACCTTCCTGCGTCACACCTGTTAATACGCTTACCTCCCGGGATACGGTCCCGCGCTCCACCAAAACCCGGAACACCACAAGGGTGCACGGGCAGGTTTCGGGCGGTTAGTTTCCCCCGTTCAGTATGGGCGGTTTTTCGCCGGTACGGGAATATCAACCCGTTGTCCATCGACTACGCCTGTCGGCCTCGCCTTAGGTCCCGACTTACCCAGGGCAGATTAGCTTGACCCTGGAACCCTTGATCATTCGGCGGACGGGTTTCTCACCCGTCTTTCGCTACTCATGCCTGCATTCTCACTCGTGTAGGCTCCACCACTGGTTTACACCGCAGCTTCACTGCCCACACGACGCTCCCCTACCCATCCAGACGGCTGAACCACGAAGGCTTACCAAAAATCTGAATGCCACAACTTCGGCGGTGTACTTGAGCCCCGCTACATTGTCGGCGCGGAATCACTTGACCAGTGAGCTATTACGCACTCTTTCAAGGATGGCTGCTTCTAAGCCAACCTCCTGGTTGTCTGGGCAACTCCACATCCTTTCCCACTTAGCACACGCTTAGGGGCCTTAGTTGGTGGTCTGGGCTGTTTCCCTCTCGACTATGAAGCTTATCCCCCACAGTCTCACTGCTGCGCTCTCACTTACCGGCATTCGGAGTTTGGCTGACGTCAGTAACCTTGTAGGGCCCATCGGCCATCCAGTAGCTCTACCTCCGGCAAGAAACACGCAACGCTGCACCTAAATGCATTTCGGGGAGAACCAGCTATCACGGAGTTTGATTGGCCTTTCACCCCTACCCACAGCTCATCCCCTCCATTTTCAACTGAAGTGGGTTCGGTCCTCCACGACGTCTTACCGTCGCTTCAACCTGGCCATGGGTAGATCACTCCGCTTCGGGTCTAGATCACGCCACTCACTCGCCCTGTTCAGACTCGCTTTCGCTACGGCTTCCCCACACGGGTTAACCTCGCGACGTAACACTAACTCGCAGGCTCATTCTTCAAAAGGCACGCTGTCACAGCTACAAGGCTGCTCCAACGGTTTGTAGGCACACGGTTTCAGGTACTATTTCACTCCCCTCCCGGGGTACTTTTCACCTTTCCCTCACGGTACTTGTCCGCTATCGGTCATCAGGGAGTATTTAGGCTTACCAGGTGGTCCTGGCAGATTCGCACGGGATTTCTCGGGCCCCGTGCTACTTGGGATCCTCTCCAAGCGGCAGCATACATTCCGGTTACGGGGCTAACACCCTCTACGGCCGGGCTTTCAAACCCGTTCACCTATGCACCTGCACTCACTTCACCAGTCCGGCAGAACTGATACGGAAAGTCCCGCAACCCCAGTGATGCAACGCCCGCCGGCTATCACACACCACTGGTTTAGCCTCTTCCGCGTTCGCTCGCCACTACTAACGGAATCACTGTTGTTTTCTCTTCCTGCGGGTACTGAGATGTTTCACTTCCCCGCGTTCCCTCCACGCACCCTATGTGTTCAGATGCGGGTCACCCGGTCACTCGCGCGCCGGGCGGGGTTTCCCCATTCGGACATCCTGGGATCACCGCTCGGTTATCAACTCCCCCAGGCTTATCGCAGATTCCTACGTCCTTCTTCGGCTCCTGATGCCAAGGCATCCACCGTGTGCCCTTAAAAACTTGACCACAAAGATCAACAATTAATATCGCTATCGAGAAAACCATGGAAAACCAGTACAAGACCGGTCACCAGGTTTATCTGAAATTGCACTTAATAATTTTTAAGATGCTCGCGTCCACTATGTAGTTCTCAAACAACAACCCCGTCACACCCATCCACCACCAGAACACCCCGCAAAGGGAGTCCCCGGCCGGCTTCTTAGCATGCGCAGGAAAAACCAGAAACAACAGATCCTGTTGCCTCAGGACCCAACAGTGTGCCAAACGCTCCACCCGGGCCACGCCCCCAGGCCAGCTTTCCAACCCCCAAAGGAGGCGTACTCACCAGACCCGGAAGAAACCCGGACAAACCTGTTCATTGATATTCCACCCATGAGCACCCGCCGAAGAACAGATGCCTTCGCAGCGGGCATAACTCCTGGAAACCGTGCATCCAGCACTGTGGAAGAACACAACAGTCTCAGGTGCTCCTTAGAAAGGAGGTGATCCAGCCGCACCTTCCGGTACGGCTACCTTGTTACGACTTAGTCCCAATCGCCGGTCCCACCTTCGACGGCTCCCTCCCACAAGGGGTTAGGCCACCGGCTTCGGGTGTTACCAACTTTCGTGACTTGACGGGCGGTGTGTACAAGGCCCGGGAACGTATTCACCGCAGCGTTGCTGATCTGCGATTACTAGCGACTCCAACTTCATGAGGTCGAGTTGCAGACCTCAATCCGAACTGAGACCGGCTTTTTGGGATTAGCTCCACCTCACAGTATCGCAACCCTTTGTACCGGCCATTGTAGCATGCGTGAAGCCCAAGACATAAGGGGCATGATGATTTGACGTCGTCCCCACCTTCCTCCGAGTTGACCCCGGCAGTCTCCTATGAGTCCCCGGCATAACCCGCTGGCAACATAGAACGAGGGTTGCGCTCGTTGCGGGACTTAACCCAACATCTCACGACACGAGCTGACGACAACCATGCACCACCTGTAAACCGGCCACAAGTGGGGAGCGTATTTCTACGCTTTACCGGTTCATGTCAAGCCTTGGTAAGGTTCTTCGCGTTGCATCGAATTAATCCGCATGCTCCGCCGCTTGTGCGGGCCCCCGTCAATTCCTTTGAGTTTTAGCCTTGCGGCCGTACTCCCCAGGCGGGGCACTTAATGCGTTAGCTACGGCGCGGAAAACGTGGAATGTCCCCCACACCTAGTGCCCAACGTTTACGGCATGGACTACCAGGGTATCTAATCCTGTTCGCTCCCCATGCTTTCGCTCCTCAGCGTCAGTTACAGCCCAGAGACCTGCCTTCGCCATCGGTGTTCCTCCTGATATCTGCGCATTTCACCGCTACACCAGGAATTCCAGTCTCCCCTACTGCACTCTAGTCTGCCCGTACCCACTGCAGACCCGGGGTTGAGCCCCGGGCTTTCACAGCAGACGCGACAAACCGCCTACGAGCTCTTTACGCCCAATAATTCCGGATAACGCTTGCGCCCTACGTATTACCGCGGCTGCTGGCACGTAGTTAGCCGGCGCTTCTTCTGCAGGTACCGTCACTTTCGCTTCTTCCCTGCTGAAAGAGGTTTACAACCCGAAGGCCGTCATCCCTCACGCGGCGTCGCTGCATCAGGCTTTCGCCCATTGTGCAATATTCCCCACTGCTGCCTCCCGTAGGAGTCTGGGCCGTGTCTCAGTCCCAGTGTGGCCGGTCACCCTCTCAGGCCGGCTACCCGTCGTCGCCTTGGTGGGCCATTACCCCAACCAACAAGCTGATAGGCCGCGAGTCCATCCAAAACCGCAATAAAGCTTTCCACCCCCATGGCATGCGCCAGGAGGTCGTATCCGGTATTAGACCCGGTTTCCCAGGCTTATCCCGAAGTCAAGGGCAGGTTACTCACGTGTTACTCACCCGTTCGCCACTAATCATTCTGTGCAAGCACAGAAGTCATCGTTCGACTTGCATGTGTTAAGCACGCCGCCAGCGTTCATCCTGAGCCAGGATCAAACTCTCCGTAAATGTTTATACAGACACACAACCGGAGCCAAGGAAAATTGGCTGCACAGTCATGCACTAAATTCGAAACCAGCTAAAAAAACCATCCACACCCACGGGGTGGGCAGGACAGCCAATTCAACCAATCAATAAATAATCGGTATCAATAAACTTGGCACACTATTGAGTTCTCAAACAACAGGCACATCCGGC
>NZ_JAMWKK010000026.1:0-15554 GCF_035792275.1 Arthrobacter koreensis | reverse complement strand
GGCCCAGAAGCTCAACGGACGCCCACGTAAAACGCTCGACTGGGACAGCCCAGCCGAGCGTTTACGTGATCTACTTCTAAGCACCTAACAACCCAAGGTGTTGCAACCACCCCCAGAATCCGCCGCTCCAAACGGGCAGTTTCTGCTATCTCGGTTTATGAGGGGCCGGGGGTCAGTTCTCGTCGTGCCCCTGGTCCATGCTCATCTGATCCTCAGCCGGAGGGGTTTCCCCCGGCGGAACTCCGCCGCCGGGCTCCAGGCCGGTGATGTTGCCTTCGGCCGGATCGGGGTTCACCCGGCGGCCCTTCTCACCGCTGCCGGCACGGTTTCCGGTGCCTTCGGCTGTGTCCGGACCCTTCTGGGCTGCGGCATGGTCAGCTTCCTTGGGCTTGTCCGGATTGGCTGAATCATTATTCGGATCATAGCTCTGCGTCATCGTGGCCTTTCGGTGATGTCCCGCAAGGGAGGAAACATTAGTCAGCATGCTGATGTTTCCAACCTAGCGGGACCATCGAGGCGCGGGCAATCCCTAGCCGAAGAGCTCCTCCCCCACGAATCCGCCCTCCCGCGCACCCGGCGGCACGGCAAAGACTGCCGAGCCGACCGGCGTCGTCCACTCATTGAGCAGGTCCAGTTTGTCCAGCCGCTGCTGGATCGGCACGAACTGGGCCGTGACGTCCGCCTGGAAAGCCACGAAGATCTGCCCCGCGTTGGAAACCGGACCGCCCGGCTCGGGAACGGCGTCGTAGTTGTACCCGCGGCGGTAGATGCGCTGCCGCGGGTTCTCCGGCCGTGCCCGGCGCATGTGCGCGTACTCCGGGATGACGGTGAAGCCCAGCCCGGTGACGGCGTCGAAATCCGGTTCGTCGTGCTCATTCTCACCGGTCAGCGGAGCACCGTTGGCGAGCCGGCGGCCCACGGCTTCTTCCCGGCCCCGCCGGTCCAGCTCATCCCAGGTGTCCAGGTTCATGGCGATGCGGCGGATGACCATCGAGGTGCCGCCGTCCAGCCAGGCGGGAATCTCGGAGTCCCCCCAGACAACCCGCTCGAACTCCGGAGTTCCAGGAAGGGCGTTCGCGGATCCGTCCACCTGCCCAAAGAGATTGCGCATGGTGGTCCCGGCGGGTTCGCTGCCGTAGGCATGGCGGAATCCGGACTGGATCCAGCGCACGACGGCGAACGCCCGGCTGTCCTTGAGCAGCATCCGCTGGGCGTGGGCGAGGGTCAGCGGGTCATCGGCGCACAGCTGGAGCAGAAGGTCTCCACCGCTCCACCGCTCTTCGAGTGCATCAATGCCGAAGGCCGGGAGCGGCCCCAGCCAGGCGGGCGCCAGGTGCGGCGCCGCGGCCGCCACCAGGCCGGGCCCGAACCCGAGGGTCACCGTCAGCCGTGCCGGGTTCCGGGCCAGTTCCGGCTCGGAATCCGCCAGCGCCGGTTCCCCCTGGGTGAGGGCAGCGGCGTCGTCGCTGAGCATCTGCAGCCAGGACCGGATCCGGTCCCGGCCGATCCCTGTACGCAGGTCCAGGGCAACGAAGGCCGCGTACGCACCGGGAGGCGTGGCGATGCCGGCCTGGTGCCGCCCGTAGAACGGAACGGTTTCCCGGCCGTTGCTGCCGGCCCCGTCCAGTCCGGTGCGTTCCAGCTCCGGTGCCGTACCGAGGCTGCCCACCAGGTGCCCGCCGGCAGCCGCGACGGCTCCCAGACCGGCGGCTGCACCGCCGAACAGCAGACGGCGCCGGGCAACGCCGCGGGGTGCGGTCTCGGCGCTCATCAGTGATCCGCAGCGCCGTGGGATTCAGCGCCGTGGGTTTCAGCGCCGTTGCGTTCGCCGCCGTGGCCTTCTTCGGCGCCGTAGCTTTCGTTGGCTCCGGCGTAGTCCTTGGCTACGGCGTCGACGTCAAGGGTGGAACCGTCAGCCAGTTCCAGGGTGATGGTCACGGTGTCTCCGGCCAGCAGCCCGTCCGTCAGGCCCATCAGCATCAGGTGGCTGGCTCCGGGCTCCAGAAGGTAGCCGCTGCCGGCGGGGACCACGAACCCGCCTTCGATTTGGCGCATCACCATGGCGCCGTCGTCGTCCATTGCCACCTCATGCAGCTCCACGGTGGATGCCGCGGAGGAGCTGGCGGAAACGACGGTGAGGTCCTCGTCGCCGTCGTTTTCAAGCGTGCCGAACGCTCCGGTCATCCCGCCGGCCTCAGCAGCCTTGGCCCAGGCTCCGGACATGGACAGGGATGCTGCATCCTCTGCGGCCGGGGAGTTGTCGGCGGCGGGGGTCGAGGAACCGCAGCCGGTGAGGGCGGCAGCAGAGACGGCGAGGACGGCTGCGGCGAGGGTGAACTTCTTCATGTTTTTTGGTACTCCAAAGGTGTGTTCCGCGCTCAGGGCGCGGGCAAGGGTAAGGGGCGGCGGTGCAGGAGCAGGCCGCGGGAATGACTGCCGCGCAGGCGGCGGATTGGTTAGGCGCTGGTGCCGCGGCGCTTCTTCACCTGGACGGTGATAGCCCAGGCGGCGAGGGCTGCCGCCGCGCCGACTCCGGCACCGGCAAGGGCCCACGGCAGGTGGGATGCGGTGCCGGATTCTTCGGCTGCCGGTTCAGCTTCCGCGCTCGGAGCGGGTTCGCTGGCTGACGGGCTGGCGGAGGCAGTAGCCTCCGGGGTGGCGGAGCCGGTGGCCGCGGGAGCGGCAGTTTCCTGTGCGCCGCCTGCAGCGTTCACCGTGAAGCTGAAGGTTCCCGTGATCGGGTGTCCGTCGCCGGAGACTGCACGCCAGTTGACCTTGTAGTCCCCCGCGTCGAGTGCGGGAACGGCCTGGACCAGGGTTTCCCGGGTCAGTACCGGCTCGGAGGCCGCGACGTTGTTCCCGGCAGCATCTTCAACGATGACCTGGTTGCCCAGGTCCATGAGCTCGGAGCTGAAGACCAGTTCGATTTCGGAAGGAGCGGCGTCAAGGACGGCACCGTCCGCCGGGTTGGAGGACACGAGCTCGTCGTGCGCGTGTGCCGGCGCTGCGAGGAAAAGAACCGCAGCGAAGGCGGCGAGGAGAACTGCGGCGAGAAGCGAGGCGCGCGTGCGGGCCTGGCGGTAAAAAGTGGTGGGCATGGCTGCTTTCCGTTCCGGAGCGGAACTGGGATTCGTGTGGGTGCGCGGATGCGCCTAGGCGGACACGAATACAGCAGGTGGGCCCCGGTGCCGGAGCGTCAGGAGCGGAATGCCAAGGCTGCGCAGTCCGAGCGGACGAACCGCCAGGACCGCAGCGGTGGAGCGGGGCAGGTGGGCGGGCCGGAAGAGCGGCAGCAGCGCGCCGGGACGGACACCAAGGGCCTCAATGAGGCGCACCAGGGCCCGCTCGCCGTGGGCCATGATCCACACCGTGGCAGCGGCGGCCAGCGCGTGGCTGAGCCACATCATCAGACCGTGTGCAGGAGCAGCCGCTGAGGCCGCTGCCGCAGCGGTGCCGGCATCAGCGAGGGAAGTGCCTGCCTGGTGGGCGTGGCCGGAGTGGGCACCGACGGCGGCCGGGGCCGAACCGAAGCTGAAAATGAGGTGGAACAGGCCCTGGCTGAACACCACGGCGGTGCTAAGCCGGGGAAGGGAAAGCCCGCGTCCGGCCAGCAGGCAGCTGACCATGCCGGAGACAGCCAGGCAGAACAGCACCAGGGCAGGCTGGGGAGCTGCTCCGCCGCCCAGCACGTGCGACGCAGCAGCTACGGCCGTGGCCGCGAACGCTCCGGCCCAGCCGCGCACCAAGCGTGCGGCACGCGCTGTCATCGGTCCTCCTCAGGCACCGTGTGCCGGGCGGGGTCGCATCCGGCCCTGTAATTCTCCCGAAGTTTCGACGCCGTGTCGAATACGGGCGCCCCCATTCCCGCCGAGAGGCCACTTACGGCTCTTATGAGGCGCGAAAAGAGCCGTAACTGGCCTTTCGGCGGGGTAAGGGGTGCAGCGGAGAAGCTAGCCCTTGAACTCGGGCTTGCGCTTTTCCTTGAACGCAGCGAAGCCTTCGGCGTAGTCCTCGGTTCCGCAGAGCACGCCCTGGGCCTTGTTCTCGTCTTCGACCGAGTCCCAGAGGCCCAGGCGGGCATCGCGGATCTGCGCCACAAGTTCCTTGGAGGCACGGAAGGCACCGGTGGCACCGGACGCCACGCGGGCAACCGTGGCACGGGTGGATTCAAGCAGCTCATCGGCCGGGAACACCCGGCTGAACAGGCCGGCCGCCACTGCTTCCGTGCCGCTCATCAGGTCCGCTGTGTAAATCAGGTCCAGCGTGCGGTGCGCGCCCAGGCGCTCGGTGAACAGCCAGTGCCCGCCCGAATCCAGGGTTGCGCCCAGGTTCGCGAACGGGGAACCGATCTTGGCGTTGTCCGCCACGTACACCACGTCTGTGGCGACCAGCAGGCCCAGCCCGACGCCGAGGCAGGCGCCCTGCGCAGCGGCGAAGGTGGGTGCCGGGAAGGCTGCCATCTTCTTCAGCAGCGGGGTGACCAGGTCGCCCAGGTACGCGTAGGCGTCGTCCTCGGCCGGTACGACGCCGGAGATGTCGCGTCCGGCGCAGAAAGCCCGGCCTTCCCCGCGCAGCAGCAGCGCGCGGACACCGGCGGCAGCGGCGTCGTCGTAGGCCTTGGACAGGTCCGCCAGGGCCTGCTCGTCCAGGGAGTTCAGTTTCTGCGGGGCATTGAGGACAACCTCGGCCACCCCGTCCTGAATAGTCAGTTCGACCATGGACTGGTTCTGCTCGCTCATCGGTGGCTTCGCTCCTAGGCGTCGTAGTCGACGGTGACTTCGGGACTGGTGGGGCGGCTCTGGCAGGTCAGGATGTAGCCCTTTTCGATTTCATCCGGTTCCAGGGCGTAGTTTTCTTCCATTTCCACGGTGCCGGAGACAACCTTGGCACGGCAGGTGCCGCAGACGCCGCCGGCGCAGGCGAAGGGAACGTCCGGACGCACGCGCAGGGCAGCGTTCAGGATCGATTCGCGGGCGTGGGTGGGGCTGGCAACTTTGCCCTGCAGCCCGTCCAGCCGGAAGCTGATTTCAAAGTTGTCTGCCGAGGGGTCAACCTGGATCGGACGGCCAATCTGGCCTTCCGGCTTGCCGGGCTGGCCGGTGGTGAACAGTTCGAAGCGGACCTTTTCCGAGTCGACGCCGCGCTCGGCCAGGGTGTCGCGGCACAGCTGCACCAGTTCGAACGGGCCGCAGAGGAACCATTCGTCCACGTCGCGGGTGGGCAGCACGGATTCGATGAGGGCGGAGAGCTTTTCCGCGTCGATCCGGCCGGAGAGCAGCGGGGAGATGCGCTGTTCGCGGGACAGCACGTGGTGCAGGGCGAACCGGGCCGGGTACTTGTCCTTCAGGTCTGCCAGTTCCTCGAGGAACATGACATCCATGGCGGCTTTGTTGGCGTAGACCAGGTCGAAGCGGACGTTCTCGGAGGCTGCCAGCACGGTGCGGGCAATCGAGATCACCGGGGTGATGCCGGATCCGGCGGCGACGGCGACGAACACGTTCTCGTCGTTGACGTCGATGTCCTCGGGGTGGTTCAGCGCCGTCATGGGGTGCTTGGAGATGAAGCCGCCCGTGGGGCTCATGACGTCCAGGACGTCGCCTGCCTTCAGGTTTTCATTGGCCCAGGTGGAGAACCGGCCGCCGAGGTCACGCTTGATGGCAACCCGGATCTCGCCGGGCCTGGGCTCGGCGCAGATGGAGTAGCTGCGGCGGATTTCAGCGCCGTCCAGGGTGGTGCGCAGGGCAACGTACTGGCCGGGCAGGTAATCGAAGGAACCGGCCAGCTCTTCGGGGACCGCGAAGGTGACTTCGATGGCGTCTTCGGTGAGCCGGCGGACAGCACTGACCGTCAGCGGGTGGAAGGCGGTGCGGCGCGAGGCGGGAGCTGCGCCTGCCTCGGTGGTGGAGGTTGTCATGGTTAGAGCACCTTGAAGTAGTCGAAGGGTTCCTGGCAGTCGCGGCACACGTACAGCGCCTTGCAGGAAGTAGAGCCAAAGCGTGTCATTTCACGCGTATTGAGTGAGGAGCACTGGGGGCACTTGACGCTCAGGCCAAGCCGGACCGGTCCGGCCGCTGCCCGGCCGGTGGGCGGGGCAATGCCGTACGCGTTGAGCTTGGTCTTGCCGGATTCGCTCATCCAGTCCGTGGTCCAGGCCGGGGCCAGGACCAGGTCCACGCGGACCGGGCCGTAGCCGGCAGCAACGAGCGCGGCGGTGACGTCGTCACGGATGGCGTCCATGGCGGGGCAGCCGGAGTAGGTAGGGGTGATGGCCACCCGCACCGAATTGTCCGGCTGAACCTCCACAGCCCGCAGTACGCCCAGGTCCTCAATGGTGAGGACCGGAATTTCCGGGTCGCAGACCGTCGCGGCGACGTCCCACGCCGCAGCGGCTGCGGGATCCGTGGGACGCAGCTGCGTGCTGGCTGCGGCATCGGCGGCGGGTGCTGCCTCAGTCTCGTTCATCGCTGTTACCAGGTTGCGCCGGGGTGCTGGCGGGCCAGGACCTGGAGCTCAGCCAGGATGTAGCCGAGGTACTCGCTGTGCTCGCCGCGGCGTCCGCCGCCGGGTGCGGGCTGCACCTCGGGGGCTTCGAGCTCGGCTTCAGCCAGCACGGCGCCCACCTTTTCATCAAAGGCTGCGCGCAGGGTGGAGGGCAGGACGGCGATGCCGTCGAGGGAGCGGACCAGGTCATCGTCCTCGAAGAGCTCACCGACGTACGGCCAGGTCAGTTCCAGGGCGCGGATCATGCGGGTGCGTGATTCCTCGGTGCCCTGACCCAGGCGCAGCACCCACTGGGCGCTGTGGTCGCGGTGGTAGTCGACTTCCTTGACGGCCTTGGCCGCGATGGCTGCCAGCGTCTCGTCCTTGGAGGAGAGCATGGCGGTGTACAGCTCGTACTGGAAGAAGGAGACCACCAGCTGGCGGGCGATCGTCTTGGCGAAGTCGCCGTTTTCCTGCTCAACAATATGGGCGGAGCGGTATTCCTCTTCGCCGCGCCAGTACGCCAGGTCATCCTCAGTCTTGTCCCAGGCAGTGCCGGCGTAGGTAAGGAAGGACCGGGCGTGGCCGAGCAGGTCAAGGGCGATGTTGGAGAGGGCAATGTCCTCTTCCAGCTCCGGAGCGCGGGCAACCCACCAGCCCAGGCGCTGGGCCAGGATCAGGGCGTCGTCGCCCAGGCGCAGCGCGTACTCTGCGACCGCTTCGGGGGCCTTGGCATCGGAGGCCGCGATGTCCTCCGGGCGGAGGGCGTTGCCCGGGGTGATCCGGGTGGCGCTGTCCGTGTTCACAGGTGCTTCACCCCTTCAGACTTGCGGTAGTACGTGGCGTGCCGGTAGTCCTTGCCCTGCGGGGACTCGAAGAACTGGCCCTTGGCATCGGGATCGGAAGAGATGATCGCCTCGGCCGGAACCACCCAAAGCGAAACGCCTTCGTTGCGCCGGGTGTAAAGGTCGCGTGCGTTGCGCACTGCCATGTCGGCGTCGGGGGCGTGCAGCGAACCGGCGTGGACGTGGGACAGGCCGCGGGAGGAACGGACGAATACTTCCCAGAGCGGCCAGGCCGCGTTGACGCCCGTGTCAGGAGCTACCGAGCCGGACGTCGCCGCCGTCTTGGTGCCGTCGTCGCCCGTTGTCGAACCGGAAACCATGCTTATGCCACCTCTGTCTTTCGTGCCTGCTTTGCCGCGTAGGCGGCTGCTGCTTCGCGCACCCAGGCGCCGTTCTCGTGTGCTTCGCGGCGGCGGGCCAGCCGCTGCGAGTTGCACGGGCCGCGTCCGGCGAGGACTTCCTTGAACTCGTTCCAGTCCAGCGGTCCGTGCTCCCATTTGCCGGTTTCTTCGTTGAACCGGATCTGGTCATCGGGGAGGGTCAGGCCAAGGACCTTGACCTGCTCGTAGATCATGCCGACGAAGCGCTGGCGCAGTTCGTCATTGGAGAAGCGCTTGATGTTCCACGCCATGGACTGGCGGGAGTTGGGGGAATTGTCATCCGGCGGGCCGAACATCATCAGGGCCGGTGCGTACCAGCGGTTGATGGCGTCCTGCGCCATCTGCTTCTGCGCTTCGGTGCCGTTGGCGAGCTCCAGCAGGATCTCGAAGCCCTGGCGCTGGTGGAAGGATTCTTCCTTGCAGATCCGCACCATGGCACGGCCGTACGGTCCGTAGGAGGCGCGGCACAGCGGAACCTGGTTGCAGATGGCGGCGCCGTCAACAAGCCAGCCGATCGCACCCATGTCGGCCCAGCTGCGGGTCGGGTAGTTGAAGATGCTGGAATAGCGGGCCTTGCCTGCGATCAGGTCTTCGGTCATCTTCTCGCGCGGGGTGCCGAGGGTCTCGGCTGCGGAGTAGAGGTAGAGGCCGTGGCCGGCTTCGTCCTGGACCTTGGCCAGGAGGATGGCCTTGCGCTTCAGTGAGGGTGCGCGGGTGATCCAGTTGGCTTCCGGCTGCATGCCGATGATCTCGGAGTGCGCGTGCTGGGAGACCTGGCGGACCAGGGTCTTCCGGTAGCCTTCCGGCATCCAGTCGCGCGGTTCGATCCGCGAATCGTCGGCGATGACCGCGTCGAATGCTGCCTGTCCGGCTGCGTCATCATCCTGCTGGGCCGGGACTGCGTACAACTCTGTCTGCGTAGCCATAGATGTCACCTCACTGTTTTCCACGGGCCGCGGACAGCTCCGCGGAAGTCGTTCGGCCAATAATTACCGACCGTTCGTTCAGGATATGCGTGTGAGCGATCGCACGTCAAGGCGGAACCCCTTTTTGCGGCTGCGTTGCGCCGGGCCGGTGGCGGCTGCAGGCCTCACCAGCGGATACCTTTGATCCAGGAGTCCACGCAGGGAGGAAACAGGGCATGGCAGGCAGCCGTTCGAGCACCCGGACACGGCAGGGCTGGGCTGGAACCGCCGCACCCGGACTGACGGCACACCTGCTGGTGCCCATCCTGCTGGGGCTGCTGGGCTTCTGCGCCGTTGCTGCCGCCGTGGCATCCACCGGCGGGGTCCTGGGCATCACCGTGACCGGAGCGGCCGTGGTGCTCACGCTCCTGCTTGGAGCCGGAACTGCTCCGCGCTTCCTGCCGGTGCTGCTGGACGGCGGCGCGGGCCGGCCGCTGGCGCTGCTCGGCGTCGTCGTAGTGCTGCACTTTGTCTTGTACTGGACCGTGGGCGGCACCGTCATCATTACCCTGCCGGCGTTCCCCGTGGCCGCTGCCGGCGGCGGCCTGCTGCTGGCCACCTCGCTCTGGTCCCAGTTCCGCCGCGGCCCAGCCGCTGACGAGCCGGTGCGGGTGACTGGTTCAGTCCGCCGGCCCTTTACCCACACCCTGGTGCTGGTGCTGGCCAACTGGGTGTTCTTCGCCGCGGCGGGGATGTTCAGCGCCTGGATCCTGCTGGGACGCTAGCTCGCGCCTGTCCCGGGCTCCGCGCTCCGCCGCAAGCATAAAGGCGGCGCTGCCCGTCGCGGCCCGCTGGCCGGCTCGATATATTCGGGTTCATGACTACACCCACTCCCCCGGCCGCGAAAAAAGTCCCCGTCGAACGCACCCACCACGGTGAGACGTTCACCGATGACTACGAGTGGCTGCGGGAGAAGGAAAACCCGGAGGTAGTGGAGCACCTCAACGCGGAGAACGCCTATACCGAGGCCGTCACTGCGGACCAGGAGCCGCTGCGCCAGCAGATCTTCGACGAGATCAAGGCCCGCACCGTTGAAACCGACCTGTCCGTTCCGGCCCGCAAGCGCGGCTGGTGGTACTACACCCGCACCGAGGAAGGGCAGCAGTACGCGATCCACTGCCGCACTGCCGCCCAGGACACCGGCGACCTGCACGCGGACTGGACACCTCCCGTCGTCGAACCCGGCGTTCCCGTTCCCGGCGAGCAGATCCTGATCGACGGCAATGCAGAAGCTGAGGGCAAGCCGTTCTTCGCCCTGGGCGGCCTGGCCGTAACCGAGGACGGCAACCTGCTGGCCTACTGCGAGGACAACGCCGGGGATGAGCGCTTCACCCTGCGGATCAAGGACCTGCGCACCGGGGAACTGCTGCCCGACGTCGTATCCAACGTCTTCTACTCCCTCGCCTTCTCCCCGGACGGCACCCGCGTCTTCTACACCGTCGTCGACGATTCCTGGCGCCCGTACCAGATCAAGGCACACACCCTGGGCACGGATGTCAGCGAGGACACCGTGATTTACCAGGAGGACGACGTCGCCATGTGGACGGGCTTCGACCTCTCAGCCGACCGGAAGCAGCTGCTGATCGGCATCAGCTGCTCCGAGTACAGCGAGTACCGGGTGATGGATTTCGACGACGCCTCGGACACCGTGCGGACCCTGATTCCGCGCAGCGAGCGGATCCTCTACGAAGCCGAGCCGTTCACCCGCGGCGGTGAGCGCCAGTACCTCATCACGCACAACAAGGACGCCCTGAATTCCATGGTTTCCCTGGTCGCGGAAGGCGAATTCGCCAAGCCGCTGGCCGAGCAGCACTGGCAGACCGTGGTGGCGCACGACGACGCCGTGCGGGTCAACGGCGTATCCGTCACCTCCACGCACATCCTGGTTTCGGTCCGCAAGGACACCACCGAGCGCGTGCAGATCCTGCCGCTGGCCGGGATCGGCACCCCGGAGCAGGCGTCGCCCGCCGAGCCGGCCTTCGACGAGGAGCTCTACACCGCCGGCCTGACCAACGCTGAATACGATTCACCGATTATCCGGCTGAGCTACACGTCCTACCTGACGCCGCCGCGGGTCTACGACTACGTGCTGGCCACCGGCGAGCTTCAGCTGCGCCGGGAAACCCCGGTGCGCGGCGGTTACGATGCCGCGCAGTACGTCGCTGAGCGCGACTGGGCGACGGCGGCGGACGGCACCCGGATCCCGCTCTCGGTACTGCGCCGGGCCGAAGTGGCCCGCGACGGGTCCAACCCGGCCCTGGTCTACGCGTACGGCAGCTACGAAATCTCCATGGACCCGGCATTCAACATCGCCCGGCTCTCCCTGCTGGACCGCGGCGTCATCTTTGTGGTGGCACACATCCGAGGCGGCGGCGAAATGGGACGGGCCTGGTACGACCAAGGCAAGAAGCTGAACAAGAAGAACACCTTCACCGACTTCGTGGCCGCGACTGACCACATGGCGGCCTCCGGCTGGGTCGATCCGGCGCGGATTGCGGCCATGGGCGGCTCCGCCGGCGGACTGCTGATGGGCGCCGTCGCGAACCTGGCTCCGGAGAAGTACCGGGCCATCGTGGCGCAGGTCCCGTTCGTCGACGCGCTGACCACCATCCTGGATCCGAACCTGCCGCTGTCCGCCCTGGAGTGGGAGGAATGGGGCAACCCCATCACCGATCCCGAGGTGTACCGCTACATGAGCGAGTACAGCCCGTATGAGAACGTGCGCGCCGTCGACTACCCGCGTATCGCGGCCGTCACCAGCTTCAACGACACCCGGGTGCTGTATGTGGAGCCGGCCAAGTGGGTGGCCAAGCTGCGTGAAACGACCACCGGTTCCGAGCCTGTGGTCCTGAAGATCGAAATGGACGGCGGACACGGCGGCGCCTCCGGACGCTACGAGGCCTGGAAAGACCGCGCCTGGGATTACGCCTTTGTGCTCTCGGCGCTGGACGCCAGGGACCTGCTGCCCGGCGTCAGCTCACCGGCCGCTGCGGCCCGGTAGGCAACCCGAAAGCAACGACGGCGGAAGCCGGGTACCCGCCCAGGGTGCCCGGCTTCCGCCGTTCAGAAAACCGTTCCAGCCGCTGCCGGGACCAGTCCGGGGAACGTCAGTCGACGCCGCCGGCTTCCTGAGCGCCCGGGCGGGGGCGGGGCAGCGGGCGCGGCTGCGTCTTCCCGGAGCCCGGGGCCGGCTTCCGCGCGCCGTCCTTCTTCGCCTCTGGCCCCGCGTCGGACTCTGCCGCCCGCTGCTGCCGCCGCCCGGGACGGAAGAGCCCCAGCACCACAAAAACCAGCGTCAGGCCAATCACGCCCAGGAAAATAAGGTCCAGGTTGTCCCGCACGAACGGGACGCGGTCCCCCAGCACGTAGCCCAGCAGCGTCACGCTCAGCGCCCAGAGCGCACCGCCGATGGCGTTGTACGCAATGAAGGTGGCGTAATGCATCCGGCCCACCCCGGCCACGACCGGCGTGAAGGTACGGATTACCGGAATGAAGCGGGCCAGCACCACCGCCTTTCCTCCGTGCCGGGCAAAGAAGGCCTCGGCCCGGTCGACGTTCTCCTGATGGAAGAACCGTGACTCCGGTCTGTTGAAGACCACCGGCCCCGCTTTGCGGCCAATGTAATAGCCCAGCTGGTCACCGGCGAAGGCGCAGAGTGCGATCAGCAGGATCAGCACCCAGATGTTGATCTGGACTGCGCCGGTGGCCACCAGCAGTCCGGCAGTGAAAAGAAGGGAGTCTCCCGGAAGGAAAAAACCGATGAGCAGTCCGGTCTCCACGAAGACGATTCCGCAGATCAGCAGCACTACCCACGGACCGATTGCGGGGTCGGAAAGGAAAACCTGGGGATCCAGCCATTCCGGCAAGAGAGAGGACTTGGGCTGCAGGGCACCTGGCGCTGCTGTGGCGGCGATCACTCCCACAGGTTAGACCATGGGCCTTTGCGCTGGCTGGGAGCACGAGGTTATTACACCCCTGGAACCGCGTCACACATGGCGGCGGCCGCTCACAAATTTGACAGTGATGACGCTCACAGGATTACCTAATGAACATTCGGTAAAGAAAAGAGAGGGTTCCCATGGCTGACTCCGGTCTTACTGCCCAGGTCCGCGAAAAGCGCCCGGCGCATCCCATCCTCGAACATGACGCGACGTCCGAATGGCTTGGCATTTCCGTCCAGGACCTCGCGGACGGCTATGCCGTCATCACCATGGACCTGCGCCCCGAGATGCTCAACGGTTTTTCCATCGCCCACGGCGGCATGGTTTTCGCCTTCGCGGACACCGCTTTCGCCCTGGCCTGCAACCCTTCCGGCGCAGACTCGCTGGCCGGCATGGACACCATTACCGTGGCCTCCGGTGCCGACATCAACTTCATATCCTCAGCCCGGGCCGGCGATAAGCTCCGGGCAGAGGCCAGCCGCCGTGCAGCGGCAGGCCGCAGCGGCGTCTACGACATTGAAGTCACCGCCGAGTCCCCGGACGGCACCACCCGCGTCGTCGCTGAATTCAGGGGCCGCTCACGCACCATTCCCAATCCCGCCCGCAGGACCTAGGTTCGGCCGCAAACTGCCGGATCCCGCTCTTTCGTTTTCCTTCCGCACACTGCACAATCAAGCCCTACCCCTCTCCCCCGAAGGTTCTCCGCAATGAATACCGCCTCCGCCATCAAGGCCACCGCAGCAGATCCCGCCACCCTCGAC
This sequence comes from Arthrobacter koreensis, assembly GCF_035792275.1. Lineage (GTDB taxonomy): Bacteria > Actinomycetota > Actinomycetes > Actinomycetales > Micrococcaceae > Arthrobacter_B > Arthrobacter_B koreensis_A. The sequence continues at coordinate 2,182 of NZ_JAMWKK010000026.1, read as the reverse complement.
GCCGAGGAGCTCATGAGCCGGGACCAGATCGAGGCCCTGCAGCTCACCCGCCTCCAGGAGACGGTCCGCTACGCCTACGACCGGGTGCCGCTTTACACGAAGAAGTTCGACGACGCCGGTGTCCACCCGGACGACCTCAAGGAACTCTCGGACCTGGCCAAGTTCCCGTACACCACCAAGGAAGACCTGCGCCAGAGCTACCCGTTTGGCATGTTCGCCGTGCCGATGGACCAGGTTTCCCGTATCCATGCTTCCTCCGGGACCACCGGCCGGCCCACCGTGGTGGGCTACACCAAGGGCGATCTTGACCGCTGGGGAACCCTGGTGGCCCGCTCACTTCGTGCCTCCGGGGTGAAGTCCAGCTACAAGGTCCACAACGCCTACGGCTACGGCCTGTTCACCGGCGGCCTGGGTGCCCACTTCGGCGCAGAGAAGCTCGGCTGCACGGTCATTCCGATGTCCGGCGGCCAGACCGAACGCCAGATCCAGCTGATCCAGGACTTCGAGCCGGACACCATCCTGGCCACCCCCACCTACCTGCTCACCATCGCCGATGCCATGAAGCGCGCCGGCATTGATCCGCGCTCCACCTCGCTGAAGAACGCCGTTCTGGGCGCCGAGCCGTGGACCGAGGAAATGCGCCACGAACTCGAGCAGATGATGGACATCGACGCCTGCGACATCTACGGCCTCTCCGAGGTCATGGGCCCGGGCGTGGCCGGTGAATGCGTTGAGACCAAGGACGGTGCCCACATCTGGGAGGACCACTTCCGTCCGGAGATCATCGATCCGTTCGATGACACCAAGGTCCTGGCCGACGGCGAGCACGGCGAACTGGTCTTCACCTCGCTGACCAAGGAAGCGCTGCCGATCATCCGCTACCGCACACACGACCTGACCCGCCTGCTGCCGGGCACCGCACGTCCGGGCATGCGCCGCATGGGCCGTATTACCGGCCGCAACGATGACATGATCATCCTTCGCGGAGTGAACCTCTTCCCCAGCCAGATCGAGGAAATCGCACTGCGCATTCCGGCGCTGAGCCCGCACTTCCAGCTGGAGATCACCCGCCCGGACCGCATGGACGAACTCGCGGTCAAGATCGAACGCCGCGCCGAGTCGTCCGCCGACGAGTGCGCCAAGGCAGCTGCCGAGCTGAAGACCCAGATCAAGATCCACATCGGATCCTCCTGCGCCATCCATGTGGTGGAGCCCGGGTCACTGGCACGCTCCAGCGGCAAGCTGCGCCGCATCTACGACCTGCGCAAGCAGGAGAACAAGCCGGCCTAGCAGCCGATATGATCACTCGGTTGGCCGGGATGTCCCGGCCAACCGAACGTTCATGCGAAAATATCCAGATGCCTAGTCCTTCGAGTTCCGCGACTTCCCCGTCCTCCGCCACCGCAGCCGGCAACGGTTCCCGCCGCGGGCGCCCGGGGTACGACCAGCAGACTGTGCTGAACATCGCCGTCGACGTCTTTAACCGCCACGGCTACGAAGCGACGTCGATGGGCATCCTGGCGGAGAACCTGGGCATCACCAAGTCCGCCATCTACCACCACGTTCCTTCCAAGGGCGACCTGCTGCGCCTGGCCCTGGAGAACGCCCTCGGCGGACTCGAAGGTGTCCTTGACGACCCGCGGGCTTCCACCGGCCCGGCCGACGCCCGCCTGGAATTCGTGCTCCGCGGAACAATCAATGTCCTGACCGAGCGGCTCCCGTTCGTCACCCTGCTGCTGCGCCTGCGCGGCAACACCGACATTGAGCGTGATGCGCTGGAACGGCGCCGCCAGTTCGACCGGCGCGTGGCCCAGCTCGTGGACGCGGCCCGCTCCGAAGGATCGCTGCGCAGCGACATCGATCCGCGGACCACCACCCGGCTGCTCTTCGGCACCATCAACTCGATCGTCGAATGGTACAAGCCGGGCGGTCCGATCGGCGCGGAGAAGCTCGCCGATGACATCATCTCCATGATGTTCGACGGCCTGCACGGCAAGCCCTGACCCCCCGCTTCGCCGCCTTCCCCTACTTCCCCACCGAGATGACAGAAACTGCCCGTTAGACGCGGCGGATTCTGGGGGTGGTTGCAACACCTTGGGTTGTTAGGTGCTTAGAAGTAGATCACGTAAACGCTCGGCTGGGCTGTCCCAGTCGAGCGTTTTACGTGGGCGTCCGTTGAGCT
>NZ_JAMWKK010000025.1:0-18959 GCF_035792275.1 Arthrobacter koreensis | reverse complement strand
ACCAACCCTGGACATGGACACCCCAGCCAACCGGCTGAACATGCTGCTGCAACCAGCAGCCTAACCCCCAGCGTTGCACCCACCACTTGACTTCACCGCGCTCATACGAGCCGTAACTGGCCTCTCGTTGAAAAGACAGGATCAGGCGCGGCGGGGAATCCGGATAAACGGCGCCAGGACCAGTCCGGCCGTGGCCAGCACCGCACCAATGATGAAGGCGGTGTGCGCACCGGAGAAGAGTGAATCCGCGAGCGGCGATCCGTCTGCCAGCCGGCGTGCGGCAAGCATGGACAGGGCCGTCACGAAGATGGTGGTGCCGATCGCGCCGCCCAGCTGCTGCCCGGTGTTGAAGATCGCCGAACCGTGGCCGTACAGCCGCGGATCGACCGTGGCGAGGGCGGCGGAGAGCAGTCCGGTCATCAGCATGGCCAGCCCGATGCTGAACACGACGTGGGAGGCGGTGAAGAACCACAGCCCGGTTTCGGGCGTGACGCTGACGTACATCCACTGCCCCAGGGCCAGCAGGGCTGCACCGGGAATCAGGACGGGGCGGGGGCCAAAGCGGTCAAACACCCGGCCGAATACGGGGCCGACCGCGGCCTGCACCAGTCCGCCGGGCAGCAGCATCATGCCGATGGTCAGGGTGTCCAGGCCCCTGCCGGTCTGGAGCAGAATCGGCACGATCACCACGGTTCCCAGCAGGGTTCCCATGGCGATCATGATCATCACGACGCTAAGGGTGAAGTTCCGGTTCCGGAACGGAGCGAGGTTGAGCAGTTCGCGTCCGGTCCGGGCCAGGCGGATCTGGCGCCGGACGAACAGCACCAGTGCACCGGCACCGATGACCAGGCTGGCAGCGGCCAGGATGAGGTTGTCCGCTGCGTGTTCCAGGCTGGAGATCGCATAGACCAGGAACCCGAAGGCGAGGGCGGAGAGGATCACCGAGGCGACGTCCACCGGCAGTTTGCGGGAGGCACCCGGAATGCGGATGAAGATGATGCCGAGCAGCAGGATCAGCACGGCGATGGGCGTCATCAGCACGAAAATGTAGTGCCAGCTGAAGGCGTTGACGATTGCGCCGGACACCGTGGGACCGACGGCCGGGCCCACTGAGATGACGATCGAGTTCAGGCCCATGATGGCACCGCGCTTGTGCAGCGGCACCAGGGTCAGCGTGGTGGTCATCAGCAGCGGCAGCACAATGGCGGTGCCCACTGCCTGGATGATGCGGGCAAGCAGCAGGACGGCGAAGCTGGGGGCGAACACTGCCAGCACGGTGCCGGCCAGGAAGCTGGCCAGCGCAAAGACGAACAGGCTCCGGGTGCTGAAGCGCTGAAGCAGGAACCCGGTGGTAGGGATAACCACGGAGACGGTCAGCAGGAATCCGGTGGTGAGCCATTGTCCGGCTGCCGCTGAAACGTCCAGGTCCGCCATGATCGAGGGCAGCGCCACGGTCAGGACGGTTTCGTTCAGGATCATCAGGAACGCGGCCAGGGCCGTTGCTCCGATGATTCCTGTGAGCTGTTTGGTGGAAAGCGCCGGACGTTGCTCGGCGATGGCTGCGGGTGCCGCTTCGTGCTCGGCTGCAGGGCTTTCGGAAGTCAAGGATTCCTCGGTTTCTGTGGAACGTGAACCGGAAAATACTGTCACAGACTGACAGATTTTTCTAAACGAACTGGCATACTGTGACAGAAGATATGCAATGGCGTGCCCGACGAAAGCTGGAACACCGTGGGAAAACGAGACGACCACAAGGCCGCGACGAGACGGCAGATCCAGCAGGCAACCCTGGACCTGCTGGAGACTGCGGGGGTGGAGGCCACCACGGTGGCCAGCATCGCAGAGCGTGCCGGGATCTCGGAGCGGACGTTCTTCCGCTACTACGACTCCAAGGAGTCCGCAGCCGTTCCGGGGCAGGGGGAACTCCTGGACGCTCTGCTCAGCCGTGAACTCGCCCCCTCCATGTCTCCGGCAGAAATTTTCCAGGAGCTGGCCGGTGCCTGCAGGGAACAGTTTGCCCACGAAGTGGAACAGGTTGGATTCGGGCGGATATCGCGGCTCCTGCTGCGCGAACCCCGGCTGCTCCAGGCAGTCTCCCGCCAGGAAATGCATCTGGTGAACACAGTGAGCGACGCGGTCGAGGAACGCGCACGGCTGAGCCGGATGCAGGCACAGCTCGTGGCGGAGCTGATTGCCTGCACCTGGCGGGTTGCCTGGCAGTGCTTTGCCCGGGAAGAGAGCGCCGGACGCACCTCGAATCCCGCAGAGCTGTTCGAGCAGGCAGTCCAGAACCTGGCTGAGATCAGTGCTCCGGCAGCATTCGGCAGGTAGGTCCGTGCCGGCCCTCCCCTAAGCCGTTGCCTCCCTAAGCCGCTGCCTCCCGGACGCCGGTTTCCGCGGCCAGGCGGGAACGCGGAAGGTGGAAGTCAGCAGCCGAAGGCCCGCAAGGTGGTGTTACGCTTCGCAGCCGTCCGGGCAGCGCAGGGTCGAGGGATCCGCGGAGCACTCGGAGCAGTACAGCGTCAGTTTGCGGCAGGACGGGTTCGAGCAGTTCTCGAACTTGCTGGTAGGCGCATGGCACCGCACGCACTCACCGATAGTGACGGCGTCGTCAGTGAATTCCATGTGCATGCGCTTGTCGAACACGTAGAGCGAACCCTCCCAGAGACCCTCGTCCCCAAAGGTCTCTCCGTAGCGGACGATGCCTCCCTGCATCTGGTAGACCTCCTGGAACCCTCGGTTCACCATCAGGGCCGAAAGGACTTCGCAGCGCACGCCTCCGGTGCAGTAGGTGACCACAGGCTTGTCCTTCAGGTCGTCGTACTTGCCGGACTCGAGTTCCTTGATGAAGTCGTGGGTGGTGGAGACATCAGGCACTACTGCGCCCTTGAACTTGCCGATCTGGGCCTCGAAGGCGTTGCGGCCGTCGAAGAAGACAACGTCCTCGCCGGCGGCTTTCTTTGCCTCAACCAGCTCGTGCAGCTCTTCGGGGCGCAGGTGTGTCCCGCCGCCCACAACCCCGTTCTCGTCCACCTTCAGTTCCCCCGGCGCTCCGAAGCTCACGATCTCGGGGCGGACCTTCACGCTCAGGCGCGGGAAGTCCTCGGCGGAGCCTTCGGAGTACTTGATGTCCATTTTCTTGAACGCGGGGTACTCGCGGGTGGCCTTAACGTAGGCCTTCACGGCGTTGAGTTCGCCGCCGACTGTTCCGTTGATGCCGTCCTTGGAGATCAGGATGCGGCCGCGGAGGCCGAGCTTTTCACACAGGGTGCGCTGCCAGAGACGGACCGCTTCGGGATCCGGGAGCGGGGTGAAGGCGTAATAGAGAGCAATTCGATTCATGGCCACGTATTAAGGGTAGACCGGCGGGCGAAATCCGGTTTTACCGGACCGCCCTCCCGCCGGAGGGAACCGCGGGCTAGGGTTTCTGCATGAACGGACTAACCGACGATCTCCTTGAGACCTGGGTGACGGGGTGGGCCAGGGCCCGCGGGTACCAGACACGCCACGAGGGTCGGTTTCCGGCCGCTTTCCTGCATGACAAAACCAATGACTGGGAGTACTTCGCCCTGGAGCCCTCCCACGATGAGTTCGCTGCACTGGCCACGTCGGCACGGCAGGGAGCGGGGCGGCTGTTCACGATTGTCACGTCCAAGGTGTCCGAACTCTACGGGGCTGCGAACGTCTACGGGCTGTCGGTCCGTTCTACCGACGAAGTTTTCATGATCCTGTCCATGGAGGGCCAGGATGTCGAAGATCCGCTGCCGCCGGACGGCTACAGCGCAGAAACCATCCGCACCGGCACCGGCGGCCGGGTGGAAGTAAAGTCCGGGGAGTCGACGGCGGCACAGGGACACGTAGCGGTGGTGGACGGTTTCGCTGTCTATGACCAGATTGCCACCGATCCCGGTTTCCGCAGGCAGGGGCTCGGCAGCTATGTGATGCGGGCCCTGACCGCTGTCGCCCTGGAACACGACGCCGAAACGGGACTCCTGATCTCTCCCGCGACGGGCCTGGAGCTGTACCGGTACCTGGGCTGGGAGTCCCTGGCAAGCGTCATGATGTTTGAGCCGCGTCTCTAGATTTCGCCCGCCGCGGACCGGGACCGTTCCGCGTGCCTGCTTCCCGGGTACCGGTGGGAGAATGGCCGCGTGGCCATTTCTGATTCCCTCATCCCGCTGCTCGGCGGCGGAAGCGACCCGGAGCAGCTGGTCCACATCCACGAGATTCCCGCCCGGGAGGCACAGACTGCTCCCTGGCCCGACTGGGTCCACCCGGATTTAATTGCGGCCTACGGTTCATTGGGGGTGCATTCCCCCTGGCAGCACCAGGCCGAGGCTGCGGACTGTGCACACTCCGGACGGCACACCATCATCTCCACGGGAACCGCGTCCGGTAAGTCGCTGGCCTACCAGCTGCCGATGCTGGACGAGATCCACCGGACGGCGCTCGATGACCGAATTTCCCTGGAGCCCACCGGCTCCGTGGCCCTGTACCTCTCCCCCACCAAGGCGCTGGCCGCCGACCAGCTGACGGCCCTGAACGCGCTTCACCTTCCGACACTGCGGGCCGAAACGTACGACGGCGACACGGACCCGGGTGCGCGCCGCTGGATCCGGGACCACGCCAACCTGGTGCTGGCGAATCCTGACATGCTGCACTTCGGGGTGCTTCCCAATCATGCGTGGTGGGCACGGTTCTTCCGCCGGCTGAAGTACGTCATCATTGATGAGGCCCACAGCTACCGCGGGGTTTTCGGCTCCAACGTAGCCAACCTGATGCGCCGGCTGCGGCGGATCTGCGCGTACTACGGTGCGGATCCGGTGTTCATTGGGGCCTCTGCCACTTCTGCGGATCCTGCGCAGTCCTTCGGCCGGCTGATCGGCAGCGAGGTGCAGGCCTTCACCCGCGACTATTCCCCGCACGGAGCTACGACGGTTGCCCTGTGGGAACCGCAGCTCACCGACGGCAAGGGCGAGAACGGTGCCCGCGAGCGCCGCACGGTCATCGCTGAAACCTCGGACCTGCTGGCCAACCTCGTCTCCGCCCAGATCCGGACCATTGCCTTCATCAAGTCCCGCCGGGGCGCTGAGACCATTGCCGCCATCACCCGGCGGCTGCTGGACGAAGTGCATCCCTCCCTGCCGGACCGGGTGGCCGCCTACCGTTCCGGGTACCTGCCGGAGGAACGCAGAGCCCTGGAGAACCAGCTGCGCAGCGGGCAGCTGCTCGGCATCGCCAGCACCTCGGCGCTTGAACTGGGCATCGACATTTCCGGACTGGACGCCGTCCTGGTGGCCGGCTGGCCGGGTACCCGTGCTTCCCTGTTCCAGCAGATCGGCCGGGCCGGACGCTCCGGGCAGGACGCCCTCGCAACCTTTGTGGCCAGCGACGATCCGCTGGACACCTACCTGGTCCATCACCCGGAAGCCATCTTCGACATTTCTGTCGAGGCCACCGTCTTCGATCCCTCCAATCCGTATGTGCTGGGTCCGCACCTCTGTGCGGCAGCGGCTGAGCTGCCGCTGAAGCCGGAGGAACGTGACATGTTCGGCCCCACGGCTGCGGGCCTGCTGGATTCGCTGGTGACCCAGGGATACCTCCGGCGCCGCCCGGCCGGCTGGTTCTGGACCCACGCGGAGAGCGCGGCGTCGATGGTGAACCTGCGGGCCGCCGGCGGTGGACCAATCAACATTGTGGAGGCCGAGACGGGCACCTTGCTGGGGACCATGGACGGTGCGCAGAGCCAGTACCAGGCCCACACCGGGGCGGTGTACGTGCATCAGGGGCAGACCTTCCTGGTTGAGGAGCTGAACGAGGCAGACCACTGTGCCGTGGTGACCCGGGCAAACCCCGAGTTCTACACCCAGGCCCGGGACATCACCCAGATTGAGGTGATGGAAACCGAACGTTCCGTGCAGTGGGGCGAGGTCCAGGTGTGCTTCGGCACGGTCAAGGTCACCACCCAGGTGGTTTCCTTCCAGCGCAAGGCCCTGGTCTCCAACGAGATCCTCGGCGAGGAGCCGCTGGAACTCGAGGCCAAGGAACTCTTCACCAAAGCCGTGTGGTTCATCATTGACGAGAAACTGCTGCTCGGTGCCGGCCTGGCTGCCGCTGACTTCCCGGGTTCGCTGCACGCTGCCGAGCACGCCTCGATCGGGATGCTCCCATTGGTTGCCACCTCCGACCGCTGGGACATCGGCGGGGTCTCCACCGCCCTGCACGCGGACACGGGCAAGCCGACCATCTTTGTGTACGACGGACACCCCGGCGGCGCCGGCTTCGCCGAACGCGCCTACGAGGCAGCCACCATCTGGCTGGCCGCTACCCGGGACGCCATCCGTGCCTGCGAGTGCGACGGCGGCTGCCCCTCCTGTGTGCAGTCCCCCAAGTGCGGCAACAAGAACAACCCCCTGGACAAGAAGGGCGCGGTGACGCTGATCGAGGTGCTGCTCGCGAACGCTCCCGATGCGGGAATCCCGTCAGCGCAGGCCCCGGCCCAAGGCACGGGCACGGTAACCAGCCGCCGTTAGCCCTGCATCGGGTTCCAGTGCCGTCCCCCGGGGTCAGGGAAGCGGCCCTGCCACGGCTTCCGGACTGCGGTCCGGCACGGGTCAGCCCGGTTCCCGCAGTGCGCCCGGAGGCGGTCCGGCCCGGGCTTCCGCGGAAGCCTGCCAGGGAAGGAGCGGGACCGGTGCCCGGACGGTGACTGTCAATGTTCCCGCCTGCGTCTCCGGGGAGCAGTGTGCCACCTCCGCTTGGTTCCTCGCTGCGACGGCGGCCGCCACAGTGCACGGGTCTCCGCTGCGCAGGCCGCGCAGAGCATCTGCGCCTGCCAGCGCAGCCAGGTTGGCTGCCGTCCCTGCCCTGGCCCCTGCCACCACGGCAGCTGAAAGCAGCGCCGCAGCCACGGCCAGCGTGATGGCTCCCAGGACAAGGCCGAGCATAAGGACAGTTCCGGCTCCCGTCTCGGTTCCCGCCCTTGGAGTCGGGATGAACCGGCTCATCACTTTTCCTCCCGGGGAGCCGAAGCTTCAGCGACGAGCGTGACGGGAAGGAGGTCCAGCAGCGGGGCCCGGAGCGCGGATTCCACACGGACGTGCACCCAGTCCCCGCTCTCGGATACCTCCATCCCTGCGCCGTCGCCGGCCAGGCGCGCGACGGCGCCGGCGGCTTCACTGGTATCCCCGCGCATCACAAGCCGGGCCGCTGCGCCTGCAGCTTCCTCCAGCCGCAGCTGGGTAAGTCCAGCCGCAGCTCCGGTCAGCAGGGCGGCCAGGAGGATTGCCGCAGCAGGCATCGCGACCGCCAGTTCCGCAGTGACAGCTCCCTGCTCGGCGTGCGGAGAGTGGACCGGCTTCACCCGAAGCTGAGAGCGGAACGGATCAGCGACATAAGCAGCTCCCGGACATCGCCGCTGCTCAGGACCGCCACGAGCAGCGCTGCGAAGGCTACGGCGGCCAAGGTCGCTATGGCGTACTCCGCCGTGGCCATTCCGGCCTCACGGTCCTGCGCCGTCATGCCGTGCCGTTTCCTGTCCGGGAACGGATAGACCTTGGCCAGGGGAACGGCTTCGGCCGGCGCACCGGGGACTCCCGCGGATCGGGTCACTGCGGTGCTGGAGACCGCGGCACTTCTGCCGCCGGACGGGCGGTCAGCGCCGCCGGCCCCCGTTGGCGCAGCCACGCGGCGGGGTTCGGGAACGGCTGTTGGTTCGGACTGAATGGATGACATGTCTGGCTCCTCAGGTTGTGTCGGTAAACGCCGCGGACCCGGGGGCCCTGGGCATGAACCGAGTCTGGCGCGGGCGGACCAGCAGGAGAGCTCCCGCGCTGGACTTCTGGAAAACCGCTTCCCTTCACCGCGCTTGTGGAGGAGCCCCGGCCGGTGACTGGTTCCTCCCCCCGCACACAAATGAGGGCACAGGCAACAGACGGGTGGGTCGGGACGGGATGGCCGCACGACGGGGCAGCCTAGATTTCGGGCAACAGCGCCAGCAGCAGCGGGACCACGGTGAAACACAGAAATGCCGGAAGCGCACAGAGGCCCAGCGGCAGGACCAGATGGATCCCGAGGGCCGCAGCCCGCTGTTCCCCGTCCCGGGACCTGCGCCGCCGGATCTGTGCTGCCTGGGCGTGAAGCACTGCAGCTGACGGTGCACCGCTGGATGCTGCGAAGGCCAGCGCATCGCGCAGGACCGCCGCTGCCTTCGCTGCGCCTGCAGCCTGGGTTCCTGCCCTCTCCGCCAGGTCCCAGGCCTGGTCCCACGGGGAACCCAGCTCCAGTGCGGTAACGACCCGCCGAAGGATGAGGTCCAGCGGCGGCACCGCCGAGTCTGCCAGCACCAGCAGCACAGTATTGGGTGGACGCCCTGCGCTGAGCATGGCTGCGGCGAGGTCAAGCATCAGGGCCGGGTCACGGATCCCGTGGTGTCCCTGCCCCGGCGGCCCGGCGGGACCCGGGCCGCTCGGCGTCCGGCGTGTCCCGGATACCAACCGCGCGGGAGAAGTGCCTAGCCACCGCAGAACCGCCGCCGCGGCCAGCAGCAACCCCACACTCAACGCGGTCACGGGAGTTGCCGGTGCTTCATCCGGTTCCCTCGCCTTCCGGTACCGCACGGGAGATAAGCCGCCTGGACCAGAGCCGTGCGGTCAGGCCGAGAGCAGCACCTGTTCCTGCCGCGGCCCACCCCACAGGGCTCTGAGCCAGCACGGCGAGGGGGTTGGTTCCCAGCAGAAACCCAAGTCCGATCCCTGCCAGCGGCAGCCAGGTCAGCAGCCGGACGGTGGCCTTGGGCCCGGAGAGCGCCGAAGTCCGGGCGGCGCGGGAATCGAGGATGGATTCCAGCCCCTGTGCGTAACGGCTCAGGATCCCGGCCAGCGGAGCACCGCTTCGTTCTGCGGTCTGCACGCATGCCGCCAGATCGTTCCAGAGCATGGCGTGCAGGCCCGAGGATGCCTGTGCGGCTTCCCGGAGCACGGGCGCTGCGCTGATTCCCAGGGCAGCTGCCCGGGCGGCGCGGTCAAGCGTGGATGAGACAGGACTCCGGACGGGTGCGCCCGGGGTGTCCCGGTATAGCCGGGATGCATCCGCCCACAGCTGGGCGGGCGTGCGGCCCGCTTCCAGAAGACCAGCGAGCTGGTGGACGAGGAGCGGGAGCCGGTGGAGCTCCTCCTCGCTGGCCTTGCTGTTCCGTCCTGCCTTCCCGGGCCCCACTCCCGGCACAGCAACCCGGCGGCGTCGGGATGGGTTTTGACGGCTGCTGACGGAGAGCGGCAGGCCCGGTCTTCGCCCGCCGGCCAGAAGCAGGAATGCTGCGGCCAGCAGGACGCCTGTCCACAGGCCCGTCATCCGTGCGCCGATGTCCCGGGCTGTCCCTGGGAGCGGGACACCGCGCTCACCTTGACTGCCTTAGTGCCAGACGAGCCTGCAGCAGGTCCCAACCCGGGCCCGGAGATGAGCTTTGCGCACGGCAGTCCAGTGCGGTGCAGGTGACGAGTTCACCGTCCACTGGCGAGTCCAGCACGGCGATTTCGGCTACGCGGCGTCCGCCTGCATCCCGTTCAAGATGAATTACGGCGTCCAGCGCGCCTGCTGCCTGGAGTGCGAGTGCCCGTGCGTTCAGCCCGGCGAGCGCTCCGAGCGCTGCCAGGCGGGCGGGCACCGTGGAGGCGGCGCTGGCGTGGATAGTTCCCCCGGCACCGTCGTGCCCCGTATTCATAGCCGCGAGCAGTTCCCGCACTTCAGCGCCGCGGCATTCACCCACTACCAGGCGGTCGGGGCGCATGCGCATGGCCTGCCGAAGCAGGTCTGCCAAGTCCACGGAGCCGGCACGTTCGATGTTGGTGTGCCGGGCCTGCAGCCCTATGACATGGGGGTGCTGAGGCACCAGTTCGGCGGCATCCTCGATCAGCACCAGCCGCTCGTCAGGATTGCAGAGGGACAGCAGGCTGGAGAGCAGCGTGGTTTTCCCCGTTCCCGTGGCACCGCTGATCAGGAAATTCAGCTTGGAGGCAACGATGAACCGCAGAGTATCCGCGCACTGCGCATCCATCATGCGGGCAGCCTGCAATTCCTCCAGACTGAAGCTGTCCGCTGCCCTGACCCGGATCGACAGCAGTGTGGATCCCGTGGAAACCGGCGGAAGGACGGCGTGCACCCGGTATCCACGGAGCTGGACATCCGCGCAGGGACAGGAATCATCGAGGCGCCGTCCACCGGCTGCGATTAACCGGACTGCGAGTGCCTGCAGGTCGGCCTCGGCTGGGAAGGAGACATCGGTTCGGGCAAGTCCCGCTCCAGTGTCCACCCACACCTCGTGCGGTCCGTTGACCAGGATGTCCGTGAGTCCCGGTATTCGAAGTAGTGCCTGAAGCGGGCCGAGGCCCTGCAGGTCGGCCTGAACCCGGTCAACGGCACGCAGCCCGCCGCCGGAACCCAGCAGGCGGCCGCTCGCGTGCACCGCTGCGGCCAGCCTCGCGCCTGTTACCGGAACGTCCCCTGCCAGGACTTCCTCACGGATCTGGTTGACCAGTCCTGCCGCGTAGGCATCCGGAATGCCGGTTCGCTGCACCGGCCGGTGCGCCCGGCGGCCCGCCCCATTCACGGTTCCCGCCCCGCTGCCGGCCCGGCAGCCGCCAGGATCCGGCCCACTGCACGGCGGAGCCGCCTGCGGCGGGCGTCCAGCAGCCGTCCTCCATCGGAGGCGGACGCCACCGCCCGGGTCCAGGGCAGATAACCCGCCAGGTCCATACCCAGCAGCGACGCAACCCGGACTTCGTCCATGCCTTCCGGGAGCGGCCCCCGGACAACGGCGGAAGTGGGCGGGGCGCCGGGTCCGTGCCCGTTCCACCAGGACTTGGCAGCCAGGAGGCAGGGCGTCCTGCCTCCCACGACGGCCAGAAGCACGTCACACTGTTCCAGGACCCGGGAGTGGTGCGGCGGACAGGTGCCAAGATCCAGGACCGTCAGCCCGAAGGCCGCGCGGGCGGCCTGCAGGACCGCAGGCTGCACTTCCTCCTCAACTCCTTCCGGTGCAGGTTCACCGGAAGCATGGCCAAGCACGGCGAACCCACCCGCTTCCGGCAGCGCGGCAGCAAGCTGGATCGGGTTAACCGTGCCTTCAACGCCCGCCAGGTCCTGCCAGCGGAGGCCGCTGGCCTCCACTGCACCCAGCCGGTATTCAAGACCGCCTCCGCTGCTGCCCGATTCTGCGAGCAGGACTTGTTGTCCGGAGTCAGCCGCTTCCCTGGCCAGCAGGCATGCCAGCGTGGACCCTCCAGCTCCGCCGAAGGTTCCTGCCACGCCGAGTATTCGTCCCGTGGGACTGTTGCGCCGGGCGAGATGCTCAGCAAGCCAGGGACCCGCCTGGGGAAGGACGGCAACGCCCTCGACACCGTAGCGGGCGGACTGCTGCCAGGGTTCTTCAGCCTCGAAACCGACACAGATCGTCTCTGTCCCCCGAAAGGCGCCCAGAGTCCGGCCGCCGCGTTCGAGCGCGTGGGCGTCCACCAGCAGGACGTCCGGTGAGTGCGCGAGTGCTCCGGCGATGGTGTCCGCTGTTCTCAGCTCAATGCCGGCGGCAACGGCGATCCGGGCGATTTCGTCCTGCAGGTGCTGGCTGTGGGGAAGCACCAGGACGGCATGCGGGCCGTCTGTATGCCCCGGGGACTGCTGTTCCGGCCGACGCCTGGCCGGCGGGGTCCAGGGAAGAGTTTCCGTCATGGGCTCCAGCATCCGCGGCGAGGCAGCGGATCCCCTGAAGAAGGCGTCCTGTTGGGGACAACGTCCCATAAGAAGCACCTCCTTCTACCCGGTGGAGGAGAAGTCGCAGCTGCAGGGTGCATGGCGCCGTCCACGGGTGTTCCCCGGACAGGGAAGAATGAAGGCATGTACGTAGTCCTCGCTCCCGCACCGGGGAGCACCGGTGCCTGGGTCCTCCAGCCGGCCGACGCCGCGGGGGCACCCACCGCACCGGCCGCCGTCGTACCCGGAGCTGAGCTGCCGCGCGCTGTGGCGCAGGCGGAGCAGCAGCCGGTCCGCTGGGTCTGGGACCGGAGCCGGGAGACCTACGGCAGGTTGCTGGCAGCAGGGATCAGCGTGGAACGCAGCCACGACCTCACACTGTGCCGGGAAATCCTGCGCAACTCAGAATTCGCCGCGGAAACTCCCTACATCAAGGAACTGCGGGCCCGGCGCCCGGAGGACGAACCGGATCTGGCACCCCGGCAGCTGCTCCCGCTGCCGCCGGCACCGGACCAGGGTTCCCTGTTCGAAGGGCTCGACGGCGCCGAATCCATGGACCCCCGCGCCCGGCAGCACACGCGCACGGCCGAGGAGCTCATCGAAGAACTCCAGGACCAGCTCACCGCCGTCGCCGGAAGCCCGGAACGGCGCCGCCTCACCCTGCTGCTCGCCGCAGAATCAGCCGGCGGCCTGGTCGCTGCCGAGATGGAACACGGCGGCATTCCCTGGCGCCGGGACCTGCACGAAGCCATGCTGGAGGAACAGCTGGGCCCGCGTCCGTCGGAAGGACAGCGCCCGGCCAAGCTGGAAGCGGCAGCCGCTGAGCTGCGGGCCAAACTCGGCAACCCTTCCTTCAACCCCGACTCCCCGCAGGAACTGCTGCGTGCCCTGCACCGCGCCGGCATCGAAGTCCGCACCACCCGCACCTGGGAACTGGAGCAGCAGGACCACCCGGCAATCGAACCGCTGCTGCGCTACAAGAAACTGGCCCGGCTGCTCTCCGCCAGCGGCTGGAACTGGCTCGACGACTGGGTGCAGAATGGCCGGTTCCGGACCGAGTACGTGGTGGGCGGAGTGGTGTCAGGCCGCTGGTCCTCCCGCGGCGGTGGTGCCCTGCAGATTCCGAAGTACGTCCGCGACGCCGTGCGGCCGGCTCCCGGTTACAAGCTTCTGGTGGCCGATGCCGCCCAGCTAGAACCGCGTGTCCTTGCCGCCCTGGGCCAGGACTCGGTGCTCGCCGCAGCAGCCCGCGGCAAGGACCTGTACCAGGGCATCGCGGACCAGGGTTTCAACGGCGACCGGTCCCTGGCCAAAGTCGCGATGCTCGGCGCAATGTACGGCGCGACCAGCGGCGAAGCCGGCCGGTTGATGCCCGTGCTGACCCGGAACTATCCCCGGGCAATCGCCGTCGTGGAACGCGCGGCACGCACCGGCGAGGCCGGCGGGACAGTTTCCAGCCAGCTGGGCCGCAGCACTCCCCCGGCCTCCGAACGCTGGCTTGCCGCGCAGCGCACAGCGTCGGCGGAGGAACAGCGCCGGGCCGATAACCTGGCCCGCTCCCGCGGACGTTTCACGCGAAACTTCGTGGTGCAGGGCACTGCGGCCGAATGGGCGACGTGCTGGCTGGCAGGGATACGACGGCGGCTGCGGGCGGCCTCGGGCACCTCACCGGCGGGGCGCCTCGTCTTCTTCCTGCATGACGAAGTAATGCTTGAGGTTCCTGCCGCACGCGTCGCCGAGGCCGAGGCAATCGTCACCGAGGCCGCAGCCGAGGCAACGGAGCTGCTCTTCGGCAGGATCCCGCTGGAATTCCCCGTGGTGTGTACCGCCGTCGACTCCTACGCCGAAGCGAAGTAACTAAACCGGCGGCACCATTTCCCGGGTCTCGTCCCAGGGCAGCGTCCAGCCCAGCTGGTTGAAGACCTCGTCCAGGAGCAGGGCGGTGAATCCCCAGACCACCACGCCGTTGACGAGGAACGCCGGACCGCGGTGTTCCTCGCCGCCGCGGCGCAGCACCGTGGTGCGGCGGTTGGCCGGGTTCAGCAG
Source organism: Arthrobacter koreensis (assembly GCF_035792275.1). Classification (GTDB taxonomy): domain Bacteria; phylum Actinomycetota; class Actinomycetes; order Actinomycetales; family Micrococcaceae; genus Arthrobacter_B; species Arthrobacter_B koreensis_A. Next base: position 5,168 of record NZ_JAMWKK010000025.1, on the reverse strand, counting down.
ATCCGCAACAGGCACGCGGAACACCGAAGCCGATTCAGCCTCATCCACGACGTCCACGGGAGTGGGCTTGTCCCACCAGCCCAGCACCGGGGTCACCAGGAAGTTGCTCACCGGCAGCCCCACCTTCGGCAGGGCGCCCAGCACCCGAACGCCGCTGGGGTCCAGGCCGGTTTCTTCGTTCGCCTCACGCAGCGCCGCAGCGGCCACATCCGCGTCGGAGGCGTCCACGCCGCCGCCGGGGAAGGCCACCTGGCCCGGATGGTCGTTCAGGGTGGAGGCACGCTCCACGAACAGGACATCAAGGTCGTCCGGAACGGCCTCGGAATGGAACCTCGCGGGGGTCTCATCCAGGACACCGAAGAGGATGAGCACTGCGGCCTCGCGCGCCACGGCGGGGTCGACGGCCCGGGTCAGGAAACGCAGGTCCCGTCCATAGCTGCCGCCGCCGCTGCTGGCCAGGCTGCCGAACGCTTCCAGCTGGGCCTGCGCACTCATGCTTCCAGACCGTATCCGGCGGCCCGCAGCTGGGCCCTTGTCTCCGACGCCATCATGCGGGCAAGCAGGTCCTCGCGCCCGGGAGCCAGCTCGTACTTGAGCAGCTTCCGGGCCTTGTCCGGGTCCGTTTCACCTTCACCGTAGGAGGGACAGAGCTGCGCAACGGCGCACGCCCCGCAGGCGGGCTTCTTGGCATGGCATACCCTGCGGCCGTGGAAGACCACCCGGTTGGACAGCGGCGTCCAGTCCCTGGGCTCAAAGAGCTGCGCCACGTCCTCTTCGACCTTCACCGGGTCCTTCGACTCGGTCCAGCCGAACCGGCGCGACAGGCGCAGAAAGTGGGTGTCCACGGTGATGCCCGGAACCCCGAATGCGTTGCCGAGCACCACGTTGGCGGTTTTGCGGCCGACGCCGGCCAGCTTCACCAGGTCCTCGAGCCTGTTGGGCACCTCGCCGTCGTAATCGTCGACGATCTGGGTGGCCAGCTTCTTGATCGCAGCGGACTTTGCACGGAAGAAACCGGTAGGCCGGATCAGTTCCTGCAGCTCGGACTCATCTGCCTCAGCGAGGGCGCGGGCATCCGGATAACGGGCAAAAAGCACGGGGGTGACGGCGTTGACGCGCACGTCGGTGGTCTGCGCGGAGAGCACCGTGGCGATGAGCAGCTCAAAGGCGTTGGTGAAATCCAGTTCCGCAACCGCGTAGGGGTACAGCTCCCCGAGCAGTCGGTTGATCTTCCGTGCACGGCGTTTCAGTGCCAGCGGTGAGGCATCGTTGCCGGTTGGCATGTGTGTCCTTCGCAGTCAACGAAGCCCCGGCGCTTTCGGAACAGTCCGGGCGCCGGGGCATCGGTGGTGGGTCTAGTGGCCGGAGCTGTCGTCGCTGACGCGCTCGATGTTGGTCAGGTCCCGCAGCACGCCGATCCGTCCGGTGCGCTTGTCCTGGACCAGGAACTCGTGGCCTCGGTCTTCCAGGCCGAGTTCCCAGTCGCCCGGGTAGAACATGAACAGCGGCAGCCCGGTGCGTTCGTCGACGATCTGACGGGGCGTGCCGACGGCGAACCAGAAGGCTTCCACGACGTTCTCGTTTTCTTCACGGGTCGCCGAGATGGATTCCTGGGCCTGCGTGTGCGACGCCGGTGAGTCGCCCTGGACTGTCGGGTTCACTGTCGTGGCGGGCAGCGGATCCTCCCCGGCAGGGACTGCCTGGTTGCTGCCGGCGCCGGCCGGTTCTGCTTTGCCGGATGCTTCCGTTCCGGAAGCTCCCGCACCCGACGCCCCTGCGCCGGATGCTCCTGCGCCGGATGCTCCAGCGCCGGCGGCAGCTGCACTACCAGCGGCTGCCGCGCCAGTCGCGCCCTGGCCGGTACCGGTCTGCGCTGGTCCGGTCTGCGCTGGTCCGGCCTGTGCCGATCCCTGCGCAGGTTCAGGCTGGGGAGCGCCCTGGGCACCCGTCTGTGCGCCTGCGGCGTCAGGCCGCGCTGCCGAACCGTAGCCCGCCCCTGTCGAGGCTGTACCAGCCTGCTGGGAAACAGCCTGGCCCTGCTGGGAAGCACCGGGAACAGGTTCGGCCGGCTTCCCCGCTCCGAACATACCGGGGCGCTTGCCGCCGTCGGGCTCACCCGCTGCCTTCGGCGCGGGCGCAGGCTTGGGCACGCGGACAAGCGGCTTGGCGTCCCGGGCAACGGCGTGTGCCGGGATTTCCGGGCGGTCGCTGAACTCAGCGGCGAAGGGCGGAATATGCGGTGCAAAAGTTGTTGCGGCCAGCAGCGCAGCCGCGCCTATCAGGCCCAGCAGGGAGCCGACGCTGAAGACGTAGACAATCTGCAGGAAAAAGAAGATGGCAGCCAGCACCGCAATTACGGAGGCGAACTGGTCAAGGGAGAGCGATCCCACGCGCAGGCGGGTGGACGGGGCGAGACGGCGGGCAGTGAAAAGCCCGGCGACTACGAGCGGCATGATGATGCCGATTCCAACGTAGAAGAGGCTGAAAGCCGTCCACAGGTTCCGGCCGCTGCCAATGGCGAAGGGCAGGACGCTGCCCACCAGCATCACCAGGACGGCAGACCCCACAACAATGTCGCGAAGCCCGAACGGACCCGCAACCGCACGAACCCCTGATCCCGGTTCAGCGCCGGGCTGCGGGCCTGGGGCATCCGCGGCAGGGCGTTCCTCGTGTTCAACGTGGGGCTGGTTCATTCTGGTCTCCGTTCCGACAGCAGCCAACCGGAAGGCGGGTGCGCCGACCGTGCAGGGCACCGCCGCAGCGGCGCCACAAGCGGTTTGCTTTCAGTGACAGCCTAGTCAACGCCAGCAGGACAGACTACCGGTTCCCCCTGGCTGCGTGGCCCCGGGGTTACCGTTTATCGCATAATCAACCCGTTTCACGGAGGCAGTTGTGACCGGTGCCACAGCATGGGCGCTGCCGCGTTAGGGTAAGGACAACATCACCAACAGCCCCGCCGGCCGGGCAGACGCCCGGGCCTGGCGCCGGGTCGAAGCCAACGGAAAGGGTCCGAGATGTCTGAACAGCCTCCGGTCAAGCAGCACGGTGACGCACTGGAGAACCTTTACCACGAGCGCCGCAGCTTTCCGCCAAGCGCGGAATTTGCCGCCTCGGCCGTGGTGCAGCCCGGACTCTACGACGAGGCCGCTTCTTCCGGCCCGGAATTCTGGGCCAGGCAGGCACGGGAACTGCTGAGCTGGGACGAGGACTTTACCCAGACCCTGGACTGGACCGACGCGCCGTTCGCCAAATGGTTCGTGGGCGGCAAGCTGAACGCTTCATACAACGCCCTCGACAGGCACGTCGAGGAGGGCCGCGGGGACCGCGTCGCCATCTACTTTGAGGGCGAGCCCGGGGACACCCGCACCTACACCTACGCCAAGCTCACGGAGGAAGTGAAGAAGGCAGCCAATGCCTTCGAATCCCTCGGCGTCACCAAGGGCGACCGCGTAGCCGTCTACCTGCCCATGATTCCCGAAGCCGTAATCACCATGCTGGCCTGCGCGCGCATCGGCGCCGTTCATTCAGTCGTTTTTGGCGGCTTCTCCGCCGACGCCCTGCGCAGCCGAATCGACGACGCCGAAGCCAAGCTGGTCGTCACCGCGGACGGCTCCTACCGGCGCGGAAAGCCCAGCCTGCTCAAGCCGGCCGTCGACGAGTCCCTGGCGAAGGAGGGGCACACCGTTACCAGCGTCGTCGTCGTCAAGCGCAACGGCGAGCCGGTCGAGTGGACCGAAGGCCGCGATATCTGGTGGGACGACGTCGTTGGTTCCGCGAGCGCCGAACATACCCCGGTGCCGCATGACTCCGAACACCCGCTGTTTATCCTCTACACCTCCGGCACTACCGGAAAGCCCAAGGGCATCCTGCACACCACCGGCGGTTACCTGGCGCAGACCGCATTCACGCACCGGGCCACCTTCGACCTGAACCCGGAGAGCGACGTGTACTGGTGCACCGCCGACGTCGGCTGGGTCACCGGCCACAGCTACGTCGCCTACGCGCCGCTGGTCAACGGCGCCACGCAGCTGATGTACGAGGGCACCCCGGACACCCCGCACCAGGGCCGCTGGTGGGAGCTCGTGGAGAAGTACAAGGTCTCCATCCTCTACACCGCGCCGACCGCGATCCGCACCTGCATGAAGTGGGGACGGGACATCCCGGGCAAGTTCAACCTGGACTCCATCCGGGTGCTGGGCACGGTAGGCGAGCCCATCAACCCCGAGGCCTGGATGTGGTACCGGCAGGTCATCGGCGCCAACGGCGGCAAGAAGGAAGTCCCGGCGCCGATCGTGGACACCTGGTGGCAGACCGAGACCGGCGCCCACATGATTGCGCCCATGCCCGGCGTCACTGCCACCAAGCCCGGTTCGGCGCAGGTTCCGGTTCCCGGCATCTCCGTGGACGTCGTGGACGAGATGGGCGAACCGGTCCCGAACGGCTCCGGCGGTTTCCTGGTGGTCAAGGAACCCTGGCCCGCAATGCTGCGCGGCATCTGGGGAGATCCGGAGCGTTTCAAGGACACCTACTGGTCCCGGTTCGACAACATGTACTTCGCCGGCGACGGCGCCAAGAAGGACGAGGACGGGGACATCTGGCTGCTGGGCCGCGTGGATGACGTGATGAACGTTTCCGGGCACCGGCTCTCCACCACTGAAATCGAATCGGCGCTGGTGAGCCATCCTTCGGTGGCTGAGGCTGCCGTCGTCGGCGCCACCGATGACACCACGGGCGAGGCAGTGGTTGCGTTCGTGATCCTGCGCGGCAGCGCCAAGGACGACGACGACATCGTCACCACCCTGCGCAACCACGTGGGCAAGGAGATCGGCCCGATTGCGAAGCCCAGGCACATCCTGGTGGTCCCGGAGCTGCCCAAGACGCGTTCCGGCAAGATCATGCGCCGCCTGCTCAAGGATGTTGCAGAAGGCCGCGAGCCGGGCGATTCAAGCACCCTGGCGGACAACACCGTGATGTCCCAGATCGCGGAGTCCCTGCGCAAGTAGGTTCCGCGCACCGAGATAGCAGAAACTGCCCGTATCAAGCGGCGGATTCTGGGGGTGGTTGCAACACCTTGGGTTGTTAGGTGCTTAGAAGTAGATCACGTAAACGCTCGGCTGGGCTGTCCCAGTCGAGCGTTTTACGTGGGCGTCCGTTGAGCTTCTGGGCCA
>NZ_JAMWKK010000024.1:0-20679 GCF_035792275.1 Arthrobacter koreensis | reverse complement strand
GACCACGAAGAACGCTGCTCTCTGCTCCGCGCTATGCCGCGGACGGGACTGCTTTCCTGATGAAACAGACACGGTCGTTGCAACTCCCGAAATTCTCAGGTGTTGCAACGACCGCTAGAACCCGCCGTGCTGATACGGGCAGTTTCTGTCATCTGGATGAGGGGGAAGCTACGGCTGGGCGGCCGCTGCTGCCTTCGCTGCTGCCGGCAGGGCCGCCAGGATCCGGTCCATCGCGGCGTCGTCGTGCGCACCGGAGAGGAACCAGGCCTCAAAGACCGACGGCGGCAGGTAGACGCCGGAGTCCAGCATCGAATGGAAGAACGGCTTGAACCGGAACGCCTCCTGGGCCAGGGCGTCAGCGTAGTCGTGCACCCCGTGCTCCGCAGTGCCGAAAGCAATGCTGAACAGGTTGCCGGCGCGCTGGACGCTGTGGTTCACGCCTTCGGCCGAGAGCGCTTCGGAGACAGCCTGGGACAGCTGCGCCGAGCGTGCGTCAATGTTTGCGTAAACCTCGGGCGTCGCCGCGGTCAGCGTGGCCACGCCTGCGGCCATGGCGATCGGGTTACCGGAGAGGGTGCCGGCCTGGTACACCGGGCCGAGCGGCGCAAGGTATTCCATGACCTCGGCGCGGCCGCCCAGGGCTGCCACGGGCATGCCGCCGCCAATGACCTTGCCGAAGGTGTACAGGTCCGGGGACCAGCCTTCCTTCTCTCCGGTCAGGCCCCAGTAGCCGGCCGGCGACGTGCGGAAACCGGTGAGGACTTCATCCAGGATCAGCAGCGCTCCGTGGGAGGTGGTGATGCGGGACAGGGCTGCGTTGAAGCCCTCCGCCGGGGTCACAACACCCATGTTGGCGGGAGCAGCCTCGGTGATGACCGCAGCAATGTCCGCTCCGTGCTCGGCGAACGCAGCCTCCACGGCAGCGACGTCGTTGTACGGCAGCACCAGGGTTTCCGCAGCCGTGGCTGCGGTGACGCCGGCGGAACCGGGCAGTGCCAGTGTGGCGACGCCGGAGCCGGCGGAGGCCAGCAGTCCGTCCAGGTGCCCGTGGTAGCAGCCGGCGAACTTGATGACCAGGTTGCGGCCGGTGAAGCCGCGGGCCAGCCGTACGGCGGTCATGGTGGCTTCGGTACCGGTGGACACCATGCGCAGCCGCTCGACCGGCTTCACCCGGTCCATCACCAGTGCCGCGAGTTCGGCCTCTGCCGGTGTGGAGGCGCCGAAGGAGAGCCCGCGGTCGACGGCGGCGTGCACCGCTGCCAGGACGTCCGGGTGGGAGTGGCCCACCAGGGCCGGACCCCAGGAGCAGACCAGGTCCACGTATTCGCGGCCCTCGGAGTCGGTGACATACGGACCCTTGGCGGAGACCAGGAAGCGGGGCGTGCCGCCCACCGAGCCGAACGCGCGCACGGGTGAGTTCACCCCGCCGGGCATCAGGGCACGGGCGCGGTCAAAGAGCTCTTCGGAGGAGACAGTGGAGGTCATTACTTGCTTTCCTTCAGCCAGGCAGCCAGCTCGGCGGCCCAGTACGTGAGAATGATGTTGGCACCGGCACGCTTGATGCCGAGGACGGATTCTTCGATGGCGCGGCGGCGGTCGATCCAGCCGTTCGCAGCCGCAGCTTCGATCATCGCGTATTCACCGGAGATCTGGTAAGCCGCTACGGGAACCGGGGACATCGCGGCCACGTCGGCAAGGATGTCCAGGTAGCTCATGGCCGGCTTGACCATGACCATGTCTGCGCCTTCTTCGAGGTCCAGTTCGACTTCCAGCAGGGCTTCGCGCCGGTTGGCGGCGTCCATCTGGTAGGTCCGGCGGTCGCCCTTGAGCTGCGAGTCAACGGCTTCGCGGAACGGCCCGTAGAACGCCGAGGCGTACTTCGCGGCGTACGCAATCACGGACACGTCCTGGAACCCTGCTTCGTCAAGCGCCTGGCGGATGACGGCCACCTGACCGTCCATCATGCCGGACGGGCCCAGCACATGGGCTCCGGCGCGCGCCTGCTCCACAGCCATCCGGCCGTAGATCTCCAGGGTTGTGTCATTGTCCACGACGCCGTTCTCGTCCAGCACGCCGCAGTGGCCGTGGTCGGTGAACTCATCCAGGCAGACGTCGCTCATGATCACCAGGTCGTTTCCGACCTCGGCACGGACGTCGGCGATTGCCTTGTTCAGTACGCCGTCCGGGTCGGTTCCGGCACTGCCTGCGGCGTCGCGCTCTGCCGGAATGCCGAAGAGCATGATGCCACCGACGCCGAGTTCAACGGCTTCCGCAGCGGCGCGCTTGAGCGTCTCGGTGGTGTGCTGCACAACGCCGGGCATCGAGGTGATGGGGTTGGGCTCAGTGAGGCCTTCCCGGATGAAGGCCGGAAGGACGAGTTCTGCCGGGTCCAGGCGGTATTCGGCGGTCATCCGCCGCATGGCCGGTGTGGTCCGCAGCCGGCGGGGGCGGTGCTGGGGGAAGCTCATGGCTGTTCTCTGCCTTCCGGGTCAGGGTTTGGGACATCGTGGAGATCGAGGGCTGTCATTGCCGCGTGGACTGCGTCGGCTATGCCGGCGGGGGTGGGATGCCGGGCCGTGGCGGCGGCCGGATGGCCCAGGTCCCGCAGCGCAGCAGCCGTGGGATCTCCGATGGCAACGAGCAGGGAGGTTCCGGGCTGGAGGGCACCGCGGACGAAGCGCCGGGCGGTGCTCGGTGAGGTGACGACGACGGCGTGCGCACCGGTGCCTTCGGGGCGGGCCGAAGCCCAGGCCCGGTAATCCGGCGGAGTCAGCAGGTCCGTTTCCGCCGTCTTGCCCCGGGGGCTGACCTGGAGGTCACCGGGGGCCGGATAATCGACGGTTTCGTAGGCGGGCACTGCAAGGACATCCCAGCCTGCTCCGGACAGCGCCGTGCGCAGGAACGGATTCGCGATGTCTGCCTGCGGCAGGAAGATCCGGTTCCTTCCCGGTCCCGGGGCGGGCCACAGGGCAGCAAGACCGCGCGCGGACTGGTCCTGGGCGGGCATCAGGTCCACGCAGATTCCGGCGGCTTCCAGCGCGCGGCTGGTGCCGGCTCCAACGGCAGCCACCCGGGTGCCGCCGCAGAGCTCGGCAAAGGGAACGCCAAGGGGCTCAGCAGCCGCACTGAGGGCCTGGACAGTAGTTGCGGACGTAAGGATGATCCAGTCGAACTCCCCCTGCCCGAGTCCGCGCAGCCCTGCGGACACCGGTTCGGTGTCCGCAGGACGCTGGAAGTCGATCAGGGGCAGTAGCCGCACGTGTGCCCCGCGGGCGCGAAGCTCGGCAGCCATGGGGCCGGCACGGTCCGGCGTACGCAGCAGCACCACATCCGTTCCGGCCAGGTTCCCCGCAGAGCTGGTTCCCGGTCCGGGTGTGGACGGCGTGCCGCGTTCTCCGCTCATCCGAGTTGTCCTAAGCCGCTTAGGATGCCAGGTCGGTGAGGTCCGCTGCGCCTGCTGCCAGGAGCTCTTCCGCCATGCGGATGCCCAGTGCCCGCGCACCGTCTTCGTCGGCCTGCGATGTGGACGAATACCTCCGCAGCACCTGCGATCCGTCGTCGCTGCAGACAACGGCCTCAAGTGCCAGGCCCTGGTCCGTGACGCGTGCCAGCGCACCGATCGGTGCCGTGCAGCCGGCTTCAAGGCGCTGCAGCAGCGCCCGTTCGGCGGTAACGGCCATCCGGCTCGCGTAGTCGTCGTAGGCTGCCAGTGCCCGGCTTAGCGGGCCTTCGGCGGCGTCGGCGGTGCGGCACTCAACAGCCAGCGCCCCCTGTCCCGGCGCCGGCAGCATGACTGCGGGATCCAGGAATTCGGAGACCATGTCCAGGCGGCCCAGGCGGGTGAGCCCGGCTGCTGCCAGGACAACGGCATCCAAATCGCCGGGTGCGCCCTCCACCAGCCCGGCGACTCGGCCCAGGCGGGTGTCCACGTTGCCGCGGATGTCGACGATCTCCAGGTCCGGACGCGCTGCCCGCAGCTGCGCGGCACGGCGCGGCGAGCCGGTACCGATCTTCGAGCCTGCGGGAAGCTGGGCCAGCGTGAGGTTGTCCCGCGCGCAGAGTGCGTCGCGAACATCCACGCGGGCCGGAACGGCCCCGATGGTCAGCCCGTCCGCTTCAGCCGTGGGCAGGTCCTTCAGCGAGTGCACGGCGACGTCGCAGTCCCCGGCGAGAAGCGATTCCCGCAGGGCTGCCACGAAGACACCCGTTCCGCCGATCTGCGAAAGAGCAGCACGGTTCACGTCTCCTTCGGTCCGGACGCGTACCAGGTCGACGTCGAAGCCGCCCAGTTCGGCCAGCGTATTGGCGACGGTGGTGGTCTGCGTGACGGCAAGGGCGGAGCCGCGGGTACCGATCAGCACCGGGGAATGCGCCACTACGGCCTTCCCACCGTGGAGTCGGCACCGGCGATCGTCGGCTTCTCGCCGCGCAGGTTGGCACAGCAGCCGGGGCGGCAGACGTCGTACCAGGGGCCGAGGTTCGTCAGCGCGGGGCGGTCGGCAATGTTGTTCTCGACGGTGCGTTCGCAGATCAGGTCCACGATGCCGGCAACGAACTTTTCGTGGATGCCCGGTGTCGGTGCGCGGTGTGCCGCCAGTCCAAGCTCGGAGCAGGTCTCCATGGCCTCGGTGTCCAGGTCCCAGATGACTTCCATGTGGTCGCTGACGAAGCCCAGCGGCACAATGACGACGCCTTCTACGCCCTTGGCCGGCAGCTCGGCGATGGCGTCATTGATGTCGGGTTCAAGCCACGGAGTGTGCGGGGAGCCGGAGCGGGACTGGTAGACCAGCTGCCAGTCCAGGCCTGCGGCTTCCGGGATGCGGTCCATGATGGCACGGCAGTTTGCCAGGTGCTGGGCAACGTAGGCGCTGCCTTCTTCGAACTCGACGTCGCGCGGGCCGGCGGCCTCGGCGTCGGCGGTGGGGATGGAGTGCGTGGAGAACAGGATTTCAATCTTCCCGTTGTCCTTGCCTGCTGCGGCAAGCTGTTCGCGTACCTTGGCCAGGGAGTCGCGCACGCCTTCGACGAAGGGCTCCACGAAACCGGGGTGGTCGAAGTACTGGCGGACCTTGTCCACCTGCAGCTTCTTGTCCAGTCCGGTCTCAACCAGGTTGATGCCCAGGTCTTCGCGGTACTGGCGGCAGGAGGAGTAGCAGGAGTACACGCTGGTGGTGACCATCAGCAGGCGGCGGTAACCGGCGTCGTGGGCTTCCTGCAGCACGTCCTTGATGTACGGAGCCCAGTTGCGGTTGCCCCAGAGAACCGGCAGCTTAATGCCGCGGCGGTCCAGCTCGCCTTCGAGGGCTGCCTTCAGCGCGCGGTTCTGCTCGTTGATGGGGCTGATGCCGCCGTTGGCCCGGTAGTGGGTTGCCACTTCCTCAAGCCGTTCGTCGGGGATGCCGCGGCCGCGGGTGACGTTGCGCAGGAAGGGAATGACATCCTCCTGGCCTTCGGGGCCGCCGAAGGAGGCGAGGAGGATCGCGTCATATTCGGCCGGAGCCATGACGCCGTCCTCGCTGACGCCTTCCATGGGGTCAAAACCTGCGGGGGTCGAAAGAGAAGTCATCGAAGCACCTCGGAAACTTCGGCGGCGGAGATGCGCCGTCCGGTGTAGAAGGGAATTTCTTCACGCACGTGGTTGCGCGCTTCGGTGGAGCGCAGGTGGCGCATCATGTCCACCAGGTCCACCAGGTTGGGGGCTTCCAGCCCCAGGATCCATTCCCAGTCGCCCAGCGCAAACGAGGCCACGGTGTTTGCCAGGACCTGCGGGAACTCCCGGCCCAGCATGCCGTGGTCGCGGAGCATCTTGCCGCGTTCTTCCGCGGGCAGCAGGTACCACTCGTAGGATCGGACAAACGGGTAGACACAGATCCACGCTTCGGGGTCGATGCCCCGGGCGAAGGACGGCCAGTGGTTCTTGGAGAACTCGGCGTCACGGTGGACACCCATGGCCGACCAGGCGATCTCCGTGCCTGCGAACAGTTCGGAGCGGCGGATCTCCCGCAGCGCTGCCTGCAGCGCTTCGGCCTGTCCGCCGTGCAGCCAGACCATGATGTCTGCGTCGGCACGCATGCCGGAGACGTCGTAGATTCCGCGGAGTGTGACGTTTTCGGCAGCGAAGCTGCCAACGAGTTCCTCGAAAGCGCCCAAGGCGCCGCTGCTGGTCTCGCGGGGAAGATCTGACCGCTTGAAAACGGTCCAAAGTGTGAAGAACTGTTCTTGTGTTTCGGCTTCGGCTGGTGCGTTCTGACCCATGGACTCACTCATGACTTACAGTCTGCCGGTTCAGGCAGGCTTAGGCGAATACGGAACTTCTACAAAGCGTAGAACATTTTTATCATTTCACGGCCTCGGCCAGGTGGGCCGTCCGGTAGCGGGTATCGGCAGTCACCGCTGCCAGGCCCGTTCCGGCGAGCCAGGCACCCACCACTTCCAGGCCGTGGACTTCCGCGACGGCCGCCCGCACGGACGCGACCCGTTCGGCATGGCCAACCGTGGCTGAGGGCAGGGCACCGACCCAGCGCACAACGTCCCAGTCGATGACGTCCGCTTCGTCGACCGGCACCTGAAGCAGCACGGATGCGTCCGCCAGTGCGGCAGCAAACAGGTCGGCATCCGGACGCAGTGCGGTCACATCCGCTTCCTGCCCCGGGCCCAGTCCGCGGCCGTAGGACAGGCGCAGCACGTGCGTTCCGGGGCCGGTGGAGTCGGCCAGCCACTGCCATTTGGCCGTGGCATGCGTCAGGGCCTTTGCCTGCACGGATTCGGCGTCACGGGCAACCAGCACCCCGGTCCCCCGCGGAGCAGCGTCAAGCTCAGGCTTGTCCACCACCAGCGTTACCAGGGCCACGCCGGGCCCCGGTCCGGGGCGGAAAGCGGCAAGCTCAGGGACTGACGGCGTCAGCAGATCCACGGCGCCGGGGCCGTCCGAGGCAACCACCAGGGCATCGGCGTCGTGGCTGCCTGCTTCGGTGTAAACCCGGAAACCGCTGCCCGTGCGTTCGATCCGGGTGGCCGGAGTGCCCGCGAGCAGGCTGGCGCCGAGCTCGGCCAGGTTCGCTGTCAGCGCACTGGTGAGCGTGCCCATTCCACCTTTCAGGGACGCGACGGTCGAACCGGCAGGGGCGGCCCGGCGCAGCGCACCGACCGCAGCACCCAGGGAGCCGTGCTCGGCCATGGCCTTGCGCAGCCCGGGTGCCACCGAGTCCGCGTCCAGGACGTCGGGATCCGCGGAGTAGACGCCGCCGACCACCGGGGTGACCAGCCGCTTCAGCACCGCTTCGCCCATCCGGGAGCGGACTACCTCGCCCAGGCTGATTTTTTCGCGGCGCAGCAGCGGAGCGACGGGAAGCACCCGGTCAAGGGCGGCGCGGGCAACGCCCGTGCGTCCAATGGCCCGTGCGATTTCCTCCGCCCTCGGATCCGCGGGGATGCCCAGCAGCCCGGTCTGGGGCATGCGCTGGGCGGCCTTCGCCGGGTCCGGTCCGCCCAGCTGGAGCCAGGCGCCGGCAGGATCCGGTGCCGAGATCTGCTCCTGCAGCCCCAGTTCTTCGAGCAGCCTGGGAACCGCCGGCGAGCGGGTGGCATAGGACTCTGCTCCGCTGTCCAGGTCCAGTCCTGCGACGCGGTGGGTGCCAACGCAGCCGCCGAAGCTTTCTGCCGCTTCCAGCACGGTCACCGAGAACCCCTCGCGGGCGAGGTCACGTGCTGCGATTAGCCCGGAGATGCCGCCGCCAACCACAACGGCCGTGGGCAGCTGCGGGGACTGGCTCGGGGTTTTGCGGGATCCCGGCATGGTTACGGCTCCACTGAGTGGATGAGTTCCACCACCCGGGTCAGGACTTCGGGGTTCGTTTCGGGAGGAACGCCGTGACCCAGGTTCACGACGTGGCCCGGCGCGCCGGCGCCGGCTTCCAGGACCTGCCGGACGTGGGCTTCCAGCACCGGCCACGGCGCTTCGAGCAGCGCGGGGTCAATGTTTCCCTGCAGCGCGACGGTGCCGCCGAGCCGGCGGTTGGCTTCATCCAGCGGCAGCCGGTAATCAACGCCAACGACGTCGACCCCCACGTCCCGCATGGCGACCAGCAGTTCGGAGGTGCCGGTGCCGAAGTGGATCAGCGGAGCGCCGAGGCCGCGGACGTGGTCCAGTGCCCGGGCTGAGGCAGGGGCAACCTTGGAGGTGTAGTCGGCAAGGCCGAGGGACCCTGCCCAGGAATCGAAGAGCTGGCCTGCGCTGGCGCCGGCTTCAAGCTGCGCGCGGAGGAACTTTCCGGAGGCATCTGCTGCCCAGTTGGTCAGTGCCTGCCAGGTCTCGGGATCAGCATGCATCATCGTCCGCGGACCCAGGTGGTCACGCGACGGCTTGCCCTCCACCATGTACGCAGCGAGGGTAAACGGGGCTCCGGCGAACCCGATCAGTGGCGTGGAACCGAGCTGGGCAACCGTGAGGGCAACGGCCTCGCGGATGGGCGCCAGTGCCTCGTCGGTGAGTTCGGGCAGCGCCGCGACGTCGGCTGCCGTGCGCACGGGCGCACCCAGCACCGGGCCGACACCGGGAACAATGTCCACGTCCACGCCGGCCAGCTTCAGCGGAATCACAATGTCGGAGAAGAAGATGCCGGCGTCGACGTCGTGCCTCCGGACCGGCTGCAGGGTGATCTCGGACGCGAGCTCGGGAAGCAGGCAGGACTCAAGCATCCCGATGCCTTCCCGTACCTTCCGGTATTCCGGCAGCGACCGGCCGGCCTGCCGCATGAACCAAACGGGACGCCGGGACGGAGTCTTGCCGCGGTAGGCGGCAATGAGCGGGGAATCGGCCGTGCGGCCATCCATGAGCGGATGAGAGGCGCTGAGAGTCATATTTAGATTCTCTCGAAAATTCGCTTCGAAGGATAACCGGGCCGCCCGCAGGCACTCCGGGGCCGTGTTTCAAGGGGAAAGATGCGGCCCAAATCACCTGTGACCGCCGTCGCGAATAACACCGTTTGCCTTCCGGGTGGCTAGTATTAAGCCACTGTGGTTCTCTTATCCCTCATCGCGACCCATTCTGACGTAGACCTGGAAACCGTCGCTCGGCTTAGCGCCGGCGCGCCCAAGGTCCCCTCCTCCCTGCTGGAAAACGGCCCTGCCGTTGCCGGGGCCGTAGTCCTGGCCACCTGCAACCGCTTTGAGGTGTACTGCGAAGCCCGCTCCGAAGCGGACGTCGAAGCTGCCCGCTCTGCTGCCATCGCCGAGATCAGCCGGCATTCCGGCCTTGATGAGGACCTCGTCTCCCGTTCCTTCATCACCAATACCGGCCAGGACGTCGCCAAGCACCTCTTCGCCGTCGGTGCCGGGCTGGACTCGGCCGTGGTCGGCGAACGCGAAATCGCCGGACAGGTACGGCGCGCCCTGATCGAGGCGCAGGACAAAGGCACCGCGAGCGGAACCCTTACCCGCCTGTTCCAGACCGCATCACGCACCGCCAAGGACGTTGGCGCCCTGACCGCCCTGGGCAAGCGCGGCCTCTCGATCGTCTCGGTTGCCCTGGAACTGGCGACCGATCTTTCGGCCGACGCCGACTGGCGGAAGAAGTCCGTAGTGGTCTTCGGCACGGGCGCCTACGCCGGTGCAACCATGGCCCTGCTCAAGGAGCGCGGCTGTACCGACATTTCGGTCTACTCGTCCTCGGGACGTGCCGAATCCTTCACCGCTTCCCGCGGCGGGACGGCCCTGGACCGTGAATCCCTCGGCGACGCCGTTGCCCGCGCCGACGTGGTGATCGGCTGCTCAGGTTCGGAGAACCAGGTCAGCGCCGAGGACATCCGCCGGGTGCGTGCCGAATCCCCGCAGCCGCTGGTCATCATCGACCTGGCGCTGACCCACGACTTCGATCCCGCTGTCCGGGAGCTCGACGGCGTGGACCTGATCACGCTCGAATCCGTTCGCCTGGCGGCACCGGCCGAGCAGGCCGAATCCCTCCAGCAGGCCAACCGGATAGTCACCGACGCGGCACAGGCATTCTCCGAAGCACAGCTGAGCCGGGAACTGGATTCCGCGATTGTTGCCCTTCGGCGGCACACCCTCGGTGTCCTGGACAAGGAACTCGAAAAGGTCCGGGCCCAGCACGGATGCACGGGTGCTGCAGAGGAAGTTGAGTTCGCCATGCGGCGGATGGTTAAGGCACTGCTTCACGTCCCCGCGGTACGCGCCCGTGAGCTTGCCGCCAGCGGCCAGCAGGAAGACTACATCCGCGGCCTTGAGGCCATCTACGGCCTTACCGTGGACCAGCCGCGGGAAAAGGCCGCGGACAAGCCCAATGACGATTCCACGGACACGGCCCAGTCTGCCTGATGCCGGCTTCCGCGGGCGAACTGCAGCGGACCCGCCCCTTACACGGGGGCTAGTAGACCGGCTTGTCCGGCTCCACGGTACGGACCCAGTCGAGTATTCCCCCGTCCACGTTGAAGGCACTGCCGTATCCCCTCGACCGCAGGAATGCCGTCACTTCCGCTGACCTTCCCCCGGACTTGCAGTGGACGTACACCGTTCGCCCCGGCCCCGGCAGGTCCTCCCCGGCAAGGATGCGTGCGCGCGGAACAAGCCGGGCGCCGTCAATGCTCACAATCTGGTGCTCTCCGGGTTCCCGCACATCGAGCAGGTCGAAATCCACTTCGCCCGCTGCCCGCTGCTCCAGGAGCCCAGCCAGTTCCGGGGCGCTGATCCCGGGCACGCCGGCGGCCTGCACGGGTCCGGTTCCGCAGAACGCCTGGTAGTCGACCAGCCCGGTAACCGGTTCCCGCTCCGGATCACGCTGCAGGCCCACTTCCCGCCAGCTCATGTCCTGGGCGTTGAAGACCAGGAGCCGGCCGAGCAGTGCCCGGCCCGTGCCGGTGATCAGCTTGATGGCCTCATTGACCATGACCGAGCCGATCTGTGCACACAGGACTCCGAGCACACCGCCCTCGGCGCAGGAGGGAACCGCCCCGGGTGCAGGGGGCTCCGGATACAGGTCCCGGTAGGTCGGTCCGTGCTGCGACCAGAAGACGCTGACCTGTCCGTCGAACCTCAGGATCGAGCCCCATACACATGGCTTGCCCAGGATCTCCGCCGCGTCGCTGACGAGGTAGCGGGTGGCGAAGTTGTCCGTTCCGTCCAGGATCAGGTCGTAGCCGGCGAAAACCTCCAGCACGTTCTGGGCATCGAGGCGGACTTCGTGGAGCACCACTTCCACCAGGGGGTTCAGGGCCAGCACGCTGTCCCTGGCGGAACGCGCCTTGGAGGTTCCGACGTCGTGCACGGCATGGATCACCTGCCGCTGCAGGTTGGAGGTGTCGACGACGTCGTCGTCCACGATTCCGAGCGTGCCCACTCCGGCGGCGGCCAGGTAGAGCAGCGCCGGCGAACCCAGTCCGCCTGCGCCGATCACCAGCACCCTGGCATTCTTCAGGCGCAGCTGCCCCTCAGTGCCGAATCCCGGAAGAATAAGGTGCCGGGAATAGCGTTCCTTTTCGTCCCTGCTCAGCTCCTGGGCCGGGTCGGTGAGAGGTGGCAGCACTGTTGCCGTCTCGATGCTCATGGAAACCAATCTATGCCTCCTGCGGACTTCATTCGAGGCTCCGGCC
The DNA here is from genome assembly GCF_035792275.1 of Arthrobacter koreensis. Taxonomy (GTDB): domain Bacteria; phylum Actinomycetota; class Actinomycetes; order Actinomycetales; family Micrococcaceae; genus Arthrobacter_B; species Arthrobacter_B koreensis_A. The sequence continues at coordinate 9,076 of NZ_JAMWKK010000024.1, read as the reverse complement.
CAAGCGGGTCGGCCCCGGTTGCCTTCCATCAGTGTTACCCGCGGGTAAACTGTTGTTCCGTGACCCGGGCCAGGCGCCCGGGCGGAATTCGAGAGGTCCCTTACACGTGAGCAACCAGCCCGCCGGCAAGTCCACCCGGCTCCCCCGGGAAGAACGGCGCCGGCAGCTGATGCGCGCGGCGCAGGAGGTATTCGTCAGCCGCGGCTTCCACGGAGCTGCGATGGACGAAATCGCCGACACTGCCCAGGTGAGCAAACCTGTGCTGTACCAGCATTTCCCCGGCAAGCGGGAGCTTTACCTCGCCCTCCTGGACGATCATCTGGACACCCTGACCCAGTTCCTCCAGACCGCTCTGACCTCAACGACGGATAACAAGCTGCGCGTGCGGGAGACCATGCGTGCCTATTTCCGTTTCGTGGCACAGGACAGCCAGGGCCACCGGCTGGTTTTCGAATCCGACCTGACGAGCGACGACGAGGTCAGCTCACGGATCGAGGAGTTCAACGCACGCTTCGCCAGCGACATCGCCGACGTGATCGCCGAAGACACCAAGCTGTCCCACATTGAAGCCACCCTGCTGGGGCGGGCCATGGCCGGGATGGCGCAGGTCAGCGCCCGCTACTGGCTCGAAACCGACGGCGACCTGGACATCGATGCTGCCAGTGAGCTGGTCTACCGTTTAGCTTGGCGCGGAATCAGCCGCTTCCCCAAGGAAATCTAGAGTAGATTCATCCCCACTTGAGTTCATTTAAACAGGAGGCACCACGGTGGAAGTAAAGATCGGTATCCAGAACGTCGGACGCGAGATCGTGTTCGAGTCCGGGCAGAGCGCGGACCAGGTCGCCGACACCGTCGCCGAAGCAATCAAGGGCTCGAAGGAACTGCGTCTGACTGACGAAAAGGGACGCCTCATCATTGTTCCGGCAGGAGTCATCGGCTACGTGGAAATCGGTGCTGAAGAAGTCCGCCGCGTCGGATTCGGCGCCCTCTAGCGCATCGTGGGTGAAATGCTGCTTGCTGCCGCCGCCACGGCGGCAGCAGGTTTCATCGTCTGGGGCGCTGATCCGCGCCGCAGCACCTACGGCATCCTCCTGCTGCCGGGGATTTCCCTGGCAGCAGGACTTGGCGTGTGGATCATCCTGCAGTTCACGCCGGCCGTAACCAGCGCGGCCTTTTCCTGGCTGACCTGGGCCCTGCCCGTCATCGCGGGACCGGCTGCTGCGGTGGCAGCAGCCCTGCTCACAGTGTCCCGCCGCCTTCCCCGGGACAACGCTGAACGCGAGCGCATCCTGAAGCTCTAGCTTCAGCCGTTCCTTCCCCGTTCCAGGACCGTCTTGAGCTCCCGCGCGAAAACCGGGGCAGCGGCGTCGTGCCCGGCCTTTCCCAGATGAAGGCCGTCGTCCAGCTTCGAGCCCAGGGAGTAACGCTTCCACCAGTCCCTGGGGCTCAGGAAATCGAGTCCCTGCTCGGCCGCGACCCGGGCCAGCAGGCTGTCGATCTCCGCCCGGCGGCCCTTGCCGTCGCCGATAACGCCAACCATCACAATCCGGGTTTCCGGGTAGGTCCGTTTCAGCTCCCTGATCAGCTGTACGGCATTGTGCCTGATTTCGGTGTTTCCCGGTCCGTACGCATCGTTGCCTCCTCCCTGGACCACTACCAGTCCGGGGTTGCCCCAGGGAAGCAGCCATTCCTCGGCTTCGAGGGCTTCCGGATAGCTGTGCACCGTGCCGTTGCCCCTGGTGTACCCGGTTCCGCCTGCACCCAGGACCACCGGGGTGTACCCCAGCGAGGCCAGGCCTTTACCCACCCAGGTATCCCGCCCAGCCTGCGAATCCCCGATGACGACGGCGGTTTTCTCGACTGCGGGTTCATAGGACATGATCCGTCCCAGCCGCGGGGAGAACATCAAAGTGCCCTTCTGGAAGTCCGTCCGGCGGTCGCCGCCAAAGCTGTACTCGGACGTCACCGGCCAGCCCAGGGACCGGACCGAGGACTTCCACCGCTGGAAGACCTCTGTGCGGAGCGCCCGCATCCCCGTCTCCGCTGACCACACCAGGGTCTCGCCGCCGTAGGAGAAATAGCAGCCCGGCCCGGGCAGCGAACATACCGGTTCTTCCGCCGGACCCGGCAGCGGCCGCCCGTTCTCCACACGCATCTGCACGAATTCCTCCCGTGCGGCCCAGGCATCGGCCGGCACTCCCTGCGGAGGCGGAGGCTGGGGAGCGGGTTCGGTGCCCGCCACAGGAGGGACGGGGGCAGCCACCGCGGGTAGCGGCCGCTGTGCCGGGGCTGCTCCGCATCCCGCCATGCCCGCGACCGCGGCGGCAGCGGTCACCGCCGAGAGGATCCGGCGCATCAGGGCGCTGGAATTCGATCTCATACCTCTCCCCCGCCGAATCTCTGCTGAACCGTCACACCGGAATGGTCCGTCGGCCCCGGCAGGCCGCTCTGGCATGCGTGCCCGGCATCAACGCTACAGGCGGCCGGCACCCGGGTCCGGGAACCGGCGCCACAAGCCGCGTCCGGATCAGGCGGTGAGCCCGAGCAGTGACATGCGCCGGGAATGGTTGCGCGTCAGCTGGCTGAAGAGTTCACGCAGCTGGGCGTCGAACTCCTCGCGGCTGAGGAACCCGTCCAGGCCCTGGGGCAGCGCCCGTTCGATGACCACCCGCTGGGCCTGCGTGAGGGCTTCGCCCACGAGGCGGCGTCCCCACAGCGCCAGGCGCGAGGCCAGGCGCGGGTCGTCCTTCAGCGACTCCTGCAGCCGCACGAACAGGACATCTCCCGGCGCTTCGCTGCCGGTTTCCTGCAGCGAAGCAATCAGCTCTGCGTTCTCCGCGTCCAGGAGGGAGCCCAGGGCGGCATAGAAATCATCCGAGATCGCGTCGGTGACGTAGAACTTCATCAGGGATTCGTACCAGTCTCCCGGACGAGTGCGGTCGTGGAACGCGTCCACGGACTGCTGGAAGGGCGCCATGGCGTCTTCGGCATTGATTCCCATCGACTCCAGGCGGGCCGTAACCCGTTCGAAGTTGTTGTATTCGCGCACCGCCAGCCTGCCAAGCGCAGCGCGGTCCCGGAGGCTTGGCGAGAAACGCGCGTCCGAGGACATCCGCTCGAAGGCGGAGAGTTCGCCGTAGGCGATGACGCCAAGCAGGTCCGAAAGGAACTGCCGGTAGGCGTCCGGAGTACCGGGGGCCGGAGCCTGCCCCGTTGCCGATGCTGCGTTGTTCTCACTCATACGCCCAGCGTACCGGTGTGTCCCCGCTCTCAGCCGCCGGCGTGCCTGAAGCCCGGTCAAACTCCGTCGCTGCCCCCACCGGGGAGGTGGCTGCCAGACGGTTCCAGGGGCGGCACCGGATCCAAACTCGCTGGCAAGCCCAATGCGGCCCGTTGCGGCCGTACCGGGTAGACTGGAATGGTAGTAAATGGATGCCCGGTCGTTCCCACTTCTTGAAATCCTTCATGAAATGCCGGTTGGAGACACTAACCAATCGGCTGTGAGACCCGCAGTACCTACGCGAACTTGATATTTTCCGGCCGCTGCCTTTGCAGAATGCAGTTGGAGTGGCCAGCAGTCCTTAGCCCGCGATCGGCTTCCGCTGGACGCATCACCTGCGCGCCATCCGCTCCGGGATGGGCCCTATGCCCTCTCGTCGAGCGCGGCGCCGCAGAATGCCTAACTGAACGGTATGTAATTGAACACTGAACTTTCCCAGGTCAGCGACTCGCAGCTGACCGCTGATGACAGCAACGAAGAACTCGACGTCACCGAAACCATCGCAACGACTGATGCAGCGGCCGAAATCCCCGAACTGACGTTCGCCGACTTTGGCGTCCGGAGCGAGATTGTCGACTCCCTCGCCGAGGCCGGCATCACGCACCCCTTCCCGATCCAGTCAATGACGCTGCCGGTTGCCCTGGGCGGACACGACATCATTGGCCAGGCAAAGACGGGCACGGGCAAGACCCTCGGCTTCGGCATCCCCGCGCTGCAGCGCGTAGTGGCCCCTGCCGACGAGGGCTACGACGCCCTCCCCGCCCCGGGAGCACCGCAGGCACTGATCGTTGTTCCCACCCGTGAACTCGCGGTCCAGGTCGCCAGTGACCTGACGACGGCGGCACGCCGCCGCGGCGCCCGGATTGTCACCATTTACGGCGGCCGGGCCTACGAGCCGCAGATCGAAGCCCTCGAAGCAGGCGTGGAAATTGTCGTCGGCACCCCCGGGCGCCTGATCGACCTGCACAACCGGCGCCAGCTCTCGCTGAAGAACGTCCGGATAGTCGTGCTCGATGAGGCCGACGAGATGCTCGATCTGGGCTTCCTGCCCGACGTCGAAACGCTGATGGCAGCCACGCCGGCCGCCCGCCAGACCCTGCTCTTCTCCGCGACCATGCCCGGCCCCGTCGTCGCCATGGCCCGCCGGTACATGACGAAGCCGACCCACATCCGCGCCGCTGATCCCGAAGACGAAGGCCTGACCAAGAAGGACATCCGCCAGGTTGTCTACCGGGCCCACAACCTGGACAAGAGTGAAGTCGTGGCGCGCATCCTGCAGGCCCGCGGACGCGGCCGCACCATCATCTTCACCAAGACCAAGCGCACCGCGGCCAAGCTCTCCGAGGAACTGGTGGACCGCGGCTTCGCGGCAGCAGCCATCCACGGCGACCTGGGCCAGGGCGCCCGCGAGCAGGCAATGCGTGCCTTCCGCAACGAAAAGGTCGACGTGCTGGTCGCTACCGACGTCGCCGCCCGCGGCATCGACGTCGACGACGTCACGCACGTGATCAACTACCAGTGCCCCGAAGACGAGAAGACGTACCTGCACCGCGTCGGCCGCACCGGCCGTGCCGGAAACAAGGGAACGGCCGTCACGTTCGTCGACTGGGACGACGTTCCGCGCTGGGGCCTGATCAACAAGGCCCTGGGCATGGACCAGGCCGAGCCGCTCGAGACCTACTCCTCTTCCCCGCACCTGTACACCGATCTGGACATCCCCGAGGGAACCAAGGGACGGCTGCCGCGCAACAAGCGTGTGCTGGCAGGCATCGACGCGGAGAAGCTGGAAGACCTCGGCGAAACCGGCAAGTCCGGCGGCCGCCGCGCTCCGCGGTCCGACTCCGGCCAGCGCTCCGGCGGCCGTTCCTCCGAGCGGAGCGGACGCAGTTCCGACCGCGCCCGCGGCTCCCGTGAGGGTTCACGCGAGGGTGCCCGCCGCAGCCCGGAGACATCCGCTGAGGCTCCCGCCGCAGCCGGCGAGACTGCCAAGTCCGACCGTCCGCGCCGCAGCCGCAGCCGTACCCGCCGCCGCAACGGCGAGGTAGTCAGCAAGGCACCCGCCGCCGAATAGGCCGGGATTACCTCCACACGGATGAGCACACCTAACTGGACGCCGGACGGCGGGTCGCTGATAGTCCATGCAGATAATGCGGACTATCTGCCGACCCTGCCGGACGGCTCCTTCACCCTGATCTACGTCGATCCCCCGTTCAACACCGGCCGTGCCCAGCGCCGGCAGCAGACCACCATGGTCCGCAGCACCGAGGGCGCCGGAGACCGGACGGGGTTCAAGGGCCGCAGCTACACCACGGTCAAGGGCCTGCTCTCCAGTTACGACGATGCATTCGAGGATTACTGGGCGTTCCTCGAACCGCGCATGGCTGAGGCCTGGCGGCTCCTGGCTGATGACGGCACCCTCTACGTGCACCTCGATTACCGCGAGGTGCACTACGTGAAGGTGATGCTCGATGCGCTCTTTGGCCGCGACTGTTTCCTCAACGAAATCATCTGGGCGTACGACTACGGCGGCCGGGCCAAGAACCGCTGGCCTGCCAAGCACGACAACATCCTGGTGTACGTGAAGAACCCGGCGGCCTACCACTTCGACAACACCGAGGTGGACCGGGAGCCCTACATGGCTCCGGGCCTGGTGACGCCGGAAAAGGTCGCGCTGGGCAAGCTGCCCACCGATGTCTGGTGGCACACGATTGTCTCTCCCACCGGCAGGGAGAAAACCGGTTACCCGACGCAGAAGCCGGAAGGCCTGCTGCGCCGTGCCGTGGCTGCCTCCAGCCGCGAAGGCGACTGGGTGCTGGATTTCTTTGCCGGCTCCGGAACGCTGGGAGCAGTGGCGGACAAGCTGGGCCGCCGGTTCGTCTGCGTCGACGCCAATCCCCAGGCGATCGAGGTCATGGAGCGGCGGCTAGGGCACGCTGCCGCCGTCGTCGTCCCGGCAAAACCCAAGCGGGTCCGCACCCGGCGTGCTCCGGCGCCGAAAGCTCCCGCGGCACCTGTCGCAGAGGAACCCGAAGCTCCCGGCAAAGAGCCTGCCGCGCTCTAGCCGGGCTGCACCGGCGAACCGATGAGGCTAGGGCCGGACCACGGGCGTCCCTGTGCCCAGTTCCTCAATGCGTTCCAGTACCTCGGCGCTGGTCGTGTTCTCCCCCAGCAGGTTCGGTTTACCGGTTCCGTGGTAGTCGCTGGACCCGGTCACCAGCAGCGAATGCTCAGCCGCCAGCCGGCGCAGGTAGGCGCGGCCGTCTTCCGGGTTGTCCCGGTGTTCGATCTCCACGCCGGCCAGCCCGGCGTCGATCATTTCCAGGTACGTCTGCTCTCCCACCACGCGTCCGCGCGCGGATGCCTCGGGGTGGGCGAAAACGGGCACTCCGCCGGCGTCGCGGATCAGGCGCACCGCATGCGCGGGATCAGGGGCATAGTGCGCCACGAAATAGCGTGAGCGTCCGGTCAGGATTCCGGCGAAGGCAGCAGACCGTGACGGCACCACGCCGGCTGCGACCAGCGCATCGGCTATGTGCGGCCGTCCGATAGTGGCTCCCGGGGCCACCTGCTCCTGCACGTCTGCCCAACTGATCGGATAGTCCTCAGCCAGGCGTTCCACCATGCGTTCCGCCCGGTTGACCCGGGCCGAACGGGACTTGGCGATCTCGGCCAGCAGTCCGGGATGGGACGGATCGTGCAGATAGGAAAGGACGTGCACGCTGATTCCGTCCGCCGTCCGGCAGGACACCTCCATCCCGGGGATGAACACCAGCCCCAGTCCCCGCGCCGCTTCGGCTGCCTCGCCCCAGCCTGCTGTGGAGTCGTGGTCCGTCAGTGCGACGGCGTCGAGGCCGGCAGCAGCAGCGGAGGCCATCACGGCTCCCGGCGCTTCAGTTCCGTCGGAGACATTGGAGTGGGTGTGCAGGTCGATTCTCACACCACCAATCTACGCGGTTTCCCGCGCAGATCCGGCGCGGGCGCCCCGCTCCGGGCGGGGCATGTTTGGCCCTGTTAACTGCCGGTGAGAGCATAGACAGGTGAGTACTGAAGCCAATTCAATGAACCCCGCCGAGTCCGGCCTCGAGGAACTGTCCGAGGGACAGCCGCTTGAGGACCGCGTGAACAACCGTTCCCAGCGCCCTACATCGCAGGCGTTCAAGGACTTTATGTCCTCCGGCTGGGCGTCCGCGTCCGATGAGCTTCCGGAGCAGTCCGCGGTGGCACCGCACGCCGCCGCCCGCCGCCGTGCGCTTTCCGAGCGCTTCAAGTCAGAGCGCCTGGTTATTCCCGCCGGCCCGCTGAAGGTCCGCTCCAATGACACTGACTACCGCTTCCGCCCGCACTCCGGGTTCGCCCACCTCACCGGGCTGGGCCTGGACCATGAGCCCGACGCCGTCCTGGTTATGGAACCGGTCGAAGAGGGAACCGGCGACGACGGCGGCCACCACAACGCCACCCTGTACTTCCGTCCGCTGGCCGGCACTGACAGCGAAGAGTTCTACTCGAACGCCCGCTACGGTGCGTTCTGGATCGGTTCCCGCCTGAACCTGGAACAAGTCAGCGCCTTGGTTGGCCTGCGCACCCGCGACCTCTCAGAAGCTGAAACCGCCATCACGTCCAACGTGGGCGATCCGCAGTTCGGCGGTATCTCCGTCCGGCTGCTGCGCAAGGTCGACGAGATGGTCGATGCCCTGGTGGACACCGTCCGCTACAACACGGCCATGGACCCGGACAACATGGACTTCAGCGCGCTCGACGCTCGTGACGAGGAGCTTACCGAAGCACTCTCCGAGCTCCGCCTGGTGAAGGACGCCTGGGAGATTGAGCAGATGAAGGAAGCCGTCGCTGCCACCGTCAACGGCTTCACCGAAGTCGTGAAGATCCTGCCCCGCGCCATCACCCACCCCCGCGGTGAGCGTGTGGTGGAAGGCGCGTTCTTCGCCCGGGCCCGGGAAGAAGGCAACGACCTTGGGTACGACACCATCGCCGCCTCAGGCAACAACGCCACCGTGCTGCACTGGATCCGCAACAACGGCGAGGTGAAGGCGGAAGACCTGCTGCTCCTGGACGCAGGGGTGGAAGCCGACAGCCTCTACACCGCGGACATCACCCGCACCCTGCCGGTCAACGGCACCTTCTCCGAGGTCCAGCGCCGCGTGTACCAGGCAGTGCTCGACGCCGCCGACGCAGGTTTCGCTGCTGCCAAGCCGGGCAACAAGTTCCGCGACGTCCACGCCGCCGCAGTCCGTGTACTGGCGGAGCGCCTGCAGGACTGGGGCCTTCTGCCCGTGCCGCTGGAAGAAGCCCTCTCCGAGAACGGCCAGCAGCACCGCCGCTGGATGCCGCACGGTACCAGCCACCACCTGGGCCTGGACGTGCACGACTGTGCCCAGGCCCGCCGCGAGCTCTACCTGGACGGCATCATCGAGGAGGGCATGGTCTTCACGATCGAGCCCGGCCTCTACTTCAAGGAAGAGGATCTCACCATCCCCGAGGAGTACCGCGGTATCGGCGTCCGGATCGAAGACGACGTCCTGATCACTGCTGACGGTGCCGTGAACCTCAGCGCCGCGCTGCCTCGTGATCCTTCCGACGTCGAGGACTGGATGGCAGGCATCTACGCCTCCTAGTTCCGCTCTCCTTCACCGAGATAACAGAAACTGCCCGTTTGGAGCTGGCGGGTTCTAGCGGTCGTTGCAACACCTGAGAATTTCGGGAGTTGCAACGACCGTGTCTGTTTCATCAGGAAAGCAGTCCCGTCCGCGGCATAGCGCGGAGCAGAGAGCAGCGTTCTTC
>NZ_JAMWKK010000023.1:0-21230 GCF_035792275.1 Arthrobacter koreensis | reverse complement strand
ACACCAACGGGCTGCTGCGGCAGTACTTCCCCAAAGGAACCGATCTTTCCGTCCATTCACCCGAAGACCTGGAAATCGTGGCCCAGAAGCTCAACGGACGCCCACGTAAAACGCTCGACTGGGACAGTCCAGCCGAGCGTTTACGTGATCTACTTCTAAGCACCTAACAACCCAAGGTGTTGCAACGACCGCTAGAACCCGCCGTCTCATACGGGCAGTTTCTGCTATGTGGATGAAGGCGGTGCTACAGGGAGCTCTCCGAGATGGGCTGCCACTCGCCGGTCACCAGGTAGTTGACCTTGCGGGTGACGGAGACGCCGTGGTCGGCGAAGCGCTCGAAGTAGCGGCTGGCCAGGGTCAGGTCCACCGTGGTGACGGGGGAGTTGTTCCAGTCCGCTGAGGCCACTGCCTTGAAGACGCCGGCATGGAGCTCATTGATGCGCGTGTTGTGCGCGTAGATGTCCTTGCTAAGTTCCAGGTTGCGGGTCTCAAGAAGTTCGGTGAGCAGCTCGGAGATGGCGATGTCCAGGCGTGCCATTTCCCTGAAAGTCTCCACCATGTTCTCCGGCACGACGTTGGCCGGGTAGCGCAGGCGGGTCAGCTGGGCGATGTGGCGCGCCAGGTCGCCCATCCGCTCCAGCGAAGCGCTCATCCGCAGGGATCCCACGATCATCCGCAGGTCGCTCGCCACCGGTCCCTGCAGGGCCAGGACGTCAATGGCCCGCTCGTCCAGATCGTTCTGCAGGAAGTCGATGCGGGCGTCAGCGGCGATGACGTCCTGGGCCAGTTCGGTGTCGGCCGTTTCGAACGCCTGCGTGGCCTTCTTCATCGCCTCCGTGACGAGCTGTGAAATCTGGGTCAGCTCCTCACCGATCTGGTGAAGCTCGGCCTGGAAAACCTTGCGCACTTAATGCGTCCTTTCGATCAACTCTTGCAGGGCCGGAACCGGCGCCACGGCTGTGTTTATGCTGCCAGTGTCCGGTTAACGGTCGGCCCTCTTGAAGTGAACGTTAGTTTAACGGTTGGTCGAATGCCACCGGAGTGCCCGCCGGCACAACGGCGTCAGCCTAAGCTAGGACTGTGAATCCTGTACTGCTGGGCCTGCTCTCAGGCATCCTCGGCCTGGCCGTGGGTGTGTTCGGCGTCGTCGCCTACATCTCCAGCCAGCGGCACCGCCGCGACCTTGCCGAGGTCGACGAGCCGGCCCTGTCCGAGGGCGCGGCGGAAATCCTGGGTGTTCTTGGACGCGCCTACATCGTGGTGGACGGCATTGACGGCGTGGTGCGTGCCAGTCCCGGAGCTTACGCGTTCGGTCTGGTCCGCGGACACACCCTCATGCAGGAAGAAGTGCTGGAGCTCACCGCCCGGGTTCGACGCGACGGCGTCATCGAAGAGCGCAACGTCGAACTGAACCGGGGCCTGATGGGCCAGGCCAGCCTGATCCTCCAGCTGCGGGTCGCTCCGATCGCCGAGGAATACATCCTCATCCTGGCCGATGACCGCACCGAAGCGACACGGACCGAAGAGATGCGCAACGACTTCGTTGCCAACGTCTCCCATGAGCTCAAGACGCCCGTGGGTGCGATCTCCCTGCTGGCCGAAGCGATCGACGACGCCGCTGCGGACGAAGAAGCGGTGCGCCGTTTTGCGAAGCGCATGCACAAGGAAACAGTCCGGCTTTCCGCCCTGGTGCAGGACATCATTGAACTGTCCCGGCTGCAGGGCACCGACATGGTGGACCATGCGGAGCCCTTGGACATCAACGAACTGGTTGCCGACGCCGTCGAGGCCAACCGTCTCCCGGCGGAGCGGCGGAACATCACCGTGGTGGTGGGCGGCTCGGCGGAGAACCCGGTCTACGCGGACGGTCCCATGCTCACCACCGCCTTCAGGAACCTGATCGACAACGCCATCCGGTACTCGCCCGAAGGCAGCCAGGTGGGGGTGGGGATCCGTTCCCGGGACGGGATGGCGCAGGTTACCGTCACCGACCGTGGTCCCGGCATTGCGGCCGAAGACCAGGAACGCGTCTTTGAGCGCTTCTACCGGATCGACGCTGCCCGTTCCCGGAACACGGGCGGCACCGGCCTGGGCCTGAGCATTGTGAAACACGTGGTTTCAAACCACGGCGGGGAAGTGACCCTCTGGTCCCAGCCGGGACAGGGATCGACCTTCACCGTGCGGCTTCCCGAAATGGAAGCCGCGGACAACGAGGAAACGGCGGACGTTCCGCCGCAGACAGACGGCGTTTCGGCGCCGGCCGGCAAGGAGTAAGTTGAGCAGGATCCTGATTGTGGAGGACGAAGAGTCCTTCAGCGACCCGTTGTCCTACCTCCTGGAACGCGAGGGGTTCGACGTCGCGGTCGTGGACAACGGCCTGGACGCCGTTGCCGAGTTCGACCGGTCCGGAGCGGACCTGGTGCTCCTGGACCTGATGCTTCCCGGGCAGTCCGGGACGGAGGTCTGCCGGCAGCTGCGCCAGCGCTCGGACGTGCCGGTCATCATGCTCACCGCGCGCGACGCCGAGATCGACAAGGTTGTAGGGCTGGAACTTGGTGCCGACGACTATGTGACCAAGCCGTATTCTTCCCGCGAACTGCTGGCCCGGGTACGCGCCGTGCTGCGCCGGCGCAGCGATTCCGGCGACCTCAACGGCTCAACCGTCCAGGCCGGACCGGTCCGGATGGACGTGGACCGGCACGTGGTCAGCGTGGACGGGACCAGTGTCTCCCTGCCGCTGAAGGAGTTCGAACTGCTGGAAATGCTGCTGCGCAACTCCGGCCGCGTGATGACGCGCGGCCAGCTGATCGAGCGCGTATGGGGTGCGGATTACGTGGGGGACACCAAGACCCTGGACGTGCACGTCAAGCGCCTGCGGGCAAAGATCGAGCCGGATCCGTCAGCGCCGCAGCACCTGGTGACAGTGCGCGGACTCGGTTACAAGTTCGAAGCCTGAGCACCGGGCGCCGGGGGCAGCCGGCGCCCGGGCCACCGCCCGCAAACAGAAGGGTCCGTCCGGAGAACCGGACGGACCCTTCTGCGTTAAGGCTGGCTGCTACGGAGCCGGAGTTTCAGTTGCTTCGCCGGTGGCGGTTTCCGTGGGCTCCGGGGTGGGGAGGTAGTCGCGGTAGTACGAGACCTGGCCGTCGACCACGGGAACGTTCAGTTCTGCGCTCTCGGAGCCGTCCGTGGCTTCGGCGCGGATGCCGGTGCCCGGGAGGACGCTGACGGTTTCGACCAGAACCTCGGACTGCGGGGCGTCATCGTAGACAACCTTGCCGCCGCCGGGGATGTTCCAGCTCAGGTTGGAGCCGCCGATGGAGAGCTCAAAGTTGATGGGGTCAGCGGAGTCGTTCACCACGGTACCGATCAGGCGGCCGGGCTCGCCGTCGCCGTCGCTGACAACCAGGATGTTGCGCAGCTGCAGGTCACCCAGGTCCTGGACAATGCCGTCGGACGGGGAGTACTCCATGGTGGTTGCCTGATCGTTCACGGCACTGCAGCCGGTGGCGCCCAGCAGCGACAGCGCGATAACACCGGCGGCGGCAGCGTTCCGCGTGCGGTTCCTGGATGTGAAAATCACAGCACAAACTCCTGAAGGGTGGCGGTCGGAGGACCGAGGGGACGTTTGTTCCTAGCCTATCGGCAAACCCCCAAAAACATGGATTTAGCGACGTCAGAGGGCCGGCCGAAAGTACTCAGCAGGCTACCGGTGAGAGGCGGAATAATACTCAGTTTTGGGCCTCGGCCCGCTGACCTGCGGAAACTCTTCTCGGCGTGTCGCCCGCATGCTAAACTAGGGTTCGGGAAAGGGGAAAGTCCACATGGTTTTTGAGGTTGGCGAAACAGTTGTTTACCCTCACCACGGTGCCGCGAAGATCGAAGAGATCAAGATGCGGACCATCAAGGGCGAAGAGAAAATGTATCTCAAGCTCAAGGTGGCACAGGGTGATCTGACCATTGAAGTACCGGCTGAGAACGTTGACCTCGTTGGGGTTCGCGACGTCGTTGGCAAGGAAGGCCTCGAGCACGTCTTCGATGTCCTCCGCGCTGAACTGACTGAGGAACCCACCAACTGGTCCCGCCGCTACAAGGCAAATCTGGAGAAGCTCGCTTCGGGCGACGTCGTCAAGGTTGCAGAGGTCGTCCGCGACCTGTGGCGCCGCGACCACGACCGCGGTCTTTCCGCGGGCGAGAAGCGCATGCTTGCGAAGGCACGCCAGATCCTCATTTCGGAGCTGGCCCTGGCCGAAAAGACTGACGAGGACCAGGCTGCCGCTGTATTGGACGAAGTCCTTTCCAGCTAGTTCCTGATTCACGTTGCCGGTTCGCCCTGTGCGGACCGGCAACGCTTGTTTAACGGCTGGTTTGCGCCGGGCTGCGGGCGCCGGGCGTGCCATGGCACTAGGCTTGAGCCGTGTCTGAATCCATTCCCGGCCCCTACCGCGTGGGCGTCATACTCGTGGCCGGCGGGTCCGGCCAGCGGCTCGGTTACGGCATGCCTAAGGCCCAGGTACCGCTGGCCGGGGAAATGCTCCTGGCCCATGCCCTCCGCGGCGTCGACGTATCCGGAGTAGCTTCTTCCATTGCCGTAGCGGTTCCCGCAGCCGATACCGCGCTTCGGGCCCTGTGTGCGGCGACTCCGCTCAGCTGTCCGGTGGAGGTGGTCGACGGCGGTGCAACGCGGGCAGATTCGGTCCGGGCCGCCCTGAACGCCCTTCCCCAGGACCTCGACGCGGTGCTGGTCCACGACGCGGCCCGCGCCCTCGCCCCCTCGCAGGTGTTCCACCGGGTCACCTCCGCGCTGGCTGCCGGTGCGCAGGCGGTTATTCCGGCCGTTCCGGTGGTGGACACGGTGAAATCCGTCGAGCCGGCTGCCGGAGAGTCACCCGCTCCCGCACAGGTCACAGGGACGCCCGACCGCTCGAGCCTCCGCGCCGTCCAGACGCCGCAGGGGTTCGAAGCCGGCCTGCTCCGCTGTGCGCACGCCGCCGCCGCCGAGTACGACGAACAGCAGGCCGCAGCCGTCACGGATGACGCCATGCTTGTGGAAAGCCTCGGCATCCCCGTGCACGTGGTGGAAGGATCCGCAATGTCCCTGAAGATCACTACCCCGCTGGACCTGCTGCTCGCTGAAGCAGTCCTGTCCGGCGGCACCAGCATGCAGGAGGACTAAGCACCGTGAAAGCACTGCCCCGCACCGGAATCGGGACCGACGTCCATGCCTTCGCGCCGCTGGACGCTCCGCGGCCGCTCTGGGTCGCCGGCCTGCTCTGGGACGGCGAACGCGGGCTGGCCGGGCACTCCGACGGCGATGTCGTGGCGCACGCTGCGGCGGATGCCCTGTTCTCCGCAGCAGGAATCGGAGACCTGGGCACCCACTTCGGCACCGACCGCCCGGAGTATGCGGGGGCGGCCGGAACGGTGCTTCTGGCCGAGGCCGCCCGGCTGGTCCGCGAGGCGGGCTTCCGGATCGGGAACGTCTCGGTGCAGCTGATCGGCAACCGGCCCAAGTTCAGTCCCCGCCGGGCCGAAGCGGAGGCTGTCCTGACCGCGGCAGCGGGCGCTCCCGTGAACGTCTCGGCAACCACCACCGACGGGCTGGGGTTCACCGGCCGCGGTGAGGGAATAGCGGCCGTGGCCACCGCCGTCGTCATCGCGGGCTGAGCCGTTCCGGGCGCGTAACCCGCCTGCAGGCCCCGCAGGTGCCACGCGGTAGCCTAGAGCAGTGAGCCTGAGATTCTATGACACAGCAAGCGCGCAGGTCCGGGACTTTGTGCCCCTGGTTCCGGGGCAGGTCAGCCTGTACTACTGCGGTGCCACCGTGCAGGGACTGCCGCACGTGGGGCACATCCGCTCTGCCATCGCGTTCGATCAGCTCACCCGCTGGCTGCAGGCACGCGGGTTCCGGGTAACCACGGTCCGCAATGTCACGGACATTGATGACAAGATCCTGGCCAAGGCAGCCGCGTCCGTGGGCGCGGAAGCGGCGGACGGCGTCGTTCCGGATGAACCGTGGTGGGCGCTGGCCTACCGCTTCGAGCAGGAATTCTCCCGCGCCTACGACACCCTGGGCGTGCAGCGCCCCACCTACGAACCGCGCGCTACCGGGCACATTCCCGAAATGCATGCCCTGATCCAGCGCCTGATCGACGCCGGGCACGCCTACCCTGCGCTGGACGATTCCGGGGACGTGTACTTCGACGTCCGCTCCTGGCCTGCCTATGGCTCCCTGACCCGGCAGAACATTGATGACATGCAGGCAGCGCCCGACGCCGATCCGCGCGGCAAGCGCGATCCGCGGGACTTCGCGCTGTGGAAGGGGCACAAGGACACCGACCCGGAGACCGCTGCCTGGGACAGCCCCTGGGGCCGCGGCCGCCCCGGCTGGCACCTTGAATGCTCGGCCATGGTTACCAAGTACCTCGGACCGCGCTTCGACATCCACGGCGGCGGACTGGACCTGCGCTTCCCGCACCACGAAAACGAAATGGCGCAGTCGCAGGCCGCCGGGGACGGATTCGCCAACTTCTGGATGCACAACGGCATGGTCACCTTCGAAGGCGAGAAGATGTCCAAGTCCATCGGCAACACCATCAGCCCGGCGCAGATGCTCGCCGAAGCTTCGCCGCGCGTGGTGCGCTACTACCTGGGGCAGGCACACTACCGCTCCGTCCTGGACTACCGGCCCACCTCGCTGCAGGAAGCCGCTGCCGCGGTGGAACGCATCGACGGATTCATTGCCAAGGCCGCGGCGAAGACGGGGGACGACGGCGCTGCCGCCGGCCCGCAGCATCTCCCGGAAGCTTTCGGTGCAGCCATGGATGACGACCTCAACGTTCCCCAGGCGCTGGCCGTGCTGCATGAAACGGTACGGGCCGGCAACACCGCTCTGGCGGCATCGGACCTTGATGCCGTGCGCACGGCACTGTTCCAGGTCCGTGCCATGACCGCCGTGCTGGGACTGGATGCGGTCCAGTCCGCGGGCACCTCGGCCGGTCCGGAGCACGCCGCACTGGACAGCCTGATCCAGGACCGGCTGCTCGAACGAAGCCAGGCGCGCGCCGCAAAGGACTGGGCCCGGGCGGACGCCATCCGGGACGCCCTGGCAACTGCCGGAGTCGTTGTCGAGGACACTGCCGACGGCGCTGTCTGGTCCCTGGAACAAGGCTAGGCGTTAGCTCTGGGCTAACAGCCCGGTGCTCCGGCACACAGGTTTGGCTGGCCTGCGTAGACTAGAAGTAGTGCTTTCTTCTACTTAAGGTGTATTACCCATGGCCAACCACGGACGACCCGGCGCGATTCGCAAAGCCAAAAAGGGCCCCAGCCAGGGCACCGGCGGCCTCGGGCGCAAAGCCCTCGAAGGCAAGGGGCCCACGCCCAAGGCTGAAGACCGCCCGTACCACAAGGCGTACAAGAACAAGCAGCTGGCCGAGCGCTCCGCCGCCAAGCACGGCGGACAGCGCTCCGGCAGCCGCAATGCACCTGCCCGCGGCAAGGTTGCCGAAGAAGTAGTCACCGGCCGCAACTCGGTGGTCGAGGCACTGCGTGCCGGCATCCCGGCGAAGGCCCTGCACGTGGCCGTCCGGATCGACATGGACGACCGCGTCCGCGAATCCCTGAAGATGGCGGCCGAACGCGGCCTGCCGGTCATGGAGACGCACAAGCCCGAGCTGGACCGCATGACCAACGAAGCCGTTCACCAGGGCCTGGTCCTGCAGATCCCGCCCTACGAATACGCGGATCCGATCGACCTCGCCGAGGAGACCATCCAGGCCTGGAAGAAGGGCCACATCGCCAACGCGCCGCTCTTCGTGGCATTGGACGGGATCACCGACCCGCGCAACCTCGGCGCCATCATCCGCTCGGCGTCGGCGTTCAGCGCGCACGGCGTGATCGTTCCCGAGCGCCGCTCGGTCGGCGTCACCGCTTCGGCCTGGAAGACCAGCGCCGGCGCAGCCGTGCGGGTGCCCGTGGCACGCGCCGGCAACCTGAACAACACCCTGAAGACCTTCAAGAAGATGGGCATCTTTGTCCTGGGCCTGGACGGCGACGGCGATGTTTCGCTTCCGGACCTGGCACTGGCCAAGGAACCGGTCTGCATTGTGGTCGGTTCCGAGGGCAAGGGCCTGTCACGGCTGGTCGGTGAAAACTGCGACCAGATTGTTTCCATCCCGATCGACTCCGCCATGGAATCCCTGAACGCCTCCATGGCAGTCGGGATCACCCTGTACGAAGTTTCACGTCAGCGCTCCACCTGAACCCAAGCGGGGCGCCGGAAGAGGCAGCATGGCACATGTCGTAACCGGAGGTAGGCAGACTCCGTCTGAACGCATCTCCCGGGCCTTTCCCCTGGGCGTCCACGACAGCGTGGCGGGCGTCCCGGATGTTCCGGGCGCCGTCAACGTGTCCGTCTACGCACCTGGCCTCCAGGCCGTGGACGTGTGGTTCGAAGCGCAGCCCGGGCAGTGGACGTCCACCCTGCTCGAGCGGCGCTCGGCCGGGGTGCACCACGGCAGGGTGGAGGGTCTCCGCCCGGGAATCCGCTACGGATTCTGGGGGCACGGCACGCCCCTGCCTGCCGAACCTGGCTCCTTCCAGCTCCTCCTCGATCCCTACGGGCGGGGCATTGACACAGTCGAGCGGGCGGGGGAGAAACCGCTGTACTTCTCCATCGCCACCTCACCGGACTTTGACTGGGAGGGCGACGAGCCGCCGCACACCCGATGGCGGGATTCCGTCATTTATGAAGCCCACGTCCGCGGCCTGACCAAGCTGAACCCGGCGCTGCCGCCGGACCTGCGAGGTACCTACGCCGGCATGGGGCACCCCGAAACGATCCGGTACCTGCACGAACTGGGCATCACGGCGGTGGAACTGCTGCCGGTCCATTTCCACATTGACGAACGCCACCTCCAGGAACTCGGACTGGGCAACTACTGGGGCTACAACACCCTGGGCTATTTTGCCCCGCATCTGGACTACGCCACACCCACGGCTCAGGCCGCCGGTCCGCAGGCTGTGCAGGACGAGTTCAAGACCATGGTGAAGGACCTGCATGCCGCCGGGATCGAGGTAATCCTCGACGTCGTCTACAACCACACTGCCGAAGGCAGCCAGGACGAGCCTGCTCTGTCCTGGCGCGGTCTGGGGGAACAGACCTATTACCGGCACGACGCAGAAGGCCGGTACATCGACACCACCGGCTGCGGCAACAGCCTGGACTTCAGCGAACCGCGCGTCATCCAGCTGGCACTGGACTCGCTGCGCTACTGGGTCCGCGAATACCACGTGGACGGATTCCGCTTCGACCTGGCCCCCACCCTGGCCCGGGATGCCCAGAACCGGTACGACCGCAGGCATCCGCTGCTGGTGGCACTGGCGACGGATCCGCTGATGCACGGGATCAAACTGATAGCCGAACCCTGGGACCTTGGCCCGGACGGCTGGCAGACCGGGAACTTCCCGCCCGGCTGGGCCGACTGGAACGACCACTTCCGTGACACGGTCCGCGACTTCTGGCTGGTGGACCAGGCTGCCCTTGCTGCAGGTGAGCCGGCCGGTTCACTGGCCCGGCTCGGCACTGCCCTCGCCGGATCGGCGGAGCTGTTCGCCCGCTCGGACCGCACCCCGCTGTCCTCCGTCAACCTGGTAACCGCCCACGATGGTTTTACCCTGGCTGATCTCACCGCCTACAACCACAAGCACAATGAGGCCAACGGCGAAGAGAACCGCGACGGTTCAAGCCACAACCGCAGCTGGAACCACGGCGCCGAAGGGGAAACCGAGGACCCCGCAATCCGAGCGCGCCGCCAGCAGACCGCCCGTAACCTGATGGCGACCCTGCTGCTCTCCGTTGGCGTGCCCATGATTACCGCCGGGGATGAAATCGGACGCACCCAGCACGGAAACAACAACGCGTACTGCCAGGACAACGAGACCACATGGATCTCCTGGGAAGACGACGACGACGCGAAGCGCATGTTCGCGGCCACCGCGGCACTGCTGCGCCTGCGGCGCGAATTCCTCGCCCGGCAGCCGTACGCATTCCCCGCGGATCCGAGGGATGCGTTCCTGCTCTGGTTCGACGCCGCCGGGGAACCGATGACGGACGCTGCGTGGCACGATCCGGGCTGCCGGGTGCTGCAGCTGCTTATCGGCTCAGAAAAGGGCGAGCGCGCCGGCCTGGTGGTTATCAACGGCGGGCAGGACGCCGAGGACGTGGTGCTGCCCACGCGCCGGACCCTGAGCGAGGCCGGCGTCACCGCCAATGAGGGACACCTCTACGAGCTGCTGTTCGCCACCGCCGACCCCGAGGGCCGGCGCGCCGGAGCCCGGCTGTCCTGCGGCGAAAAGGACCGCATCGCCGGGAACTCCGTGAGCGTCTACCGCGTCTGAATCCCGTTGCGGCAGCGGTTTCCCGCCGCCGCAGCGGACTCAGGCGTTTGCCACCAGGCCCAGTTCGGCCTTGGACGCCAGTCCCGGATGATCCGGCAGGACCCGCACGGTGTAGCCGAACGGTCCGGCCAGCTCAATGTGCATGTCCCCGGAGTACAGGTACCTCCCGGAGCCCAGGTCCTCAGCGACGCTCAGTTCAAGGAGCTGGTGGTCGCTGAGGTTGTCCGCCTCGGAAACCTGTCCGTAGGCAGCTTCCACCACCACGTCGGAGGGCTTGAGCGAACCAAGGTTCACGTAGGCCTGGACGGTCAGGCGGTCTCCGATCTGCGGTGCGTCGGAGATGCCGATCGAATCCACGTGCTCCACGGCGACGCCGCCCCACGCATCACGGACACGCATGATCCAGGCAGCCAGGTCCCGGGCCGCCTGGTACTGGTTCGCCGCCGCAGCCCGGCCGGACTGGCAGGCAGGGCGGTAGAGGTTGTTCACGTAATCGCGCAGCATCCGGTTGGCGGAGACCTTCGGTCCCAGCTCCGCCAGGGTGTGCTTCACCATTTCGAGCCACTCATGCGGCAGCGAATCAGCCGGTGCTTCGGAGGGGCCGGCTGAACCGGCATCCGCAGAGGGCTCCTGGCCGTAGAACATCGGGGCGACCGTGTTTTCAAGCAGGTCGTACAGGGCCGCAGCCTCAATGTCGTCCCGCTGGTCGGCGGTGTACAGCTCCCGGGTGTGGATGCCCTCGCGGGGATTCGCTGACGGGATCGCCCAGCCGTTCTCGCCGTCGTACATCTCATCCCACCAGCCATCCATCACGGACAGGTTGAGGCCGCCGTTGATGGCGGACTTCATGCCGGACGTGCCCGAGGCCTCCAGCGGACGGATCGGGTTGTTCAGCCAGACGTCGCAGCCCGGGAACAGGGTGCGGGCCATCGCGATGTCGTAGTTCGGCAGGAACACAATCCGGTGCCGCACCTCGGGATCGTCGGTGAACTGCACCAGGTCCTGGATCATCCGCTTGCCCTGCTCGTCCGCTGGATGCGACTTGCCCGCCACCACCAGCTGCACCGGATGGTCCGGATGCAGCAGCAGTGCCTTCAGCCGCGCCGGATCCCGCAGCATCAGTGTCAGGCGCTTGTAGGTGGGCACGCGCCGAGCGAAGCCGATGGTCAGGATGTCCGGGTCCAGCACGTCGTCGGTCCAGCCGAGCGACGCATCAGGCGTGCCGCGCTTGCGCCAGGCCGCGCGCACCCGGCGCCGGACGTCGTCGATGAGGTTGCTCCGGAGCCGTCGCCGCAGGTCCCACAGGTTCTCGTCGCTGACTTCGTAGGCGCGGGTCCAGTCGCGGTCGTGGACGGTGGCAACGCCGAATTCGTTCTGCGCCAGGCGGGTCAGCTCCGGGTCCACCCAGGTGGGTACGTGCACGCCGTTCGTCACCGATGTTATGGGGATTTCCGAGACGTCGAATCCGGGCCAGAGCCCGGAGAACATGGCCCGGGAAACCTGCCCGTGCAGCTTAGCCACGCCGTTGGCACGCTGCGCCAGGCGCAGCCCCATCACGGCCATGTTGAAGACGTTCGGGTCACCGCCTTCATAGTCCTCCGCGCCCAGGGCCAGCACCTTGTTCGTCGGCACGGACTGGGCCAGTCCGGCGTTGAGGAAATGCCGCACTTCGCCCACATCGAAGCGGTCAATGCCGGCCGGAACCGGGGTGTGGGTGGTGAAAATGGTGGAGGCGCGGGCAGCGGTCAGCGCTTCTTCCCAGTGCATGCCGGTGTCCATGAGTTCCCGGATCCGTTCAACGCCGAGGAACCCTGCATGGCCCTCATTGGTGTGGAATACCTCGGGCGCCGGTGCACCGGTGAGCCGTTCAAAGACGCGCAGCGCTTTCACGCCGCCCATGCCCAGCAGCAGTTCCTGCTGCAGCCGGTGGTCTCCGCCGCCCCCGTAGAGCCGGTCCGTGATGCCGCGGGCGGCGTCGTCGTTCCCGCGCACGTCCGCATCCAGCAGCAGCAGGGGAACACGCCCGACGTCGGCGCGCCAGATCTGCGCCATCAGGTGCCGGCCGTTGGGCAGCGGCAGGCTGATCCGGGCCGGCGTTCCGTCTTCTTCACGGAGCAGGGTCAGCGGCAGTCCGTTGGGATCGAGGACCGGGTAGGTCTCCTGCTGCCAGCCGTCGCGGGAGAGGGACTGCTTGAAATAGCCGGCCTGGTAGAGCAGGCCCACTCCAATCAGCGGAACGCCCAGGTCCGAGGCAGATTTCAAATGGTCGCCGGCGAGGATGCCCAGGCCGCCGGAGTACTGGGGGAGGACCGCAGAGATGCCGTACTCGGGGGAAAAATAGGCGATCGACCTAGGTGCGTCCTCGCCGAGTGACTGGTACCAGCGCGGCTCGGTGAGGTAGTGCTCCAGGTTCTCGTCAAGGGACCGGATACGGTCGACCAGGCCGGGGTCACCGGTGATCCGCTCGAGGGTCTGGCGGCTGACCATGCCCAGGGCCCGGACGGGGTCATGGCCGCTCTCTGCCCAGATCTGCGGATCCAGGTCGTTGAACAGCTCCCTGGTGGGCTGGTGCCAGCTCCAGCGCAGGTTGCCGGCGAGTCTTGCCAGCGGCGCGATGCTGTCGGGGAGGACGGTGCGGACGGTAAACCTTCGGATTGCCTTCACCCCCGTTAGGCTAGCGCAGTTCCCTCCGGCAGTGTCCTCTGTCACGTAAAACCAACAGGGATTTAACCGCATTTCCTCCTACCCTGCCCGGACCTGCGGGGATTCCGGGGATACGTGCCCTGACCTGTGGCGATGCCGCAAAAAGTACGTGCCCTTAGCAATCTGCCCTGATTGTCGCTAACGTCTAGTCTGTGACCACATCCAGCGCGTTGCCATCTAATGTCCAGCCCGCCACGGAACTCCGGTTCGGCCGGATTCCAATCCTCAACGTGTCTCCGGTGATCGAGTGCGGCCGATTTGCCGCCAAGGCGGTCCCGGGAGAGGACCTCGTTATCGGGGCCACAGTCTTCCGTGAAGGGCACGACCTCGTGGGGGTCACGGCAGTGCTTTACGATCCGCAGGGCAGGGAGGCTGCCCGCAGCCGCATGCACCCCGTGGGGCAGGGCCTGGACCGCTGGGAGGGCCAGCTGCGTCCCGAAACCACGGGAGACTTCACTTTCACCGTCGAAGGCTGGGCGGACCTGTTCGGCACCTGGCACCACAATGCCGAGGTGAAGATTGCCGCCGGGATCGACGTCGAACTGATGCTCGCCGAGGGCGCAGCCCTCTTCACCGCGGCCGCAGCGGGACGGGACGACGCCGACGCCGCCGTGCTGCGCGAAACGGCCAGGGTCCTTGAGGACAAAGCACTGGATCCGGGCATGCGGCTCGCCGCGGCCAGCCGCCCCGAACTCACGCAGGTGCTGGACCGCGAGCCGATCCGCGACCTGGTGACCGCCTCGCAGCGGTTCCCCATCAACGTGGAGCGGGACCGGGCCGGCCGCGGCGCCTGGTACGAGTTCTTTCCCCGCTCCGAAGGCGCATCCTTTGATCCGGGCACCGCTTCCTGGACCTCCGGTAACTTCCGCACCGCCGTGCACAGCCTTGACCGGGTTGCCCGGATGGGCTTCGACGTCATTTACCTCCCTCCGATCCACCCGATCGGCACCAACTTCCGCAAGGGACCCAACAACACCCTGGTCGCCGGACCGCAGGATCCCGGCTCGCCCTGGGCAATCGGCGCAGCCGAGGGCGGCCATGACGCCATCCACCCGGACCTGGGCACGTTCGAGGACTTCGACTTCTTCGTCGAAGCGGCCGCGGGACTGGGCCTGGAAGTTGCGATCGACCTGGCGCTGCAGGCCTCACCGGACCATCCCTGGGTCACAGAGCATCCGGAATGGTTCACCACCCGGGTGGACGGCAGCATTGCCTACGCGGAGAACCCGCCCAAGAAGTACCAGGACATCTATCCGCTGAACTTCGACAACGACTATGAAGGGCTGTCCCGGGAGATCCTGCGGATCGTGCTCATGTGGATCAGCCACGGCGTCAAGATCTTCCGTGTGGACAACCCGCACACCAAGCCCCTGCGTTTCTGGGAATGGCTGATCGGAACCGTCAACCGGCAGCACCCTGACGTGGTGTTCCTCGCGGAGGCCTTCACCCGCCCGCCGATGATGCACGCGCTGGGCATGGCCGGTTTCCAGCAGTCCTACACATACTTCACCTGGCGGAACACCCGCCGGGAAATCGAGGAGTACTTCACCGAGGTCTCGCACCAGACCGCGGCATTCTTCCGGCCCAACTTCTTCGTGAACACCCCGGACATCCTCACCGAGTTCCTTCAGTACGGCGGCCCGCCCGCGTTCAAGATCCGTGCCGTGCTCGCCTCCACTGCCAGCCCGCTGTGGGGCATGTACGCCGGCTTCGAACTCTATGAACACGTGGCCCGCCCCGGCGCCGAGGAGTACATCGACAACGAGAAGTTCGAGTACAAGCAGCGCGACTTCGCGGCAGCAGAAGCCGAAAACCGCAGCCTGGCGCCCTACATCACCCGGCTGAACCAGATCCGGCGCGACCACCCGGCGCTCGGAGACCTGCAGAACCTCACCGTGCACTCGAGCACCGACGAGGCCACAGTGGTCTATTCCAAGTACAAGCACGTCGATTTTTCCGATCCAAGCAGTAAGGACACGCTCATCATCGTGGTGAACACTGACCCGCACAGTGCACGCGAGTGCACCGTCACCCTGGACCTGGATGCCCTGCATCTGGATCCGCAGGACTTCAACGAGGACGGCACCTTCTGGGTTGACGACCTGATCAGCGGTGCCAGCTACCGCTGGGGCCAGTACAACTACGTCCGTCTGGACGCACACTACGAACCGGCACACGTGCTCGCTGTACGGAGGGGATCGGCATGGTAAATCCTTTCCAGCTGCACGCGCCCGGGCTGACCAACGACCCGAACTGGTACCGCAAGGCAGTCTTCTACGAAGTGCTGGTCCGCGGATTCCGCGACTCCAACGGCGACGGCAACGGCGACTTCACCGGCCTGATCTCCCAGCTGGACTACCTGCAGTGGCTCGGTGTGGACTGCCTCTGGCTGCCGCCGTTCTTCAAGTCGCCGCTGCGCGACGGCGGCTACGACATCTCCGACTACTACGACGTGCTGAGCGAGTTCGGCACCATCAGCGACTTCAAGCGCCTGGTGGCCGAAGCCCATGCCCGCGGCCTGCGGGTCATCATCGACCTGCCGCTGAACCACACCTCGGACAAGCATCCCTGGTTCGAGGAGTCCCGGAACGACCCGGACGGTCCCTACGGCGACTTCTACGTCTGGTCGGACACCGACCAGAAGTACGAAGACGCCCGGATCATCTTCGTGGACACGGAAGAATCGAACTGGTCCTTCGACCCCGTGCGCAGGCAGTTCTACTGGCACCGGTTCTTCAGCCACCAGCCGGACCTGAACTTCGAAAACCCGAAGGTTGTCGAAGCGGTGTTCGACGTGGTCCGGTTCTGGCTGGACCAGGGCATCGACGGGTTCCGCGCCGACGCCATCCCATACCTCTTCGAAGAGGACGGCACCAACTGTGAGAACCTCCCGGCCACCCACCGCTTCCTGAAGGACCTGCGGACCATGGTGGATGAGAACTACCCCGGCCGGGTCATCGTGGCGGAAGCCAACCAGATGCCGCATGAGGTCGTGGAGTACTTCGGCGACGAAACCGGACCGGAATGCCACATGTGCTTCCACTTCCCGATCATGCCGCGGCTCTTTTACGCGCTGCGGGACCAGAAGGCCGCACCGATCATCCAGACCATGGAGGAAACCCCGGACATTCCGCAGGGCGGACAGTGGGGAACCTTCCTGAGGAACCATGACGAGCTGACGCTTGAAATGGTCACCAACGAGGAACGCCAGGCCATGCTGGGCTGGTATGCCCCGGACTCCCGCATGCGCGCCAATATCGGCATCCGGCGGCGGCTGGCGCCGCTGCTGGACAACTCCCGTGCCGAGATCGAGCTGATCCACGCGCTGCTGCTGTCCCTGCCCGGCAGCCCGTTCCTGTATTACGGGGACGAGATCGGGATGGGGGACAACATCTGGCTGGAGGACCGTGATTCTTCGCGTACCCCCATGCAGTGGAACCCGGACCGCAACGCAGGTTTCTCCACTGCTGATCCCGGCAAGGTGTACCTGCCGGTGGTGCAGTCGCTCGTTTACCACTACAACCACGTCAATGTAGAGGCGCAGCTGGCCAGCTCCAGCTCGCTGCTGCACTGGCTGCGCCAGATGATCATGGTCCGGCGCACGCACCCGGCCTTCGGCCTGGGCTCCTACCGCAATGTCCCCACGGACAGCGAGGCAGTCCTGGCGTTCCTGCGTGAACTGCCGGAAGACAACCCCGAAGGTGAGGTGGGGGAGACCATGTTCTGCATCTTCAACCTCTCCCAGCACCCGGTGTCCGCCACCGTAAAGCTGCCGGAGTTCGCCGAACGCGGCCTGCGGGATGCCTTCGGCGGCACCCCCTTCCCCACATTCGCGGAGGACGGATCACTGACCCTCACCATGGGCAGCCATGACTTCTACTGGCTGCGCCTGCGCTCGCCGCGATCCAACACCAGCTCACCGCAGACCGAAGCAATTCCGCTGATACTCGCACCGGAGGCCACGTCGAAATGACAGACACCATCCCGACCCTGCCCGAACTTCTCACTGCCTGGCTGCCCCGGCAGCGATGGTTTCCGGCCAAGGGAAAGGATGTGGTCCTGCGCCGCGTCGGAGGCATTGAACTCGCGGATCCGCTTGGCGCCGTCGAGATGCACGTGCACTTCGTCTCGGTTGAAGCCGGACGCCGCGTGGACGTCATCAGTGTTCCGGTCAGCACCCGCGCCGATCCGGTCGAGGAACTGGACACGTCGCTGCTGGGCATCGTTGAACATCCGGAGAAAGGCAGGCAGTGGCTTTACGACGCCACCGCCGACCCGGTCTTCGTCACGGCCTGGCTGGAAAGCATGCGCTCCCAGTCCAGCTCGCTCGACGGCCGGACCCACGGGTACGCGCTGGACGGATTCGGCGACTGGGATGCGTTCACGGAAACCCTCGCCATACGGGTGCTGAAGGGCGAGCAGTCCAACACCTCGGTCATCGCGCTGACGAACCGGGCACCGGTAATCGTGAAGTTCTACCGTGTGCTGGCTGCCGGGGAAAGCCCCGATGTGCTGGTCAGCGCCAAACTCACAGAGGGCGGCTCCCAGGATGTGCCGGCGACGCTTGGCTGGGTCACCGGCAGCTGGGAGGACGTTTACGACGACGCCGGTGCGGCCGCGTGGGTGACCGGAGACGTCAGCGTCCTGCGCGAGTTCATCCCCGACAGCGAGGACGCCTGGCGCACGGCCTCGTCCGCCGCCGTTGCCGGCCGCGACTTCACCGCCGAAGCTGAGGAACTGGGCGCCGTTACCGGCAGGATCCACGCGCAGCTGGAAGCGGCTTTCGGTGCACACCATCCCACGCCGGCCGAGCAGGAGGAGTTCCTGACTTCCCTGGTCCGGCGGCTGAAGTGGGAATGGGAAGAGGCCCGCAGCTACGTTGGCCCGTACGACGAGACCTTCGAACGGCTGCTGGACACAGTGGAGCACCTGCCCTCCCTGCCCAGCCTGCAGCGCATCCATGCCGACTACCACCTGGGCCAGGTACTCCACTCAGCCGCCCGGGGCTGGACGGTGCTGGACTTCGAGGGCGAGCCGCTCCGGCCGGCCGCTGAACGCAGCGTTCCCGATGTGGCCCTGCGCGACGTCGTCGGAATGCTCCGCTCCATCGACTACGCCGCCGCGGTAGCCGTCATTGGTTCCGCCGGCACCGGCCCTGAAGACCTGGATGAGAACGCTGCCCGCCGGGTGCAGGCCGCGGTCTGGGCGCAGGCTGCCGCTGACGCCTTCCTGCGGGGCTACGAGAAGGAAACCGGCACACAGATCAACCGTGCCGACCCGCTGTATATCGCGCTCTGGCTGGACAAGGCGCTGTACGAAGTCGTCTACGAGATCCGCAACCGCCCGGCCTGGATTGAGGTGCCGGCGACGGCTGCCCGGCAGGTCCTGGAAGAACTCAGGTTGCAGCAAAATCCGCTAAACGGACAGGAAACGAAGCCCGTGAACACAACCCCAGATTCTGACCCGGTGCAGCCCAAGGGCAAGGCTTCCGGTGAGCCGGGAGATGCCGCGGCTGTCGCGGCGTCGGGCACTGCCACCGCAGCTCCGGCCGAAGCCTCGGCTGCAGCGGACGCAGCTCCGGCCGCCGGTACCGGCAGTCCGCTGCCGGTCGCCGCGGACGTCCTGGACGCCGTGTCCTACGGCAGCTACTACCAGCCCCATGCCGTCCTCGGCGCGCACCTTGACGACCGCGGAACCGTGACCATCCGTACTCTCCGGCCGCTGGCCAGCGAAGTCACCGCCATCACCCCCGACGGCCGGGTTGCGCTGCACCATGAGCACAACGGCATCTGGGTTGGCACCATGCCGGCACAGATTCCCGGGCAGGTGCCCGACTACCGGCTGGAAGTCGCGTACCAGGGTGTTCCGCCGATCACTGTGGACGATCCCTACCGGTTCCTTCCGAGCCTTGGGGAAATGGACCTGCACCTGATTGGCGAAGGACGGCACGAGAAACTCTGGACCGTGCTTGGCGCGAACCCGCACCACTACAACTCCGTGCTGGGCGAAGTCGACGGCGTCAGCTTCGCGGTGTGGGCGCCGAACGCCAAGGCAGTGCGCGTGGAGGGCGACTTCAACGCCTGGGACGGACGGATCCACGCGATGCGCTCGCTGGGCAGCTCCGGCGTGTGGGAAATCTTCATCCCCGACGTTGAGCCCGGCTCCCGGTACAAGTTCGAAATCCTCGGCCAGGACGGAGTCTGGCGGGAAAAGGCCGACCCGATGGCCAAGGGAACGGAGGCTCCGCCGCTCACCGGCTCACGCGTCGTCGAGTCCACTTACCGGTTCGAGGACCAGGACTGGATGACGGCGCGAGCCGAACGCGATCCGCACAACTCGCCGATGAGCGTCTACGAAGTCCACCTCGGATCCTGGCGTCTCGGCCTGGATTACCGGGAGCTGGCCAAGCAGCTCGCCGAGTACGTCACCTGGCAGGGCTTCACGCATGTGGAGTTCATGCCCGTGGCCGAGCATCCCTTCGGCGGTTCCTGGGGCTACCAGATCACCAGCTACTTCGCTCCGACGGCCCGTTTCGGGCATCCGGATGACTTCCGCTACCTGGTCGATACCCTGCACCGGGCCGGCATCGGCGTCATCCTCGACTGGGTGCCGGGGCACTTCCCGAAGGACTCCTGGGCGCTGGCCAAATTCGACGGCCAGCCGCTCTACGAACACGGCGACCCAATGCGCGGCGAACAGCCCGACTGGGGAACGCTGATCTTCGACTACGGCCGGCGCGAGGTCCGCAACTTCCTGGTGGCAAACGCGATCTACTGGCTGGAGGAGTTCCACATCGACGGCCTGCGGGTGGACGCCGTTGCCTCCATGCTCTACCTGGACTACTCCCGCCCGGCTGACCAGTGGCGGCCGAACCAGTTCGGCGGGCGGGAAAACCTGGAAGCGATCTCCTTCCTGCAGGAAGTGAACGCGACCGCGTACCGCCGGGTGCCGGGCATCGTGATGATTGCCGAAGAGTCGACGGCGTTCCCCGGCGTTACTGCTCCCACCAATACCGGCGGCCTGGGCTTCGGACTGAAATGGAACATGGGGTGGATGAACGACACCCTCGAGTACATGTCCGAGGACCCGATCAACCGGATGTACCACCACTCCAAGCTCACGTTCTCCCTGGTCTACGCGTTCACGGAGAACTTCCTGCTGCCCATCTCCCATGACGAAGTGGTGCACGGCAAGGGATCGCTGCTGCGCAAGATGCCGGGGGACCGGTGGCAGCAGCTGGCCAACGTCCGCGCCTACCTGGCCTTCCAGTGGGCGCATCCGGGAAAGCAGCTGATCTTTATGGGCACCGAGTTCGGGCAGGAAGCCGAATGGTCCGAGCAGTACGGGCTGGACTGGTACCTCACCGATACGCCGCAGCACCGCGGTGTGCAGCTGCTGGTGAGGGAGCTGAACGACATCTACCGGGAAACGCCTGCGCTCTATGCCCGGGACAATGATCCGTCCGGATTCCAGTGGATCAATGAGAACGACGGCGCCCACAATGTGCTCTCGTTCGTCCGCTGGGACGGCCAGGGCAACCCGCTTGTCTGCATTGCCAACTTCTCCGGCGCCCCGCACGAAGGAATCCGCGTGGGCCTGCCCTGGGCAGGAGAGTGGGTGGAACGCCTCAACACCGACGCCGCTGAATTTGGTGGATCGGGTGTCGGGAACATGGGAGTCGTCACCGCGGAGGAAGGCGGCTTCGAAGGCCAGCCGGCCTCCGCGGCGCTTCGCCTGCCGCCGCTGGGACTGCTGTACCTCACGCCCCGGGCGTAGGTTCCTGGAACGGTTTTGGGGAGGTGGTCGATGCTTCCCCAAAACCGTGCTAGAGTTTATATCCGCGCAGAACGGGGAACCGGGAAAGCGCCGGGGATCGCAAGATCCGCAGCGAGTATCGCGAAAACAGCCGGTTTGACACGGACTGCCAAGCGGTACTAAGCTAGAAAAGTTGCTCCGGAGCGACGGAGAGCACAAGATTCCACGGAATCGCAGCTCTCCCGGTGCCGGATGTGCCTGTTGTTTGAGAACTCAATAGTGTGCCAAGTTTATTGATACCGATTATTTATTGATTGGTTGAATTGGCTGTCCTGCCCACCCCGTGGGTGTGGATGGTTTTTTTAGCTGGTTTC
>NZ_JAMWKK010000022.1:0-21470 GCF_035792275.1 Arthrobacter koreensis | reverse complement strand
GTGGGCAGGACAGCCAATTCAACCAATCAATAAATAATCGGTATCAATAAACTTGGCACACTATTGAGTTCTCAAACAACAGGCACATCCGGCCTACTCGGAAAAACCATTCCCAACCGGGAACTTTATTTTCTTTTCGCACCGCTGTGGTGTTTTACCAGCATATTCCATCCGGGCCGTTTTAGCAATTCGGTGAATTCCGAAGAATTCCATCCAAACCGGCTATTCAAGCCCTTCCGAACCCAGCATCCAGTCCCAGGTTTCCCGCCGGCACACAAGGCACGCAGCAGATCAACCATCGAAAGAAAGTTGGGGTTTGGCCGCCATGCTTCAGGAGCTCCGTGAGCGTCCCGGCCGCGGCGACTCAGAAAACATTACAGGCCCCGGGGCCGCTGCGCAAATCAGGATTACGTGTCCTGCGACACCTCTGGAATCATCATCCGGCTGATGAATTTTCGGTCCTGTTCAAAGGCCCGCAAAACCACGCCGCGTGCGCTGTTCGGGATATTTCCCAGGCTCCCTATATATACGCGTGCTGATGACCCCCTGCAGGAACGCGGGACGCCTGGCCGCCCGCCCTGGGGGTACATCCGGGAAACAGGACAGTGGAGAACGGGCACCCGGGCCGGCCCAATGCGGCGCCGCCGCTGCTCCCTGCCGGCCATCCTAAGACAGGGGTCCTATATAGGGGGCCTATATAGGACGTGCGCAGGGTTCCACAGGCGCCCCGGGGCACCTGCCCGCAGTCGGCCGCAGAACTGGATGCCGCCGTCGTACGTTCCCTGTTCCCGCATCCCCGGGGCCTCCCCGGACGACGGAAAAGGCACCCGAAAAATCGGGTAGACTTGTTCCCGGCCCCTCATGTGGTGTCATCCTGTGAACTCCCCCAGGACCGGAAGGTAGCAAGGGTAAGCGGGCTCTGGCAGGTGCATGGGGGGTCTTTAATTTATCCGGAAACAGCGGGATTGCGCCCCGCCCCGGGCCGGATGCGAACCGTCAGTGCCAACCGATAAGGTTCTATCTGTGAGTACAGCCCTTTACCGCCGCTACCGTCCCGAGAGCTTCGCGGACGTGATCGGCCAGGAGCATGTCACCGAGCCGCTGATGGCGGCCCTCTCCAAGAACCGCGTCAACCACGCCTACCTCTTCTCGGGTCCGCGCGGCTGCGGCAAGACCACCTCTGCACGAATCCTGGCCAGGTGCCTGAACTGCGCCCAGGGCCCGACGCCGACGCCCTGCGGCACGTGCGACAGCTGCGTTGAGCTGGCACGCAACGGCGCCGGCAGCCTTGACGTCATTGAAATCGACGCGGCCAGCCACGGCGGCGTGGACGACGCCCGCGATCTCCGGGAGCGCGCCACCTTCGCCCCCGTCCGGGACCGCTACAAGATCTTCATCATCGATGAAGCCCACATGGTTACCTCCGCAGGGTTCAACGCCCTGCTGAAGATCGTGGAAGAGCCGCCGGAACACATCAAGTTCATCTTCGCCACCACGGAACCGGACAAGGTCATTGGCACCATCCGTTCCCGCACCCACCACTACCCCTTCCGGCTCGTTCCGCCGGAGCCGCTGCTGGCCTACCTCGAGAAGCTCTGCGTGCAGGAAGGCGTCCCGGTTGCCCCGGGCGTGCTGTCCCTGGTGATCCGCGCCGGCGGCGGATCCGTCCGTGACTCCCTCTCCGTCCTGGACCAGCTCATGGCCGGCGCCGGGGAATCCGGCCTGGACTATGAACTGGCCGTGAATCTCCTTGGCTACACCCATGTGGCACTGCTCGACGACGTCGTTGATGCCTTTGCCGCCGGCGATGCCGCCACCGTCTTCAGCGCTGTGGACCGGGTCATCCAGACCGGGCAGGATCCCCGCCGCTTCGTGGAAGACCTCCTGGAACGTTTCCGGGACCTGATCGTGGTCAATGCAATGCCCGACGCCGCTGCCGCCGTGCTCCGCGGTGTGCCCGAAGACCAGATCAACCGGATGCGCACGCAGGCCGCCCAGTTTGGCGGCGCAGAGCTTTCCCGGGCCGCGGACATCACCAATACCGCGCTGACCGAGATGACCGGCGCAACCTCGCCCCGCCTGCACCTGGAACTGCTCTGCGCGCGGATCCTGCTGCCCGCAGCCGACCAGTCCGAACGCGGAACTGCGGCCCGGGTGGACCGGATTGAGCGCCGGCTGAGCTACGCGGGCGACGCCGCCCCGGCCACCGCCATCCCGCAGCAGCGCGCAGCCCAGGCACCCGAAAACACTCCTTCAGCCGGCGCCCCACAGCAGGCCGCTCCGCAGGCACCGTCGCCGGCGGCCCCGGCACCTGCCGCTCCGGAGGCAGCCCCGGCCGCCGCAGCTGCGGGCTTGGGCACCGATTCAAATGGGGCAGCCGACTGGGGCGGAACCTGGGCCACCCCGGCAGCCCCGGCCGCTCCCGCAGCGTCCGGCGCCCGTCAGGCACCTGCGGCCGACGGCGGGCCAAATGCGGCGTCCCCTGCCGCGGCACCCGGCCGCACCTGGGACGACGTCTCCATGGAGGCCGCCTCGCAGCAGCAGGGACAGCAGTCCGCCCAGCAGCGTGGGCCTGCTGCGGATGTCTCACGGCCGCAGGGTCCCCAGCCCGGCCCCGACCACACATCTGCCCCTTCGAACGCTCCGACGGACGCATCCGTGCAGCCCCCGGCACCGGCACAGTCCGCGGCTCCGGCGCAGCAGGGCGACTCGGCCGTGAATGCGCCGGCCGCCCCGTCAGCTGCTGCCGGCCCGGGCCAGGTGGAAATGATCCGCCGTGCATGGCCGGAGATCATGGACGCCCTGACCAGCATCCGCCGGGCCACCTGGCTGAACGTCAGCAAGAACGCCTCCCCGCGTTCCTTCGACGGCCGGGTGCTGGAACTGGCCTTCTCCAACCCGGGTGCAGCAACGAACTTCAACCGTCCGGACCACCTGGAGAACCTCCGCAAGGCCATCCACCAGGTCCTGGGCGTGGACTGCCAGGTCAATGCCGTACATGACAGCTCCGCGTCAGCGGGTGAACCCGGCCCAAAAGCTGGTAGCCGGCTGACCACGCCGGCGCAGACACCCGCACCGGCTTCCGCTCCCGCAACGCGCCAGGCTGCATCCGCTGCTCCTCAGGCTGCCCCGGCTCCCGCTGTTCCGCAGGCGGCCCCGGCTGATGCGGTTCCGCAGGCTGCCCCGGCAGCAGCGCAGGCCCAGACGGGCGGTCCGGAAAAGCCATCCGCTGGATCAGGTGGCCTCCCGGCCACGGGCGGTCCGTCCACGGGCGGAGCTCCCTTCACGGGCGGTCCGGCCTCCGGCGCACCGGCAGCCGGCGGCCCCGCTGCCGGTGCCACAGCCTGGAACATTCCGCCTGCCGCGCCCGCGCGCCCGGAACCTGAAGCGGCCCAGCCGGCTCCGGCCGCCGGTTCGCAGCACCCCGCAGCAGACCGTGCTCCTGCCCAGGCCGGCCCGGCACAGGCCCAGGCCCAGACGGCACCGCAACCGGCCCCGGCACGTTCAGGCCAGGAGCGCCCGCAGCCAGCGCCCCGTCCGCAGCGCTCCGCTCCCGTGGCGGCCCGCAACCCAGCACCGCTGCCCGAGGACTGGCCGCAGGAACCTTCCGAGCCGGCCGACGTACCCGAAAGCAGTGCCTGGGAAACCGCTGCCGTCCCTGACGACATCCATGTCAGCAGCGCCGTCAGCGACGAAGAATGGGCCACCACCAACTGGGCCGGAACCACTGCGGCGCGCCCCGGCACAGGATCCGGCACCCCAGCCCGCACCCCGGTCCACGGCGCAGCCGGATCCGGTCGCGGACCGGCACCGCAGCCGTTAGCGCACGGTTCCACCGCGTCCCCGTTCGCTGCCCAGGCACCGGAGGCAGATCCGAAGGCCTCCAGCCCAAACAGCAGCGGCACTGCTCCGGGGGCAGCAGGTGCCTCCGCGTACACGGCAGCACCGGGAACCGGCGGGAACGCCGCACCCCGGCCCGGCGCACCGGCGAACGCGGCGGGCCAGGCCGGACAGCCTGAGGTGAAGCGCCAGCCGGCCCCCGGCCAGAAGCTCAGCCGTTACCAGCAGCTGCTCAATGAGGCAGCCCAGCGCGGCGGCGGGGCCCCGGCCGCCGCGGCCCGCGGCAACGTAGACTTGGCCTACGTCGAAGATGTACCCAGTGCCGACGATGTAACGCTTGAAGATTCAGGGCTGGTTGGCCGCAAGGCAATCGAGCGGATCCTGGGCGGACGGCTGATTGAGGAACGCAGCCTCGACGGCCACGGCGTCCACCGGTAGCCGTCAGCAACTAACCGGAACAACAACTATTTCCCTAAGAAGGCCACGTGTACGAAGGTGCGGTTCAGGAACTGATCGACGAGTTGGGCCGCCTCCCCGGCGTGGGCCCGAAGTCGGCCCAGCGGATCGCGTTCCACATCCTTGAGTCCAACGCCGAGGACATGTCCCGGCTGGCTTCGGCCATTGTGACAGTGAAGGAAAAGGTGAAGTTCTGCCAGGTGTGCGGCAACGTCACCGAGCAGGAGACCTGCAACATCTGCCGGGACCCCCGCCGCGACCCCACCATGATCTGTGTGGTCGAGGAGTCCAAGGACGTGATCGCCGTCGAGCGCACCCGTTCCTTCCGCGGCCGCTACCACGTCCTCGGCGGCGCCATTAATCCCATCGCCGGCATCGGACCGGACCAGCTGCGCATCCGTGAACTGCTCAGCCGGCTCTCCGATGAGCAGATCAGCGAGATCATCATCGCCACGGACCCGAACCTGGAAGGCGAGGCCACGGCCACCTACCTGGTCCGGATGCTCAAGACCCTCGGCATTACCGTTACCCGGCTGGCTTCGGGACTGCCCGTCGGCGGCGACCTTGAATACGCCGACGAGATTACCCTGGGCCGCGCCTTCGAAGGACGGCGCAGCCTCAGCTAGGCACCCCCCGCCGGGTACTAGGCGATCCGGGTTCCGGCTGCGAGCCTGTGTGCGGGCGTGCGCAGCCGGCGCCAGGCCAGCACCAGTGCCAGCGCCGCTCCCGCGAACTGCACGGCCAGCCCCAGCGGCCAGACGGGGAACGACGACGCCGGAACGCCGTAATCGCGCGGCTCGCCGTTGATGCACTGCGGTCCGCTGGACTCGGCTCCTGCCTGTGCGTACCGAACAGCCTCGCCAATTCCCTGCAGCGGGCCTCCGCTCAGGTCGTCGCCAGAGTACGGCAGGGCGTCTGCCAGGACTACAAAGGGGTTCGCGGCCAGCAGCCAGGCGGTCCGGTCCGTGTGGTAGACATCCGCTTCGAACAGCGGGCCCACACAGCTGAATCCAGGCTCGGTGCCGGAGGGCTGAAGGTAGGCGTCCTCCTCCCACTGCGGCATGTTGGCCTCCACGGTTCCGCGGACGAGCGGCGTGCTCAGCCCAAAGGCGATGACGGTGCCGATGGACAGCAGTGCCACCAGCATGTAGGTCACCACGATCGAAAACAGCGGCCGGTTCGCTAGCGTGGACACCGCCACGCCCAGTGCGCACACCACCCCCAGCTCGATGCCCAGCATCAGCAGGGAAACCGCGGCGATGCCGGGGTCCACCCCGCCCAGCGCCAGCGCCCACAGCAGGAACGGAACACTGGCGGCCAGGAACCCGAGGGACGCCGCCCAGGACGCCAGCCACTTGCCGGCCAGCAGCTGGCCCGGACGCAGCAGGGTTACCTGCAG
Organism: Arthrobacter koreensis; assembly: GCF_035792275.1. GTDB lineage: Bacteria > Actinomycetota > Actinomycetes > Actinomycetales > Micrococcaceae > Arthrobacter_B > Arthrobacter_B koreensis_A. The sequence goes on along the minus strand of NZ_JAMWKK010000022.1, from coordinate 15,775 downwards.
GACTGCCAGGGTTCCGGCCGCACGGTCGCCGTTGACGGCGTTCGCGGACAGGGCAGGCGCCACCAGCAGCCCGAAAAACAGCACGAAGGCGACCATCAGTTCGAACAACACCTGGCCTGCCGTGGCCTGCTGGTCCGTGACCCAGGCAGTGAAGGCAGCCACCAGTCCGATCACCACAAACCAGACTGCCAGCAGGATGTACCAGCCCCGGGAGCGCAGCCGCTGCTTCATCTCCAGTGCAAAGACGGCCCCTACGCCCTTGAAGAAACCGAGTCCGGTATTTTGCGCGCTGAGTGCTGTGCTCATGGCTTCTCGGCCTCCAGGCTCATGTAAGTCTCTTCGAGTGCTCCGGTGGCCGGCGCGAAGGCATAAACCCCGACGCCGGACTGCACCAGGTACCGCAGCACTTCCGCTGCCTGTTCCTCACCATCCAGCTGCACCCGCACGTGGCTGCGCCGGGTTCCTTCCCCCACGGCCGCGGCCAGGCCCCGGGCTTCCAGCGCCCGCAGCAGTGCGCCGGTGTCCCGGGCACTCACGGCGTACCAGCGAAGCTGCGTGCCGGCGTCGTCCAGGCTTTGAGTCTTGACCGTCTCGCCACCGGAGACGAACACCGCGCGGTCCGCCATCTCATCCAGTTCGGAGAGCACGTGGGAGGAGACCAGGATGGTCTTGCCGGCAGCGGCCAGGCGCCGAAGCAGCAGCCGGAGCTCCACCCGGGAGCCCGGGTCCAGCCCGGAGGCCGGCTCATCGAGCAGAAGCACTGCCGGATCGTGGATGAGCGCGCGGGCCAGGCTCAGCCGCTGCTGCTGTCCGCGGGAAAAGACCCGTGCCGGCTTGTTGGCGAAGTCGGTCAGGCGCACCTCGGCGAGCAGCTCCCCGGCCCGCTGCGCGGCGGCGGCAGGAGCCATACCGTACAGCTTGCCCATCGTGACCAGGATTTCAGTCGCAGTCAGCGAGTCCCAGACCCCCAGGGTGTCCGGCATCCAGCCCACGGAGCGGCGCACAGCCAGTGGATCCTGCATCGGATCAGCACCGGCAATCCGGATACGCCCTGAATCCGGGGCCAGGAGGGACGCCAGCATAAGCAGCAGCGTCGTCTTGCCGGAGCCGTTGGGACCGATCAGCGCAGTGACAGCGCCCGGCGGCGCCTCGAACGTCATGCCGCGGACAGCCTGGACTGTTCCAAAGCTGCGTGTAACTCCCTCGGCGGAAACGCCGCCCGGTTCTGTAATCCCCATCGGGTCACCCTATAGGCCCGCTGCCCCGTCCGGGTCCGCCTGCGGGAATGTGTCGCGGCGCTTCCCGGGCTGCAGCAAAGCGGCTTTCGATGCCCGGGATTCGTTAAGGACAGGTTGAGCGGCATTTCGGCACCATTTCGGTGCCGCAGGACGGCCGCTATAGACTTTGAAGGTTGGCCGCCGCTGCGCGGCCCCCACGGACATTCAGAGCCGCAGCGGTCCCAGCACCGCCGGGCAACAAGTTGGAAGAGTTCCAGAGAGCGTGTACGCATGAGCCTGATAGTGCAGAAATTCGGCGGTTCCTCCGTATCGGACGCCGAAGGCATCAAGCGCGTCGCCAAGCGCGTGGTGGACACCCAGAAGGCGGGCAACGACGTCATTGTGGTGGTTTCCGCGATGGGCGACAGCACCGACGAACTGCTGGACCTGGCCGGACAGATCACCACCGGCGCCTATCCCCGTGAGATGGACATGCTGCTGAGCTCCGGGGAGCGCATCTCCATGGCCCTGCTGGCCATGGCCATCAATGAACTCGGAGCCTCGGCCCAGTCCTTCACCGGCAGCCAGGCGGGCATGATCACCGACGCGATCCACGGCAAGGCCCGCATCATCGACGTGTCCCCGCACCGCATTAAGACGGCCATCGAAAAGGGCGACGTCGCGATCGTCGCCGGCTTCCAGGGCATGAGCCGGGACAGCCACGACATCACCACCCTGGGCCGGGGCGGTTCGGACACCACCGCCGTCGCCCTCGCCGCAGCGCTCGACGCCGACGTCTGCGAGATCTACACGGACGTGGACGGCGTCTACACCGCTGACCCTCGCGTGGCGCCGACCGCCCAGAAGATCGAGAAGATCTCCAGCGAGGAAATGCTGGAGATGGCGGCTTCAGGTGCCAAGATCCTGCACCTGCGCTGCGTGGAATACGCCCGCCGCTTCGGAGTGCCGCTGCATGTGCGGTCCTCCTTCAGCCAGCATGAGGGGACCTGGGTACTGCCCAGCCCGGATGACAAGATCAAGATTCAAGAGGGAGAACCCTTGGAACAGCCCATCATTTCCGGCGTCGCGCATGACCGCTCCGAAGCCAAGCTCACCGTCGTGGGTGTCCCGGACATCCCCGGCAAGGCCGCGGAGATCTTCGGCATTGTTGCCGGCGCCAACACGAACATCGACATGATTGTGCAGAACGTCTCCACCAAGGGTTCGGGCAGGACGGACATTTCCTTCACCCTGCCGATCATTGACGGCCAGGCCGCCATGGCAGCGCTGAACGCCGCCAAGGCCGAGGTTGGCTTCGACAGCATCGACTACGACGAGCAGATCGGCAAGCTCTCCCTGATCGGCGCCGGCATGCGCTCCAACCCGGGCGTCTCGCACCGCTTCTTTGAGGCGCTGCACCTGGCCGGCGTGAACATCGACATGATTTCCACGTCGGAAATCCGCATCTCCGTGGTCACCAGTGCATCCAAGCTCGACGACGCGGTGCGTGCGGTGCACGCAGCATTCGGGCTCGACGGCGAAGCGGAAGCAACCGTATACGGCGGCACCGGCCGCTAACCGCAGCTAGAGCGGGGATTCCTCCGGGAGACGCCGCCTGCTGCGGGCCCGGTGAATCCACAGGGCTGTTGCTGCCAGCACGGCGCCCGTCAGGGCGCCGGCGCTGTTGGCCAGCCAGTCTCCGGTAGTGCAGCTGCGGCCGAGCACGGGAACAAGCGCCTGGACCGCCTCAATCAGTGCGGACAGCGCGCTGCCGGCCAGGAACATGGCAAGGGGCCGCCTGGTTCGGATGCCGGCCAGCAGGACCAGCGGAACAAACAGCACAACGTTGGCCAGCGGTTCCGGTGCCGCCAGGTGGGCCAGCCCGCCGTCCACCAGGCACCGTGTTTCCACCGTACGGTAGGTCGTGGGAAACAGGGTCAGAAGCAGGACCGCCGCGGCCGTAATCCGCAGCAGCCGCCGGGCCGTCCCTGGACGGGACAACAGCCAGACGCCAAGCAGTGGCCCCACGACGACGAGCGCTATGAACGCGGTCTGCCCCATCCACGCGTGGGTGCTCAGAAAATGGCTAATAACGACCGCTGGGGATGATGCAGAGGCGCCGCCTGAGGCGGGACACCCGGCTTTCCTTCTTGACCATGCTGCAGCACCTCTCCGACGGGAACCTGCTCACATACTAGATCACCGGCGGATACAGCCGTGGCGTTCGGTTCCCACCAGGACTCAGTACAGGTGCTCGCGGAACAGCGGTGCGTGGAAATAGTCCTGGTACACCACGGGTTCGGCCGGTTCGCGGTGCGGCTTGCCGTCCACATACTCCCGGTCCACTCCGTAGTGGTGGCCTGCGCTGTCTATTTCGACGACGTAGTCCGGCAGTCCGGACTGGTTTTCCGGTATTTCGTCTTCGGGCAGCCTCGGCTCGCTGCCGCTGCCCGGCTCCGGCATGGTTGCCATGTGGATCCCCTCCTTTAAGGACCAGTGCAGGTCCCTACAGGATAGGATTCCGGCCCGGAAAAAGACCCCGGCTTCGGAAAGTCAGTCCGCTTTGCGGGGCAGGATGTAGCTGCTGCCGTCAGCGCGCTTCACAGTTTCCCACTTTGCCTTCTCCTCGGCCTGCTGGACCTCGAGGAGGCGCTTGTTCTCCTCGGTCATGTCATGGGTCAGGGAAGAGCTCTGGGCGGGTCCGAAAATCAGCCGTGCCTTGCCGGTTGCGCGCATGAATTTCGCGGTGAAGCTTTCCCGAGCTGCCATGAGATGTCCCTTCCGAGGTGTACCTGTGATCTATAGTACGCTAATTGTTAGTGCACTAAACATTGAGGAGGCGGCCATGGATCCGGTCGACGATGATCTGCTGCTGGAACACCAGCTGTGCTTCGCCCTGTCCGTCGCATCCCGGTCGGTAGTTGGGGCGTACCGTCCCGTCCTGGAGGACCTGGGCGTCACCCATCCGCAGTACCTGGTGCTGCTGGCCCTGTGGGAGCAGAGCCCGCGCACGGTGCGGAACCTCAGTGAGGCACTCCTGATGGAACCGGCCACCCTCTCCCCCATGCTCAAGCGGATGGAGAGCGCCGGCCTGGTCTCACGCAACCGGGCGCCTGACAATGACCGCTCGCTGGCCGTGGACCTGACCGAACGCGGGCGCACGCTGCGCCGGAAGGCCCTTGCCGTTCCGGGTGCCATGATGGAGCGCCTGCAGCTGAGCCGGGAAGAAGTCCTGGAACTCAACGCTTCGATGCGCAGGCTCATCGGGGCCACCCAGGAGCCGGCCGGCCACGCTGACCTCAAATAGCCAAATTCGCTCGTAAAAAGCAACAACGGCATAACAATTGAAGTGTGTTATATAAGCCACCTGATTTCCAAAATACTAAAACTAATCCGGCGTATTCTTCTTCGCGTCCTGAAACGCACCCATGGGCGGCGCCATGCCTGCCCCAAGGAGAAGATTCCCGTGGCAACACCGCCTTCAGCCAGGCAAAAACAGCCCAAAGCCTCAATGGGCCAGCGCGCTGCCCGCGTGCTGCGCAGGGAAAAGAAGAAATACCCGCATGACACCCACCCCGGTCTGGTGCCCGGAATCGCCGTTGACGACCAGCGCGTCCGTTATGGGACCGATCCCCTGGTTTTCGGCGTCGCCGCAGTGCTGGTCCTTGGTTTCGTGGGCTGGGGCGTCTTCTCCACGGAGACGCTGAAATCGGTCTCCGACCTTGCCCTGGGCTGGGTCGTCACGAATACGGGCTGGCTTTTCAGCTCCCTGCTGGTAGTGATCCTGGTGTTTATGCTCTTCATCGGCTTCAGCCGTTACGGCAAAATCCCGCTCGGCGTCGACGGGGAAAAACCCGAGTATTCCAAGTTCTCGTGGGTAGCCATGATGTTCTCCGCAGGTGTGGGGATCGGCCTGTTTTTCTTCGGTCCGTTCGAGCCGCTGACGTATTTCATGTCACCGGCTCCCGGCGAGGCCCAGCCTGAAACGACCGAAGCCCTGCACAAAGCCATGGCCCAGACCTACTTCCACTGGGGATTCAACGCCTGGGCCATCTATGCCCTGGTGGGCGCGGCCGTGGCTTACGGTTCCTACCGCCGCGGCCGGGTCCCGCTGATGAGCGCCATCTTCACCCCGCTGCTCGGACGCAGGCAGGCGGATGGACCTGCCGGGCGGCTCATCGACATGTTCGCCATTGTCGCCACCCTTTTTGGCACGGCAGCGTCGCTTGGCATCGGCGCTCTCCAGATTGGCCGCGGCGTTGAAATCGTCAGCGGCATCGGCCAGCTGCCCAATGCGGCACTGATCGGGATCATCGCCGTACTCACGGCGGCGTTCATTGCCTCCGCTGTTTCCGGGATTGGCCGTGGCATCCGCCGGCTGTCCAACATCAACATGTCCCTGGCGATTGTCCTGGTGGTCTTTATCTTCCTGACCGGGCCCACGCTGTTCCTGCTGAACCTGATTCCCGCTTCCATCACTGAGTACCTCTCCGACCTACTGCACCTGATGAGCAAGGGACCGTCGTGGGGAGCTGAGGCAGCCGACTTCTCCGCCAACTGGACGGTCTTCTACTGGGCCTGGTGGATTTCCTGGTCCCCGTTCGTCGGCATCTTCCTGGCCCGGATCTCCCGCGGCCGGACGCTGCGCGAATACGTGCAGTACGTCCTGGTGGTGCCCACCCTGGTGTGCGTGATTGCCTTTGGCATCTTCGGCGGCACGGCGATCTGGATGCGAACGCAGGGCGCGGATATCTCCGCCGACGGAGCCCCGGAAGCCCTGTTCTTCCAGATCCTGGACGGCCTTCCGCTGGGAACCATCACACCGTTCCTCGCCATGTTCTGCATCGCCATTTTCTTCATTACCTCCGCCGACTCCGCCTCGCTGGTCATGGGCAGCCTCTCCCAGCGCGGCAAGCCGGAGCCGGACCGGAAAGTCACCGTCTTCTGGGGCCTGGCCATGATGGGCATCGCCGTCGTCATGCTGCTGGTGGGCGGCAATGAGGCGCTGTCCGGCCTGCAGAACCTGATTATCGTTTCCGCCCTTCCTTTCGCCGTCATCCTGGCGCTGATGATGGTCGCTTTCACCCGGGATCTGCAGACCGATCCGCTGATCATCCGCCGGGAGTACGCATCTGCCGCCCTTGAGCAGGCGGTGCGCACCGGCATCGACGAACACGGCGACGACTTCGCGATCTCCGTGCAGAAGGCCCCGCAGGGCCAGGGCGCCGGCGCCGACTTCGACTCCCACAACAAGACCGTCACGGACTGGTACCAGCGGACCGATGAAGACGGGAAGCCGGTGGATTATGACTATGAGTCAGGCGAGTATGCCGACGGATGGACCGCCGACGGCGGTTCCGGCACCCCGGCAGAACCCGGCGCGGCTGGCGCCGGCGCCGAGGGGGACAGCGACGACGACAGCGGAGTGTCCGGGGATAAACGGTCCACACCGGTCAGCTAGGAGGGCGGGCCGCATGGCGGGATAATGGGGGCCGTGAGCCTCTCTTATTCCGCCGTGCTGCCTGAGGAAGCCTGGCTTCCACGCCAGGCCGCCTATCAGGAGCGGGTGCGCCCGTTTACGGACGGTTTCCTGCGCCGGCGGTCCGCCGGGCAGAAACATCCGGTGGAGGACTTCCTCTTTACCTACTACTCCCTGAAACCAGGCCAGCTGCTGCGCTGGCACCCGGGTGCCGGCGTCGTGCTGACCGGTGCCGCCGCGGCGGAGCGGGCGGGCTGGAAGTTCTACCGCACCCTGGCGCCGGAGGAACTGGTGGCCCTCGGACTGGATCCGGAAACCCCTGCCGTCACGGTGGACCTGGCCGGATTTGCTGCAGCCCGCGGAACAGCCGCCGGTTTCACCCGGATGCTGCTCTCGCGCACCGCTGCGCGCAAACCGTCCCTCGGCTGCTTCGGCATGCACGAGTGGGCCATGGCCTACAAGTCAGAAGTGAACGGCATCCGGCATGAATACCTCGGGCTGCGGCTGGGGGCAGAGGGGACGAATGACCTGGTGGAGCAGAGCCGGATCCGCTGCACCCACTTCGATGCGTTCCGGTTCTACGCACCCGAAGCCATTTCCCTCAATGAGCTGGCGCCCACGCGGAAAAACCAGCGCGATCTTGAACAGCCCGGCTGCCTGCACGCGAACATGGACCTGTATAAGTGGGCCTACAAGCTGACACCGCTGCTGCCCGGTGACCTGGTGATGGACTGCTTCGAACTGGCCTGGCGCATCCGTGAAATGGATATGCGGGCATCTCCGTATGATCTGCAGGACTGGGGCTATGAACCCATCCAGGTAGAGACGCCGGCGGGGCGGGCGGCGTACGCTTCCCTGCAACGCGGTTTCACCGAGGAATCGCAGCAGCTGCGGGTCCGCATCCTGGACCTGCTTGATCCTTTCCAGGAGCAGCTATGCAGCCCGAACCCACCGGCCGGGTCCACCGCACCGGAGAAGACTCCTACAACCTGGTCCTGACCCGGCGGTTCACCGGCACTCCGTCAGAGGTCTGGCCGAGTTTCACGAATGCGGAGCAGGCTGCCGGGTGGATCGGACGCTGGAACGGCACTCCGGAACCCGGCTCGGACTTCGATTTCCAGATGCTCTACGAAGAAGAGCAGCCAAGCAGCCGTGCCCGGCTCACCCAATGCGTGCCGCGGGAGCGCCTGCATGTCCTCATGGAGGACGAGGGAGGCAGCTGGGACCTGGAGGTCCGGCTGTGGGAGGACGACGGCGGCACGCGGCTCGAGTTCATCCAGCACCTTGCCGATCCGGCAGCCGCGGAGGACACCGGTCCCGGGTGGGAGTACTACCTCGACCGGCTCGGCACCGCACGCAGCGGCGGCACCCCGCCCGAGTTCGACCAGCATTACCTCGACCAGGCACCTTATTACGCAGCGCAGGCACGGAACGCAGCTGCCTCCCCGCCGCCAACCTGATCGTTCGCGCCGTGCCTCGCGGGCATTGGCTAGGCTGTATGCCAATCGACTCCGGAAGGTCTCCCACATGCCGAACCGCCTGCCCCGCACCGTCCTGGCGCTTGCCGCCGCAGCACTTCTGCTCGCGGGCTGCGCCGATTCGAATCCGGGCAGCGCGCCGTCGTCCACCCAGCCGGCAGCGTCGCCCACCGCGTCCTCTCCTTCCGCGCCGCCGGCGGCCGCAACGTCGCTGAGCGTGGAACTGATGGCCGACGGCGAAGCCGTCACGGACACCTGGACCCTGGCCTGCGACGGCGCCGCTCCCGCCGGCGAATCAGGCGCACCCGATCCTGCGGCGGCCTGCGCCGCACTGGCCGAGGGCGGAACCGCACTGTTCGCGGAGCCGGGCAGCGACGTCGCCTGCACGATGCAGTACGGCGGACCGCAGCGGGCGGTTGTGAGCGGAACCGTGGAGGGCGAAGAGGTTGCGGCTGAGTTCGCGGCTTCGGACGGCTGCCAGATCAGCCGCTGGGACGCGCTTAGCGGACTGCTTGGTCCGGCAATGGGGGCCATGTAGCGCTTCCCTCAGCTGCTGCGGCCACGGGAAGATCCCGCTTTCGGCGCAGGTAAACCTGCTTGCGTACGCGAGCCACCACGTCCCCGCTGGAGTCCCGGACTTCCACGGTGAACCACTCGAGCACCTTCGCGCCGCCCGACGCCGCTTTCCGCAGCCGCTCAATGTCAGCTTCCGTAATGGCAAAGTGTGCGTAGACGTCGCCCTTGCCGGGCTTGAGGAAGTCGACTTCGGCTGCCCGGTCCCAGATCACGTTCTCCTTGCCCAGGTGGCGCAGCAGCAGCATCATCCAGAACGGGTCCGTCATGGCAAAGAGGCTGCCGCCGAACAGCACGCCCGCAACGTTGCGGTTCCACCAGTGCAGCCGCAGGCGGACCGTGGCGGAGAGGAAATCTTCGGGCAGCTCAGTGATCCTGATGCCGGAGAAGAGGAAGGGCGGCCAGAGATTCATGGACCGCCGGACGAGGCCCGGTCGGGCAGCAACGAGTTTCACCGGTCCACTCTATCGAGTGTGATCCAGCCCATTCCAACTTCCATAGTAAGCACCCTTAGGGCTACTATTGAATCAGCTTGCTTACTATCCACGTACGGACCGCGCTTTGACAGGCGCACCGGGCTTAACCGGAGGAACCAGATTGTCGATCGAAGCAACACCCGAAGACCCGCAGTGCCCGGCAGTTGCCGGCACGCAGGCACCTGCCGAATACGTGCCGTGGTGCTCGTACTGCGGCACCGATGAGTACCTGATCATCGAATCCGTGGAACCGTCCAGGACCGCCGACGCGGCAGAGTTCCTGGAAATCAGCTATACCTGCGGTGAGTGCGACCGTTTTTACGGCCACCCCGTCCGCCATTCCCCGCTGTGGGCCCGCGTGGCCACTGCCGAACCGGCGGATATTGAGTACCTGCACTGCGGCGAGCCGATGAAGCCAAAGGACACCCGCACGGTTTCGCTCTCCGAGCCGCTGAGCACCGACCCGGATGCGGACACCGGGGACGTGCGCCTGGAAATCAACATCCTGCGCTGCACGTGCGGGTTCCAGATCGAACTTCCGGCCTAGCCGCCGGGATCCAAGTGGGAGCGCTTCCGGATTCTCCGGGAGCGCTCCGCTTGTTTAGGGCCGGCATTACCCGGGGAGGGTCCATGCGCACCTTCAAGGTCACCGCCGTACTGGCAGCCGCTGCTGCGTCACTGTCCCTGGCGGCCTGCGCCGCCGCAGCACCGACCAGCCTTGACGCGGTCCGGGACGAAGGAACCATCGTCGTCGGCACGGAGGGAACATACCGCCCCTTCAGCTTCCACGAGAACGGTGTGGGCGGGCTGACCGGCTACGACGTCGAGATCACCGAAGCCGTTGCAGACAAACTCGGTGTTGAGGTCCAGTTTGAAGAAGCACAGTGGGATGCGCTCTTCGCCGGGCTGAACGCCGGACGCTTCGCCATGGTGGCCAACCAGGTATCTGTCACTCCGGAGCGCGAGGGATCATATGAGTTTTCCGAGCCTTATACCGTGAGTCCCGGGGTAATAGTGGTGCGGGAGGGGGACTCCGCCATCACGTCTTTCGCTGACCTGGCCGGAAAAACGACCGCCCAGTCACTGTCCAGCAACTGGTACACCCTGGCGCAGGAAAACGGGGCCAGCGTGGAAGCGGTCGAGGGATGGGCACAGTCCGTTTCACTGCTGGAACAGGGACGCGTGGACGCGACGGTCAATGACCGGCTGACTTTCCTTGACTACATGCTGCAGACACCGGATGCACCGATTCAGGTTGCCGCGGAAACCGATGACCCGGCCCTCATGGCTTTTGCCTTCGCCAAGGACAACACTGAGCTGCGTGACGCCGTGAATGCCGCACTGAAGGAGCTGCGAGACGACGGCACGCTGGCAGAGATTTCAATGAAGTACTTCGGCGAAGACGTTTCGCAGTAAGGACCGCCGTGGATCAGCCGACGTGGGACCTCGTAGTCAGTTCCTTCCTGCCCCTGCTCGGCGGTGCCGTTACGGGAACCATCCCGCTGGCGCTGATTTCCTTCGCGGCGGGACTGGTCCTGGCGCTGGGCGTGGCCCTGATGCGGCTGTCCAGGTTCCGGCTGGTCTCCGGCATCGCACGGGCGTACGTGTCGATCATCCGGGGCACTCCGCTGCTGGTTCAGCTGTTTGTCATCTTCTATGGCCTCCCGTCGATCGGAATCCTGGTCAATCCGTGGCCCAGCGCCATCATCGCCTTCTCGCTGAACGTGGGAGGGTACGCCGCGGAAGTAATCCGGGCCGCGATCCTCTCGGTGCCGCGCGGCCAGTGGGAAGCCGCCTACACCATCCGGATGTGCCCGGTGCAGACGCTGACCCGGGTGATCCTCCCGCAGGCGGCGCGGGTCTCGGTGCCCCCGCTGTCCAACACGTTCATCAGCCTGGTCAAGGACACGTCCCTGGCATCGCTGATCCTCGTCACGGAACTGTTCCGCCGGGCACAGGAAATTGCGGCGTTCAGCCAGGAGTTCATGGTCATTTACATCGAGGCCGCCCTTATTTACTGGCTGATCTGTGTGGTGCTCTCGACTGGCCAGTCAGCGTTGGAGAGGAGGCTGGACCGCCATGTCGCAGCCTGAAGATTCACAGGTCCCCGTGCTGCGTGCCCGGGGCCTGCACAAAAGCTTCGGCAGCGTGGAGGTCCTCAAGGGAATAGACCTTGAAATTCCGCGCGGCCAGGTCGTGGCACTGATCGGCCCCAGCGGGTCGGGGAAGACCACCGTGCTGCGCTGCCTCAACGGCCTGGAGGTACCGGACTCGGGGACCGTGCAGTTTGACGGCGGCACCACAGTGGACTTCGGTGCGAAACCTGCCCGCTCAGCGGTCTCCGGCCTGCGGGAACACAGCGCCATGGTGTTCCAGCACTACAACCTGTTTCCGCACCGCACCGTGCTGGAAAACGTTATCGAAGGACCGGTGCGGGTGCAGCGGCGCCCCAAAGACGATGCCACAGCGGACGCAATGGCCCTGCTTTCGAGGGTGGGACTTGAGGACAAGGCCAGCGCCTACCCGAACGAGCTTTCCGGCGGGCAGCAGCAGCGGGTAGGCATCGTCCGGGCACTGGCGCTGAAGCCGCGCCTGCTGCTCTTCGACGAGCCCACCTCGGCACTGGATCCCGAACTGGTAGGCGAAGTCCTGGAAACCATCCGGGAACTGGCCGCCGAAGGCTGGACCATGCTGCTGGTCACCCATGAGCTGCGCTTCGCCCGGGACGTGGCGGACTCGGTGGTGTTCATGGACGGCGGCCTCGTGGTGGAAGCCGGACCGCCGTCCGAGGTGCTTGGTGCCCCGCGGCAGGAACGCACCCTGCAGTTCGTCCAGCGGCTGCTCAACCACTAGCCCGTCCCCGGCCCTCCGTCCAAATCGAGATGGCAGAAAGTGCTCGTTTCGGGCCTGTAACGGGCACTTTCTGCTATCTCGGCGTGCGGCCGTAGAATGAAGGAGCAAGCTCGCGGAGCGCTGAATCAGCGTGAGACGGCACGGTCCGCGGCCACCCCTTTTCACTCACAGGAGTTACCCCGATGCCCCGGATCGTTGTTGACGTCATGCCCAAGCCCGAGATCCTCGATCCGCAGGGCAAGGCCATTGCCGGCGCCCTTCCCCGACTGGGCCTGAACGGCTTCACCGGGGTCCGCCAGGGCAAGCGCTTCGAACTCACCGTTGACGGCGACGTCACCCCCGAAATCCTCGAGCAGGCCCGCACCGCAGCTGCCACTCTGCTCTCCAACCCCGTCATTGAAGACGTCACCCGCGTCGAAGTTATTTCGGAGGCTTAGTCTTGAGCACCCCGCTGATCGGCGACTACTCCGCCGCGCCCGAGGACGCTGCCCTGCGCGCCGTCCGCGTTGGCGTCATCACCTTCCCCGGCACGCTTGACGACCGCGACGCCGCACGCGCCGTGCGCCTGGCCGGCGGCACCGCCGTCGAACTCTGGCACGGTGAAGCGAACCTGCACGACGTCGACGCCGTCATCATCCCCGGAGGCTTCTCCTACGGTGACTACCTGCGCGCCGGAGCGATTTCCCGCTTCGCGCCGCTGATGGAAAAGGTTGTGGACGCGTCCAAGGGCGGCATGCCCGTCCTCGGCATCTGCAACGGTTTCCAGATCCTCACCGAGGCGCACCTGCTGCCGGGGTCGATGATCAAGAACGACCACCTGAAGTTCATGTGCCGGGACCAGCTGCTGCGCGTGGAGAACAACACCACGGCCTGGACCTCCGCCTACGGGCAGGGCGAAGGCATGGTCATCCCGCTGAAGAACCAGGACGGCCAGTACGTCGCCGACGAAAAGACCCTGGACGAGCTCGAAGGCGAAGGCCGCGTGGTCTTCCGCTACGACGGCTTCAACCCGAACGGCTCGCGCCGCGACATCGCCGGCATCACCAACGCCGCCGGCAACGTCGTCGGCCTGATGCCGCACCCCGAACACGCTGTGGAAGCCGGCTTCGGCCCGGATTCCTCTGCCCGCGGCGACGTCGCGCTGCGCGGCGGCACCGACGGAATCGGCGTCTTCAGCTCTGTACTCACCTCGCTCGTTGCCGGAGGCAAATAATGACCGTGTCCGCTAACTCCACCGCCGAGCAGAAGAAGTTCAACATCGACACCGTTGAGCACGCGGCGTCCACCCCGGACACCCCGCTGCCCTGGGCCGAACTGGGCCTGAAGGAAGACGAATACAACCGCGTCGTGGAAATCCTGGGCCGCCGTCCCACCGCCGCTGAACTGGCGATGTACTCGGTCATGTGGTCCGAGCACTGCTCCTACAAGTCCTCCAAGGTGCATCTGAAGCAGTTCGGTGACAAGGTCACCGAGAAGATGAAGGAGCACCTGCTGGTCGGCATCGGCGAGAACGCCGGCGTCGTGGACATCGGTGAAGGCTGGGCGGTGACCTTCAAGGTCGAATCCCACAACCACCCGTCCTTCGTGGAGCCCTACCAGGGCGCCGCGACCGGCGTCGGCGGCATTGTCCGCGACATCATCTCCATGGGCGCCCGCCCGGTGGCCGTGATGGACCCGCTGCGCTTCGGTGCAATCGACCACCCGGACACCGCCCGCCTGGTGCACGGCATCGTCTCCGGCATCGGCGGCTACGGCAACTCCCTGGGCCTGCCCAACATCGGCGGTGAAGTTGTTTTCGACTCCGTCTACCAGGGCAACCCGCTGGTCAACGCGCTGGCCGTGGGCGTCATGCGGCACGAGGACATCCGTCTGGCCAACGCCTCCGGCGCCGGCAACAAGGTGGTCCTGTTCGGTGCGCGCACCGGCGGCGACGGCATTGGCGGCGCCTCCGTGCTGGCCTCCGAGTCCTTCGACGACGCCAAGCCCTCCAAGCGCCCCGCGGTGCAGGTGGGCGACCCCTTCGCCGAGAAGGTGCTCATCGAGTGCTGCCTGGAACTGTTCAAGGCCTCCGTGGTCGAAGGCATCCAGGACCTCGGCGCCGCCGGCATCTCCTGCGCGACGTCGGAACTCGCCTCCAACGGCGACGGCGGCATGCATGTTGAGCTCACCAAGGTTCTGCTCCGCGACCCGTCCCTGACCCCGGGCGAAATCCTGATGTCCGAGTCGCAGGAACGCATGATGGCCGTCGTGACGCCGGAGAACGTGGAAGCGTTCGAGGCGATCATGGACAAGTGGAACGTCGAATACTCCTGGCTCGGCGAAGTCACCGGCACCGGCCGCCTGATCATCGACTGGGACGGCGAAACGATCGTCGACGTCGATCCGCGCACCGTCGCCCACGAGGGCCCGGTCTACAACCGTCCGTTCCACCGCCCCGAGTGGCTCGACGGCGTGCAGTCCGATTCCTTCTCCGCGGAGCGCCCGTTCGGCGGAGAAGCTGTGAAGCAGGCCGTACTGGAACTGATGGCGTCCCCGAACATGTGCGACAAGTCCTGGGTCACCAACCAGTACGACCGCTATGTGCAGGGCAACACGGCCCTGGCCATGCCCGACGACGCCGGCGTGATCCGCGTGGACGAGGAAACCGGCCTGGGCGTTGCAATCTCCACAGACGCCAACGGCCGCTACACCTACCTGAACCCGTACGAGGGCGCCAAGCTGGCCCTCGCCGAGTCCTACCGCAACGTCGCCACCTCCGGTGCGCGCCCGATGGCCGTCACCGACTGCCTGAACTTCGGCTCCCCCGAGGATCCCGAGGTCATGTGGCAGTTCGCCGAGGCCGTCCGCGGTCTGGCCGACGGCTGCCAGGAGCTCGGCGTGCCCGTCACGGGCGGCAACGTTTCGCTCTACAACCAGACCGGCGGCGTCGCCATCCATCCCACCCCCGTGGTGGGCGTGCTCGGCGTGTTCGACGACGTTGCCCGCCGCACGCCGTCGGGCTGGCGCGAGGACGGACAGGCCATCTACCTGATGGGCGTCACCCGCGACGAGCTGGACGGCTCCGAGTTCGCCAACCTGCGCGGACACCTGGGCGGCCAGCCGCCGAAGGTGGACCTGCAGGCGGAGAAGCTGCTTGGCGACCTGCTGATCAACGCTTCCCGCGACGGCATGATCGACTCCGCACACGACCTCTCCGAGGGCGGCCTTGCCGCTGCGCTGTCCGAGATGGCGCTCCGCTTCGGCGTCGGCGCCCGGATCGGGCTGGACGAAGTGGCTGAGCGTGACGGCGTGGACCTGTTCACGCTGCTGTTCTCCGAGTCCCAGGCACGTGCCGTGGTCTCCGTGGCCCGCAGCGAGGAAGTCCGGTTCAAGGACATGTGCAGTGCCCGCGGTTTCGCGCACTCCCGCATCGGCGTCGTGGACACCGAGATCGGTGCGCTGGACTTCCAGGGACACTTCGTCCTGCCCCTCGAGGAGCTGAAGGAAGCCCACGAAGGGACCCTGCCGAAGCACTTCGGCTAACCTCCCAGGCCCGTCCCAACCCATCGAGAGGCCAGTTACGGCTCGTTTGAAGCGGGTGAAGTCATATGGTCGTTGCAACGTTCTGATTGATGGAGCGTTTGATGGTCAAGGTCTTTGCCTCACATGTCCGAACGGATTTTGTGGACTTGGTGTGTTCGGGTGTCCCTGTTGGCGAAG
>NZ_JAMWKK010000021.1:0-24705 GCF_035792275.1 Arthrobacter koreensis | reverse complement strand
CTTCGCCAACAGGGACACCCGAACACACCAAGTCCACAAAATCCGTTCGGACATGTGAGGCAAAGACCTTGACCATCAAACGCTCCATCAATCAGAACGTTGCAACGACCATATGACTTCACCCCCTGAAACAAGCCGTAACTGGCCTTTCGTTTGTTCCAGGGGAGGGAAGGGTCAGCTGACCGGGTCCCGGGCGATCGGGCAGGTCATGCAGTGGCCCCCGCCCCGCCCGCGGCCAAGCTCGGCGCCGGCGATGGTGATAACTTCCACCCCGGCCCTGCGCAGGGCAGCGTTCGTCAGCGTATTGCGGTCATAGGTGAAGACAACTCCCGGCTGAAGCGCCACCGCGTTGTTCCCTGAATCCCACTGCTGCCGTTCGGATGCGTAGGCGTCGCCTGCGGTCTCGACAATCCTCAGCGCCGGCAGGCCCATTTCCCGGGCCACGACGTCCGTGAAGGGCATCCCGGCCTCACTCGTCACCTCGACTCCGGGTTCCCGGTCGCTGGGGTGCAGCACGTAAGGATGTATGCCGTCCACGATCCGGGGATGGACGGTGGCCAGGTCAACGTCGGCGAAGGTAAAGACCGTGTCCAGGTGCATCGCTGAGCGCAGTTTCGGCATGCCCGCCACCACCACCGTGTCCGCGGCACCGGCGTCAAACAGCGCCCTTGCCAGCTGCGTAATTGCCTGGCGTGAGGTGCGCTCACTCATCCCGATCAGGACGACGCCGCTGCCCACGGGCATCACGTCGCCTCCTTCCAGGGACGCCTGCTCCCACTGCTGTTCCGGGTCGCCCCACCAGACTGTGGACGCACTGTAATCCGGGTGGAAGGAGTAGATCGTCTGCATCAGCAGG
Organism: Arthrobacter koreensis; assembly: GCF_035792275.1. Taxonomy (GTDB): domain Bacteria; phylum Actinomycetota; class Actinomycetes; order Actinomycetales; family Micrococcaceae; genus Arthrobacter_B; species Arthrobacter_B koreensis_A. The sequence continues at coordinate 23,849 of NZ_JAMWKK010000021.1, read as the reverse complement.
ATTTCTTCCTTCCGCGCCGGCCAGTACAGCGGGTTCAGGGTCAGCCCGCCGAAGATCCAGCAGGTGGTGTCGCGGGTGTAGAGCGTGTTGGGCAGGGGCGGCAGCAGATATTCACGGGTATCGGGCGATGCATGCGCCAGCGACACATAATCCGTGCGGTAGTCCTCGGGGAGGTCGGCCGTGGAGAACCCTCCGATGAGGAACCGCGACAGCTCCGCAGGCGTGAGCGTCTCAAGGTAGGCCCGCGTACCCTCCACCACCAAGGCCAACCCGGTTGGGGACCACCACGCGGTCCAGCAGCCAGTTCTTTGCTTCCGGAACCGCGATGGTATGGGCAAGCAGGTCATGGAGCTCGACGACCTCCACGCCGCGGTTGGAGAGCTTGTTGACGAAATCGAGGTGATCTCGCTGGGCGGCTTCAACCCAGAGCACATCATCAAAGAGCAGCTCAGCGGAGTTCGACGGCGTCAGCCGTTCGTGTGCCAGGCCGGGGCGGCACACAAGCACCTTGCGCAGCTGTCCCACCTCGGAATGGACGCCGTAGTCCTGTGCTGGTGAAACATTCATGGGATTCCTTTCAGTGGATTGGGACCCATCCCCGACCGGCCGGGGGCTAGACCGAGATCCATCCGGTGACCAGGCCCACCGCGGCTGCGGCTGCCAGGAGCAGGACCGCTGCGAAGAGGACCAGCTCACGGCTGCTGAATACCCTGCGCTGCTGCTCGCGCCGGGTCATCGCAAACAGGATGGTGGCGGGTGCGTAGAACAGGAAGGAGATGAGCAGCAGTCCGGCCCCTGCGGCGTAGACAAGGAAAGCGGCATAGATCGAGGCCAGGACGGCGACGGCCAGGTCTCCCCGCAGCGTGGAACTGGACGAGCCGGCATAGGTTTCCCGGGTGAGCCGCAGCTTCAGCGCATACAGGGCCGCCAGCAGGAAGGGGATCAGGGTCATGACCGCCGTCATGTCCAGGGCGAAATCGAAGGCGTTCTCCGAGAAGTAGGTGAGAATCAGCACCACCTGCGACAGCAGGGTGCTCAGCAGCAGTGCGTTCACCGGAACGTCCCGGGCCGTTTGCCGCGAGAGGAAGCGGGGCATGTCCCGGTCTTTCGCGGCGACGAAGAGGACTTCGGCGGCCATGAGGGTCCATGCGAGGTAGGCACCCAGAACCGAGATGATCAAACCGATCGAAACGAAGATGCTTCCCCAGGGCCCCACTGCATGTTCAAGAACCCCGGCCATGGAGGGCTGCTGGAGCTCCGCGATTTCGTCCATTGGCATCACGCCGTAGGAAACGATGGTCACCGACGCGAAGATGGCCAGCACGCTCAGGAAACCAAGCACGGTAGCCCGACCCACATCTTCCCTGCGCCTTGCGTGCCGGGAGTAGACGCTGGCGCCTTCCACGCCGAGAAAAACAAAAACGGTGACCAGGACGGTCCCGCGCACCTGCTCGAACAGTGAGCCCGCGTAGTCCGCTCCGCCGAAGTTGGCCTGGAAGGCTGCCGGGTCAAAGACGAACAGGGCGAGCAGGACGAACACGAGGATGGGGATGATCTTTGCGACCGTGACAATCCGGTTGATCGAGGTGGCTTCCCTGGTCCCGCGACTGACGAGGAGGAAGAACAGCCAGAGCCCGGCAGAGCTGCACACGATGGCCGTGATCGTGTCTCCCGCGCCCAATACGGGAATCCACTGCCCGAGCGTGGAGGTGATGAGAACCCAGTACGTTACGTTCCCGACGCACGCGCTTGCCCAGTATCCAGCGGCTGAGAAAAATCCCGTGTACTCACCAAAACCGGCTTTGGCATAGGCATACACCCCGGCGTCCAGGGCGGGTTTGCGTACCGCCAGGCGCTGGAAGACGAAAGCCATCATCAGCATTCCGGCACCCGCGATGGTCCATGCGACCAGGGCTCCGGCGACGCCGGTTTCCTGGGCGAACCGCCGCGGCAGGGAGAACACACCGGCCCCGACCATGGACCCGACAACAACCATGGTGAGCGTGAGCAGCGAGATTTTGGCGGTGTTGGATGCAGCCTGGGCTTCGTTGGCGGCCATCCGCGCTCCTTCGTCAGGGAATGCGCTGGAGGATCCTCCGCCTAACCACTTAACGCCGGGAACCAGCTCCGCCGCAATGGTTCCCGGCCGATGGGCCTGCCCGGCAGCGAAATCCCAGCCGGAACCGGAGGTACCGCGAGCTCGAACCCGGAGGAGGACCTAGCCGCCGGCGAAGGGCGGAAGGACGTCCACGGTGTCTGCAGGGTCCAGCAGCCGTGACTGGTCCCGGGCAGCGACTTCGTTGACCAGGAAGGTGCTTCGCGCAATGACTGTCTGCAGGACGGGTGTTCCCTCAGGGGCGTCGGGATGCAGTGCTGCCAGCTTCTCCAGCAACTCACCGAGCTGTAGGGGACCAGCGTCCAGGGTTTCTTCTTCTATGCCTGCCGCTGCCTTCGCAGCGCCAAAATAGCGGATCAGCACTTAGCCACCTATCGCACTCATGGTTCGTTCGGGCTGCACGTAGTCCGGTGCGCCCAGGCCGGCATGGTCCATGCCGTGGGCCTTTGGCTTGCCCCACATCGCCTCCTGCCAGCGGCGGGCGACGGCGGCATCGTCCCCGGTGCTGCGCAGCAGTTCCAGAAGGTCAGTCTCTTCGTGCGAGAACAGGCAGCTGCGAACCTTGCCCTCGGCAGTGATGCGGGTGCGCCGGCAGTCGGCGCAGAAGGGCTCGGTGACCGAGGCAATGATGCCTACGACGCCGGCAACTTCCCGGGGAGAGGCCCGGTGCCGCACTTCCCACCGTTCGGCGGGGGCGCCGTCGCGGTTGCGGGGGTCGGGGGTCAGGACGAATTCTTCCTCCAGCCGGGCGCGGATTTCCGCAGCGGTAATCATGCCGTCGCGGGTCCAGCCGTGGTCGGCGTCCAGCGGCATCTGCTCGATGAACCGCAGTTCAAAACCATGTTCAACGGCCCATCCCAGGAGCCTGGGCGCCTCGGCGTCGTTGATGCCGCGCATCAGAACGGCGTTGATCTTGATCAGCCCCAGGCCCACCCGCGCCGCTTCTTCCACGCCGGCCAGGACCCGGTCCAGGAACGGCCTGCGGGTGAGCTGCGCGAAGGTTCCGGGGTGCAGCGAATCGAGGGAAACGTTGATTCGGGTCAGGCCGGCGGCCTTAAGCGCCGCCGCCTTTTTGTCCAGGCCCAACCCGTTGGTGGTCAGGGACACCGGCAGCTCGGGATGGTTGGCCCGAATTCCGGCGATGATATCCACCAGGTCAGCCCGGACCAGGGGCTCGCCTCCGGTCAGCCGCAGCTCCCGGACCCCCAGGGAACCAACGCCGATCCCCACCAGCCGGATGATTTCGGCGGCAGTCAGGACTTTATCCCTGGGCAGCCAGTCCAGGCCGGAAGCCGGCATGCAGTACGTGCAGCGCAGGTTGCATTTGTCGGTCAGGGACAGGCGCATGTCGGTGGCGCGCCGGCCGTAGCGGTCCACCAGCCCGTCCAGCTGTTCCGGGACGGCGGGTTCCTCCACGGCAGACCGCGTCCGTGCGAAGGAGGGCATGCCCAGCTCAGTTCCCATCCCCCGAGTGTAGGCCGTTTCACACCCTGTCTCTAGGAAGGTGCCGCAGCGCGGCAGGCCGACCCCGTCCCGCCCTGCCATAATCAGGGAAACACCCGCCGCCCACCGGTGCGGCGTGCCGCCTGCGGCGAAGGAGCTGAGAAGTAATGCCAGGAACCCGTGGGTTCGCTGCCGCCGCCGGCGTGGTGGCGGCTGGAATCGCCGTAGCCGCCGGTGAACTGGCGGCCGCTGCGCTCAGCCCGTCCCTTTCGCCGGTGAGCGCTGTGGGGTCCGTAGTCGTCGATGCTGTCCCTGCGCCGGTCAAGGACTGGGCGATAGCCGTCTTTGGCACCTCGGACAAGACAGCGCTTCTCGCCGGCATGTTCCTGATCATCCTGGGGACAGGTGCGGCCTGCGGGCTGCTCGAAGCCCGGCGGCGGCCCTGGGGGTCAGCTGTCCTGGCCGGCTTCGGGATCCTCGGAGCGGCAGCCGTCCTCTCCCGCGCCCAGTTCAGCCCGCTGGCCCTGCTCCCGCCGCTTGCCGCCGGGCTGGCCGGTGTGCTGGTACTGCGCGGTCTCATGTCGCGGATCCGCCGCTACGGCCAGGCGCCGGAGGCCGAAGCCGGGGCCAGCCGGCGCGACGTCCTGCGGGCTGTGGGCGGAGGAGCCGCGGTAGCAGCGGTGGGCGGCGGACTTGCCGGCGCCGCGCGCAGTTCACAGGTGGCGGTAGACGACCTTAGGGCCAACCTGCAGCTTCCCGCGCCCGTCCAGCCCGCAGCGGCAATTCCCGCAGGAGCGGAGCTGGGCATCCCCGGCGCCGAGCCACTGGTTACCCCCAACCCGGACTTCTACCGGATAGACACGGCGCTGAGGGTCCCGCTGATCAACCCGGATACGTGGCGGCTGCGCGTCACCGGCCTGGTGGACCGCGAAATCGAGATCAGCTACGCGGATCTGATTGCCAAGCCGCTGCAGGAAAGCTGGGTGACCCTGGCCTGCGTCTCGAACGAGGTCGGCGGATCCCTGATCGGCAATGCGAAGTGGTTGGGCTGGCCGGTGCGCAGCCTCCTGGCCGCCGCGGGCGTGCAGCCCGGTGCGGACATGGTGCTCTCCACGAGTGAGGACGGCTGGACGGCCACCACTCCGCTGGAAGCACTCACCGACGCCCGGGATTCCCTTCTGGCAGTGGCCATGAACGGGGAACCGCTGCCGCCGGAGCACGGCTTCCCGGTTCGGCTGGTGGTACCGGGGCTCTACGGGTACGTCTCGGCCACCAAATGGGTCACCGAGCTGAAGGTCTCCCGCTTTGCCGACGAAACGTCCTACTGGACGGACCGGGGGTGGTCCGAACGCGGCCCGGTGAAACTCTCCTCCCGGATTGATACACCCGCCAAGGGAGCCCGCACCAGTGCCGGCAAAACAACTGTTGCCGGAGTTGCGTGGGCGCAGCACACCGGAATCAGCGCGGTGCAGCTCAAGGTCGACGACGGCGAATGGCAGGAAGCGCGGCTGGCGGCGGGCATCTCCGCGGACACCTGGCGGCAGTTCTCAGTGGATGTTGACCTGCCGGCAGGAGACCACTCGCTGACGGTGCGGGCGGTAGACGCGAACGGCAGCCTCCAGGACGAAGCCGAACGTCCGGTGGTTCCGGACGGAGCTACGGGACTGCACACCATCCGGATCAGCGCAGGCTGAGGCCGGAGGTCCGTTAGGGTCGGAGCATGGCAATTTCCACCCTGGACGGCACCTTCAACTTCCGCGGAACCGGCGGCCTGCCCCTGGCCGGAGGCGGAACGACGGCCGACGGGGTCCTCTATCGATCGGACGCGATCAGCGCCCTGACCCCGCAGGGTCTGCAGGGTCTGGCGGGTTCGGGGATAGACGTCATCATCGACTACCGGACTCCGGCCGAGCAGCAGATGGCCCCGGACCGCCTGCCGCCTGCCATGGACGTCCGCAAAGTGGATCTGCCGCTGCTGGAAGGAGCTTTCACCGGCATGGCACAGGGCGCCATGCGGCAGGCGGCTGTCTCCGGCGGCACTGCGGCCGCGGCGCGCGCAGTGGAAACTGCCTTGGCCCAGCTGCCGACCCTGGGCCGGATTTACACGGGGATGCTGGAACATGGTGCAGCGGACTTCGCCCGCACGGCCAGGGAAGCTGCCACGGCGGAAGGCGGCGTGCTGGTCCACTGCACCGCGGGCAAGGACCGCACCGGAGTGTCGGTGGCGCTGCTCCTGGATGCTGCGGGTGTGGAGAGGGATGCCGTCGTGGCTGACTACGAACGCAGCGGGCAGGACCTGGCCGGAGAGTGGTCGGACCGGATGCTGGGAATGGTTGGCAGCATGGGAGTTCCGCTGACCGAACAGATCGTTACGCTGGTGACCCGGGCACCCGCCGAAGCCATCAGGTCCGCGCTTGACTGGGTGGAAGACAACCACGGCTCCGCCGCCGGTTACCTTCGTTCCGGCGGCCTCACCGGCGCCGAACTGGCCCGGCTGCGGGACCGCCTGCGGCAGTAGCCGGCCGGGCATAGACTCATGCGCAAAAGACGCCGGGAGACGAGTGGGGGAACGTGAGCAGCGCAGGCAACCGGGTACGTCCCGTGGAAGAACACCAGGAAGCGGTCCGTGCGCTGCTGGCACGCAGCCTGCAGCCGGGGGTCCAGGCGCGTGGGCTCCTCGGAGCCGCCGGCCGGATCCTTGCAGAAGACATGTCAGCCCCGCGCAGCCTGCCGCCGTTCACGAACTCGCAGATGGACGGTTATGCCGTGCATTCCGCCGACCTCGCAGCCGCGCCGTCGGGCAGCTTCGTTGAACTGGGGGTCGCCGCTCCCATCCCGGCCGGAGCGCAGGCACCGCCCCTGGCAGCCGGCACTGCCGCCCCGATCATGACCGGTGCCATGCTCCCGGACGGTGCTGACGCCGTCGTTCCCATTGAACGTTCGCAGCCGGACACCTTCTACGCGCCGGAGGACCGCGAGGGAGCCCGGGTGGGGCTGCCCGCCGGCGTCCCGGCCGGCCAGTTTGTCCGTGCAGCAGGCAGCGACATAGCAGCCGGTACCCTGGCCCTGGCCAAGGGGACCCGCCTGGGCCCGGCCCAGCTGGGCCTGCTGGCAGCGCTGGGCATCGCCGAGGTGCCGGTGCCGGCGCCGGTGCGGGTCGCGCTGCTGAGCACCGGGGATGAAGTGGTGGAGCCGGGACGGGAACTGGCCCCGGGGCAGATCCACGACGCGAACACCACCCTGCTGGCGGCCAGCCTGGCCGAAGCCGGAGCAGAGGTCATCCGGACCCGGATCCTGGCGGATTCCCCGGAGGATTTCCGCACTGGGCTGCGCGATGAACTCGCCCAGGGCGGGGCGGACCTGGTGGTGACCTCAGGGGGGATCAGCAAAGGCGCCTACGAAGTGGTCCGGCTGGCCCTTGCGGCTGAAGGCGTGGAGTTCTTTTCAGTGGCAATGCAGCCCGGCGGTCCGCAGGGCCTTGGCACCGTCGACGGCGTTCCGCTCCTTGGGTTTCCCGGCAACCCGGTCAGCGCACTGGTCTCCTTTGAGGTCTTCCTCCGTCCGGCCCTCACGGAATTGACCGGGCTGCCCCTGCCGCGGCGCACCCTCCGGGCCGTCCTGGCGGACGCGGCGGAGAGCCCAGCAGGGAAACTGCAGGTCCGGCGCGGGCGTTTCGAGGACGGCAGCGTTGAACTGATCGGCGGGCCGGGCTCGCATCTGGTCCACGCCCTCGCCGGGTCGAACGCCCTGGTACTGATTCCGGCCGGAACCGGACACCTGCCCCAAGGCGCAGAAGTGACAGTATGGCTCTTGGAGTAGCTGCACTTCCAGCTTCAGGAACACCACCGAAAGGACCCGAACATGTCCGGGGAAGAACACTCCGGGGACGCACCGGCCCTGACCCACGTCCGTGCCGACGGCACCGCCCACATGGTTGATGTCTCCGCCAAGGCCGAGACCTCCCGCGAAGCCACGGCACAGGCCGTGCTGAACACCACCGCAGAGGTGGTGCGGCTGCTCAGCGACGGTGACCTGCCCAAGGGAGATGCCTTCGCTGTTTCCCGCGTCGCAGGCATCATGGCTGCCAAGCAGACCTCCACCCTGATTCCGCTCTGCCACCCGCTGCCGATCACCAAGGTCACCGTCGACTTTGAGCCGGGGGAGAGCTCAGTGACCATCAGGGCAACGGTGAAGACAAAGGCGCTCACCGGCGTCGAAATGGAAGCCCTGACCGCCGCGACGGTGACGGCGCTGACCCTCTACGACATGGTCAAGGCCGTGGACAAGCACGCTGTCATCTCGGATGTCATGGTGCTGGCCAAGTCCGGCGGCAAGAGCGGAGACTGGAGCCTGTGAGCCGTACCGACGCAGCACCCCGCCGCACGGCGGCCATCCTGGTTGCATCCACCCGGGCATCCGCCGGGGTGTACCAGGACGAAGCCGGGCCGCTGCTGCAGGACTGGCTGTACGCCCGGGGCTTTGACGTGGTGCTGGCCGAGGTAGTGCCGGACGGGGAAGAAGTCGGGAGCGCGCTGAAGCGCATGCTGGCACTGGAACCTTCGGTGATCATCACCAGCGGGGGCACCGGCATCAGCCCCACGGACGCCACTCCGGAACAGACCCTTCCGCTGCTGGACCGCCAGGTTCCCGGCGTCATGGAGGCGCTGCGCGCCCACGGGCTCAGCAAGACGCCGATGGCTGCGCTCACCCGCGGACATGCGGGCACAGCCGGGCGGACGTTCGTGCTGAACCTGCCGGGCTCGCCCTCCGGAGTCACGGACTCGCTGGAGGTCCTGGAACCGATTATTGGACATATCTGCGGGCAGCTGGAGGGCATCAATGAGCACTAGCGAAGTAGTTGCGGCAACCGTCGGGAACCAGGCCCTGGACGCCGAGGCCGCGTATGCGGCCGTCTGGACGCCGCAGGCCGGCGCCGTTGTCACGTTCAGCGGGATCGTCCGCAACCACGACGGCGGCAGGCACGTCAGGTCCCTCGGCTACAGCGCCCATCCAACTGCCTCAGCCGTGATCGGTGAGGTCGCCGCCCGGATCGCGGCGAAATATGACGGGGTGCGGATCTGGGCGGCCCACCGCACCGGGCCGCTTGAAATCGGCGACGCCGCCCTGGTGGCCGCAGTGGCCTCCGCCCACCGCGGAACGGCCTTCGCGGCCTGTTCCGAACTGGTGGACACCGTCAAGGCAGAAGTGCCGATCTGGAAGGAACAGGAATTCGCCGACGGCTCGGTGGAGTGGGTGGGCGTCAGCGACGGCCCGGCCTGACCGGTAATCTGGATCCATGAGCAATAAACTGCCCGTTGCGGTGCTAGGAGCCACCGGACGCATGGGGTCCGAAGCCGTCAAAGCCGTAGAAGCGGCACCGGACATGGAACTGGTGGCCGCGCTCGGCCGGCAGGACCCGCTGCAGACCCTGGTCTCCGCCGGCGCGCAGTACGTGGTGGACCTGACCGTCCCGGACAGCACCGAAGCCAACGTCCGCTTCGCCGTCGAGCACGGCATGCACGCCGTGGTGGGAACCACCGGCTGGGATGCCGGACGCCTGGAGCGCCTGGACGCCCTGCTCGCGGAGCACCCCGAGACCGGCGTTCTCATTGCGCCGAACTTCGCGCTGGGTTCAGTGCTCGCCTCGGCTTTCGCAGCCAAGGCGGCACCCTACTTCGAATCCGTCGAGATTGTGGAGCTGCACCACCCGAACAAGGTGGACGCGCCGTCGGGCACTGCCGTCCGGACCGCTGAACTGATGGCGGCCTCGCGCGCCGACGCCGGAACACCGGCGTCCCCGGACGCCACCGTCAAGGAACTTCCCGGCGCCCGCGGAGCCGGCGTCGAAGGCATCCGCGTGCACTCGGTCCGCCTGCGCGGGCTGGTCGCGCACCAGGAAGTCCTGCTGGGCGGGGAGGGTGAACAGCTCACGATCCGCCACGATTCCTACGACCGGGCGTCCTTTATGCCCGGCGTCCTCCTGGGCCTGCGCGAAGTTGCCGCGCACCCCGGCCTGACCGTCGGCCTTGACGGTTACCTCAACCTGAACGCCTAAGGAAACCTCCGTTGTCCACCTTCTTCTCCGGCCTTTTCCACAACCGCGCCAAGATCGGCGTCCTGCTGGTCACGGTGCTCCTGGTTTTCTACATGCTGGTGGTGGCCCAGCGCGGCTGGCTGCTGCTGACCTCGGACGGACTCATCACCAAGGCAATGGGAGCGGCCTACTTCGTGCTGCCCGCCATCGGCGTCTGGGCGCTGGTCCGTGAGCTGCTCTTCGGCGTGCAGACCGAAAAGATGGCACGGATCCTCGCGGACGAGGGCGGCCTGCCTGTCGACGACCTCCCGCGCACGCCCGGCGGCCGGATCATCCGTGAAGCAGCCGACGCCGAGTTCCCCAAGTACCAGGCCGAGGTCGAAGCCGACCCTGAGCAGTGGCGGGCCTGGTTCCGTCTCTCCTGCGCCTACGACGCCGCGGGCGACCGGAAGCGGGCACGGTCCTCGATGCGGCAGGCCGGCAAGCTCTTCAGCGGTTCGGTTCAGGCGAGTAGCTAGTTCAGCCGAGCGCCTAGTTCAGCGAGCGGGCCTAGGTCAGCCCGGCGCTTAGCGCCGGTCCCCGGTGAGTTTGCCGTCCCGCGCCAGCCGCGAGGCACCGGAGGCCACCGTTTCCAGCGGGCCGCGGGAACCCAGCTTGAAGAACGCGATCCCGATCAGCACCGCGGCCGCAGCCTGCAGCCAGAACACCCAGGTCGGATCCAGTGCCGGTTCCTGCGCATCAACCAGCGCCATCACCCAGATGTGCATGCTGTAGAGCGTCAGCGTCATGGCTCCCGCAGCTGAGAGCGGGAGCAGGAGGTTTGGGCGCGCCCGGGTCAGCAGGAGGCAGGCCCCCACGACGGCGGCGGCGGTGCCGCAGGTGTGCAGCAGGTCCAGCGTGGTGCCCGAATGCGGTGCGCTGACCGCCAGCCACCACCATGACCCGGACTGCTCCACTCCGGTGAGGTTCACTTCCAGCATCCGTCCGATGGGCCACCGCCTGCCTGACTCGGTTGCCAGCAGTTCGGCGAATCCGCCCGCGTCGATGAGCAGGTAGGCACTGATGAACTTCGCCGCCAGTGCGGCGAAGATCCCGCCAACCACCAGTCCGGCCTGCACGGAGAGGGAATGCAGGTTCATCCGGCCGATGACCATGCCCACCAGCAGGTAGCTCAGCCACTGCACCGTGGGGTAGAACCCGGTGAAAAACACATCGGCGGCGAGGGTGGCCGGTTCGGCGAAGTGTTCCCACGTGATGTTCCCGCCGACGTCCGGAGGGTTGAGGTTCTCCTCCAGCCACGGCCGCACCAGGTACGCCAGGACGGGGGAGAGGCAGATCCAGGCACCGGCCCAGGCGGCCAGCTTGCCCAGGGACATGGAGGTGAAGGGCAGCACCATCAGGAACAGCACGGCGTAATGGAACAGGATCACGGCAATCGAGATGTCCAGCCCGCCGAGCAGCAGGCCGACCAGTGCGATTACCACGGCCCTGGCAGCGATTCCGCGCCGGCTGGCACCGGGGGAGCGGCCGGTTCCGGGATTCATCCCGCCGGTCAGCAGCGCCAGGCCGATCCCCGCCACGACGGCGAAGAGGGCGGAAGCCCGTCCGGAGAAGGCCAGCGCCACGAACGTGGGTTCACCCGTCGCGGGGTCATACAGCGGGAAGATGTGGGTGGACATCATGCCCAGCAGTGCCACCCCGCGGGCCGCATCGATGCCCGTCAGACGCGTTCTGCTCATTCAAGAATCGTCTCACAGGGCCCGCCCGGCCAACGCTGCGCGGGTGTCCGTTTGTCCCAATCGCAGGTCCAACAGGTAACGTTTTACCCATGGCAGACTCTGATATTCGTTCCCGTCCGTTTGGGACCCTGGTGACCGCCATGGTCACCCCGTTCACCGCTGACGGTGAAGTCGACTTCGACGCCACGGCGTTCCTTGCCAACAAGCTGGTCGAGGACGGCTGCGACGGCCTGGTTGTTTCCGGCACGACGGGCGAAACCTCCACTCTGGAGGACAGCGAAAAGGAAGACCTTTTCCGGGTCGTGGCGCAGACTGTCGGCGGACGCGCGAAGGTCATTGCCGGAACCGGCACCAACCACACTTCCCACTCCGTTGAAATGGCCCGCCGCGCCGAGCGTGCCGGAGCCGACGGCCAGCTGGTAGTGACGCCGTATTACAACAAGCCGACGCAGGCCGGCGTGATTGCCCACTTCGACGCCGTTTCGGCCGCAAGCGACCTGCCCATCATGATTTATGACATCCCGGGCCGCGCCGGGATCCCCATCGCCACCGAGACGATGTTCCGCCTCGCGGAAAACCCCAAGGTCCTGGCGCTCAAGGATGCCAAGGCCGATTTCGCCGCCGTAACCCGGGTCCTGGCCAACACGACCCTGGATGTCTACGCCGGCGACGACGGACTGACGCTGCCGTGGATGGTCGCCGGAGCAGTCGGCGTCGTAAGCGTCAGCGCCCACGTTGCCACCGGTGCGTTCCGCGCCCTGGTTGACGCGGCCGCCGCAGGAGATTTCGACAAGGCCCGCAGGATCCACTTTGAACTGGATCCGGTAGTGCGAGCCGTAATGACACACATACCAGGTGCCATTTCCGCCAAGCAGATCCTGAAATTGCAGGGAGTGATCCCCGACGCCGCTGTAAGGCTGCCGCTGGTGGCTCCCGACGCCATTGAAATGGAAGCTGTCCTGGCGGACCTGGCCGAAGCAGGATGGGACTTTTCCCAGGACAAGGCGTAACAAACATGATTGAAACTGCGGGCAACGCTCTGCAAACCCCTCCCCGCCTCAAGGACGGAACACTACGAATCGTTCCGCTGGGAGGACTCGGAGAAATCGGCCGCAACATGGCCGTCTTCGAGATTGACGGCAAACTGCTCATCGTGGACTGCGGGGTGCTTTTCCCGGAAGAGACCCAGCCCGGCGTCGACCTGATCCTGCCGGACTTCTCCTACATCGAGGACCGGCTGGACGACGTTGTGGGCGTAGTGCTTACCCACGGCCACGAAGACCACATTGGCGCGGTGCCGTACCTGCTGCGCCTGAAGAAGGACATTCCGCTGATCGGTTCGCAGCTGACGCTGGCACTGATCGAAGCGAAACTGCAGGAACACCGCATCAAGCCCTTCACCCTCACGGTGAAGGAAGGCCAGGTGGAGCAGTTCGGCCCGTTCGAGTGCGAGTTCGTGGCCGTGAACCACTCCATCCCCGACGCCCTCGCGGTCTTCATCCGTACCCGGGCCGGCAACGTCCTGCACACCGGCGACTTCAAGATGGACCAGCTGCCGCTGGACGGCCGGATCACTGACCTGCGTGCCTTTGCCCGGCTGGGCGAAGAAGGCGTGGACCTGTACATGGCTGATTCGACCAACGCCGACGTCCCGGGATTCACGTCCCCCGAAGGCGCAATTGGCCCGGTTCTCGAAGAACTGTTCGGCAAGGTCAAGAAGCGCATCATCGTGGCTTCCTTCTCTTCCCACATCCACCGCGTGCAGCAGGTGCTCGACGCCGCTGCAGCCCACGGACGCAAGGTCTGCTTCGTGGGCCGGTCGATGGTGCGCAACATGGCCATCGCGGAGAAGCTCGGCTACCTGCACGTCCCCGAGGGCATCCTGGTGGACCTGAAGAACGTGGACAACATGCCGGACCACAAGCTGGTCCTCATGTCCACCGGTTCGCAGGGCGAGCCGATGGCCGCGCTGTCCCGCATGGCCAACGGCGACCACCGGATCAGCATCGGCAAGGGTGACACCGTCATCCTGGCCTCCTCCCTGATCCCCGGCAACGAGAACGCGGTCTTCCGCGTGATCAACGGGCTCATGAAGCTCGGCGCGGACGTGGTGCACAAGGGCACTGCCAAGATCCACGTCTCCGGCCATGCCTCGGCCGGGGAGCTGCTGTACACGTACAACATCCTCAAGCCGAAGAACGCCATGCCCGTGCACGGCGAGACCCGGCACCTGATCGCCAACGGCAAGCTTGCCGCCCAGACCGGCGTTCCGGAGCAGAACATCATCCTGGCCGACGACGGCACCGTCGTGGACCTGGTTGACGGGAAGGCCCGCGTGGTTGGCGCCATCGACTGCGGCTTCGTCTACGTGGACGGCTCCAGCGTCGGCGAGATCACCGACACCGACCTCAAGGACCGCAGGATCCTGGGCGAGGAAGGCTTCATCTCCGTCATCACCGTGGTGAACCGCAGCACCGGCACCATCGTTTCCGGTCCGGAGATCCACGCCCGCGGCTTTGCCGAAGACGACGCAGTGTTCGACGAGATCAAGCCCAAGATCAGCAAGGCACTGGAAGAGGCCGTGACCTCCAACCGTGACCACACTGCCTACCAGCTGCAGCAGGTTGTCCGCCGCGTGGTGGGAACCTGGGTTAACCGCAGGCTGCGGCGCCGCCCGATGATCGTCCCGGTGGTCCTCGAAGCCTAGGCCCGGCCGAATCCTTCCCCGGATCCATGCCGGTCCGGGGAAGGAAGAGCGCCCTTTTGGCGCGTATATTCAGGGGTTTGCCGCCCCTGTCCGGTAGCGTGGCAGCTATGGCGACTCGTACTTCCCCTGCCGCACGCGGCAGTTCCTCCAGCCGGACTCCAGCCCGCAGCGGCGGGAAGTCCGCGCAGCGCGGGAAGTCTCCCAGCCGCACCGCCAAGACCCAGCCCGAAGAGACCCTTCCGCTGCCGCTGCGGGCAGTCCAGGGTGCCTGGATGGGCGTAGCCCGCATCGTAGGTGCCGGAGTCCGCAAGCTGGGCACCGACGTCGTACCTGACCGGGAAATCCGCCGGGACGGAACCGGCTTCTTCCTGATCCTCTGCGCGCTGCTCATCGCCACCGTTGAGTGGTGGGCGCTTCGCGGGCCCGTCGCGGACGTCATCCACGCCGTCGCCGCAGGCACCTTCGGCTGGATGGCCGTGGTGCTGCCCTTTATGCTCCTCACTGCCTCCGTACGGCTGTTCCGCTATCCGGAAAGGCACCGGGCCAACGGCCGCATCAGCATCGGCCTGACCATCATGGCCTGCGCCGGAGCGGGCCTGACGCACCTGATCGGCGGCGCCCCGGCCCTCTCCGACGGGTTCGACCGCCTTTGGGTCTCCGGAGGAATCGTTGGGTTCCTCGTCGCCGGACCCCTTTCCGCCGCTGTCACCCAGTGGCCGGTCATCATCCTGCTCTCACTGCTGGTCTTCATCGCCGTCCTGATCGTCACCGCGACGCCGTTCCGGCACATCCCGCTGCGGCTGCGCGCCCTGTATGAGCACCTCATGGGACAGGACCTCGCCGACGACGATCCCGAGGCCCACGACCAGAGCTACCTCTACTCCACGGACCGCCCGGCCAAGCAGAAGAAGGAACGCCGTTTCGGCCGCGGCAAGAAGGAAGCCCAGGAGGAGCACAGCGACGGGTTCGCCGGAGACGAAGCCTTCGAGGCGGCCCTGCTGCGCGATGAGGAAGAACGCGCGGAAGCAGCTGCAGCAGCCGAGCCCCAGGTGCCGCCGGGAGTCCGGCGGCCCACCAAGTCCGAGCTCGCCACCCAGAAACTGCGCCGCGACCAGGGCCTGGAAGACGCCGAGCCGCCCACGGAGGCCATTTCACTGGTTCCCGAGGCCGCAGCCTCGCTCGTGGCCGCTCCGCCGGTTCCTCCGGTGCCTTCCCGCCCCGTGGCCCACGTGCCGCCGTCGGCCCCCATCCCGCAGCGCACGGAACAGCTGCAGCTTTCCGGGGACGTCACCTACACGCTGCCGCCGTCGGAGTTCCTGCCCTCCGGCCCGCCCGCCAAGGAGCGGTCGGAAGCCAACGACGCCGTCGTTGCCGCACTCACCCGCACCCTGGAACAGTTCAATGTCGACGCGAAGGTCACCGGCTTCTCCCGCGGTCCGACGGTCACCCGGTACGAGATCGAACTCGGCGAAGGCACCAAGGTGGAACGCGTCACGGCGCTGTCCAAGAACATTTCCTACGCCGTCGCCAGCTCCGACGTGCGGATCCTTTCACCGATCCCGGGCAAGTCCGCCATCGGCATCGAGATTCCGAACGCGGACAAGGAAGTAGTCGCCCTCGGCGACGTGCTGCGCTCCAACGCCGCCCGCAAGACTGAGCACCCCATGGTCATGGGCGTGGGCAAGGATGTGGAGGGCGGGTTCGTCGTCGCGAACCTGGCCAAGATGCCGCACCTGCTCGTCGCGGGCGCCACCGGCGCCGGCAAGTCCTCGTTCGTGAACTCGATGATCACCTCGATCCTCATGCGTTCCACCCCGGACGAGGTGCGCATGGTCATGGTGGACCCCAAGCGCGTGGAACTCACCGCCTACGAGGGCGTTCCGCACCTGATCACCCCCATCATCACCAACCCCAAGAAGGCCGCCGAAGCGCTGCAGTGGGTGGTCCGCGAAATGGACACCCGCTATGACGACCTGGCGAACTTCGGCTACAAGCACATTGACGATTTCAACAAGGCAGTCCGCAACGGCAAGGTAGTGCCGCCGGCAGGATCCAAGCGGGTTCTGAAGCCCTACCCGTACCTGCTGGTGATCGTGGACGAGCTCGCCGACCTCATGATGGTCGCCCCAAGGGACGTCGAAGACTCGATCGTGCGCATCACCCAGCTGGCCCGTGCGGCCGGCATCCACCTGGTGCTGGCCACGCAGCGTCCGTCCGTCGACGTCGTTACCGGCCTGATCAAGGCCAACGTGCCTTCGCGCATGGCCTTCGCGACGTCCTCGGTCACTGACTCCCGCGTTGTCCTTGACCAGCCCGGCGCGGAGAAGCTGCTGGGCCAGGGCGACGCCCTGTTCCTGCCGATGGGTTCCAACAAGCCGATCCGTGTCCAGGGCGCCTGGGTCACTGAGTCCGAGATCCACCGCGTGGTGGAGCACGTCAAGAACCAGCTCCAGGCAACCTACCGCGAGGACGTCACGGTCACCGCGCCCAAGAAGCAGATCGACGACGACATCGGAGACGACCTCGACGTGCTGCTGCAGGCCACCGAACTGGTGGTCACCACGCAGTTCGGCTCCACGTCAATGCTCCAGCGCAAGCTGCGCGTCGGCTTCGCCAAGGCCGGCCGCCTCATGGACCTGCTCGAATCCCGCGGCGTGGTGGGACCCTCCGAGGGTTCAAAGGCCCGCGACGTGCTGGTGAAGCCGGATGACCTGGCCGCGACCCTTGCCGCCATCCAGGGCGGTGAACCGCTGTCCGGCCCGGATGCGGCCGAAACCGCGGCACTGGCGGATAACGCCAACGTGAACCACGGATTCGACGCCGGGGGACCGGTGGACCTGGTAGCCCAGGACCTGGATTCGCGCCCGCAGGCACAGGATTATTACGACGGCGCTGAGGGCTCCGGTGAAGACGGTGAAGGTTCCGAGGACGCGTGGAACCTCACCGGCCGCTGAATCCGGTTACGCTGGTTTCGTGAGCAATTCTGGAACCGAGCGGGTACCCACCCTCAACATCGCCAACGTCCTGACGGTCATCCGCATCGTCATGGTGCCCCTGTTTATCTGGTTCCTTGTGGCCGACGACGGCAGGGACGGACTCTTCCGATGGCTGGCGGTGGCTACGTTCGCCGTGGCCATCTACACCGACAAGCTCGACGGCGACCTGGCCCGCAGCCGCGGCCTGATTACCGACTTCGGAAAGATTGCCGACCCGATCGCGGACAAGCTCCTGATCGGCTCCGCGCTGGTGATGCTCTCCATCCTGGGTGAGCTCTGGTGGTGGGTGACGATCGTGATCCTGGTCCGGGAAATCGGCATCACCGTGATGCGGTTCGTGGTGATCCGCTACGGAGTCATGGCCGCCTCCCGCGGCGGGAAGCTCAAGACTGTTATCCAGACCTTCGCCATCTTCCTGTTCCTCCTGCCGCTGACTTCGTGGCTGGGGGACTGGGCCTGGTGGATCAGCGCCACCGTGATGGCAGCCGCCGTCGTCGTCACCGTGGTGACGGGACTGGACTACGTCGTCCAGGCCGTGAAGCTGCGCGCCGGGGCGCGCGGGAATACGGGCCGCACCGCATGAGCACAGCCCCGGAACGGGTGGTGAGGGCCGCCGCAGCCGCTGGAATGCGGATTGCGTCGGCCGAGTCGCTGACCGCCGGGATGGTCGCCGCGGAACTGGGAACTGTCCCCGGGGCGTCGGCTGTGCTCCAGGGCGGCGTTGTTGCGTACCAGAATTCCGTCAAGGAACAGGTGCTGGGTGTCAGCGGAACACTGCTGGCAGCAGCCGGTTCGGTGGACGGCCGGGTGGCTGAGGAAATGGCAGCAGGAGTCCGGCGGCTCCTGAACGCAGACTTCGGGGTTTCAACCACCGGGGTTGCCGGGCCCGAACCGCATGACGGGGAGCCGGTTGGTACCGTGTTCATCGGCGTCGCAGGCCCCGCGGGGACCAGGTCGCGGGAGTTCCGCTTCACCGGGGACCGCGCTTCGATCCGGCTACAGGCATGTGCAGCGGCCCTGGACCTGCTGGCGGGGGAGCTGGGTGCGCGATGACGGCAGCCGGCTGCGGGGTGCTGCGAAGGCACATCACCTGCCCGGGAACAAATCCGCCGGGGCATCAGTTACTAGTATCAGGAACCATCAAGGTTTCCGGTTTAGGATCGTAGACATTCCGCGGTTCGAACCGCGGTCGAATCGATATAGGGAGCAGGACATACACATGGTGAAGCAACCCGTGTCCGTGAACGGCGTCATTCGCTGGCGGGATGTAGGGTTGGCGGAAGATGCACACCGGGAGCCTAAGGAGCGCAAAATGGTAGTTCTACGCCACGAGATTGGTGATGTACTCCGCGACGTACGCCAGCGCCAGGGCCGTACCCTGCGTGAGGTGTCGCACAGTGCCCGGGTTTCGCTCGGTTACCTGAGCGAAGTTGAGCGGGGCCAGAAGGAAGCTTCTTCTGAACTCCTGTCTTCAATCTGCAGTGCTCTCGATGTACCTCTGTCCCTGATGCTTCGTGAGGTCAGTGACCGTGTGGCCAGTGCCGAAGGCGTTTCCATTCCCGATACTGTTCCAACGGAGTTCTCGCGCGAGTTTGCCCGCGAGTTCCCCGAGGACCTGGCTCGGGACCTGGCCCGCACGCCGTAACAACCTCGGGCAGCAGTGTGAGCTGCCCGCCCCAAGACATACCAAAAGACCCCGCCTCCCGGCGGGGTCTTTTGTTTGTTTGTTTGTTCGCTGGGTGCCCGGAGCCGCCGGGCCGCCTTACCTCGGTGTTCCCGGAACCTCGGAGGCATTGAGTTTGTGGAGAAGCACGCTCAGCGTGTGGACCTCGTCCTCGTCCCAGGACGACAGGAGTGAACGGAAGTGTTTCTCCCGCGCCCGCTGGGTCCTTGCCAGCTGTTCGCTGCCGGATTCGGTGAGGCTGATCGTCTGGGCCCTGCCGTCCTCCGGGTCCGCCTGTTTCTGCACCAGACCCAGGGACTCCAGCATCACAATCTGCCGGCTCACGGAGGGCTTTCCGACGCCGATCGCAGCAGCCACGTCCGTCAGGCGCAGCGGGCCGCGCCGCTGCAGCAGGACCAGCAGGCCGTAGGCGGCCGGCTCGAGATCCGGGTGAACGGCGCGTGCGACGCGCTGGGATGCGGCTCGCGCCCGGCGCCATAGAACACTCAGTTCCTGCTCCAGGTTCTCAATTGCCTGGTTGGGAACGGAAACGGCTGCCGGCGGCTTATCGGTCATGAACCCCATTCTAGGCGGCTTCCGGCCGGCGTCCCGCTCAGACGGGTGCATCCGGACGGGTCCCGGCGCACGGAACGGCGGGCAGGCGTGAGAGGATTAATCGATGCGTATCAGTGATTTCTGGCGGCTTATGGATGATGAATTCGGGTCTGCCTACTCCCGGGTGCTGGCGGCCGACCTTGTCCTCACCGGGCTCAGCGGACGGACCGCGCAGCAGGCGCTGGAAAGCGGAATCGATCCGAAACGGGTCTGGCTGGAGGTCTGCGAGATGCAGGAAGTGCCGCAGGACCGCCGGCTCGGACGGGATATCAAACCCAAGCAGGCGTAGACACGCGGGAGGATCTATTCGAATATCTGTTCGGATCCCGATATGCTCCTACACAGGGGCAGCAACTGGTCCGCCCCGCTCCGGCTGTCCACACCGGCATCTGGCCGCCGCGGCAGTGTCAGTGCCGTCGCATACGGTTCTCAGTGAGCAACCGACAGTCGGCCCACGGGCCGGGAACATCAGCAACAGCCACAACAACAGAGGTGAAGAATGGCCGCTCCAGACCGCGCCAAAGCACTCGAAGCAGCACTGGCCCAGATCGACAAGCAGTTCGGCAAGGGCTCGATCATGCGGCTGGGCGACGAGACGCGCGCCCCGATCGAGACTATCTCCACCAGCTCCATCGCACTGGATATCGCGCTTGGCATAGGCGGCCTTCCCCGCGGCCGCGTCGTGGAGATCTACGGCCCGGAGTCTTCGGGTAAGACCACCGTCGCGCTGCACGCCGTCGCGAATGCGCAGAAGAACGGCGGCATTGCCGCGTTCATTGACGCCGAGCACGCACTGGACCCGGAATACGCCAAGAAGCTCGGCGTGGACACGGACGCCCTGCTGGTTTCCCAGCCGGACACCGGTGAGCAGGCGCTGGAAATCATGGACATGCTGGTCGGTTCCGGTTCGCTGGACATCGTGGTCATCGACTCCGTGGCAGCCCTGGTTCCCCGCGCCGAAATCGAAGGCGAAATGGGAGACAGCCATGTTGGCCTCCAGGCACGCCTCATGAGCCAGGCACTGCGAAAGATCACCGGCCGGCTGAGCCAGACCAAGACCACCGCAATCTTCATCAACCAGCTGCGTGAAAAGATTGGTGTCTTCTTCGGCAGCCCGGAGACCACCACGGGCGGCAAGGCCCTGAAGTTCTATGCATCCGTGCGCATCGACGTCCGCCGCATCGAAACGCTGAAGGAAGGCACTAACCCGGTCGGCAACCGTACCCGCGCCAAGATCGTCAAGAACAAGATGGCCCCGCCTTTCAAGCAGGCCGAGTTCGACATCATTTACGGCCAGGGCATTTCCCGCGAAGGCGGGCTGATCGACATGGGTGTGGAACACGGCATCGTCAAGAAGTCCGGCGCCTGGTTCACCTATGACGGAGACCAGCTGGGTCAGGGCAAGGAAAACTCCCGGCGCTTCCTCCGGGACAACCCGGAACTGGCAGACGAGATCGAACGGCGCCTGCGCGTCAAGCTCGGTGTCGACGTCCAGCCCGAAGAGCAGGCGGCAGACGGCAAGGCCAGCGCGGCAGCAGCCGGCGCGTAGTCCACGCCTATGCAGCAGCGCCGCCGCAAACCGGGGGTGGGAGGCCAGGACGGCCCCACCCCCGGTTCCGCGGCTGATTCAACCCCTGAAGCAGATCCCCACTCGGTTGCCCGTGCGATCATCCTCCGCCAGCTCACCAGTTCCGCGAAGAGCCGGCAGCAGCTCGCCGACAAGCTGGCGGAGCGGGATGTCCCGGATGAGGTAGCCCAAGCCGTGCTGGACCGGTTCGAGGAAGTCCAGCTGATCGATGACGCCGAGTTTGCGCGCATGTGGGTTCGGAGCAGGTCCCAGACACGTTCCCTGGCGCGTTCGGCCATCCGGCGTGAACTGGCCGGTAAGGGAATCGACCCGGAGCTGGCTGAAGAGGCACTGGAACAAATCAGCAGCGACGACGAAGTTGAGGCCGCCAGGGACCTGGTAGACCGCAAACTGCGCCGTGCCGCTGTGCCAGCCGACCCGAAAGAGCGGGAGAAGCTGGTTCGCCGGCTGGTCTCCATGCTCGCTCGCAAGGGCTATTCTCCTTCGCTTGGTTTTTCAGTCGTCAACGACGCCCTGGCTGCCCGGCAGGACAGCGAACTGTAGCCATTCCGAAGGAACCGCGGACCCGGTCTGCGCGTGCCGTATGCTGTCATCACTATGTTTACTGTGAGGCTGATGGGGCGGAAGTTGCACACCCCTGCCCTGGCCGCGGCGGCGACAGCCGTTCTGGCAGCGACTCTGCTGGTTGGTGCGCCTCCCGCAGCCGCCGCTGACTATCCCTCGTGGGACGAGATCTCCGCCGCAAAGTCCGACGCAGACGCGGCTGCAGAACAAGTCCGGAAACTCGAAGAACACCTTGACCGCCTCTATGACGAGGCCGGGGACCTCGGCAATGCCGCGGTGTCGGCGTCGAGCCGTTATGAAGAACTCCGGTCAGAGGTGGAAGCCAGCGATGCCCGGCTGGCTGATCTGGCGGCCCAGCGCACTGCGGCGTCGGAGCGTGCCGGCGAACTGCGAAGCCAGGTCGGGGCGCTGGCTGCCCAGACCTACAAAACCGGCGGCATGGACAGCACGGTCCTCTTCCTCCTCGATGCCGAAGAAGGGGCCGCCCACCTCGACCGGATCAATGCGCTGTCCCGGGTAACCGAACGAACGTCCCGGCTTTTCGACGAAGCTGAAGCGGCCGAGAAAGCTGCCGCGTCACTTGAAGAAGCCGAGCAGGCCGAACGCGAAGCGCGGGAGAAACTGGCAGCCTCGGCCCAGTCCCAGTATGAGGATGCGCAGTCCGCTACGGAGGCGGCGGAAAAAGCCGTACGGGAACAGGAAGAACGCACGGCCGTGCTCGCTGCACAGCTGGCCGAGCTCCGCAGTACAACGGTGGACGAAGAGCTTGGCAGGCTCCAAGCGGCCCGGCTGGAGGAATCCGTCCGGCAGCAGGCCGAGGAAGCCCGCCGTGCGGCTGAAAAAGCGCCGACCAGGGATGCCAATACGGTGATTAATCCCACAAATCCCACTGCCCCGGGAACCCCCGAAAGTCCAGCAGTCCCGCCCCCTGGCCCTGCTCCGGCCCCACCTGCTGCACCCTCCCCGGCGCCGGTCCCAACGGTCCCGGCTCCACAGCCACCGCCTTCGCCGCCGCCTGCTGCGCCGGTAAATGATCCTGCCGGAGCGCAGGCGTATGCCGCCTCGATGATGGGTTCCTACGGGTGGGGCAGCGGGGAGTTCAGATGCCTGGTCGATTTGTGGAACAGGGAATCAAACTGGCTGACCAGCGCCATGAACCCGTACAGCGGGGCCTACGGTATTCCGCAGTCACTTCCGGGGGACAAGATGGCGGCCGCGGGCAGTGACTGGCGCACCAACTACCGCACTCAAATCCACTGGGGACTCAGCTACATTGCACAGAGGTACAAGGCTCCGTGCGGAGCCTGGGCCCACTCGGAACTAAAGGGCTGGTATTAAACCGGGTCCGTTACCGTATTGCAACACGGGCGTTATCGAATCGCGACCTGTCCCAGAAACTCTGTGTACAGTCCCGGACCTATGAGCAACTTTGAGGGACGCCGTGCACAGAGGCAGCAGCGCGCCATGCAGCGCCGCCGCTACCGGATGAAGGTGGGAGCTGCCGCCGCTCTTGGCGGAATCGTGGTGCTGGGTACTGCCGGCGCCGCAGCTGGCGAAGAAGACCTGCGCGCTACTGCAGGCATCCAGCTGGCCAGCCTTGCACTGCCGCTGTTTACCGACTCACCGGCTCCGGCAGCCGCGCCTTCGCCGTCTGCAACTCCCGGTGCTGAGACTTCTGAAGCAGCACCCGAGGCAGCACCGAGCCCCAGCAGCAGCTCAGCGGATGCTGAAAAGCAGGCGGCAGAGCAAACCGCCGCAGACGCTGCCGCAGCAGATGCGGCCGCTGCGGCACAGGCAGAAGCCCAGGCCGCTGCGGCACGTGAAGCCGAAGCAGCGGCTGCGGCAGCAGCAGCGGAACAGGCGGCCGCCGAGGAAGCCGCCCGGATCGCCGCAGCGGCCGTTCCCGTTGACGACCCTGCCGGAGCCAAGGCCTACGCCGCTTCGGTCCTGGGCAGTCACGGGTGGGAGGCATCCCAGATGACGTGCCTGGACACTCTGTGGAACAAGGAATCCGAATGGCTGACCAGCGCCACGAACGCCAGCTCCGGCGCGTACGGCATTCCGCAGGCCCTGCCGGGCACCAAGCTCGCCACCGCCGGCGGTGACTGGCAGACCAACTACCGTACGCAGATTAACTGGGGACTGACCTATATCGAGTCCCGTTACGGCAGCCCCTGCTCGGCGCTGAACTTCCACTACGCCAACAACTGGTACTAAACCCCAGCCGCCGAGAGGCCAGTTACGGCTCTTCCCAGCGGGCTAAGTCAAGTGGTGGGTGCAACGCTGGGGGTTAGGCTGCTGGTTGCAGCAGCATGTTCAGCCGGTTGGCTGGGGTGTCCATGTCCAGGGTTGGTCTGGGTCTGCGGTTGAGCTTTGCTGCGATG
>NZ_JAMWKK010000020.1:0-33491 GCF_035792275.1 Arthrobacter koreensis | reverse complement strand
GGAGCCAGACGGGCATTACCGTGGGACATGAAGACCTCTTGGGTTCGGCTGTGTGTGGTAACCACCAAACCTAAGAGGTCTTCACCCTATTCACGTGTAACCAACGTGGTGTCTCAGTACAGCTAGCGGGCAGCGGCGTCGATCGCTTCGAACGTTTCGTCGCCCAGCACCAGGTCCCGGGCGCCCAGGTTCTCTTCGAGGTGGGCCACCGATCCGGTTCCGGGAATGGGCATCATGACCGGTGAACGCTTCAGGAGCCAGGCCAGGGCGACCTGGGAAGTGGTGGCGCCGAGCTTCTTGGCCGCGTCGTCCAGCACGCCGCCCGGCTGGGCGAGTTCGCCGGCGGAGATGGGGGCCCAGGGGATGAATCCGATGCCGTTCGCCGTGGCGTATTCAAGCACGTCCTCGGAAGAGCGGTCCGTGAGGTTGTAGCGGTTCTGCACGGTGGAGACGGAGAAGTGCTTTCCGGCGGCCTCCAGCTGCTCGACGCTCACCTGGGACAGCCCCAGTGCCTTGACCTTGCCTTCCTTCTGCAGCTCTGCCAGCACGCCGAACTGCTCCTCGGCGTCCACAGTCGGGTCGATGCGGTGCAGCTGCAGCAGGTCCAGGGAATCCACCTTCAGCTTCCGCAGGCTCAGCTCGGCCTGCTGGCGGAGGTACTCGGGGCGTCCCAGCGGAATCCACTCGTCCGGCCCGGTGCGCACGAATCCGGCCTTGGTGCCGATCCTCAGGCCGTCCGGGTAGGGGTAGAGCGCTTCGGCAATGATTTCTTCACTGATGTTGGGGCCGTAGGAATCGGCGGTATCGATGAAATCGACGCCCAGTTCGACGGCGCGGCGCACCACCTCGACGGCGGTGCCGCGGCTTTCGGGCTCGCCCCAGACACCGGGGCCGACGATGCGCATGGCACCGAAGCCAAGTCGGTTCACGGTGCCCAGGTCCTTCAGGTCGATGGTTGCGGACAAGGTGTTGTTCCTCTGCTCAGTCATGTCGGGGTACAACCCAATACTAAGCAGGCTTATTCCTTTTTGCCTGGTGAATGCGGACCGAAACTGTCCTGGCAGGTGTTTTTCCGGTTCCCGCAGTGGCGTATGTTCCTGCGCATGGACTGGAAAATAGAGCTTGTTCCCGTGCCGGTGTCCGACGTCGACGCCGCGAAACACTTCTACGTGAACCAGGTCGGTTTTGCCGCCGACCACGACCACCGTGTGGACGAGACCCTGCGGTTCGTGCAGCTGACTCCACCCGGCTCTGCGTGCTCCGTGGTGATCGGTGAAGGAACTACGGACATGGTTCCCGGCACCCAGCGGATCCAGATAGTGGTGCCCAGCGCCGTCGAAGCCCGCCAGCACCTGCTCGACGGCGGCGTGCCGGGGGTGAGCGAGGTGACGCCGCTGGACTGGGGAACCTTTGTCTACTTCAGCGACCCGGACGGCAACCAGTGGTCCCTGCAGGAGCCTCCGGCCCTGACCGCACACTAGGCGCGCAGGGCCGGAACCCGCCGAAACTGCGGCCGTCAGCGTCCCGCGGCGCTGTTTTCCCGCACCAGCCGGTAACTGCCCGGCGCCAGCCCGGTTTCGGCGCCGCCGGCCAGCAGCACGGTTACATCCGGGTGCAGCTGCAGGACCGACGCCGGAACCTCCGGGGTCACCGGACCGGTCAGGGCAGCGGCAATTGCCTCAGCCTTCTCGGGACCGGAGGCCAGCAGGACCAGGGACCGTGCCTCCCGGATGGTGCCCAGCCCCTGCGTCAGCGCCTGTATCGGAACGTCACCGAGCGAGGGAAAGAACCGGGCGTTCGCTTCCCGGGTGCTGTGGGTCAGCTCGACCGCGCGCGTGCGGGAATCCAGTGCCGAACCGGGTTCGTTGAAGGCCAGGTGCCCGTTGCTGCCGATGCCCAGGATCTGCACGTCGATGCCTCCCGCGGCCCGGATCAGCTCCTCGTAGGCAGCTGCGGCGCGCTGCGGATCAGGCGCGGCGCCGTCCGGCACATGGACCTCAGCGGGATCCAGGCCCAGCGGCTCCACGACTTCCCGGCGCACCACTTCGCGGTAGCTTTGCGGATGGCCCGCCGGCAGGCCGAGGTATTCGTCCAACGCGAAAGCACGCAGCCGCGGCAGCTCCCGGGACCGCCGCGCCAGCTGCTTATAAAGCGGCAGCGGGGAGGAACCGGTGGCGATGCCCAGGACAGGACTGGCACAGGCGGCCAACCGGTCGAGCACGGCGTCGGCCGCGGCTGCGCCCTGGTCCTGCGCGGAGGAGGCAACCAGGACCTGCACGCTCATGCCCGGGTTCCTTCCCGGGAGAGCGCGCGAGCCAGCTCCGGATCAGCCGGCGTCCAGTCAGCCAGGCCGAGCAGCCCCGCGGCGTTGGCCCCGAAGATCTTCTGCACATCAGCTGCGGGCATGCCCATTTCCCAGCAGATCCGCAGCTGGTCCACCAGGTAGCGCCGGGCGTAGCCGCGCGGGAACCAGGACGAATCGGTGCCGAAGACTATCCGTTCCGGTCCGTGGGTTTCGTAGAACCGGCGGAAGAGGTCCTCGAGGGTCAGTTTCTGGGCCATGAACCGGACCCACTGGTTGGAGCCGGAGGTGTCCACCAGCACGTTGGGGCAGGCCCACATCAGGAACAGCACCTGCTGCACGTGCTGGATTCCGAAGTGCGGCACCACGAACGTCACGTCGGGATGCCGCTTGGCCACAGCCTCCAGCCAGGCCGGCTCAATCATCGCGTTGTGCGCAATCCCGCCGGCGGAGCCGCAGTGCCCAAAGTGGATCAGCACGGGCACTTGGTATTCCGCGGCGACCCGCCAGAGCGGATCCGCAGCGGGGTCATCGATGCGCGAGGACATCAGCGGGGCGAAGAGCTTCAGGCCGCGCAGTCCGTCGTCGCGGACCGCCCGCCGGAACTCCTCCACCGCCCCCGGTGCGAAGGGATCGGCCATGGCGGCCAGACCCAGGAAACGCCCGTCACCACGTTCCACCAGCGCGGCCATTTCCTTGTTCCCGCCGGCGGTGACGAACGCGGCGTGTTCAATGTGGTGCTGGTCCAGTTCCGCTGTCCAGCGGTCCGCTTCCGCTTCCCATCCGGCGTCCTGCGCGGTGCTTTCCGGATCTGCGAAGTCCCAGCTGCGCCGCCACTGGGCTGACATTCCAGCCACCTTGGCAGCCCGTTCCGCGGCAGCGGGGCTTGATTCCTCGCAGGCGAACTGGCCGCCGGAGAGCTGCCGGGTCAGCGGATCGAACGGCATCCGGAAATGCAGATGGAAATCGATGATTGACAGGCCCTGCACCACAGGGCGGTTCCCGATCCGGGAGACGTGCACGGTTCCTCCTACAGGGACAGGGGCTGGGATTCGGTCAGTACGACGGCGCTGCGCCGGTTGGGTGCGGTGGCCACCAGTTCGGTGGCGTAGCTGACCGCGGCGGACAGCGCCTGCGCGGGTGTGTCCCGGCGGGCGAGGCAGGCCAGGAACGCGGCGTTGAAGCCGTCCCCGGCGCCGGTGCTGTCCACCGGGGTCACCGGCCGGGCCGCCGAATGCAGCCAGGTTCCGTCCGGCAGCGCCAGCCCGGCGCCGTCGGCTCCGAGTTTCGCGGCTACCAGGGTGGACGTCTGCCGTGCCAGGAACAGGGCGGCGGCCCGCGGATCCGGGTTGCCGGTCAGGCCGGCCAGTTCGTCGCTGTTCGGAAGGAACACGTCCACGGAGTCCAGTACGCCGTGGACCTCCAGGCGGACCTCCTCGGTCCAGCCTTCGGCAGGCCAGCCGGTGTCCAGCACGGTAAGGGCCCCGTTGGCGTGCGCTGCGGCGAAAAGCTCATGGGCGGCGTTCCCGCGCAGTTTGGGCAGCAGGAAGTAACCGGCCAGCACCACGGTTCCGGCGCCCAGGGCGGAGGCAGGAACGTCCTGCGGAGTCAGCTCCGCCATCGCTCCGAGGGAGGAGATGAACGCTCGGTCCCGCCCGGGTGCCTCCACGGCGACCGTGATGCCGCTGGGCAGCCCGGCGTCGCGCACCAGCTCTGCCGAAAGTCCGGGCAGCGCCAGTTCCTGTTCCACCAGGCGGGTGGACGCGTCGTCTCCGACCTTGCTGACCAGGACGGTTTCCTGTCCCAGGCCGGCGCAGCGGACGGCGAGGTTCCCCGCGGACCCGCCCAGCCGGATGTCGATGCCCGGCACGATCGCTTCGGTTCCCGGCTCGGGGAGGGCTGCTGTCCCGGACACCATGATGTCCAGGTTGGTGTTCCCTACTACGGTGATGCCGGCCTGCGCACCGCTCATGCCGCAGCCGCCAGCGCCTGCGCGCGTTCCAGCAGTGCTGCGCGCGCTGCGTCGATACCGGCCCGCAGTTCCGCGGCACGGACGGCGAGTGTCCGGGCGGCCTCCGCCGCGAGGTCCGCGGTGGCGGTCACAGCCTTGATGCCGGGGCTGCCGGCCTGCGGCCGGTCCAGGATGCGTCCCGGATCGGTTCCGGCGGCGAGCACCAGATCGGCCAGGTCCGCGCTGATGTTCCCGGCGGCGAGGGCCTCGGTCACCTGATCCCGTGACCACGCTGTGGGGTCAGCGGACTTGAACAGCCGCCCGACGACGTCGTGCGCTCCACGCCAGGGAACCCCGGCGACTGCCAGTGCTTCCGCCACGGACGTGGTGGTGGCGCCGGAGCGGACGATCTCCGCCTTGTCCGGAAGCCGCAGAACGGTGAATTCGCCCAGCAGGCCGTCCAGCATCCGCACGAACCGGATCACCCGGTCCGAGGCACGCCAGAGATGCTTCTGCACGTCAGTGGTGGCGTTGTTTGAATCCTCGTACCAGCCGGAGTTGATGTTCGCGTAGGTTGCGGACATATCCGCGGCGGCGGCCCCGGCCATGGAAACCATGTGCTCCAGCACCACGGGGTTCTTCTTCTGCGGCATGATCGAGGAGCCCTGGGTGTAGGCGTCCGGGGTGGCAACCCAGCCGAACGTCATCCATTCCAGCAGCACCCGGGAGAAGCGTGCACCGGTGGCGCAGATCCGGGCCTGCGCGGCGGCCAGGCGCATGAAGTGCTCCGCCCCCGCGACTGCTTCGTAGCTGGACGTGAACGTTGAATCGAAGCCCAGCAGGTCGGCGACCGTCTGCGGGTTGATTGGCACGTCGGAGCCGGTGAACGCCGCGGACCCCAGCGGGGACACGTTCATCTCCGCATAGATGTCCAGCAGCTCCCGTCCCTGGCTCAGCAGGGCTTCGGCCAGGCCCCCCATGACATGGCCGATAGTCGTGGGCTGGGCAGGGCGGCGGTGCGTGAAGCCGATGATCAGCGCGTCGGCATGCCGGCGGGCCAGTTCAGCGGCGTCCGCGGCGGCCTGGAGGACAAGGTCCGCCTGGTCGAGGATCTGGCGCCGGAGCACCATCCGGAACGCCCCGGCATCGAGGTCGTTGCGGCTGCGGGCCAGCTGCACGTCCAGCTCCGAGGTGGAGATGCCGCAGGCGGCGGCGAGCTGCTGTTCCATGAAGTAGTAGGGGTCTTCCACGGAGCCGTCGAAGGCGTATTCCTGCCGGCCGTCGGTGATCCGTTCCCACAGTTCCAGCAGGCCCTTCTCCAGCCTGGCGGAGCGCTCCCGCGGAAGGATGCCTTCGTCGTCGAGCATCCAGACGTGGGCCAGGGAGGCTTCCACCATGGGC
This sequence comes from Arthrobacter koreensis, assembly GCF_035792275.1. Classification (GTDB taxonomy): domain Bacteria; phylum Actinomycetota; class Actinomycetes; order Actinomycetales; family Micrococcaceae; genus Arthrobacter_B; species Arthrobacter_B koreensis_A. The sequence continues at coordinate 27,837 of NZ_JAMWKK010000020.1, read as the reverse complement.
GGATAGATATTGGCTGCAGCTTCCTCGAAGGCGTCGCGCAGGTGGTTGTCCCAGTAGACGGACAGGTCGGGGCGGTCGGTCAGGAGCGGACGGGAGGTGGTGGTCATGCTTATTTCACCGGCTTCAGGTCGGGGGCGGCGGAAGAGGGAATGGGCAGCGGGGTAGCGGTGGGAGGCATGGGGCCAACCAGCGGAGTTTCCACGGTGGGACGGCGGCGGCGGCGCAGCATCCTGGCGATGCCGCCGCTTCCCGGGTTCTCAAGCCGCTGGGAGATGATCAGGGCAATCAGGATCAGCCCCATCTGCAGGGTGCCGTACGCTGCGGCGGTGCCGAACTCGTTGGAGTAGATCCGGTTGTAGATCTCCACGGACAGCGGCGCGAAGCGCGCCGGGTAGATCACCACGGAGGCTACGTACTCGCCGAAGCCCTGGATGAACGCCATCAGGGCGCCGGCCAGGATGCCGCGGTACATCAGCGGAACCGTCACGGTGCGCAGTACGCGCCAGTGGCCGGCACCAAGGTTGCGGGCGGCTTCTTCCACGGAGGGATCGATCTGGGCCAGGGCAGCGTTGGCGGACCGGAAGACCAGCGGAAGGAACCGGACAAAGTAGGCGACCGGAAGGATCCACAGCGAACCGATGAGGACCTGTCCCAGGTTGAACGGCGAGGGGCTGGCGAATGCGGTCACCAGGTTGACGCCGACGACGGTGCCGGGCAGCGCCCAGGGAATCATGACCATCACGTCCAGCAGTCCCTTGCCCGGGCCCTTCCAGCGGGTGACGACCCAGGAGGCGATGACGCCGACCACGGTGCACGCGATCATGGCGATGAAGGCCATCTGGCTGCTCACCAGGATGGGGCGCAGGGTCGCCGGATCGGTGAAGATCCGGGAGAAGTTCCCCAGCGTGTACTGGCTCGGGAGGATCTGCACGGTCCATGAGCCGTCTACGGTGAAGGCCAGCAGCACGATCACCGCGGCCGGGGCCATCAGGATCAGCACCAGGACGGCGGAACCGAGGCCCGCACCGAGGCGGGGGAGCGTGCCGTGGATGACCTTCACGGCCTGCGGGGTTCCCTTGGAGGCGCTGCGGTGCACGCGGCGGTTCTGGTACCAGCGCATCGCGAGCAGGAACAGGATGGAGACGACGGACAGGACCGTGGACTGGGCAGCGGCGAGTTCGTAGGCGCCGGAAGTCCTTGAGGCCACAATCTGCATGGTCAGGGTCTGCACGTTGTAGAACTGCGGTGCGGTGAAGGATGCCATGGAGACCATGAAGGTCAGCAGGGCGCCGGACACCAGGGCCGGGGTCAGCATGGGCAGCAGCACCGTGCGCCACATGGTGAAGCGGCTGGCGCCGAGGTTCAGGGCGGCTTCTTCCATGGAGGCATCGGAGCCGGCCAGGCCGGAGGAGACCGCCAGGTAGAAGTATGGGTACATGGTCATGGTGTGGACCAGGAGTACGCCCAGGACGCCGTTGGCCGAGACTGCTCCGGGGTCAGCCCCGAAGTACTGTGCCAGGAAGCGCGGCAGGATCCCGCTTTCGGCGTAGAGGAAGTAGAAGGAGACGGCGCCGATCAGCGGCGGCAGCGCCATGGGCAGCATCGCGAACAGGCGCAGGACGTTGCGGCCGGGGAAGTCGAAGCGGGTCAGCAGCACGGCCAGCGCCGTGCCGATGACGCCGGTGGTGATCACGGAGACCACGGAGATGCCCACGGAGAGGCCGAGCGCCCGGCCGGAGTTGCCGCCGAAGAAGCCGCTGTAGTTCCCGATTCCGCCGTCGACGCTGGTGCGTGCCGTGGCGAACATCGGAATCACGATGTACAGCAGGAGGATCAGGACCAGCGGAATAGCCAGCCAGTAGATGAACCGGTCAGAGGACGTGGTTCCGCTGCGGTTCCGCAGTCTTGCGGCGAGCCCGGTCACGGGGCCACCAGCCAGACCCGGTCCGGGTGCGGGAACAGGGTGACCCGATCCCCGGGCTGCGCGCGGTCCTCGGAATCGGGGACGGAGACCACCAGGTCCTGGCCGTTCCAGTCGACTTCGTAAACGTTGACAGCGCCGGTGAATTCGGCGGTCCTGACCGTGCCGCGGAGCGTGCCCGGGCGGCTCTCGCCGCCGGCGTCCGTGTGCATGGTGAAGGATTCGGGGCGAAGGCTTACCGCGGCGGTATCGCCTGCGGCGGCGTTGCCGGAGGCGGTGCCGGTGACCCGCGGGGCGCGCAGGATTGATCCGTCTGCCAGTTTGAGCTGTACGGAGTCGGTGCCGGTTTCCAGCACGGTGCATTCAAGTACGTTGGAGCGGCCGATGAACCGCGCGACGAAGGGCGTGGCCGGCCGGTGGTAGACCTCGCGCGGCGGGGCAACCTGGTGCAGCCGGCCGGATTCGAGGATGGCGACGCGGTCGCTCATGGCCATGGCCTCGGCCTGGTCGTGGGTGACGTAGATGGAGGTGATTCCGGCGGCCTTCTGGGTGCCGCGGATTTCCGCGCGGGTCTCTTCGCGCAGTTTGGCGTCCAGGTTGGACAGCGGCTCGTCGAGCAGCAGAACCGAGGGCTGGATGACCAGGGCCCGGGCCAGGGCCACGCGCTGCTGCTGCCCGCCGGAGAGCATGTCGATGCGGCGGTTTGCGTAACCTTCGAGACCAACCTGCTGCAGGGCGCGGTCCACGCGCTTGTTCTTCTCCGCGCGTGCCGTGCGGCGGACGCTGAGGCCGTACCCGACGTTGGCCCGCACGGTCATGTGCGGGAACAGGGCGTAGTTCTGGAAGACCATGCCGGTGTCGCGGCGGTTGGGCGCGGTATTCGTGACGTCGCGGTCATTGAAGAGGATCCGCCCGCGGGAGGGCTGGATGAAGCCTGCAACCATGCGCAGGGTGGTGGACTTGCCGCACCCGGACGGGCCCAGGAGGGTGAAGAACTCGCCGTCTTCGATGGTGAGGTTGAGGTCTGCCACTGAAGGCGCGGCACCCGGGTACCGTTTTTCAATCGATTCGAGGAGGACTCGTGTCATGGCTGCTCTCCGCAGGGGTAGGGGGTTGGAAGGTGGGGGAGGCAGCCGGCGCCGGGGCGCCGGCTGCCTGTCCGGGCTGGGTTAGCCCTTGCCCTTGATGTTTTCTGCCCAGTAGCCGATCCATTCGGATTCGTTCTGGCCGATGCGGTCCCAGTCGACGTCCATTTCAACCAGGTCCAGTTCGGCCAGCCAGGCCGGGGTCTCAGTCATTTCGATCGAGGGGATCTGGTAGTAGGTCTCGGAGAGGTCCTTCTGGGTTTCTTCGCTGAAGAGGAACTCGAGGAAGGCGTCAGCGGCGTCGCTGGACGGGCCGTTCTTGATCTTGGCTACGCCGTCCACGAGCATCGGAGCGCCGGACTCGGGGATCACCGGGGTGTAGGGGGCGTTCTGGCTCTCGATCTGCAGCATTACGTCCTGCAGGTTCCAGGCGCTGGCAGCTGCCTCCTGGCGGGTCACGCGCAGGTAGAGGTCAGTGGGGTTGGCTGCGTAGACCTTGGTGTTGGCGTCGAGCTTACGCAGCCAGTCGTAGCCGGCCTCGGGTGAGCCCGCGGCGTCGTACTGGCGGTCGATCATGGCGGAGTAGATGCTGCGCATGGTGCCGGAAGCTTCGACGTCGCGGATAGCCAGCTTGTCGGCCATTTCCGGAGCAATCAGGTCATCCCAGTCCTTGGGCGCCTCTGCCTCGCTGAGCATGTCGTGGTTGTAGAAGATGACTTCGGCGAGCTGCATTTCGCCGACCCAGAGGCCCGCGGGGTCGCGCAGGTCTTCGGGAACGGCGTCGATCACTGCTTCCGGGGCGGGGGCCAGGACGTCGTCCCCGGCAGCCTGCTTCATCTGCTGGCCGGTGCCGCCCCACCAGATGTCGCCCTGCGGGTTGGCCTTCTCGGCGCGGATGCGCTCGAGTGCTTCCTGCGCGCCGAGGGTCAGGATTTCCACCTTGCCGGCGTAGTCCGGGTTGGCTTTCTCGAAGTCGACGACGACTGCCTCGGCCAGGCCCTTGTCCCGGGCGGTGTAGATGGTGAGGGTGCCGCCGTCGGAGCCTTCGGCACCGGAGGACGAATCGTCCAGGCCGCAGGACGAGAGAGCGAGCATCAGCGCGAGGCCGCCGGCAACGGCGCCGAGCGGCTTGCGGACAGTGCGGATCATGTACTTCTCCTTGGGTGTGGTGGTGCGGGTGGTTAGTGGAGGCCGGCAGGCTTAGCTGCCGGGTGTGAGGAGGGCTGAGGGGTCTTCCAGGACGCGGGCCACGGCACCGTGCAGGATGCCGGCGGCGCCCAGGGACGCGAAGGTGACGTCCGGCGCGGACGGCGCTGCGGCGTGGATGCGGCTGGCGAGAGCGTCTCGGGCGGGATCGTCAAGGTCGACGGCGTCGCCGGAGAAGACGACCAGGGCCGGGTTCAGGACACAGGCACAGACGACGGCGGCCCAGGCCCAGGCGTCCAGGACGTCGTCGCGCAGGGACCGGGTGCGTTCGTCGGTGCAGATCCGTGCGATGACCGGCCCGTCGGCGTCGAGCCCTGCCGCCGAAGCAGCGGCGGCAATGGCCGGGGTGCTCCAGGCTGCCTCGAAGGGACCGCGGTTGCCGTGGGGGAGAGGCCGGGGTGCCACGGGCAGAAAGCCGACCTCTCCGGCGGAACGCGTCGCTCCGTGGAGGAGCCTGCCGCCGCTGAGGATGGTGGCTCCGATGCCTTCGGCCACGTGGATCAGCACCAGGTCGTCGACGCCGGCGGCGGCACCTGCGCTTCGCTCGCCGAGGGCTACAAGGTTGACGTCGTTTTCAAGGGTGACCTGCAGCCCGGTGCGGCGCTGCAGTTCACCGGCAAGTTCGGAGCCGTTCGCGGCGGCAAAGTCCGGGGCCAGGCTCACCGTGCCGTCATTGCCGACGACGCCGGGCAGGGCCAGGACCAGGCGGGCCGGCCGGCGCGGTGCGGCGGCGGCCAGCTCGGAGACGGCGCGTGCCGTCGAGGACACCGGATCCCCGGCGTCGAACGCTGACTCACGGGTTTCAAGTACTGCGGCGTCGAGGTCCACCAGGCTGGCGCGCACGGCCCCGCGGGAGACCTCGGCCACTACCAGGACGACGGCGGAGCGGTCGATTTCCATCAGCGTGCGCCGGCGTCCGCCGGTGGATTCGCGCTGGCCCACCTCTTGGAGGTAGCCCAGTTCCTGCAGCTCATGCACGATTCCGGTGACGGTCGAGGGGCTGTACCCGGTCGCCGCAGCGAGGTCGGTGCGGGAGATGGGGCCGTGGGACAACAGGGCCCCTACTACGGCCTCCACCCGGATTCGCCGGAGTTCACGGCGGCCCGTCGGTGCATGTGAGGTGGACGACATTCTTACTTTATACGGTGAAGAAAGTAAGATTGCAAGGATTAGTTTTGAACCAGCAAGGGCGGAATGCTCAGGCGAACGGCGCAGGCCGGACGTAGGCCGGGGTTGCTTTCACCGTGTCGGCGGCCGGCAGCAGCGCGGAACGGAACAGGTCTGCGGGGGCAATGAGGGCCGAGGCCGGCGGAGAGTTTCCGGTACCGGATGCAGCGACTGCGTCGCCGCCGAAGACGGCCAGCCCATCGCTGAGGTAGACCCCGATGACGGCGTTTCCCTCCGGCCCGCGGGCAATTACCAGGGATCCCGGCCGGGCGGAGCCGGCATCTGTCATAACAGTCCCGTAGCCGGGATGACCCCTGAACCAGCTGAGAATATCCTGCGGGCCGCACCCGGTGAAGGTGTAGCCGGCGCTCTGCAAAGCACGGGTAACCAGGGTTGTGCTGTCTTCAAAGGAACCGCACGCCAGATCAGCGCGGACCGATGCATAGACGGCTGCCTCGGCTGTTGCCGGGTGTGCAGCGGTGTAGTCGTCTGCGGCGGCCAGGGCAGCTGCGACCCGGTTTCGTTCAGCGGCGTCCCAGGCTGTCCGGGACGCGAGGGCCCGCTGCTCGGCGTTTGCCGCCGGTGCGGCGTCGGGCTCCGCACCGTTCTCCTGGGCGCCGCTTTCCGGTGCGGCGGAAGTGCCGGCTCCGGGCGCTTCAGCGGCCGGATCCTGCGTGGGGGCCGCCCCGGTATCCGGTGCGGGCTCCCGGGCTGGTGCGGACTCCCGGACTGGTGCGGGGGATACCGGGTCCGCTGTGGGCGCGGGTACGGCAACGTAGTCCTGGACAGGCGGCCCGGATTCGGCGGGCACGCTGACGGTGGGCGATGGTGCAGGAATCAGCGTGCGGTATGGTTCAGGACCGCCGGGTTCGGACCGGCCGAGCACCGAGATCCCCGCGGCGGAAGCCCCCAGCGCCAGCACCAGCGCACCGGCAGCCAGGGCATTCTTGGCCTTGCTCATGGAAGCTCATCCTCCGAAAGGATGTGTAGTCTGCTTTCCCTTCGATTCTGCTCCCGTCAGGCACCCGGCGTCGAACCGGCCACGTCAGCGCGTTGCTTCGGCCAGGTACTCCAGGATGTGCCGGTAGTCGTGGCCGGTCGCCTTGGTCATGCCGATCTCGCAGGTGCGGTTCACCGAGGCATATCCGTCGAAGACCCGCTCGTTGATTTCCTCCGCCTGCTTTTGGGTAGCCGAGGCGGTCAGTTCGGGGTGGAGCAGCCCGCGGTCGCCGGCGAAGGCACAGCAGCCCCAGCTCGGCGGCACGAAGACCTCTGCGCTGACGGCCGCCGCGATCCCGGTGAGCGCGTCGTTGGCGCCCAGCTGGGTAGAAGAGCAGGTGGGATGCAGGGCCAGCGAGCCAAGCTTCCGCTTCACCTCCAGCCGGGGCAGGACGGCATCGCGGACAAAGTCCACCGAATCGACGAACCGCAGCCCGGGGTAAACCGGGCTCTCGCCGGCCAGCCGCTTCATCGTGTCCAGGCCCTCGGTGCAGGATGCGGCGTCGCAGACCACGGGCAGCTCGCCGCCGTTGGTGGCGACCCACAGGTTGGCCAGGACCTTTTCCGTCATGACCGAGTAGCCGGAGGTAAAGCCCTTGGACTTCCACGGCGTGCCGCAGCACAGGTTCTCGATGCCCTTGGGCACCCGGACGCCAACACCGGCCCGGTCGCACAGTTCCATGAATGCCGGTGCGGATCCTTCGCCGCCCTTGGCCGGGCCGAACATGGTTCCGATACAGGCCGGGAAGAACACGGCCACGGGATCCGCGTCCTCATGCGGGGTGCGCCGCGATCCGCCGGCGGGCAGCACCGTCTCATAGGACTGGACGTTGTCCGCCCCGAGGACCGCGCGCCCGACGGCGGTGGCCAGCTTGGGCAGGGGAGAAGGCACGGCCTTCGCCAGGCTCAGGGCCTTGCCTCCCACAGAGGTCATGGTGCCCCAGCGTCCGGCGGCAGCCTTCCAGCCGGCATCGGCTGCCTTGTTGGCGTTCTCTGCGCGGAGCCGGCGGACCAGGTCGCCGGTGTTGATCAGCACGGGACAGGCCGTGCCGCACATGCCGTCCACGGCGCAGGTCTGCACGCCGTCGTAGTCATAGTCCGCACGCAGCGTGGCGGCGAGGACCGAATCCCCGCGGGCCTCGGCGTCGGCAATTTCGCGGCGCAGGACAATGCGCTGGCGCGGGGTGGTGGTGATGTCCTTGCTGGGGCACACGGGCTCGCAGTAGCCGCACTCCACGCAGCGGTCCACTTCCGCTTCCACGGTGGGGGCCACCTTGAGGTTCTGCACGTAGGAGCGCGGGTCGTCGTTGATCAGCACGCCCGGGTTCAGCAGGTGGGCCGGGTCGATGAGCTGCTTGACCTCCACCATGATTTCGTACAGTTCATCGCCGTACTGGCGGCGCACGTACGGAGCCATGATCCGGCCGGTACCGTGCTCCGCTTTCAGCGAGCCGCCTTCACCCAGGACCAGGTCCACCATTTCCTCGGTGAACGCCTCGTAGCGGGCCAGCTCGGCCGGATCGCTGAAGTTCTCATTGAGCATGAAATGGATGTTGCCGTCCTTGGCGTGCCCGAAGATCACCGAGTCCCGGTAATGGTGCGCAGTGAACAGGGTGGCAAGTTCGGCGCAGGTGCGGGCCAGCGACGGCACCGGCACCACAATGTCCTCCAGCAGCGCGTTGGTGCCGGACGGGCGGGCACCGGCCACCGTGGTGTAGAGGCCCTTGCGCATATGCCACATGCCGGCCCGGTCCCGTGCGTCGGTGGTCATCGCGAACGGAGCGGCCAGGCGCAGCGACTCGAACAGCGGCTGGGATGCGTCCCGTTTGGCTTCGAGCTCCTCCACAGTCGCGGCCTGGTGCTCCACAAGCAGTGCGGCGTGGGACTGGACTTCAAGGTTCCGCAGTTCCAGCGGGGCATCCGCTGCCTGCCGGGCGACCCGGAGCGAGGTGGCGTCCATCAGCTCCACGGTGGCCAGGCCTGAAGCGGTCAGCTCGGGCAGCGCGGTGGCAGCGGCGTCGAGCGAGTCAAAGAACATGAGGCCGGTGGCGACCTTGGGCAGCGCCGGAATGGTGCGGAAGGTTGCCTCTGCCACGAAGCCAAGGGTGCCTTCGCTGCCGATCATCAGGTGCGCCAGGATGTCCGCCGGATTCTCGAAATCCAGGAAGGAGTTCAGCCCATACCCCATGGTGTTCTTCATGGAGAACAGGCGGGTGATGGTGGCTACGGAGTCCGGGTTTGCCACGATCCGGCCGCGGAGGCGCAGCAGGCCTTCGAAAAGCTCCGGTTCCAGGGCGCGGAGCTTCTCCTCGGCGTCGGGGGCGCCGGTGTCCAGGACGGTGCCGCTGGCCAGGACCAGAACCATTGATTCAAGGGTCCGGTAAGTGTTGAATTCAGTGCCGCAGGCCATGCCGGAGGAGTTGTTGGCCACGACGCCGCCAATGGTGCACGCGATTTCGCTGGCCGGATCGGGGCCCAGCTTCCGGCCGAAGGCTGCCAGCCGGGAGTTCACCGACCGCACTGTCGCCCCGGGGGCCACCCGGACGCGGGCACCGCCGTCGAGCACCTCGATGTCACGGAAATGGTGGCGGGTGTCGATCAGGAGGCTGTCGCTGACCGCCTGGCCGGAAAGCGAGGTGCCGCCGGAACGGAACGTGGCGGGGATGCCGAGTTCGCGGCTGCGGCGCAGCAGCTGCGCCACTTCGGCGGTGCTGGACGGGGTGGCGACGGCCTGCGGAACCAGCAGGTAGTGCGAGGCATCGTGCGCCATTTTCCGGCGGTCGATTTCCCGGGTGCTGATTCCCTCGCTCCCGAGGGCCGAGATTGCTGGTGCGGAGTGCTGCGCTGTGACTGACATACGATCCTGATCCATGACAAAAAGACGGGGACTTGTCTCCCGAATTAACTCTATGCCCGGGACACAGTGAAATGGTCAGACCACGCCCGGCGGCACGGCCTGTAAATACTGGAGCACGGCCAGGACCCGCCTGTGGTCCCCGGCCGCCGGTGCTAGCTGCAGCTTGCCGAAAATCGAGGTGATGTGCTTCTCCACCGCGCCGGCGGAGAGGAACAGTTCAGCACAGATACCGGCATTTGTCCGTCCCTGGGCCATGAGGTCCAGGACATCGTGTTCCCGCGGGGTAAGCGACCCCAGCCCGGGGGTACTGCCCGCTCCCATCAGCTGCCGCACGACCTCGGGATCCAGCACGGTCTCCCCGGCACGGATGCGCTCCAGCGCGTCCAGGAAACTGCGCACATCCGCCACCCGGTCCTTCAGCAGGTACCCGGTGCCGCTGGGTTCCCCGGCGAAGAGCTGCGCGGCATACCGGGTCTCAACGTACTGGGAAAGCAGCAGGACGCCGGTCTCCGGCCGGGTCTCGCGCAGGACCAGCGCCGCTCGGATACCCTCGCTGGTATGGGTAGGCGGCATCCGGTTGTCCAGGATGACGACGTCGGGCCGGGCGGTTTCCAGCGCGGCGAACAGTTCCCCGGCGTCCCCGGCTGCGGCCACCACCTCGTGGCCTCGTCCAGAGAGCAGTTCCACCAGCCCGGCCCGCAGCAGCGCCGAATCCTCGGCAATCGCAATCCTCATGCATGAAGCCTGCACCATGGGCCTGCCCGTTAGCCAAGCGGCAGGCTGACCGTCGCCGTCGTCGGGCCGCCTGCGGGGGAGGAAACGTGCATGGTGCCGTCCACTGTACGGACCCTTTCAGCCAGGCCGGCCAGGCCCGTGCCCGCGGCCGGATCGGCGCCGCCGGTGCCGTTGTCGGTGACGCTGAGGACCAGGCGGTTGTCCTGCCCGGTCACAGAGATCCAGGCGCCGGTGCCGCGTGAGTGCTTCACCGCATTGGTGAGCAGTTCCGCCGCGCAGTAGTAGGCGATGGCTTCAACGGCGGGTGCCGGCCGAACGCCGAGCCGGTAATCGAGCTGCACAGGCAGCGGCGCGGTTGCCACGAGTGACTCCAGGGCCGCATCGAGTCCGTCGTTCAGTACTGCCGGACGGATACCGCGGGCGATTCCGCGCAGATCCGCCAGGGCGTCCTTGGCGGTTCCATGGGCACTGTCCAGCAGACGCTGCAGGTCTTCGTTCGCGTCCCCGGCGGAGAGCCGGTCCCTGGCATCACCGAGTTTCATGGCGATGGCAACCAGCTGTGCCTGGGTCCCGTCATGCAGGTCGCGTTCAATCCGGGCCAGGCGCGCATCAGCGGTGGTGACGGAGCTGCTCCGGCTCGTTTCCAGGTCCCGCATCCGGATCTGGGCGGCAGTGGGGCCAAGCAGCGAGGCGGCGAGCAGCCCCTGGAGCTTGGCAGCGCCGTTGTTGATCGCCGGCCAGAGCACAAACGTCAGGAGGACGCCGACCCCGGCATAGGCAGCCTGCCACCAGAAACCGTCCACGAAAACATCCGGGGCGATCATGCTGCCGCGGTGCCAGGTGCCGTCCGAAGCCTGCATCGGCGGAAGCCACTGGGACCAGTACCAGTGGGTCATGCACCCCAGCCCGGTGACGAGGAAAGTGATGCTGAGGACGGCTGCGGTCACGGATGTCACGAAGCTGACGGCCATGTGGGCAATGGCCCGCCAGCCGGCCGTGTCAGCGAGTCCGGAACGGAGGAAGCCAAAGAACCCCCGGCGGGAAGTGAAGGGAACCGGTGCGGGGATGTTCCGCCCCAGGAGGGAAGCGGCAAGGCCGCGGTTGACGGTGCCCCAGTACCTGGCCGCCACCACCATGGCGGCAACAATGACCAGGCCCACCACTGTCACCAGCAGGGACGCGCCGAGCGACACCGTGGTGACCGCGTACGTGAAGGCCAGCGGAGCCAGGAACAGGCTCACGACGTGGTAGCCGAAGGCCCGCCAGGTGGTGCTGCGGAAGAACGCCGGTCGGCGCGGTCGCGTAGGGGCCTCTGCCGCGGGGCGTGATCCCGGTACTGCGTCAGGCTCGGTGGCGTAAGTGTTGGTCATGAATCAAGCTTCCTACGCGGCGGCGCCTGCCACCATGGGGTTTTCCCCCGTTGTGCCGCGGGGGTTGTGGGGTTTCGCGGGGTGCTGCGGCGGGGACGGAATCCAGCCGGCGTGCCGTGGCGGGTCCAGCTGCCGAGCCGGTGTGCCGAGCGGCGGCGGGCCTCCGGAAACTCCCGGGCAGGGATTACCGGTGCAACCGGCCCGTGTAGCACTGCGCTTACGCTCCACTTTGGGACTTTCCTGCCACTTTGGGACTTTCCTGCCCCTGCGCCGCGCAGGAAAGTCCCCAACTGGCGGGGATGTCCCAAGCCGGAGGGAAGTGGGCCTGGCCGGTTGCCCCAACTGGCGGGGATGTCCCAAACCGGAGGAGATCCGGCAGCAGCCAGGCAGTAACTGGCTACTCCGAAGCCCGCGCTACGCCTCGGCAGGCGGAATCTGGGCGTAGAACCACGTGATGTGCTCCCGCAGGCGCTCCGTTGCCAGCGCGCCGTCACGGGCAGCGACGGCGTCGTAAATTCCGTGGTGCTGTTTCCGCAGCGACGCGAGGATCCGGGGCCAGTCGTCAAAGTTGTCCATGGCTTCCTTGACGTAGCCGCGGATGGCGCCGCTGAGCGAATCCATCATGGTCTCGATGACGGAGTTTCCGGCGAGGGAGCTAAGCTCAACGTGGAACCGGGCGTCCAGGGTGTGGAACGTGTCCCGGTCAAGGTCCGCGCGGTCCATGGCGTCGAGCAGGTCGCGGGCGCGGTCCAGTGCGGCCTGCTTCTCCGGACCGTCCGGCGCACCGGCAGCGGCCTGCGCCGCCCAGGTTTCAAGCAGCACACGGGTCTCCACGATGTCCTCCACGGAGAGCCGGCTGCTGGCCATGTGCAGGCGCAGTGCGGAGGAGAGGCCGGCGGAGGGCTCGGAGACGATGATCGCCCCGGACTTCGGGCCGGAACCTGAGGAAGAACGAAGCACTCCCATGGCGTCCAGGATCCGGATGCCTTCCCGGACGGAGGCGCGGGAAATGCCGTAGGTTTCCGCCAGCGTCCGTTCGCCGGGGAGCTGGTCGCCAAGCTTGATGGTTCCGGAGCGCAGGTCGGCTTCGATGTTCTCCAGCAGCAGGTCATAGCTGCGGCGGGGCGGGAGGGAAGCGGGAGAGGTCACGTCAGTATCCTTGCACGGGCGCGGCGGCCGGATGGTTTTGGCGGTCACACAGGAACAAAAAAGACGGCCCGGGAAACCACGTAAAGGGTTAGCCCGGGCCGCCTCTTGCCAGCTACGGCAGCATCCAGCCCAGCACCGGGGTGGACTGCAGGAACACAACGGTGCAGAGCACCAGCAGCAGGGCCACGCTCCAGCCCACAACCTTGCGCAGCAGGACGGACTCCTGGCCGTCGAGCTTCACCGCGGTTACGGCGATCGCAAGGTTCTGCGGGCTGATCAGCTTGCCTACGACGCCGCCGGTGGTGTTCGCGGCGACCAGCAGGTTCGGATCGATCCCGGCTTCCAGGCCGGCCGTCTGCTGCAGGCGGGCGAACAGGGCGTTGGCGGAAGTGTCGGAGCCGGTGACCGCGGTGCCCACCCAGCCGAGGACGGGGGAGAGGAACGCGAAGAATGCGCCGGTTCCCGCCAGCCAGGTTCCGATGGACACGGTCTGGCCGGAGAAGTTCATGACGTAGGCGAGGGAGAGGACGGAGAGAATCGTCAGTCCCGCCCAGCGCATGTTCCACACGGTTCGCCCGATCTCGGCGACACCGGCGCCCACGGACATCTTGTACCGGCCGCCGTCGTCGAACTTCGCGTAAACGATGGAAACGATGAGGCCGGTGATCAGCAGCAGGGTGCCGGGCGTGGAGAGCCAGTTGAACGTGTAGATGGTGGAGGAAACGGGGTCGCCGGCGGCATCCACCAGGCGCTCGTGCAGCACCGGCCACGGCACCTTGATGTCCGTGGAGGCCAGGAATGCGGGGATGTCCACGCCGATCTTCCAGAGCTTGGCGATGCCGAAGATGACGATCACCAGGAAGTACGGGAAGAGCGCCAGCAGGGTGCGGGAGGTCGTCAGGGAGTTCCCGTCGCGGACGGCTGCGGAACCGGAACCGGAGACAGTTCCCGGGGTTCCGGAGCCGGCCATCGCCATCTCGGGCAGGCCCATGCGGACCCGTGCGCCCTCAATGCCGCGCGGCTGCCAGAAGCGCAGGAATACGACGGCGGCACCCAGGCCGGCCAGTGCGGCAACAATGTCGGTGAGTTCGTAGGAGAAGAAGGTGGAGCACAGCACCTGCGCCCCGGCGAAGGCAACACCGGTAACGACGGCGGCGGGCCAGGTTTCCTTGATGCCGCGGAAGCCGTCCAGGATGAAGACCAGGATCAGCGGAACCACGACGGCGAGCAGCGGCGCCTGGCGGCCCACGACGGCACCGATGTGGTCGGCGTCGAGGCCGGTGAGGTTGGCGGCAGTGGTGATCGGGATGGCCATGGCGCCGAAGGCAACCGGGGCCGTGTTGGCTACCAGCACGGCGGCCGCGGCCTTCATCGGCTTCAGGCCCAGGGCGACCAGCATGGTGGCCGTGATGGCCACCGGCGCGCCGAAGCCGGCCAGCGCCTCGAGCAGTCCGCCGAAGCAGAAGGCAACCAGGATTGCCTGGATGCGGACGTCGCCGCCGCCGATGACGTCAAAGACGCGGCGCAGGTCTTCAAAGCGCCCGCTCACCACGGTGACCTGGTAGAGCCAGATCGCCATGATGACAATCCAGACTACGGGGAACGCACCGAACACCGCACCCTGGGAGGCGGAGAGCAGGGCCAGGCCGGCAGGCATCTTGAAGGCCCAGATGGCGACGGCGATCGCCACCAGCAGGGACAACCCGCCCGCTACATGGGCTTTGACCTTCACGAAGGCCAGCAGGATGAAGAACGTGAGCAGGGGGATGAGCGCCACGATGGCGGATGCGGCGACGCTGCCGAACACCGGGTCAGTGGTGGCGGTGAAGTGATCCACGGGGGACCTCCGGGAGTGGTGAACTGGGTAGGAAGTTGGTCAGACCACAATGGTCAGACCAAGGAACTCTAGCGCACTCCGGCGGTGCGTGTGATCATGGCCACCAGTTCCGGATGCTTTGGTGTGTTGCACGCAACGTGCCTACTATGGTCTGACCACACGAGCTTCGGGGCATCCCCGTTGAGAGGCACCCATGAGAATTGCACTATTTGCCACCTGCATCGTGGATGCGATGTATCCGCGGACGGCACGCGCCACCGTAGAGATCCTGGAGCGGCTGGGACACGAAGTGGTGTTCCCGTCCGGCCAGGCCTGCTGCGGCCAGATGCACGTCAACTCGGGGTATCTCCCCGAGGCTGTTCCCGTAGTCCGCAACCACGTCGAGGCTTTCACCGCTGCCGACTACGACGTCGCCGTCGCGCCTTCCGGTTCCTGCGTCGGCTCGGTGAAGCACCAGCACCCCATGGTTGCCCGTTCCGCCGGGGACAAGGACCTGGAGGCCCGGGCCGAAGCCGTGGGTGCCTGCACCTACGAACTCTCCGAACTGCTGACGGATGTCCTGGGCATCACCAACGCCGCCGAGCAGCTTGGCTCCTGGTTCCCGCACAAGATCACCTACCACCCGAGCTGCCACGGCATGCGGCTGCTGCGCCTGGGCGACCGGCAGCTGAACCTGCTGCAGAGCGTGGGCGGCATTGAAGTGGCCGACCTCCCGCAGGCTGACCAGTGCTGCGGCTTCGGCGGAACCTTCTCCATGAAGAATGCCGACGTTTCCTCCGCCATGCTCGAAGACAAGGCGGCCAACATCAAGGCCACCGGCGCCTCGCTGTGCTCCGGCGGAGACGCTTCGTGCCTGCTGCATATCGGCGGCGGACTCTCCCGCGAGGGCAGCGGTGTCACCACCCTGCACTTCGCCGAGATCCTCGCCAGCACCCGGGAAAACCCCGTGTCCATCACCGGGGACGTCCTGGTCAGCGGAAAGGCCGTTCGATGACCACCTACCTGGGCATGCCCGCCCTGCCGGTCTACGGCAAGGGCAACCTCAACGCCGTCGACTCCTTCCCCACGGCGGCACGCCGGGAACTGGGCAACGCCCAGCTGCGTGCCAACCTCGAACACGCCACGCACACCATCCGGGACAAGCGCCTGCGCGTGGTCGGGGAGCTTCCGGACTGGGAAGACCTGCGCAGCGCCGGCAGTGCCGTCAAGGAATCCGTCATGGCACGGCTGCCGGAACTGCTGGAGGAGTTCGAGAAGAACTTCACCGCGCGCGGCGGCATCATCCACTGGGCCCGCGACGCGGATGAGGCCAACGGGATTGTCCGCGACCTGATCCGTGCCGAGGGCGTGGACGAAGTGGTCAAGGTCAAGTCGATGGCCACCCAGGAAATCGGCCTGAACGAATACCTCGAAGAGCAGGGCATCGCAGCCTTCGAGACCGACCTCGCGGAACTGATCGTCCAGCTGGACCACGACAAGCCCAGCCACATCCTGGTTCCGGCGATCCATAAAAACCGTTCCCAGGTGCGGGAGATCTTCCTCCGCGAAATGCCGGAGGTTGATCCGGACCTCACCAACGAACCGGCCAAGCTTGCCGAGGCGGCCCGGACCCACCTGCGGCGCAAGTTCCTGTCCTCCAAGGTCGCCATCTCCGGAGCCAACTTCGCCATCGCCGAATCCGGCACCCTGGCCGTGGTTGAATCCGAAGGCAACGGCCGCATGTGCCTGACCCTGCCGGAAACCCTGATCACGGTCATGGGTGTGGAGAAGCTGCTGCCGGCCTGGAGCGACCTGGAAGTCTTCATGCAGCTGCTTCCGCGGTCCTCCACGGGGGAGCGGATGAACCCGTACACCTCGCTGTGGACCGGCGTCACCGAGGGCGACGGGCCGCAGAACGTGCACCTGGTGCTGGTGGACAACGGCCGCAGCGCCGCGCTGGCGGATGAAATGGGCCGCTCGGCCCTGCACTGCATCCGCTGCAGCGCCTGCATGAACGTGTGCCCGGTCTACGAGCGGACCGGCGGCCACGCCTACGGCTCGACGTACCCCGGGCCGATCGGCGCCATCCTCTCCCCGATGATGACCGGCATCAAGAGCGAGGAAAACAGCTCCCTGCCCTACGCCTCCTCGCTGTGCGGAGCCTGCTACGACGCCTGCCCCGTGAAGATCAACATTCCGGAAATCCTGGTGCACCTGCGTTCCGTGGACGTGGAAAGCAAGCGCGCCAAGAAGGTCCCTACCCAGATGGACCTGCTCATGAAGGGTGTCTCCTGGGCGTTCTCCCGCGGCCGGAACCTCGGCCTGCTGGAAAAGGGCCTGCCGCTGGGCAAGCTGGCCGCCGGACGGAAGCGCAAGATCACCAAGCTGCCCGGCATCGCAGCCGGCTGGACGCAGAGCCGGGACATTCCCGCACCGCCTGCCCAGTCCTTCCGCGACTGGTGGGCCAAGGAACACGAAGGCAGCATGCCGGCTGCCGGCGCGTCGAACCAGGGAGAGACCAAGGCATGAGCGCACGCGAAGAAATCCTGGAACGCCTGCGCGGAGCGCTGAAAGATGCCCCGGCTGTCCCCGACGTGCCGCGGACCTACCGCACCGCCGTCGACGCCCCCGAGGCCGAGCGCATTCGCGTGCTGGTGGACCGGCTCGAGGATTACAAAGCCGGGGTCACCGTGGTGGACGAGGCCGGCGTCGGACCCCGCGTTGCGGAACTGCTCGACGGCGCTGCCAGCTACGTGGTGCCTGCGGGAATCGATGAAGCCTGGCTCGCCGACGCAGACTCGGCCAAGCCGGGGCGGCGCCGCAATGACTCCCGCACCGAACCGCTGACCGTCACCGAACTGGATGCTACGTCCGCCGTGGTCACCGGGAGCGCGGTTTCGGTGGCGGAAACCGGAACCATCATCCTGGACGGCAGCGAAGGCATGGGCAGGCGCGCCATCTCCCTGATTCCGGACCACCACGTGTGTGTGGTGCGTGCCCCGGACATCACCATGATCCTGCCGGAGGCGCTGCGGCGGCTGGACGGCACCCGGCCGCTGACCTGGATCAGCGGGCCGAGCGCCACCAGCGACATTGAGCTTGAACGAGTTGAGGGCGTACACGGTCCTCGCACCCTGGACGTGATCATCGTCCGCAGCACAGCCGGTTCACACTAAACCGGCACAGTAGCACCGGGGGAGGCCGGACCGTTGGGGGGACCGGCCTCCTTCCTGCACTCTCCTACGCTTCTGAGTATCCGGTCCGCCAGCCGCCCTTGTAGTCCTTGCGCACGGTCTCGGAATACGGAACCGGGCTGACCACCGCGCGCACCTCAAGCTGGCGGTGCGGCTCCACCGTGGTCTTGGCGGTGCCGCCGTCGGGTTCGCCCCAGACCACGCGGAGCTCGCTGCCCTCGGGGACGTCCGGGTTCACGGTGGCCAGGGACAGTCCGCGGCGCTCATTGGCCGAGTAGCCGGTGAACATTGACACGCCCACCACGTTGCCGTCGGCGTCGATCACCGAGTCGTAGTTCGAGGACCCGTAGTTGGCCAGCGGCAGGTCGAAGTACTTGTAGGGTGTCTGCTCCGTGTCCAGCTGCGAGGTGAAGATCCGGCCCAGGTCCTCCGGGTTCCACGCGAGGGTAACCTTGCGCCGCTGCGCTGCCGGGTCCATGGCCTCGAGCGCTTCGCGGCCAACAAAGTCGTGGTCGAACTTCACGAAGGACCCGTAGCCCAGCTCCCAGGGAGTGAGGTAGTAGTCCTCGATGTTCTCAGAGACAAAGCTGCCGGCGACGGCGTTGGTCGCCTCGTAGCTGTCCGCGCCCAGCCATTCGCGGTACGGGCGCAGGCGCTCGTCAGTGTAGATGGCCGGCAGCGGCGAGGGAATCCAGCCGGATTCGAGCGTGTTGGAGGGGTAAGCGCGGGCACCGACGGCGGCCATGCCGAACTCGGCGCCGGCTTCCATCAGGGCATCGCGGACCTTGTCGTAGGAGGCGTAGTCACCCCAGATTTCAAGGCCGGGCGCGCCGGCCATGCCGTGCCGCAGCGTGCGCACCTGTTCGCCGGCAATGTTCATGGTGTCCATGTTGAAGAACTTCAGCTGCTCCAGGGGGCCGCCGTTGGCCTTCTCGATGATGTCCCAGGCGCTGGGGCCCTGGATCTGGAACCGCCAGTAGCGCCGGCTCACGGGCTTGCCCATGGGGCGCGACGGCGAACGGCGGTCCACCTCGATCTCCAGGTCGTAGCCGCCGGTCTCCGCGTTGAACAGCAGCCAGTTGGCGGCCGGGGCGCGGCCCACGTAGACATATTCGTCCTCGTCCTGGTGGAAGAGGATGCCGTCGCCGATCACGTGGCCGGACGGCGTCGTCGGGACGTACTGCTTCGCCCTGTTCACGGGGAAGCTGGCCACTGAGTTGATAGCGGTGTCGGAGATGAGTTTGAGGGCGTCGGGGCCCTTGATGAACACATTGTCCATATGGTGCGACTGGTCGAAGAGTACGGCGGTTTCCCGCCAGGCGCGCTGCTCGCTGCGCCAGTTGGTGAATTCGGGGGCGACGACCGGGTAGATGTACGCGCCGATCTGCGAGTTGCGGAGCAGATCGACGACTGACCCGGACGCATCCAGGACTTCCTGCAGATTCTTTGGTGCCACAATGAACCTCTGTTTCTGTCGGACGGGGAACCGGCCTCAAGCCGGTGCCGCCGACTTTATATCTATCGCCATAGGTAAGTCGAGGGTCTGCGGGGACGCAAAGAAATGTCTGGTGAATGCCTATCCGGATAGATAGTGTGAGTCGCATCACATCTGCGGTGCGGCTGGGCCGTACCCCAACGAGGAGGCACACCATGAGGAAACTGCTGGCGGCAGCGGCAACGGCGGCGCTGCTCGGCCTGACGGCCTGCGGGTCGGGGTCACTGACTTCGGACGAGGGTTCGGCATCGGCATCCGGGGGAGCAGAGGGGCTCATTCCCATTGAAGTGGGGGTCATCCCGATCGTGGACGTCGCCCCCATCTACCTGGGGGTCCAGGAAGGGCTCTTCGAAGAGGAAGGCCTGGACGTCACGCTTACCCTGGCCCAGGGCGGGGCAGCCATTGTTCCGGCCGTGACAGCCGGACAGATGGACTTCGGTTTTTCCAACATCACGTCCATGATCGTGGGCCGGTCCAAGGGCCTGCCGGTGAAGATGGTGGCCCCCGGAGGCAGCTCCACGGGCGACACGGACGCGGACTTCGCGTCCGTCATGACGCTGCCGGATTCGGGCATCGAGACGGTCACGGACCTGGCCGGCAAGAAGGTTGGCGTCAACACGCTGAACAACATCTCCGACTCAACCATCTCGGAAGCCGTGAAGCAGGCCGGAGGGGACTACGAGAGCATCGAGTTCGTCGAGATTCCGTTCCCGGAGCTTTCCGGGCAGCTGGCGGCCGGAACCGTGGACGCGATTGCCGCCGTCGAGCCTTTCGTCACCATTGCCGGGGCCGACGGCGCCGTGCCGGTGTTTTCCAACTACGCCGAGCCGGTGGATGACCTGACCGTGGCTGTCTACTTCACCTCGGACCAGTACGTTCAGGAGAACCCGGAGATTGTGGAGAAGTTTGCCCGGGCGATGAATGCATCGCAGGAGTTCGCGGAGCAGAACCCGGACAAGGTCCGGGCCGTGCTGCCCACGTACACCTCGCTTGAGCCCGCGGTCATTGAGCAGCTGACCCTGCCCCGGTACAGCACCGAGGTGAACCGGGCATCGGTTGAGGAAGTGGCCCGGATATCCCAGGACCGCGGCCTGGTGGACGAACTGCCCAACATGGATGAGCTCCTGCCGCAGGAGTAGGCCCGGCGGGATTCCCGCGAAAGCGCTCCGCTTTGTGACTTACGCTCCGCTGCGCGGCGGAGCCAAAGCCACGAAGCGGAGCGTTTCGCGTTTCTAGTAGCCGCGGAATCCGCGCACCCACTCTGCGGTGGGGCGCAGCCCGCCGAAGGTGTAGAAGTGCAGCTTTACCACTCCGTGCCGGGCCGGATCATGCTCGGCAGCGAGCTGGTTCAGGAAACGGTCCGGGCCTGCGGTGCCGAGCAGGTTCGTCAGGGAGAAACCGTATTTGTGCGCGATGGACGCGGAGGTCCCGACGCCGAACCGGCGGGCGTAGCCCAGCAGGCGTTTGACGCCGGCAGGTCCCGGGACGCCGATCCGCACCGGGACGTCGATGCCCCGGCTGCGCAGTTCCTCCAGCCACGCCAGCACGGGGGCAGTGTCGAAGCCGAACTGGGTGATGATCGATGCCTCCAGTCCCTGGTCCCGGACGGCTGCCAGCTTTTGCTCCAGAGCGGACCACAGGGTTTGGTCATCAATGTCCGGGTGGCCTTCGGGGTAGCCGGAGATGCTGATGTGCCGGGCACCGTGCGCCGTCGGCAACCCGGACGCGATGACGGCCAGCGAATCCTCGTACGGTCCCATGGGCTCGGCGGGATCTCCGGCTACCACAAAGACGTTCTCCACGACCCCGGCCTCGGACAGGGCGCCGAGGAACTTCTCCAGCTCGGATGCAGAGCCCAGCCGCCGGGCCGAGATGTGCGGCACCGGGACGTGTCCGCCGGCTTTGACCGCCGAGGCGGCGGCCAGGCGCATGGGCAGGTCCTCATTACCCAGGAACGTAACATTGATGCGGGTTCCGGCGGGCAGGGCGTCCTGCGCTTCGGTGAGGGCAGGGACGTCCTTTCCGGTCATTTCCAGCGAGAAGTCATCAAGCAGAGACGAGGCGGGGTCCACGGGGTTCATGCCGAACACCCTAGCCAGCGGGCCCTGCGGTGTCCACGGTCGGTTTTTGGTCCCAGCCCGGGGCGGGCGCCGGGCACCGGCCCGGCGCCCGCGAAACGGATTCCTAGAACCGCGAGGAGCTGCCCGATCCGCTGAAGCTGCCGCCGCTCGCACCGTAGCCGGAGGACGACCCGGAGGAAGCCGAGTTCCGGGCGGACTCGATTTTGCTGGTGCCCGTCTGCACTCCGGCGTTGAAGGATGCCACAGACCAGAAGTAGTTCGGGTAGGCAGTGTCCAGGATGCCCGGTCGGTAGCCGTTCCGGTAACGGCGGGTTCGGGTGCGCTCCTCTTCGAGCGCCTCACGCATCAGCTTCTTCTCCGAACTGTTCTTCGCGGCCTTCTCGATAACCGTCTCGGAGTGGTTCTTCAGCAGTTCGGCGAGCTCCTGGCCGGAGTCGCGGATGACGTCGAGCGCGGCGTCCGGGGTTACTGTTCCGTCAGCCAGTCCGGCAGCCGCAGACTTCAGCCGGCGGACACATCCAGTCCGGAAAGCAAGCAGTGCGGCCGCTGTTGCGGAGCCGCCGGTCTTGTCCTTCTTGAACAGGTCTTCCAGCTTGTCCAGTTCCTCCAGCAGCGGGAGGGCCTGCCGGTCCCACGCCGCCTGCCAGCCCGGGCCCATGTTGAGCAGGGTATTGGTGTCCGCGATGACGTCGTCGATGCCGTCCAGGGCGGCCGCGAGCTCAGCAAATTCCTCCACCGGCTTGCGTGCCTTCGCCCGCTTGAGGTCCCTGTCCGTGAAGGAGCGCACAGTGTTCCCCAGCTCGGTGGCCAGGTTATAGCGGGTGCGGAAAGTGCGGTGCTCTTCCAGGACCTTGGCGCCGTAGCGGGAGGTCTCGGGGATGGTGTGGGCGTTGAGTTCGGTGGCGTCCAGATCCATGCTGACGCTGGCGTAGGACTTCTCGCCTGCGGCGATGAGCTCACGGTTGGTCTTCAGCCGGTTGCGGCGCACCAGCACCACCGTTAGCCAGATACCGCCGGCCAGCGCTACGGCAGCCGCGCCCAGGATCCAGACGAACGGGTCCTGGTACCAGGGCCGGTTGATCAGCTTTGCCGCCTCTTCCACGCCGGTGATGGTCCCGTCCGTCCACTGCGCGTCCCGGAACAGATCCTTGGTTGCCTCCTGAATCTGTGCCGCATCGCTGCCCTCCACTTTCCGGTCCTCGCCGAAGTAGGTGCCAATCCAGCGCCCCTCCGGGTCAAGCGCAAAAATGAACAGGCCGTCGGCCCACTTTTGCCCGTCGGGGCTGATCCATTCGGGGCGCTCTTCACGGGCGAACCGGAGCACCTCCGCATTCAGCACCGTGTCCCCGTCCGTGTATTCGGCGTCCGGGTCCCCGCGGTAGGTGTAGATCGCCACCGTGGTGGGGTCGCGGAACTGGATGTCCTCCAGTGCCGGAAGCAGGGTGTTCTGGTCCAGGACACCGGCGGTGTCCTCTACGACAATGTCCGCCGGTTCGACGGCGGAGGCCGGCGCCGCGGCAACGGTGAGGGACAGGAACGCGGTAAGGACGATCAGCAGGAGTCTGCGCATGTTCGGTTTCCTCGAAAATGGTCGGCTATACGGGCGGCCGTTTGGCGGGCTGGTCCGCAGCAGCGGCGGCGTGCATCAGGCTGTCCAGGAATGTGGCCGTCTCTTCAAGCACAGCCCGCGCCTCCGGACGGGAGAACTGGAACTGCGCTTCGTGTGGCAGTGCAGGTGAAAGATCCCTGGGCCAGAATCTGCGGGTAACCGGCACCCCCAGCTCCTGGAGCCGGTCGGCGAAGGGCACGGACTGCTGGAGGGTCAGTCCGTCACCGTTGCCGCCGCTGATGAACACCGGGGGAAACGCCCCGGTGGCGTGGGAGATGACGGACATTTGCTTCGCGGCAGCAGTCTCCGCAAACCGCCGTCGTCCGGTGTAAGCCCAGAGCGCCGTCCGGAAGCCCCAGCCCAGGACGCCGGTGAGCCGGCCCATGGCTTCCAGGTCGTAGACGCCGCAGTGCAGTACGGCAGCGCGCAGGTGGTCAGCGGAAAGCGACGGGGTGAACCCCAGTGCGGCGGCATAAGCGGGTGAGGTCACCGCGGCACTGAGCTGGGATGCCAGCTGTGCACCCGCGGAATCCCCGGCCAGGACAACACGCTCCATGTCCAGCCCGTAGCTTGCGGCACGCTTCTGCAGGAACTGCACGGCCTCACTCAGTTCATGCAGCGCCCGCGGATACCTGCTGCCCGGAGCCACCGAATAGTCCACCCCGACGGCGGCATACCCGCGGGCGGCCAGCATCCGCAGGTACGGGGAGACATCCCGGCGCGACCCGGAGATCCAGGCGCCGCCGTGCACCCAGACGATCACCGGGACGGCCCGGTCCTGGGGCGTGTGCCCGGGTGGAAGGAACACGTCGAGCTGCCGCCTGCCGCCGTCGTGCTGGTAGTCCAGGGCAAGGCGCTCGCTGACGGCGGGGGCATGCGGGCGCATCTGGCGCACCAGCTGCTGCGCACCGCGGTAAAAGAGGCCCCGGATCAGCAGGGCTGCCGGCCACGGGGTCAGCCAGAACGCAGCGCCTGCGGCAGCCGCGGCAGTAACGGCCGCGGTCGGAACGGGACGCAGTCTCAGGGAACGGAGGGCAGGCACATCCTCAGCGTAATGGAGCGTTGTAACGCCGGACCTTTTCCGCCGGAATGTGTCATGGATCATATACAATCCATTTCAGCCGTAAGGATCCGACCCCCAGTGTTCCCCGAAAGTGGTGCAGTAAGCGTGCTCGAGAAACAGACCATAGAAAAGATCGCCGATGAGCTCGTGGCAGCCGGCGCCAACCGTACCCCGGTGCCCAGGCTGACCGCACGGTATCCGGAGATGACGGTAGAGGACTCCTACGCCGTGCAGGAACTGTGGAGCCGCCGGATGCAGGAGCAGGGCCGGAAGCTGGCCGGACGCAAGATCGGCCTGACCTCGAAGGCGATGCAGGACGCCACGGGAATTACCGAACCGGACTACGGCGTCATCTTCGACAACATGGTCCTTGAAAACGGCTGCACCGTGCAGTGGGACGCGTATACCCACCCGCGCATCGAAGTGGAATTGGCCTTTGTGCTCGGCAAGCCGCTCTCCGGACCGAACTGCACCATCTTCGACGTCCTGGATGCCACGGACTATGTAGTCCCGGCGCTCGAAATCCTCGATTCCCGGATCGAGATGGAAGGCCGCACCATCGTGGACACCATTGCGGACAACGCTGCCATGGGCGCCATGGTGGTGGGCGGGCGCCCGGTCAAGGTGGACGACGTCGACCTGCGCTGGATTTCCGCCCTGCTGTACAAGAACCAGACCATCGAGGAGACCGGCGTGGCAGCGGGTGTGCTGAACCATCCGGCCGCCGGCGTTTACTGGCTGGCGAACAAGATTGCCGCGCACGGGGCGAGCCTGGGTGCCGGGGAAATTATCCTGGCCGGCTCCTTCACCCGCCCGATGTGGGTCCATAAGGGCGACACCGTTCACGCAGACTACGGACAGCTGGGATCAGTGACATGCCGTTTCGAGTAGAACCCGCACCCGCCTTCAAATCCGTCCTGGGAAACGGCCGGAGGGCCCAGGCAGGCATGTGGGCCTGCACGGGAAACCCGCTGCTGGCGGAGATCTGCGCCGGATCAGGCTTTGACTGGGTGCTGATCGACGGGGAACACAGCATCAACTCGCTGGAGTCCATCAGCATCCAGCTCCAGGTTATGGCCGGATACCCCGTCTTCCCCGTGGTCCGCGTTCCCTCCAATGACACGGTGCTGATCAAGCAGTACCTGGACCTGGGCGTGCAGAACCTGATCGTCCCCATGGTGGACAACGCGGAGCAGGCTGCCAAGGCCGTTGCCGCCGTGCGGTACCCGCCGCGCGGCGTCCGCGGGGTGGGCAGTGCCCTGGCACGCGGGTCACGCTGGAATCGGATCGAAAGCTACCTGCACCGCGCCGAGGAAACCATCACCCTGCTGGTGCAGGTTGAAACCGCGGAAGCCGTAGCCAACGTGGCCCGGATCGCCGGCACCGACGGCGTGGACGGGATCTTTATCGGGCCCTCGGACCTCGCGGCGTCCATGGGGCATCTGGGCCAGCAGGACCACCCGGACGTTGTAGCCGCCGTCGAGCACTGCATCCGCACGGCCAGGGAACTGGGCGTGCCGGTAGGAGTGAATGCCTTTGTCGAGGCGACGGCCCGCCGCTACCTCGACGCCGGTGCGGACTTCATCGCCGTGGGTGCGGATGTTGCGATGCTGGCCAGGGCCTCGGAGGCGCTCGCCGCCAAATACGTGCCGCAGGACACCGGTTCCCCGGACTCCGCTCCTGCCAGCTACTGACGGAAGGCTGGCTAGGGGAGCATCCAGCTGAGCACCGGCGTGGACTGCAGGAAGACGATGATGCACAGTGCTGCCAGCAGTGCCACGCTCCAGCCGAAGACCTTCCGCAGCAGCACGGACTCCTGCCCGCTCATGTTCACGGCGGCGGCAGCGATGGCCAGGTTCTGCGGGGAGATCAGCTTGCCCATGACGCCGCCGCCGGTGTTGGCCGCGATCATCAGCTTCGGGTCCAGTCCGGCAGCGGCGCCGGCGGTTTCCTGCAGCCGGGCGAACAGGGCGTTGGCGGACGTGTCCGATCCGGTGACAGCAGTGCCGATCCAGCCCAGTACGGGGGAGAGGAACGCGAAGAAAGCACCGGTTGCGGCCAGCCAGGTGCCGATGGAGACGGTCTGGCCGGAGTTGTTCATGACGTAAGCCAGGGCCAGGACCGCCAGGATGGTCAGGGCCGCGGAGGTCATGCGCCGTGCAGTCGTCCAGATTTCCTTCACCGCCTCGCCCATGCTGAGCGGATACCGGCCGTTGTCATCGAAGCGCGAATAGACGGCCGCCACGATGAGGCCGCTGATCAGCAGCAGCGTTCCGGGGCTGATCAGCCATTCGAAGTTGTAAACCGTGGAGGACAGGCGCTCGCCGTTCGCATCGAGCAGGGAATCGTGCAGCCACGGCCACGGAATTTCGATGCTGGTCCGCGCGAGAACCTCCGGCACGTTGACGCCCAGCGTCCACAGATTCACGAACCCGAAGATCACGATCACCAGCACGTACGGAAAGAGCGCCATCCACGCACGCGACGGCGTGAGCGTGTCACCGGCAGTGTCGGTGGCGGCGCTGCCGATTTCGGCGTCCCCGCCGCCACCAGCCGGCGTCCAGCCTGACGCCTTGGCAGCGGCAAGTTCGCCCCGCATGCGCTCGGCTGCCTGCTCACCGCCGCCGGGATGCCAGAAGCGCAGGAACGCGACGGCGGCAGCCATCGCCACCAGGGACGCGACGATGTCCGTCAGCTCGTAGGAGAAGTAGTTCGAGCACAGGAACTGGAAGACCGAGAACACCACACCGGTGAACAGCGCCACCGGCCAGCACTCCCGCAGTCCGCGCCGCCCAGCAGCATGGTCACCGTGATGGCCACCGGGGCGCCAAAACCGGCCAGCGCCTCCAGCAGCCCGCCGAAGCAGAAGGCCACCAGGATCGCCTGGACCCGCAGGTCCCCGCCTCCCACCCGGTCAAAGACCCGGCGCAGGTCCTCGAACCGGCCGCTGCGAACGGTCACCTGGTACAGCCAGACGGCCATGATGATGATCCAGACCACCGGGAAAAGGCCGAACGCCGCGCCCTGCGTCGCTGACAAAACGGCCAGGCCCGCGGGCATGCCAAACCCGGCGACGGCGATCACCAGGGCAGTGAGCAGTGCCCAGGCTCCGGCAATGTAGGCCTTGGTCTTGGCAAACGCCAGGAGCAGGAAGAAGACCAGCAGCGGCACGAGAGCCAGCAGCGCAGAGAGCGCAACGCTGGAACCGACTGCGTCAGTGGCGAGGGTGAAGCTTTCCATGGGACCCTCCGTGCCTTGCTGGGGTCCCGCACCGTGCCTGAGGGCGGCAGGATCGGAGACCGGCTTAGGGAGTGGCGGAAAAAGCGCTGGTTCCAGAGTAGGAGCGCTACCAGCCCTTGGCGAGATAGATGTCCAGATAAGCGCCGCGGTCCACGTCAAGGTCTGCGCGCCGCTCGAGCCCGGCAGCCAGGGCGGTGCGCTGCGAGCCAATGTTGTCCACGGAGGTGTAGGCGACCACCGGCAGGTCCGGCAGCAGTTCCCCGGCCAGGCGAACGGCCTCCAGCGCCCCTTCGGTGGCCAGGCCCTGGCCCCAGACCTCCGGGGTGTAGCGGTAGTAGAGGTTCAGGGCCGGCCGCCCGCGGATGACGCGGCGGGATACGCCGGTGAAGCCAATAAGGCGTCCCGGCTCTTCGGGGGTGAAGGCTGCCCACACCCCGAAACCGTGCCGGTACCAGTGCTGCCGGATTTCGTGGAAGATCCGGGAGGAAGAGGCCCGGGTGACGCTGGCCGGGACCGGGTGGTGCACATTGGTGCGCGGGTCGGTATGCAGGTCAACCGCAGCGGCTTCGTGCCGGGCTTCGGGCCGGCACAGCAGGAGCCGCGGGGTGCGTACAGGGGTCCAGTCCCCGGTTTTCTGCTCCAGCATGGCCACCACTGTAAACCCGGGTGCCCGTTCCGGCACGGTCCCCTTCACCGAGAAGGCAGAAACTGCCCGTTAGACCCCGGCGGGTTCTAGCGGTCGTTGCAACACCTGAGAATTTCGGGAGTTGCAACGACCGTGTCTGTTTCATCAGGAAAGCAGTCCCGTCCGCGGCATAGCGCGGAGCAGAGAGCAGCGTTCTTCGTGGTC
>NZ_JAMWKK010000019.1:0-45535 GCF_035792275.1 Arthrobacter koreensis | reverse complement strand
GCCGCTTCGCCAACAGGGACACCCGAACACACCAAGTCCACAAAATCCGTTCGGACATGTGAGGCAAAGACCTTGACCATCAAACGCTCCATCAATCAGAACGTTGCAACGACCATATGACTTCACCGCGCTCAAAAGAGCCGCAACTGGCCTCTCGGGGGAAATTGGGGAGCGGCGCCCGGCGGGACGTACCCTTGTAGGGTGAGCCTGTCTGTATCCCGTCCCGCATCAGAACCGCTAGCCGGCCTGGACGCTGAAGAGCACCAGCGCACCTATCAGGTGCGGACCTTCGGCTGCCAGATGAACGTCCACGACTCCGAGCGAATCTCCGGCCTCCTGGAAGGCGCCGGCTATGTCCCGGCCCAGGAGGGCGACGCCGACGTCGTTGTCTTCAATACCTGCGCCGTGCGCGAGAACGCGGACAACAAGCTTTACGGCAACCTCGGCCAGCTGGCCCGGGTCAAGGAATCCCGTCCGGGCATGCAGATTGCCGTTGGCGGCTGCCTGGCCCAGAAGGACCGCGACACCATCCTGGCCAAGGCACCGTTCGTCGATGCCGTCTTCGGCACCCACAACATCGGCGCCCTGCCCGCCCTGCTCGAGCGGGCCCGGCACAACGACGCAGCCCAGCTCGAGATCCTTGAATCCCTGGAGGTCTTCCCCTCCACGCTGCCCACTAAGCGGGACTCGGTCTACTCGGGCTGGGTGTCCATCTCCGTGGGCTGCAACAACACCTGCACGTTCTGCATTGTCCCGTCCCTGCGCGGCAAGGAACGCGACCGGCGCCCGGGGGAGATCCTCGCCGAAGTCCAGGCACTGGTGGACGACGGCGCCATCGAAGTCACCCTGCTGGGCCAGAACGTGAACTCCTACGGTGTTGAGTTCGGCGACCGCGGCGCCTTCGCAAAGCTGCTGCGCGCCTGCGGGTCCATCGAAGGGCTCGAGCGGGTCCGCTTCACCAGCCCCCACCCGGCTGCCTTCACCGACGACGTCATCGACGCCATGGCCGAGACCCACAACGTGATGCCCCAGCTGCACATGCCGCTGCAGTCCGGCTCGGACAAGGTCCTTAAGGACATGCGCCGGTCCTACCGGTCAAAGAAATTCCTCGGCATCCTCGAAAAGGTCCGGCGGCAGATGCCGCACGCCGCCATCTCGACGGACATCATCGTCGGGTTCCCGGGGGAGACGGAAGAGGACTTCCAGGCAACGCTCGACGTCGTTGAGCAGGCCCGGTTCGCCACCGCCTTTACCTTCCAGTACTCCAAGCGGCCCGGCACCCCCGCTGCTGAGCTACCGGACCAGCTGCCCAAGGCTGTGGTGCAGGAGCGTTTCGAGCGGCTCACCGCACTGCAGGACCGCATTGCTGCCGAGGAAAACGCCAAGCAGGTCGGCACCACCGTCGAGGTGATGGTCACCGCGGCAGCAGGCCGCAAGTCCGAGGAAACCGGACGGCTTTCCGGCCGGTCCCGCGACCAGCGCCTGGTGCACTTCTCCGTGCCCGAAGGAGCGCCCGTTCCCCGTCCGGGAGACCTTGTCACCGTCCCGGTGACGTCCGCCGCGGCCTTCCACCTCGTTGCCGACCCGGCAACGGCAGCCGACTACTCGCTGCGCCGTTCCCGCGCCGGGGATGCCTGGGACCGGTCGCAGGCCGAATCCTGCGGCGTCCCGGCACCCGCGGCCGACGGCGCTGCACGTGCAGGCGTCTCGCTCGGCATGCCTGCCCTGCCGCCGCGCCGGTGACTGCCGCACCGCTGCCCGTTATCGCCGTCGTCGGCCCCACCGGAACCGGGAAATCCGACCTCGGTGTGGCCCTTGCCCAGCGGCTGGGCGGGGAAATCATCAACGCCGACTCGATGCAGTTCTACCGCGGGATGGACATCGGCACCGCGAAACTGCCCGAAGCCGAACGCGGCGGGATTCCGCACCACCTGCTGGACATCCTGGATGTAACCGAAGAGGCCAGTGTCTCGGCTTTCCAGGCCCAGGCGCGGGAGGCCATCGACCAAATCCGCGCCCGCGGCAAATACCCGATCCTGGTGGGCGGCTCCGGACTCTACGTCCGCGCCGCGCTGGACGTCCTTGAATTCCCGGGCACGGATCCGCAGCTGCGGAACCGGATCGAAGCAGAACTGGAAAGCGAGGGCCTCGAAGCCCTGCGCGAACGGCTGCGGAAAGTCGATCCCGTCTCCGCCGGCCGTCTCGGCGACGCCCGGCGCGTGGTGCGGGCGCTGGAAGTCCACGAACTCACCGGACGGCCCTTCAGCTCGTTTATGCCCGACCGCACCTATCATCAGCCCGCCATCCAGCTGGGGCTCGACGTCGAACGCCCCCTGCTGCACGAACGCCTGGCCCTGCGCGTGGAGCGGATGGTCAGCCTCGGGCTGCTGAAGGAGGTCCGCGCCCTTGACGCTGCCGGGCTGCGCACCGGACGGACCGCCCCCCGCGCACTCGGCTATGCCCAGTTCCTGAAAGTCCTCGACGGGCTCTGGACAACCGAGCAGGCAGTGGAAGACACAGTGGTGGCCACCCGCCAGTTTGCCCGCCGCCAGCTCACCTGGTTCCGTGCCGATCCGCGTGTCACGTGGCTGAACGCCCAGGATCCCAACCTGCTTCAGTCGGCGCTCACCGCTATTCTGGATCAGTGAGCACAACATCCCCCGCCGCCCTGTCCGCCTCCGGCCTGCCGTCCGGCCTTGCCGGTCTCGCCTTCGCGAAGGGACACGGTACCGGCAACGACTTTGTCCTGGTCGCCGACCCTGACGGGCTGCGGGACTTCGACGCCGCCGAGGTGGCCGCAGTCTGCGACCGCCACAACGGCATCGGTGCCGACGGCTTCATCCGCGCCGTGCGTTCGGAGCACCTGCCGGAAGGCCAGGCGCTGCTGCAGACCAACCCGGACGCAGAGTGGTTCATGGACTACCGCAACGGGGACGGCAGCATCTCGGAGATGTGCGGCAACGGCGTGCGCGTCTTTGTGCACTTCCTGCTGGAAGAGGGACTCGCGCAGCTCGCCGAAGGCCAGGCACTGCCGATCGGCACCCGCGCCGGCCTGAAGACCGTGACGCGGACCGGGAACGGCTACGCCGTGGACATGGGTCCCTGGGAGTTCATCTTCCCGGACCACGCAGCCGCCAAAGCCATGGACACCGTGGTCAACGCGGGCGGACTTGAAGTGCCCCGGCCGGGACTTTCAGTGAGCATGGGCAACCCGCACACCGTCGTGGCGCTGGCTGAGCTGACCGAACTCGCGGCCACCGACCTGGCGAAGGCGCCCTCCGTGGAGCCCGTGCCGGAAGAGGGCACCAACGTTGAGTTTGTGGTTCCCGCGGAGCCGCTGGTGGTCGACGGCATCGGGCAGCTGACCATGCGGGTGCACGAACGCGGGGTGGGGGAGACCCTGTCCTGCGGCACCGGTGCATGCGCCGCCGCCGTCGCCACCCGCTTCTGGGCCGGGGCCGGGGCACCGGACAGCTGGAGCGTTGCCGTCCCCGGCGGCGTCCTTGGCGTCCGTTTCCTCACCGGGCCGGAAGGCCGCGAACACGTCGAACTGAGCGGACCGGCAGTGCTGGTGGCCCGCGGAACCCTGCTCTAGCAGAACGGCGCCTCAGACAACTTCCGTTCGGCGGCTTAGGCGCTGCGCTGCACCTTCAGGATGCGGAATGACTTCGCCGTGCTGTGCCTCGTCACATCAAAGTCCGCGCCCAGGTTTTCGTCCAGCCAGCGCTGGAGGGAATCAGAGCCGAGGTTCTTCTGAACTACCAGCCACGCGGTTCCATCCGGAGCCAGGCGGGGAAGCCACAGCAGCAGCAGGGCGTGCAGTTCATCCTTGCCGATCCGGATCGGCGGGTTGGACCAGATGGTGTCGAAACGCAGGGAGGGGTCGACGTCGCCGGGCAGGAATGCGTGGACATTGCCCAGTCCCAGCGTGGCAGCATTGTCCCGGGTCAGGCCCAGGGACCGTTCGTTGACGTCGACGGCGTACACCTGCGCGGCGGGCGACTTCAGCGCCATGGTCAGCGCGATCGGTCCCCACCCGCAGCCAATGTCCAGCAGGTTGCCCGACGAAGCCGGATCGGGAATACCGGAGAGCAGTACCTGCGTTCCCTTATCAACGCCGTCGGGAGAGAAGATCCCTCCGGACGTTGCGAGAGTGACCTCGCGTCCTGCCAAGGTGACGCGCAGCGGCCTGCGGACCTCCGGCGTCGCCGGCTGCGAACTGAAGTAATGCTCTGAACCCATAACTACCAAGATTAGTGGCTGTACGGCATCCGGGCCCCATCCGGCCCGGCGGCCCCGGAATGCGCTTATTGCACAACCCGCCGGATGCCCGCCACAATGTGGGTCCGCTGGCCTACCATGGTTAACACCGCTTCTAAGGAGATTATGACCATCAACAATTCCCGTCCCGCTGCCGGCTCGACGCCCACAGATTTGAAGCCCGAAGAGATTCAGGGTGTGATCGACCGGATCCTGGCCAAGGAGGACGCAGCTGCCGCCAAGCAGAGCGTAACCCCTGCCGGATTCCGCGGACAGGCACAGGCACTGTCCGCGCAGGAAGCGGAGCACTCTGACTACGACGGGGATCAGCAGGACCTCGCGGACCGCCGTGCCCTGCGCCGTGTGGCCGGACTGTCCACGGAACTCGAGGACGTCACCGAGGTTGAATACCGGCAGCTGCGGCTTGAGCGTGTTGTGCTCGCCGGGCTGTGGACGGAAGGCACTGCGGCTGACGCTGAAAACTCCCTGCGCGAACTTGCCGCCCTGGCTGAAACCGCCGGGTCCGAGGTGTTGGACGGAATGATCCAGCGGCGCCTCAAGCCGGACCCCGGAACCTTCCTCGGCTCCGGCAAGGCCCAGGAACTCAAGGACGTTGTGATGGCCACCGGCGCGGACACCGTCATTGTGGACAGCGAGCTCTCGCCGTCCCAGCGCCGCGGACTGGAAGACATCGTCAAGGTGAAGGTCATTGACCGCACCGCCCTCATCCTGGACATCTTCGCCCAGCATGCGAAGTCCCGTGAGGGCAAGGCCCAGGTTGAACTGGCGCAGCTTGAATACCTGCTTCCGCGGCTGCGCGGCTGGGGCGAATCCATGTCCCGCCAGGCCGGCGGGCAGGTGGGCAGCGCCGGAGCGGGCATGGGCTCGCGCGGACCCGGCGAAACCAAGATCGAGCTGGACCGCCGGAAGATCCGCACCCGCATGGCGAAGCTGCGCCGCGAGATTGCCGGCATGAAGCCTGCCCGTGAAACCAAGCGGGCCAACCGCCAGCGCAACCAGATCCCCTCCGTGGCGATCGCCGGCTACACCAACGCCGGCAAGTCCTCGCTGCTGAACCGGCTCACGGACGCCGGGGTGCTGGTGGAGAACGCCCTGTTCGCCACGCTGGACCCGACCATCCGCCGTGCCGAGACTCCGGACGGGCTGGGGTACACGCTGGCGGACACAGTGGGTTTTGTGCGCTCCCTTCCCACCCAGCTGGTGGAAGCCTTCCGCTCCACGCTGGAGGAAGTCGCCGACTCGGACCTGATCCTGCACGTGGTCGATGCCTCCCACCCGGATCCCGAGGGACAGATCGCAGCGGTCCGTTCCGTGCTGGCCGACGTCGATGCGCGCCGGATCCCGGAGATCATCGTGCTGAACAAGGCGGACGCAGCAGACCCGTTCGTCATCGAGCGCCTGCGTCAGCGCGAACCGCGCACCGTCGTCGTCTCTGCCCGCACCGGCGAAGGCATAGAGGAACTGCTCCAGGCGATCTCCGATGGCATCCCCAGGCCCGGTGTTGAACTTGAACTGCTGGTTCCCTACGAGCGCGGCGACGTTGTCTCCCGCCTGCACAGCCAGGATGCCGAGATCCTGCGCCTGGACCACGAGGAAAACGGAACCCGGATGCGGGTCAAGGTCCGCGATTCGCTGGCTCCGGAGCTGGAGCCGTTCCTCAGCCATGCCTAAGAAAGACACCGCCGCTGAGGTCCTGGAGCTGCTGCAGACGGCCGTTACAGCCATGGGCGGCCAGCAGCGTCCCGGACAGCAGCAAATGGCACGCGAAGTTGCCGAGTCGATCGAGTCCGGCAAGCACCTGCTGGTCCAGGCCGGAACCGGCACCGGAAAATCGCTGGCCTACCTGGTGCCGCTGATCCAGCACTCACTGGAGAGCAGCAAGCCTGCCCTGGTCTCGACAGCTACCCTGGCGCTCCAGGCGCAGATCGTGGGGCGGGACGTCCCGCGCCTGCTGGCGGCGCTCAAGCCCAAACTGCCCCGTGACGTCGACGTTGCCCTCCTGAAGGGGCGCAGCAACTACGTCTGCGTGCACAAGACCGGCGGGGGCTTCCCCGACGACGACGATCCCGGGGCGCTGTTCACCCTTGGTGAGGAAAAGGCCGTCTCGCATCCTGCGCCGGCGGCGGGCCCGACGTCGGCCCTTGGCCGCGAAGTCGTGCGGCTGCGCGAGTGGGCGGAGGAAACCGAAACCGGCGACCGGGATGAACTCCTGCCCGGCGTCAGCGACCGCGCCTGGCGGCAGGTATCCGTGACCGCGATGGAGTGTCTCGGGGCCCAGCGCTGCCCGGTGGCGGAACACTGTTTCAGTGAACAGGCCCGTGCCAAGGCTGCCGTCGCAGACCTGGTCATCACCAACCACGCAATGCTCGCCATTAGTGCCTTCGAAGGCCTCGCAGTGCTGCCGGACTACGACGTCGTAGTCATCGATGAAGCGCACGAGCTGCAGGACCGTGTAACCGGTGCAGTCACCGGACAGCTCTCCGGCACGGTCATCAGCACCGCTGTCACCGCAGCACGCAAGCACACCTCCGCCTCAGTGGAGGAGCTGGCTGCTGCGGGCCGCGCGTTCGACGCCTCCGTAGAGGGTCTGCCTGCGGGCCTGATGCCTTCCGGCCTGAACGAAGAACAGCAGCTGGCGGTCTCCCGCGTCCGCGAAGCCTCCCGGGTCGCGCTCTCCGATTCCAAGCCGGAGGGCGGGGACGCCGGCGACGGCGGACGGCAGATGGCACGCTCCCGGCTGCTCGCAGTGCTTGAACTGTGCGAACGGCTGCTTGAGGCACCGGACTCCGGTGAGGTGCTCTGGTCTTCCCGGCCCAGCACGTTTTCGCCGGGGGAGGGATACTCCCCGCCCGATGACTCAGCTCCGGCGACACTGAACGTCGCACCGATCTCCGTGGCCGGACGGCTGCGGGACGGGCTCTTCGACGGGCACACCGTGGTGCTCACCTCAGCCACCCTGGCGATCGGGTCCGAGTTCGGTCCGGTGGCAGGAGGGCTGGGCCTTGTTGGTGCCGGCGCACCGGCCTGGACCGGCACCGACGTCGGCAGTCCCTTCGACTATCCGCGCCAGGGTGTCCTGTACGTTGCCAAGGACCTGCCCAAACCGGACCGCGGCACCTCGCCAGCGCAGCTGGATGAGCTGGAAGCGCTGCTGAAAGCCTCAGGGGGCGCTGCGCTGGGTCTGTTCTCCTCGCGGCGCGCGGCGGAAGAGGCTGCGGCCGCCCTGCGCGACAAGGTGGATTTCCCCATCCTGTGCCAGGGTGAGTCCTCCATGTCCGCCCTGGTGAAGGAGTTCGCCGAGGACGACGCCACGTGCCTGTTCGGCACCATGTCCCTGTGGCAGGGAGTGGACGTCCCGGGCGAAGCCTGCCGGCTGGTGATCATTGACCGCATCCCGTTCCCGCGCCCCGACGATCCCCTGATGACGGCGCGGACCCGTGCCGTGGCCAAGGCAGGGGGTAACGGATTCATGAGCGTCTCGGCGACCCACGCTGCCGTCCGCCTGGCCCAGGGCGCCGGCCGGCTGATCCGCGCCGCGGGGGACCGCGGCATGGTGGCCGTGCTTGATTCCCGGCTTGCGACAGCCCGTTACGGCGGTTTCCTGCGCGCCGCGCTGCCGCCGTTCTGGCCAACTACGGACAAGTCCGTGGCACTGGGCATCCTGGAACGGCTGAATGCGGGACAGCGCACCGGAGCGTAGCCTCCGGCTACCTGTCGTAATCCCGGGTCCCGGCGTCCCGCAGAGTTCCTAGAGGGAGCGCATCACCGAAACGACCTTGCCCATGATGGTGGCGTGGTCGCCCATGATCGGTTCGTAGCGGGTGTTCTGCGGCAGCAGCCAGGTGTGGCCGTTGCGCTGGCGGAACGTCTTGACTGTGGCTTCATCATCCAGCAGGGCCGCCACAATGTCCCCGTTCTCTGCCGTCTGCTGCCGCCGGACCACTACCCAGTCGCCGTCGCAGATCGCGGCGTCGACCATCGAGTCGCCGGAGACCCGGAGCATAAACAGTTCCCCGTGGCCCACCAGCTGGCGGGGGAGCGGCACCATTTCTTCCACGACCTGCTCGGCGAGGATCGGACCGCCTGCGGCGATGCGTCCAACCAGCGGAACCATTGCCGTGTCCACTGCCGTCGTCAGTTCGGTGACGGAAGCCGGTGTTCCGGCGCCGGCCGGGGTGTCTGCGGAATCCGGCTGTTCCTTGTGCATCAGCAGCGGTACCAGGATTTCCATCGCGCGCGGGCGCTTGGGATCGCGTCGGATGTAGCCCATCTTCTCCAGCTGACTCAGCTGGTGCGTGACGCTGGAGAGGCTGGCGAGGCCCACGGTGTCACCGATTTCGCGCATCGACGGCGGATAGCCGTTGGCGCTCACCGACGCCTGGATGGTTTCCAGGATCTTCTTCTGCCGCGGGGTCAGTGCCCGGGGACGGGGGGAATCGGCCGCAGCAGCGGCAGCCGGGCGGCCTTCGGAGTCAGTCCTACGGGGCACTTCGGCTTCCCTTCAAGCGTTCCGGACGTCCCGGAGAGGCGGCAATGTCAGTGGCGGGTGTTTTCCTTTAGGTCGAACGGTGATGCCGGAGCGGCCTGCCCAGCAGAGCGGACCGAACCGGCAGTATTCGAAGGTTTCCGCCGATACCCACGCTAGGGGAGCGGCAGGTCATTTTCAAACATTTGTTCGAGTGAGTCTCGACAGCGTTCGTAGATAGATGCTAGAAAAGGAAACAGCAGGAATCGAATACATATTCGATTCGAAGATGCCAACAGTTCGAATCCAGTTTCGAAGCCGGGTGTGTGCCGGTACGGAGAGGACTCGGACCGGAAAGGTTTTGCCATGTCCGTTCAGTTTGCGGCAGCCCGCACTTCACTGGGCTCCATCCGTTCCATCTCCGCTCCGTCACGTTCCGGAGCGCGTTCCGTCCAGGCCCGGCCGTCTGCTGACCGCCCCGCAGGCGAAGGGCGCCAGACGCCGGAAGGTCCGCTGAAGCTCACCCGCCGCGGCCGCCTCCTGCTGGTCGGCGCTCCGATCCTGCTCGGTGGAGCTGCGCTGCTGACCTTCGTGGGCTTCTTCACCGCTCCGGCCCTGGCCTCCAGCGACGGGGCGGAGGTGACGCGGACCCAGCAGGTCAGCGTGAGCACCGGAGACAGCCTTTGGAGCCTCGCCAGCCAGTACGCACCCGAGCGCGACCCCCGTGCCGTCGTCGCGGACATCATGGAGCTCAACAACCTCTCCGATGCCGTGGTTCCCGCCGGCGTCCAGCTGTACATTCCGGTCGCCGGCTAGCCCTTTCAGCATCACTCGGGCGCCCGCAGCGGCCCGTCACCTTTACGGCCGATTCTGCGCCCCGCAGGGCTGCGCCTTAAGCTGGACGGGTGAGCGAACAGCTGGAAAAACTCAACCGACTTCCCCTGCGTGACGACCTGAGGGGCCAGACCCCCTATGGGGCTCCGCAGCTGGAAGTGCCGATCCTGCTGAACGTCAACGAAAACACTCATGGGCTGCCACCGGAAGTCGCACAGGCGATCACGGCGTCAGTGCGCGAAGCCGTAACCGGGCTTAACCGGTACCCCGACCGCGAGTTCACGGAACTGCGTGAACGCCTGGCCGCCTATCTTGGCCACGGGCTGGGTGTGGAGAATATCTGGGCAGGCAACGGATCCAACGAGGTGCTGCAGCACATCCTGCAGGCGTTCGGCGGACCGGGACGCACCGCCATGAGCTTCCCGCCCACCTATTCCATGTATCCGCTGCTTTCCAGCGGGACGGGCACCGAGTACATCACCGGCACCCGTGCTGCCGATTTCACGCTTAGCGCCTCGTCGGCCGCCGAACAGGTCCGGGCGGCGCGGCCTAACATCGTTTTCCTGTGCACCCCGAACAACCCGACCGGCACCGCCCTCGGCCTGGACGTAGTGGAAGCTGTCTACGAGGCAGGTGAGGCGAGCAGCGCCATCGTGATTGTGGACGAGGCCTACGCCGAGTTCTCGCATGCCGGCGCTCCCAGTGCGCTGTCCCTGCTCCCGGGCCGGGAGCGGCTGATCGTTTCCCGGACCATGAGCAAGGCCTTCGCCCTGGCCGGGGCCCGGCTCGGGTACATGGCCGCGGCGCCGGAGGTCACCGATGCGCTCCGCCTCGTCCGCCTGCCGTATCACCTCTCTGCCGTAACGCAGGCCACTGCAAACGCCGCACTGGACCACGCCGATGCGCTGCTGGCCAACGTGGAGGACATCAAGGGCCAGCGTGACCGGATCGTCGCCGAGCTGACTGAGATGGGCCTGAAGCCCGCGGAGTCGGATGCCAACTTCGTGCTCTTCGGCGGACTCGGGAATCCCCGGAAGATCTGGCAGGGTCTGCTCGACGCAGGCGTGCTGATCCGGGATGTCGGAATTCCCGGTCATCTGCGGGTCACCGCCGGCACCGAAGCTGAAACCACTGCCTTCCTCACCGCGTTGCGCGAACTGCTTTCCGCCTAGCGCACCCGTCAGCACCGGCAGGGTGCGAAAACACTAGACTGGTAACCAGAGCCCACTTCTTCCAAAGGAACCTTTCATGACCGTGGAGACCGCCACCGGCCGTACGGCCCGCCTCGAGCGGACCACCAGCGAATCATCCGTCCTCGTGGAACTGGACCTGGACGGCACCGGCCGTTCGGATATCAGCACGTCCGTGCCCTTCTACGACCACATGCTTACCGCGCTGGCCAAGCACTCGCTGATCGACCTCACAGTCAAGGCGACCGGCGACATCCACATCGACGTCCACCACACCGTGGAGGACGTGGCCATCAGCATCGGCGAAGCACTGAAGACTGCGCTGGGTTCGAAGGCCGGCATCCGCCGCTTCGGCGAAGCCACTGTTCCGCTGGATGAGGCGCTGGCCAACGCCGTCGTCGATATCTCCGGCCGCCCCTACCTGGTGCACTCCGGCGAACCTGCCGGGCAGGAATACCACCTGATCGGCGGCCACTTCACCGGCTCGCTGACCCGCCATGTCTTCGAAGCGATCACCCTGCACGCCCAGATCTGCCTGCACATGACCGTGCTGGGCGGCAGGGATCCGCACCACATTGTGGAGGCCCAGTTCAAGGCCTTCGCCCGCGCGCTCCGCGCTGCCGTGGAGCCGGATCCCCGCGTTGAGGGCATTCCCTCCACGAAGGGTGCGCTGTGAGCCGGAACGTCACGGTCCTTGACTACGGATCGGGGAACATCCACTCCGCCGTCCGTGCACTGGAACGGGTGGGCGCGAACGTCACCCTAAGCTCCAAGTCCTCGGACGTCCTGGAAGCCGACGGCCTGGTTGTTCCCGGCGTCGGTGCGTTCGCTGCGGTCATGCAGGGGCTCAAGGATGTTGATGCGATCCGCATGATCGGACGCCGGGTTGCCGGCGGCCGCCCCGTGCTCGGCATCTGCGTGGGCCTCCAGGTCCTGTTCGATGAAGGAGTGGAGCACGGTGTCCGGACGCAGGGCATGGGCGAATGGCCCGGAGTCGTGGAGCGTCTGGCCGCCGACGTCGTACCGCACATGGGCTGGAACACGGTCGAGGCACCCGCCGGTTCGCGCCTGTTTGCCGGAATCGAGGACGAACGCTTCTACTTCGTGCACAGCTACGGCGTGCAGAAGTGGGACTTCGACGTCACGCAGCCTGCCATGCAGCCGCCGCTGGTGACCTGGGCCAACCACGGCGGGCCGTTTGTTGCCGCAGTGGAGAACGGTCCGCTCAGCGCCACCCAGTTCCACCCGGAGAAGTCCGGGGACGCCGGAGCGGCGCTGCTGGAGAACTGGCTGAAGGGACTGGGCTAGGCCATGTGGAGTGTTGTCCTCATGGGTCTGGCCGGCCTGCTGATCGGCGGAGCCATCTCCTTCCGCCGGCAGGGCATGCCGCGTTTGATCTCCATCAGTTTTTGGATCCTGGCAGGCATGTCCCTGCTCGGCGCCTACGTCCTTACCCTCGGCCTCTGAGCCGGCTTAATCACTGAAAGCAGGACCATGTCCCTCACTGAAACACCCATCCTCGAACTGCTCCCTGCCGTGGACGTAGCCGACGGCCAGGCCGTCCGCCTGGTCCAGGGCGAAGCAGGTTCCGAGACCAGCTACGGCGATCCGCTGGATGCTGCCATGGCCTGGCAGAACGACGGCGCCGAGTGGGTGCACCTGGTGGACCTGGACGCAGCCTTCGGCCGGGGCAGCAACCTGCCGCTGCTCAAGCGCGTGGTGGAGGAACTGTCCATCAAGGTGGAGCTCTCCGGCGGCATCCGGGATGATGCCTCGCTGGAGAAGGCACTGGAACTCGGTGCCCGCCGGGTGAACCTTGGCACGGCCGCCCTCGAGAACCCGGAATGGACCGCCAGCGCCATCGCCCGCTACGGCGACGCAATCGCCGTCGGGCTGGATGTCCGCGGCACCACGCTGGCCGCCCGCGGCTGGACCAAGGAAGGCGGGGACCTCTGGGAGGTTCTCGCCCGCCTGGAAGACGCCGGCTGCCCGCGCTACGTCGTCACCGACGTCACCAAGGACGGAACCCTCCGCGGCCCGAACGTGGACCTGCTCCGCGACGTGCTGGCACGCACCGACCGTCCGGTCGTCGCCTCCGGCGGCATCTCCAGCCTGGACGACCTGGCTGCCCTTCGCGAACTGGTACCGCTGGGCCTGGAAGGAACCATCGTCGGCAAGGCGCTGTACGCCGGTGCCTTCACGCTTCCCCAGGCGTTCGACGTCGCCGGTCACCCGGAGCGCTAATTCCGGTGGCTAAGCGCGAACTGCCCGGGCATATTGCCGCAGCACTGGCCGCAGCCGGCGGGCCGGCGGACTCCGCCGGTGTACCCTGGGCCGGGCGCAGCCTGGAGGGCGAGGGCAACCCGCTGCACCAGTTCGACAAGGACGACGGACAGCCCGATGCCGGGTACGCCAGCGCCGTCCAGGCGCTCGTGGCGGGGACCGGTACCGAAGCGGGTGTGATCGAATCACTGGCCACAGCCCGCGTCTATGTGGCAATCGTGGCGACCC
The DNA here is from genome assembly GCF_035792275.1 of Arthrobacter koreensis. GTDB lineage: Bacteria > Actinomycetota > Actinomycetes > Actinomycetales > Micrococcaceae > Arthrobacter_B > Arthrobacter_B koreensis_A. Next base: position 32,254 of record NZ_JAMWKK010000019.1, on the reverse strand, counting down.
TCGGCGAGGAAACGGCGTCGGAGCACGGGCTCACCGCGGACAAGGAAGCAGACCTTGCCCTGGTGACCCTCACGGCCCCCGACGGCCGCAAGGCACTGCCGGTTTTCTCCTCCGTTGATGCGCTCTCGCGCTGGCATCCCGAGGCCCGCCCGGTGGCGGTGTATGCGCCGCGGGCGGCGTTGTCCGCCGTCTCGGAGGAAGCCCAGCTGCTGGTCATCGACCCCGGGAGCGATGTGACCTTCGTGGTCCGCCGGCCGGCCATGTGGGCCCTGGCGCAGCAGCGGGCCTGGGTTCCCTCCTATGAGGACCCGGCGCTGGCCGGGATCGTTACCGGGGCAGCCGCCCAGGAGTCCGCAGTGCGCCAGGTGCGCCTCACCGCAGGCGGCGGCGTAGCCTCCCGCACGGCAGAGGGTACGCTGGTTTCCGGCGGGGGCGCCGGGCCGGAACTGAGGATCATCCTCCAGCTGGCACCGGGACTGGATGCGGCAGGTGTCCAGTTCCTCGCAGCAGCGCTGCAGCAGCGCCTTGCCAGCCATCCTGAATTCGTTGAGCGCGTTGATTCCCTGGAACTGAAAATCACGCGCTGACCGGCCGAAACGGCCAGAAGAGAAGTGCAGTGAACTTTAGTGTCTACCGGGACCTGCTGGCCATCGTCCCAGTCCGCCGTCTGCTCCTGGTCGGTATGATCGCGCGTTTCCCGCACGCTGCGGCCGGTGTGCTGTTGACCCTCCACGTAGTGCTCACCCTGGACAAGGGGTATGCCGCCGCCGGAGCGGTAGCGGCGCTGGTGACCATCGGCATCGCTGTCGGCGCTCCCTGGCGCGGCCGGCGGGTGGATAACGTGGGACTGCGCAGGGCGCTGATCCCGTCGGTGATCTCCGAAGCGGTTATCTGGTCCGTTGCCCCGCACGTGAGCTATGAATGGCTGCTAGTGCTGGCCCTGATCGGCGGCGTTTTCACGCTGCCGGTATTCAGTGTTGTCCGCCAGTCGCTGGGCATCCTCGCGACGGGGGACAAGCGGCGGACGGCGTTCACCCTGGATTCGATTGCCACGGAAGTGGTGTTCATGGGCGGCCCCGCCGTAGGCGCGGTCCTCGCGACCTCCGTTTCCACCGCCGTCGGGCTCACCCTGGTGGGTCTGTGCACGGCCGGTGCCGGCCTGTTCCTGATGTGGTTCAACCCGCCCACCCGTTCTGACTCCCTGGAAGCGCCGGAGCACGACGTCGAGGCCGCCACGGCGGCGGTCGTCTCCTCGGCTCCGGCGCATCTGGGCGAACCGGCAGCCGAGCTGGCACAGGCAGCCGGCGCTGCCGCAGAGGCTGAGGACCCGAAGCTGCGCGGCGGGCTGCTCGCCCGGATCCAGGCAGGATTCTCCTGGATGACGCTCAGCGTTGCCGTGGTCTTTGTTGTTGCGGCCGGTGCGGGCCTGCTACTGGCGAGCAGCGACGTCGGCATCGTTGCCCTCGTTGAAGCCTCCGGAAACCCCGGGCAGCTGGGCATCGTCTTTGCCGTCTGGTGCTTCGCCTCGCTGGTAGGCGGCCTCATCTACGGCGCCATGAAGCGGCGGGTTTCCCCGATGCTGCTCCTGCTCGCAATGGCCGTCCTTACCCTGCCGATGTCCCTGGCGACTGACACGCTCAGCCTGGCGCTGCTCTCCATCCCCGGCGGCCTGCTGTGCGCTCCGGTGCTCTCCGCCGCTTCCGAGCGTGTGGCCGACCTCGTTCCGGAAGAACGCCGCGGCGAGGCCATGGGCTGGTACGGCTCCGCCCTGACCACGGGAACCGCCATCGGCGCACCGCTGGCCGGTGCCGCGATCGACCTGGTGGGTCCGTGGGCAGGCTTTGCCTTCGCCGGATCTGCCGCCGCGCTGATGGTGCTCCTCACGCTGGGGACCCGCGCCGTGGTCAACGCCCGGCGCACCCTGGTCTAAGCCGGCAGCTGCCTTAAAGCCGGACGGGGCCCGAAGAGCGAACTCTTCGGGCCCCGTCCGTTGCGCGGGAAACTAGTTAACGGGGCCGGTGAACTTCTCGCCGGGGCCCTGGCCCGGAGCATCCGGGACGGAGGAAGCTTCGCGGAAAGCGAGCTGCAGGGACCGCAGGCCATCGCGCAACGGTCCGGCGTGCTGGCTGCCGATCTCCGGAGCGGCGGCGGTAACGAAGCCGGCCAGGGCGGTAATCAGCTTGCGGGCCTCATCCAGGTCCTTGAGTTCTTCGGCGTCAGCGCCGTCGGCAAGGCCGCACTTCACGGCTGCAGCGCTCATCAGGTGCACGGCAGCGGTGGTGATGACTTCAACCGCTGGTACTTCGGCGATGTCGCGGACCTGCGCCGAAACGGGGCTCTGGGAGTGGGCGTGGGTTTCTTCTTCGGAGGTTCCGGGGAAGGAATGGCGGGCAGAATCGCCAGCCGGATTGCTCTGTGGGGTACTCATACTGGTAAGCTTGTCACAGACCGACCGGTAGACGTTATTTGCGCCCAGCTCACCGACATGATGAAAATCAGTGGGCTGCTGTTGCAGGTAACGGCACCGGTATGCAAGCGGAGACTCTCCCACCCGCGTCAGCCTGATTAATCCAGCCTCACGGCAGGATCAGAGTTGCCGGGTTCTGGTCGGCCCTTCCGGGGCAGCATCTTCGGATGACCGCTGGAAGCGCACTGTTTCGCAGTGCCGGCCGATCCTCGAGGCCTCCGATTGCGCGTGCAATTGGGGGCCTTCTTCAGTTGCAGGCGGTAGCCGTTTTGAGTCAAACAGGAGCTGCAACATTAGCGAGCCAAGAATCAATGATCGGATCCGTGTCCCTGAGGTGCGGTTGGTAGGACCGGCTGGGGAACAGGTAGGTGTGGTCCGGATCGAGGACGCCCTTCGCCTGGCAGCGGAGTCCGACCTGGATCTTGTAGAGGTAGCACCGCAGGCCAAGCCTCCGGTGTGCAAACTAATGGACTTCGGCAAGTACAAGTACGAAGCCGCAGTCAAGGCCCGTGAGGCACGCAAGAACCAGACCAACACGGTCCTGAAGGAAATCCGTTTCCGCCTCAAGATCGACACCCACGACTACGAGACCAAGCGCGGACACGCGCTTCGCTTCCTCGCCGCGGGTGACAAGGTCAAGGCCATGATCCAGTTCCGTGGACGTGAGCAGCAGCGCCCGGAGATGGGTATCCGTCTGCTGCAGAAGTTCGCTGAGGACGTCTCCGAGGTGGGTGTGGTTGAGTCCAGCCCCCGCATCGACGGCCGGAACATGGTCATGGTGATCGGCCCCCTGAAGAACAAGGCCGAGGCCAAGGCTGAAGCCCGCCGCGCCTCACAGCGCGCCGAGGCCAAGGCTGCCAACGAAGCCGCCAAGAAGGGCGAAGCTCCGGCACGGGTTGATACCAGTGCCGACAAGGCGCCCATGACGCAGAGCCTGGCAGATCTGCTGCCGGACGGCCTGCGCCTTGGTTCCTCCGCTGCGGAGGCCGACAAGGCCCGAGCTGAGCAGGAGCAGGCAGAGAAGGCAAAGGCAGCACAGGCCGCCAAGGCTGCTGCGGACAAGGCTGCTGCCGATGCCCGCCGTGCCGAGGAAGCAGCGAAGGCTGCTGCCGCCAAGCCGGCACAGGCTGCCAAGCCTGCTGCGGCACCTGCCGCTGCAAAGCCGGCAGAAGCGCCCAAGCCGATGGCAGTGCCGAAGCCGACAGCTGTGAAGCCGTCTGCGCCGAAGCCCGCTGCCCGGCCGAAGCCGGCAGCTGCACCCAAGCCTGCTGGCAAGGCACCGGCATCCGGTGCAGGCCAGAAAAAGCCTGGCACAGCGGAGTAGGCCACCGCGCAACACCGCTAGAACGCCCAGGCGTCCCTAGGAAACCCTGGCACCTGATGCAGGTGCCCATATCCCCGCGGGTTCGTACCGCGGAAACCAAAGGAGATCGGTTCCCATGCCGAAGATGAAGACCCACAGTGGCGCCAAGAAGCGCTTCAAGCTGACCGGTACCGGCAAGCTCAAGCGCCAGCAGGCCAACCGCCGCCACTACCTGGAGCACAAGTCCTCCCGCCTGACCCGCCGTCTCGCCGGTGACAAGATCGTCACCCCGGGCGAGGCCAAGGTCATCAAGAAGATGCTCGGCAAGTAACCGATCTGATCTTTTCGGACGGTCTTGCAAAGGACTGCTCCACCAATCAACTAACTTTCCCGCGGCCCAGGACGGGCCGCAGCACCGGTAGTGTGCGCGGGACTATTTCTAAGGAGTACGCACGTGGCACGTGTGAAGCGGGCGATTAACGCCCATAAGAAGCGTCGGGTAATCCTCGAGCGCGCCAAGGGCTACCGCGGACAGCGTTCGCGCCTGGTCCGCAAGGCCAAAGAGCAGCTGCTGCACTCGTACGTGTACAGCTACGGTGACCGCCGCAAGCGCAAGGGCGACTTCCGCCGCCTGTGGATCCAGCGCATCAACGCTGCTTCCCGCGCTAACGGCCTCACCTACAACCGTCTGATCCAAGGCCTGAAGGCTGCTGAGATCGAGGTTGACCGCCGCATGCTGGCCGAGCTGGCCGTGAACGACGCCAACGCATTCGCCACCCTGGTTCAGGTTGCCAAGGACGCACTGCCGTCCGACACCTCCGCTCCGGCCGCTGCTGCTGCAGCTCCGGCTGCCAAGAAGGCTCCCGCCAAGGCTGCTCCCGCTGCAAAGGCCGCCCCGGCTGCCACTGCTGCTGTTGCCGACGGCGGCTTCAAGGCCTCCGAAGGCGAAGCTCCCGAGGGCTACGTCATCAAGGGTGCCGCAACCGGCAAGTACCACGTTCCGGGTTCCACCTGGTACGAGCAGACTGAAGCTGAGTACTGGTTCAACTCCGTGGAAGCAGCCAAGGCTGCCGGCCTGGAGCCTGCTGGCGGCGAAGCCCGCCAGAAGTTCCAGGGCTAATTTCGGTACCTGCTGAACATGTTTGACGCCGGACGCTCCCCAGCGCCGCTGATGTCCAATCCCCGAGCCGATCGGGTAAAGGAAGCAGCGAAGCTGGCGGGGCGTTCGGCGCGTTTAAAGACCGGCCGTTTCCTGGCCGAAGGTCCGCAGGCTGTCCGCGAGGCCCTGATTGCGCACCGCGCCGCTCTCACGGGAGGGCGCCACGGCGTCGTGGTCGAGGCCTATGCCACCCAGGCCTGCCTGGACCGCCTCCCCGAACTGGCCGAACTTGCCGAACAGACCACCCTGCGCCTGGCCACGGACGAAGTCCTGGCCGCCATGGCAGACACCGTTACCCCGCAGGGGATTGTGGCCGTGTGCCGTATCCAGTCCCCGTCGCTGGATGACGTACTGGCCGCCCGGCCCAAACTCCTCGCCGTCATGTGCGAGGTACGGGACCCCGGCAACGCCGGAACGATCCTGCGTGCGGCGGACTCAGCCGGCGCGGATGCCGTGATCCTCACTGCCTCCAGCGTGGACATCCACAATCCCAAGGCCGTACGGTCCACCGTCGGCTCACTGTTCCACCTGCCCGTCGTATCGGGCGTGAACTTCGCTGAACTTTCCTCCCGGCTGCACGAAGCCGGCATCACAATCCTCGCCGCGGACGGCTACGGCAGCCAGGACCTGGACGCACTCCAGGATTCCTCCGCGCTGCGCCGCCTGTCATCCGCCGCCGACGCGCCTGGTGAGGCCGGTCCGCGGCTTGAAGACCCTTCCGCCTGGCTGTTTGGCAATGAAGCCCAGGGCCTGGCCGAGGACGAGCTTGAAGCCGCCGACTACCGCGTAGCGGTGCCTGTTTACGGGCAGGCTGAGAGCCTGAACGTGGGCACGGCGGCAACCGTCTGCCTCTACGCCTCCGCCCGCGCGCAGAACCGCTAAAGCAGGCCCGGGGCAGCGCGCTCCGGCGTGCGTGGTCCGGGCTGCCGTCCTGCGCTGTGAGCGCGTTTGTATGTCCGCCTGGCCGCCGTCAGCGGGAGGCCGACGGCGCGTGTTCGGCTGCTGAAGCGGAGCCAGACGAGCTGCCCGGACGACGGCGGTCCAAGGCGCCGCTGAGCAGGGCCACGCCCAGCCCGAGAAGTGCCAGGACGGCACCGACGATTGCCGGTGAGCGGAAGCCCCAGCCCCAGGCGATGACAAGGCCTCCGGCCATGGCGCCCAGTGCGTTGGCCATGTTCAGTGCGGCGTGGTTGAGCGATGAGGCCAGCGACGCGGCGCCGGGCGAGACGTCGAGCAGGCGCGTCTGCAGTGCCGGCGTCAGAGCGGAGCCAATAGCGCCGACCAGGAAGACCAGGATGATCGCGCCGGCCTTGTACTGCACACCCCAGGCGTAGACCGCCAGAATGACCACGGTGCCGGCGAGGACGCCGTAGATGCTGCCCATCACGGAGCGGTCGGCGATCCGGCCTCCCACGATGTTGCCCACCACCTGTCCTACGCCGTAGAGCCCAACGATCAGCGGCAGCACGCCCATGGAGAAGCCGGCCACCTCGGTCATGGTGGGGGAGATATAGGTGTAAACCGCGAAGAATCCGCCGAAGCCGACGGTGCCGACCAGCAGGGCCAGCCACATCTGCATGCGGCGCAGGGCGCTGAGCTCGCGGCGGATGCTGGCATCCGGGTGTGCGGCCTGGAAGGGCACGAACCAGGCCACCAGGGCGACTGTCAGCAGCGCGATGGCACCGACGAGGACGAACATCCAGCGCCAGCCGGCCAGCTGTCCCAGCCAGGTCGCAAACGGCACCCCGATCACGTTGGCGATGCTCAGGCCCAGCATGACCATGGAGATTGCCCAGCCGCGCTTCGTGGGCGCAACCAGGGACGCGGCGATGACGGCCGCGACGCCGAAGAACGCGCCGTGCGGCAGCCCGGAGAGGAACCGGGTGACCAGCAGCCAGCCGTAGTCCGGGGCAATGAAGGACGAAAGATTGGCGACGGCGAAGAACGCCATCAGTCCAAGGGCCAGCCACTTGCGGGGCATTTTGGCACCGGCCGCAGCCAGCAGCGGTGCGCCGACGACCACGCCGAGGGCGTAGGCAGAGATGACATGGCCGCCTTCAGGGACGGACACACCGAGTTCGGCGACCATCTCCTGCAGCAGGCCCATGATGGCGAACTCGGTGGTGCCGATGGCAAAACCACCGGCGGCAAGGGCCGTGATGGCCAGGGATACGTGGCGGGTTTTGGGCGTCGCTACGCGCAGGGAAGGCATATGTGCTGGGGGTGCTTTCGGATCAGCGGTTGCCGCGGAGCCGTGGATGAGGCACGGGCGCGTCTGGCGGACCCGGGGCCGGTACGGAAGGACGAATGCTGCCGCTGGCCGGGGGCCAAACGGCCACGATGCCGTTCCTTCCAAGTCTAGGCCAGCACGCCCCGTAGACTCGATCTGTGTCGAATTCAGAACTGAAGCAGGTAGTCGGAGCCGCGATCGTGGATGACCTGGGCCAGCCGCGGAGCCTGCTTGCTGCCCGCCGTACCGCTCCGGAAGCCTACGCGGGCATGTGGGAGTTCCCGGGCGGCAAGGTTGAGCCGGGGGAGACCTGTGAAGCAGCGCTGCACCGTGAGCTCAGCGAGGAACTCGGCGTCGAAGTGTTTTTGGGAGCTGAGGTTACCGGACCGCTGGACCAGGGCTGGCCGCTGAATCCGAAAGCAGCCATGCGGGTTTGGCTGGTGGAGGTGAAGGCCGGGGAGCCGCAGCCGCTTGAGGATCACGATGAGCTGCGCTGGGTCGGCCTGGATTCCCCGGAGCTGGCTGAACTGCCGTGGATTCCGGCTGACCTTCCAATTGTCACGGCGGTCCGCGCGGCCGCGGGGCAGCCCCCGGCAGGATCCGCCTGAGCTGATCCGGCCGGGGTGCCCGGGTTTTAGCCCGCGAGGACCGCGTCCATCTGGGACATCGCCTCGGCGGCGCCTTCCACCGCGCCCATGGAGATCAGTTCATCCATCTGCGGGCGGTCGGCAAAGGACGTCACAACTTCTACAGCTGTTACGCCGTCCCGGGCAGTAAGCGTGACGCTCACGCCCGTGACCGGCATGTCTTCCCGCCGGGTCCCGTCTTCGTCCGCAAACCCGTCCCGGAAACTGAGCTGCCTGGGCGGATCGACGGCCAGCACGTGCCACCAGCCGTGATACGTCTTCCCATCCGGGCCGGTCATAAAGTAAGTGACGGTGCCGCCGGGGGACAGCTCGTGCTCCCGGACCGTGGCCGGGTAGGTTGGCGGCCCCCACCAGCCCTCCAGCTTGCGCGGATCCGCCCAGAGCTCCCAGACCTTTTCCGGTGCTGCCTCGAACTCGGCGAGTGCGGTAATGGTCAGGGCCTCATAATCCTTGTCAATGCTCTTCACGCTCATGGCGTCTCTTCCTGCCTCCGGGTGGATTCCCCGGCGTTTCCTGCCGCAGCAGGTCTGACATCCGGTTCAGCCGGCCTTCCCAGGCCTCAGCCAGCGCGTCCAGCGCGCGGTGTGCCTGGTCGACGGCGTCCGGTGCGGTGCTCACGAGCTGTTCCCTCCCGCGGCGAACCTTGAAGACCAGGCCTGCCGCTTCAAGGACCGCAACGTGTTTCTGCACCGCCGCGAAACTCATGGGATAGGCCTCGGCCAGCCGCGATACCGACAGCTCGCCGGCGGCCGCACGTCGCAGGATATCCCTGCGCGTGCTGTCCGCCAAGGCATGGAACAGGCGGTTCACGGCTTCATCTGACAACGCATCTACAACCATTTGGTTGTAACTTAGGACTCGCCGCCGCATCGGTCAAGGCCTGGCGGGAACTAAAAAAGGGTTCCGGCAGCGACCGGCAGGCCTGCCGCTGTCTTCGGAGCCGGCCGGGCGGCGCCGCGGGTGGCGAGGAACTGGTTCTTGCCGGCGAAGCCATGCCGCTTCTTGAAATGGGTGATGCGTCCCGCGAGCCACTGGCGGTAATCCTTGGCGGCATATGTGCCGCCGTTGTACAGCTTGTCGTAGCGCGCCGAAAGCTGCGGATAATCGCGGGCGAGCCATTCCCGGTACCACTCGCGCGCTCCAGGGCGGAGGTGCAGGGCGCCGGCCGTGACCGAGGTGGCACCGGCGTCGGCCAGCGCGGAGAAGAGCGCGTCCAGCGACTCGTCGCCGTCGGTCAGCCAGGGCAGGATCGGCATGGCCATCACATTGCAGTCCATGCCGACATCCCGGATGCGCCGGATCAGGTCCAGCCTGGCCTTCGGCGACGGGGTGCCTGGCTCAACCCGGTGTGCAAGGTCCGGATCAAGCAGGGCCAGGGAAATACCCATGCTGATGCTGGTCTGCTGCGATGCTTCGGCCAGGAGCGGGAGGTCGCGTGCCAGCAGTGTTCCCTTGGTCAGGATCGAGAAGGGCGTTCCGCTGTCCGCCAGGGCGCGGATGATTCCGGGCATGAGCTTGTAGCGGCCCTCCGCCCGCTGGTACGGGTCGGTGTTGGTGCCCATGGCCACGTGCTCGTACTGCCAGGAGGGGCGGGCCAGTTCGCGCCGCAGCACTTCGGCGGCGTTCGTCTTCACGACCAGCTGGCTGTCGAAATCGGCGCCGGTATCCAGGTCCAGGTAGCTGTGCGTCTTGCGGGCAAAGCAGTACACACAGGCATGGCTGCAGCCGCGGTACGGGTTCACAGTCCAGCCGAAGGGCATGGAGGAGGTGCGCGGAACCTTGTTCAGCACGGACTTGGCGAGGACCTCATGGAAGGTCACTCCCGCGAACCCCGGCGTCTGGACCGACCGGACGAGTCCCTGCAGGGGGAGCAGCGCGTCTGCGGACGGTGCTGCCTTTGGTTCCTGTTCCTGCCACCTCATGCACTCATTAGAACATATGTTCTAATCAGCGCCTACCCTCTTCCCCCCTTTCGACGGCGGGAGAGGCGGCGGCTGGGACGGTAGCCGCCGTCGGATAGTCCGGCCATGATTTCGAAGATGTTCGACGACGCCGGGTCGCCGGCACGCAGTCTGGAGTACCCGGCGGCCGCAAAGTACAGCGGCAGGAAAGCCAGTCCCAGCACTGCGTACTGGGAGCTGTGCCGGGCCTCGTGCCGCAGCAGCGCCGAGGAGGGTCCGGCGTCGAACGCCCGCGCAACCCGGGAACGGTAGAGAATCACGTTGCCCAGGGTGAACGCCGCAGCATGCGGGAGGGGAAGATTCCAGCCCTCTCCGAGCAGCAGGCCTCCGGGGCCTGGGCGCACCCGAACCCGGCCGAGCCGGGCAGCCAGCAGCCCTGCCGCCGTCGTGCCGTTGACCAGGTTCGCCGCGCGGCGCAGGGACTGCAGACGGGGCAGGGATGGGCTCATGCGCCCATGCTAGGGGAGAGGCGCGTCTTCACACTGCCCGGGCGGGGAAGATGAGTTGGTTAGACTGGTAGCCGCAGGCTGTCTGCCTTTGCCTGCAGCACCCTGAGCTCATCATCCACATCAACACGGCCGGAAACAGGTAAGAACGGTACATGTCGAATTCCATACCGGGGACGGACTCCCCAGACAACGCGGCACCCAATCCGCTCGACGAGTCAGCCATCGCGGCTGCCGTTGATTCAGCGCTCGCAGCCATCGCAGCTGCAGCGGACCTGGATGCCCTCAAGGACGTCCGCATCGCCGTCACCGGCGAGAAGTCTCCGCTGTCCCTGGCGAACCGCCAGATCGGCGGACTCCCCAAGGACCAGAAGGCAGCAGCCGGCAAGGTAGTCGGCCCGGCCCGCGGACGAATCAACCAGGCGCTCGCCGCCCGCACCGTGGAGCTGGAAGCCGAGCGCGACGCCCGGATCCTCGTCGAGGAAGCCGTCGACGTCACCGCCGCGCCGCGCCGCCGCAGCATGGGCGGACGCCACCCGCTTTCCACCCTGCAGGACCGCGTCAGCGACATCTTCGTGGGCATGGGCTGGGAAATCGCCGAAGGCCCCGAGGTTGAATCCGAATGGTTCAACTTCGACGCGCTGAACTTCAAGCCGGACCACCCCGCCCGCGAAATGCAGGACACCTTCTTCGTGGAGCCTCCCGAGGCACACCTGGTGATGCGCACGCACACCTCCCCGGTACAGGTCCGCTCCATGCTCGAGCGCGACCTGCCGATCTACGTGCTCTGCCCGGGCAAGGTGTTCCGCACCGACGAGCTCGACGCCACGCACACCCCCGTGTTCCACCAGTTCGAAGGCCTGGCCATCGACAAGGGCCTGACCATGGCAGACCTGGTCGGCACCCTGGAGCACTTCACCCGGGTGCTCTTCGGCGACGAAGCCAAGGTTCGGCTGCGCCCGAACTACTTCCCGTTCACCGAGCCGAGCGCCGAGCTGGACATCTGGCACCCCGGTGCCAAGGGCGGCCCGCGCTGGATCGAGTGGGGCGGCTGCGGCATGGTCAACCCCAACGTGCTGCGCGCCGCGGGAATCGACCCCGAGGTCTATTCAGGTTTTGCCTTTGGCATGGGCATTGAACGTGCCCTCATGTTCCGCAACGAAGTATCCGACATGCGGGACATGATCGAAGGCGACGTACGTTTCAGCGAACACTTCGGGATGGAGATCTAAGTGAGAATCCCACTTTCCTGGCTGCGCGAGTATGCCCAGGTTCCGGCGGACGCAACCGCCGAAGACGTCATGGCAGAGCTGGTCAAGGTTGGCCTGGAGGAAGAGGACGTCCACCGTCCCACCGACGAACTCTCCGGCCCAATCGTTGTAGGCCAGGTGCTCTCCAAGGAGCCCGAGCCGCAGAAGAACGGCAAGACCATCAACTGGTGCTCCGTCCGTGTGGTGCCCGAGGGCGCCGAGCAGACACTCACCGGCGACGGCATTGACCCGTCCGGCGTGCAGGGCATCGTCTGCGGTGCGCACAACTTCGAGGTAGGGGACAAGGTAGTTGTTACCCTGCCCGGCGCCGTGCTGCCCGGGGACTTCCGGATCAGCCCGCGCAAGACCTACGGCCACGTCTCCGCCGGCATGATCGCCTCCGTGCGTGAACTCGGCATTGGCGAAGACCACGACGGCATCCTGGTGCTCTCCACCCTGGGACTCGATCCCGAGGTCGGCACGGACGCGATGGAGCTGCTCGGTCTCTACGACCAGGCCGCGGAAATCAATGTCACCCCGGACCGCGGCTACGTCTTCTCCATCCGCGGCGCTGCCCGCGAGTACGCCCACGCAACCGGCACCAAGTTCACCGACCCCGCCGCCACGGTGGAGGTTCCGGAAGCCGACGGCGCCGGGTTCCCGGTGCGCCTGGCCGACGAAGCCCCGATCTACGGCAAGGCCGGATGCGACCGCTTCGTCGCCCGCACCGTCCGCGGCGTGGACCCGACCCGCCCGACGCCGCCGTGGATGTCCTCACGCCTGCGCCTGGCCGGAATGCGTTCCATCTCCCTGGTCGTGGACATCTCCAACTACGTGATGCTCGAGCTCGGCCAGCCGCTGCACTTCTACGACCTGGACAAGCTCACCGGCGAAATCACTGTCCGCCGCGCCAACCCGGGCGAGACGCTGAAGACCCTGGATGACAAGGTCCGCACCCTGGACCCCGAGGACCTCCTGATCACTGACGGCTCCGGTGCCATTGGCATCGCCGGCGTGATGGGCGGGGCCGCCACCGAGGTCTCCGACGCCACGCAAAACGTGCTCATCGAGGCAGCACACTTCGAGGAAGTCTCGATTGGCCGCTCGCGCCGCCGCCACAAGCTCCCGTCCGAAGCCTCCAAGCGCTTCGAACGCGGCGTTGACTGGTACGTCGCGGACATCGCTGCCCAGCGCGCCGTCGATCTGCTGGTGGAACTGGCCGGCGGCATCGCCGACGAGTCCATCACCGACGCCGGCACCGCCCCGGAAACCCGCAGCATCTTCCTGCCTGCGGACTTCCCGGCCAAGCTGATCGGCCTGGACTTCACCGAAGAACAGATCACCGGCACCCTCACCGACCTGGGTGCGGACGTTGAAAAGGCCGACGGCGGCTACCGGGTTCTTCCTCCGAGCTGGCGGACCGACCTGGAAACCCGTGAGGACCTGACCGAGGAGATCATCCGGCTGGTGGGCTACGACAAGATTCCCTCCACCCTTCCGGTGGCTCCTCCCGGACGCGGCCTGACCCGCATCCAGCAGCAGCGGCGCCGCCTGCTCCAGTCCCTCGCGGCGTCGGGCCTCACCGAAGTGCTGTCCTACCCCTTCGTCACCGAAGCGGACAACAACACCTTCGGCACCCCGGTTGCCGGCGAAGAGCGCCCGGCGGTCAAGCTGGCCAACCCGCTGTCTGCCGAGTTCGGCTGCCTGCGCACCTCGGTGCTGCCGGGCCTGTTCGACGTCGCCAAGCGGAACCTTTCGCGCGGCTTCCGCGACCTGGCGCTCTTCGAATCCGCACTCGTGTTCCTCCCCGGGGAGCAGAACGGCACGGAGTCGATTCCGCCGCTGGGCATCAAGCCGTCCGAGGAGGTCCTGGACGGCCTGTACAACGGCATTCCGGACCAGCCGCTGCACATCGGTGTGCTGTTCACCGGCCATGAGTCACCGGCCGGCGCGGGCCACACCCCACGCACCTGGGACTGGGCCGACGCCGTCGACACCGCCCGGCTCATGGGCGACGTGCTCGGCGTCGAACTGGTCATCAGCCAGGGCGAGCACCAGGCCTTCCACCCGGGCCGCACCGCCAAGATCTCGCTGCGCAGCGGTGAAACCGTCGGCTACGCGGGCGAACTGCACCCGAAGCTGCTCGCAGCCCGGGACATGCCGGCCCGCACGGTGGCACTGGAGCTCAACGCCGATGCCCTCTTCGACGCCGCACCGGACGTGATCGTGGCGAAGGAAATCTCCACCTTCCCGGCCACGACGCAGGACGTGGCGCTGATCGTGGCCTCGGAGATCCCGGCCGAAGCTGTGCTGGAAACCCTGCGCGAGGGTGCCGGCGAGCTGCTAGAAGACATCGCACTGTTCGACGTCTATACGGGCAAGGGCATCGAACCGGGGCACAAGTCCCTGGCCTTCGCCCTTCGCTTCCGGGCGCCGGACCGCACGCTGACCGCCGATGAGGCCTCCGAATCCCGGGCCGCCGCCGTCGCGCTGGCTGCCGAGCGTTTTGGTGCCGTGCAGCGGTAACGCAACGAGCGACGCAGCAGGTCCCGTCCGGTTTCCGGGCGGGACCTGCTGCTTTTTGCTAGCTTGTGGTGCGTGAGCACTCTCTCCCGCCCCGGCACCTGGTACCTCTTCGACTACGGCATGGTGATCTCCGCGGCGCCCCTCCAAGCGGACTGGGACGCGCTGCGCGAGGCCACTGGACTGGACCTGCAGAACGCATCGAGTCCTTACTGGGCCACCCGGCTGGAGTTCGACGGCGGCGCGCTGAGTCCTGCGGCGTACTGGGCGGGGGTGCTTGGACGGGACGCCGAAGCCGATGAGGTGGCGCGGCTCGAAGAGCTGGATGCCCGGCAGTGGTCCCGCGTCAATCCCCGCACCATGCAGGTGCTGCAGGACCTGGCTGACGAGGGTGCGCAGCTGGCCCTGCTGTCGAACATGCCGGCGGAAATGTCTTTTCGGTACGAGGCAGGCGCGCCCTGGGTGACGTACTTCCGGAAGCTGTACTTCAGCGGCCGGCTGGGAATGGTGAAGCCTGATTCCCGGATCTACAAGCATGTGCTGGCGGACCTTGGCGCTGCCCCGGAGGACGTGGTCTTCATCGATGACAATGCAGCCAACATCGACGCTGCCCAGGCACTGGGGATTCAGGCGGTCCGGCATACCGAAGACACCGACCTGCGGCAGGAGCTTTCCCTTTCCGCGGAGCGCTAGACGTTCCGGGACGTGCGTCCGACGGCGATCCACCAGGCCAGCGCCTCGTCGTCCGTAATAATTTCCATGGGCACGTTCATCCAGCCCTCGCCCATCGGGCGGCCCACTCCCATGTAGGCAGGCTGCCCGCCGGCAGTCAGCAGATCCTGGTACTGCGCCGGGTCAACCCGCACCAGCAGGTCTCCGTCCTTGCCGGCAGCTACCGCGAGCTGACCGTCCACCATAAAGGACACGCCCCCGAACATACGTTTCTCCCGGATGTCCGGATGTGAGGCAAGGCTCGCCCGGATGCGCTGGGCCAGGGCTTCCTGTGCCGGGTCAGGCTGCATAATCCTGCCGCCTTTCAGTAAGGACGGTTGTCCACGGGATCTGCCGAACTGGTTTCCGATTCGCCACCAGGAGCGGGGCGGTCAGCCCCATGCCAATCAGCAGATACCCGGTCGCTATCCAACCGTGCTCCGGAATCGAGCTGACGTAAAGAGCTGCCGGGACGACGACTACTCCCAGCAACGCCAGGGTTCCCGCCAGGCGCTTGCCCGTGGGCTGGAACGTGCGGAGGGTTTCGTGTCTCGCGGCAGGGCCATTTCGGTGTGAGTTCGGGAAAATTCGACTGGTTCGCACTTTTGCTGCCCCTTGGAACCGGCAGCAGAAGCGCAAATTGGCAGCAGAAGTCCTAAGCGGCAGCGCAAACCCTACGGAACCAGCAGCACCTTGCCGGTCGTCTTGCGGCCTTCCAGGTCTTCGTGCGCGCGGGCAGCTTCGGCAAGGGGATAGGTTGCGCCGATCCGCACGTCCAGGGTCCCGGCCTCCACCATTTCGAACAGTTCGCGGGCACGCCACTGCCGTTCCTCCGCGCTGAGCAGGTAATCCCTTATGGTCGGCCGGGTCAGGTACAGCGAGCCCAGGGCGTTGAGCCGCTGGATGTCGAACGGGGGCACCTGGCCCGACGCGCCGCCGAACAGCACCATCATGCCGCGCGGGCGCAGGCTGGCCAGGGAGCCGTCGAATGTAGCCTTGCCGACGCCGTCGAACACCACGTCCACGCCGCGCCCATCGGTCAGTTCCCGCACCCGGTCGGCGAACCCGTCGTAGCGCAGCACGTGGTCCGCCCCGGCGGCTGAGGCGAGCGCCTCCTTGTCATCAGTGGAGACAGTGGTGATCACGGTGGCGCCCTTGGCCTTCAGCAGCTGGGTCAGCAGCAGACCGACGCCGCCGGCACCGGCGTGGGTCAGGACGGTTTCCCCGGACTGGACCGGGTACGTGGAGTTGCACAGGTAATGCGCCGTCATGCCCTGCAGCGGAAGTGCAGCAGCTACCTCGCTGCTGACATCGCGAGGCACGGGCAGGGCCTTGGAGGCGTCCAGCAGCATGTATTCGGCGTAGGCGCCGCCGCCTTCCGCGGTCGCCACCCGGTCTCCGTCGCTGAATGCCGCCACATCGATGCCCGCCTGAACTACGGTTCCCGCGGCCTCGGAACCGGGAATGAAGGGGTAGTTCATCTTGTAGACGCCGCTGCGCTGGTAGGTGTCAATGAAGTTCACGCCAGCAGCCGCGACCTTGACCAGCAGCTCGTTGGGGCCGGGAACCGGAAGATCCACGTCTTCATAGCGCAGGATTTCGGGTCCGCCCGCCTTCGGGACGACAATGGCCTTATGCATGGAATGCCTCTTCCGGTGGATGGGCTGCGGTAAACGGGTTCGCGAACCCATCGTAGGGCGGCAGCGGCCGGGAGGCACGGGGCCAGGCCCCCCGAAGTCACATTGCATAATTATGAAGCCTCATGCATAAAACTGCTGTAGGGTGGATGGCATGACGATTTCCGTAGCTGTATCAGGTGCCAGCGGCTATGCCGGCGGCGAGGTCCTGCGCCTGCTCGCCGGCCACCCCGGCGTGAAAATTGGAGCCATCACCGCCCACAGCAACGCCGGTTCCCGGCTCGGCGAACTCCAGCCCCACCTGCATTCCCTGGCCGACCGCATCCTGGTGGACACCACCGTCGAAAACCTTGCCGGACACGACGTCGTCTTCCTCGCCCTGCCGCACGGCGCCAGCGCCGAGATCGCCGCCCAGCTGCCCGAAGAAACCCTGGTAATCGACGCCGGCGCCGACCACCGGCTCACCGACCCCGCGGCGTGGGAAAAGTTCTACGGCTCCCCGCACGCCGGCTCCTGGCCCTACGGCCTGCCCGAGCTGCCCGGGCACCGCGACCTGCTCCGCGGCGCACGCCGGATCGCAGTTCCCGGCTGCTATCCCACGTCCTCGCTGCTGGCGCTCACCCCCGGTTTCGCAGCCGGCCTGCTGGAGCCCGACGACGTCGTCATCGTCGCAGCGTCCGGCACCTCCGGAGCGGGCAAGGCCGCGAAGCCGCACCTGCTCGGATCAGAAGTGATGGGCGGCATGAGCCCCTACGGCGTTGGCGGCGGACACCGGCACACCCCCGAAATCGAACAGGGCCTCTCCGCCGCAGCGGGGGAGCAGGTCTCCATTTCCTTCACCCCGACGCTGGCCCCCATGGCCCGCGGCATCCTCACCACCGCGACGGCGAAGGTCCGCCCCGGCGTCGACGCCGCCGCGCTGCGCAGGGCCTGGGAGACGGCCTACGCCAATGAACCGTTCGTCCGTGTACTGCCCGAAGGCCAGTGGCCTGCCACCAAGATGGTGGCCGGATCCAACTACGCCGCCCTGCAGCTCGCCTACGATCCGCACGCCGGCCGCGTGATTGTCTCCGCCGTGATCGACAACCTCACCAAGGGCACCGCCGGCGGCGCCGTCCAGTCCATGAACATCGCCCTGGGCCTCGAAGAGAGCGCCGGGCTCACCCTGCAGGGAGTAGCACCGTAATGAGCACCAACGCAGCAGCCGGCATCACCGTACCGGCCGGGTTCCGCGCCGCCGGCATCACCGCCGGTCTGAAGGCCTCCGGGGGACGCGACGTCGCCCTGGTAGTCAATGACGGACCGGCCAAGGCAGCAGCAGCGGTCTTCACCCGCAACCGCGTCGCCGCAGCCCCCGTGCACTGGTCACGCCAGGCCATCTCGGACGGCCGGGCCGACGCCGTGTTCCTGAACTCCGGCGGAGCCAACGCCTGCACCGGGCCGCAGGGCTTCCAGAACACCCACGCCACGGCCGAAAAAGTCGCTGACCTGCTCGGCATTTCGGCGAACGACGTCCTGGTCTGCTCCACCGGCCTGATCGGCGAACAGCTGCCCATGGACAAGATCCTCCCGGGCGCCGAAGCCGCCGTTGCCGCACTGGACGCCGACGGCGGTGCGCTGGCTGCCGAAGCGATCATGACCACGGACACTGTCTCCAAGCAGGCTGTCTTCACCGGCTCCGGCTACAGCATCGGCGGCATGGCCAAGGGCGCCGGCATGCTGGCGCCGGGCCTGGCCACCATGCTGGTGGTCCTGACCACCGACGCCGATCTCGACGCCGCCGCACTGGATACCGCGCTGCGCGCCGCTACAGCCGTCACCTTCGACCGCACCGACTCCGACGGCTGCATGTCCACCAACGACACCGTGATCCTGATGGCCTCCGGCGCATCCGGCACCACCCCGGGCACCGAAGAGTTCACCCGGGGACTCACCGAGGTCTGCCACTCCCTGGCCCAGCAGCTGATCACCGACGCCGAAGGCGCCAGCCACGACATCGCGGTCACCACGGTCAACGCCGTCACGGTGGCCGACGCCGAGAACGCCTCCCGGGCCGTCGCCCGCTCCAACCTCTTCAAGACCGCGATCTTCGGCAACGATCCGAACTGGGGCCGGGTACTCTCCGCCGTTGGCACCACCGACGCCGCCTTCGAACCGGAGAACATCAACGTCTCCATCAACGGCGTCCAGGTCTGCCGAGGCGGCGGCATCGGAGATCCGCGCGAAGGCGTGGACCTCACCGGCCGGGCCGTGAGCGTTGAAATCGACCTCGCCGCCGGCACCGAGTCCGCGACCATCTGGACGAACGACCTGACCACGGACTACGTCCACGAAAACTCGGCGTACAGCAGCTAGGCGGGACGAAACAGCATGAGCACAGCCACCCAGCAGGACCAGGCAGCGGCACAGGACAAGGCCGCCACCCTGATCGAGGCACTGCCCTGGATCCAGCGCTTCGCCGGCAGCACGATCGTGATCAAGTACGGCGGCAACGCCATGATCAACGACGAACTGCGGCAGGCGTTCGCCGAGGACATCGTTTTCCTCCACCACGTGGGCGTCCACCCCGTAGTGGTGCACGGCGGCGGACCGCAGATCAGCGCCCTGCTGGACCGGCTCGGCATCGAATCCGAGTTCAAGGGCGGGCTGCGCGTCACCACCCCCGAAGCCATGGACGCCGTCCGCATGGTGCTCACCGGACAGGTGGGCCGCGAGCTGGTGGGCCTGGTCAACTCCCACGGCCCCTACGCCGTTGGCCTCTCCGGAGAAGACGGCGGTCTGCTGCAGGCCGTCCGCACCGGAACCGTCATCGACGGCGAGGAAGTGGACCTGGGCCTGGTCGGCGAAGTCGTGGGCGTGAACCCCGGCGCCATCCTGGACCTCATCGAAGCAGGCCGGATCCCGGTGATCTCCACGGTCGCCCCGGAAATCGGCGCCGACGGCAACCCCACCGGCCAGGTGCTCAACGTCAATGCCGACACCGCTGCTGCCGCGCTTGCCGTGGCGCTGGGCGCCTGCCGCCTGGTGGTGCTGACCGACGTCGAGGGCCTCTACGCCAACTGGCCGGATAAGTCCTCGCTGATGTCCGCCCTTACCGCAGGTGAACTGCGCGAAATGCTGCCCTCCCTTGAATCCGGCATGATCCCCAAGATGGAAGCCTGCCTGGCTGCCGTGGACGGGGGAGTGGACCGCGCCGCCGTCGTGGACGGGCGCATGGCGCACTCCATGCTGCTGGAAGTCTTCACCACGGCCGGCATCGGCACCCAGATCATTCCGGACGGAGCAGAAGCATGAGCAATCCCGCCTCCTCAGAGATGCTGCCCGCCGCGGCAGTGGTAGACGCCGCCGGGTCCGGCAGCGAATGGCTGGCCCGCTACACCGACTCACTCATGAACGTGTTCGGGACCCCGCAGCGCGTCCTGGTGCGCGGCAACGGCTGCACCGTCTGGGACGCCGACGGCAACGCCTACCTCGACCTGCTCGGCGGCATTGCCGTCAACGCACTCGGCCACGCCCACCCCTTTGTCACCTCCGTGATCGCCAGCCAGCTGAACACCCTGGGACACATCTCCAACTTCTTCACCAGCCCCACGCAGGTGGCCCTCGCGGAGAAGCTGCTGCAGCTGGCGCAGGCACCGGCCGGTTCCAAGGTCTTCTTCTCCAACTCCGGGACCGAAGCGATCGAAGCTGCCTTCAAGCTGGCCCGGCGCAACTCCGCGGGCAACCGCACCCGGATCATCGCGATGGACCGCGCCTTCCACGGCCGCACCATGGGAGCCCTCGCACTGACCGCCAAGCCCGCCTACCGCGAGCCGTTCGAACCGCTGCCCGGCGGCGTCGAGCACATCCCGTACGGCGACGTTGATGCCCTGCGCGCCGCGGTGGATGACACCGTAGCCGCGGTGTTCATCGAACCCATCCAGGGCGAAGCCGGGGTCCAGGTGCCGCCCGCCGGTTACCTCGAAGCGGCACGGCAGATCACGCGCGACGCCGGTGCGCTGCTGGTCTTCGACGAAGTCCAGACCGGAATCGGCCGCACCGGACGCTGGTTCGCGTCCGAGGGCGTGCTGCCCGACGCCATGACCGTGGCCAAGGGCCTGGGCAGCGGCTTCCCGATCGGCGGGCTGATCACCTTCGGCCCGGACGTATCCGCCCTGCTGACCCCCGGCCAGCACGGAACCACGTTCGGCGGAAATCCCGTGGCCACCGCCGCCGCACTGGCGACGCTGACAGCCATTGAAACCGGCGACGTGCTGGCAAACGTGCGCGCCACCGGCGACTTCCTCCGCGAGGGCCTGCGCGCCGTCGACGGCGTCACCGAAGTCCGCGGCGACGGCCTGCTGATCGGCATCGATCTGGGACCGGAACTTGGCGGCGCAGCCCCGGCCGCCGTCCAGGCAGCGCTGGATGCCGGTTTCATCATCAACGCCACCGGACCGGCGACCCTGCGCCTGGCGCCGCCGCTGATCCTCACCACCGGCCAGGCCGCAACCTTCCTGGACAAGCTTCCCGCCATCCTGCAGGCCGCCGCGGCCACGACGATTGGACAGCCATGACCCGCCACTTCCTCGTTGACACCGACCTGACCCAGGCCGAACAGGCCGAGGTCCTGGACCTTGCAGACGCCCTGAAAAAGGACCGCTGGAAATACCAGCCCTACGCCGGTGAAGGTTCCGGCCGCCAGACCGTGGCGGTAATCTTCGACAAGACCTCCACCCGCACCCGCATCTCCTTTGCCGCCGGCATCTCCGACCTCGGCGGCGTGCCGCTGATCATCGGCGCGGGAGAATCCCAGCTGGGCCACAAGGAGTCCATTACGGACACTGCCAAGGTCATGGAACGCATGGTCTCCACCATCGTCTGGCGCACCTACGCCCAGTCCGGGCTGGAGGAAATGGCCGCGAACTCCTCCGTTCCGGTCATCAACGCGCTCTCCGATGACTACCACCCGTGCCAGCTGCTCGCGGACCTGATGACCATCCGCGAGCACAAGGGCACGCTGGCCGGCCTCACCCTGACCTACCTGGGCGACTGCGCCAACAACATGGCCAACTCCTACCTGCTGGCCGGCGTCACCGCCGGAATGCACGTGCGCGTCGCCGGACCGGTGGGCTACCTGCCAAACCCGGAAATCGTCGACGCCGCTGCGGCCCGAGCCGAGGAAACCGGCGGATCCGTACTGATCACCACGGACGCAGCCGAAGCACTGGCCGGCGCGGACGTCGTCGCCACGGACACCTGGGTCTCCATGGGCCAGGAAGACGAGAAGGCCGAACGGCAGGAGCTGTTCCGCGACTACGCCGTGGACAGTGACGCCATGGCACAGGCCGCGGACGACGCCGTCGTGCTCCACTGCCTGCCCGCCTACCGCGGCTACGAGATTTCCGCCGACGTGATCGACGGCCCGCAGTCAGTGGTGTGGGACGAAGCGGAGAACCGGCTGCACGCCCAGAAGGCACTGATGGTCTGGCTCATGGCGAGGTCCGGCCTGACCGGGATCCCGGAGGAAGCGGCATGACCATGCCCACCACCAAGACCGCCCGGCAGGCACGCATCCGTGCGCTGCTGACCGGGTTGTCGGTGCGGTCCCAGGCGGAACTGGCCACCCTCCTGGCCGACGACGGCGTGCAGGTCAACCAGGCCACGCTCTCACGCGACCTGGTGGAGCTCGGCGCCGTGCGCATGCGCGGCAAGGACGGAGTGCTGGTCTATGCCGTGCCCGCCGAAGGCGGCAAACGCACCCCGCAGTCCGGGGTCACCCAGGAAGTGCTTGACGCGCGGCTGGCCCGCCTGTGCGGCGAGCTGCTGGTCACCGCGGAAGCGTCCGGGAACATCGTGGTGCTGCGCACCCCGCCCGGCGCCGCGAACTTCCTGGCCCTGGCCATCGACCACTCCGTGATGCCGTCCATCCTGGGCACCCTGGCAGGGGATGACACCGTGCTGCTGGTGACCCGGGAGCCCGATGGCGGCGCGGAGCTGGCAGCGCGCTTCCTCTCCATCGCGGACGAGGCAACCGCCAGCGGGCAGGCCCCTGACAATCGCATACTGTAGAACCTGGGCCGGCAGACGTTCCACACCAGGTTTTCCCCCACTTTTACAACCAACCCGCAGCGTGCGCGCTGCACCAATCGCAAGAGGAGCACATTCGTGAGCGAACGTATTGTTCTGGCCTACTCCGGTGGCCTGGATACGTCTGTAGCCATCGGCTGGATTGCCGAGGCAACCGGCGCCGAGGTCATCGCCGTGGCGGTCGACGTCGGACAGGGCGGAGAATCCCTGGAGACCATCCGCCAGCGTGCCCTCGACTGCGGCGCCGTGGAAGCCTACGTGGCTGACGCCCGCGACGAATTCGCCGCCGAGTACGCCATGCCGGCCCTGAAGGCCAACGCCCTTTACATGGATTCCTACCCGCTGGTTTCCGCGCTGTCCCGCCCGGTGATCGTCAAGCACCTGGTCGCCGCTGCCCGCGAATTCGGTGCCACCACCGTTTCCCACGGCTGCACCGGCAAGGGCAACGACCAGGTCCGCTTCGAGGTCGGCATCCAGACCCTGGGCCCGGACCTGAAGTGCATCGCCCCGGTCCGCGACCTGGCCCTGACCCGCGACAAGGCCATTGCCTTCGCCGAGGAAAAGAGCCTGCCGATCGTCACCACCAAGAAGAACCCGTTCTCCATCGACGCCAACGTCTGGGGACGCGCCGTGGAAACCGGCTTCCTGGAAGACATCTGGAACGGCCCCACCCCGGACGTGTACGAATACACCTCCGACCCCGCCTCCGGCATTGCCGCTGACGAAGTGGTCATCACCTTCAAGGAAGGCGTTCCGGTAGCGATCGACGGCAAGCCCGTCACCCCGCTGCAGGCCATCGAGGAAATGAACCGCCGCGCCGGCGCCCAGGGCATCGGCCGGATCGACATCGTCGAAGACCGCCTCGTGGGCATCAAGAGCCGGGAAATCTACGAAGCACCCGGTGCCATGGCCCTGATCGCCGCGCACAAGGAACTCGAGAACGTCACCATCGAGCGCGAGCAGGCCCGCTTCAAGAAGACCGTTGGCCAGCGCTGGACCGAGCTGGTCTACGACGGCCAGTGGTTCTCCCCGCTGAAGAACTCCCTGGACGCCTTCATCGAAGACACCCAGAAGTACGTCTCCGGCGAAATCCGGATGGACCTGCACGCCGGCCGCGCCACCGTCACCGGCCGCCGCTCCGAGTCCTCGCTGTACGACTTCAACCTGGCCACCTACGACACCGGCGACACCTTCGACCAGTCGATGGCCCGCGGGTTCATCGAGCTGTTCGGCATGTCCTCCAAGGTCGCCTCCGCCCGCGACCTGCGCCTGGCAGAAGGAAAGTAAGACACATGGTCAACGGCAAGCCGTCAATCGAAACGCCTGGAGCCGGCGGCTCCACGGTCCAGGGTGCACTGTGGGGCGGCCGCTTCGCCGGCGGTCCGGCCGACGCACTGGCAGCCCTGAGCAAGTCCACCCACTTCGACTGGCGGCTTGCCGGCTATGACATCGCCGGCTCCCGGGCGCACGCCCGGGTGCTGCACAAGGCAGGCCTGCTCGACGACGCCGAGCTGGCCGGCATGCTGGAGGCACTGGACGCGCTCGACGCCGATGTGCGCTCCGGCGCCTACCTCCCCGCGGACTCCGACGAGGACGTCCACGGCTCCCTGGAACGCGGGCTGATCGAACGCGCCGGACCGCAGCTGGGCGGAAAACTCCGCGCCGGCCGGTCCCGCAACGACCAGATCGCCACCCTGGGCCGTATGTACCTGCGCGACCACGCCCGGATCATCGCCGCCGGCGTGCTGGCCACCGTGGATTCCCTGGTGGAGCAGGCCGAAAAGCACCTCGGGGTGGCCATGCCCGGCCGCACCCACCTGCAGCACGCCCAGCCGGTCCTGCTCAGCCACCACCTGCTGGCCCACGCCTGGGCGCTGCTGCGCGACGTGCAGCGCCTGGCCGACTGGGACAAGCGCGCCGCCGTGTCCCCGTACGGTTCCGGTGCACTGGCCGGGTCCTCCCTGGGCCTGGACCCCAACGCCGTCGCCGCGGACCTCGGGTTCGACTCCGCGGCCTGGAACTCGATCGACGGCACGGCCTCTCGTGACGTTTACGCCGAGTTCGCCTGGGTCGCCGCCATGATCGGCGTCGACCTGTCCCGGATCAGCGAGGAAATCATCCTCTGGGCCACCAAGGAATTCTCCTTCGTCACGCTCGACGACGCCTTCTCCACCGGCTCCTCGATCATGCCGCAGAAGAAGAACCCGGACGTGGCCGAACTGGCCCGCGGCAAGGCCGGCCGCCTGATCGGTGACCTGACCGGGCTGCTGGCAACCCTCAAGGGCCTGCCCCTGGCGTACAACAGGGACCTGCAGGAAGACAAGGAACCGGTCTTCGACGCCACGGACACGCTGGAGCTGCTGCTCCCGGCCGTCTCCGGCATGATTGCGACCCTTGTCTTCAACACCGAGCGCATGCAGTCCCTGGCTCCGCAGGGCTTTGCGCTGGCCACGGACATCGCCGAATGGCTGGTCCGGCAGGGGGTTCCGTTCCGCGAGGCGCACGAACTCTCCGGTGCCGCCGTGAAGCTGGCCGAATCCCGCGGCGTCGAACTCTGGGACCTGAGCGACGAAGACTATGCCGGGATCTCGGAGCACCTCACCCCGGAAGTCCGCACCGTGCTCTCCACCGAGGGGTCGCTGAACAGCCGCAGCTCGCAGGGCGGCACCGCGCGTTCAGCCGTTGAGTCGCAGCTGGCCGAGCTGAAGAAGCAGCTCGACGCCGCCCGCGCCTTCTCCGCCTAACCCACCCCGTCGAGAGGCCAGTTACGGCTGGTTTGAGCCCTCAAACCAGCCGTAACTGGCCTTTCGTTTCCCCGAAGGGCGTTAGCGTGGAGCCATGCCGAACCCGAACCTGCGCAGCACGCTGCGGGCCCTTCCCGACTTCGCCGATAAACTGCCCGGCTTCGACCCTGAGCTGGCACCGGAGGACCCCGCCGAGCTGTTCCTGAGCTGGCTGGAGGAAGCCCTGGCCGCCGGTGTGCCCCAGCCGCATGCCTTCTCCCTCGCCACGGCCGATACCGCAGGGAACCTTTCCTCGCGCATGCTCATCCTGAAGGACCTCGACGCCGACGGCTGGCATTTCGCCACGTCACGTTCCTCCCGGAAGGGGCGCGAACTCGAGCAGAACCCCCGCGCCGCTATGAACTTCTACTGGTATGCGCAGGGCCGCCAGGTCCGGGTGGCCGGAAACGTGGTGCAGCTCAGCGCCGAAGCCTCGGCCCGGGACTGGGACGAACGCCCGGGAGCTGACGGTACGGAGAACCCGTCCTGGCAGCTCTACGCGCTGGCGCCGCGGGAGATCGAGTTCTGGCAGGCCGATCCGGGAAACCGGCATATCCGCCACCGGTACGAACTGTAGGCACTCTTCGGCACCTCCGGGACAAGCTGCGTGCACCCCCTCCCGTCCGGCGGCCGCCCCCGCTAGCCTGAGATGGTCCGCATCCCACGTCCAGGAAGGCCGGGCCATGGCTGAAAGCCCATCACCGTCCAGCAGCAGCGCATCCCGGCCGGTTACAGAAGGCCGGATCGAAAAGGTGACCGACGGGTGGGTGCTGGCGTTCGACAAGCAGCTCGATTACCCCACCGCCCACATCTGGGACGTCCTGACCAACCCGCAGAAAGTGGAGCAGTGGCTGGGCCCCATTCATCCCGACTGGGAGCTGGGCAAGGAGTACACCCTCGAAAAGGGGGGCAGCGGTGTCTCCGGCACCGTTCTGCAGTTCAACCCCCGATCCAGCCTCCAGATCACCTGGGATGACGAACTTGGCGAGGAATCTGTCCTGGACTGGCAGGTCCTGGAGTCCGACGGCGGTGCGCTGCTGGCTTTCCGTGCGCATTCGGATACATCCGATTTCCTGGCCGAAGGCAGCGCCGGCTGGCAGGGCATCATGGACGCGTTCGCTGCCGTGGCCGCCGGAGAGCCGCCGCCCGAAGCGGAGCAGGGAGACTGGGAAGCGCTGCGGGATGCCTATTCACGGGAATTCGATGTCAGCCCCACGATGGGCAAAGTGGTGGAGAATCCCGACGGCAAAGGCCTTGAATTCGAGCGCTGGTACCGGGGAACGGCGGAGGACGTCAGCGCTGCCCTTGAGGCGTCCAGCGGGAACCTGGGCGTCGGCGAGGAAGCGGTCACCGAAGTGCGCGACGACGGCGGGCTGGTGAAACTGCACGTCCGGCAGCGGGTGGAGGGCGGCACGGTCGAAGACACCGCAGCGCTGATGGCCGCCTGGCACCTGGCCCTGGATTCGGCGGCGATACGGCTGGAAGGCGACACACCGCACCCTAATTCCCACCGGCTGCGGGCACTGGAAGCTCTCTACCGCGCTGCCCTCTGAGTTTTTCGGCCGCCCGGCAGCCCTTGTTACGGTGAGGGAATGGACGTTTCCAACCCCCGCAGCCGCCTAGCCGTCCCCGCTACCGAAGCAGCTCCCTGGCTTCTGGGCGCCGTGCTCCACCGGGATTCACCCGAAGGCCAGGTAGCCGTCCGGATCACAGAGGTTGAGGCCTACCTGGGGGAAGCCGACCCCGGCTCGCACGCCTTTCGCGGCCAGTCCGCGCGCAATGCCACCATGTTCGGACCCGCCGGGCACCTCTACGTCTACTTCACCTACGGGATGCACTATTGCGCCAACGTTGTCTGCGGCGAACCGGGTCAGGCCACCGGGCTGCTGCTCCGGGCCGGCGAAATCGTGGAAGGGCACCCGGTTGCACGCGTGCGCCGAAAGGAACCCAAAACGGACCTGGACCTGGCCAGGGGGCCGGCCCGCCTGGCCCAGGCCCTCGGCATCGACCGGGAACTGAACGGCGCCGACGTCTTCGCAGGACCGCTGCGGCTCGAGCTGCCGCACGAACCCGCTGACCCGGCCCGGATCTCGCGCGGCCCGCGGGTGGGCGTCAGCGGCGAAGGCGGGGGAGAGGCCTATCCCTGGCGTTTCTGGCTCACGGACGAGCCGACCGTGTCCAAATACCGTCCTGCCGTCCAACGCCGCCGGCCGGCCGGTGCCAGCGCCAAAACGGCCTAGGTGGGGCACACCTGTGACCAGCGGCGCAGTCCTGCAGCGGTCCGGGACAGGGCGGCCGGGCCGCCGGCCCGGTAAGGTGGATGGGTGAAAGACGAAGCTTCAGCCCCCCTTGCCGGTTCAGCAGTACCGGCGGAATCCATCCGTGAAACCATTGACCGCCTCTGCGCAGTGGTGCCGAATTACCCGACGCCGGGGGTGACGTTCCGCGACCTGACTCCGGTCTTCGCTAACGGACCGGCGCTGCGCGGCATGGTCGATGCCCTGCTGGCCGAGTTCGACGGCACTTTCGACTACGTTGCCGGCGTCGAAGCCCGCGGCTTCCTGCTGGCCGCTGCCGCAGCCTACGCCTCCGGACACGGTGTCATCACCGTCCGCAAGCCCGGCAAACTGCCCCGCCCCACGTACAACGAGACGTACTCCATGGAGTACGCCACGAACAGCCTCGAAGTGCACATCGGTGACATCCCGCACGGCTCCCGGGTCCTGGTCCTGGACGATGTCCTGGCGACCGGAGGCACTCTCGGCGCTACGGCCCGGCTGATCGAACGCGCCGGTTCCAGCGTTGCCGGCATCGGCGTCGTGCTTGAACTGGACGGGCTCGGCGGACGCGAAAACCTGGCCGGCTACAACGTCCATTCGCTGCGCACGTACTAGCCTTTTGGCCCCCGGCAGTCCGCCGCAGGGCCGCACTCTGGACAGGGCATACAAAATGTGCCGAAGCGGGGTAAACTTGACGGTCTGCCTTTGCGAGAGGGAACGCGAATATGCCTGAAGTGTCTTCGGCCCATACGGAGCTGGAAAACGAGCGCCAATACGTGGCTGGCTTGTACCACCGGCTTGATGAGCTGCGCGAGGAAAAACGTGAGCAGCTGGCCCAGGTACGCCGCAGCCACTCCGCGGGGTCGCACCAGAACCGCTCCGAACGCGACGCGTTCGCCACCATGTACGAAGACCGGTTGGCGCAGCTCATGGCTGTGGACGACCGCCTGGTCTTCGGCCGGCTGGACCTCGACGACGGCGAAACCCGGTATATCGGCCGCATCGGCCTGTCCACTGCGGACCTGCAGCGGCTCATGGTGGACTGGCGTGCTCCCGAAGCGGGCACCTTCTACCAGGCGACTGCGTTCGAGCGGCAGGGCGTGCGCCGCCGCCGGCACCTGATGCTCAAGGGCCGAGAGGTCCAGGGCCTGGAAGACGACGTGCTGGACTACTCGATGCTGGAAGAAGGCCAGGACCTGCAGGGCGAAGGGGCGCTGCTCGCCGCCCTGAATTCCAAGCGGACCGGGCAGATGTCGGATATCGTCGGCACCATCCAGGCCGAGCAGGACCGGATCATCCGGGCACCGCTGCCGGGAACCCTGGTGGTTCAGGGCGGACCGGGCACCGGCAAGACCGCCGTCGCCCTTCACCGCGCCGCCTACCTGCTTTACACCCACCGGGAACGGCTGAAGTCCGCCGGTGTGCTCCTGGTGGGCCCCTCCAACGCTTTCATCCGCTACATCGAACGTGTGCTGCCCTCCCTCGGTGAGACCGGCGTCGTGATGTCCAGCCTCGGCCAGCTGATGCCCGGCATCGCAGCCACCGGCGAGGAGACTCCCGCAGCGGCGGAGATCAAGGGCCGCCTGGCAATGGCCGACGTCGTTGCCCGCGCCGTCGCGAACCGCCAGCGGAACTTCACCGAGCCGCGCCGGCTCAACATCGAGGGCACCTGGGTCACTCTGACGCCCAAGCAGGTGTCCCGTGCCCGGGACCGTGCCCGCGCCACCGGCAAGCCGCACAACGAGGCCCGTGTGACGTTCGTAAAGATCCTGCTGCGCGAACTCACCGACCAGATGACCGAAATCCTGGAGGAGTCGGCCGGAGCCGGCAACAGCACCGACCGCGCGTACCTGGCCGAAGACGTGCGCAGCTCCCGCGACGTGCGGGTAGCCCTGAACCTGTGCTGGATGCCGATGACGCCGGAGAAGCTCATCAGCGAACTCTTCAGCAAGCCCGGCCAGCTGGAGGCTGCCGCCCCGGAACTGACCGATGCCGAACGCGATGCCCTGCGCCGCAGCCCGGACGCGCCCTGGACCGAAGCCGACGTCCCGCTGCTGGACGAAGCCGCGGAACTGCTCGGTGAACTGGACGCGTCTGCCGGGCGGGACAGCGCCGCGCTGGAAGAAGCCCGCAAGCGGGACCTGGCCAACGCCGAGCGCGCCATCGAAAACACCGAAGGGTTCCTGGAAGACTCCGGTGCCCACGGCATCCTCTCCGCCGAGGACCTGGCCAACCACAACATGGCCACGGAGCAGCGCCTCACCGCCGCGGACCGCGCAGCAGTGGACCGCACCTGGGCGTTCGGGCATGTGGTGGTGGACGAGGCACAGGAACTCTCCGCCATGCAGTGGCGGCTGCTGATGCGCCGCTGCCCGCTGAAGTCCTTCACCGTGGTTGGCGACATCGCACAGACCTCCTCCGCAGCCGGTGCCACCTCCTGGCAGCAGGCACTGGACCCGTTCGTGGGGGAGCGGTGGACGCTGGAAGAGCTGACGGTCAACTACCGCACCCCGGCGCAGATTGCAGAGGCAGCTGTCCGCATGGCCAACGCGGCCGGACTGGTTGTCTCCGCACCCAAGGCCGTCCGCGAGGGACAGTGGGCGCCCTTCCTGGACAACGTTGCCGAAGGCGGCCTGCTGCCGCGGCTGCTGGAGACCCTTCCGGAGGACCTCGCAGCAATCGAGGGCGGCCTGCTGGCTGTCATCACCGAAGACCACCGGCTTGAAACCGTCCGCAGCGAAGTCACCGCCCGGTACGGGGACCGGGTGGGGACCGGTGCCGGCGGGCTCAGCCAGGACATCGTGGTGATTTCGCCGCGCGAAGCCAAGGGGCTGGAGTTCGACGCCGTCGTCATCCTTGAACCGTCTGAACTGCTTACCGCAGCTGCCGGAAAGGTGGGGGATCTGTACGTCGCCATGACCCGTCCCACACAGCGTCTGAGACTTATTGCGGAGCACGGCATCCCGGCGGGCATCGACGGCACCGAATCCTGATAATTTAGAAGGCGTGCCACAGAATACCCAGACCTCCGAGGGCCTTGCCGCCCAGCAGAACGATCCGACCTTTGCCAACATCTGGCAGGAACTGAAATGGCGTGGACTGATCAAGATGTCCACCGATGAAGCGGAACTTGAACAGCTGCTCTCAGGGGATCCGGTCACCTATTACTGCGGCTTCGATCCCACCGCGCCCAGCCTCCACCTCGGCAACCTCGTGCAGCTCCTGACCATGCGCCGCCTGCAGCTTGCCGGGCACCGCCCGCTCGCCCTCGTGGGTGGCTCCACCGGCCTCGTCGGCGACCCGCGCCCGACGGCGGAACGCACCATGAATACCAAAGAGACTGTGGGCGAGTGGGTCGGGTACCTGCAGGGACAGGTGCAGCGTTTCCTCAGCTTCGAGGGCGAGAACTCCGCCCGCATGGTGAACAACCTGGACTGGACGGCGCCGATGAGCGCCATCGACTTCCTCCGCGATATCGGCAAGCACTTCCGGGTGGGCACGATGATCAAGAAGGAGATCGTTGCCTCCCGCCTGAACTCCGATGAAGGCATCAGCTACGCCGAGTTCAGCTACCAGGTGCTGCAGGGCATGGACTACCTCCAGCTCTTCCGCCAGTACAACTGCGTGCTGGAAACCGGCGGATCGGACCAGTGGGGCAACCTCACCTCCGGCACTGAACTGGTGCGAAAGGTGGAAGGCGCCACAGTGCACGCACTGGGCACCCCGCTGATCACCAACTCAGACGGCACCAAGTTCGGCAAGAGCGAAGGCAATGCCGTCTGGCTGGACGGGTCCATGACGAGCCCGTACGCGATGTTCCAGTTCTGGCTCAATACTGCCGACGCCGACGTGATCGACCGGCTGAAGGTCTTCACCTTCCGCACCAAGGCAGAAATCGAGGAACTCGAGCGGTCCGTGAAGGAAGCCCCGCATAAGCGGGAAGCCCAGCGCGCCCTGGCCTACGACGTGACCTCCCTGGTCCACGGAACCGAGGCGACCGACAAGGTCATTGCGGCCTCGGCTGCCCTGTTCGGTCAGGGATCGCTTGAGGAACTTGACGAGGCCACCCTCACAGCGGCCACTGCCGAGCTGCCCCGGGCTGAAGTTGGCGCCGGCGGTCTTGGGATTATTGACCTCCTGGTGGCTACCGGGCTGTCGAAGACCAACTCTGAAGCGCGCCGGACGATCACCGAAGGCGGCGCCTACGTGAACAACCGCAAGGTCGCCGAGATCGACGCGGCAATCTCCGAGTCGGAGCTTCTGCACGGCAAGTACCTGCTGCTGCGCCGCGGCAAGCGAAACCTGGCGACCGCAGTAGTCACAGGTCAGTAGTAAGTTCAGGTGAGAGGCCGGTTCCCTTGGGGAGCCGGCCTCCTGCTGTTAACGCACCCCGTGGGACTGCATGGGAGCCGACTCTGCCGGGTGCAGGATGTCACACCGAAGCCGGCTTGCACCGGTGCCCGGGGGTGTGTAAAGTAATTGGAGTCGCCGCGGTTGGGGCGCCGGAAGCTAGGTCTTCCGGAGATCCCGGGACGGTGGCCAAACCACACAAAAACAAAAGCTGTTCACGGCTGTGCTGTGAAAAAGCTTCGTTTTCGTGTGGCTTCATCTGATTGTTTCGAGCAAATTTCGCGGAATACGCCGAATTGCGGAAAACAAAAAGATGGAATATGCTGGTAAAACACCACAGCGGTGCGAAAAGAAAAGAAAGTTCCCGGTTGGGAATGGTTTTTCCGAGTAGGCCGGATGTGCCTGTTGTTTGAGAACTCAATAGTGTGCCAAGTTTATT
>NZ_JAMWKK010000018.1:0-59213 GCF_035792275.1 Arthrobacter koreensis | reverse complement strand
CACGAAGAACGCTGCTCTCTGCTCCGCGCTATGCCGCGGACGGGACTGCTTTCCTGATGAAACAGACACGGTCGTTGCAACTCCCGAAATTCTCAGGTGTTGCAACGACCGCTAGAACCCGCCCGCTTCTAACGGGCAGTTTCTGTGATCTCGATGTGTCGAGGAGGGCTAGGCGCGCTGCTTCTCCACGAGGGTCAGCACGTCGTAGGTCGCCACGATCTCATCGTTCTGGTTGTGCAGGACGGCGTCCCAGGCAACCTCGCCGTACTCGTCGGTCTCGCGCGGCGTGATGCGCTTGGCCGTCAGGGTGACGCGGATCGAATCGCCCGCGGCCACCGGAGTGATGAAACGCAGGTTCTCCAGGCCGTAGTTGGCCAGCACCGGTCCCGGTGCCGGCTCCACGAACAGTCCGGCACCCCAGGAGAGCAGCAGATAGCCGTGCGCCACGATGCCCGGGAAGAACGGGTTCGCTTCGGCGGCTTCCTGGTTGGTGTGCGCGTAGAACGTATCGCCCGTGCTGTTCGCAAAGGCGGTGATGTCTTCGAGGGTGACCTCGCGCAGCTCGGAAGCCATCGCGTCGCCGATCTTCAGCGTGGCCAGGTCCTTGCGGAAAGGGTGCGTCGCATCGAAGTTCTGGTCTGCGCCGGTGTGCCAGACGCCGGTTATGGCGGTCAGCATGTTCGGCGAGCCCTGGATCGCGGTGCGCTGCATGTGGTGCTTGACGGCGCGGATGCCGCCGAGTTCCTCGCCGCCGCCGGCACGGCCGGGTCCGCCGTGGACAAGGTGCGGCACGGGCGAGCCGTGGCCGGTGGAGCTGCGGGCGGTTTCCCGGTTCAGCACGTGCACGCGGCCGTGGTGCCCGGCGATGCCGGTGACAACTTCGCGGACGGTTTCCGGGTCGTTGCTGCAGACCGTGGCAACCAGCGAGCCGCCGCCCAGTGCAGCCAGGCGGACGGCGTCGGCGGTGTCTTCGTAGCCGACCACGGAGGAAACGGGGCCGAAGGCCTCCACGGAGTGCAGCGCCTCAGCCTCGGGGTTGTCCCAGGTCAGCAGGACCGGCGCCAGAAAGGCACCGTCTTCGGCGATGCGGCGGCTGCCGTCAGCCTGCACGGTTTCCGGGGCGTCCAGGCTGCCGAACGCGATCTTCGCACCGGCATCCAGGAGCGTCTGCACGGAGGAGCGGACGCCGTCGCGCTGCTCGACCGATGCCAGGGCGCCCATGGTGACGCCCTCGGCGCGCGGGTCACCGAGCACAACGCGTTCTTCGATGCGCTTGGCGGCGGCGGCAACGACGTCGTTCACCAGTGCCTTGGGCACAATGGCGCGGCGGATGGAGGTGCACTTCTGGCCGGCCTTGACCGTCATTTCGGTGACCAGCGACTTCACGTACGCGTCGAACTCCGGGGTGCCGGGAACAGCGTCCGGACCCAGGATGGAGGCGTTCAGCGAGTCGGTTTCGCTGGTGAAGCGCACGCCGCCTTCGACCACGTTGGTGTGGTTCTTCAGCTTGTTCGCGGTCGACGCCGAGCCGGTGAAGGAAACCATGTCCCGGTAATCGAGGTGGTCCAGCAGGTCCCGCGCGGAACCGGAGATCAGCTGCAGCGAACCGGCAGGCAGGATGCCGGATTCGATCATCATGCGCACGGCTGCTTCGGTGAGGTAGCCGGTGGGGGTGGCGGGCTTCACGATGGTGGGAACGCCGGCAAGGAAGGCCGGAGCGAACTTCTCCAGCATGCCCCAGACGGGGAAGTTGAAGGCGTTGATCTGCACGGCGACGCCCGGGATGGACGTGTAGACGTGCTCGCCGATGAAGGAGCCGTCCTTGGACAGGACCTCGGGGGTTCCGTCGATCACCACGGTGGAGTTCGGCAGTTCGCGCCGGCCCTTGGAACCGAAGGTGAAGAGCACGCCGATGCCGCCGTCGATGTCCACCATGGAGTCGATCTTGGTGGCGCCGGTGCGGGCGGAGATTTCGTAGAGTTCCGGGCGGCGGCCGTTGAGGTACTGGGCCAGTTCCTTCAGTTTCAGGGCACGCTGGTGGAAGGTGAGGCCGGCCAGTCCGCGGTGGCCCACGGTGCGGCCGTGCTCGACGGCGGCGGCGGTATCCAGGCCGTCGGTGCTGACCAGGGCGAGCAGTTCGCCGGTGGAGGCATCCCGGACTTCGGCGGAGCTGCCGGACGTGTTCTCCGGGGTCCACCATTCGTCCTGGACGAAGCTGGGGACGACTTGCACGTCTATGGCGGTTGAGGTCATCTTTGACGGACCCTTTCGATGCTGGACGTTCGTTTGCCGGTCCGGGCCGGTTCCGCTGGCCGCAGCTGCGGCGCAGGCCGATAACTGACCGGACGGTCGGTAATGAATCCAGCCTACATGAGAGTGCCGTGCGGCACATCACCCCGGGCGGAGCTGTCCTTACATTTCGTCCCCGCTCCCGCCCCTGCTGCCTTCGTGTTCCGCGCCCAGGGCACGGCCGTTACCGTGTTCGCTGACGCAGCACAGCACTGCGGACAACGACGGCGGAAGGCAAGGACATGTTCCAGTTGCGCAAGTGGGGGCGGGCAGCGGCGCTGCTGTCTGCCGGATGCCTGCTCACGGCAGGTTCCCTGGCGGTACCCGCGGCGGATACGGCGGCAGCCGGTTCCCCGCCTGGCTGGACAGCGGCCGGTGCAGGTGCCGGAGCCGACCGGGACCGCGGCCACCACGGACCCCACAAAGGCTGGGACAAGGGTGGCAAACGGACCGTCGATTATGTGGCGCTCGGGGATTCATATGCCGCCGGATTTGGCGGAGGAGCTGTCCTGGATGCCTGTGGCCGGACCGCGGAGGGGTACCCGGCGCTGCTGGACGCGCTGCCACGGATCGAACTGGATGCGGATGTGACCTGCGCCGGGGCCACGGCCGCGAGCACTCCGCCGGCGCCGCCGCCCGGACCCGTGGACCTTCCCGAGCAGATCTTCGCCCTGCAGGCGGCCGGCACCATCGACCGGAACACGGACCTGGTCACGCTGACGATCGGCGGCAACGACGTCCGTTTCACGGAGGTCGTTGCAGCGTGCGCCGGAGAGGCCCTTCCGGCCACCTGCGCACCGGCCCTGGCCGCGGCGCAGGCATATGCGGCAACTACCCTCGCTCCCCAGGTGCGCCAGTCGCTGCAGCAGCTGCGGGCCCTGGCCCCTCGGGCTGAACTGGTACTGGTCGGATATCCCCATCTCTTCGACGGGGCCGGCGTTCCAGGGCTGCTGACCGCAGAGGCGGCCGGCCTGTTCAACGCCGGCACGGACTCGCTGAACGCCGTGCTGGCGGCCCAGCTGCCGGACCGGCAGTCCACATACGTGGATGTGGTTGACGAGTTTGCCGGACACGGCGTGGGATCGGCCGATTCGTGGATCATCTTTGGCCAGGACCAGGCCAACCTGCACCCGAACGCGACGGGCTACCGGGAGGGTTACCTGGCCGCCATCACCGCCGACGTTGACCTGCATCCCGGCGGCGGCCATCCCTGCCGGGGCCGCCGCTGAGCTGGTCCGAAAACCCCGGCGGCACGACGGCGGGGCCCGCCAAACGCGGGCACCGCCGTCTCGCCTGGGATCCGGAAGGACTACTTCATATGCGGAACGACGACTGCGCGTCCGCTGAGTTCCCCGGCTTCCAGCTTGCGGTACGCCTCCAGCGCGTTGTCCATGCTGTAGAGCTCAACCTCGGGCTTGATCTGCCCCGCACGGTACATGGCGACCACCTCGTGGAGGTCCTCGATGGTGCCCCAGTAGGTGTTGGTGATGGTCGACTCGTAAGGCGTGGTGAAGAAACTCCACTCGTACGCGCCGCCTGCAATGCCAACCACGGTGAAGCGTGACTGCGGTGCCATTGATGCAGCCGCCGTCTTGATGGTTGGTCCGACCCCGACGAAATCGAATGCTGCGTCGACTCCGCGGCCGCCGGTGATTTCCCGGATCCGTTCCACCTGGCCTTCGCCGCCGGGCACCACGACGGCGCCGGCAGCTTCAGCCCGCTTCATGGCATCTTCCTTCATGTCCGTCGCGATCACGGTGGCACCGGTGAGCGCCTTCAGGATCTGCACGGCCATCTGGCCGAGGCCGCCCAGGCCAATGACCAGGGCGTACTTGCCGCCGCCGGCGAGGTTCGGCAGGGAGTTCTTGATCGCGTGGTACGGCGTCAGGGCTGCATCCGAGAGCGGAGCCGCAGCAACGGGGTCCGCGTCACCCAGCGGCACCAGGTTCCGGACCGGGGCTACCAGGTATTCGGCCATGCCGCCGTCGCGCCCCAGGCCCATGCCCAGGTACGGCATCTCTGCTGCGTTCTCGCAGTAGGTGTCCTGCCCGCGGGAGCAGGCCTTGCAGTGGCCGCAGCCCACGGGACCGTAGACCAGGTAGGCGCCGCCGATTTCAACGCCGGATACCCCTTCACCGAGCTCTTCGACCCAGCCGGAGTTCTCATGGCCAAGGACGAATCCCGGCGGAATCGAGCCCGGGGCGCCTTCGGCGAAGTCCTTGTAGAGTGCCACGTCGGAATGGCATGCACCAGCGCCTGCCACCTTCAGCAGAACCTCTCCCGGTCCCGGCTTCGGCCTTTCAACTTCGGTCAGGGACGGGAAAGTCTGCCACTTCTCAAATACAACTGCACGCATGATGCCTTCTTCTTTGAATCGGTTCAGTGGAGTTGACCCACTCCCTTCACCATACATGCGTTCGCATGCACTTGCTCCGGGTCCTGCGCCCTCCCATATACCGCTGTCCCTGCCACCTGCTAACGTAACTACTGCTTCACGAGACATGGCCTCCGCACCCTCCCGGGTATGGAAAAGCTCCGACTGGCCATGCACCAACCCCACTGTTCGGCGGGTGGTTCGGATGACGAAGCGGCCCGCGTCCAACCGGAGCGGGCAAGGACACTCCCACGAAGGACACGCTGTGATTCCCTCCAGTGACCCGCGCTGCACCGCTTTCTACCCCGGCCACAAGATCCACTGGATCCACGGCGGCCGTCTCATGGGGTACGACGACTGGATCGACGTCGAGGTCCACGCCGACCCGGAACTCGACCTGATCTACCTGGTCCTGGACGGCGAGCAGCAGCTGATGTGGCACCACGACGTTCCGCTGGTCGCAGAGGCGCTGGCGGCCAGCCCTGGCCAGCCCCAGTGGTGCCAGCGGTACTCCTCGCTGATGGTCCCCGGCGCGTACGAGGGCCGGAACCGGAGCTCTTTTTTCTACTTAGCCACAAGTGAGCGGGTGGTTCCCTGCCGCGGCCGGGAGCCCCGGCGTGACGTGACCATGCAGGACCAGGGCTCCGCCTAGAAGTCCAGCAGCCGGGACCGGAGCCGGGTGAGGACATCTTCACCGGCGCCGGCCCGGCGCAGGAAGGCCGCGGCGTCGAAATCCTGCAGGAAACCCAGCAGCTCCCCCTCCGCAGCATCTGCACGGGCGGCAAGTTCGGCGTCGTCCAGCGGGCGTTCCCGCGGCTGCTGCTGCTTTCGGTGCCAGTCGTTGATGCCGGTCAGCGCTGCACGGTAGTCGGCGGCGATATCCGCCGGCTGCACCCCGGCCACGCCAAGCAGGAGCGCCGCCACCAGTCCGGTGCGGTCGCGTCCGGCGGAGCAGTGGATTACGACGCCGCCGGGCGGGGCCTCCGCGACGGCTGCGGCGATTGCCGCGAACTTTTCCGGCCAGCGGCGCAGGTTCTCCGGATAAAAGCGCGGTGAGCTCATGTACGGCCCGGTCAGCGCCGTGAAGTCCGGGTCGTCGGGTTCCTGGGTGGGAAGGTTCAGGAACCGGATGCCGTGGTGTGCCGACGGCGGGAGGACGGGGTCGGTGTCCCGCCGGCCAATCTCTCCGCCGTTGCGCAGGTCGATGACGGTGCGGACACCGGCCTGCTGCGCCTGCTGCCAGCCGCGGGCGGTGAGCCATTCGGAGCGGCCCATCCGGTAGATCCGGCCCGGCTGCACGCAGCCGTGTTCCGCCGGGATTCCGCCGAGGTCCCTGGCGTTCGCGGCGCCTTCCCAGTCCACGCTGCGGTTCCCCGGAGTACTCATGCCTCCAGCCTAGGCGGAGCCGCTCCCCGGCGTGTTGGCACGCCCCCGGCAGCGATACTTGACTCTGACACTGTGGAAGGCAGGAGAACTGGAGCATGTTATCCATTGGAGCGTTCGCGCAGATCGGCCAGGTAACCCACCGCATGCTGCGGCACTGGGACACCGCCGGGCTGCTTGTTCCCGCCCACGTGGATGAGTTCAGCGGCTACCGTTCCTACGACCCGTCGCAGCTTGACCGGCTGCACCGGATCGTGGCCCTGCGTTCCCTTGGCTTTGGCCTGGACGATATCTCCGCGATGCTCGCTTCCGGGGTGGACTCGGGCCGGATCGCCGGCCTGCTTCGCCTGCGGCGGGCAGAGGTCGCGGAAGAGGCGCGGATAGCAGCGGCACGGCTCATCGACGTTGAGCGCAGGCTCCACCTCATAGAAAAGGAAAATGCCATGGCCCAGATCGAGATCATTGAAAAACCGCTTCCTGCCGTCCGGCTCGCTGCCCACACTGCCGTGGTGGCCGAACAGCCCGAGGTCCCCGGCGTCGTCGGACCGCTCTTTGACAGTGTTGCCGCTCTGCTGGCCCCGTCCGGCTCACCGGCCGGCGTACCCGTGGCGCAGTACGACATGGGAGAGGACGGCATGCGGATCATCGCCGGCTTTGCGAGCTCCGGTCCCATTCCCGACGGCGCCGAGGAAGTTCAGCTGCCGGCTGTTCCGGCAGCGGTCTGCGGAGTCCATCTTGGTTCGATGGAGCATATCGGCGAGAGCTGGCAGGCAGTCCACGCCGAGATCATTGCCCGCGGTTTTACCCTCTCTGGCCCGTGCCGGGAGGTATATCTGCGTTCGGAGTCCGAGGACCAGTCAGATTGGGTGACTGAACTGCAGCAGCCCGTCACCGGGGCGTAGTCCCGGCTGCATGCCGGCAGGCGCGTCAGCAGAGGAGGTATCGGTGGACAAAACCGGGATCCGGCTGTGGTGGCTGCCGGTAGGCGCCGGCGGACACGTGGTGATCCACACCAGCCGGTGGTGGGAGCGCTGGCGTACCCTGCGCGAAGGGCGCAGCCCCCGGCCGCTGTTCCACGCCGCACTGGAAATCCTGGTCCCGGACGGTCGCTACGCCGTCGAAATGGCACCGGCCTGGGGCCCGGGCGCCGGCGGACCCGGGGTGGTGGCCACGGGACCGGTCGGTTTCCGGGCTCTGGTGCGTTCTCGGTTCTTCCGGTATGAGGTGCGGTGCTGGCGCGACGGGGTCATCCCCGACCTCGCGTACGCTCCGGAAGCGCCGGTGGTGTTCAACCTGGCCGCATCCGACGCCGCGGCACTGCTTGCGCGCGTTCCCCAGGTTCCCCTGCGGGTGTGGGGCGCCAAAATGGCCGGCGGTGACATGTGGAACTCGAACTCACTGGTGTCCTGGCTGCTGCAGACGTCGAATATCGACGCCGCTGCCCTGTCACCCCCGAACGGGGGCCGGGCGCCGGGGTGGCTTGCCGGTATTGATGCCGCCGGGTGACAGTCCCCGGCGGCCTGCCCTGTCCCCCACCGCGGCAGCGCCCCGGCAGCTGACGCCCGGAACTCACTATGCTGCACCGGCAAAAGCGGCAGACCGGTTCGAAAATGCACCCGGGTCAACCTTCGGGGAGATGACGTCGCTTAGCGCCGCCCCCGGAAATGCTTTGGGCAGATAATGCTCCTTTCAGCCTCCCTAAACAGCGCTGTCTCCCCAAAGGATGCGGGCCGCACATCCTTAAGCGCGTTAGCTCCCCAAAGGTTTCAGCGGAACCCAGTTAGAGATGACCGGCGCAGGCGGAGGTGCCAAAGCAGCCCGTTAACTGCGGCAGCCCGCATCCCCCCAACGAGATGCGGGCTGCCGCCCTGCGGAAAACTAGCTCCAGTCGAAGAAGCCCTTGCCGGTCTTGCGGCCGAGTTCGCCGCGGGCAACCTTGTCCCGCAGGATCTGCGGCGGCTCGAAGCGCGGACCAAGAGTAGAGGCGAGGTACTCGGCGATGCCCAGCCGGACGTCCAGGCCTACGATATCCGTGGTCTTCAGCGGACCGGTCGGGTGCTTGTAGCCCAGCACCATAGCGGCGTCGATGTCTTCGGCGGACGCTACGCCCTCCTCGACCATGCGCATGGCCTCGAGGGCAATTGCTACGCCAAGCCGGGAGCTGGCGAAGCCGGGAGCATCATTGACGACGACGGGCGTCTTGCCCAGGTCGGTGACCCACGTCCGGGCGGCGGAAGCGAGCTCCTCGGAGGTCTGCTTGCCCAGGACCACCTCGATCAGGGTAGAAGCGGGAACCGGGTTGAAGAAGTGCAGCCCGCAGAACCTCTCCGGCCGCTGCAGCTTCTCTGCCAGTTCCGAAACGGACAGCGAGGAGGTGTTCGACGCGAGCCAGGCATCGGCGTCGAGCTGTTCCTCCACAGCCGTCAGTGCGGTGGCCTTCAGCGAGAAGTCTTCCGGAACTGCCTCGACTACCAGGCCGGAGCCGGCAAAATCGGCGTAGTCGGTGGACACGCTCAGGCGGGCCGTCAGCGCTTCGAGGGTCTCTTCCGTGGTGCCACGCTCAACGCTTTTGGCGAGGTTGCCGGCTACGCGCTCGTAGGCGGCCTTCGCTGCCTCGTCGTCGCGCTCGACGACGACGACGGAGGCGCCGGCGGTGCAGAAGGCGTGGGCGATGCCCGCGCCCATGCGGCCGCCGCCGAGGACACCAACCTTGGAGGGAACTGTCATTTCTTTTTCTTCCTTTCCAGGAAAGCCTGCATGCGGTCGAACTTCGCCTCGGACTCGAAAAGGATGCCCTGGGCAAGGGTGTCGATCACGGGGTGCGCCTCGGCGGGCGCAGCGAACACGGACTTGGTGATACGTACGGCCAGCGGGTCCTGCTTGGCGATCCGGTCGGCCAGTGCGTTGGCCGCTGCCAGCAGCTGATCTGCCTCATGGATTTCGGTGACCAGGCGGGCGGCAAGGGCTTCCTCGGCGTTCAGGATCCGGCCGGCAAGGAGGATTTCCTTGGCCAGCGGTTCCCCGACTAGTTCCTTCAGGCGCCAGGTGGCTCCGGCCGCAGCCATGATGCCAAGGGAGGTTTCCGGGTTGCCGATCTTCACCGACGGGGTGCTGATGCGGAAGTCGGCGGCGAAGGCCAGTTCCGCTCCCCCTCCCAGCGCAAAACCGTCCAGCGCGGCGATGACCGGCATGGGCAGCTTGGCGATGCGGTGGAAGATGGTGGAGTTGATCCCGCGCAGGGCGTCCTCGCGGCGGCGTTCGCGCAGCTGGGCAATGTCCGCGCCGGAGGCGAAAATGCCGTTGGTTCCGGAGAGGATCAGGATCTTCGGATTGTGCTCCAGCTCGGCGCAGAGGGCATGCAGTTCATCGACCATGGTCTGGTCAATGGCGTTTCGGACCTCGGGCCGGTTCAGGACCGCGGAGATGCGGTCTTCCCTGATGGTGACCTTGAGCGTGGTGAAGTGCGCGGAAACCTCCGCGAAGTCCGGCACTACACGGCCTCGATCAGCATGGCGGTTCCCTGCCCGACGCCGACGCACATGGTCGCGATGCCGTGTGAGGCACCTTCGCGTTCCATGCGGCCCAGCAGGGTGATGGCGATCCGGGAGCCGGAGGAGCCGAGCGGGTGGCCGAGGGCGATGGCGCCGCCGTCGTTGTTCACGATTCCTTCGTCGACGCCGAGGCGGCGGATGCAGGCCAGGGACTGGGTGGCGAAGGCTTCGTTGAGCTCGAAGGCGCCCACCTGGTCCAGGCTGATGCCGCTGCGCTGCAGGACTTTCTGCGTGGCCGGAACCGGGCCGATGCCCATGATTTCGGGCGGGACACCGGCGGAAGCGCCGTCGACGATCCGCGCGCGGGCGGTGAGCCCGTATTCCTTGATGGCGCGCTCGGAGGCGATGATGATGGCCGATGCGCCGTCGTTCAGGGAGCTGGCGTTGCCGGCGGTGACGATGCCGCCCGGCTTGACCACGGGGCGCAGCTTGGAGAGGACTTCCAGGGTGGTGCCTTCACGGGGCCCTTCGTCGGTGTCCACGACGGTGTCGCCCTTGCGGCCCTTGATGGTGACGGGGACGATTTCATCCTTGAACCGTCCGGCGGCGATGGCGGCCAGTGCCTTTTCGTGGGAGCGGACGGCGAACGCGTCGGCGTCTTCGCGGGAAATGCTGTCCGTGGAGGCCAGTTCCTCGGCCGTTTCAGGCATGGAGTAGGTCATCTTGCCGTCGCGGGAAAGGTCGCCGGAAACGAAGCGTTCGTTGGCGAAACGCCAGCCGATCGAGGTGTCGAAGGTGTCCCCGGGCTTGGCGAAGGCCTTGGTGGGCTTTTCTGTGACCCAGGGGGCGCGGCTCATGGATTCGGTGCCGCCGGCAATGACGATGTCCGCGGCGCCGGCCTTGATCATGTGCGAGGCCATGATGATGGCGGACAGGCCCGAGGCGCACAGGCGGTTGACCGTGATGCCCGGAACCGTGTCCGGGAAACCGGCGAGCAGGGCGGCCATGCGGGCTACGTTGCGGTTCTCTTCGCCTGCACCGTTGGCGTTGCCGAGGATGACTTCGTCGACGACGGCGGGATCCAGGCCTTCGCGGGCAACGAGTTCGCGCAGCGTCAGTGCTGCCAGGTCATCGGGACGGACGCTGGACAGCGCACCTCCGTAGCGGCCCACCGGAGTCCGCACTCCGCCAACGAGAAAAGCCTCAGCCATGTCTGCTCCCAAAGAGTTGCCAGTTCGCCGCAGGGCTCCACTGCCCGCACGGCTGCCGGATTTACCGACCAATCGTTCTATAAACAATCGCAGAACGGGCGGGGGCGGTCAAACAGGTGACGAACATCGAGATGGCAGAGCATCACCATTGCGGACGGCAGTTGTCCGCAAACGCGGGACGCGGGACGCGGCGCTGACTTAGGTTGGGCCGTATGGCATACGACATCCAGATCTGCATCGACTGCGAGAACGCCCACGCCCAGGCTGACTGGTGGGCAGAGACCCTCGGCTGGCCGGTTGAGGAGACCAACCAGGACTTCATCGACGAGATGCTCGCCAAGGGTTTTGCTTCCCCGGACGACGTCATCGACCACAACGGAACCCGAATGTGGGCGGCCGGATCAGCGGTCCTGCAGCCGGTTCCACCCGGCTCACCTGTGGCGCCCATGCGCATCCTGTTCCAGCCGGTGCCGGAACCCAAGACGGTCAAGGACCGGATCCATCTGGACATCCGGCTTTCAGGGGATGACATCAACGCCACCCGGGCGGCCCTCGAAGCCCGCGGGGCCAAGTTCCTCTGGGAAGCCAGCCAGGGCCCGCACCTCTGGTACACCATGGCTGATCCGGAAGGCAACGAGTTCTGCATCAGCTAAGCGGGATGCCGGCCGCTGCCGTTACTGCTGCAGCAGCTCCGCCGGCACGGCATAGGTGAGCACCACGGCCAGCAGGTTCTTCGCCGCATGCACAAAGTAGGACAGCATGAAGTTGTTGCCTGCCCAGAGGTAGACGCCCACCAGGACGGCCCCCATCGCCAAGTACGGGACCAGCACGGCCAGGGAGAACTCGGCCTCCCCAAGAACGTGGATACCGGAGAACACCAGCACGGAGAGCAGGCTGCACACCCAGATGTTCAGGCGCTTCGAGAGCTTGCCGATCAGCAGGTGGCGGTAGATGTACTCCTCCACAAACGGCGCGAGCACGACAAACAGCGGCACGATCAGCCAAGGCGACACCGACATCATCAGGTCCTGTGCCGCCACCTGGTTCACCGCGGTTTCCGGCGGACCGGTGAGCAGCACCAGGATCATGGTGGCCACCAGCATTGCGATGATGGACAGCGGAATTACTGCCAGCGTCAGCCACGGCCGGGTCGCCAGGATGCGGGTCTCACGCACCACATACGCCCGGGAGGCTGCGAATGCGAGAATTCCAGCGACCAGATAGAACGTGAAGTTCACCGCATACGACGCCGTAACCGGGTCCTGGATCACGGCCGTCACGGCCAGTGCTGCGGGGGTGAGGCTCAGCAGGGCCATCGCTGCAGCATAGAAGCCCAGCGCCGCGCCGTCGGCCCTTGAGAACCTGTAGGACAGCGGCGGCTCCTGCAGGACGGTTCGGCGGCCGGAACGGGCCGGGAGATCAGGTGTTGCCATCAATCCACAGTATCGGCCCGGCGGCGCGCAGGCATTAGTCC
Organism: Arthrobacter koreensis; assembly: GCF_035792275.1. Lineage (GTDB taxonomy): Bacteria > Actinomycetota > Actinomycetes > Actinomycetales > Micrococcaceae > Arthrobacter_B > Arthrobacter_B koreensis_A. The sequence goes on along the minus strand of NZ_JAMWKK010000018.1, from coordinate 46,991 downwards.
CCGGCTATTCCGACGCCGGTTCCCCCTCGCGGGCCAGGAGGCGTTCCAGCCCGTCGAGAATGACCCCAAGGCCGAATCCGAACTCGTCGCCGAAGGCGTAGGCCGGCTGCATCACCCGGTACATGGCCGTTTCAGCAAGATACGGCAGGTCGGACGGCGCGAAGGACCGCGCCATCGCGGCCACCACCTCGGGGTCTGAGTCCGGGGTGCCAACCGGCAGGCCGGCTTCCTGCAGTGCGAACCCGTAGATATAGCTGTCCAGCAGGGCATACGCATGCCCCGCACCCTCGATGCTGAAGCCTGCCTGCCGCAGCACACGCAGCACGGCATTGTGGTGCTGCAGGGTTGCAGCCCCTGGAGACGTGCGCGTTTCCAGCAGCCCGACCGACCACGGATGCCTGCCCAGGGCACTCCGCAGGGATGCAGCCCGGCGTTCCATTTCCCGGCGCCACGGCCCGTCCGAGGGGAGGGGGACTTCCGCGAAGACAATGTCCACCAGCCCGTCCAGGATCTCCTCCTTGTTGGCGACGTGGTGGTAGAGCGACATGGGCTTGACCCCCAGCGCCTGGGCCAGTGAGCGCATGGTGAGCGCGCCCAGCCCGCCGTCATCAGCGAGTTCGACGGCGCGGCGGAGCACCAGTTCGCGGGTCAGCGGCGGGCGGGAGGGGTCCGGGCGTTGATTCATTTGCGCCAACTCTACCGTTCCCGTACTTAGTACGGTAGGTTCTGCCTTACTAAGTACGGCTTGAACGGCAAAGGACGACTTATGTTTGGAATGCATTCCCGCCCTCCGCGTAGCCAGAGCGCGCCGCACCTAGCTGCGGCCCTGCCCGCAGAGATGCGGGCGGTGATCCAGAACGGCTATGGCGGACCGGAGGTCCTTCGGCTGCAGATGGTCCCCCTGCCGGATATCGCAGACACAGAGGTCCTCGTGCAGGTGTACGCCGCCGGACTCGCCAGGGGAACCTGGCACGTCATGACGGGCAGGCCGTACCTGCTGCGGGCGTTCTTCGGCCTCCGCAGCCCGCGCCGGCCGGTCGCGGGGCTGAACCTTGCCGGCGTCGTGACAGCCGCCGGTGCCGCCGTCACACGGTTTCAGCCCGGCGACCGGGTCTACGGGATCGGAAAGGGCACTTTCGCCGGCTACGCGGCAGCGCCCGAACACAAACTGGCTCCCATACCGGCAGGCCTGGATTTCGAACAGGCCGCCGTGGTTCCGGTTTCCGGGCTGACCGCCCTGCAGGCGGTGGCCGACGTCGCGAAGGTCTCCAGCGGGCAGCGGGTCCTCATCACCGGTGCCTCCGGCGGAGTGGGCAGCCTGGCTGTCCAGCTTGCGGTTGCAGCCGGAGCGGAGGTCACCGGTTCGTGTTCCGCAGCCAAGGCGGACTTTGTGCGGGCCCTCGGGGCAAGCCGCGTGCTCGACTACCGGACAGAGGACTTCGCGGCATCCCCGGACGCCTACGACGCGATCATCGATCTTGCCGGCAATCCTCCGCTCGCCAGGCTTCGGCGGGCCCTGAAACCCGGCGGCACTGCCGCACTGGTGGGCGGCGAAGAGGGCGGCAGGGTGACCGGAGGAATGATCGAGCGCCAGCTGGCCGGGGGTGTCCTCTCCCTGCTTGACCGGGGCCGGCGGCGGTTCGGGAATGTTCTTGCGAAGGAGAGCGGCACGGAACTACAGCGCCTCAACGGCCTGCTGGAATCCGGCGCAGTTCTTCCATCCATCGACAGCCGGTTCCCCCTCGCCGAGGCCCGGGCTGCCATGGAACGCCTCGAATCCGGCACGGTACAGGGCTCCATCGTCCTGACGGTCCGGCAGGATTAGAGGCCGGTACGGCCCTAGACCGTCAGTTCCGTCATCACCGAGGGCATGGCCTCAAGCAGTTCGCTCGCCAGGAAACTCAGCGGCCCCTTCGAGGAAGAAAGCCTGTCCCCCGCGGCGGCGTGCAGGTACGTTCCCCAGCAGGCAGCCTGGTCCGGGGAGGCTCCGCGGGCCAGGAATCCTGCCACGGCTCCGGCCAGGACGTCTCCGCTGCCGGAAGTTGCCAGGCCGGGGTTGCCGGCCGGGACCTCCCAGGCACGTCCGTCGGGGGCGGTGATCCGTCCCTTGCTCGTGACCACAGCGCCGTATCGGCGGGCGATTTCCAGGGCAGCGGCGTCGGCGTCCTCCACCTCACCGGTGTCCAGCAGGCGTGCGGCCTCCGTGCGGTTGGGGGTGAGCACCAGCCGGCCGGAGAGCAGTTCCCGCAGTTCGGGCAGCCCCGGCAGGACGCCAAGGGCGTAGGCGTCCAGCACTACTGATGCTTCCTTCGGGATTCCGGAGCTGATGCTGCGCAGCAGGTCCGCGGTGTCCTCGGCGTTGTCCAGCCCGGGGCCCACCACCAGGACGTCCGCGGTTTCCAGGTCGGTGCCCAGCGCGTCGGCCGCAGCTTTGCCGTTGATCCGCCCGCCGTTTTCCGGGAGCCCGACGGTGCCGCACTCGGGCAGCGAAACGGCGGAGGCGACGGCGGCTGCTTCGGCCACGGCGAGGGTCAGCCGCCCGGCGCCGGCCCGCAGCGCCGTCCTGCCGGTGAGAATCGCGGCTCCGGGCGTCCGGCGGGCACCGCCGATCACCAGGACCGTCCCGCGGTCGTCCTTCCCTTCGGCGTCGCGGGATACCTGCCAGGAGCGCAGCAGCGCGGGGGTGACCAGCTCAGCGCGGGTGGACATTTTCATCTCCTGCATGCTCGGTGACCGGGGCGCCGCCCGCGGCCAGATGGTCCACGCCGTTGAAGGCTGCCACGTTCCAGAAACCGGTGCCGGAGGGACGCACCAGGCGGGTAATTGACCCGTTGCGCACACTGTTCGCCGAGGCGATGTCCAGCAGTTCGGCTTCCAGCAGGCCCTCACAGACGTACCGCAGCAGCAGGATCACCGCGTCATGGCAGACCACGGCGACGCGGTGCCCGTCCTCGGCGTCGTCCAGGTCCCGCAGCAGCGAGCGCAGCCGCAGGGCGACGTCCGCCCAGGATTCTCCGCCCGGCGGACGGTAGGCGAATTTCCCCAGCCACTGTTTGCGTTCTGCTTCCACCGGATAGCGTGCGGCGACCCCCCGGGAGGTCAGCAGGTCAAGGATTCCCAGTTCGCGGTCCCGCAGCCGCTCGTCCACCCGGAACGGGGACAGTCCGGCCAGTTCGGCTGTCTGGCGGGCCCGCAGGTACGGCGAACACCAGACGGAGTCCGGCCGCTCTTCGCCGGGCAGGGAAGCCAGCCAGGCACCCAGCGCCACCGCCTGCCGCTCTCCGTCACTGCTCAGCGGTACGTCCGGGTCGCGGAGCCCGACGTCGATCACTTCGGCACCGGTGCGCTGGGCATGTGTCGCGGCGACGTTGCCGGCGCTCTCGCCGTGACGGATGAGGATCAGCTCTGTTGCACCCATCGTCCGACTCTACTCCGGACCCGCTTCGGGCCTAGGCCTGCGGCTGCGAAGCGAGCCTTTCGTCGGTTCTTCCGCCGTTGCGCACCGTGAAGGTCAGCAGCAGGGCCAGCGCCGCGAAGACCGCCAGCAGGGTGAGGCCCACAAAGTAGCTGGAGTTCTCGGCGTCGTAGGTTGCTCCCATGACCAGCGGCGGGAAGTAGCCGCCCAGCCCTCCGGCGGCGGCAATGATCCCGCCGACGGTGCCCACGTCCTTCGGCGGGGCGGCCCGCCCCACCCAGGCGAAGACTCCGCCGGTACCCAGCCCAAGGAAGACCGCCATGAGCAGGAACGCCGTTCCGTAGACCCGCTCCTGGCTGGGCTGGAAGGCCACCACCATGGCCAGGACCACGGTGCCGGCAAAGGAAATAAGCGTCACGATCTTGGGGCCGACCCGGTCCGCTATGGTTCCGCCGATGGGCCGGGCGATCACCGCGGCGACGGCGAAGCCTGCCGTCCGCGTCCCCGCGTCCGTGGCGTCCCAGTTATAGACGTTGCCCAGATAGGTGGGGAGGTAGTTGGAGAACGCCACGAATGCGCCGAAGACTATGCCGTAAAGGAAGCACAGCTGCCAGGTGGCCTTCAGCGTAAACGCGTGCCGGATCTTGGGCAGTGTCGGTTCGGTGGGACGGCTCCAGGCCGGGGATTCGCGGAGCACCAGCCAGCTGATCACGGCCATCAGCGCCACCACCCCGGCAATGATCAGGTGGGCGTTGAAATACCCGACGCCGGCAACCAGCCGGGGCGTAAAGAACGCGGACACTGCTGTGCCCACCATGCCGGCGCCGAAGACCCCGGTGGCGAAGCCTTTCCGGCTGCGGTCATACCAGGCGGAGCAGAATGGAATCCCGATCGCGAAGACGGTGCCGGCGATGCCGAGGAAAAAGGCGACGATGATCAGCAGGGCGTAGCTGCCCGATTCACCGGCGAGCGCGGTGAGCAGGACCAGGGGCGCAGTGACGCCCAGGACGAGCGTGAACATGCGCCGGCCGCCGTACCGGTCGGTCCAGGCGCCCACCGGAATCCGGGCCAGGGAACCCACCAGGATGGGCATGGCCACCAGGATGGAAGCCTGGGAAGGATTCAGGTCCAGGGACTGGGTGTAGCGGGCGGAGAGCGGACCGATGATGGTCCAGGCCCAGAAGCCCACGGTGGAGGCCAGGGTGGCCGTGATCAGGTTCAGCAGCTGTCCCGACTTCAAGTCCGGGGCGGCAGATGCGGATGGTGCCGATGCCATGGCTGTCCTCTCCGTGGTCCTTACTGCGGGGGAACGCCCCTGCGGTCCCGGTCCGGCGTGCCGACCGGAGCCCAGCCGCGGCGCGGGGGCACCGCCCCGGGTGCCTTCCGCTTCCCGCGGGAGCGGTAAACGATGTACGGGCGGAAGATGTACTGCAGCGGCGCGGTGAACGCGTGCACCAGCCGGGTGAAGGGCCAGATCGCGAACAGCGCCAGGCCCCACAGGGTGTGGATCTTGAAGGACAGGCTCGCGGCGGTCATCGCTGCAATGTCCGGCTGGAAGATAAAGATGGACCGGAACCACGGCGAGACGGTTTCGCGGTAGTCGGTGATGTTGGGATCGAACACCGAAATCAGGGTGGTGGCCAGCCCGGCGAACAGCGCCGCGACCAGGACGATGTACATCAGCTTGTCGTTGCGGGTGGTGGCCATGAACACAGGTCCGGTGGTGCGCCGGCGGTAGATCAGCATGACCACGCCCACCATGGTTCCAATGCCGGCAATGAGCCCGATCCCCAGGGCCATGGCGTGGTACAGGCCCTCGGAAATGCCTGCCTCCTTGGTCCAGGACTGCGGAATCACCAGGCCGATGAAGTGCCCGGCGATCACCGCCAGGATCCCGAAGTGGAACAGCGGGGAGGCGATGCGCAGGATGCGGGCTTCGTAGAGCTGGGAAGACCGCGTGGTCCAGCCGAACTGGTCATACCGGTACCGCCAGATTGACCCCAGGACCAGGACGGCGATCACCACGTAGGGCAGCACGCCCCAGAGCATGACGTCGCCCAGGGTGACCTGGACGTTCTCCGGCGGGGCGACATCCGCGGGCAGGGAGGCGGACGGCCCGGCAGGCAGCATCACGGCGCTTCTCATGGCCGGTTCCTTTCGGACAGGGGCAGCAGCCGGGAGCTGTACGGTTCAAGGCCCACGGACTCGGTGGGCGGACCGTAGCCCGCGGTGCGCATCACGGTCTGGGCGTCTTCCGGTGAGACACCGGGGAGGGTGGAGCAGACCAGGGCCAGCACATGGGTGTGGGGCAGGTCCGCGTCCCGCAGCGCCAGGCGCAGCAGTTCCAGGGACGGCCGGTAGCGCTGGAGCAGCTCATAGCCGTCCGCCGGGGACACTTTGGCTGCGAACTCCAGGACCAGCGGAAGGTAGTCCGGCAGTTCCGTGCCCTCCGGGAGCATGCCGTGCTCCCGGTAGACCTCCTTGAAGGCCGCGAGCGCCTGGCCTCTCCGCCGGGTGTCGCCGTCGGTCCAGTACGTCAGGTGCAGGCTGTGCCGTTTGGAGAGGTCGAACTCCTGGACGTAGCTGCTCTGCAGGGCAGGCAGGGGCCGTGCGGAGAACCAGTTCAAAAGCTCCTCCATACCCGGGGTCAGCGCCCCGGCTTCGGCCAGTGAGGTGCGCAGCAGCGGCAGCGACGCCAGCAGGTCCTCATCCGGATATTGCAGCAGCAGCGAGGCCGCCTGGCGGACGAGGGCGCTGCGCCGGGGATTGCTGTCCGCATAGGCTTCCGGGGCCATGGTGCCCTTGCCGGGTTTGCCCAGCAGCTTCTCCAGCAGGCTCATGGGCGCTCGCCCCCGTTGCCCTGCCCGGGCGGGAACAGCCCGCGCGGGGATCCCCGGCCGTCCCAGTTCAGCAGGTTCACCCGCCCGGTCATGTCCCGGTTTCCGGCCGGGTCATCCCCCTGCTGCCTGGCCTCGAGGGCTGCGAAGTTCTCCACCGCAACTGGCATGGGCCGCCCTGAGGCCTCCCCGAACACCCCGGTCTGGCCCATGCCGGGCCCGCCGTCGGTGTCCAGCGAGCAGCCAATCTCTTCCAGGTTGTGGGCGTCCTCCAGGTGGGCGCTGGGGATGACGTACCGCTCCTCGTACTTGGCCACGGCCATGAGGCGGTACATCCGGACGATTGATTCGCCGGTCATGCCCACATCCGTGGCAATCGATTCGTCCGGGGCGTCGCCGAGGGTGATGTTGCGCATGTAGGCGCGCATGGCAGCCAGTTTTCGCAATACCGCCGTCACCAGGTCCGCGTCCCCTGCGGTGAACAGTTCCGCGAGGTATTCAACCGGGATGCGCAGCGCCTCAATGGCGCCGAACAGGTTGGAGGCGTCCTCGCCGTCGTGCCCCTGTTCCTTGAGCACGTCCACGATCGGGGACAGCGGCGGGACGTACCAGACCATGGGCATGGTCCGGTATTCAGGATGCAGCGGCAGCGCCACGCGCAGTTCCTTGGCCAGGGCGTACACCGGTGACCGGCGGGCTGCGTCCAGCCAGTCCTCGGGGATGCCTTCGGCCCGGGCGGCGGCGATGACTTCCGGATCGTTCGGATCCATCATCAGGTCCAGCTGGGCCTCGTACAGGTCCTGCTCGTTAGGTGTGGCCGCCGCCTCGGTGACGCGGTCGGCGTCGTACAGGAAAATGCCGATGTACCGCAGCCGGCCCACGCAGGTCTCCGCGCACACGGTGGGCAGCCCCACTTCGATCCGGGGATAGCAGAACGTGCACTTCTCCGCCTTGCCGGAGCGGTGGTTGAAATACATCTTCTTGTACGGGCAGCCGGTGACACACTGCCGCCACCCGCGGCAGCGGTCCTGGTCCACCAGCACAATCCCGTCTTCCTCCCGTTTGTAGATGGCTCCGGAGGGGCAGGAGGCCATGCAGGACGGGTTGAGGCAGTGCTCGCAGATCCGCGGCAGGTAGAACATGAACGTCTGGTCGAACTCGAACTTGACCTTCTCCTCGGCGTCCCGGCGGAGCTTCTCCACCACCGGGTCCTGCTGCGCCCGCTCCGGAGCACCGCCCAGATTGTCATCCCAGTTCGCCGACCATTCGATCTTCATGTTCTGCCCGGTAATCAGGGACTTGGGCCGGGCCACCGGGAAATCGCTGCCGGCCGGTGCCTGGATGAGGTTCTCGTAGTCGTAGGTCCAGGGCTCGTAGTAGTCGCTCAGTTCGGGCTGCACCGGAGAGGCGAAGAGGCCAAAGAGCTTCGCGGCCCGTCCGCCCGACTTCAGCCTGAGGTTCCCGCGCCGGTTCACTTCCCATCCGCCGCGCCATTTCTCCTGGTCTTCCCAGCGCCGCGGATACCCCTGGCCGGGCCGGGTCTCAACGTTGTTGAACCACACGTATTCGGTGCCTGCCCGGTTGGTCCACGCCTGCTTGCACGTCACCGAACAGGTGTGGCAGCCAATGCACTTGTCCAGTGCCATGACCATTGCCGTCTGCGCCATGATCCTCATCAGAAATTCACCTCCTGCGAGCGCCGGCGGACCACGGAGACTATGTCCCGCTGGTTGCCCGTGGGGCCCAGGTAGTTGAAGGCCCAGGACAGCTGGGCGTAGCCGCCGATCATGTGGCTGGGCTTGACCAGAATGCGTGTAACCGAGTTGTGGATTCCGCCGCGCCGCCCGGTGGCCTCGGACTTGGGGGTATCGATAATGCGCTCCTGGGCGTGGTGGACGTACACCACCCCGGCGGGCATCCGGCTGGAGACGATGGCCCGGCCCACCAGCACCCCGTTGGTGTTCACGCATTCCACCCAGTCGTTGTCCGCGACCTGGATCAGTTCCGCGTCCTGCGGGCTCATCCACACTGCCGTGCCGCCGCGGGAAAGCGAGAGCATAAAGAGGTTGTCCTGGTATTCCGAGTGAATGGACCACTTGTTGTGCGGGGTCAGGTACCGCACGGCCACGGACAGCTCGCCCCGGGTGCCCAGCTGGGGTTCCCCGAAGAGCCGGTGCATGTCCAGCGGCGGCCGGAACACCGGCAGCGCCTCCCCCATGTCCCGGATCCAGTCGTGGTCCAGGAAGAAGTGCATCCGCCCGGTCAGGGTGTGGAAGGGCTTAAGCCGTTCAATGTTGATGGTGAACGGGGCGTAGCGCCTGCCGCCGGACTCCGAACCGGACCATTCCGGGGAGGTGATCACCGGCGTCGGGCGGTCCTGGGTGTCGCGGAAGGTGATGATTTTGTCTTCCGCGCCGACCGCCAGGTCAGCCAGCGGCGTGCCGGTGCGCTGTTCCAGGGTCTCGAAGCCCTGGACGGCCAGTTCCCCGTTGGTGGTGCCGGAGAAGAGCAGGATTGCCTCCGCCATCCGGGCATCGGTGTCCACCGCGGGCCTGCCGCGGGCGGCACCGGAATCGAAGACACCGTGTTTCTGCGCTAGCTGCCGCACCTGCTTGTCCACCTTGTAGGTGACGTATTTGGTGGTGAACCCCAGCTTTTCCGCCAGCGGGCCCATGGCCGTGAACTTGTCCGCGATGGCCGTGTAATCCCGTTCGACGACGGCGAGGCTGGGCATGTTCTTCCCCGGCACCGCCGGAATGTCCGTGCCTTTCCAGTCCGGGGCATGGCCGCCGGGCTGGGCGATCTCCCCCGGAGTGTCGTGGGTCAGGGCGGTGGCCACCAGGTCGTTCCGGACGCCCAGGTGCGTGGCAGCCTGCCGGGAGAACTCCACGGAGAGCAGCCGGAACAGCTCGAAGTCCGATTTCGCTTCCCAGGGCGCGGGGATCGCCGGGGTGAACGCGTGCACGTACGGGTGCATGTCTGTGGAGGAGAGGTCGTATTTCTCGTACCAGGTGGCGGCCGGGAACACGACGTCGGAAAGCAGGGTGGAGCTGGTCATCCGGAAGTCGGCGGAAACCAGCAGGTCGAGTTTGCCCTGCGGTGCTTCTTCCCGCCACACCACGTCCTTCGGCCGGGCGTCGCCGTGGTCGGTGCCCAGCACGTTGTTCAGCGTGCCGAGCAGGTGTTTCTGGAAGTACTCCTCGCCCTTGGCCGAGGACCCAAGCAGGTTGGACCGCCAGAGGATGAGGGTGCGCGGCCAGTTCTCCGGCGCGTCAATGTCCTCCACCGCGAACCGCAGCTGCCCGTCCTTCAGCCGGTCTGCCACCCAGCGGGCCGGTGTTTCGGCTTCCCCGCGTTCGACGCCGGCCGCCGCCTCGTCTGCCACGTCCAGAGAGTTCTTCGCATCAAACTGCGGAAAGAACGGCATCCAGCCCATCCGGGTGGACTTGGCGATCACGTCCGCCGAGTGCATGCCGCGCAGGTGGCCTTCCGCCAGCGGGGACTGCACGCCGTCCGTGGAGTAGCCGTCGGAGCGGAACTGGTCCGTGTGCATGTACCAGAACGCGGTGCCGATCATAAAGCGCGGCGGACGGTTCCAGTCCCCTGCCGAGGCCATTGCGGCCCAGCCGGTGATGGGCCGGCACTTCTCCTGGCCCACGTAGTGCGCCCAGCCGCCGCCGTTGCGTCCCTCGCAGCCGGTGAGCATCAGCATGGCCAGGATCGCCCGGTAGGTCACGTCCCCGTGGTACCACTGGCAGATCCCGGCACCGAGGATGATCATGGACCGGCCACGGGACTTTTCAGCGTTGGCCGCGAAGTCCCGGGCGGTGCGGATCACCGCCGAGGGTTTGACGGAGGTCAGCTCCTCCTGCCAGGCCGGCGTGTAGGCGGTGGCGGCGTCGTCGTACCCTGCGGCCCAGTCGCCGGGCAGCCCGTCCCGGCCCACCCCGTACTGGGCCAGCATCAGGTCAAAGACCGTGGTGACCTTCTTCCCGGCGACCTGGGCCACCGGCACGCCGCGGTGCACCACGGTCCCGGTGCCGGAGGGATCGGAGAACACCGGCAGGTCCACCCCGGATATGGTCCCGCTCCAGCCGGCGGCGTCGCCCAGGGACAGCGCGGGCACCACGCCGCCAAGGTCCAGGTTCCATTTGCCGGCGTCGGCGTCGTTGTACCGAAAGCCCAGCGATCCGTTGGGCACCACAGGCGCACCGGTGGCCCGGTCCAGCAGCACGGTCTTGAACGCGGCGTCGGCGGCCGAAGCCTCTCCGCCGCCCAGGTCCTGTGCGGTGAGGAACTTGCCGGGCACGGTGGTCCCGCCGGGTCCGTCCACCAGGGTGACCAGGAACGGCAGGTCCGTGTACTGCAGCACGTAGTCCTCGAAGAACGGCACCCGCCGGTCCACGAAGTTCTCCTTGAGGATCACATGCCCCATGGCCATCGCCATGGCAGCGTCGGACCCGGCCTGCACCGGCAGCCACTCGTCGGCGAACTTGGTGTTGTCCGCATAGTCCGGGCTGACGGAGACCACCTTGGTTCCGCGGTAGCGTCCTTCCACCATCCAGTGCGCGTCCGGGGTGCGGGTCACGGGAATGTTGGAGCCCCACATCATCAGGTAGGTCGCGTCCCACCAGTCCCCGGATTCCGGCACGTCCGTCTGGTCACCGAAGACCTGCGGGGAGGCGACGGGCAGGTCCGCGTACCAGTCATAGAAGCTGTTCATCACCCCGCCGATCAGGTTGATGAACCGTGCCCCCGCAGCGTGGGAGACCATGGACATCGCCGGGATCGGGGAGAACCCGGTGCAGCGGTCCGGGCCGAAATTCTTGATCGTGGCAACGTGCGCGGCCGCAGTCATTTCCACGGCTTCCTGCCAGCTGGACCGCACCAGCCCGCCTTTGCCCCGGGCCTGCTGCCAGGTGCGGCGCTTCTCGGGATCAGCCACCAGGACTTCCCACGCCAGCACCGGATCGCCGCCGGAAGCGCGTTTGGCTTCCCGGTACATTTCAAGCAGCACGCCGCGGATGTAGGGGTAGCGCACGCGGGTGGGCGAATAGGTGTACCAGGAGAACGCGGCGCCGCGCGGACAGCCGCGCGGTTCGTATTCCGGCCGGTCCGGACCCACTGTGGGATAGTCCGTTTCCTGCGCTTCCCAGGTGATGATCCCGTCCTTGACGTAGACCTTCCAGGAACAGGACCCGGTGCAGTTCACCCCGTGCGTGGAACGGACCACCTTGTCGTGGCTCCACCGGTTCCGGTAGAACGCGTCGCCCTTCCGTCCGCCTTCACGGAAGACAGCACGGCCGTCGGACGTCTCATCCCAGCGGGTAAAGAACCTGCCGAGTTTCAGGAGTGCATCGGAAGCGGGGCCGTCTGTCCCCGTCACGGAGCTGCTAGCCATTTCTTCAAGCTACGCGCCGGGCTCCGGAGCCAACAGCATGCAGGCGGATTCTGGTCCGGCCCAGGCGAAGATGCCGCCGCTGCCGGCCCCGGGGGCCGGGTTTTGCGGCCGCGATAAACTCGATGCGTGAGCACACAACTTCCCGAGCAGGTCTCTGACATCTTCGATCCCATGCAGTGGAGGGTGGTTGGCGGCTTCGACGACTTCACTGACATGACGTACCACCGGCAGGTGGAGCGCGACGCCGACGGCGCCGTCGTGCGCGACCTGCCCACCGTGCGGATCGCCTTCAACCGGCCCGAGGTGCGCAACGCGTTCCGCCCGGGCACCGTGGATGAGCTGTACCGGGCCATGGACCACGCCCGCATGACGCCCGACGTCGCCACCGTCCTGCTCACCGGCAACGGCCCCTCCCCCAAGGACGGCGGGCATTCCTTCTGCTCCGGGGGCGACCAGCGGATCCGCGGCCGGGACGGCTACCGGTATGCAGAGGGCGAAACCCAGGAGACCATTGACCCGGCCCGCGCCGGGCGGCTGCACATCCTGGAAGTGCAGCGGCTGATGCGCACCATGCCCAAGGTGGTTATCGCCGTCGTCAACGGCTGGGCAGCCGGCGGCGGGCACAGCCTGCACGTGGTGGCGGACCTGACCATCGCCTCCCGCCAGTACGGAAAGTTCAAGCAGACCGATGCCACCGTGGGAAGCTTCGACGCCGGCTACGGCTCGGCGCTGCTGGCCCGGCAGATCGGCCAGAAACGCGCACGGGAGATCTTCTTCCTGGCCCGCGAATACTCCGCCGAAGACATGGTGGCCATGGGTGCCGTCAACGAAGCCGTGGACCACGAAAACCTTGAAAAGACGGCGCTTGAATACGCCGCGGACATTGCCCGGCAGTCGCCGCAGGCCATCCGCATGCTCAAGTTCGCCTTCAACCTGGCCGACGACGGTCTGGCCGGCCAGCAGGTCTTCGCCGGCGAAGCGACCCGGCTGGCCTACATGACGGACGAGGCGGTGGAGGGCAAGGAAGCGTTCCTGGCGAAACGGGACCCGGACTGGTCCAACTTCCCCTACTACTTCTAGGACGTCATGGAACTTCTTCCCGTCCACACACCGGCCGGATTCAACGCCGGCGACCTGCTGCCGCCGCTGGCCGCTGCGCTGGCCGGGGAAGGCCCCGCCGTCGCCCCGCATGCCGACCCGGCGCAGACCTTTACCGGGGAACTGACCAATGACGACGTCGCGCTGGTCATCAGCACTTCCGGGTCGACCGGCACGCCCAAGCAGACAATGCTCAGCACGGACGCGCTCGCAGCCTCCTCCATGGCCACCGCGATGCACCTGGGGAAGGACGGCCAGTGGCTGCTGGCCCTGCCCGTCCATTACATTGCCGGCGTCCAGGTGCTGGTGCGCTCCCTCTACGCCGGAACCGAACCGGTGCTGATGGACACCGGCGCGCCCTTCAGCCCCGAAGCGTTTACGACCGCCGCCCAGGCCATGACCGACCGGACCCGGCTCACCTCACTGGTGCCCACCCAGCTGCACCGGCTGCTCACCGATCCGGCTCCGGACACGCTCGCCGTGCTGCGCCGGTTCGACACCATCCTGCTCGGCGGTGCGGCCGCCAGCCCGGCGCTGCTGGCACAGGCGAAGGAGTCGGGGCTGAAGGTGGTGCGCACCTACGGCATGAGTGAGACCGCCGGGGGCTGCGTGTACGACGGCGTTCCGCTGCCCGGCGTCGAGGTCCAGGAAGACCAGGGCCGGCTCTGGATCGCCGGGGACATGCTGGCCGACGGTTACCTGGGTGCCCCTGAGCTGAGTGCTGAGCGTTTTGCGTTCCATTCCGGCAAGCGCTGGTTCCGCACCGATGACACGGGTTCGGTATCCGCAGACGGCATCGTCTCGGTCTCCGGACGGCTGGACGACGTCATTGTCACCGGCGGCGTGAAGGTTTCCGGTGCCGCGGTGGCTGCCGCTGCGGAGCAGCTCCCCGAGGTGCACCAGGCCGTGGCGATGGGGCTGGAAGACGCGGAGTGGGGCGCCGTAGTGGGGATCGTCGTCGTCGGCTCCGTGGACACCGGCCGGCTGCGCAGCGCCGTCCGTTCCGCGCTCGGTGCGCCTGCCGTGCCGAAGGTAGTGGTGGAGCTCGAACGCCTTCCCCTGCTGCCCGGCGGCAAGACCGACCGGCTGGCTGTACGCCAGCTGCTGGCCGCCGCCCGCGGCTAGCAGCCCTCCCTTCCCCGTCAACGCGCGGGCGGGGCGTTTTCGCACTCCCGGCGGCGGTGCGGGAGAATGTAGCTGGCCGGCAGGCCGGTTCCTGCCGGGAAGCATCAGCAAAAGAGCTAACGAAGAAGGAATTGACTGTGGCCACAGCGGCGCAATGGTTCGAGGGGGCACGCCCCCGGACGCTTCCGATGGCGGTTGCTCCGGTGATTATCGGTTCCGCGGCCGCGTTCGACCTCGGATCCTTCCGCTGGCTCAATGCACTGCTTGCGGCCCTGGTGGCGATCCTGCTGCAGGTGGGCGTGAACTACGCGAACGACTATTCCGACGGCGTGCGCGGCACGGATGACAACCGGGTTGGCCCGCTGCGGCTCACAGGTTCCGGCGCTGCCCGCGCCAAGTCCGTGAAGTACGCGGCGTTCCTGTGTTTCGGCCTGGCCATGGCCGCCGGGCTCGCCTTGGTGGTCCTCTCCCAGGCATGGTTCCTGCTCCTGGTCGGCGTGGGCTGTATTGCAGCTGCCTGGGGCTACACCGGGGGACGGAACCCGTACGGATACATGGGCCTCGGCGACGTCTTCGTTTTCGTCTTCTTCGGCCTCGTTGCCACGCTGGGCACCACCTACACGCAGGCCGGCCAGGTGAATGCCGCGGCCTGGATCGGTGCTGTCTCCACCGGCCTGATTGCCACGGCGCTGCTGATGGCCAACAACGTCCGGGACATTCCCACCGACCGTGAATCGGGCAAGCGGACCCTCGCGGTGCGGCTGGGCGACGACGCCGCCCGCATCAGTTACGTGATGATGCTGGCACTGGCGCTGCTGCTCCCGCTGCTCCTGGTGGCCGACTACCCGTGGGTGCTGCTGGTCCTGCTGCTCATCCCGGCATGCCTGATGCCGAGCTGGCTGATGCTCAAGGGCAAGAAGCGCCGCAGCCTGATCCCGGTGCTAAAGCAGACCGGCCTGATCAACCTTGGCTTTAGCATGATCTACGGTTTGTCCCTGGTCCTGACGCGGCTGCTGGCCTGACTGCGGCGGGATTGGTTTCCGTCCGGGATCCGGCGGGCAGGAACGGACGACGCCGAGGATCATGCCCAGGAGCAGCGCCGCGGACCCCAGCAGCACGATGAGGATGACCACCCAGGCTGCCTGGGTCCAGCCGCCCGCACTGCCTGCGCCGGCAGAAGACGCCGCCATGACTCCTCCGGCGGCAAGCCAGGAGGCAGCGTGGATACCCGCCGCCAGCACCCCGAGGTGGCCCCCGGAACGCCGCCGCTTCGCCGGTGCGGGATTCGCAGCCTGCACCTCAGCTGCCCAGCAGCCGGCGCTCATGTGCGAAGGACACAAGCTGGATCCGGGTACGCAGCTCGAGCTTGTCCAGCACGTTCCGCAGATGGGACTTTACGGTGGCCTCGGAGACAAAAAGGTTTTGTGCAATCTCATTGTTGCTTAGCCCTTTGGCTGCGAGCAGGAACACGTCGCGTTCCCGCGCCGAGAGCACCTGGAGGACAGAAAGATCCGGTTCCCGCGGCGGGGCGCTGCGGGCAGCATGTTCGAACAGCGAGTGGATGGATCCCGGAGCGATCACCGAGTAGCCCGTATGGACCGTCCGGATCGCTGCGAGGAGGAACTCCGGCTCGGCACTCTTGAGCAGGTACCCGCTGGCCCCGGCCTGAACTGCCTGGACAACGGCCTGGTCACGGTTGAATGTGGTCAGCGCAATGATCCGGGGTGGTTCAGTTCCTGCGCTTTCGGCTTCCGCGACGATCCGGCGGGTGGCCTCAACACCGTCCAGCACCGGCATCCTCAGGTCCATCAGAATCACGTCGGGACGCTGTTCGGCTGCGAGCTGGACAGCCTGCATGCCTTCTCCGGCTTCCCAGCGGAAGACCATGTCCTTCTGGCTCTCCACCAGCATCCGGATACCGGCCAGGAACAGCGGCTGGTCATCGACCAGGGCAACGGAGATTCGGGCGGTTGATTCAGGCATCCTGCTTCTCCTCCCGGGCTCCGCTGTCCAGCGCCAGCCCCGTGGTATGTCCGGATCCGGGCTCGCCGGAATCGGGGTCTTCCAGCACGGCGCCTGCGGCCGGCCGGTTGTCCGCCGTCCCGTACGGCAGGAACAGGGTGACCCGGAACTGTTCTCCGTCCGGGCCTGCGGTGAGCCAGCCTCCGGCAAGGTGCGCACGCTCACGCATTCCGGGGATTCCCCGGCCGGTCCCCCGCTCAGCAGTATCTTCCGGTGGCCGCTGGTGACGTGCCGGGTCCGATGCCGCGTGCACGGTCAGTCCCGGGGCCGCTCCAGTCGAAGTGGATTCGAACCGCAGTACCGCGTCCGCCGTGTTTCAGCGCATTCGTCAGGCATTCCTGGACAATGCGGAACACAGCCAGCTGCTGGCCGGTGGAGAGTTCGACGGGCGTTCCGGACGTGCCCTCAAGGATGTCCAGGCTGCTGCGCATGCCCTCGATCAAACCGGCTATGTCGTCCATCTTCGGCTGCGGTGCCCTCATCCCGTCATCCTCGACTCCCTCGATCACCCGCTGGGCGTCGACCAGCGCGCTCCGGGCGGAGGAGGAAATGGCTTCAAGGGCCTTGAGGACCGGCTCGGGCTGGTCCTTCACCGAATAGCGCGCGCCGTCCGCCTGTGCTGCGATGACTGCCAGCGAATGCGCAAGGACATCGTGCAGGTCGCGTGAAATGCGCGTCCGTTCCTGCTCCACTACCAAATCGATCTCCCGGTCCTTCAGCGTGGACTGGGCCAGGTCACGGGCCAGGAACAGCCTCCCTCGCTCCTGGACCAGAGCGAGCAGCAGGCCAACGACGAAGCATCCCGCGGCAATGAGCTCCAGCATGAAGAACAGCTGCGGCCCAAAGGTTGTCAGGGTGGCTCTGTCGCCCATGTACAGCGCCGGGAACCAGCCCACCCCCGCCCCGTGGCGCCAGGAGAGCATCAGGAAAGTCATGACCGCGGCGAAGCCAGTGTTGGCCGTGACGGCGATGATCCTGATTCGGCGCGTTCCTGTCCAGGCGGTCAACCCTAAGGAAACAAAGGACCCAAGATAGATCGCCCAATGGGTGGATTGCATTGGAGGCACCACGTGTAGGAGCTGGCCTGCAAGGAGCAGTGCCGTAAGAGAAAGGGACAGCACCGGCCAGCGGACGGCAACAGCGATCGCCGCAGTCAGCACAATCAACGGCACGGCTCCGGGCCAGTACATGGGCAGAAGGCCGACCGCCGGACCCATACGGCCCGCTTCTCCCACGCACCACAGGATGAAAAAGACTGCGGCAGCGGCGGGAGCTGCCCAGCGCCGTGCACCGGCGAGGATGGATTGCATAGCCGTAACCCTAGCGACGCTTAGGGGCCCAAAATGGGCAAACCGCGCAGTTCCACGGTATTTCAGACCGCAGGTGCAGCGGAATCATCCCCAGGGCCAGCGTGGTAGGCATTCACCAGTGCGCAGGCTCGTCCTGCCGTCACGGCGTCGGGCATTGAGATCACGAACCGCTGCCTGGACCCGTCGGTCAGGACCAGTGCCGGGCCGCTGCGCAGAATGAAACCCGTGCCGGCGGCGCTGATCCGGTATCCCCACCCGCCAAAGTCCATTGCCTGGATGTCCTGCACGGACGCACGGCTGATCTCCCGGTGTGCCAGCGGCATCAGCTTCCAGAAGCCGCCCGCCAGAACCCGCACACCGGCGTCGTCAATCACTGCCTCGCCCGAACAGAAGACCCACAGCAGCGCTGCGGCTGGGATCCCCAGCAGGGCGAGGGCCGGATGGATGAAAACCAGGCTGAGCGCAACCACCGCGCCTGTTCCCAGACTGACCAGCCACTGTGCCGGTCCCATGGAAATCCTGATGGTCAGGCTTTCCCCGTTCGCGGCAGCCAGGCTCGCCCCGGCGGCGAGGGATGAATCTTGGCTGGCGGCTGCGGAGTCGACGGCCGCTGTCTCCGGGCTGGGTGTCCGGTCAGTCTCCGCGGGGCGGTAGAGCCAGCCGCAGAGGCCGCCGGCAGCGCAGCCGGCAGCGGAGGCGGTCCAGACCAGCGGGGCGTGGATTTCGGCCTGCGAAGCATCGGTAAGCCCAATCTGGCCGGCGACGACGGCGGCGGCCAGACCCGTCATCAGGACCCCTAAGCCAATTCCAAAGCCGACGCCGATGCGGGCGAGAAGTGCAGAGTAGCCGCGGGTGAGGACCGAGAGGCCGGCGACGACGGCTCCCGTTCCGCCACTGGCAAAAACGGCAACGGCTGCCATGCCCCACAGGGACGAGTACCCGTCGACGCCGTCGGGTCCCCAGTGGCTGGCCAGCTGGTCTGGAAGGCTGCCGGCCACTGTGGCCATCCACGCGGCTGCAGCCAGTCCAACGGCCAGGGGCCCGGCAGTCACGCCAATCAGCCAGCGCCGGTTGTAGGTGCCCCCGCTCTGCCCTGAGTGATTCCTGAGTTCAGTGTTCCCCATGTGCTCCCCCGCCACGGTCCAGCGCCGGGCGCTGGACAAGACTGTCCGTCGACCCTAGCAGGGAGGGGCGGGTGTCAGCTCTCGCGGGGCTTGCGGTCGGCGTCGATGGTGACGTCCGGGTTTGCGTCGTGCAGGGAGTCCTCTGCGGCGGAGTCATCCAGTTCCGCACGGTTGCGCGACTGCGGCGTCTTTTCGCTGAAGCGGCTCTGCAGGCCAACTGCTGCTGCGTCCCGCATGTCCCGGAAGAACAGGTACGTCACGCACCAGGCGAGGATGGCAGAGACGATGGCGGACAGCACCAGTCCCAGCTGCAGGTAGATGCCTGCAACGAAGAAGACGGCCACCAGTCCAAGGCGGAGAGCGGTAAATTTCCAGAAAGCCACGTGCCCATTCTACGGGTAAGCCCTGATGGGGTTTCCCAGCTTGCGCAGGGAACTGGATTGCACGGATTAGGTGCCTTTGGAAACTATTCAGGCCGCCTCCAGCCGGCTCCACTACACTGGGGGCATGCCCCGCTTCGTACTTCTCGGCGTCATCGTCGTCGCAGCCGTAATCATCTACGCCGTCATCGACTGCCTTATGTCCCGGGCCCACGAAGTGCGCAGCATCTCCAAACCTTTCTGGATTGCGGTAATCGTGCTGCTGCCGGTCCTCGGTGCCATTCTCTGGTTCCTCTTCGGCCGTCCGGGACACGGACCTGAGCCGAAGCCCCGTGCCCCGCGGCGCCCCACCGCTCCGGACGATGATCCTGAGTTCCTCCGCAACCTGGAGATCCGCCGGCGCCAGAAGGCCAAGGAAGAAGAGCTGAAGCGCCGCGAGCAGGAAATCGCTGACCGTGAGAAGCGTTCAAAGCAGAACGACGACGAGAAGCCCAGCAGCAATTAGCCGCCTTTAGCGGACGGCCCGTCCGGTGTCGTGGTGGTGCGGGTGCGGATCGGCTTGGCGCGGCTTCCCAGGGACGGGACGTTGAGGGCGGAGACCGCGACGCCGCAGACTGCCAGCGCTGCCCAACCCCACCCGCCCGCATCGCGGTAGGCCGAAGCGAAGTCAGGCGAGGCCGCGGACAGGATTGTGCCCACCGCCGCGATGCCGAAGAGCTGGCCGGTCTGCTTCGACGTCGAGAACAGCGACGAAGCCAGGCCCGCCTCTGAGTCGGGAAGCGATGCGAGCTCCTCCACGCTGAGCGGATCGTTGAGCAGTCCGTAGCCGAATCCGAAGATGATGAACGCCGCCGCGACCACCCACAGCGAGCCGTCCGACCACAGCAGCAGCATCACCGAACCGAGTGCCATGACCACTCCGCCCGCCACCAGGTCCTGGCCCGCCCGCCCGGCCGCGACGATCCGCCCGGACAGCTGGGCGGAAGCGAGAGCGGCGATCGCGAGCGGGAGGAGGAAGATACCCGCCTCCAGCGCGCTCTCCCCGCGGATCGAGCGCAGATACTGCGGGGCAACGTAGAAGAAGCCTGCGGCGGCGGCGAATCCGATGATCGAGGTGCGCGAGGCCCGGACGAAGGGGCGGTCGGCGAAGAGCCGGAGCGGGATCAGGGGATCCGGCCGGCGCCGGGCACGCAGCAGCCCGACGGTGAGGAGCACAGCCGCGGCCCCGAGCGAGATCAGGATAGGCGCCGAAGTCCAGCCAAGCTGCGTGCCCTCGATCATCGCGAAGGCCAGCGCAGCGAGGAACCCCGACAGCAGGATCTGCCCGGTGGCATCGAACGGCTGAGGCGAGGGGTTGCGTGACTCCTTGACGGAGATCGGCACCGTGATCAGGCCGATGAGGGCGACCGGGACGCTCATCCAGAACACGCCGCGCCATCCGAAATACTCGCTGAGCACGCCGCCGATGAAGGGTCCGGCGGCCAGGGCGACACCGCCAATCGCGGCCCACCACGCGCCCGGCGATGAGCACGGCGACATCGGGACTCAGGGCGCAGATCAGGGAGCCGACCAGAATTACGGCGAGTCCTGCGGTCAGGATGCGGCGGCGGCCGAGCCGGTCGGCTGTGTTGCCCGCCGCTGTCAGGAGGCACGCGAAAGCGAGGACGTAGACTCCTACCGTCCACTGCAGCAACGTCATCGAGGAGCCGAACTCCCTCGCAATGTCGGGAAGGACGATGCTCATGATCGAGCCGTTGACCGTCAGGACGAACTGCGCTATGCAGCAGGCGGTCAGCGCGATGATGGCTTTGCCCGCGGGCTTCATGAACGACCAGACGTGCCGACCCGGGCGAGTGCTGCTCCCCGGTTGTACCCTGCGCGGTGACTCATTGGCCCAGTCTGGCACCGTTCAGAGCGCATGCGGAGTGGGTCCGGCGCAAACGGCCGCATGCCTAACCACGTTCCGCAGCCTCACGACATCGGCTCCGGGATCCGCCCCGGGCCGCACCCCACCTGAAACAGCAAAACCCCGCCCCGGCGCAAGCCGGAGCGGGGTTTCAGCGCTGCTGGTACTACACGCCCGAGTAGCTGTGCAGACCGGCGAAGTAGACGTTGACGATCGTGAAGTTGAAGACCACGCAGAGGTAGCCGACGATCGAGAGCCAGGCGGCACGGGTACCGGTCCAGCCGCGGGTGGCGCGCGCGTGCAGGTAGCCGGCGTAGACAACCCAGATCACGAAGGTCCAGACTTCCTTGGTGTCCCAGCCCCAGTAGCGGCCCCAGGCCTGCTCGGCCCAGACGGCACCGGCCATCAGGGTGAAGGTCCAGAGCACGAAGGCGATGGCATTGATGCGGTAGGAGAGGTTCTCCAGGGACTGCGCCGAGGGAACGATCTTCAGGAACGCAAAGCGTTCCTTGGCACCGGCGCGGGCCTTGGCCTCACGGTCGGCCTGCAGGAGCTGCAGCACGGACATGGCGAAGGTCAGGGTGAAGAGTGCCGATGCGATGACGGCGACGGAGACGTGGATGATCAGCCAGTAGCTCTGCAGTGCCGGGATCAGGTGCCCAACCGGGGTGGGGAAGCCGATGGTCGCAGCCATCATCATGATCAGCACCAGGCCGACAACGAACGTGCCGAGGAAGCGCAGGTCACGGCGCAGCAGCACCAGCAGGAAGATCAGCGAGACCACCAGTGCGCCGGTGGTGCAGAACTCGTACATGTTGCCCCACGGCACGCGGTGCGCGGCCAGGCCACGGGCCACCACGGCAGCTGCGTGAATCAGTGTGCCCAGGGCGGTGAGGGCGACGGCGACCCGGGCGGCATTGCGGCGCGGGCCGGAATATCCCATGGCATCATCGGCGGTCACGGCTTCGCCGGCGTTCCACTGGCGGTTGGAGTCCGCAGGCCCCGTGGGCGCTCCCTCCCCCGGCGCTCCGGCGGTCGCCATGACCTTCGGAGCGGACTGCACGGCGGCCTTCTGGTCGATTGCCTTTAGCGTCTTGCTGCTCTTGGCCAGATCCCACGCAAAGGCAAGCAGCGCGACCGTATAGGTGAACGCCGCCAGCAGCATGAAGAGATCGCTGTATTCCGCGAGCTGGTAGTCAATGGAGGGCATTAGGAGTCCTTACCTGTTTCTTCCGTGCGTCCGGTGCTGCCGGCCACTGATGCATCGGCCAGGGTGTCCGGGCCTTCCGCTGGGTTTGCGGCGGGGGCGCCCGCCAGCCACTTCTTTTCAAGCAGGGTCCGCAGTGCTTCACCCTCAGTTTCCAGCCGCGGGTCTTCACCCCGGGCCAGCAATCCGTACTCGACCATTATGCGGCCATCATCGGCGGTTCCGGTACGAACCCACACCCGGCGGCGTGCGATGAACAGCGACGCCGAGAGTCCGGCGAGGCTGAGCGCCGAGAAGATGCCCACTGCCATCTTCGCGGGGTCATAGTGCACGTCGAGTGCTGCGTAGCGCAGCAGACCGTCGAAGCTGATGGAGCCCTTGCCTTCCGGCAGGTCGTAGCTCTGGTTCATGCCCAGGACGATGCCGCCGGAATCAAGGTCACGGTTGTTCAGTTCGGTCAGGTCCTCGGTGTCCAGGACGAAGACGTTGGAGGGTACTCCGTCGTCCAGGCCCAGGTCGCCGTAGTAGGAGTTCAGGTTCAGCTGGGGGTTGACCGGGTCAGGGTCCCCGGAGAAGGACACCCCGTTTGAATCCAGCATGGCTGTGGGCAGGAAGAACCCAACGAATCCGAGCTGGTCCGGCTTTGCATCCGGGGCCTTGATGACCATCAGGGAGGTGTAGACACCGTCCGTGGGAACGCCGACTACCGGACCCTGGAAGGCGATGTCGCCGTCGCCGTCGCGGACGGTGACGACCGGGGCGTAGCCGTTGCCCACCAGGTAAACCTTGGTTCCGCCGATGACCAGCGGCTCGTTGACCTTCAGTGTCTCCTGGCGGGGCTCATCCTCCGGGTCCTCCTGCACGGTGACGCTGGCAGTGAAATCCAGGGGCTGCACATTGCCGTTGGGCTGCCGGTCAAAGGTGACGTCGAATTCGTCCAGCGTGAGCGAGTAGGGGCTCAGCTGTGATTCGGAGAAGTTCGTTCCGGGACTGAAGGTGTCGTAGCCAACCAGGGTGTTAACGAAGGTATCGCCTTCAACCACGATGCGCTGGCCGTTGTAGCCCAGCAGCCCGCCGATGGCGACTGAAGCCAGCACCCCGATCAGGGAGACGTGGAAGACCAGGTTGCCGGTTTCCTTGGCGAAGCCGCGTTCAGCCCCAACCGAGGGGCGGTTTCCATCCAGGTCACGGGTCTCAACCCGGTATCCCCGCTTGCGCAGGATGGCTGCGGCATCGCGGGCAGCGTCAGCGGCGGTCAGGCCCGTGCCTGCAGGCACGGCCAGGGTGCCGTACTCGGGCAGCCGGGAGAGCCTGGTCGGTGTGCGGGGTGGCTTGGAGCGCAGTGCCTTCCAGTGGACCTTGGCCCGGGGAATGACGCAGCCGATCAGGGAGATGAACAGCAGCAGGTAGATCGCGGAGAACCAGACGGAGGAGTACACGTCGAAGAGCTGGAACCGGTCGAGCCAGGGCCCGGTGTCCGGGTTGTCCTGGATGTACTGCGTGACCGCCCCGGGGTTTGCCGGGCGCTGCGGGAACAGGGAGCCGGGCACGGCTGCCACGGCAAGGAGGAGCAGCAGGAACAGTGCGGTGCGCATGCTGGTGAGCTGTGTCCAGGCCCAGCGCAGGGTGCCGCGCAGCCCCAGGGCGGGAAGGGCGACGTCGTTGTCAGCTTTGTTTCCCGCGCGGCCAGCGGTATCCGCTTCCGTGTTCTCCACGGGAGACTGTGGCGTCATTTCGCTCTCCGGTTCAGGTTTCAACTGGTTCTCATTGTTCTCTGGGGACGGATGTGGAGGTGTAGTCATCAGATCGGCAGGGTCACGCTGTCCAGCCAGCCCTGGAGCTGGTTGATCCAAAGGTTCCAGGTGCCTGTGACCATCAGCAGGCCCAGGGCAATCAGCATGCCGCCGCCAAAGCGCTGCATGGCCACGCGGTGGCGGCGGAAGAAGCCCAGCGCGCCCATGCCGCGCCGGAAGCCGAGGGCGATCAGCAGGAACGGCAGCCCCAGGCCCAGGCAGTAGACAAAAGTAAGCAGCGCGCCCTTGGCAGCGGAGGCATCGTCTCCGGAGAAGGAGAGCAGCTGCACGGCGGAGAGCGTTGGGCCCATGCACGGCGCCCAGCCAAGGCCGAAGGTGATACCCAGCAGCGGTGCCCCCCACAGTCCTGCAGGCGGCTTCGCTTCGATTTTCCGGTCGCGCTGGAACCAGGACAGGCCGCCCATGAAAATGACGCCCATCACGATAATCAGGACCCCGAGCACCTGCGGAATCCAGGCCTGTTCAGCTCCACGCAGCCAGGCCCCGAGCTGGCCGATGCCCGCGCCGATTGCGACGAAGACCACGGAGAAACCCAGGACAAAAAGTCCGATTCCCGTGAACATGCGGCCGCGGCGCTGGTTCTCCAGGTCCACCCCGGACAGTCCCGTTACGTAGCCCAGGTACCCGGGAACCAGGGGAAGGATGCAGGGCGAAAGGAAGGAAACCAGCCCGGCCAGCACGGCAACGGGGATCGCCAGAAGCATCGATCCGTTCAGGATCGTTTCGGCGAAGACGTTGGCTGCCGGCACAGCGGCAGCGGGAAGCACGGGCGGCACGTCGGCTACGCGGCCAGCGCGTCGGCGATAAGGGTCTTGAGGGTTCCCTTGTCCGCCAGGCCCAGGATGCGTGCGGCAACCCGGCCCTCACGGTCAAGAACCAGCGTGGTGGGAACTGCCTGCGGGGGCACGAAGCTGGTCATGGCCAGCAGCACTCCCCCGTCGCGGTCCTCGAAGCTGGGATAGGGAATGGCGAAATTCCGTTCGAAGGCCTCGGCCGTCTTGGCTTCGTCGCGGATGTTCACGCCGTAGAAGCGTGCGCCCTCCGGAGCATAGGTGTCGTGCAGTTCCACGAGGTCCGGTGCTTCCTTCCGGCAGGGCGCGCAGGCGGCGTACCAGAAGTTCAGGACGACGACGTCGCCGGCCCAGTCGGCGGCACTGACTTCCGTGCCGTCAAAGAGGGTTCCGGTGAGGCGAACCGGTTCGCCCCGTTCGGAGGGAGCGTATTCAGTGACCGAACCGTCACCGGCAATGTAGTTCTTGTTGTCTCCGGCCTTGGCCTGCTCTGCCAGCGGATCATCCGCCGAGCACGCGGCCAGGGCTGCCGCCAGGGGCACGCCAACTGCCAGTCCGGCGCCAAGCCGCAGGAAGGACCTGCGGTGCATGGCAGCAGGCTGTGATTCGCTTGTTGGTTTCTTCACGGAGCTCCAGCTTTCATTGCGGCAGGGGGCGGCCACTTCTACAACGCGTAGTAATTGTATTATGCGCCCGGGAGGTTCGCTGCACCGGGCAGCAGGTCCGCGGACGGCTCGGCGTAGCGGACGCCGGTGAGCTCCATGTCATTGAAATCCAGGGTAGTCACCGAGGTAAGTGTGCACTCACGATTGCGTGGATCATGCCAGAGCCGGCGGCCCTCGGCGGCCAGGCGGGTGACCCAGATGGGCAGCTGGTGGCTGACCAGGACGGCTTCGGCGCCGCTGCCGCCCAGTTCCAGGGCCCGGATCCGTGCGTCGTGCACGGCTGACATCACCCGGTCCACCTGCTGGGCATACGGCTCACCCCAGGAAGGCTTCATCGGATTGCGCAGCAGCGGCCAGTACCGGGGATTGCGCAGCTGCCGTTTTACCCCGGGCAGCCCCTCGAACCGGTTCTCCGCCTCCAGGATCCGCTCATCAGTGACTGTTTCCACATCGAGGGCACGGGCAATCGGCGCCGCCGTCTCCTGCGCCCGGGTCAGCGGCGAGGCCACCAGATAGACCAGCTTCGCGCCGTCGTTCCGGCGTTCCTGGAAGTGCTGCGCTACCCGCTCTGCCATTTCGCGGCCAAGGTCCGAGAGATGGAATTCGGGCAGCCTGCCGTAGAGAATGCCGTCCGGATTGAAGACTTCACCATGACGGACGAGGTGGATTGAGGCGCGGGACATGCTTCCCAGTCTCGCAGACACGCCGGGGAAGATTAAATCTTCACAAACACTTGAACCTTTGAGCATCGTGTGCAATAGTGGATGCAAATGCATCTACTGGTGGCGGGGCGAACGGCCTTCCACCGACTGAAACTAGGAGAAAAACATGATCCCCACCGGTCTCACCGCAGGCACCTGGAACCTCGACTCCTCCCACAGCGAGGTCGGCTTCACCGTCCGCCACGCAGGCATCAGCAAGGTCCGCGGCAACTTCGACAAGGTGACCGCAGTCCTGGAGGTTGGCCAGGAGCTCAGCGACTCCAAGATCACGGCCGTCATTGACGCCGCATCCTTCAACTCGAACGACGCCAACCGCGACGCGCACGTCAAGGGCCCGGACTTCTTCGACGTCGAGCAGTTCCCGGAACTGACCTTCACCGCCACCGGCATTGAAGGATCCGGCGAAGAGTACAAGCTCACCGGCGACCTGACCATCAAGGGCACTACCCGCCCGGTCACCCTGGATGTCGAATTCAACGGCGTAGCCGTTGACCCCTTCGGCGCCACCCGCGCAGGCTTTGCCGGCACCACGGCCATCAGCCGCAAGGAGTTCGGCCTGACCTGGAACGCAGCGCTGGAGACCGGCGGCGTGCTGGTGGGCGACAAGGTCACCATCAACGTGGACGTTGCCTTCGTCAAGGCCTAATGTCCCGCTGGGCATGGATGTGGACCCGGAGCGCTGGAAGCGCTCCGGGTCCACTGTTTTTAGGGCCTCCGCCCCGCGCGAAAAGGACCGCGGCCGGTGTGGAGGGACCGGCAGAGGGCATAGACTGGCTTCCGACTTCGCAGATGGGTTATCTGCCCTGCCGGAGGCTCCCCCGGCAGGCCAATCCACACGGCAGGCGGGCCCCCATGAGTACTCCCAACGTTCCCGATCCGCAGGACAACGGCACCCCCGCCCACGGCGAAAACGCCGTAGGAGAGTCCCGCCCGGAACCGCGCTACGGCCAGTACGGCCAGCAGCCGGGCCAGGAAAGCCAGACACACATTCCGCCGCAGCCGGGCCAGCATCCGGCGCAGGGCGGAGAAACCCCCGGCCCGCAGTACGGCCAAGGCCCATACGGGCAGGGTTCCTACGGGCAGGGCCAGTACGGCCAGTCCTACGGCTACCAGCCGGCCCAGCCCTCCGGATACAGCTACCCGGGGGCGCCGCAGGGGCAGGCCCAGCCGAAAGGACCCGCGCCGCGCGAGGTCGTGATCGGCTTTTGGCTGATCATTGCCGCAGGCGTGCTGTCCCTGATCAACAACCTGGTGACTTCCTTCCGGCTGCCGGATGTCCTCACCGTTTCCCAGATGGACTCGCTCCGCGATGCCAACGTCGACATCCAGGACGCCGGCGGCTTCGTTGTCTGGTTCTCCGTGGTCCTGAGCATCATTGGCCTGGGCCTGTACGTCCTGATCGCGTGGTTCATCCTGAAGGGGCACAACTGGGCGCGAATCGTCGGGACCGTCTTTGCCGCCTTCTCCGTCATTGGCCTGCTGGTCTCGCTGCCCGTCTACGTCACCTCGCTGCTTGGCTGGCTTTCCATCCTGTCCTCGCTCGCCGGCATCGCCGGAATCGTCATGCTCTATCTCCGGCCCAGCATCCCCTACTTCCAGCGCCGGGAATTCAACCCCTACCGCACCTATTAGCGGGCCAGGACCGGATGTTCCGCACTGGCCGAAAAATCTCGCCCGTGCGTGCGGCGGTTCGGGGCAGTGAAGGTCACAGCGGGCGCAGGGACGCGTAGCGTTGAGTTCCCGCCGGGCCCCTCGGGCGCACAGCGGGGCTTCGATTTCCCGGTCTTGTGAAGGCGGCGACCATGACGACTCCTCCTGCAACGCCCCGCTCATCCGGAGCAGGCCTCAATTCACTCACCAGCCGCATCATGCGCCCCGGCCCCCGCCGGCCGGCCCAGGACGGTCAGTCTGCCGGGGACCTGTCTTCGAGATCCACGGACTCCGCCCGCGCACATCCGCCGGAAGCCGCTTCCGGCCAGCCGCGGCCTAGCGGACGGCTGCTTGGCTGGACCCGTTTCCCGGATGCCGTGATTCAGCTGGCGCTGTCCTCACCTGCCACCCGGCGGCCCGGACAGGACGCGGCCGCCACCCTCCCCGCTGTACCGGACGCCCAGCCGGGAAACAGCGGTCCGGCGCCGGCACCCGCTGCCGATCCGCGTCCCGCCAGACCCGCGGCACAGCCGAGGCCGGCAGCCAAAACCCCGCCGCGGCCCGGCCATCCGCCCACCCCTGCGGAAACACCGCACCGGCCGCCGCGGATCACGGACCGCAGAACCAGGCGTCCGGCACCCCTTGCCATTAACGCCGCCGCCCTGCTGATTACTGCAGGCGGGGTGGTCGGGTTGATAGCCGGACTTCGCGCGGCCATGGATCCGGAACGGCCTGCGCCCCAGGCAGCAGCCCAGCTTGCGGAACTGCGGGTGCCGGTGGAGACAATCCTTTCCCTGGCCAGGATCGCTGATGTTGCGGTGGCCGCCGTGGCCTTCGGGCTGTTCCTCCTCATGGCGTCCCTCGTCCGCGACGGCAGGAGCTGGTCGCGGCCCGGAACCTGCGTCCTGGTGGCGGCGGCCCTGTTCTTCGGGTTCCGGGATGATTCGTTCGCGCACGTGGCAGCGGCGCTGCTGGCCGGGATCGGGGCCGGGATGCTGTTCCTGCCGCCCAGCGGCCGTTATTTCGCGACCCGGGGCGGAAGAACCAGCTAGGCGGTCAGCGCAGCAGGCGTGCCTGGGCATCCGTCGCGAGGGCGGAGACCTGGGCACGCTGCGCGTGGTAGGCAAGAATCTGCAGTTCCGTGGCCATATCCACCTTGCGGATCTGTACCTCCGGCGGAGCCTGCAGGACCACCGGTGCGAAACTGAGGATGCTGGTGATGCCGGCCTCCACCAGGCGGGTACACATTTCCTGGGCCGCGTCTGCGGGAACAGCTAGGACGGCCATGTTGGCACGGGTTTTTTCCAGCACGGCTTCCAGCGACTGCACCGGGCTGATGCGAAGCCAGCCGACTTCCTGGCCCACGGACAGAGGATCGGCGTCGAAAAGGGCCACGACTTCGAAGCCCCGGGAACCGAAACCCGGATATCCCGCCAGCGCCCGGCCCAGGTGCCCGGCGCCGACGATCGCCACGCGCCAGTCCAGGGTCAGGCCAAGTGCAGCCGAGATCTGGCCGCTGAGGTAGGGAACGTCATACCCGACGCCGCGGGTCCCGTAGGAACCCAGATAGGAGAGATCCTTGCGCAGTTTGGGCGAGTTCACCCCGGCCGCTTCCGCGAGTTCCTCGGAGGACACCCGTTCCACGCCCTCCGTCAGCATGGTCCCCAGGACGCGCAGGTAAACAGTCAGCCTGGCGAGCGAAGCCGGCGGAATATGCCGCCCGTGCCCAGACGCGGCTGGACCCGCGGCGTCTGATTCATCCGACATACTCACTTCGGCAACTTTCGTTAGCTACGGGCTGCGGCACGGCCCGGCAGGTTTTCCACTCTAGGACCGGGGCGCCTCCGCCACCAAGTGTGTTTAGTGCCCGGTTACGCGGCCAGGAGCCGCCGCAGGCGGGCTTCATCGATCTGCCAGAAGTCGCGCTGCACCCCGTCGATCATCAGGACGGGGATTTCTTCGGCGAAACGTTCCTGCAGCTCGGGGTCTTCGGTGATCGAACGTTCCTGCCAAGGTACCCCGAGGTCAGCGGAGACCCGGTCGAGCACGTCACGGGCTGCCTGGCACAGATGACAGCCCGGACGGGTCAGCAGCAGGAGCTCCGGCACGCGGCGGCCGGCAGAAGCATCATTCATGACTTCCAACTTAGTCTCCAAGCCGCACATCCGCGCCTTGGTGAGCTTTTTCAGTAGACTTCTTCCATGCCCCGTCCCACGCTCGTCCGTGCCGCCGACTCTCCGGCCGCGGCAGGCAACCCGGGAGAAGCGGCATTCTTCGACGTCGACAACACCCTGATGCGCGGCGCCAGCCTGTTCCATGTGGGCCGGAAAATGTACCAGAAAAAGGTGTTCACGCTTCGTGAAGCGGCCGGCTTCGCCGTCAAGCAGCTGCGCTTTATGCTCCAGGGCGAAAACCTGAAGGACGTGCACAGCGTCCGGGACGCAGCCCTGGCGTTTGCCACCGGGCTGGCCGCCGAGGACGTCCGCATCCTGGGCGAAGAAGTGTATGACGAAATGATCGTCTCCAAGATCTGGCCCGGGACGCGCGCGCTGGCCGAACAGCACCTGAAAGCGGGCCGGCCCGTCTGGCTGGTTACCGGAACGCCGGTTGAGGTCGCATCCGTGATCGCCAGCAGGCTTTCGCTCACCGGGGCACTGGGCACGGTCAGCGAAGTCACTGACGGATTGTACACCGGACGGCTGGTTGGCGAGTTCCTCCACGGGCCGGCCAAGGCTGCCGGAGTAAAGGAACTGGCCGAGCACGAGGGCCTGGATCTGGACCGCTGCTGGGCCTACAGCGATTCCTACAATGATGTGCCGCTGCTGAGCATGGTGGGCCATCCCGTGGCCATCAATCCGGACGCACGGCTGCGCCGCCATGCCCGCGACCACAACTGGCCGGTTTACGACTTCCGTTCCGGCCGCCGGGCGGCCACGCTGGGCCTGAAGACCGCATCCCTCGCCGGCGCGGCCTACGGCCTGTGGCGCGGGTTCTCCTGGGTCCGGTCCCGCTAGCGGCAGCCGAAGGATTCCAGCCGGCAGCACGCGTTAAAAGCGGAAGCCCGCCAGGTCCCGGTTGGGACGGCGGGCTTCGCGGCAGCTAAGAATAATCTACTTCTTATTGCGGCGCTGGTGGCGGGTCTTACGAAGCAGCTTACGGTGCTTCTTCTTGGCCATACGCTTGCGGCGCTTCTTGATTACTGAACCCACAGAGTCCTCACAAACTTGAATTAGGAGCCATGCCGGTCCCCGCTTCCGCCAGGCCTCGTGGCCCGCCAGCATCGGTTCCGGCAGTTACTAGCCAGAATGAAACGTTCCTTAACAGGGTACCGCCTCCGCGCGGCCTTTAGGGACAGCGCAGGGAGCACCCCAAAATCAGGTTACGGCCGGAAAGTGCCTAGGCCGTTCCGGACTGCCGGTCGATGACGGCGTTGCGCAGAACCTGCTGCACCGCAGACTCCGGAACGCGGTACGACCGCCCGAAACGCACTGCCGGGAGTTCCCCGGAATGCACCAGCCGGTAAACGGTCATCTTGGACACGCGCATGACATCCGCGACCTCTGACACCGTCAGAAACCGCACGTCCGAGAAATTGCTCTCGTCTGCCATTTATCTCTTGTTCCTTCGCTCGGAAGCAACCTGCGCCATAACCACTCCGGCGGCGTGTCGCCTTGATGACCATCTCGTGACCGTCTAGCACTCTACTCTAGTGGCTGGAGTAACCATAGTGGAAGTTTTGCCGCTCATTCTCCTGCTCTTATGACGCATTCCGGCGGCTGCGTGCAGCCTGGGCGAGGACGGTCAGGATGCCGGCGGAAGTTTCCCAGTCCATGCACTTGTCAGTAATGCTCTGGCCGTAGACCAGCGGGGCCGGGTTGGCGGCGTCGTGCGCCTGGGCCCCTCCTACCAGGAAGCTCTCCAGCATGACCCCGGCCAGGAGTCCGGCGCCGGCTGTTCCCGATTCCAGCTGGGCGGCCAGTTCCAGGGCAACCTCTGCCTGGCGGTGGTGGTTCTTGCCGGAGTTCGCGTGGCTCGCGTCAACAATCAGCCGCGGGTTCAGGTTCCGGGCCGCGAGTGCTTCGGAGGCTGCGGCGACGTCATCGGCAGAGTAGTTGGGCCCGGTGCTTCCGCCGCGCAGGATCAGGTGAGTGTCCGCGTTGCCCGCGGTGCGGACCATCGAGGCCCGCCCGGCGCCGTCGATTCCCAGGAACGACTGCGGCGCGGCCGCCGCAGCACAGGCATCGAGTGCAATCTGGAGCGACCCGTCCGTTCCGTTCTTGAACCCCACCGGCATGGAAAGGCCCGATGCGAGCTGGCGGTGGATCTGGCTTTCCGTGGTCCGCGCTCCGATCGCTCCCCAGCTCACCAGGTCCGCTACGTACTGCGGGCTGATCGGTTCGAGGAATTCCGTGGCGACGGGCAGGCCCAGCTCACCGGCGGCAATCAGGAACCGCCGGGCCGCGTACAGGCCGGCCTCAATGTCATGGCTGCCGTCCAGGTGCGGGTCGTTGATCAGGCCCTTCCATCCCACCGTGGTGCGGGGCTTCTCGAAGTAGGCCCGCAGCACTACGAGCAGGTCGGCGCTGTGCTCTTCCGCGGCGGCTGCGAGGCGGCGCGCGTAGTCCAGGCCGGCGTCCGGATCATGAATGGAGCAGGGCCCGACGATGACGAGGAGCCGGTCGTCCACGCCGTCCAGCACGGCTCGGACGGCTTCCCGGCCGCTGCGGACGGTGGCTGCGAGTTCCGGGGAAAGCGGCAGTTCCTGCAGCAGCTGTTCCGGTGCCGGCAGCGGACGGAATTCGCTGACGCGGAGGTCCGACGTGGTCTGGGTGTGCTCTGTGGCGGTGAGGTTCATGGTCCCGTATCCGTTTGTGAATGGACCGGCGGGACTCGTCTCCAGAACCCGCCGGATATGGCGAAGGACAGGGAATGATCCCTGTCCTGTTGGCTCTGAAGGTTGGCGTCAGCGTATTATCGCGCGGGCTCCTCCAGAGCCAACGAAAAATACGCATACCAACGGTTAGTCATGGGTAAGACCGTAGGCCCGAACCCCGCGGCGCCGCAAGTCGGGGGTTCACATTCGGCTTGTATGACGTGCCTCCCGCCGGGCACGGCGTAGGCTCAGGTGCCAGGAACCCCAGTGAAAGCGAGTTTTTGGTGACGTCGAAACCCCGGGCCCTTACCCGCCGCATTCCCCGTGTCCAGGACCTGGCACCCCTGATGCAGTTCAAGAAACCCCAGCTGGGAACGGCCGCCAGGCTGCAGCGGGCCAGCACTGTCTGGGACCTGAGGGACATGGCCAAGCGCCGCACCCCGAAGGCACCGTTCGACTACACGGACGGTGCGGCGGAGGCCGAGATCACCCTGCGGCGGGCACGGGAGACCTTCGCGGACCTGCAGTTCCGGCCCGGTGTACTGCGCAACGTGGGGGCTGTGGACCTTTCCACCACCGTTCTGGGCCGGCCGTCCGCACTGCCTTTCGGCATCGCCCCTACCGGCTTCACCCGGATGATGCAGTCTGAGGGAGAGTACGCCGGTTCACAGGTAGCGGCCGCGGCGGGAATCCCGTTTACGCTCTCCACCATGGGCACTGCGTCCATCGAGGACGTCGCGGCGGCGGCACCCGGCGGCCGGAACTGGTTCCAGCTCTACCTCTGGACAGACCGGGACAGGTCGCTGGAACTGATCAACCGTGCAGCGGCGGCAGGCTTCGATACCCTGATGGTCACGGTGGACACAGCGGTAGCCGGTGAGCGGCTGCGGGACGTGCGCAACGGAATGACCATTCCGCCGGCGCTGACCCTGAAGACGGTGCTGGACGCTTCCTACCGGCCGGCCTGGTGGTTCAACTTCCTCACCCACGAACCGCTCTCTTTTGCTTCGCTGAACCGGTATTCCGGAACGGTGGCGGAGCTCATCAACTCGATGTTCGACCCCACCCTGACCTATGCGGACCTGGACTGGCTCCGCGGTGTCTGGAAGGGGAACCTGGTGGTCAAGGGCGTCCAGACTGTGGAGGATGCCCAGCGCGCGGTAGACCACGGAGCTGACGGAATCGTGATCTCCAACCACGGCGGCCGCCAGCTGGACCGTGCGCCGATTCCGCTGCAGCTGCTGCCGGAGGTCGCGGCCCGGCTGAAGGGCAAGACCAGCATCATCCTGGACACCGGAATCATGAGCGGCGGGGACATTGTTGCCGCCCTGGCGCTGGGCGCCGACTTCACCCTGATCGGCCGCGCCTACCTGTACGGGCTGATGGCCGGCGGCCGGGCGGGCGTTGACCGCAGCATCGGCATCCTGGCCTCCCAGGCAGCCCGGACCATGGCGCTGATGGGCGTGGCCGGCGTCAGCGAACTGACACCGGACCACGTCCGCCTGGGGACCGCGCGCTAAATAACGCCGAGCGCCAGCATCGCGTCGGCAACCTTCACGAAGCCGCCGATGTTGGCGCCCACAACGTAGTTCCCGGGCGACCCGTACTCATCGGCAGTGGCGGCGCAGCGGTCATGGATATTCACCATGATCTGGCTCAGCCGCTGTTCCGTGTGCTCGAAGGACCATGAATCGCGGCTGGCGTTCTGCTGCATTTCCAGGGCGGAGGTGGCAACGCCGCCGGCGTTCGCCGCCTTGCCGGGCCCGAAGAGCACATTCGCTTCCTGGAACACTTCGATGGCCTTCGGGGTGCAGGGCATGTTGGCGCCCTCGGCCACGGCCACGGCACCGGACTTCACCAGCGAGGTGGCGTCGTCTTCGGTGAGTTCGTTCTGGGTGGCACACGGCAGTGCCACGTTGGCCCCGGCGTCCCACACGGAACCGCCGGCCACGAAGGACACGTTGCCGCCGCGGCGCTGGGCATATTCGGAGATGCGCCCGCGTTCGTGTTCCTTGATCTGGCGCAGCAGTGCGACGTCGATCCCTGCCTCGTCCACGACGTAGCCGGAGGAATCGGAGCAGGCAACAACCTTGCCGCCGAATTCCTGCGCCTTGGCGATCGCGTTGATCGCCACGTTGCCGGAGCCGGAGACAATCACCCGCTGTCCGTCCAGGCTCAGCCCGCGGGTCTTGAGCATCTCTTCGACGAACATGACCACGCCGTAGCCGGTCGCTTCGGGGCGTACCAGGGAACCGCCCCAGCTGACGCCCTTGCCGGTGAGGACACCGGATTCGTAACGGTTGGTGATCCGCTTGTACTGCCCAAACAGGTAGCCGATTTCGCGGCCGCCGACGCCGATGTCACCGGCCGGCACGTCCGTGTATTCGCCGATATGCCGGTAAAGCTCGGTCATAAAGGACTGGCAGAAACGCATCACTTCGGCGTCGGACTTCCCGCGCGGGTCGAAGTCCGAGCCGCCCTTGCCGCCGCCGATGGGCATGCCGGTCAGGGCGTTCTTGAAGATCTGCTCGAAACCGAGGAACTTGACGATGCCCAGGTAAACGCTGGGGTGGAAGCGCAGCCCGCCCTTGTACGGGCCCAGGGCTGAATTGAACTCAACGCGGAAACCGCGGTTAATGCGTACGTGCCCCTGGTCATCCACCCACGGCACGCGGAAGATGATCTGGCGTTCGGGCTCGCAGATCCGCTGCAGGATTGCGGCTTCACCGAACTCGGGGTGCTTGCGGAGCACCGGCTCCAGTGATTCGAAGACTTCGACGACTGCTTGGTGGAATTCTGTTTCGCCGGGATTGCGGCGGAAAACTTCGTCGCGCACGCGTGTGAGTGTTGCGTCCATGTGTTGCTCCTTATCGATTCCCCCTCCCGTTTACAACGCTAGACCGGTCAGCGCCGGTAAGCGATCCAGGACCGGGGAAGGGTGCCGCCTACGGGCGGCGCCGGCGGAACTTGGGTAGTGCTCCCAACAGATCGGCTGCGCGTTCCGCGGCGCGGCCTACAGTTCGGCCCAGCTGCTGCTGGACGCTGGCATCGACTGCTGCTGCCGGGGTTTCGGCAGTGCCGGACGGCATGTTGGCCGTGGCTGCTGCAGCAGCGGTTTGCCGTGTTGTGCCGGGGAGTCCGGCAAACAGGGATCGGCCGCGGGCTTCGCCACTGTGTCCGGCGGCGACGCCTGCCAGACTCGGAGTGGTTGCCTGGGCGGCCGTAAGTGATGGCAGATCAAATGCGCTTAGCCATAGTACTACTTCGTCGAGGGGCCCGGTCTTCAGCGAGTAGTAGCGCCGCTGGCCTTCGGCGCGCATGTCCACCAGGCCGGCTTCGCGGAGGACCTTCAGGTGCTTGGATACCGTGGGCTGGCTAACCTCGAGTTCCTGCACCAGTGCCCCTACGGACTTGTCACCGCAGCGCAGCGCGCCCAGGATTTCCCGCCGGGTTCCCTCTGCTATGACAGCGAAAACTTCGTCTATGACCATATCCATTACCTTAGCGGCAGATCGGAGCTGCCCGGGCTCAGGCGGCAGGGCGGCCGCCCCTAGTCGAACCAGGGATCAAGCCCGTGCAGCGGAAAGACCTCCCGCCGCGTGGCCATCACGGTGCGGTCAATGTCGTCATTCGGGTCGTAGCCGACTTCCCAGGACCGCCACCACATGTCCACGCCGTCGCCCATTTCGGCGGGGGTTTCGATGCCGTGGCGTTCGCTCACGTAGTCCCGCCAGGACTGCGGCACGGGAGTGGTCAGCGGCATCCGGGTGTTCGCCGCGACCGCGAGCAGCAGCGCCCAGGAGCGCGGAACCACGCTTGCCACGTTGTACCCGCCCCCGCCGGTTGCCACCCAGCGGCCTTCGCAGAACTGGTCCGCCAGTGAGGAAATGCTCAGGGCAGCCTGGCGCTGGGTGTCCACCGACACGCGCAGGTTGGACAGCGGGTCGTCGCGGTGTCCGTCGCAGCCGTGCTGGCTGATGATCACCTCGGGTTCAAAGGCCGCTGCCAGCTGGGGTACAACGGCGTGGAAAGCGCGCAGCCAGCCGGCGTCCCGGGTGCCGGGCGGCAGGGCGACGTTCACGGCCGTGCCCGGCGCGTCCGGACCGCCCGACTCGTTGGCGAACCCGGTGCCGGGAAAGAGCGAGATGCCGGTTTCGTGGATGGAGATGGTCATGACTCGGGGGTCGTTCCAGAAGATCGACTGGGTGCCGTCACCGTGGTGGGCATCGACGTCGATGTACAGGACACGCTTGTAGCCGGCGTCGAGGAAACGCGCGACGGCGGCGGCGGCGTCGTTGTAGATGCAGAACCCTGACGCCTTCCCGGCAGACGCGTGGTGCATTCCGCCGGCAAAGTTCACTGCGTGGCGTACCCGGCCGGAAAGCACTGCCTCGGCCGCGGCGAGGGAGCCGCCCACCAGGCGGGCGCTGGCTTCGTGCATGCCCTCAAAGGCGGGGTCGTCCTCGGTACCCAGCCCGAGGGCGGCGTTGGAGGTCTGGGGATTCCGGCTGATCTCCCGGACGGCGGCAACGTAGGCGGGGTCATGCACCCGTTCCAGCTGGCGGTCTTCGGCGACGTACGGTGCCCCGAGGCTGACCTGGGGAAGGTCGAAGATTCCCAGCTCCTTTGCCAGCCGTGCAGTGAGATCCAGCCGCAGCGGACTCATGGGATGCCCGGAGCCAAAGTTGTACGCCAGCAGGGATTCATCCCACACGATGTGCGTGGGCACCGCGGTGAGGCCCAGCCCGGTACTCGTCATGCTCACAGGCTACGCGATCTGCCCTGCCGGGCCTGCACCGCTGACGTGAGCATTAAGTGGTTTACTACTTGGCAGGACCCCGCGCACAGAACTGGACTTTTCGACCCATGGCATCCCAACCGCAGCCTATGCTGCAAACGCGGCAGCGCCGTCCCCTCGGCTTCATCGTCGCAGGCCGGGACTTCATTGACGCCGTGGCCAACTCGTCCCCGGCACGGCTGGCGCTCATTGTCTTTTCCCTGGTGATCCTGGTCTTCACGGCCCTGCTGGCCCTGCCTGTCGCGTCCTACTCAGGCCAGGCCACTGCCCTGCATGACGCGTTGTTCACAGCGGTCTCAGCCGTCTGCGTCACCGGACTGACGGTAGTTTCAACGGCCACGTACTGGTCGGCCTTCGGCCAGGTCCTCATTCTTGTGGCTATCCAGGTGGGCGGCCTTGGCATCCTGACCATGGCCTCACTGCTGGCACTGGCCGTGAACCGCCGGCTGGGGGTGCGCGGCAAGCTGATCGCGCAGGAAGGCATGAACACCGGCCGCCTGGGCGAGGTGGGCAACCTGCTGCGGATCGTGGTGAGCACCACCGTGCTGATCGAGCTCGCGCTGGCTGCCGTGCTGGCGCCGCGGTTCATGATCCTGGGTGAATCCCCCGGCCAGGCCATCTGGCACGCCGTCTTCTACGCCGTTTCCTCCTTCAACAACGCCGGTTTCACCCCGCACTCGGACGGTTTGGTTCCCTACGAAAACGACCTGTGGGTACTCGTGCCCATCATGGCGGGCGTTTTCATCGGCAGCCTGGGCTTCCCTGTCATCATGGTGCTGCTGCAGAGCCGGCTGCGGGCCCGGCGGTGGAACCTGCACACCAAGCTCACCGTGCTGGTGTCGCTGATCCTGCTGGCCGCGGGCTCACTCCTCTGGGCCCTGTTCGAATGGTTCAACCAGCGCACTATTGCCGGCATGGGCATGGGAGAGAAAATCCTGCACGCCGTCTTCGCCTCCGTCATGATGCGCTCCGGCGGATTCAACCTGGTGGACATGGCGGACCAGGACGCCTCCACCCTGCTCATCACGGACATGCTGATGTTTGCCGGCGGCGGCTCAGCCTCCACAGCGGGCGGCATCAAGGTGACCACCATCGCCGTCATCTTCCTGGCCATCATCGCCGAAGCACGCGGTGATACGGACGTGCGTGCCTTTGGCCGGAATATCCCGGCCGGAGCCCTGCGGGTAGCCATTTCGGTGGTCATCCTGGGCGCGACCATGGTGGCGGTGGCTACGATCGGGCTGCTGGTCGTCACGGAGGAAACCCTGCAGCCGGTACTGTTCGAAGTGATCTCCGCGTTTGCCACCGTGGGCCTGAGCATTGGGCTCAGTCCCGAGCTGCCGCCGTCGGGCAAGTACATCCTGGCCGGGCTGATGTTCGCCGGCCGCGTCGGCACGATCACCCTGGCCGCCGCCCTGGCGCTGCGGCAGCGCAAGCCGCTGTACCACTATCCCGAAGAAAGGCCCATCATTGGCTGAGAGACCGCCGCATAATGCCCCCGTCCTGGTTATCGGGCTGGGCCGCTTTGGTTCCGCCACCGCCGAGCAGCTGGTGAAGCAGGGCCGCGAAGTCCTGGCGATCGAACGGGACCCCGACCTGGTGCAGAAGGCCTCCGGCAAGCTCACGCACGTGGTGCAGGCGGACGCGACCAACATCGACGCGCTGAAGCAGCTGGGCGCGCAGGACTTTTCCGCCGCCGTCGTGGGTGTTGGCACGTCGATTGAGTCGAGCGTGCTGATCACCGTGAACCTGGTGGACCTGGGCATCGAGCACCTGTGGGTGAAGGCCATCACCCCGGCGCACGGAAAGATCCTCACCCGGATCGGCGCGAACCATGTGATTTATCCGGAGGCCGACGCCGGGCAGCGCGCCGCGCACCTGGTGGGCGGGCGGATGCTGGACTTCATCGAGTTCGACGACGATTTCGCGATCGTGAAGATGTACCCGCCCAAGGAGACGCAGGGTTTCACCCTGAGGGAATCCAACGTGCGCTCGAAGTACGGAGTCACCGTGGTGGGGGTGAAGTCCCCCGGTGAGGACTTCACCTACGCACAGGCCGACACCAAAGTCTCCAGCCGGGACGTGCTGATCGTCTCCGGGCACGTGGACCTGCTGGAGCGCTTCGCGTCCCGGCCGTAGGCCCGGCTACCGGGAACCGCTGAGTTCGGCGGTGATCTCTGCTGAGCGGTCCGCTGCGGCTGTCATGCCGTCGCCGATGATGCCCGGCAGTCCGCGGGTGTCAAAGACGCCGATGGCCGCCTCCGTGGTGCCGTTGGGGCTGGTCACGGCCTTGCGCAGGGCTGCTGCGTCGGCGCCGGGCTCTGCGAGCATGGCACCGGCTCCGGCAATGGTCTCAGCCGCGAGCAGGGCCGCAAGCTCCGGGTCCAGGCCCAGCTCTGCGCCTGCCTTGGCCATGGCCTCCGCCAGATAGAAGGCGTATGCCGGACCGGAGCCGCTGACGGACCCGACGGCGTTGATCTGGTCTTCGCGTACCTCCACCACCCGCCCGGTGCCGGAGAGCAGGGAAGTCACCAGCTGGACCGAGTCCGGAGCGGCTGCCGATCCCGCTGCCAGGGCGGTGACGCCGCGTCCCAGCTTGGCCGGGGTGTTGGGCATGGTGCGGATGACCTGGGTCCCGGCCGGCAGGGCGGCTTCCATCAGTTCAAGCGGTACGGCAGCTGCAACGCTGACGACGACGGCTCCCGGACGCAGCGCGCCGGCCACGTTTTCGAGCATGGCGCGCACGCCCGCGGGCTTCACGCCAACAATGGCTACATCTGCGGCTTCCGCCGCGGTCCGGTTCGCTCCTGGGTCCTCCGACTCGGCGAGCACGGTGATTCCGTGGCGTTCGCGCAGTTCAGCGGCACGTTCCGCACGCCGGACCGTGGCGGTGACCAGCTCAGCCGGAAAGCCGCCGGCAAGGATGCCGCCGAGGATGGCTTCGTTCATGGAACCGCAGCCGAGGAAGGTAAGACGGGGAAGATTCTGCATGCCCCGATTCTGTCACGCGGCCGCACCGGGACCCGAATGCCCGGATTCAAAGCGGACGTTCAGCCCGCTCCCGGGCTGTGCACAACTTCGAATCCTATGCTTATTAATGCCTCTTGGAGGTGCGAGTGA
Organism: Arthrobacter koreensis; assembly: GCF_035792275.1. Classification (GTDB taxonomy): domain Bacteria; phylum Actinomycetota; class Actinomycetes; order Actinomycetales; family Micrococcaceae; genus Arthrobacter_B; species Arthrobacter_B koreensis_A. The sequence continues at coordinate 6,733 of NZ_JAMWKK010000018.1, read as the reverse complement.
TGAAGGACCGGTTTTCCGGTCCGGTGGTGCCGGCGATCCGCGGACGTTTCCCCCCAACCGTCCCGGGATATCGCCGGCACCCACTCGTTTAAGCCGTTATTCGTCCATCACCTGGTTCAGGTTGACGCGGGCGAATTCCAGTGTCTGGCGCAGCATCTCTTCCCGCTCCCCCGCTTCCTTCGCCTTGCGTGTGCTCACTTCGATCGCCACGGTGCCGGTGTAGCCGGTTTCGGAAAGGTACTGCAGGGTCTCGGCGCAGCGCTGGGTGCCCTCGCCGGGCAGCAGGTGCTCATCCCGGCCGTTGGGCGTTCCGTCGGTGAGATGGACGTGGCTCAGCCGGGTGCCCAGCTTGCGAATCTCCTCGTAGGAGTCCATGCCGGCGATCGCGGCGTGGGAGAAGTCCCAGGTCACATGCTCGTAGGGCTCCGGCAGTGGATTCCAGTGCGGCAGGTACGCCTTGGCTTCCCGGCCCCGGACCCGCCACGGGTACATGTTCTCCACCGCGATGGTGACGCCGTATTCGTCCGCGATCCTTCGCACTCCTTCAGCGAAGTTCTCGGCATAGCCTGACTGCCAGCGGAACGGCGGATGGGCCACGACCGTAGTGGCACCGACTTCCGCTGCCATGGCTGCGGAGAGTTCGATCTTGGTCCAGGCCTTGCCCCAGACCTGCTGGGTCAGCAGCAGGGTTGGCGCATGGATGGCCAGCACGGGCATCTGGTACCGCTCGATCAGCCCCCGGATGGTTTCCGGGTTGCGGCTGATCTGGCTGCCGGTCACCATCACCTCCACGCCGTCGTAGCCAAGGTCACGCGCCACGGCGAACGTGTCATGGACCGAGAGCGGGTAGACGGACGAACTGGACAGCGCCACGGGAATCTGCGGCAGGTTCGCCGCGGGCTGCACGTTCTGGGGGGAGGTCAGCGTCATTTTGGTGCACTTCCGTTCGGTTCGCCGGCCGCAGCCAGGACCAGTGCCCCGGCCGGTTCCGGCGGGAGGAGTTGGGGTCCGGCAGGCAGCCGGACCGGCGGGTTGACACGCATGGTGTCGAAGCGCAGCGTGTCGAAACGCTGCAGGATCAGCCCTTCGCGGAGCGCCCAGGGGCAGATCCGCACCGACTTGATAGCAAAGGCTTCCATGGCAGCTTCCGCGACCAGTGCTCCGGCCAGGACCTGCGGAGCGCGCAGGGCCGAAACGCCGTCGAGCTCCGCGCGCTGCGCGGCACTCATCTGCGCCAGCCGCGGAATCAGCGCGGAAAGATCGGCACGGCGCAGCCGGCGCCGGGTGTACGGGCCGGCGGCCGACGGCGCGGCCCCCGTGAGGCGGGCCAGGGACCGGAAGGTCTTGGACGTTCCCACGGCCAGGTCCGGGGCGCCGTATTCCCTGAACTCGGCGGCAGCTTCCTGCACCACATCGCGGATATGGCTGCGCAGTGCCTGGACAGCGGTTGGGGCGGGCGGATCTTCGCGCAGCCAGCCGCGCGTGAGCCGGCCCGCTCCCAGCGGCACCGACACGGCGACGTCGGGCAGTTCATCCTGGCCCTGCGCCATTTCGAAGGAACCGCCGCCAATATCCAGGTCCAGCAGCGTACCGGCGCCCCAACCGCACCAGCGGCGAGCCGCCAGGTAAGTCATGGAGGCTTCCTGCCGCCCGGTCAGTTCCCTGAGTTCAACTCCGGTTTCAAGCTCCACGAAGTCCAGGACACCCTGGCCGTTGGCGGATTCCCGGATGGCAGAGGTAGTGAAGGCGAGCAGGTCCTGCGCCCGGTGGCGCACGGCGAAGTCCCGTGCCTCAGCGACGAAGTCGGCCAGCAGCCGCTGCCCCCGGGCCGTAACGGCGCCGCCGTCGTCCAGGTGGGCCACCAGCTGAAGGGGACGTTTGTAGGACGCGAAAGGGACCGGGCGCGCGCCGGGGTGTGCATCCACCAACAGCAGATGCACGGTGTTGGAACCGACGTCCAGGACTCCTAGTCGCATATTCCCATTATGCGGCTGGACCGGCCGCGCACCTTTTCAGGTCCCCTTGCAGGGAACCCGGGCAGGTGCACGGCGGCCGGCACAGTCCTACTTCTTGGCCGCGGCGCGCTTGCGGACCGGCTTCTTGGCCGGACCCTTTTCACGCTTCTCCGCGAGCAGTTCAAGTGCCCGTTCACGGGTCAGTTCCTCAATGGCCATGGACCGAGGAACGGTGATGTTCGTGATGCCGTCGGTGATGTAGGGGCCAAACCGGCCGTCCTTGACCACCACGGGCTTCTCCGAGACCGGGTCCGTGCCGAACTCGGCCAGCGGAGCCGCTGCCTGCCGGCCCCCGCGCTGCTTGGGCTGGGAGTAGATCTCCAGGGCCTGGTCCAGGGTGATCGTGAAGATCTCCTCTTCGGAGCCTATCGACCGGGAGTCCGTGCCCTTCTTCAGGTACGGACCGAACCGGCCGTTCTGCACGGTGATCTCGTTGCCTTCGGCGTCGGTGCCCAGCACGCGCGGCAGGCGCATCAGCTTCAGGGCCTCTTCAAGGGTGACCGTCTCAACGCTCATGGATTTGAACAGCGAACCGGTGCGCGGCTTGACCTTGGCAGGCTTCTTCGGCGGCTTGGGCTTGCCGTTCTTGTAGTACTCCACAGGCTGGTTCGCCAGTTCCTCGGCCGTGGGCTCCGGAATGAGTTCGATGACGTACGGGCCGTAACGGCCGTTGCGGGCCACGATGGTGCGCCCGGTCTCCGGGTCCTCGCCCAGCACCCGTTCCTCGGGGCCGGCACTGTTCATGAGCTCGATCGCCTTCTCGGCGGTGAGCTCATCCGGTGCCAGGTCCTCGGGAACGTTGGCACGTTCGGGCTCGGTGCCTTCCGGCGCGTCCGCGGGCAGCGGGCGTTCAAGGTACGGGCCGAACTTGCCCACGCGCAGCACAATGCCGTCTGCGATCTCAATCGAGTTCACTGCGCGGGCGTCGATCTCGCCGAGGTCGTTGACGATCGTGTGCAGGCCGGTGTCCACGCGGTCGCCGTAGTAGAACTGGTTCAGCCATTCCACGCGGCCGGCTTCGCCGCGGGCGATGCGGTCCAGGTCCTCTTCCATTTCGGCCGTGAAATCGTAGTCCACGTAGTCCGTGAAGTGTTCCTCCAGCAGCCGCACCACGGAGAACGCGATCCAGCTGGGCACCAGGGCCTGGCCGCGCTGCGTCACGTAGCCGCGGTCCATGATCGTGGAAATAGTCGCTGCGTAGGTGGACGGGCGCCCGATTCCCAGCTCTTCGAGCGTCTTCACCAGCGACGCTTCAGTGAAGCGCGGCGGCGGGGAGGTCTCATGGCCGCTGGCTGCCAGGTCGGCAGCGCTGAGCGGATCGTCCTTCTTCAGGATCGGCAGCCTGCCGCCCTCGGATCCTTCGTCCTCGTCCCGGGTGGCGTCGTGGCCTTCTTCGTAGGCGGCCATGAAACCCCGGAACGTGATGACGGTACCGGAAGCCGAGAACTCGGCGTCGCGCCCGTCGGCAGAGACGGCACCCAGCTTGACCGACGCCGTCGAGCCCTTGGCGTCTGCCATCTGCGAGGCGACGGTGCGCTTCCAGATCAGTTCGTAGAGCTTGAACTCGTCCCCGCGCAGCGAGGAGGCTACCTGCGCCGGAGTGCGGAAGGAGTCACCGGCGGGGCGGATGGCCTCGTGGGCTTCCTGCGCATTCTTGGACTTGCCCTTGTACACGCGCCGGGCTTCGGGCACGTATTCGGGGCCGTAAAGTTCCGAGGCCTGGCGGCGGGCGGCATTGATGGCCTGGTCCGACAGCGCCGAGGAGTCGGTACGCATATAGGTGATGTAACCGTTTTCATACAGCCGCTGGGCCACCTGCATCGTCACTCGGGAGGAGAAGCGCAGCTTGCGGCTGGCTTCCTGCTGCAGCGTGGAGGTGGTGAACGGGGCTGCCGGGCGGCGGGTGTACGGCTTGGTTTCCAGTGACCGGACAGTGAACGACGCCGACTGCAGGCCTTCAGCGAGGGAGAGCGCTGCCGCTTCATCCAGGTGCGTGACGTTCTTGGACTTGAGTTCACCGCGGTCGGTGAAGTCCTTGCCGGAAGCGATCCGCGCGCCGTCGACCGAGGTCAGACGGGCTTTGAAGGATTCCGAGGAAGCCGTGGAGAAAGTGCCGAGCAGGTCCCAGTAGGAAGCGGAGCGGAACGCCATGCGCTCACGCTCCCGCTCAACGACCAGGCGGGTAGCCACTGACTGCACACGCCCGGCGGAGAGGCCGCGGGCCACCTTGCGCCAGAGCACGGGAGAAATCTCGTAGCCGTAGAGGCGGTCCAGGATACGGCGGGTTTCCTGCGCGTCGACCATCGAGATGTCGATGTCCCGCATTTCCTGCAGCGCCCGCTGGATCGCTTCCTTGGTGATTTCCGGGAACGTCAGGCGGTGGACGGGAACCTTGGGCTTGAGCACCTGGAGCAGGTGCCACGCGATGGCTTCGCCTTCGCGGTCACCGTCAGTTGCGAGGTAGAGTTCGTCGGCGTCCTTGAGCGCGGCCTTGAGCTCCGCGACCTTCTTCTTCTTGTCCGTGGAGACAACGTAGTAAGGCTCGAAGTCCTTATCCAGGTCCACTGCGAACTTGCCGACCGAGCTCTTCTTCAGCTCGGCAGGAAGGTCCGAGGGCTGGGGCAGGTCGCGGATATGACCCATCGAGGCGGTGACCTCGAAGCCGTCGCCAAGATAGGCGGCGATCGTCTTGCCCTTGGCCGGTGACTCGACAATTACCAGCTTCTTCTTGCCGGTCGACTTGTCCGTTGCCTTAACTGGCACTGTTCTCCTACGTACGGGGTGGATCAAAACGGGTGAGGAATGGCGCACAGCAGGGCTGCGCAGGCTCGCTCATCCTTAGACAGTATGGGGAATCCCCAAGCACAAGGGTAACCATAACCGCGCTGCCCGGCGGACGCAGACCAATTTCGCCGTGCGCTTCGGCTACCGGTCAGCGGGCAGCAGGAAGCCGTCCAGGACCAGGTTGCGCACTTCTTCCTCCAGTGCGGCCGCGAATTCGGGATCGTCCCGGCCCAGCAGTGCACCCAGGGCAGCAATGATCGCTCCGGCGGGCAGGTCGCCGTCGCACGCTGACACAAAGCCGGTGAGCTCCGTGCTCATCAGGTTGGTCCGGCGCAGGCCGGCGCCCTGGCGCAGCAGGATCACACCCGGATGCTCGGCACCGGGGCGCGCGTGGCGTTCCTCGGTCACGTCGTCGGCCACCACCAGGTGTTCGGCGCCCAGGTCCGGGTGCGCGGCGCACCAGTCGAAACGGTCGACGGCGGCGGCAAGGTGCGGGGCAAGCGGGGATTCGAGCGGGTGGATGATCTCCTCGAACCGGCGCAGCGGCGCGGCCTGCGGATCCGCCCGGCGTCGCATCCAGACCGATCCGAATCCGACGCCGGTGGTGCCGCGGGACGCAAAGTCGCTCAGGTACGCGGCGTAGGAGGCTGCGTATTCGCTGCGGTCGCGGTTCTCTGCCGCATCACGAAGCCACATTTCGGCGTACTCGGCCGGGCTGAGCACTTCGCGCTGGATCACCCAGGCGTCCATGGAGTCCGGCAGCCAGGAGCGCAGCCGTGCGCTCCAGGCGTCCTTGCCCTCCTCGCTCCCCCGGCCCTGGATTTCCCAGTTGCCCAGCATTTGTGCGGTGCCGCCGGGAGCCAGGACGGATTCGAGGTTACGGAAGAGTCCGGAAACGATGCCGTCCCCGGGCAGCCCGCCGTCACGGTAGGTGAAGCGGTCTTCCTCGTCCTCGCCGGGCACGCGCGGGGTGATGACGAACGGCGGATTGGAGACCACCTGGTCAAAGCGCTCACCGGCCACCGGCTCGAGCATGCTGCCAAGCCGCAGGTCCACCCGGCGTTCCAGGTGTTCCGGTTCCAGTCCCAGGGCCGGTGCGTTCAGTACCAGGTTGAAGCGGGTGAAGCCCAGCGCCCGCTCGGAGATGTCCGTGGCGGTGACGTGCCGGGCATGGCCCAGCAGGTGGAAGACCTGGATGCCGCAGCCGGTGCCCAGGTCCAGGGCCCGTTCCACCGGGAGGCGGATACCCAGCTGGGCCAGTGACAGCGATGCCTGCCCGATGCCCAGCACGTGGCCGTGCGGGAGGACGCCGGGCCGCTGGTGTGCGCCCAGGTCGCTGGCGACCCAGAGATGTGTGGCTGCGTCGCCGGCGTCGAATTCGTAGGGCCGCAGGTCCACCGAGGCACGCAGCAGTTCCGGTGCCTCCGGGTCCTGTTCGATCAGGCCGAGTTCTGCCAGGCCCTCGGCGCCGGTCCGCGGGAAGGCTTTGTCCAGCTGCTGCTCCGGGATTGAGAGGCCGACCAGCCACAGCGCGACGGCGGCCGCTGCCGGTACCGGGGTGCCGCCGTCGGCCGCTGCCTGGCAGGCGAGCATGGCGGGAACCAGCTGGTCCCGGGACAGCGCAGCGCTGGCTTCTTCGCCGAGGAAGGCCGCGACGCCGTCGACCGTGTAACCGGCATCCTGCAGGTCAGCGGAGAGGCCGGCCAGCAGCGGGAGGTTGGAACTTTGGGGCGTGCCCGGAACGCGGGAGAAGTCAGTCACCCATCCAGTCTAGGTTCCGCGTCCCTCCCCTTCCCTCCGCCTCCCAACCCATCGAGAGGCCAGTTACGGCTGGTTTGAGCGGGTGAAGTCATATGGTCGTTGCAACGTTCTGATTGATGGAGCGTTTGATGGTCAAGGTCTTTGCCTCACATGTCCGAACGGATTTTGTGGAC
>NZ_JAMWKK010000017.1:0-73735 GCF_035792275.1 Arthrobacter koreensis | reverse complement strand
GACCACGAAGAACGCTGCTCTCTGCTCCGCGCTATGCCGCGGACGGGACTGCTTTCCTGATGAAACAGACACGGTCGTTGCAACTCCCGAAATTCTCAGGTGTTGCAACGACCGCTAGAACCCGCCAACTCCAGACGGGCAGTTTCTGCTATCTCGTTCTGTTATCCCATGGGGGACGGACTAGCCGACGACGGCGTCCACTTCCACTTCGATGTTGCCGCGGGTGGCGTTGGAGTACGGGCAGACCTGGTGGGCTTCCTGGACCAGCTTGTCCGCCATGGCCTGGTCAACGCCGGACATCTCAACGTGCAGGGCGACTGAGAGCTGGAAGCCGCCCTCTTCCTTGGGGTGGATGCTGACCTCGGAGGTGACGGCGCTGTCGCTGATCTGGGCCTTGGCCTGGCGCGCAACCATCTTCAAAGCCGAGTGGAAGCACGCCGCGTAGCCCACGGCGAAAAGCTGCTCCGGGTTGGTGGCACCGCCGGCGCCGCCCATCTCAGTGGGAACCGCGAGGTCGACTTCCAGCAGTCCGTCGCTGGTGCGGGCCTCTCCGTTCCGGCCGTCGCCGGTAGCCGTGGCAACTGCAGTGTAAATGGCGCTCATCGGGTTCTCCTTCGAGTTGGAACACTTGGCATTCGAAGAGCGGAGCTTTCCGCCGTTCTGCTAGTAGACTAACTAGTAAGTCTACTAATGGCCAGCCGTTCGGCCGTGACACAGGAGGTAGCCGTGACACAGGAGGTACCAGTGGCAGACGAGCCAGCCGGCCGGACCCGGCCGGTCCGCGAGCGCATCCTCGATGCCGCCACGGACGCCTTCTACCGCGAAGGCATCCGTGCCGTAAGCGCGGACAAGATCATCGCCGCGGCGGGTACCACGAAGGTGACCTTCTACCGTTACTTCCCCACCAAGGACGATTTGGTCGCCGCCTACCTGGACCGGCAGTCCGAACTGATCCGCAGCGCCGCGGAAACCCTGCCGGCGGATCCGTGCGAGGCGCTCGAGGCACTTGCCCGGGTCATGGGCACTGAAGCCTGCAGGCCCGGTTTCCGCGGCTGCCCGTTCATCAACGCCGCGGCCGAATATCCCTCCAGCGAGCACCCGGTACGCGCCGCGGTCACCCGTCACCGGAACTGGTTCCACGGCCTGGTCGCCGAACTGGCAGGCCGGCTCGGAGCCGCCAACCCCGAACTGGCCGCAGACCAGCTGGTCATGCTGCGCGACGGCGCCATGGTCCACGGCTATGTCGCCGATCCCCAGGCGGTGGCCGGCTCACTGCTGCAGGCCGGCCGTGCCGTCCTCGACCAGCACATCCCGGCGCACCGCTCCTAAGCCCGGCGATCCTCGGCGCCGGCGGCCCGGACTGCCGTTCGGCGCAGGAGGGCTGCGCCCAGCGGCCCAATAAGTGACGTTGGGCTCAGCGACTGGCGAAAGCTCCCGGCACCTAGCACAATCAGCACTTGTGTCTACTTCCTCAACAACGGTGAACCCCGCACAGCGTTCCCGGATGGCCCGCAGGGTCGCCGGAGCCTCCTTCGTCGGGACAGCACTGGAATCCTATGATTTCTACGTTTTCGGCACCGCCGCAGCCCTCATCCTGAACCGGGTGTTCTTCCCCGATGTGGATCCGCTGACCGGCACCCTGCTGGCCTTCCTCTCCCTTGGCATGGGCTTCGTCGCCCGGCCTCTTGGTGCCGTGCTGTTCGGCCACATCGGTGACCGGGTGGGGCGGAAGAAGTCACTCATCTACACGATCGTGCTGATGGGTTTGGCCACCGGCATCATCGGCCTGCTGCCGGACTACGCCGCCATTGGAGTCTGGGCCCCTGTCCTGCTGGTGGCGCTGCGGCTGCTGCAGGGCCTGGCCGTGGGCGGTGAGTGGGGCGGCGCCGTCCTGATTGCCAGCGAACACGCTGAGCCGCGCAAGCGTGCCCTCTACGCCGCCATCCCGCAGATCGGTTCACCGGTGGGCACCATCATGGTCACCGCCACCTTCCTGATCCTGACCCAGGTCTCCCCCGAAGCAATGGAAGCCGGTGTCTGGCGGATCCCGTTCCTGCTGGCATTCCCGTTCATGGCCGTGGCGCTCTACCTGCGCCTGGCCATTGATGAGACGCCGGTGTTCAAGGACGTCGCCGAGCACAACAAGGTGGCCCGCGTCCCGGTCCTGGAGGTGCTGCGCAGCCAGCCTGCCGCCGTCGTTATTGCCATGGCCGCTGCCCTGCTGGGCATCGGCTCCTACTTCCTGATGACCACCTACACACAGGCCTACGGCGTGGGTGTCCTGGGGCTGTCCGAATCGACCGTCCTGAACGCGGCGCTGGTGGGTTCGGTCCTTCAGCTGGCCACCATTCCCGCGTTCGGCTGGCTGGCCACCCGCATCGGTTCCGCGCGGGTCGTTGCGGCCGGGGCGGCGGCAACCGCCCTGATCGCTTTCCCGCTCTATTACCTGATCAGCATCGCCAACACGCCGCTGTACATCCTGACGATCCTGATCGGCGGCATCGCCCCGACGGCTGCCTGGGCAGCCCTGGGCGGGCTGATGGCAGACCTGTTCCCGGCGAGGACCGGCTACACGGCCATGTCCCTGGCCTACAGCTTCGCCGGCATTGCGGCAGGCTTCACCCCGGCGGTGACGCAGCTCTTCTCCGACGCTACGTCCGCGGCGTGGTGGCACCCCGGTGCCGTCCTTGCCCTGATGTCCCTGATTACGATCGCCGGGGCCCTGGCGGCTGCCCGCCGGATCCGGTCCCGGTCACAGACGGAGGACGCCGCTGAGGTTGCGGCATAGTTGAACCCATGACTACAGAACGCACCCGCAATCTCCTGGTCCTGAACGGCCCCAACCTGAACCTGCTTGGCACCCGGGAACCGGCTGTCTACGGGACGGACACCCTGGATGACGTGGAGGCTGCCGCAGTGTCGGCCGCTGAATCCCACGGCTGGACGGCGGACTGCATCCAGTCCAACCATGAAGGTGACCTGATCGACGCCATTCACGGGGCACCGGGCCTGGCCGACGCGATCATCATCAACCCGGCCGCTTACAGCCACACCTCGGTGGCGATCCGCGACGCGCTCTCAGGCGTCGGACTTCCCGTAGTGGAAGTCCACCTGAGCAACATCCACAAGCGCGAAGAGTTCCGTCACCACTCCTACGTTTCAGCAGTCGCTGAAGTGGTTATTTGCGGTGCCGGCATTGCCGGCTACCGGATGGCGGTGGACTACATCGCTGCGAAGCTCGACGCGGCAGCAGCTGACGCTACTCGCTGATGCACTCCCCCGGAGAGACAGCGCTGCGGTAATCCGGCGCTGCCTCTGCGATGGGGCCTAGTTCCGCGAGGGACAGTGCATAGCCGATCGGCTGGTCTCCGGTGGTCTTGGCGAAGACGACGCCGGCAACCTGGCCGTCGATGTCCAGCAGCGGCCCGCCGGAGTTGCCCTGCTGCACGTTGGCGGCGAGCGTGTAGACCTCCAGGACTTCCGGGGACGTTCCGTAGATGCTGCGCACTGACACGTCACCGAGGTTCTGCACGACGGCGGCCTGGAGCCGGAACGGGCCGCCGGCCGGATAGCCGGCGAACGCCGCGGTTGTTCCCGCCGGGAGCTCGGTTCCCAGCTTCAGCGGTTCCGCCGCGAGGTTGTCCACCGCGATCACAGCGAGATCCCGGGCCGGATCGAAGTGCACCACCCGCCCGGGCAGCACTCCGCCGCCGGGCACCTGGACTACGGGTTCGCTCACTCCGGCCACCACGTGGGCGTTGGTGATGACCCGGTCCTCGGCGACGACAAAGCCGGATCCGGTCTGGTTCTGGCCGCACTGGAACGCGGTGCCGGTGATCTTCAGGACCGAGGACGATGCTTCGGTCAGGGCCTCGGAGCTGATGCCCTCGGCAGGCAGCTCCACGGACTCGGGGGCGGCGCCGTCGAAAATCCGCGGCAGCCCCTCGTCCAGGGTGAAGGAACGCACCTGCGCCGCCACTGTCTTGACCGCATTCGGCGTCACCGAATCGATGGTCATCAGGACCTTCGAGGACGCGATCTGCTGCGAGAGGAAGGGCATGCCCAGGGTGCCGATGCTGAAGGCCAGCATTGACATCACCACGGCCGCCACCACCACATTGAGCGCACCGCCCAGGATCCGGTCCAGCGCGCGCAGCGGGGCGAAGTTGAACCAGCGGCGCACCGCACCGCCCAGGGCAGCACCGGCCGCGTGGCCCACCAGCACCAGCACGACGGCGGTCGCGATCACCGCGATGAGCCGCCAGGTTTCATCCGGAACCCAGCCCGAAACCAGGGGGATGGCGAAAAACGCCGCCGCGGCACCGGCCACGAACCCCACGATGCCGCCGAGTGTAACCGCGAGGCCGTTCCGCAGCCCCGCCAGCAGGTAAAACAGCAGGGAGAGTCCCAGAATGATGTCCAGAACGGTGAATCCGAGCACAAAGAGCTCCAATATGGTGTACGTATACGTGCGGCTGCCGGTCAAGAGCCCTTTTGCCTCCCGAGTCTAGCGGCCGCCGCTGACGATTCCATGGCGGTGTAATCCGCCGCACATCAGGCACGGCGTTTTATCATCCGAGGGCGAACAAAGCTATTACGGCTGTCACATGCCCGTTCGGTGCGGCAAGATAGTAGAAGCGACAACTATTAACAGGAGATTTCATGGATATCGAGGTATTGCGCCGCGCGCCTTTGTTCGCCTCACTGGGAGACGACGTCTTCGCCGCTTTGACCGACGAACTCACCGAGGTCGATCTGTCCCGCGGAGCATCTGTCTTCCGCGAAGGTGACCAGGGCGACCAGCTCTATTTCATCGTGTCCGGAAAGATCAAGCTTGGGCGTTCGGCCCCTGACGGCCGCGAGAACCTGCTGGCCATTCTTGGCCCGGGCGAACTGTTCGGCGAGATGGCACTGTTCGACCCGAGCCCCCGCACCGCCACCGCCACCGCGGTGTCCGAAACCCGGCTGGCCGGCCTGCGCCACGAGAATCTGCGTGCGCTGATCGAGACCCGCCCCGAGGTGTCCGTACAGCTGCTGCAGGCACTTGCCCGCCGTCTGCGCCGCACCAACGAGTCACTGGCCGACCTGGTCTTCTCGGACGTGCCCGGCCGTGTAGCCAAGGCGCTGCTGGACCTGGCGGACCGGTTCGGCCGGCCCGCGACGGACGGCATCCTGGTGGCCCACGAACTGACCCAGGAAGAGCTGGCCCAGCTGGTGGGCGCTTCCCGTGAGACCGTGAACAAGGCGCTGGCCGAGTTCGTCCAGCGCGGCTGGCTGCGGCTTGAGGCACGCGCCGTCGTCATCCTGGACGTTCAGCGCCTGCGCCAGCGCTCCCGCTGAGTCTTTCCACGCACGCAGAAAGCGGCACCGCATCCCTCCCGGGAAGCGGTGCCGCTTCTGTCTCTGCAGGCTTTCAGCGGCCCCGGTGGCCGGATCCTTCCGCAGCATCAACGGCAGTCACGCGCAGGGCGTACCCGCCGTCAGCTTCCACGAGTTCGGGCTGGAACGTCTCGTTCGCGCGGCGATGTGCCAGGTAGGCAATGCAGCCCCGGGCCTTGGCCAGCTTTTCGATCATCAGGGCCACAGCGGGCACCGTGAGCTGTTCCAGGGTCAGTCCAACCGTGTCCGGCTGGCCTACTTCGTCGCCGAGGGCGGTGGTGTCCGCCCGTTCCATCTCCACCGAGGCCGGGCGCCACTGGCCCCAGATGCCCTTGGTCTCCAGGAGCGAGGTTTCCTGCCCCAGCGGCTGGACGGCCGCAAAATACCGGGTGTCGAAGCGGCGCAGGGCAAAGTCTGCCGTCAGCCAATGCGTGAGGGGGCGGAGCAGGTCACTGCGCAGGCCCAGCCCGCGCCGCGCCAGCAGCCGCGGGAAAGACTCTTCGCCGGCGGCGATGCCGGCGCGGGCAGCCATCCAGTCCGGGCCGCGGTTGCTTTCCAGCAGCGTGGATTCATCCGGTCCGGCCAGCAGCACACCGGTCTCCTCGAACAGCTCGCGGGCAGCGGCTACGACGTGGCGGCGTGCTTCCTGGGGATCATCCATCCCCAGGGTCCTGGCCCATTCGGCCGGCGTGGGGCCGTACCACTCAAGGGGATCACTGTCCGCCTCTTCCAGGCTGCCTCCCGGGAAGGCGATCTTGCCGAGCGGAGATTCGCCCCGGCGGTAACGCAGGAAAACTTCGGCTCCCTGCCGGGAGTCGCGCAGCAGCAGGACGGAGGACGCCGCCCGCGGCTTGCGGGCGGTTCCTTCACCGCGCTCGAACCAGCTTTGCGCTGCTCCCTGTTGCCAGGGCGGCAGCTGGAAATGCCGGGTGGAAACGTTAGGCAAATTCGGCGGTCACTTCCACTTCCACCGGAGCGTCCAGCGGCAGCACTGCCACGCCGACGGCGGAACGGGCGTGGCTGCCGGCCTCACCGAAGACCTGGCCCAGCAGCTCGGAAGCTCCGTTGATGACCCCGGGCTGGCCGGTAAAGGACGGATCCGAGGCGACGAAACCAACAACCTTCACGATCCGGGTCACGCGGTCCAGGTCCCCAATCTGGGACTTGATGGCGGCCAGGGCGTTCACGGCGCAGCGCGCGGCGTAGGCCTTTGCGTCCTCCGCAGTGATATCCGCTCCGACCTTGCCGGCAGCAGGCAGCGCGCCGTCAATGAACGGCAGCTGCCCGGAGGTGTAGACGTGGTTCCCGCTCACAACGGCCGGAACGTAGGCGGCCACCGGCGCAGCAACCGGCGGCAGGTCCAGGCCGAGTTCGGCCAGGCGCTGTTCGACGGCGGAAACTGCTTCCGGGGCAGCGCTCATCAGGCCTTCTCCCGCTTCATGTAGGCCACCGAACCGGTGCCGTTCGGGGCCGGGGTGATCTGCACCAGCTCCCACCCTTCCTCGCCGTGCATGTTCAGTACGGCACCGGGGGTGTGCAAAGGCAGCGGTGTAATGAAGTATTCCCATTTGCTCATGATCCAAAGACTAGCGCGTGCTTGTAGACTGATCGGCATGGCAGCTCGCAAATCCCCTTTTTTTGACACTGCTACCACGTTGGGCAAGATCGTCGCCTTCTTTGGCGTGAGCGCATTGTGCGGTGTCCTGGCCGCCGGGCTGCTGGTTCCCGCCGCTGCTGCAGCCGGCACGGCTGCCTCCGGATCCATCCAGTTCTTCGACCAGCTCCCTTCGGAGCTGCAGCGCGGAGCACTGGCTGAGCCCTCCCGTATCTACGCGAACGACGGCTCCCTGATCGCCACGCTGTATGAGGAGAACCGCCAGCCGGTCACGCTGGACCAGGTTTCCCCGCACATGATCGACGCGATGCTTGCCATCGAGGACGACCGCTACTACGAACACGGCGGCGTGGACCTGCAGGGCATTTTCAGCGCCATCGTTTCCAACGTGACCTCCGACCGCACGCGCGGAGCGTCCACCATCACGCAGCAGTACGTGAACAACGTGATCATCGACACCAACCTCCAGGAAGGCGGGGAGGTGGTCTTCAGCGGCCAGAAGACCGTCGGTGACAAGCTGCGCGAAATCAAGCTGGCCATCGCCGTGGAGAAGGAGCTGAGCAAGGACGAGATCCTTGAGGGGTACTTCAACATTGTTCCGTTCAGCGGCACCACCTTCGGCGTCCAGGCTGCCTCCCGGTACTTCTTCAACGTCGATGCCAAGGACCTGAGCATTGCGCAGGCCGCCCTGCTGGCCGGCGTGGTCAACGGACCCACCTACTACAGCCCGGAGCTCAACCCGGACCGCTCCCTGGCCCGCCGGAACCTGGTGCTGGACGCCATGCTGGAAAAGGGCCGCATCACCCCGGAGGAACACGAAGCCGCCGTCGCGACGCCCCTTGAGCTGGTGCTCACCCCGGTGCCCAGCAACTGCGTAGGCGCCGCGCAGGCACCCTACTTCTGTGACTACGTCACCCACCTGATCCTTAATGACCCGGCCTACGGTGCTGAGCGGGAAGACCGGGAAAAGCTGCTTTACCGCGGCGGCCTGAGCATCACCACCACGCTCAACCCCACCCTGCAGAACGCCGCCCAGGCCGCCATCAACGAAACCGCCAACCCGGACACCACGGATCCGGAAATCGGCCACTCGATGGTCAGCGTTGAACCCGGCACCGGCAACATCCTGGTGATGGCGCAGAACACCCGGTACACGCCCGAGCTGGCAGCCGGAAACTCCGTGCAGAACTTCAACGTGGACATCTACCAGGACGGTGACCCGGACAAGTACCTCAACGGACTGGGCGGTTTCCAGCCCGGTTCAACCTACAAGCCGTTCACCGTTGCCGCCTGGCTGGATTCAGGCAAAACGCTCAACGCCACGCTGAACGGCAACAAGCGCACCTACCCTGCCGGACACACGTGGAACGCCAGCTGCCTGCCCGGCGGCCGGTACGCCATCCTTGATCCGTGGACCCCGATTAACTACGGCGACACGAACTACCGGACCACCACCGTGCTGGAAGGCCTTGCGCAGTCCCTGAACACCATCACCCTGGCGTCGGCCAATGAAATGGACCTGTGCAAGTTCCAGCAGATGGCCTTTGCCTCCGGCGTACACAACGGCAAGAGCCAGTCCGGGGAGCGCGAAATGCTTGCCGTGAATCCGCCGTCGACCTTCGGCGGCGGCGGCGACGCCTCGCCCCTGTCCATGGCAACCGGCTTCGCAACGTTTGCGGCTGAAGGCCTCATGTGCGAACCGCGCGCACTGGTATCGGTCAAGAGCAGCGACGGGAAGGAATTCCCGGTTCCCGAACGCAGCTGCGACCAGGTCATGCGCAAGGAAGTTGCACAGGGCGTGAACATGGCCACCCAGCGCGTGATGACCAACGGGTCAGGCATCAACCTTCAGGTTGGCGTGCCGATTGCCGGTAAGACCGGCACCAACGACTACCGGTCCCAGACCTGGTTCATGGGCTACAGCACCGGAATGTCCACCGCATCCTGGATCGGCAACTGGAAGGCCAACAACACGTCCATGTCGGACAAGCTGATCGGCGGCCGGTACTACCCCGAGATCGACGGTTCGCTGATTGCCGGCCCGTCCTGGAAGAACTTCATCCAGCGCGTTCCCGGCCAGTACGGAGCCAACCCCTTCGCCAACCCGCCGGCGAACATCGTCGGGCAGGCCCCCGCCCCGCGGCCGGCACCCAGCGCTCCTGCCCCGAACCGGGACAACAACCGGGACAACGGCAATGGAAACGGGAACAACGGCAATAACGGCAACAACCAGAACAACGACGACTGATCTTGGCAACGGATAATCCGGTGGCCCCGGTCCTTCGATCCGCTGCGTGGACCGCCGGCAGTTTCGCTGCTGCCGGCGCCGCGGCGTTTGCCTACGGTTCCCTCATTGAACGGAACCTGTTTGGCATCCGCACCGAGACGGTGCCGGTGCTCCCTGCCGGCAGCAAGCCGATGCGCGTCCTGCACCTCTCGGACATCCACTACGTTCCCGGCCAGGACCGCAAGACCCGCTGGCTGCAGTCCCTCGCGGACCTGGAGCCCGATCTGGTGGTCAATACCGGAGACAACCTGAGCCACCAGCAGGCGGTGCCGCCGCTGCTGGAGGCACTCAAGCCGCTGATGCGTTTCCCCGGTGTCTTCGTCCCCGGCTCCAATGACTACTACGCGCCGGTGCTGAAGAACCCGTTCACGTACTTCACCTCGCCGTCCAAGCTGCGGAAGAACCCTGCCAAGCTGCCCTGGGCAGACATGTTCACGTCCTTCGGGAACGCCGGCTGGATCGACCTGACCAACCGGAACCAGTCCGTGGTCCTGAACGGCCTGCGCCTGGACTTCTCCGGCGTCGACGATCCCCATCTCAAGCGCGACCGGTACGCGGGCTTCCCGGCCGGCAGCTCGACGTCGGGCTCCGCCCGGCACCTGCGCATCGGCGTCGCCCATGCCCCGTACCAGCGCGTGCTGGACTACTTCACCGACGGCGGAGCGCAGCTGATCCTCGCCGGCCACACGCATGGCGGCCAGGTCTGCATCCCCGGTTACGGTGCGCTGGTGAGCAACTGCGACCTTCCCACCTGGCGGGCCAAGGGCCTGACGGACTGGGAGCACAACGGCCGCACCGTTCCGCTGAACGTTTCCGCGGGTATCGGCACGTCCCGGTTCGCTCCGGTGCGCTTCGCCTGCCGCCCGGAAGCCGTCCTCCTCACCCTCACCCCCGCCGAAAGGCCAGTTACGGCTCCTTAGAGCGCCGAAACGAGCCGTAAGTGGCCTCTCGGCGGGGCGGGCCGAAACGGGCACGCGGCGTCGTAACCACGCCCGGGGTGGCCTAGGATTGAGCGGTATCCGGCCCGCACCCACCGGCGCGGACCTCTCGAGCTCGAAGAGGATTCATGCCCCCGCAGACATCATTGTGGCAATCCCTGGGGCGTCTGTACCCGCACATCAAACCGATCCTCCCCCGCCTGTTCCTGGGCTTCCTCTGCGCCGTCGGAGCAAGCGTCGTGGCGCTGGCCATCCCGCAGGTGCTCCGGGTCCTCGTGAACTCCTACCTCCAGCCAGGCGGAGCGGTAACGGCCCTCTGGTGGGCCACGGGCATCGTCCTCGCACTCGGCACGCTGGAAGCGCTGTTCATGGCGCTGCGGCGGCAGTTCGCCGTCGCGCCGTCCACCATCGTGGAGACCAGCCTCCGGACCTCCTTCTACCGGCACCTTCAGGACCTGTCCGTCGCGTTCCACGACCGCTGGGGCTCCGGCCAGCTGCTCTCCCGCGCCATGAGCGACCTGAACCTGATCCGCCGCTGGATGGCCTTCGGCGCCCTGATGCTGATCGTCACCGCGCTGACCGTGCTCATTGGCGTGACCATCATGTTCTTCACCGCCTGGCAGCTCGCCATAGTCTTCCTGCTCGCCGCCGTCCCGATCATTGTCTACGGCTTCAAGTTCCGCCGGTTCTACGGGCGTGTGTCACGGCAGAGCCAGGACCAGGCAGGCGACCTGGCCACCACCGTCGAGGAATCGGTGCACGGCATCCGCGTCCTGAAGGCCTTCGGCCGCAGCTCGGAAGCTCTCGACGCGTTCGAGGAGCAGGCCGAGGGCCTGCGCCAGACCGAGGTGTACAAGGCCAACTCGCTGGCGAAGTTCTCCCTGGTGGTGACCCTGCTGCCCGAGGCTGCGCTGGCAGTATCACTCGTGCTGGGCGTCCTGCTGGTCAACGACGGCCAGGTCAGCATTGGCGCGCTGGTTGCCTTCTTCGCCACGGCCGCCGTGGTCGCGGGTCCCGTGGAGTCCATGGGGCCGCTGCTGTCCATGACCCTGACCGCCGCCACGGCAATCGACCGGCAGTTCGAGGTCATGGATGCACGCCGAACCATCACCGATCCCGAGCACCCGGCGAAGCCGGATGAGGTTCATGGCCGGCTCTCCTTCGAGGACGTGCACTTCACCTACCCGGACGCCGCCGCGGAGCGGAAGGACGTGCTCGACGGCGTGAGCCTGGACCTGCGCGCCGGTGAAACCATGGCGCTGGTCGGCATCACCGGGAGCGGGAAGTCCACGCTGCTGCAGCTTGTCCCCCGCCTGTACGACGTCACGGCCGGCAGCATCCAGATTGACGGCGTCGATGTGCGGAAGTATTCGCTGGCGGATCTGCGCCGGATCGTGTCAGTGGCATTCGAAGACACCACCCTGTTCTCCAGCTCCGTCCGCGAGAACGTGCTGCTCGGCGCGGAGACCAAAAACGACGCCGAAGCGGAGCACACCCTGCGCGAAGCCCTGGAAGTTGCGCAGGCCCAGTTCGTCTATTCCCTGCCCGACGGCGTCGATACCCTGATCGGCGAGGAAGGGCTCAGCCTGTCCGGCGGCCAGCGCCAGCGCGTGGCCCTCGCCCGCGCCATCGCCGCCCGCCCCACGGTACTGATTCTGGATGATCCGCTCTCCGCACTGGACGTGCGCACCGAGGAACTCGTGGAGCACCGCCTGCGCGAAGTCCTCGCGGACACAACCACCCTGGTGGTGGCACACCGCCCCTCCACCGTCTCCCTGGCCGACCGCGTTGCCCTGATGCAGGACGGCCGGATTGCCGCGGTCGGAACACACTCCGAACTGCTGGCCGGCAGCGAACACTACCGCCACGTTATTGCCAGTCTGCCGGCAGCGCCGCAGGACCTGGACAGCGGACTCGAAAATGAGAGCGAGGTCCTCCGGTGAGCCGTTTCAGCATCCGCCGCGGCGGCGCGGCGCTGCCCGAACCCGGGCGGCCCGGAGCCGGCGTCGGAACCACGGGCGAGGACAACCTGGACCTGGACCGGGAGCAGAACCGGGCGGTGCGGCGTCGTTCGCTGGCGCTGCTCGCTTCCCTGGTCCGTCCCAACCGTGGCCGGTTCATCTTCACCATCGCCCTGGTGGTGTTCTCCCAGGCTGCCCGCGTCGCGGGGCCGGCAATCATCGCCTTCGGCATTGACCACGCGTTGCCCGCGCTTCAGGACGGCAGCTCCCTGCCGCTGCTGGCGGCCGGCGGAACGTATCTGCTGGCCGCAGTCCTGGCGGCCGGATTGACGGCCGGCTACGTCCGGTCCACCGCGCAGCTCAGCCAGGCGATGCTGCTGGACCTGCGGCTGCGCGTGTTCCGGCATACCCAGCGGCTCAGCCTTGAGTTCCACGAGCGCTACACCTCCGGCCGGATCATTTCGCGGCAGACCTCGGACCTGGAGGCGCTGCGTGAACTGCTGGATTCGGGCATCAGCTCCCTGGCCTCCGGCGCCATGTACATGGTGTTCGTAGCCATCAGCATCTTCGCACTGGACTGGCGGACCGGAGTGCTGCTGTGCGTCGCGTTCGTGCCGATGTTCCTGCTGACGCGCTGGTACCAGAAACGCTCCCAGATCGCGTACCGGGCTTCCCGGGTGACCTCGGCGAAGCTGATCGTGCACTTCGTGGAAACGATGACAGGCATCCGCGCCGTGAAGGCGTTCCGCCGCGAACGTGTGAACGCCGAAAAGAACGACGAACTGGCCGAGGACTACCGGCGGGCGACGCTGCGTTCCATCAATCTCAACGGTGTGTTCCAGCCCGGCCTCATCTTCATCGGCAACGCCACCGTTGCTGTGGTGCTGCTGGTGGGCGGCTACCGGGTGCTCGACGGCGGCCTGGAAGTCGGTGCGCTGCTGGCGCTGCTGCTCTACGCCAAGCGGTTCTTCCAGCCGGTGGACCAGATGGCCATGTTCTACAACTCCTTCCAGTCCGCGTCCGCTGCCCTGGAAAAGGTCTCCGGCCTGCTCGAAGAAGTTCCGACCGTGCGCCCGCCCAGGAATCCGGTGGAACTCCGGGACGCCGAAGGGGATGTGAAGTTCGACGGCGTGGAGTTCCGTTACGGGGACGGCCCCCTGGTCCTCCCACGCCTGGACCTCCACATTCCGGCCGGCCAAACGGTGGCACTCGTGGGGCAGACCGGTGCGGGGAAGTCCACGCTGGCGAAGCTGATCGCCCGCTTCTACGACCCCTCGGCCGGTGCCGTGCTGCTGGACGGCATTGATCTGCGGGACCTCACGCAGCGGGACCTGCGCCGCGCCGTCGTTATGGTGACGCAGGAAGCGTTCCTGTTCAGCGGGTCCGTGGCGGAGAACATAGCGCTGGGCAAACCCGGGGCCTCCGCTGAGGAGATCGAAGCCGCCGCCCGCGCCGTGGGTGCCCATGACTTCATCGAGTCCCTGCCCGAGGGGTACGAGACCGACGTCAACAAGCGCGGCGGCCGGGTCTCGGCCGGGCAGCGGCAGCTGATCAGCTTTGCCCGTGCGTTCCTCGCCGATCCTGCGGTGCTGATCCTGGATGAAGCAACGTCATCACTGGACGTTCCGAGCGAACGGCTGGTGCAGCAGGGACTGAAAACCCTGCTGGGCAGCCGCACCGCGCTGATTATTGCCCACCGGCTTTCAACGGTGGAAATCGCGGACCGGGTGCTGGTCATGGACGCCGGCGAGGTGGTGGAGGACGGCACACCCGCTGAGCTCACCAGCGGCACCGGACGCTTCGCTGCGCTGAATTCAGCGTGGCAGGACTCGCTCGTGTAACGCTGCTGCCCGCCCGCAAGCGCTGATTTCGCGCTCCCGCAGGTTGTCGAGTACACTTGTAAAGTTGCTTCGCCGGGAGGGAAACCTCCGGTCAGGCAGTGGTTACGGGGTGTGGCGCAGCTTGGTAGCGCGCGTCGTTCGGGACGACGAGGTCGCAGGTTCAAATCCTGTCACCCCGACCAAACAAAGAAGGGTCCATCATTTCTGATGGACCCTTTTTGTTGTCTGCAGCTGGTCTTGATCCGCCGGACTCCGCGGGTAAGCTCGGAGCCACGCTGCCTACACCTCCAGGAGTTCCCATGGCCGTCCGCGTTGACCTGAACATTTCGCTGGATGGGTACGCCACCACCACGGACCAGACCCCGGAGAAGCCGTTTGGCGAAGACTGGGGCCGCCTGGTGGGGCCGTACACGGCCACCCGCACGTTCCAGGAACGCGTGCTCCACAACCCCGGACAGGGCACCACCGGGGTGGATGACGAGTACGCCGCCGCCTACTTCGAAGACATCGGAGCAGAGATCATGGGCGCCGGCATGTTCGGGCTGCACAACTTCCCGGATGATCCCGAGTGGAAGGGCTGGTGGGGCGACGAGACGCCGTTCAAGTACCCGGTTTTTATCCTCACGCACCACGCCCGTGAGCCCATCGACATGCCGGACGGAACCCGGTTCGAGTTCCTTTCCGCCTCGCCGCAGGATGCCCTGGACCGCGCGGTCGACGCCGCCGGCGGCCAGGATGTGCGGATCGGCGGCGGTCCCACGGTGGTCAAGGCGTTCCTGGAGGCAGGGCTGGTGGACCGGATCCATGTGGGCATCACGCCGATCCTGCTGGGCCGGGGCATCAACGTGTGGGAGGGCCTGCGCGGCCTGGAAGACGGCTACCAGGCCAGCTCGGAAGCAGCCGGCGACGGCGTCACCCACCTGACGTTCTCCCGCTGAGTTCACGCACCACGCGTACAAAACAACGCAGGCCCCGGATAATCCCGGGGCCTGCGTTCATTGAAAACCTAGACGAAAGTCTTTCCGGTCAGCCGTTCATACGCCTCGACGTACCGGGCGCGGGTGCGCTCGATGACGTCCTCCGGCAGGGCCGGCGGCGGCGTGTCGGATGCCTTGTCCCAGCCGGATTCGGCCGAGGTCAGCCAGTCGCGGACGTACTGCTTGTCGAAGGACGGCTGGGCCTTGCCGGGTTCGTACAGGGACGCGTCCCAGAACCGCGAGGAGTCCGGGGTCAGCACCTCGTCTCCCAGGGTCACCAGGCCGGTGGCCGGATCCAGCCCGAACTCAACCTTGGTGTCCGCCAGGATAATTCCGCGGTCCCGGGCAATGGTTTCGGCCGTGGTGTAGATCTCCAGAGTCAGGTCCCGGATTGTGGCTGCCGTTTCGGCACCAACCGCCGCCACAACGGCGTCGTAATTGATGTTCTCGTCATGCTCGCCCACCTCGGCCTTCGCCGACGGGGTGAAGATGGCCGGTTCGATCCGGGAACCGTCAACCAGCCCCGAGGGCAGCGGCACGTCGCACACGGTCTGCGACTGGCGGTACTCGGCCAGCCCGGACCCGGTGAGGTAGCCGCGGGCAATGGCTTCCACGGGGTACATCTCCAGCTTTTTGCAGATCATGGCCCGGCCCGCCACTTCGGCCGGTACGCCCTCGTCGGCGGAAATAACGTGGTTGGGGACGTTGGCCAGCTGGTCGAACCACCACAGGCTCAGCTGCGTGAGGATGCGTCCCTTGTCCGGGATGATGCTGGAGAGCACGTGGTCATAGGCACTGATCCGGTCGCTGGCCACAACCAGCACCCGGTCCTGCGCGGCATCCGGCCCTGCGGGTACGTACAAGTCCCGCACCTTCCCGGAGTAGATGTGTGTCCAGCCCTGCAGCTGGGGTGCGCCGCTCATGCCAGGTCCTGTTCGTTGTCCACGCCCGCGCTGCCTGCCGGCACCACGATTTCGCCGCGCTCGGCTTTCAGCGCGATGTCACGGCGGTGCTGGGAGCCCTCAAGCTCAAGGGCGTCCACGCCTTCGTAGGCCAGCTGCCGCGCCTGGGACAGGTTGTCCCCCAGTGCGACGACAGCCAGGACACGCCCTCCGGCGCTGACGATTTCGTTGGCTTCGATGGCGGTACCGGCGTGGAGGACGTGCACGCCCTCGATCGCTTCGGCTTCCACCAGGCCCAGGATCGGGTCCCCGGTGCGCGGGGTGTCCGGGTAGTTTTCAGACGCGACGACGACGGCGACCGCCGTGCGCGGGTCCCATTTCAGCTGTTCCATGGCGTCCAGTTCGCCCTTGGCGGCAGCCAGCAGCAGCCCGCCGAGCGGGGTCTTCAGCCGGGCCAGCACGGCCTGGGTTTCCGGATCGCCGAAGCGGGCATTGAACTCGATGACCCGCAGGCCGCGGGAGGTCAGCGCCAGACCGCAGTACAGCACGCCGACGAACGGGGTGCCGCGCGCTGCCATCTCATCCACGGTGGGCTGGGCTACCCGGGCAATAACGTCTTCCACCAGGTTGGCCGGTGCCCATTCCAGCGGCGAGTAGGCACCCATGCCGCCGGTGTTGGGGCCTTCGTCGTTGTCGAAGATGCGCTTGAAGTCCTGGGCCGGTGCCAGCGGCACCACATGGCGTCCGTCGGAAAGGACAAAGAGGGAGACCTCGGGGCCGTCCAGGAATTCCTCGATCACCACGGTTCCGCCGGCGTCGAAGCAGGCCTGCGCGTGGGCGAGAGCCTCGTCCCGGTCGGAGGTGACCACCACGCCCTTGCCCGCGGCCAGGCCGTCGTCCTTCACCACGTAGGGAGCGCCGAAGGTGTCCAGCGCGTCGGCGGCCTCCTCTGCCGTGGCAGCAACCCGGGCCATGGCGGTGGGTACGTTCGCTTCAGCCATGACCTGCTTGGCGAAGGCCTTGGATGCCTCCAGCTGCGCTGCTTCGCGGGACGGGCCGAAGACCGGGATTCCGGCTTCCACCAGGGCGTTCGAGACGCCGGCGGCCAGCGGGGCTTCCGGACCAACGACGACGAGGTCCGATCCCAGTGCACGCGCCAGGGCGGTCACAGCTTCAGGATCACTGGCATTGATCGAATGGACTGGCACTACCTGCGCGATTCCTGCGTTGCCGGGAGCCGCGTGGACTTCCGTGACGTAGGGGTCGGCCAGCAGGGCCCGGACAATGGCATGTTCGCGGCCGCCGGGGCCAACAACGAGAACCTTCACAAGAGTTCAGACTACTGGCTGCCGTGCGCACGTCGAAAGCCGCTGCTTCTCCGTGACGCGGACGTTCCTGAACCGGATTTCGGGCCGGGCCGTTCCCTGCCGGACCTTCCGCCGGATAGTAAAACGTGGCGGTGCTTCGGCCTGCCGGTCCGGGCAGCGGGGCAGGCTGCCTCGATGGCGGTGCTGGGGCGGTCATCGCTCCCCTGCTTCGCTGCCTGTGCCGCCGGCCCGCGGGCTGGCTCCGCGGGACGCCTGCTCCCGGTGCCGCCGTCGGAATCCGAAGACCGTGATCCGCTCAGGAACAGGGGCAGGGCCGGAAACAGCGGGCGCATCTGCCAGATCAGCAGTGCAGTGAACGCCAGCCAGGAGAGAACAGTCAGTCCTGTCCATGCAGCAAGCCGGCGTCCCGTCATCGGCCGCGGCGGGGGCTCTTCTCCCCGGCTGCGGCGCTGGATCAGTTCCTGCCAGGCTGACCTTCCCAGTGGCGCCAGAAACACCAAAGCGCCCGCAATAGTCAGGATTCCGGCTGCCGCATCAGGTACCCCGGCAAACTCCAGCAGGACGCGCAGGAGCGTGTCCAGGAGCGCAGCCCACAGGAAAGCCCACAGAAAAAAGCGCCGGCGCTTCGGCGGCAGCGATTCCCAGGTTCCGTCCCAGCGTGCGGGAGGTGCGGGCCGGTCCGGCGTCACTGCTCCTCCATGGGTCGGCGATACTGCAGGGATCACGCGCAAAGCTACCCCCGTTTTCCGCGGCGGCAACGAACTTCGCGCGCCGTCCCCGGACGCGTCCCGGACCGGCGCCCGGACTTCCGTAGACTGGCTGTATGTCTGCCACTTTTGCTGCCTCCGACGCCGTTGAACTCGCTGTTTTGGAGCGCAACGGCTTCATCGAATCCCGCCACGTGGGTTCCGCCGTCGTGCTGTCCGGTGACGGGTCGGTGGTGACCGCCCTGGGCGACATCACCACTCCGGTTTTCCCGCGGTCCTCCCTCAAGCCTTTCCAGGCTGTGGCCGCAATGCAGGCAGGTGTGCCGCTGCGCGGACCGCAGGTGGCGCTGGCCGCTGCCAGCCATATCGGCGCGAAGGAACACACCGACGTCGTGCGCGGAATGCTCGAGGCCGCCGGCGTCACGGAGGATCACCTCCAGTGCCCGGCGGACTGGCCGCAGGACGAAGAGGCGCGCACCGAGCTGGTCCGCGCCGGAAAGGGCAGGCAGCGCATCGCCTTCAACTGCTCCGGCAAGCATGCCGCTTTCCTCTGGGCCTGCACGGAGAACGGCTGGGACACCGGTTCCTACCTGGATCCGGCCCACCCGCTGCAGCAGGGCATCGCCCGGGTTTTCGAGGACTTCTGTGAAGAGAAGGCCGCGCACTGGGCAGTGGACGGCTGCGGTGCCCCGCTGGCCGCAGTGTCGCTGACAGGGCTTGCCCGGGGAATCGGAAAGCTGGCCAAAGCGCCGTCGGACAAGCACGGGGACGCGCGTGCCGCTACGGTCGCCACGGCGATGCTGGACTACCCCTGGGCCGTCCACGGCGCCGGCCGGGAGAACACCGTAGTGATGGAAGACCTGGGCATCATCGCCAAGAGCGGTGCTGAGGGCGTGCTGGTGCTCGGCACGGATACCGGGGTTTCAGTTGCCCTGAAGATGCTCGACGGAAACGGCCGTGCCGCCACCCTGGTGGGGCTGACCCTGCTCGCGGCCAGCGGCGCCATTGACCCGGAGGGCGTTTTCAAGGTGCTGGCCAAGACCGTTCCTCCTGTGCTCGGCGGCGGGGAACCCGTGGGCAGCCTGCGGCTCGCCTCCCCGGTTACCGCCCTGCTGGATTAGTCATGGCACGGCGCAGGATTTCTTCAGCCGACGGCATGGCTGCCCTCACCGCGGCAGCGGCCGGGCCGGCCGACCGGAACACGACGGCGACGGCGGTGCGCTACGCCCTGGAGGAACTCGCTGAGCGGGTACCGGGCAACTCTGTGGAGGTACGGGTACCGCCCTTTGGCGTCACCCAGTGCATCCCCGGTCCCCGGCACACCCGGGGCACTCCCCCGAACGTCGTGGAGACCGACGCCGCCACCTGGCTGGGGCTGGTCACCGGCACCCTGGCATGGGCCGACGCGGTAGCTGCGGGCAAGGTTTCGGCCTCCGGCCTGCGCGCGGACCTGTCCGAGTGCCTGCCGCTGTTTCCACGGCTTGCGGCTGGTGGGACGGCATGATCTCTACTGCCGGTAGAATTTGGTCATGACTTCCGAGCAGCACAGCCCTGAACGCCGCGAGATCACGATTCGCCGTGCTCCCCGTTTTGTCCCCTTTATGGCGCTGGGCGCAGTCGCTGCCTTCATCGTCGCCCTGATCATGGCCTACACGGGACCCGAAAACCCGCAGTACACCCGCGAAGCCGTGCTGGGATTCTTCACCGTCATGTTCCTCCTTCCGGGCGTGGCGCTTGGCTCCATTGCGGCCCTGTTCCTGGACCGCATCAGCGTGCGCCGCTCAGAGCATGCGGTAGTCGAGGCGGCCGACGACGAGCCCGGAAGCACAGGCACCTCGCCCACCGCGTAACGCTCTGTCCCGGAGCCGGTTGAAGCCGGGCGGCGTGAGAGAATGACTTCCATGGCACGCGGTGACGGAATGCTTTCCCACGATCTCATGCCCGGCGAGAAAGGCCCGCAGGATGCCTGCGGGGTTTTCGGAGTCTGGGCCCCCGGCGAAGAGGTAGCGAAGCTTACCTATTACGGTCTGTACGCGCTGCAGCACCGCGGACAGGAATCCGCAGGTATTGCGACAAGCGACGGCAACCGGATAAGCGTCTACAAAGACATGGGACTGGTTTCCCAGGTCTTTGACGAGACAACCCTGAACACCCTTCTGGGCCACATTGCGATCGGGCACTGCCGGTACTCCACTACCGGAGCCTCGCACTGGGCCAATGCCCAGCCCACCCTCGGCGCAACTGCCGCCGGAACGGTGGCCCTGGCCCACAACGGCAACCTGACCAACTCAGCTGAACTCTACGAAATGATCCTGGCCCGGCAGGGCCGCCCCCGCTCCGGCGAAATCGCCCAGGGCAACACCTCGGACACCGCACTGGTTACCGCACTGCTGAACGGCACCGACGGGCGGACCCTGGAGGAAACCGCCCTGGAACTGCTGCCCAAGCTGCGCGGCGCGTTCTCCTTCGTCTTTATGGACGAAGGCACCCTGTATGCCGCCCGTGACACCTACGGTGTCCGGCCCCTGGTCCTTGGCCGCCTGAACCGCGGCTGGGTTGTGGCCTCCGAAGGTTCGGCCCTGGCCACGGTTGGCGCCAGCTTCATTCGCGAGATCAAGCCCGGCGAGTTTATCGCGATCGATGAAAACGGCATCCGCTCCCAGATGTTCGGGGAGCCGACGCCGGCCGGCTGCGTTTTCGAGTATGTCTACCTGGCCCGTCCGGATGCCTCCATCAACGGCCGTTCCGTGTACGAATCCCGAGTGGAGATGGGCCGCCAGCTGGCCCGCGAAAACAGTGTCGAAGCAGACATCGTCATTCCGGTTCCGGAATCCGGCACCCCGGCCGCCGTCGGCTACGCCGAGCAGTCCGGCATCCCGTTCGCCCACGGCTTCGTGAAGAACTCCTATGTGGGCCGCACGTTCATCCAGCCGAGCCAGACGCTGCGCCAGCTCGGGATCAAGCTGAAGCTGAACGCCCTTGAATCAGTGATCCGCGGCAAGCGCGTAGTGGTCGTGGACGACTCGATCGTTCGCGGCAACACCCAGCGGGCGATCGTGCGGATGCTGCGGGAAGTCGGCGCCAAGGAAGTCCACGTCAAGATCTCCTCCCCGCCCGTTCAGTGGCCGTGCTTCTACGGCATCGACTTCGCCTCCCGCGCCGAACTGATTGCCAACGGCGCCAAGGTGGAAGAGATCTGCACCTCGATCGGTGCCGATTCCCTGGCCTACATCTCCGAAGACGGCATGATCGGTGCAACCCAGCAGCCGCGCGAGAAGCTCTGCACAGCGTGCTTCACCGGCCAGTACCCGATCGAGCTGCCCCCGGCCGACCGGCTAGGCAAGAACCTGCTGGAACCGCCGACGGACGCGGACGGTTCCAACGGATGCGACCCGGGTCCGGACAGTGAATTCGAGACCCTCCTGACCCCCTCAGACAAGAAAGAATCAGTATGAGCGCGAGCGAAAACGCCATCACCTACGCCTCCGCAGGTGTGGACGTCGAGGCCGGTGACCGGGCTGTCGAACTGATGAAGGCGGCGGTCAAGGCCACCCACAATGATTCAGTTCTTGGCGGGGTTGGCGGATTCGCCGGCCTGTATGACGTCTCCCGGCTGCTGACCTACAAGAAGCCGCTGCTGGCCACCTCCACCGACGGCGTCGGAACCAAGGTCGCCATCGCCCAGGCACTGGACATCCACCACACCATCGGGTTCGACCTGGTGGGAATGGTTGTGGATGACATCGTCGTTGTCGGCGCGGAGCCCCTGTTCATGACCGACTACATCGCCTGCGGCAAGGTCGTCCCGGAGCGCATCGCGGATATTGTCCGCGGCATCGCTGCCGCCTGCGAGGTTGCCGGTACCGCCCTGGTAGGCGGCGAAACCGCCGAGCACCCGGGGCTGCTGGGCGTAGATGAGTACGACGTCGCCGGTGCCGCCACCGGTGTCGTGGAAGCAGCGGACCTGCTGGGTCCCGAGCGCGTGCGGGAGGGCGACGTCGTCATTGGCATGGCGTCCTCCGGCATCCACTCCAACGGCTACTCGCTGGTGCGCCGCGTGATCAACCACGCCGGCTGGCAGCTTGAACGCCAGATTCCCGAACTGGGCCGCACCCTCGGTGAAGAACTCCTGGAGCCGACCCGCGTCTACGCCGCCGATTGCCTGGATCTGGCACGCTACGCCGCTGCCGGCGTGCACGGTTTCAGCCACGTCACTGGAGGCGGCCTGGCTGCCAACCTCGCCCGCGTCCTGCCCAAGGGCCTGGAAGCCACTGTGGACCGTTCCACCTGGGAGCTTCCGCCGGTCTTCAAGCTGGTCAGCGAGCTCGGCAATGTGCCGCTGCCTGACCTGGAGCGCACCTTGAACCTCGGCGTCGGAATGGTGGCCATTGTTGACGCCGCCGGCGCTGACGCTGCGCTGGCCCGCCTGGCTGAACGCGGTGTTCCGGCCTGGACGATGGGAACCGTCGGCGCTGCCACGGATTCCGAAGCCGGCGACCCCAACTACGTGCAGGGCGCCAAGGGCGTCGACGGCGGGGCCGTGCGCCTGGTGGGCAGCTACGCCTAGGTTTCCGAGGGGAGCCGCCCGCACTTCATTGAGATGACAGAAACTGCCCGTATCAGCCTTGATACGGGCAGTTTCTGTCATCTCGATGAACGGACAGCCGGCCCGTACAGTCGGAGTTTTCCGCCCCTTAACGCCCTTCAGCGGATCCACCATGATGGTGATCCGCTGAAGGAGGGCAATTAGCTTGCCGAAGAATGACAGGCTGCCGGCATCTAACCGATGCGGCGGGAGCCCTCATCATCGTCGTCTTCATCGCCAAATTGATCTGCGTACTTATCCTCGTACGCCGAGTAATCCGGCTCCGCCGGTTCCTCGGGATATCGACTCGACGGACGGCTCGAGGGTCCTGACAGCTCGCGCTGCAGGGCCGAGTAATCCGTGGCAGGAGTGAAGTACTTCATCTCGCGTGCCTGCTTGGTTGCTTTTGCCTTTTGACGGCCGCGCCCCATGGCGTGACCCCCTTTTTGCGTCGATCCGGAGGTGGTCGCTCGGGCAGGAGAGCGAGGCCCCGGAATATTTGGTCAATTTGTCGTAACTACAGGTTACATGTTTTCCCGCTGGGTTGTGCCCCTCAGGACCCGCAGGCGCACTCAACTTCCCAGTTTAGTCTCTCTCCCCTCCCGCCGCGTACTGCGCCGCGACCTGCAAATTCGCTAAAGTCAGGGAGGAACAGATGCCGCGGGACACCTTTGCGGCCATGGACAGGGAGGACCGGCGTTCACCATGAGCGATCAGAAGAGGACACCGCAGCAGGGAAAAACCCTGCGCGGACAGTCCCCGCGTCCCCCTGCCCCGAACGGGAGCACCGCTGCCCCCAAGGGATCCGGTGCCAAGCCACCGGCTCCCAAAACCGCACCTCCGGTCCGGAACAACCCCGCCACAAGGAGCATTCCAGTTATCAAGCCCCAGCCGTCCGCCTCCAACGGGCGCCCCGGTCCCGCTGACCCAGCCGACCGGCCCGCCGGTTCAAAGCCCGTGAAGCCTGCGAAGCCCGGCAAGTCAGGCCGCAAGCTGACCGGAGCCAAGCGGCCCGCCGCAGCAAAACAGGGCACCGTCTCGAAGGGACTACTTGGATCCAAGGGTGGAGCCAAGCGCCCTGCGCTTCGCCCCGGCCCCGGCGCCAAGCAGAATGCCGGCCCCGCGGATGAACCGACGCCGAAACCTTCCACGCCGGAGAATCCCGGGAACGCTGCCCCCGCCGGCGAGAACGGCAATGCCGGCGCCGCGGACAGCAGCACGGCTGCTCCCGCCCCGGATCAGGCGGACAAGCAGGCCCATCCGGAATCCGGCTCGTCGCCGAAGATTTCCGCCCTTCCGGACCTCTCGGCGCACACAGATTCCCCCGCCTGGCTGTCCGCCGGCGGAACCCGGGACGCCGAGCTTTGGGACGGTGCCTTCGACGCCGAGGCCCAGGACGCTGCCCCTGCCGAGCCCAGCGTGGTTCCCGCAGAAGACGTGCATCTTGAAGAGCCTTCCCTTGAGACCCCGTCGATCAGCTCGGACGCGGCAGAAGCTGCTTCCCTGCCCGAAACTGCCGCAGAAGTCCGGGCCGTCTCCGAGCAGGCCGCAGAAGCAGGCAAGCAGGCAGGCATCTCCGAACCGGCCCCCGAAGGCACGGAAGTCGCCGTCGAACCCGGAGAAGGTCTCACCGAACTCGAACCAGCCGCCGACGACAAGCCGGCAGACCAGCCCCCAGAACCGGGGCCGGAACCGGGACCGGCCCCGGAAGAAGCCTCCGCAGAAGACGAAAGTGGCGAAACACCGGGCGGCGTGACCAGCGGTTCCGGTGACCTGGACGAGGCAGTCGACAGCGCGGATGACAGTGACGCCGCTGCGGACACGGATGCCATGGCCACGGACAGCGGCGACGACGACGCGTCCGGGAAGGACCCGGAATCAGGCGGATCCGAGGAGACCGGCGAGGATGCGGCACCGGACGAGACCCCCGAAGAGACTGCCCGTGATCCCAAGCCTGCAGACGGCGCCTCCACGCCTAGGGAGGAACCAGCCGCGGGCGGGAATACGCCAAAGGACGCGGAGGGCTCCGGCACCAAAACCGCCGCGGCACCGGCGATCCGCACCTCGACCGTGAAGGGCGGCAGCTCCGACGTCGGTGCTCCGGTTACCGACTCGTTCGAGTCCCTGACGCTGACCAAGAAGGATCCCGACGACACGGGCCTGGTGCACACGGTGAATCCGTCGGGTTCAAGCGCCCTTCCTGCGGACTCCCGCCGGGCTCGGCGGACCCGGGAAGCCGAGGAAGCTGCAGCCAGGAGCAAGGGTCCGGGAAAGACCACGCGCACGCTGGTGCTGCTGGGCTCGATCCTCATTGTGGTGCTGCTGGGCATCTGGCTCGCCACAGTCATCGCTGACAGCAACCGCGAAGCGGGAGTCCTGGAAGACTCCGTGGCTCCCGTGGATCTGGAAGCCGGCGCGTGCCTGCAGGATTTCCAGAGCGTGAACGCTGAAGTCACGGTGGTGACCTGCGAAACTGCACACAACGCGCAGCTGGTCGCGACGTCGTCCTACGCCGATTCGGATACCTTCCCCGGAACCGATGCCCTGGCCGCGAAGGCAGAGGAGGTGTGTTCCTCCGTCATCTACACCGACGCAGCCTCGAAATACACCGACCTGGAACTCAACCGCGCGGTTCCCACGCAGAGCTCCTGGGACGCCGGTGACCGCCGGGTGGACTGCTTCGTGGTGGCACCAAGCGAAGAACTGACCGAATCCCTGATCGTCCAGCCGTAAGTTCTGACAGCAAAAAGGGAGGACCGCCGTTAGCGGTCCTCCCTTTTTGCTGCCTTACGCCTCGGACAGACCTAGCCCACAGGCGCTGCTGCCTGCACGGTCAGCCCCGGTTCTGCCAGTTCATCTCCCACGGCCTCCGGGCGGTCCACCAGCACGGTATCCCCGTCCGAAATCCGGCCGGCCAGGATTCCCTTGGCCAGCTTGTCCCCGATTTCGCGCTGGACCAGGCGGCGCAGCGGACGGGCGCCGTATGCCGGGTCGTAGCCGGTCAGCGCCAGCCACTCGCGGGCGGCGTCCGTGACGTCCAGGGTAAGGCGGCGGTCGCGAAGCCGCGCAGCCAGCGCCTTGACCTGCAGGTCCACAATCTCGGACAGTTCCTCAAGGTTCAGCGGATCGAAGAGGATGACGTCGTCCAGGCGGTTCAGGAACTCCGGTTTGAAGTTGGCATTCACCATGGACATGACCGACTCACGCTTCTGCTCCTCCGTCAGGCCGGGATCCACCAGGAACTGGGAACCGAGGTTGGACGTGAGGATCAGAATGACGTTGCGGAAGTCCACGGTGCGGCCCTGTCCGTCGGTGAGCCGGCCGTCGTCGAGCACCTGGAGCAGGATGTCGAAAACGTCCGGGTGCGCCTTCTCCACCTCATCGAGCAGGATCACCGAGTACGGACGCCGCCGGACGGCTTCCGTGAGCTGGCCGCCTTCTTCGTAGCCGACGTACCCCGGAGGGGCACCGACCAGGCGCGAGACCGTGTGCTTTTCGGCGTACTCACTCATGTCCAGCCGGACCATGGCACGCTCATCGTCAAAGATGAACTCTGCGAGCGCCTTGGCCAGCTCGGTCTTTCCGACGCCGGTAGGGCCGAGGAAGAGGAAGGAACCGGTGGGGCGGTCCGGGTCGGCAACCCCGGCGCGGGACCTGCGTACGGCGTCCGAGACCGCCTGGACAGCCTTCGTCTGGCCGATCAGCCGGGAGCCAATGACGGATTCCATGTCCAGCAGCTTCTGGGATTCGCCCTGCAGCATGCGGCCGGCCGGAATACCTGTCCAGGACGAGACCACCTCGGCGATGTCGTCCGCCGTGACCTCTTCGGAGACCATCAGTTCCCGTGCGCCGTCGCCGTATTTGTCCTCTTCCGCTTCCTGCGCGGCGTCGAGTTCCTTCTGCATCGCGGGGATCTCGCCGTAGAGGATGCGCGAGGCTTCCGTCAGGTCGCCGTCGCGCTGTGCCTTTTCCGCGAGGGAACGCAGTTCGTCGATGCGCGCCTTGATGTCGCCTACCCGGTTCAGGCCGGCCTTCTCAGCCTCCCAGCGGGCGTTGAGGGCGGCGAGCTGCTCCTTCTTATTCGCCATGTCCTCCCGCAGGACTTCCAGCCGTTCAAGTGAAGCTTCATCCGTTTCGCCGCTGATGGCCAGCTCCTCCATGGTGAGCCGGTCGACGGCGCGGCGCAGCTCGTCGATTTCCTCCGGGGCGGAGTCAATCTCCATGCGCAGGCGGGACGCTGCCTCGTCAACGAGGTCGATCGCCTTGTCCGGCAGCTGGCGGCCGGTGATGTAGCGGTTGGAAAGGGTGGCCGCGGCAACGAGGGCGGAGTCGGCGATGGCAACCTTGTGGTGCGCCTCGTAGCGCTCCTTCAGGCCGCGCAGGATCCCGATGGTGTCCGGGACGCTGGGCTCGCCGACGAATACCTGCTGGAAGCGGCGCTCAAGAGCGGCGTCCTTCTCGATGTTCTCCCGGTACTCGTTCAGGGTGGTGGCGCCGATCAGCCGCAGTTCGCCGCGGGCCAGCATCGGCTTGAGCATGTTCCCGGCGTCCATGGATCCCTCCGCGGCACCGGCGCCGACGACGGTGTGGAGTTCATCAATGAACGTGACGATCTGGCCCTCGGAGTTTGAAATCTCCTCAAGGACAGCCTTGAACCGCTCCTCGAATTCGCCGCGGTACTTTGCCCCGGCCACCATGGAGCCAAGGTCCAGGGAGAGCAGGGTCTTGCCGCTCAGGCTCTCCGGGACGTCACCGGCAACTATCCGCTGGGCGAGGCCTTCCACCACAGCGGTCTTGCCCACGCCGGGTTCACCGATGAGGACGGGGTTGTTCTTGGTGCGCCGGCTCAGGACCTGGATAACGCGGCGGATTTCCGAGTCGCGGCCGATTACCGGATCAAGCTTTCCGGCACGTGCCATCTCGGTGAGGTCGGTGCTGAACTTCTCCAGCGCCTGAAGGGTGTTTTCCGGATCGGCATTGGTCACTTTGCGGTCTCCTCGCACGCTGGGAAGGGCACTGGCCAGGACATCGTGGCCTGCGTTGTTGTCCCGCAGGGCCTTGCCGGCGGGACCGTTGTCCACCGAAAGCGCCAGCAGCAGGTGCTCCGTGGATACATAGGCGTCCCCCAGCTGCGCGGCCTCCTGCTGAGCAGTATTGATTACCTGCAGCAGCGGCCGGGAAAACTGCGGCTGCTGGACGGAGGAGCCGGAGCTGGAGGGAAGGTCGTGGATGGCGTTGCTGGCTGCAACGCTGACAGCGTCGGGATTCGCTCCGGCCGCTTTCAGCAGCGCGACTGCAACGCCCTGGCGCTGGTCCATAAGCGCCTTAAGCAGGTGCGCCGGTTCGATTTGGGGATTGCCGGCGGTGGTTGCGTTCATGGCCGCAGCCTGAAGCGCTTCCTGGCTCTTGTTGGTGAATTTGGTCTCCACGGCGGGCTCCTTCTCAGGCTCAGATAAACCGTTCAAGCTCCCGGCGGACTGGGCTGCATCCCGCTGGAACGGGCTGCGCGGCCCAGGCTCCGAAACCCCTGCCCGGAAACCCTGGCCGCCCGCTTCATCCAACCGTACTCAACTAACTTGAGTGTACTTCACTCAACCCCTGCTGTAAAGTTTTCCACGGCCACCAACCCGGCTCTGACCTGCAGTTACTCAGGTGCCGGCAGCGGCGCGTGCTGGCGCTCGAACTCCTCCCGGACACGCTCCCACTCAGTATTCCGCGCCTGGTAGAGATCCTGCTCCGCCTCTTCCATCTGCACCCAGCTGGCCACCGGTGCCGCGGTTTCCCTCCCCTGCAGGTGGGCTTCCAGCCGGTCCAGGAAGAACTCCCAGCCCGGCCCGGCCGCCCAGGCCGCAACCTCGGGATCGATGACCGCGAACTTCTTCCGCACCGAGGCATAAAGCAGTTCCACGCGCGTGGAACCGTCAACGTCTGCCAGATGGATCTCCAGCTCTCCCGGATTGCCGTGCGGCGGCAGCCAGGACACCGTGAGCATGCGCGGGGCATCGCACCGCAGGATGGTCCCGGTGGAAAACCCGTCCAGTTCATACTCTCCGCCGCGGCGGAGCTCCCCCCGGAGTTCCGCAAAGTAGGCGCCAACCCGCACCGGATCAGAAAGTGCGTTCCAAACTTCCCCGATGGGCTGATGCAGGTCGCGTCCTATCACCAGCATCCGCGCGTGTCCCGCCTGGATTTGGCGAAGGCCAAAAGACCGCTCGGTTTCGGATAGCAACACGTCCAATTCGGACATTCCCGCTCCTTCAGCTTGCCGTTATCACGGTCCCAAAGGAGGCTTCCGGATCGATCCAGCGGTCCGGCCGGAGGTCTCCGGAACCGGTAAATGTGATGCGCACCACTTCTGCCGCACCTTCTTGGAGGTTAGCAGGACACCGCCCGCACAGGACAGGCCCGACGGCCGGGTTGGTCCTTCCGGAAGCCGGGACGCGCACCCCGGCCCCGGACCGGAAAATTTGGCCCAGGTCACACAAATCAGCCTCCCACGAGGGCACTTGCTAGGGTAAAAGTCACGACTAAGGGACCTTACTTTTTATTCAAACAGCCTTGAAGGACGTCATGACCAAGACTGCAGAATCCGAAGCGCCGCCCGCGGCCGTGGAGAAAACCAGGACTAACAAGGTGGTCTTTACCGGCTCAGCGGTAGGAATCACGGCCATTGCGCTGTGGGCCATGATCTCCACCGAATCCGCCGAGGAAGTCATCGGAACCATGGTTGGCTGGGTCTCCACCAACATGGGCTGGTACTACTTCCTGGTGGTGACCATGGTGGTGGTTTTCGTCCTGGTCCTGGCACTCTCGGGGATCGGCAAGACCAAGCTCGGACCCGACCACTCCAAGCCGCAGTTCGGCCTGTTTACCTGGGGTGCCATGCTCTTCGCGGCGGGCATCGGAATCGACCTGATGTTCTTCTCGGTCTCCGAACCGGTCACCCAGTACCTTGCCCCTCCGACCGGTGACGGCTCTACCGCGGAAGCCGCACGCCAGGCACTGGTGTGGACTCTCTTCCATTACGGCATCACCGGCTGGGCACTCTACGCACTGATGGGCCTGGCCCTGGGCTACTTTGCCTACCGGCACAACCTGCCGCTAAGCATCCGCTCCGCGCTCTATCCCATCTTCGGGAAGAAGATCGACGGCCCGCTGGGGCACGGCGTGGACATCGCT
The DNA here is from genome assembly GCF_035792275.1 of Arthrobacter koreensis. GTDB lineage: Bacteria > Actinomycetota > Actinomycetes > Actinomycetales > Micrococcaceae > Arthrobacter_B > Arthrobacter_B koreensis_A. The sequence goes on along the minus strand of NZ_JAMWKK010000017.1, from coordinate 44,036 downwards.
GCCCTGCTGGGCACCATCTTCGGCATCGCCACCTCACTGGGCATCGGCGTCGTACAGCTGAACTACGGCCTGAGCTTTATGTTCGGCCTCCCTGAAAACCTCACCGTGCAGATCGCACTGATCGCCCTCTCCGTGATCATGGCTATCGTCTCCGTGGTCTCCGGCGTTGAAAAGGGTATCCGCCGCCTCTCCGAACTCAACGTCATCCTGGCTCTGGGCCTGATGGTCTTTATCCTCATTGCCGGCAAGACGAGCTTCCTGCTGGACGGGATCGTGCAGAACATCGGCGACGTGCTTAGCCGCTTCCCGGGGATGACCCTGGACACCATGGCCTACGACCGGCCGGATGAATGGCTCTCCGGCTGGACCCTGTTCTTCTGGGCCTGGTGGATCGCCTGGGCACCGTTCGTCGGACTGTTCCTGGCCCGCATCTCCCGCGGCCGCACCATCCGCCAGTTCGTGCTCGGCGTCATGATCGTGCCCTTCGCGTTCATCCTGCTGTGGATCTCCATCTTCGGCAACAGCGCCCTGGACCTGGTCATGGGCGGCAACGCAGCCTTCGGCGAGGTAGCCATGAACCAGCCTGAGCGGGCCTTCTACGGACTGCTGGAGCAGTTCCCCTGGCTGCCCGCCACCGCCGCGATCGCCACGTTCACCGGCCTGCTGTTCTACGTAACTTCCGCAGACTCCGGCGCCCTGGTGATGGCCAACTTCACCTCGCACCTCAAGGACGCCGATTCGGACGCTCCCAAGTGGATGCGCGTTTTCTGGGCCGTGATCACTGGCCTGCTTACCCTCGCCATGCTGATGGTGGGCGGTGTAACCACGCTGCAGAACGCCACCATCATCATGGGCCTGCCGCTGTCCATCCTGCTGCTGTTCATCATGCTCGGGGTCTACAAGGCACTGAGAGTGGAGAACTCCCTGGCCGCCAGTTTCCGTGCCTCCCTGCCGAGCATGATCGCCGGACGCAGCCCGGATCCGCGCGGCGGACGCACCTGGCGCCAGCGCCTGACCCGCGCGATGTCCTATCCCGGACGCCGGCAGGCAGCACGTTTCGTTGAAACCGTCGCCTGCCCGGCACTGGCCGAGGTACATGACGAGCTCGAGGCCAAGGGTGCCGAAGTCTCACTCTCCCAGTCGGAGGCCGGCAGCGGCATCCTCTCCGCAGACCTGACCGTTGGACTCGGCGACGAACGCCCGTTCAAATACCAGGTCTACCCGGTTGAATACGAGACCCCGTCCTACGCGCTGCGCAGCGCTTCCGCCGAGACGAAGTACTTCCGCATGGAGGTGTTCTCGCTCGAGGGCAGCCACGGCTACGACGTCATGGGCTACACCAAGGACCAGCTGATCACCGATGTCCTGGACCACTACGAACGCCACCTTGAATTCCTGCACCTGAACCGGGAGATGCCCGGAAACACCGCAATCACCGAAGACCCGGTTGTGAAAGACAACTGGGACGCCGACTTTGTCGGCGGGGAGGAGAAACGATGAGTACACCGGCAACACTTTTCATCGACGGGGCGTGGGTTCCCGCATCCGACGGCGGCACCAGGGAAATCCGCAATCCCGCCGACGGCGAACTGGTCGCCGTCGTTTCCGAAGCCACCTCGCAGGACACTGAGAAGGCTATTGCCTCTGCCCGCTCTGCGTTTGACCGCGGCGAGTGGGCAGCCGTTCCGGCACCCGAGCGCGGCGACTTCCTGCTGCGGGTCGCAGCCGAGCTGAAGGCCCGCAAGGCCGAGTTCGCCCGCGCCGAGACCCTGGACACCGGCAAGCGGCTGTCCGAAAGCGAGATCGACATGGACGACATCGCTGCCTGCTTTACCTACTTCGGGAAAATCGCCGGCCAGAACGCCGGCCGGATCGTGGACGCTGGAAACCCCGACGTCGTCTCCCGCATCGAGTACGAGCCCGTTGGTGTGTGCGGGCTGATCGCGCCCTGGAACTATCCCCTGCTGCAGGCCGCCTGGAAGATCGCTCCGGCGCTGGCGGCGGGCTGCACCTTTGTGCTCAAGCCGTCGGAGCTGACGCCGTCCACTTCCATCCTGATGATGAAGGTCCTCGAGGACCTGGGCCTGCCCCGCGGCACGGCCAACCTGGTGCTCGGTGCCGGTGCCGTGGCCGGAGCCCCGCTGGCCGAATCGCCCGACGTCGACCTGGTTTCCTTCACCGGCGGGGTCGCCACGGGCAAGACCATCGCGGCCGCGGCTGCCGGTACGGTCAAGAAGGTCGCCCTTGAGCTGGGCGGCAAGAACCCCAACGTCGTCTTCGCGGATGCCGACTTCGACGCCGCCCTGGACAACGCCCTGAACGCAGCCTTCGTCCACTCCGGCCAGGTCTGCTCCGCAGGTGCCCGCCTGATCGTCGAAGAGCCGATCGCTGAACGCTTCGTGGCCGAGCTGGTCCGCCGCGCCGAACAGATCCGCATGGGCGGCCCGTTCGACGAAAACACCGAGACCGGACCGCTGATCTCTGCCGCTCACCGGGACAAGGTGACGACCTACGTGAAGAACGCCGTGGCGGAAGGCGCCCGCGTGCGCTGCGGCGGCACCTGGGGCACCGGAGAGCTGGAAAAGGGTTTCTACTACGCCCCCACCGTCCTGGACAACGTCCAGCGCGGCAGCTCCGCCCTCCTGGAGGAGGCCTTCGGCCCGGTAGTCACCGTTGAGACCTTCAACGGCGAAGACGAGGCCGTTGCCCTGGCCAATGACACCGCCTACGGCCTGGCCGGAGCCGTCTGGTCCGCCGACGCGGGCAAGACCCAGCGCGTGGCCCGGCGCCTGCGCCACGGCACCGTCTGGATCAACGACTTCCACCCCTACCTGCCGCAGGCCGAATGGGGCGGCTTCGGGATCTCCGGCGTGGGCCGGGAACTCGGGCCCACCGGACTCGGCGAGTACCAGGAAGCCAAGCACATTTACCAGAACATCAATCCCCAGGTGACCGGCTGGTTCACCGACCACGGAAAGGTCAACTAAGTTCCATGACTGATCTGCACAAGCGCGAGTTCGACTACATCGTCATTGGCGGCGGCTCCGCCGGAGCGGCCGTAGCGTCCCGGCTCAGCGAGGACCCGTCAATTGAAGTAGCCCTGGTCGAGGCCGGCCCGGATGACCGCGGGCTGGAAGAGATCCTGCAGCTGGACCGCTGGATGGAACTGCTTGAATCCGGCTACGACTGGGACTACCAGATCGAGCCGCAGGAGAACGGCAACTCCTTTATGCGCCAGGCCCGGGCCAAGGTGATGGGCGGCTGCTCCAGCCACAACTCCTGCATCGCTTTCTGGGCTCCGCGGGAAGACATTGACGAATGGGAATCCCGCTTCGGTGCCGAGGGGTGGAACTCGGAGATGGCGTTCCGGCTCTACAAACAGCTGGAAAAGAACGAGGACGCCGGGCCGGACGCGCCGCACCACGGCGACAGCGGCCCGGTTCACCTCATGAACATTCCGGCGAACGACCCCTGCGGCGTGGCGCTGCTGGACGCCTGCGAACAGGCCGGCATCCCGCGGGTGAAGTTCAACACCGGAGAAACCGTCATCAACGGCGCCAACTTCTTCCAGATCAACCGCCGCGCGGACGGCACCCGCTCCTCGTCGTCGGTCTCCTACATCCACCCGATCATGGACCGGCCCAACTTCACCCTGCTGACCGACCTGCGGGCCCGGGAACTGACGTTCGATGAGAACAACCGCTGCACCGGCGTCGACGTGGTGGACGGGCAGTTCGCCCGTACCCACTCGCTCACGGCACGCACCGAGGTGATCCTCTCCGCTGGGGCGATCGACTCCCCCAAGCTGCTGATGCTCTCCGGCATCGGTCCGGCCGCGCACCTGCAGCAGCACGGCATCCACGTCCGGGTGGACTCCCCCGGCGTGGGCGAGAACCTGCAGGACCACCCGGAGGGCGTCATCCAGTGGGAGGCGAAGAAGCCGATGCCCGAAACCTCCACGCAGTGGTGGGAAATCGGCATCTTCACCCCGACGGAAGAGGGCCTTGACCGCCCGGACCTGATGTTCCACTACGGGTCCGTCCCTTTCGACATGCATACGCTGCGCCAGGGCTACCCCACCACGGAGAACGGCTTCTGCCTGACCCCGAACGTCACCCATGCCCGCTCACGCGGCACCGTGCGGCTGCGCAGCCGCGACTTCCGTGACAAGCCCATGGTTGACCCGCGGTACTTCACCGATCCGCACGACATGCGGGTCATGGTCTACGGCATCAAGAAGGCCCGTGAAATCGTCGCCTCCCCGGCGATGGCCGAGTGGGCAGGCCGCGAGCTGTATCCGGGCCCGGACGTGCAGACGGATGAAGAGATCACGGAGTACATCAGGAAGACGCACAACACGGTGTACCACCCGGCCGGTACGGTGCGGATGGGATCTGCCGACGACGCCATGTCGCCGCTGGATCCGCAGCTGCGGGTCAAGGGCGTCACCGGCCTGCGCGTCGCCGATGCCTCGGTCATGCCGGAGCTGACCACGGTGAACCCGAACATCACCACCATGATGATCGGCGAGCGCTGCGCTGAACTGGTGCGGCAGGACCGCACCGGCGGAGCAGGCGCGGCCGCCGCCGCGGAGACCGCCGCCGCATAGTTCCCCGCCCGCGGGGGTCTGCTGGACAAAGTGGGGAAGCGGATCCGGGGCGCCGCCCGGCGCCCCGGATCCGCTTCACGTGCCAGTTTTCCAGATCCGCGCCGGTACGCTGAGCGCATGGGGAAACACCGCTGGCTCGCGTCCGTACTGTCCGTTGCTGTCCTGGGACTCTCGCTGAGCGCCTGCTCAGCGGAGGGCCCAACGCCGGAGGAAGCAGCCCAGGCTCTCGCGGACGGTCTGGCTGAACTCGACGTTTCCAACAGCGCTTTCCTTGATTCCACCCCCGAGGAGGCGAACTCCCGGCTGGCGGACTGGACCTCCGGCATGGCGCCCCTGAAACCGTCCGTCAGCGTGGCGTCCGTGGAGGAAACCGGCGACGGCGAGGCCGTGGCCACCCTGAACTACGTGTGGGACGTCAACAAGTCGGAAAACGACTACAGCTATGACACGACCGTCGCGCTGCAGCGCGGCGAAGACGAAGAGTGGCAGGTCCGCCTCACCTCGGAGGCAGTCCATCCGGATTTGGCTCCGGAGGACTCCCTCCTGCTCGAAACCGGGGCCCCACAGCGCGGGGACATCCTCGGCGCCGGAGGCCAGGTGCTGGTCACTGACCGGCCCGTGTGGCGGGTCGGCATCGACAAGACCCGCCTCGAGGAAGAACAGCTGGAAGCCTCCGCCTCGGCCCTGGCCACCTTCCTGGAGATTGACCCCGCTCCCTTCGCCGAGCAGGTGAAAGCGGCCGGCCCTGAGGCTTTCGTGGAAGCGATCACTCTCAGGCAAGACGCCGTGAGTCCGCCACCGGTGTTCCAGAAGGAAATCTCGGCATTCACCGGAGCTGCCGCGCTGTCCTCCACCCTTTCGCTTGCACCAACCCGCACTTTCGCACGGGCGCTGCTCGGCTCTGCCGGGGAGGCGACGGCGGAACTGATCGAAAAGTCCGACGGGAGGCTCTCCCCCGGCGACATCACTGGCCTCTCCGGACTGCAGCGCGAATATGACGAAGTCCTGCGGGGCGCTGACTTTGTGAGCGTCCGAACCGTCGCTGCCGACGGTACCCGCTCTCCCGTCCTCTTCGAAGAGCCCGGAGAACGGGGCGAACTGCGCACCACGCTGGACGCCGGCATGCAGACGCTGGCTGAATCAGTGCTGGAGGACGAACCCTCCGCTTCTGCCCTGGTTGCCATCCAGCCGTCCACCGGCAATGTCCTGGCCGTGGCCAACGGACCGGGCAGCCAGGGACAGCAGACGGCCCTGCTGGGACAGTACGCACCCGGCTCAACCTTCAAGCTGGCCACTACCCTGGCCATGCTCCGCTCCGGAACCACGGCACAAAGTACCGTCTCCTGCCCGGCGGAACTGAACGTTGACGGGCGTAGCTTCAACAACGCCAGCACCTACCCCGCCCAGTTCCTCGGCGACATTCCCTTGATCCAGGCCTTCGCCCAGTCCTGCAACACGGCGTTCATCAACGCCCGCGGCGACATCTCCCAGTCCGCCCTCGCCGACGCCGCACTGAGCCTGGGCATCGGGGTGGAAGCACCGATCGGCACGGGCGCCTATTTCGGGGCAGTTCCCGAGACGGCCGAAGGCACCGCACACGCCGCCTCAATGATCGGACAGGGCCAGGTACTCGTCTCCCCGTTCGCGCTGGCTGTCGCCGCGGCCTCCATCGGCAACGGCGGGCTGGTCTCTCCCACGCTCGTAGAACAACCGGACGGTACGGCACCGGCGTCACCATCGGCGTCCGCTTCCCCCTCAGCGTCAGCTTCCGGCCCGGCCGCCGCCGGGGCAGGAACGCCGCTGTCAGCGGATGAAGCCGCTGCCCTGCGCGAAATGATGCGCGCGGTAGTGACCGACGGCGGTGTGCAGCTTCTGGGCTCCGTGCCTGGAGAACCCGTCATCGCCAAGACCGGCACTGCCGAGTTCGGCAGCGACGTTCCGCCGCGCACCCACGCCTGGGTGGTTGCGCTGCAGGGCGACCTCGCCGTCGCGCTCTTCATCGAAGAAGGAGAACTCGGTTCCACCTCCGGCGGCCCGGTGATGAAGGCATTCCTGGACGGGCTGGCCGGAAGCGGCCAATAGGCCCACCGGACACCCGACTTCGGGGCATCCCTGTGCCCTTTTGCCCGGTGCGCAGCTAGCCTTCCGGGATGGGGAAGAACCGCCTGGCAGCAGCCATCCTTTCCGTCACGATCCTTGGCCTCCCGCTGGCGGGATGCTCTCCTGAAGAACGCCCGGGACCGGAGGAGTCCGTCGCCTCACTGGCCGAAGGGCTCTCCCGCCTGGACGTCTCCGGAAACGAGTTTGCCGGTTCCACCGTCGAGGCAGTGAACGGCATGCTCGCCTACGAAGTCTCCGGCATGAATCTGGAGCCCTCAGTCACTGTCTCCAAAATCGAAGAGATCTCCGGCAGCGAAGCGGTTGCCACCCTGAAGTACGTGTGGGACGTCAATGCGTCGCCGGAGGACTACAGCTACGAGACCACAGTGACCCTGGAACGGACCCGTGACAGTGACTGGCAAACCCGTTTCCGGTCCACTACGGTTCATCCGGATCTCCTTCCCGGGCAGCGGCTGGTCCGCAAGGCCAGCTCACCTCCGCGGGCAGACATACTCGGTTCCGGCGGGTCTGTGCTGATGAGGCACTGGCCGGTGTGGCGGGTTGGACTGGATAAGTCCGTGCTGAACCCGCGGGAATATGCAGAGTCGGTCTTCTATCTCTCGCTCTATCTGGGCCTGGACACCGACGCCTTCGCCGCCAAGGTCCAGGCCGCCGGACCGGATGCCTTCGTCGACGCAGTAACGGTCCGCCAGGACAAAGTGCCGCCGGCCTTCGAGTCGGACATCGCCACTGTCCCGGGTGCAGCCGCCCTGCCGGAAAGGCAGGTGCTGGGCCCCAGCCCGTCGTTCGCCGCGGGCCTGCTGGGGACGGTAGGACCGGCAACCGCAGACATGGCCGGCGCCGGACCGATGGCACCCGGTGACCTGACCGGACTTTCCGGACTCCAGCAGCAATACGATTCACAGCTCCGCGGCTCCGACGCGGTGAGCGTACGGATCGTGGGCCAGGACAACGCGCCTTCCGAGCCGCTCTTCGAAGCACCTGCTGAGCCCGGCGCTGCCCTGCAGACCACTTTGGACCTGCCCGTCCAGGCCCAGGCCGATGCCGCGGTGGCAGATTCGCCAGGTGCCGCGCTGGTGGCCGTACAGCCGTCCACCGGCAACGTCCTGGCTGTCGCGAACGGTCCCGGAACGCCGGGCACGCAGGCCGCGCTGCTGGGAGAGTATTCACTGGGCACCGGGTTCCAGCCCGTAACCGCGCTGGCCCGGCTCCGTGCCGGAATACCCGCCGGGTCCGCCGAAACACCCGGGAACGCCGACATCAGTGCAGCCGCCCAAGCCCTCGGCCTGGGGGTTGCTGCCCCGCTGGGGACACAGGCGTTCTATGGGTCCGTGCCGGATGGTTCCGATGAAACCCGGCAGGCAGCCTCTGTCAGCGGTCCGGGCGAGGTAGTGGCTTCCCCCTTGGCCGCTGCGGTGGCCGCGGCATCCGCAGCCAGGGGCGAACGGGTTTCACCGGTGCTGGTACTTAATCCGGAAGACGCCGGCGGAACGGATCAGGACCCGCCTTCCGGGGATTCGGACACCGCGCAGGAACTCACCAGGGCGGAAGCCGAAACACTGCGTTCCAGTATGGCCGACGGCAGTTCCTCCGGCGCACTGGACCCGTTCCAGTCCGTGTCCGGGGGCCCGGTCCTGGCAGCAGCAGGCACAGCCGGGACGGGCGGGGAAAAGGCCGGGCATGCCTGGGTAACGGCGGTCCAGGGCGACCTCGCCGTAGCAGTGTTCGTCCAGGGCAGCGGCGAAGACTCCGCCGCCGTGGCGGCCGCTTTCCTGCAGGGCCTGGCAGGCTAGCGGTAGGACGGTCCCGGATACGTTCCGTAGGGAGCGCTGCGGCTGTAAGGCACCAGTCCGGAACCGGAGGTGGACACAATCCGCTTGCCCAGGGGCGTGAGGGAAATGGGGATCATCTTCAGGTTCGCGATGCCCAGCGGAATGCCGATGATACTGACGAACATGGGAATGGCCGTCAGCACATGGCCAATGGCAATCCAGATTCCGGCGACTATCACCCAGATGACGTTCCCCAGGGTGGCAAGCACCCCGGTACCCCGCCCGTTGTCCACTACGGTGCGGCCAAAAGGCCACAGAGCGTAGGACGCAATCCGGAAGGACGCGATGCCAAACGGGATCGTCACGATCAGCAGGCAGCACACAATCCCGGCCGCAACGTAGCCAAGAGCCAGCCAGATGCCGCCGAACAGTAGCCAGATGACGTTCAGGATTGCCTTCATGAACCCATTGTTCTCCATTTAGCCTGCGGAGTCACGGCCGGCGGCTTACCGGCGGCGCTGCGGTTATGCCTAGACTGGGGGCATGCCGCCAACCAATGATGCAGGGGTACCCGTCGAACTCGGATCCAGCGACTGCTGGGACTACATCCGCCAAGCGTCCGTGGGGCGGCTGGCCGTGGTGGTCGAGGGACATCCCGAAATTTTCCCCATTAACTTCGCCGTTGACCACGGCACCGTTGTCTTCCGCACCGCCGAAGGCACAAAGCTCTCCGCGGCCCTGGACGATTCGTCCGTCGCCTTCGAAGTGGACGGTTACGATGACAGGCTCGGTTATGCGTGGAGCGTCGTCCTGAAGGGCATGGCCTCCCAGCTCGAATCTATCGAGGACGTCCTGGACTCCGCTGACCTGGAACTTTTCCCGTGGCAGGCCGGGGAAAAGAACCACTTCGTCCGGATTGTCCCGGCTGAAACGACCGGACGGCGTTTCCTGATCAGCAACGCAGCGCGCCGCCATGTCCTTGAAGCCCGCCGCCGCCAGGCCCTGATCGAATAGGCATGACCAGCACCCTAATGCGGTTCGCATCCCTCCCCTCCCGTTCCTGGGGCTCGAATTCCGGGCGGGCCAAGGACCTGGCAGCCGGTCCACCCGGCCCTTCGGGCGGACCGGGCTGGCGCCTGTCGGCTGCCACCATCGAGAAATCCGGCCCCTTTACTGAGTTCCCGGATACTGACCGGATCACGGTTCCGGTGGAAGGCGAACTCCTGCTCCTCACGGTGGACGGCACAGAGCACGCCATGGAACGGCTCCGCCCGCTGCGCTACCCCGGCGACGTCCCGGTGCAGGCGTCCCTGCCCACGGGCGAGGTCACCGTCCTGAACACCTTCGCTGACCGGAACAGCTACGGAGCCGCGGTCATGGTGGTGGAGCTGTCCAAGAAGAACCCGCCGTCCCTTGGCCCGGACCAGTTCCTGGTGCTTCTGCAGGGATCCGCCAAAGCCGTGCTCGACGGCGGGAACCGCACCGAGGAGCTGGAGCTGCTGGACACCGTTGCCGGCGGTGAGGACCAGCCGCAGGTGCTCGGACGCGGATTTGGCGCCGTCGTCAGCTTCTATCCCCTGGACTGAGCCTGAGTCCCGGGGCCGGGGGCTGGGCCGCGGTGCTCCCGGACGCCTAGCATCTGGGCATGAGCACATCCTTGAACGAGCTGCCCCGGATCGGGGCACCGGCTTCCCGCGGTCTGGGAGCGGCGGGGTACACCACGCTGCGCCAGCTCGCCGGCGTGCCGCGCGGAGACCTGGCCCAGCTGCACGGAGTCGGCCCGAAAGCCCTGGACATCATCGAAGCCGCACTGAATGAGCACGGGCTCGGCCTCAAATAGGCGCGTGTACACTTCGGCAAATGGCGATTGATGCGGACGGCGAAACCGGCGCCGGACCACCCGGCGAGGAGTTCCATGAGCAGGCCTCGGCTGCAGCGGACACCAAGGCACGGCGCACCCGGTTCATCGCCGCGGCCCTGACCGGAACCCTATGGACGGCATCCGGGGTGGTGTCCTCCGCAGCCGCGCACCTTCCGGTACCCGCGGCACTCGCAGCGCTGGCCGTGCCGCGAACGGTGGAGCTGGACTTTGGCGCCTACCCCGCTGGCCGGTCGCCGCTGCCGGAACAATGGTTGTCCGCCCTGGCCGCCGGTGTGCTGGCGGCGGCGCTGACGGCGATGCTGCTGCAGTCCCTGTCCCGGCGCCAGCCGCGTATACCCCCGTTTCAGGCTGTTTGGGTGTGCACGGCCCTGGCTGCGCTGGCCGGTGGCCTGGTCCTGGGGCTAGGCGGAATGCTTGATGGCTGGCCTGCACCGCGTCCGGCCCGGTTCTTCGAGGCGCTGGTTCAGTTCCTGCTGGCGGGTGCCCATTGGGGTGCGCTCTGGGGATGGCTTCCCGCTTTGGTTGCTGCCCGCGGCGCCGCTGCGGGAATGCCTGCGGCCAGCCCGCGGACCGGGACCCGGCACCGTCGGGCACGCAGTTTTATCTTCCCGGCAGCCGTAACCCTGCTGGCCGGCGCGGTTGCCCTGGCCGTCTTGCCGTCAGCGGACAGGCCATCGGACAGGCCACCCGGCGAACGGCAGGGCGGCTGGCAGGCTGCGCCGCAGCCTGTTCCGGAAGCTGTGCCTGAACCGGCACCGGAGGCCGCCGTGTACGGGGCCGAGCTCACCGGCCACCCTTTTGAAGAACCCGATCCGGACTGGTGTACCGGCCACGAGGTGCGGATGATGGTTGACGGCTGGGACGCCGGACTCGGCAGCCGAGTCGGCCGCCTCACGCTGGAGGTGACCGGCGGCCGGAGCTGCGTTGTCCATGCCTACCCGGACCTGGATTTCAATCGGACTGACGGGTGGGCCATGGACATCACGACGGTCCATGGCGGGTCAATGATGACCAGGGATACGGTTCAGGATCCGTTCGTGCTCGAGCCGGGCCAGTTCGCAGAAGCGGGAATCGGCTGGCGTGCTACGGCAGGGGCCGGGATGAGCCGGGTGGGCACGCTGCTGGTGGCCCCCTACTCCGGGACCCTCCGCCAGGCTTTGGAAGTAGACCTGGACCTCACGGAACCCGGATTCCTTACGGTTACGTCCTGGGTTCCGGCAGGACCCGACGCACCACCGCCCGGGACCCTGCGCGCAGACTGGGAATGACCGCGCCCTGTCCAAGAAAAAAGACCCTGTACCCGGAAACGGGTACAGGGTCTTTCCTATGCGTTTTGGCTAGCGTCCGCGGCGATCATTTGACGCCGGTGCCGTTGCGCGGCGGGGACCGGCGGCGCGTGCCGGCCGGCCGCTGCCTGCCGGAGCGGCAGAACGGGTTCCGCCGGCGCGGTGAGTTCCGGTTGCTGCCACGTCGCCGGCGCGCTGGCCGGTGGCGGGACGGCGGTTGCGGCCCTGCGAGGTGGCTGCGGCAGCCGCTCCGCGGCGGCCCTCGGGGCTGCGCTGGGCGCGGGGAGCGTCAGCCGAAGCAGTACGCTCGGCCGAGACGCGTCCGCGGCCGCCTGCACCGCCGCGTCCGCCGGCCCGGGTTCCGGAACCGGAACGGGCTGCGCGCTTGCGCTGGGCGTTGGCTCCCGTGGAGCGGCCTGCACCCTGCTGCGGGGACTTCGCTGCCAGCTGGGCTGCACGGACGTGCGGCTCCACCACGGCTGCGCGCTCACCGACGAGCTTGGCAATGGACGGGGAGTTGTGGGACACCTTCTCGATCGAGACGTCGACGCCGGCAGCCTTCATCAGCTTGGACACCTCGCCCTTCTGCTCGGGCAGGGTCACCGTGACAACGGTTCCGTCCGAGCCGGCACGCGCGGTGCGGCCGGAGCGGTGCAGGTACGCCTTGTGCTCCGTGGGCGGATCGATGTGGACAACCAGCTCGACGTCGTTCACGTGGACGCCGCGGGCGGCGACGTCGGTGGCAACGAGGACGCGGACGTCGCCGGAGGCGAACTCGGCCAGGTTCCGGTCACGGGCATTCTGCGAGAGATTGCCGTGCAGGTCGACCGCGGGAATTCCGCTGTCCGTGAGGAACTTGGCCATCTTGCGGGCGTGGTGCTTGGTGCGCATGAACATGATGCGGCGGCCCTGGCCGGAAGCCAGTTCCTTGACCAGCAGCTTCTTGGCCGTCTGGTCCTGGACCAGCAGCACGTGGTGCTCCATGGTGGTGACCGCAGCCTGCGGGTCATCCACGGAGTGGGTCAGCGGGTTGGACAGGTAGCGGCGGACCAGCTTGTCCACGCCGTTGTCCAGGGTGGCGGAGAAGAGCATGCGCTGGCCCTTTTCCGGGGTGCGGTCCAGCAGGCGCTGAACCACCGGGAGGAAGCCGAGGTCGGCCATGTGGTCAGCCTCGTCCAGCACGGTGATTTCAACGGACTCCAGGCTGATGACCTTCTGCTTCATCAGGTCCTCGAGGCGCCCCGGGCAGGCGATGACAATGTCGACGCCGGCGCCCAGCGCCTTTTCCTGGCGCTGCTGGGAAACGCCGCCGTAGATCACGGTGGTGTTCAGGCCCAGCTCGGCAGCGAGCGGCTCAATCACGTTGTTGATCTGCGTGGCCAGCTCACGGGTCGGCGCCAGCACCAGGCCCAGCGGGCGGTTCGGCCGGCGGCGGTAAGCGGCTTCGGCCTCAGCCAGCCGGGTGACCAGCGGCAGGGAGAAGGCGAGGGTCTTGCCGGAGCCGGTACGCCCGCGGCCCAGGACATCCCGGCCCTTGAGGGTGTCGGGAAGGGTTTCCACCTGGATGGGGAACGGTTCTGCGATTCCCTGGGCGGAGAGGTTGGAGACAAGTGCCTTGGGTACGCCAAGGGCAGCAAAAGTAGTCATGAAAAGACAGGCAACTTTCGGTAAGTGGCCCCCTATGCCATCTGGCGCAGAGGGTTCGCCGAAGAAAAGTCAGACAGTGTCCACCGCCCCGTAACTAACGGGCGGGACAAAAGAAAGCGTTCATCGACGCAGGTTGCGCTGCTTACACACGCGGCTTTTAGGCGCGGCAGTCGCAACAACTTGCCCCAGTTTACCGGATCAGCGCCAGTAACCTAATTAGGGGGGCTTAGGACAGACACAGCCCGGTGTCCGCACACGGTTAGCATTAACAGTGATGACTACTGACCCAGCCCCGCCCGTTTCCGACGCCGCCGACGGGTCCGAGAGCCCTGATGCCGTGCATTTCCGGGCCCCGGTGTCCTTTGTCCGCAGGGGCTCGCGCCTGCAGGGACGGCGCCAGCAGGCCTGGGATGAGCTCTCGGATGTCTTCGTCATCGACGTTCCGCGTGTGCATTCGGACACCTCCGTGGACCCGGACTACGTGTTCGATGCCGAAGCCGCCTTTGGCCGCAAGGCTCCCCTCGTCGTCGAAATCGGTTCCGGCCTGGGCGAAGCCATTACGCATGCCGCAGAACAGAACCCGGACAAGAACTTCCTGGCCGTGGAGGTCTACCTGCCCGGCCTGGCGCAGACACTGCAGCGCATCGGCCAGAAGAACCTCACCAACGTGCGGGTGGTCCAGGCCAATGCTCCGGAGGTCCTCTCAACCATGCTGCCCGCCGGGTCCGTGGACGAGCTGTGGGTCTTTTTCCCGGACCCCTGGCACAAGACCCGGCACCACAAGCGCCGTATGGTCAAGGACTCCTTCGCAGAGCTCGCCGCCCGCGCACTGGTCCTGGGCGGCCTGTGGCGGCTCGCCACCGACTGGTCCGACTACGCGGTCCAGATGCGCGAGGTCCTCGACGCATCGCCGCACTTCGAGAACCTGCACCCGGGCGAGCGTGCCGGCACGGACGGCCCGCTGACCCAGGTTTACGCCCGCGGCCTGGAAGGCAAGGAAGCTACCAACGACGTCGATACCCGCGGCGGCTGGGCACCGCGCTTCGAGGGCCGCATCCTGACCAGCTTCGAGAACAAGGCCCACCAGGCCAACCGGCTTATCTTCGACCTCACCTACCGCAAGGCCTGAAATTTCCATGACTGAACCAAACGATGCACGCGTTGGCCTCTACATCGACTTCGACAACATCGTCATCTCGCGTTATCAGCAGCTGCACGGCCGCAACGCGTTCCAGCGTGACGGAATCCGTGATTTCGACCGGTCAAGCCGCGACGCCGACCCGGAGATCAGCGCCAAGCTGACCGCAGCGACCGTTGATTTCAACGCCATCATCGACTTCGCCGCTTCCTTCGGCACGCTGGTCGTCAACCGTGCCTACGCGGACTGGTCAGTGCCCGTCAACGCGAGTTACCAGCGCCAGCTGATGTCCCGGGCGGTGGACCTCACCCAGCTGTTCACCACCACCAACACGGGGCACCAAGAACGGTGCGGACATCCGGCTGGCCGTTGACGTCGTCGAGGACCTCGGGCCGTTTTGTGGTGGGCATCGGCGTTGCCGGTTCCACCAGCACCTCGCTCGCAGCGGCGTGCGACGAGTTCGAGGACTACGACTCGCTGCCCGGCATTGACAGGGCCACTGCAGCAGCGGCGGCCGAGCGGCCTTCCCCGAGTGGCTCAACACGGGCACGATCAAGAACCAGATGCGCCGGATGGACCCTTCCTTCAACGGAGAAGCCGCTCGGTTTCCGGTCCTTCACCGATTTCCTTGCCTCGCACGCCGATCTGGTCGAACTTCAGGAGGACGGCCCGCACCGGCTGATCCGCCTCCGCCCGGAGGCTGACCCCCAGGGCTGATCGCGCGGTGGAAGTCAGTGCAGGCGGAAGACGCGGATGCACACGGTGTCCGGTTCTGAGCGGGCGTATCCCACAAACTGCGCTTCGGTGAGCCAGCGGTGTGCCTCGGCACCGGTCTGGAACACGAATGCCGTCCGGTAATACAACTCTGCCTCGCTGACTTCCTCCCCCGCATTCAGGCGTTGCTCCACCGAATCCTGCGCGTGCCAGTAGCCGCGGTTGACCACGTCGATGGCGGCGCCGTCGTCGGCTTCGATGAGATAACGTGCGTCGAGCTGCGTCGTCGCGCCGCGCGTCACCCACCAATCGGCGCCTACTGGCAGCACCCGCCCGTTCAGCCGCGGGCCCGAGACTGTGCCGCCGACGATCGGTGTGACGTTGAGATCCGGCGTGCCCCCGACCCGGAGGGGATCAGACACCCTGACCTTCAGCTCGAAGGCAAACTCGAGCCCGGGCTCGAACGCGCTCATGCGACCACAGTCTTCGTGCTGACGTCGACCGGTGTCAGCGTCCCGAGGGCTGCCTCGACGTCACGCGCCGCGGCCAGGGCGATGTGCTCACCGTTCCGCCGGCCGATGAGCTGAACACCTGTCGGCAGGCTGTCCTCGTCAAGGCCCGTCGGCACGGCGACCGAGGGAAGCCCCAGGAAATTGACCGTGACGAGCAGACGGTGTGCCCGCCACAGCTCAGTCGTGGCTTCGGGCCCTGATAGGTCGAAACCGATCTCCGGCATCCGCCGGGCCGAAACGGGACCAAGGATGACCGGGTACTCGGACTGGAACCGTTCCCAAGCGGCAGCGATGACCGCACGCTGCGCCCATGCTCCTCCGTACGTCTGGCCGGTCTCGAGAATTTCGGTCTCCTTGGCATTGTCGAGGAAGTACTGCGTCGACCCCTGCGACAGCGGCATCGGCAAGGCCCCGGGCAGGAACGCACCCACCATCTCGGTCGTCGAGATCTTGCGCCACAGGGTGGCCGCCTCGTCGATGAGGGGCGGCTCAGCCTCGATGATCTCCCAACCCGCGGCACTCAGCGCGTCTGCAGCGCGGTCGACGGCCGCGGACACCTGCGGGTCGACACCCCACCCAAGTGGGTCGCGTACGACGGCCGCCCGGCGGGCTCCGTCGTACGAAGAAGGATGCGGGATCGTCACCGCCGCAGGGTCACTTCCATCGGCGCCGTGCATCAGCCCGAAGGCCGTGTCCAGGTCATCGACGCGGCGGGCAATCGGCCCGTTGACGGCGAAGAACTGCAGTGACAACGGGACCGGTTCGAGCACGTCGACCGACGGCGCGGGGATGCGTCCGGCCGACGGGCGCAGGGCGCACACTCCCGCGGCATACGCGGGGAGTCGCAGCGACCCCCCATAGTCGTTGCCCAAGCCCAGGGGTGTCATCCCGGTTGCGACAGCGACGGCATCTCCGCCGCTGGATCCGCCCGGTACCCGCTGCGGGTCCCACGGGTTGATCGTCCGTCCGAACAGGTCATTGTCGGTGTCCCAGCGCAGACCCCAGTCGGGCATATTGCCGCGCGCCACGGGGATCGCTCCGGCCTCGAGCAGACGGCGGACCATCGTGGCGTCCTTGGTGGCCGCAGCTTCGGCGAGGAAGGCCCAGCCGCTCGTCGTCGCCGACCAGGTGATGTCGATGTTCTCCTTGACGGTGAACGGGACGCCCGCGAGCGGGCCGGCGTCTTCGCCGGCGGCCAGGCGGCGATCCACTTCCTCAGCGAGGGCACGGGCGCGGTCGTGGAAGACGACCGTGAGCGCGTTGACGAGCGGATTGATCTCGTCGATGCGGGCAAGATGGGCGTCGATGACGGCGCGTGCTGTCACTGCGCGGGTGCGGACAGCCTCGGCGAGTTCGGATAGTGACAGCTGCCACAGGGGACGATTGGTCATTTCTTACCTCCAGGATGGACGATGAGCGTGGTCGAAGCGACCTCGGTCGGCGGGACGGATCCGGGTGTGGGGAGACGTCGGCGTGGCACCCACCCATCCCGTGGAATGGAGTCGAGCAGCATGCGTGTGTAGTCGGCGCGGGGATCGTCGAGCACCTCGGCGATGGGCCCCTGCTCGACGATGCGGCCCGTGCGCATCACCACGACGTAATCACACAGACGGCGGACGGTGGTGAGGTCGTGCGAGATCATAAGCAGGGCGACACCCGTGTCTCGGCGGATGCCGTCGAGCAGCGTCAGGATCTCGATCTGGGTAGTCACGTCCAGGGCTGACACGGCTTCGTCGAGCACCAGGATTTCGGGGTCGGCCGCAAGGGCCCGGGCGATCGCGACGCGCTGCCGCTGCCCGCCTGATAACGACCGCGGCCGCTGATCTGCGAGCGAGAGGTCGAGTGTGACGGCCAGCATGAGTTCGTCGACGCGCGCAGCGAGCTCGACACGTGTCGCCTTCGTCCGATGCACAGCGACAGCCTCCGACAGGCACTGCCGCACCGTCTGGCGGCGGTCAAGGGACTGGTAGGGGTCCTGGAACACCATCTGCGCGATCCGGGCGCGTCTGCGGCGGCCCGACGTGCCGCGTGCGGCCTTGATCCAGTCCTCGTCCTTAACGGTGACAGTGCCGGCATCCGCCGTCTCGAGGCCACAGATGATGCGGGCCATCGTCGACTTACCCGACCCCGATTCACCGACGATGCCGAGCGATCCGCCCGGTGCCAAGGTGAAGGCCACATCGTCGACGGCAACAAACTCCTCGCGCCCGCCCCCGCGTCCCGAGCGCACCTCGAACACCTTGCGCAGCCCCTCGACGACCAGCACAGGCCTGCCCTGCTCGCCGGAACCGGCGACGAGATCGCCGGGCAGGGACGCGGAGAGCAGCCGCTTTGTGTATGGGTCGGTCCCGTCCTGCCGCATCGTGGCGGCCCGGAGCGTCTCGATTGTCCGGCCCTGCTGCATCACCGCGACGCGGTCGCACACGGCACCGGCCAGGGCGAGATCATGCGTGATGAACAGCATCGCTAGGTTACGGTGTTTGCGCAGGTCGGCAATGACCGCCATAACCTCTTCCTGCGTTGTTACGTCGAGGGCCGTCGTAATCTCATCGGCGAGGAGGATGGGCGGATCCATCGCAAGGGTCGCCGCGATCATGACCCGCTGCAGCAAGCCGCCGGAGAGCTCGCCGGGGCGCTGGCGCATGCGGCGGGCCGGATCGGGGATTCCGACCTCGGCAAGCAGTTCGACGGCGCGGCGCTCCGCGGCATCGTGTTTCTGCCCGGCCACGGCGATGAGCGCCTCGGTCATGAAGTCGCCGATCGTGCGCAGTGGATTCAGGTGAGCACGCGGTGTCTGGAACACCATGCCGATTCGACGGGCGCGCACGTCGCGCAGCTGCTTGGGGCCAAGCACCGAGATGTCCTCGCCGTCAACCCGGATGCTCCCGCCGACCGTGAAACCGTCGGGGAGCAGGCCGGCGACGGCGCGAGCCGACAGTGTCTTGCCCGAACCCGACTCGCCCACGAGTCCAAGGGCTTCGCCGGCCCGCACATGCAGCGTGCAGTCGTGCACGAGTGTGTGGGGTCCGTTGATGCCGGGAGCGGCAATTGAGATGTGGTCGAGCTCGAGGACGACATTGGTCATCGGTCCACTCCTTCTGCCCAGTCTGTGACGCGGGCGCCGAGAATGTTTACGGAGAGCACAGTGAGCACGACCATCAGCGCGGGGAACATCGACTGCTCGGGTGCGCCGGTCAGAAGTGCCGGCTGGCCGCCGGAGATCATGACACCCCAGTCGGATGCCGGCGGCGCAGCACCCAAACCGAGGTAGGAGATCGCGGCCAAGTCGAGCATCGCGTAGCCGAACCCGATGGTGGACTGGGCGATGATCACGGGCAGCAGCGCCGGGATGAGGTGCTTGAAGCAGATCGCGAACGAGCTCACCCCCTGGATGGTTAGTGCTGCCATATATGGTTTACCGAGCTCCGAGCGGGCACCGGCGCGGACGAGGCGCGAGAGAATCGGCAGATAGGCGATCGACAGCGCGATGACGGGGGCGATAAGGCCTTTGCCGAACATGGAGATTGCGAGGACGGCGAGGACGAGGCCGGGGATCGCGAAGATCACCTCGATGGTGCGCGTGCTCACGCGGTCCACCCAGCCGCCAAACCAGGCTGAGAGGATCCCGATGACCGAGCCAAACACAGTGGAAAGAACCACAACGATGATCGGTGCGACAACGCTCGGTCCTGCCCCGGCGAGGATGCGCGAGAAAATATCGCGCCCCAGATCGTCGGTTCCCATCAGATGCGGCAGGCCGGCAGCCCCTGAAATGGGCCCGACGTACAGCTGATTCGGGTCGAAGGGGGCCAGCAGCGGCCCGAAAACAGCGATCGCT
The DNA here is from genome assembly GCF_035792275.1 of Arthrobacter koreensis. Lineage (GTDB taxonomy): Bacteria > Actinomycetota > Actinomycetes > Actinomycetales > Micrococcaceae > Arthrobacter_B > Arthrobacter_B koreensis_A. Next base: position 24,517 of record NZ_JAMWKK010000017.1, on the reverse strand, counting down.
GCGACCGCGGTCATTACTACAACGGCGCCGATAAACAGTGGGCCGTGTTTGGCCGCCCGGCGCACGTTACCGGGGATGCGGCCGCCGGCAAGCTGAGCGACACTCATGCGTTCCTCCTGGATTTGGCCGAGTCTGGATCGATCACGGCTATAACGACGTCGACAATGACATTGAGTACGACGAACAGGGCCACCAGCAGCAGCGAGAGAGTCTGCACGACCGGCAGGTCCTTGCGTGCGGCAGCCTCGGTGAGCAGCGAACCGATGCCACCGAGCCCGAACGCCTGCTCGGCGATGGCCGCGACCGCAAAAAGACCTGCGACCGTTGCCCCGGAAACCGAGAGAATCGTCGGCGACGCATTAAGGAACACATGCTTGCGGAAGATCTGACCCCGTGGGATACCACGCACGACAGCCGTGCCGACGTGCTCAGCGTGCTGCTGCGCGACGATTGCTCCGCGGGTGATGCGGCTCATGTAGGCGATGTAGAGCACCGCCAGGGAGATTGCGGGGAGAGTCAGGTGGTACAGATTGTCGAAAAACCCTTGGCCGGCGCCATACACCGGGAACCAGCCCAGCACGCGGCCAAAGACCCAGATCAGCACGATCGCGACGACGAAGGTTGGCATCGAGACTCCGATCGAGGTGGCGACAAGCACCCCCCGATCGGTCGCGCCGCCCTTTTGCGCGGCCAAAATGCCTGAACCGATACCGAAGACGATGATCAGCACGACTGTGTAGACCACGAGCAGGAATGTGATCCCAAAGCGCGGCGCGATGAGGTCGATGACCGGCGTCTTGTAGACGAATGACGTGCCGAAATCGCCCGTGAGGACATTCTGGATCCAGTGCAGGTACTGGATCCAGACCGGCTGGTCCAGATGGTACTGCGCACGGATCGCGTCGATCATCTCCGGCGTCGGCCGCACGCCCCCGGCGAGGGCGACGACCGGATCGCCGGGGGTGAGCAGCATCGCGGAGAAGATCACGACGCTGGACAGGAAGAGAGTCAGGAGCAGCCCTCCGAACCTGCTCAGCAGCTGCCGGGCAGCGTGTATGTTCATTCGTCCCGCCTGTTTCTGTTCAGCTCCACGTCGATCATTCGCCACCGAGGTGCAGAGCCCAGGGGCTCGCGTACGCGGCCACAGAGGTCACAGCGCCGGTGAGGCGGTTGTTGAGGAACGTCGTGTGGAATGCTCCTGCGAGAGTCACCTGCAGCATGTCGGGCGCGAATCCCTCCTGGGCGGCGGTGTACGCCTCGGCCGCACCAAACGGGTCCGGCGTCGTGCGGGCAGCCTGAAGCGCACCTGTCACCTCGTGGTTCGCGTAACCGGTCCAGTTGAAGATCCCGCCGAGGTCCGGGCTCAGGAGGAACAGCTGGGGGTAGGCGAGCACGCCCGGAGTCTCGGTGTAGCCAGTCGTCGCGACGAAGTCGATGTTTTCGCGCGGGCCGGGATCCGGGAGGAAGATGGCCGCGAAGTCCGCTGCTTGGCGTTCGTCGATCTCCACTGTGAGGCCGATCTGCTGGGCGGCGTTCTGGATAATCGCCGCCGTCTGCGAAAACTCCTTGTTGCCTGCGGGGATCGCAAGCCGCAGCGGCACCGCTGTGTCCTCCCCCGATTCCTGGACGAGCTTCTTCGCGGCGTCGAGGTCGGTTTCGGGCTGTTCGAGCGCATCGTAACCAGCCTGGTAGGCATCGGCTGCGGGCGAGCCCGACCATGAGAAGGGTGCAACAAACGTGCTCTGGGGTTGGCCGAGACCGTTCAAGACCGTTGAGATGTACTGCTCGCGGTCAATCGCGAGGCTCAGCGCCTGACGAATCTTCGGATTCGCGCCCGCACCGGTGTCCCGAGTCGGTCCGAAGGAGAAGGACGCTGTCGAGGGCCCGACTACGAGCCGCCCCTGGTCCGAGGATTGAAACGCATCCCTGCTGCCGGGCGCCACGTTGAAGGCTCCGTCGACGTCGCCTTCCAGCAGGGCATTGGTGAGCGTCGTCCCGTCGGGAATGAACTTGAAGGTCAGCTTCTGCACAAGCGGCGCACCATCCCAGTAGTCCGCGTTGGCAACCGTCACGATCTCGCTTCCGGGCGTCCAGCTCTCGAGCTTGTACGGCCCTGCGCACAGCAAATCCCCACCCGATGTTCCCAGTGCCGGTCCCTGCTCCTCACTGACAGTCTTGCTGAGCACGGCACCAGCCCCGCCCGACAACGCGTCCCGGAAGGTCGAGTCCGGAGCAGCGAAGTGGATCGTCACCTGGTTGTCGCCCGTGATCTCAATGCCGCCTTCGGGTGCCACCAGCACGAACGCACCGAAGAACGCGGACGTGACATCCAAGTGGTGGCGCTCAAGGCTGTAGACGACGTCGCCGGGTGTGACGGGCGATCCGTCCCAGAAGGTGACGCCCGGGCGGATGTCGATGACGAACGTCACCGGGTCAACCCAGTCTGCGCTCTCGGCAATACCCGCATCGATGGTGAAGTCGGGCTGTACGCGCAGCAGGCTGTCACACAGGTTGGGCTGAATGAAGTTGTAGTCGGCGCCCGGAACCAGAGAGCGGGGCTCACCTTCCACGAGCCCCCAGGTGACGTCGTCGACGGCGGTTTTTCCCGCAGCCAGCGATGCTACGAGCGACTCCGGGTCAATGGTCGCTGCGGCTGACTGCTCGGGAGTGCGGGAGGTGCATCCCGTCAGCAGAAGTAGTGCGACGACGCCGGTTGAGAGCGCTTTCACGGTGGCGCGGTGGCCGGAGTTTTTCATGGCGGTTCCTTTCACAGGTTCGCGCACCGGCAGATCACCAGTGACGTAGGTCTCATTTGGATAATACAACAGTGTTGTACATCAAGGTTGCATGCAGATCACAATGAAATTAAGGTTGGGGACATGCCCCGAGAGGTAAACACTGAGAAGCGGCTTGCCGACATTGCAGCCGCGACGGTCCGCGTCGCACGGACGGCGGGAGCACAATCGGTCACGATCCGCTCCGTTGCAAGGGAATTGGGCGGCTCGACGACGCTCGTGACGAACTACCTGCCTTCACGGGCGGCGCTCATCATGAATGCCCTCGACCAGGGGCGGGACCGCTGGCTTGAAGAGCGCCGCGCGGTGGTCGCGGCTAGCCCTCCTGGCGAACGTCTGGCCGCGCTCATCGACTGGTCGTTGAGCGCCACCAGCGACGACTCCGTGCTGCGCACTCTCATCCTTGAGATAGTCGCCAACGCGCGCGTCGAGCCTGAGATGCGCGAATCGCTGCACCGCGAGTCGGTCGAGTTCCAGCAAATCCTCGAAAGCACGGCGAGCGAGTCCGGCTTCGCCGACGCGCGTCACGTCGCCGAGCTTCTCTACATCATCGTGCGGGGCGCATATATCGCGACGGTCGAGGACCCTGAGCACTGGAACGAGGACCGTGTGCGCGGCGTCGTCCACTCCACAATCTCGACGCTCCCCCGCCGTCACGACGCCACTCAGATAGCGTCTCCGGTGCCCTCCGCCGAATAGCAGTTCGCCGGCGCTGACCGGAGGCGAAGGATCCCCGCCAGGCCGGAAGGCCCGGCTTCCTGCATGGATTGTCCGAAACATCCTCGTGCTCCCGTCAGCGCACCACGTAGACGCGGACACAGACCTGACTGTCCTCGTCGCGTGCCAACCCGATGAACTGGTGCTCGGCAAGCCAGCGGTGTGGTTCAGCGTCCGTCTGGAAGACCGGAGCCGTGCGGAAGTAGTACTCATCCTCGGGAACGGTCTCCCCCGCTTCGACCCGGGCAATAACCTCGGCTGATGCGCGGTAGTAACCGCGGTTAAGGATGTCGATGACGGTGCCGTCATCGGCTTTGAGCAGGTAGCGGGCTTCCAGCTGGGCAGTGCCGCTGCGCTCAACGGCCCAGTCGCCGCCGCCGGCAAGCACAGCTCCGTTAAGCAGCGGGCCCGCGACGCTTCCGCCCGTCACGGGCGTGAACGAAAGTTCCTCATCGGCACTGCGCCCGATGCGCCAATAATGCGCGGTGTCCACTCGAATCTCGAAAGCAAACTCGAGGATGGGTTCGGGCCGGGTCATGATTCCTCCAGCACACTCAGGGTGAACGTGAAGGGCTCATCCCCGCCGAGCGTGAGCGACTGGCGGTTCTTGCGGAAATCAACCGCCGACCATGGGTGCTCGCCCGTGCCTGGTTGCGGAATGAACTCCGGGAAGTCGCTGCTCGAGACGTGCACGCGCAGTCGATGACCCGGTGCGAGGCGATAGCTCACCTGGCCGAGGTCAACCTCGACGACGGTCGGCTGCGAGGCGTCGGCGAGCTGCACCTGGCCACGGGCGATGCGAAGCGCCGTGCCGTCGGGGGCAACGTCGAGCAGACGAACGAAGAAATCCATGACAGGACCATCGGTTTGGATGCGGGCGCGCGCTGTAACAGGGCCGACGAGGTCCACAGCATGCTCGACGGCGTCGCCGGTGAACACGAGTACGTCGCCGCGGTCACCGATCGGCGCCTCGTTGGGCTGATCCAGGAGGAACGCGAAGGCATTGTCCACGCTCGACGGGACGAGGTCGGCGGGATCGTGCACCCATTCGGCCGTCGAGCCCGCGGTGTCCGGAGCCATCGCCAGAAAACCGTCAGAGGTGGCGAACAGGGTGCGCTCGACGGCGCCCGGCGGTGGCCAGGAGGCGGACGTGCGCACCTCCTCGGTTCCAGCCAGGGCCCATGTGACGCGTGGGAAGCCGGACGCTGAACCTTTGCCGCGGACAAAGATCTCAAAGAACTCAAGGGCCGCGTCGAGCATGCGCGGAAGTTCGCCGCGCAGCTGCTCCTCCGAGCGCTCCGCCACGCGTGCGTCAGCCGGGTCCCCCAGATAAAAGGACTCGTGATCCATCGCCTCGATGCGCAGGAAGTGGTTCATTGCCCACGCCGGACGCTTTTCAATCTCGGCAACGTCGGCCCAGGACAGTGGGGCGCAGTTGTCCCACAGGCCGATCGTCTGCAGAACCGGAACAGGGCGGGCGTCGAACGGGCTTCCTGCCGGGAACCGGCGCAGGTGCACCGGGCGGGGGAACCACTGATCGTAGGAGATCGACCGCGAGCCGATCTCAGTGAGCACTTCCTCGACCTGGGCACTGAATGGGCGGCGGTCAAGATCGAGCTCCCAGAAGTAGGCGTCCTGCGAGTGGAAGTAGGAGAGTGGGTAAAGGTAGGTGACCCCCCACTCGACACTGCGTGTGATGTCGTTGGACCGACGCTCAACGGGCTCACCCAGCTGGGTGCCTGTGACGCGCGGCGCGATCGCCTTGAGAGCTGGGTGCTGCGTTGATACGGCCGCCCACTGCGTATACCCGTAGTAGCTGTCGCCCCACATCGCGACGCGGCCGTTCGACCAGCGCTGACGGGTGATCCACTCGATCGTGTCGTATCCGTCGTAGGCCTCATTGACGAACAGCAGTGTCTCACCCTCGGAGCGGAATTTACCCCGCACATCCTGGGCGACCACGCGGTAGCCGCGGGTCATGAAGTACTCGGCGACCAGCGGGATAAAGGTGTACGTTCCGCTCTTGTCATAGGGGAGCCTGATGAGGATCGTGTCGCCGGGATCGGCGTCGCCGTTCGGCAGATACACATCGGTGGCCAGCCGCACTCCGTCCCGCATGGGCACGAATTCCTCTTCGGCCAGGGGGCTTGCCGGGGCCGGCCCGACACTCACAACCTTGTTCATCAGCGTCCTCTCGCATGGTGCGTTGAATGCACGATAGAGTCTCTGATAGTTTCTAGTCAATAGCGACTAAAAAAGAATTCCCAAGTCATCTCATCCATTGAAGGAGCTCCACATGGGACGCCCCTCTGTCTCCGCCGAGCGCCGCCGCCAGGTCCTCGAGGCGGCGATCCGCAGCCTCGCCGCGAACGGCCTGGCCGGCACCTCGCTGGACCGGATCGCCGAGGAAGCCGGCATGGCACGCGGCCATATCCGGCATTTCGCGGGAAACCGCGACGACATACTCACTGCGGCGGCCGTGCTGTTCTACTTCGGCGAGGTGCCGGATTTAGACACCAATGGACCAGTAATTTCGAACGCAGCATCATTCCTGCCGGAGAAGGCGGGCACCATCGCGGAAGCATTGGATTACCTGTTCGGGGATTTTGCGGAGCCCGACGCCGAGAACACTGTCGCGCTTGCCCTGGTCGACGCGGCGCGCACCAACCCGCGGATCCATGCGATCGTACTTCGGGCGTACACCGGTTCGCAGAACGAGCTGGCCGCGCTGCTGGCTCAGGCCTGCCCCGAAGCTGCGCCCGCCGCCTGCAGAAACGTCGCCTACGGCATTCTCACAATCGCCCTCGGCAACGTCTTCATGGCGGACATCGAGGTGTCCTCGCAGCGCACCGCTGTGGCACGCCAGAGCGCCGAGCTGCTTGTTGCAACGCTTTCAGAAACGCTTAGTCCCCGGGCGGGCTGACCCCCGTTGGGATTGGAAGCTCAAGCTGGATGGAACGCTACCCGGCCAATGTTCGCTCCGAAAAGCAGCCCGGCCCCTACCACCAGGGGGCAGCCCCTCCCCGGGATGAAGGCGCCAATGAGCCATCGCCCCGAAAGGATCCGGCGGCGGGGGCGGACCTCAGCACAGACGACGCACAGTGCAGGAGGCGCTCAATCGCACGCTAAGCACTGTGCAGACGGGGATCCAGCTCAGGCGGGCACTGACCTTTGCGTGGAGCTGGTCGGATGGGTGACCGTCGCAGGACCGACGGGGCGGGATCAAATATCGGCGACACGCGTTCCCACTCTAAGTTCACTTCTGAGACTGAAGTGACCCCACCCGCCACAGGAGGCTACATAGAGTGGGAACCCGTGTCTCGTGCACCCCTGGAACCGGAATGCCCCGCACAGTTTCCCACCCCAAATCCAGCCAACCCGGCCAACCCCGAAAGAAACATTCCCCCAACCTCTTCCCACAAAGCAGTTTGTGGTGAAAACTACTTTGTATGAATCAAGATCCCCTTCCGGACCGCGCATCCGCCGCTGCCAATCCGGAATCACCAGTCCACCCTGACCGGGCGGCACCCCGTGCCGGGGAAGCATTGGCAGAACCACCCCGGCATCCTAAAACGACGGCCCCGGCTGCCGGGTCCTTGGAACTTCCGACAGGGGAAGACCGGTCACTGAACCTGCACGAGGCGCTGGCAGTGGTGCAGGACGCGGAGCGCTCAGCCCGGCGGACCCTCACCGGAAACACGGCACTCGTCTACCTCCTGTGGGGCCTCACCTGGGTCATTGGCTACGGCTCGCTCTGGGGCAGCAAAACGGGGTGGCTCCCCTTGGAGCCCCAAACGGCCTTGGTCATCCTTGGCGCCGCCCTGGCCGCAGCCACCGTTTCCACAATCGTGATCTTCGCCCGGGGTTCCCGCGGCATCCGCGGGCAATCAAACTTCCAAGGCGGAATGTACGGCGCTGCCTGGGCGCTCGGCTTCACCGTCATGGGAGCGCTCAGCGGAACCCTTGGCAGGATTATCGACGACTTCTGGCTGCGCGGCATGCTCGTCAACTCCATTGCCGTACTGATCGTCGGCCTGCTCTACATCTCCGGCGGAAGCGCCTTCAATGACAAAGCGCAGTCCTTCCTGGGCATCTGGCTGCTGCTGGTCACCATTGCCGCCCTGGTCGCCGGACCGGACTGGTTCCTGGCGGTGTTCCTCTTCCTGGGCGCCACCGGGCTGCTGGCAGGTGCCGCCGTCGAGTACCTGCGCACGCGCCGGCAGCGGAACGGCTCTGCAAATGCCTGAGCTCGACCCGGTAATCCATGCCGAATCCCGCCTGCGGGTCCTCACCACGCTGAACGAAGTCGGTGAGAACAACCAGATCGCCTTCACCAAGCTCCAGAAGATGCTGGAGATGACTGCCGGCAACCTCTCCACCCATCTGCGGAAGCTCGAAACGGCGGGCTACATCGAGGTCACCAAAACCATCGAGGGCCGGAGCCCCGCAACCTACGTGGGCATTACTTCCGACGGGAAAGCCGCCTACGCCCGCTACCGCAAGAACCTCCACGATCTGCTCTCCGGCCTGGCCTAACGGCCGCAATCCCGATCCCTCAGGAGCCCGCGTCATGACCGTTTCTTCCCCTCCCCGCCAGGAAGTCCTGGCCGGCGCCTACGGGGTCCGTAAGAGCTATGGCCCCGTCACTGCCCTGGACGGTGTCGACTTCGCCGTCACCGCCGGTGAGACCGTGGGCCTGCTGGGGCCCAACGGTGCGGGCAAATCCACGCTGCTGAACCTGCTCAGCGGACTCCGCCAGCCGGATTCCGGCCGCGTCGAGCTCTTTGGCCGCGATCCGCGGAACCCGCACGCCCGCCAGCTGCTGGGCACCACACCGCAGGCGACGTCAGTGCCCGCCACCCTCCGGGTTCGGGAAACCGTGGACTTCGTCGGCTCCCATTACGCGGACCCCATACCCACGGCTGAACTGCTGGACGGATTCGGGCTCGGACCCGCGGCCGGCAAGCAGTGCGGCGGGCTTTCCGGCGGACAGCAGCGCCGCCTGCTGGTGGCACTGGCCCTGGTGGGACGGCCCCGGCTGGTCATCCTGGATGAACCGACCACCGGGCTGGACGTCGAAGCACGGGAAAACCTCTGGGAACGGCTGGCGGACTACCGTGCCGGCGGTGGAACCCTGCTCATCACCAGCCACTACCTGGACGAAATCCAGACCCTGGCCAGCCGCGTGGTCGTTCTCAACGGCGGGTCCGTGGCCGCTGACGGACAGGTGGATGAGATCCGCAGCCGGGTCAGCGTCAGCCGGGTGTCCTTCCACACCGCCCTTCCGGCGTCGTACTTCGAAGCCCTGCCGGACACAGTGTCGGTGACCCTGTCCCCTTCCGGTGCCACCACCATCCTCACGCACGACGCCGATGCCGCCGTCCGGACGCTGGTTCAGCAGGAAGTGGACTTCCGCGGGCTCGAGGTGCACGCGGCAAGCCTGGAAGAAGCGTTCATTTCCCTCACCCACTCCGGGGCAGTTCCGCCCCAGGGAACCAGCACCATGGACCGGAAGGCAGCCAGATGAGCAGCACCGCAGCGGTTCCACGCAGCAGCCACGTACCGGCAAACAAACCGCTCTTTACACTGATCCGGATCCACACCCGGGCGCAGGTCCTGGAACAGCTGCGGATTCCGGTGGCTGTACTGTCCTCAACGGTGTTCCCCACCCTGGCACTGGTCTTCTTCGTGCTGCCGCAGACGGCAGTGACGTCCGATCCGCAGGCCTCGCTGATGGCGATCGCCCAGCTGGCGGTTTTTGGGGTGATGAGCGCGTTCCTGTTCAACTACGGGATCGGCGTGGCAGAGGAGAGGGCCAATCCGTGGAGCAGCTATGTGCGCACACTGCCGGTGGGGGCGTTCCCGGCGACGGTGGCGCGGGCAGTAACTGCCATGATGTTCGCTTTCTTCGCGCTGGTCCCGGTCCTGGTGGTGGGTGCCGCCACCACGGCAGGGCTGCAGCTGTACACGGACGGAACCCTGCCCTGGTGGCGGATACCGGCGTCCGTTGTGGTGTGGCTGCTGTGCGGGCTGCCGTTCCTGTTCCTGGGACTGCTCATCGGCTACCTGTGCACGTCCAAGGTGGCGATCGCGGTCACGCAGGTGGTCTTCTTTCCGCTGGCCTTCGCCGGCGGGATGATGCTGCCGCCGGCCATCTTCTCCCCCGGCCTGAACACCTTTTCGCAGTTCCTGCCGTCCCGGGCAGCCCGCGACATTTCGGTGTCGGCCCTGTCCGGAGAGGCTCTGGCAGCGACGTCGGTTATTTGCTTCCTGGCCTGGACCGTCCTGCTCTGTGCGGGAGCTGTGTGGGCCAACCGGAGAGACCAGGGCCGCCGCTTCCGCTGATAAGCGCTAGTTGGCGCGGAAGAAGTCCCCGCGGTCGGCGGTGTAACCCAGTTCGGTTTCCACCGCGGCACCCTTGCCCGCCGGCAGCGCCATGACCCGGCGGCTGCGGGCCACCAGGGCCGCGAGCCCGGTCCGTGCCGGCGCCTTGGACGCAGGCGGCCGCTGCCCCCGGGAGAGGGTGACAACGTCTCCGGCAAGTCCGGCTGCGAAGACCCGTCCCATGTCTGAACTGCGCTGCTGGACCTGGTCCAGTTCCGCAGAGAGCTGGTCAACCCGCTGGCGCAGTCCGTTCACCTGCTGCTGAAGGTGCATGATCCGCTTGATGCCTTCCAGCGAGACACCTTCCTGGGACAGGCGCTGGACCTCCCGCAGCATCTCGATATCCCGCTGCGAGTACCGGCGGGACCGGCCCGGCGCCCGGCTGGGGCTGACAATGCCCAGCCGGTCGTACTGGCGGAGCGTCTGCGGGTGCATGTCCGCCAGTTCCGCGGCAACCGAGATCACGAAGATCGGCGCATTGACGTCTATGCCCACTGCCCTCTCCTTCGTTTCCCTGGTGTTCCCGTTATATTAGCCGCGCGCCTGGCGTACACGGCCGACGCGCTAGAGGCGCGCCTTGGCCGCGAGCCCTGCGCGCGGGTCCTCGCCCCTGGTCGCGTCCGCGAAGGCTTCAACGGCCGCCTTGGCATCCTTGTTCAGGTGCGAGGGAACCGCGACGTCGACCGTCACCAGCAGGTCGCCGTTGCCCTTCGACGTGTGGACCCCCCGGCCCTTGACCCGCAGCGTGCGTCCGGACGGCGTGCCGGCCGGAACCTTGAGCTTGACCTTGTCCGCGGTCAGCGTGGGCACCTCGATCGTGGCGCCGAGGGCCGCTTCCGGGAACGTGATGGGAACGTGGATGCGGATGTTGTTCCCGTCCCGGACAAAGAAATCGTGCGGGGTGACGTGCACGGTGACCATCAGGTCTCCGTTGCCGGCGGCGCCGGGCATGCCCTTTCCGCGCACCCGGATCCGCTGCCCGTCCTTGACCCCTGCGGGGACGCGGACTTCGACCACCTCACCGCTGGGTTCACGCAGTCCAATGACAGTGCCGTTGATGGAACCGGCGAAGGAGATGGTGGTGCTCGCCGTGCGGTCCGCACCCTTCTGGGGCGGCGCCGAGCCGAAGCCTCCGCCGCCAAAACCGCCGCCGCCAAACAGGTCGGCAAACTCCGGCGGGATGTTGCTGCCGCCGGTGCTGTACGTGGTGCGGCGTGAGCGTCCGGAGGACTGGTTGAACAGTCCGCCGAAGATGTCCTCGAAACCGGCGCCGGCGCCGCCTGCGGGACCGCCTCCGCCGCCCGCGGAGAACCGGGCACCGCTGCCCATGGCCCGAATGGCGTCGTACTGCTGGCGTTCCTCGGCATCGGAGAGAACCGAATAGGCCTCGGAGACGTCCTTGAACATCTTCTCCGCAGACGGATCATTCTGGTTCTGGTCCGGGTGGTATTTGCGGGCGAGCTTCCGGTACGACTTCTTGATGTCGGCGTCGGAAGCGTCCTTGGGAACACCCAGAATCTTGTAGAAATCCTTGTCGACCCAATCCTGGCTAGCCAATTGGTGTCCCCTTCCTGTGTCTTGCATAAACAACGCTTAGGCCTGCTCCGGTGCGGAGCTGCCAGGGACCGCCTCGCGGCGGCCCCTGGCGCAAAGTGCTACTGCTCCGGAACGGAGACGATCACCTGTGCCGCACGCAGCACCCTGTCATTCGCCTTGTAGCCGGTGCGCAGGATCTGCGTAACGGTGTCGAAGGTGACGTCCGGGCTCTGCTGCTGGATCAGTGCTTCGTGGACGTTCGGGTCGAACTCCACTCCGGTCTCGTCGATCCGGCTCAGGCCGTAGCCCTTGAGCGTGTTTTCCAGCTTGACGGAGATCGAGGCGAACGGCCCCTCCGCCAGGTCGCCGTGCTGGCGGGCGGCCTCGATGTCATCCAGGACCGGCAGCAGGGAATTAAGCATTCCCACTACTGCCATTTCCCGGGCGACGTCGCGGTCCCGCTCCACGCGGCGGCGGTAGTTCACGTACTCGGCCTGCAGCCGAAGCAGGTCGTTGCGCAGTTCCGCGGCTTCCGGGGAACCCGCAGCCGCGGGTGCCTCGGCACCGGCGCTGTTCAGGATTTCCTCCGCCTGGGACAGGGCATCGCCCTCTGCGCTGCCCTCCGCGGCGGGCTGAGCGCCCGCCTCGGAGGATCCTGCCTGCTGTGACTGGGGTTCCAGGTTTTCCTCCGGCTCGTTGCCCGGGGTCTGGTTTCCGTTTGCGTCCTCAGCAGCCATGGCTACTTCTTTTCTTCGTCGTCGACGACTTCGGCATCCACGATGTCTTCATCGCCTGCAGCCGAACCGCCTGCACCTTCGCCGGCTGCGGATCCACCCTCAGCACCGGCGCCTGCACCCGTGTCGCCGGCTGCCTGTGCCTGCGAGTAGATGGCTTCGCCGAGCTTGGTCTGGGAGGCCTGCAGCTTCTCGAACGCGGTCTTCACCTCGTCGTCGTTGTCGGTGCCCTCCAGCGCCTTCTTCAGCGCGTCGACGTCGCCCTTGACCTCGGACTTGACGTCCTCGGGCAGCTTGTCATCGTTGTCGGTGAGGAGCTTGTCCACCGAGTAGGCCAGCTGCTCGGCGGAGTTGCGGACATCGGCGGCCTCGCGGCGCTTCTTGTCTTCGGCAGCGTGCTCTTCAGCTTCGCGGACCATGCGGTCGATGTCTTCCTTGGAGAGGGAGGAACCGCCGGTGATGGTCATGGACTGCTCAGCACCGGTGCCCTTGTCCTTTGCGGAGACGTGGACAATGCCGTTGGCGTCGATGTCGAAGGTGACCTCGACCTGCGGCACGCCGCGCGGAGCCGGCGCGATGCCGGTCAGCTCGAAGGTGCCCAGCGGCTTGTTGTCCCGGGTGAACTCGCGTTCGCCCTGGAAGACCTGGATGGCCACCGAGGGCTGGTTGTCATCAGCCGTGGTGAAGGTTTCGCTGCGCTTGGTCGGGATGGCCGTGTTGCGCTCGATCAGCTTGGTCATCACGCCGCCCTTGGTCTCAATGCCCAGGGAAAGCGGGGTGACGTCGATCAGCAGCACGTCCTTGCGCTCGCCCTTCAGGACACCGGCCTGCAGTGCTGCGCCAACGGCCACAACCTCGTCCGGGTTCACGCCCTTGTTCGGTTCCTGGCCGCCGGCCAGTTCCTTGACCAGCTCGGAGACAGCCGGCATACGGGTGGAGCCGCCAACCAGGATGATGTGGTCGATGTCCGAGACCTTGATGCCGGCTTCGGAGATGACGTCGTGGAACGGCTTCTTGGTGCGGTCCAGCAGGTCCTTGGTCAGGTCCTGGAACTTGGCCCGGGAAAGGTGCTCGTCCAGGTGGACGGGACCTTCGGGGGTCACCGAGAGGTACTGCAGGGAGATGTTGGTGGAGGTGGCCGAGGACAGTTCCTTCTTGGCCTGCTCCGCAGCTTCCTTCAGGCGCTGCAGGGCAATCTTGTCCTTGGACAGGTCCGCACCCTTGGCCTTGGCCTGGCCCAGCAGGTAATCAACGATGCGCTGGTCCCAGTCGTCGCCGCCGAGGCGGTTGTCGCCGGCGGTCGCGCGGACCTGGATGGTGGAGAAGTCGTCCTCGTCCTTGCCGACTTCCAGCAGGGACACGTCGAAGGTGCCGCCGCCGAGGTCGAAGACCAGGATGAGCTCGTCTTCCTTGCCCTTGTCCAGGCCATAGGCCAGGGCTGCGGCGGTGGGCTCGTTGACGATGCGCAGGACGTTGAGGCCGGCAATCTCGCCGGCTTCCTTGGTGGCCTGGCGCTCGGCGTCGTTGAAGTAGGCCGGGACGGTCACGACGGCGTCGGTAACCTTCTCGCCCAGGTATGCCTCGGCGTCGGCCTTCAGCTTCTGCAGGATGCGGGCGGAGATTTCCTGGGCGGTGTACTTCTTGCCGTCAATGTCCACGCTCCAGTCGGTGCCCATGTGGCGCTTGACCGAGGAAATGGTGCGGTCGATGTTGTTAACGGCCTGGCGCTTGGCGATCTCGCCTACCAGGACCTCACCGGACTTTGCGAAAGCAACAACCGAGGGGGTGGTCCGGCCGCCTTCGGCGTTGGCGATGACTGTGGGCTCGCCGCCTTCCAGGACGGAGACAACGGAGTTGGTGGTTCCGAGGTCGATACCTACTGCACGTGACATATTTGCTTCCTCTTTCCTTGGAAATCGATGGCCGCTGCTGAAGGTGCCCCGCCGGCAACCCGGCCGGAGCGCCCGCTGCGCCACCCGTAGCGCATATTGAGCGTTCTGCACTCAACTTTACTCAGGGGACGCAGTTTGTCAACAAACTTGAGTGCGGTTGGCTCAACTCTGAAGCGATCCCCGTTTCCGGCTTTACAGCCCTACCGCGTGGAGCAGGGACCTGCCCCAGAACGCCGCCTTCTCCACCTCCCCTGCCACGAGCGGACCCTCTGTTCCCTTCACGAAAAACGGCTGCGGAGCAGAGATGATCTCCGCCCCGCGGCGCCTGAGTTCCTCGGACAGCTTCCCGGCTGCATCACCGTGAACAAACAGGCGGACCCGGGTGTCGAAGGCAGCCGCTTTGACTCCCTCGAGCTGGTCCGGCCCCAATGCCTCGACCGCTGCGGAAATGATGGGGGTCGGCCGCCAGCCGTTGATCGGGCTGCCCACCACAAGCAGGTCTCCCGCCCTTAGCTCCCCGGGGCGGAAAGCAGGAACCTGGATGGCTTCAGCGGCCACGTCCTCCAGGGAGCCGTCGATTGCTTCGGCTATGCGGCGTGTATTGCCGTAGGCAGAGTCGTAGAGGACAACAGCCTTCATTCACCGTTTCCTTTCCCGCATGCCTCCCCGTTCAATCAAGGCACCGGGCGGCAAGGCGCACAAGGGGTTCCCGGAATCCCGGTGGCCGCACGGGCACAGCCGGCAGCCTGGATGTGACACACCATGACCTGCGGGGCGCGCAGCGGCAGATTTTCCGGGCCGGGTCCGCGTATCGTCCTGCTATGCCCCAGGACACGTATTCGCATGGACACCACCGCAGCGTAGTCAGCGCGCATGCCGCCCGCAGCGCCGCGGATTCCGCCGCCTACCTCCTCCCGCATCTGCAGCCCGGGCTGCGCGTTCTCGACGTCGGCTGCGGCCCCGGCAGCATCACCGTGGATCTCGCCTCGCTCGCGGCGCCCGGCATGGTCACCGGCCTGGACCGTTCCGAGGATGTTCTTGCGCAGGCCCGCGCCCTGGCTGCGGAGCGCGGCACGGAGAACGTCGAGTTCCAGCCGGGAAACGTCTACGACCTCGAGTTTCCGGACGACACGTTCGACGTCGTCCACGCCCATCAGGTGCTTCAGCACCTGACGGATCCGGTGGCGGCCCTTCACGAGATGCGCCGGGTCACCCGGCCCGGCGGCCTGGTGGCAGTGCGCGACGCCGACTTCCGGGCCATGAGCTGGTATCCGGAGGTGCCGGAACTGGACGAATGGATGCAGACCTACCAGCAGATCGCCCGCGGCAACCGGGCCGAGCCCAATGCCGGGCGCAGGCTGATCGCCTGGGCGCTGGAGGCCGGGTTCACCGACCTGGAACCGTCGTCGTCAAACTGGCTGTACGCCACGGCAGAGCGGCGCAGCTGGCATGCCGGAACCTGGGCTGAGCGGGTGCTCCATTCGGCGTACGCCGAACAGGCGCTCGAACGCGGCCTGGCATCCCCGGAAGACCTCGCCCGGATCGCGAATGGCTGGAGGCGCTGGGCCGACGCTCCCGACGGGTGGTTCCTGATGCCGAACGGAGAGCTGCTGGCCCGGGCCTAACGGGCAGCGGCCGGCGGAAGTTCAGGCAGCCGGTGCTGGGTAGGCTGGAACGATGTACCGAATCATCACGGTGTGCACCGGGAACATCTGCCGCTCCCCCATGGCCCAGTTCAGCATAGAGCGCGCCCTGTCCGAAGCCGGGCTGCAGGCGCAGACCGATGTGGACTCCGCCGGGGTTACCGGCTGGGAAGCCGGACGTCCCATGGACCCGCGCACGGCCGCAGAGCTGCTCAAGCACCACTACCCGGAGCCTGCCGTCGGCCGTTTCCGGGCCCGCGCCTTCGAAGCGGACTGGTACAGCTCCCGGGACCTGATCCTGGCCCTGGACTACGGGCACCTGACCCATATGCAGGCCGAAGCTCCGGCCGAAGCCCGGGACAAGATCCGGATGCTGCGCAGCTTCGATCCGGCCGCCGCCCGGCTCCCGGCCGGCGAACAGGGAATCGAGGACCCCTGGTACGGGGATATGTCCGACTTCGACTCTTCCTACGCCCTGATCCAGGCCGCCGTCCCGGGCGTGGTGGACCACGTCCGCGCCGCCCTGGCGGACCGCGGCCGATGACTTCCGCCGCCGCGCGGCCGCTGCTGATCGCCGTCGACGGGTTCTCCGGTGCCGGAAAAACCAGCCTCGCGCTGGAGCTGGCTGCCGCACTTCGCCCCCACCGCTCCGTTGCGGTGTTCCACCTCGAGGACGTGTACCCCGGATGGGACGGGCTGCAGGAGGGGATGGACTACTACCGCCGCGAGGTCCTGGTTCCCCTGGCATCCGGGCAGCCTGCCCGCTGGCAGGCATGGGACTGGACAGCCGGGCAGTACGGCCGGCGGCAGGAGACCGGCCACGCGGACATCGTGATTTTTGAGGGCGTTGGTGCCGGACACCGGGCGGCCCGCAGCCTGCTCGACGCCGTGGTGTGGGTAGAGGCCCCCGAGGCGCTCCGCAAGGAACGTGCACTGGCACGCGACGGTGAAACCTATGCGCCGCACTGGGACCGGTGGGCGGCACAGGAGGCTGCCTGGGCTGCCGCAGACCGGGTGCCCGGTGAAGCTGATGTCCTGCTCACGAGCGGCGCCGCAGCTTTCCCGCTCCACAGGTACGTGCTGCGCGCACTGCAGTCGCTGCCCCTTCCCGCCCCCGGGCTGGGCCTGCCCCGGCCCGCGCTTCGGGTCTCCGTCCAGACAGTGGCGGGTACACCTGATCCACAGGCCCTGTTCAGCGCCCTGTTCGGCGGCAGCGCCAGCGCGGTGTGGCTGGACAGTTCCGACGCCGGTTCCGCCGGGGCCGGCGGCAGCCCGCCCGAACGCAGCAGGTTCAGCATCATGGCCGACGACGGCGGGCCGCTGGGCCGAAACGCCCTGCACGCTTCCGGGAATACCCGCGTGACCTGGGGGCCGGTGCAGGCAACCATCCCCGGGCCGTTTTTCCGCTGGCTCGATTCCGAGTGGAGCATGCCGCCCGTGCCGGTTCCGGCGGGCTATCCCTGCCCGTTTGCCCTCGGCTGGGCGGGGGCGCTTGGTTACGGGCTCAAACGGGAAACCGGGGCCGCTCCACGTCCGGAGCCCGGGGCCGGACCGCTTCCTGCGGCAGATGCTGCCCTGATATTCGCAGCCCGCGCCGTGGTGCTGGACCATGCCCTGGGGCAGGTCCATCTGCTGCTCCTGCACGATCCGGATCTGGAAGAACCGGCCCCGGCCCCGGTTCCGGGAACCAGGCCGGCAGGCAATCCCGGCGCCGGCACAGCCGACGCTCGCTGGCTGGAACAGGCCCTGCACGCCGTCGGCGCTGCCGCCCGGGACCAGTCCGGCGGGCAGGCTCCCCGCTGGCCGGCGCCGGCTTTTGCTTTCCGGGACAGCCGTGCGGAGTATCTGGCCAAGGTCCGCCTCGCCCAGGCTCAGATCAGGGAGGGAAACAGCTACGAGATCTGCCTGACCACGGCCCTGGAGGCCAGGCTGCCGGATGCCGTGGCGCCCCAGGACGTCCTGGCTCTTTACGGCACCCTGCGGCGCCGCAGCCCTGCTCCCTTTGCTTCGTTCTTCCAGATGGACGGCCTGGCACTGCTGGGCACCTCTCCCGAGCGTTTCCTGCGGATCACCGCAGACGGCGCAGTGCGTGCCGAGCCGATCAAGGGCACACGCCCGCGCGGTGCGGGACCGGCAGAGGATGCAGCGCTGCGGAAGGACCTGCTGGAGAGCGCCAAGGACCGCGCCGAGAACATCATGATCGTGGACCTGATGCGCAATGACCTCTCCCGGCTGGCGGTTCCGGGCACGGTGACGGTCCCCCGGCTGTGCGTGGTTGAAAGCTACGCCACGGTGCACCAGCTGGTCAGCACCATCGACGCACAGCTGGCTCCAGGGGCCAGCCGGGCGGAAGCCGTGGCCGCTGCATTTCCCGCCGGGTCCATGACCGGTGCTCCCAAGGTGAGCACCATGGCCATTCTCGAGGACCTTGAAGCTGCGCCGCGCGGTTTCTATTCCGGGGCGCTGGGGTACTTTTCGCTGACCGGCGCGGCCGACCTCTCCGTGGTGATCCGCACCCTGGTGATGCGGGCGGAGGAAGACGGCGGCACTTCGCTCAGCCTCGGCGTCGGCGGGGCCGTGACCTCCGGGTCCGACCCGGAAGCGGAGTGGGAAGAGGTCCGCACCAAGTCCCGGGGCGTGCTTGGCGCCCTGGGGTCGGAGGTTCCAGCCGGCTAGGACCCTACTGCAGGGTGGCCGTCAGGCGGGCAACGTTGTCCACGTAGCGCTGCCAGACGGGCCGGTTGCGCCACTCGTCGAGAATCAGTTCCTTCGACAGGCTGCGGTAGGTGTCCTCGATCTGGCGCATCTTTTCAACGATGTCGCCGCCGAACATCATCATGGAGACTTCCAGGTTCAGCGAGAAGGACCGCATGTCCATGTTCGAAGAGCCCAGGACGGCAACCTCGTTGTCCACGGTGAAGTGCTTGGCGTGCAGCACGAGCGGGGCCGGGTACAGCCAGATCCGGATGCCGGCCTCCAGCAGTGCCTCGTAGTAGGAACGCTGGGCGTGGTCCACCAGGAACTGGTCGCCGCGTTCGGAGACGAACAGTTCCACCTGGACGCCGCGCTGCGCCGCCGTCGTAATGGCGTAGAGCAGGGAGTCATCCGGCACGAAGTACGGGCTGGTGATCGAGATCCGTTCGGAGGCCGAATAAAGCAGGGAGGTGAACAGCCGCAGGTTGTTCTCCGTGGTGAAACCCGGACCGGAGGGGACTACCTGGCAGGTGATGTCGCCGGGCTTGGACGTCCCCTCATACAGGCTGAGCTCCTGTTCGAGGTTCTCGTCCGTTTCCATGTTCCAGTCGGTGGCGAACACAACGTTGATTTCATCGACCACCGGCCCCTCGAGGCGGCTCATGAGTTCGACCCATTTGCGGCCGATCCTGTGGTTGCCGGGTTTGCGGTAGCCGGGCTCTACGAGGTTCTGCGAGCCGGTGAAGCCCAGCACTCCGTCCACCACCAGGATCTTGCGGTGGTTGCGCAGGTCCGGGCGGCGCCAGTGGCCGCGCAGCGGCTGGATGGGCAGCATGGGGTGCCACTGGATCCTGCTGGCCTTCAGCTGCTTGAGCAGCTGCCGGTATCCCTTCACCCGCAGGGTGCCGATGTGGTCGAACAGCAGGCGCACGGTCACGCCGCGCTCCGCCGCATCCCGCAGGGCCGTGAAGAATTCCCGGGTGACGGCGTCGTAGCTCATGATGTAGAACTCGACGTGCACGTACTTGGTGGCGCCGCGGACCGCCTCGGTCATCTGGCGGATGGATTCCTCGTAGTCCCGCTGCAGTTCAACCTTGTTGCCGTCCAGGCTGGGCAGTGAACCGAGCCGCCGGTTGAGTTCAACGGCGGAGAGCACCCATTCGGGCCCAGAATAGGAGGAGGACTCGGCTTCAAGCTCGCGGGTGTTTTCACGGACGCGGCGGTTGATCATCGTCTGGCGTTCAACGCGCTGCTCGGAGAGCCGGTGGTTGCCAAACAAAGCGAACAGGATGATTCCGGGGACCGGAAGGAAGAAGATGGCCAGCAGCCAGGCCATGGCTGTGGTGGGACGGCGGTTTCCGGGCACCACACCGAGGGCAATGATCCGAATCGCGAAATCAAGGATCGTCAGGCTCGTCGCCAGCCAGTTTGGAGCAGTAACCGTCCACCACACGTGCGCTTATCCCTCCGACCACCCAACCGTCCCTTCAGCCTAGCGCCCGGAACGGCACACCGCGGCCACTAGGCTTGCTCTATGACTGTTTTGGTTTTCCTGGATCCTGCTTATCCCGCCGGCCGCACCGTGGATGCGTCCAAGCCGCAGCTGATGGCAACGGACCTCGGCGCCACCCGCGGTGACGGCGTCTTCGAGTCGATGCTCGCCGTAGACGGGCGTCCCCGGAAGCTTGCCATGCACCTTGAGCGGATGGCGTCCTCGGCCGCAGCACTGCAGCTGGACTTTCCGTCCCCGCAGGCCTGGGAACCGGCCATCACGACGGCGCTGGCTGAGTTCGCGCGGGTGCACGGCGACGTGCCGGCGGTGGTGAAGCTCATGCTGACCCGCGGACCCGAGGGCGCCGGAAGCCCGACGGCCTGGGTTGCGGCGTCCCCCGTCCCGGAGTCCAGCGCCCTGCAGCGCGAGGAAGGCCTGGCCGTGCTGCTGCTGGACCGCGGCTATGACTCCTCCGTGGCGGAGCGTGCACCCTGGCTCCTGCTCGGTTCCAAGACCCTCTCCTACGCCGTGAACATGGCCGCGCTCCGGTTCGCCAAACAGCACGGCGCGGACGACGTCATCTTTACGTCCTCCGACGGCAAGGTCCTGGAAGGCCCAACCTCCACGGTTGTGCTGGCAGTGGTCGAGGACGGTGTGAAGACGCTGCTCACCCCGGAGCTTGAGAGCGGCATCCTCCCCGGAACCACGCAGAGCGCATTGTTCGCCGCGGCTGAAAAGGCAGGCTGGCAGCTTGGCTACGGCCCGCTGGAGCCTTCGCACCTGATGCAGGCCGACGGCGTGTGGCTGATTTCCAGCATCCGCCTGCTGGCACCGGTGAAGTCGATCGACGGCACTCCGGTGCCGGTCTCCCGCGAGCTCACCGACGAGCTGGCAGCGCTGGTGGAAACCGTCCTGTAGCGCGGCGGCACGAAGCGCAGTATGGGCGCAGCCGGGGATGGCTGCGCCCGTACTGCGGTGCCGGGCCTCAGGACAGGATGAAGTTGAACGTTCCCGCCGCCGCAGCTGCCCACACTGCCGCCGCCGCCAGCCCCACGCCGTAGGCCAGGACCCACAGGTCGATCCGGCTGAACGTGGAAGTCCGGGCCCAGGTCCGCCCGCCGCTTCCAAACCCCCTGGCCTCCATGGCGACTGCCAGCCGCGTGGCGCGTCGGATCGCCTGGATCAGCAGGGCCAGGCCCTGGCCCAGGAAGTTGCGGAACCTCCCCAGCGGGGAGGCAGCGGCGTCGGCTCCGCGAGCGTGCCGTACCAGTCCCAGAGTGCGCCATTCCTCGACCAGCAGTCCCACCAGCCGCATAGCGGCCAGCGCCCCGAGGACAAAGCGCGGGGGCAGCCGCAGCCGCTGCGCCAGGGCGTCTGCCAGGTCCGTGGCATCCACAGTCACCAGCAGGAAGATGCCCGGCAGCGCGATCGCGAGTCCGCGCAGGCCTATCGCAATGCCCGCGGCCACCGAATCGGTGGTGAACAGCAGCGGCCCCGCATCCAGCAGCACTTCGCCGGTCTTCTCCGCGAGCAGGGCGGTTCCGTAAGCGCCAACGGCTGCGGCGATGAGCAGCGGCCAGATCCGCTTCACCAGCGTCCAGGAGTTGATCCGCAGCAGCGGCAGCAGCGCCAGTTCCCCGGCCAGCACCACGGTGGCACTGACCCAGTCCACCGTGAGCAGCACGGCTATGGTCACGGCGACGGCGGCGCCAAGCGTGGAGAGTGGATTCGCTGCCGCCAGCGGGGACGGACGCGGGCCGGAAACGGTCCCCCGGGCCGTGGCCCGGACAGCCTGGGCGCTCATGCTGCCTCCTCCTCCGCCCGGCTGGACTGCAGCCGTGCACTGCCGTCCCGGACGCGGAGGACCCGGCCGCCCAGGGCAGCAATGAACTCGCGGTCGTGGGTTACCGATACGACGGTGCAGCCGGAGCCTCTGCGCTGTTCGGCCAGCAGGGACACCAGTTCACGCCAGGTATTGGCGTCCTGGCCGAAGGTGGGCTCGTCCAGGAGCAGGATGTCCGGTGACGTTGCCAGCATGGTGGCAACGGAGAGCCGCCGCTTCTCCCCGCCGGAGAGGGTAAACGGGTTCACGGCCAGCAGCGCGGTCAGCCGCAGCCTGCCGGACAGTTCCTCCACGGTTTGCCGCACCTCGGCTTCGCTGCGTCCTGCGCGCCTGGGCCCGAAGGCAAGTTCTTCCCGGACCGAACCAGTGAGGAACTGGTGCTCCGGTTCCTGGAACACCGTTCCAATCCGGGTCACCAGCTGGGCGGACTTCCACTTGGACGGGGCTGTTCCTGCGTCCCGGGCCAGTGCCGGAGCCGCAGTGAGGTTTCCGCCGCGCGGACGCAGCAACCCGCCCAGGGTCAGCGCCAGCGTGGATTTCCCGGCACCGTTGGGTCCGGTGATGCCCAGGGCGTCTCCTGATTTCAGGGAAAGGTCCACTCCGGTAAGCACGGGCTGGCCTTTGGGGGTGCGGGCGACCTCGAGTGCGTCCGCAGCGAGCAGTTCGGGTGCTGACGGAGCGGTGGGCGGCGGAGAGGGAACATCCAGGGCTGCCCCGGGAAGCCAGACTCCCGCTTCCGCCAGCCGGGACCGGGTCCGCTCCGCGGTGAGCACCTCCTGGGGCGGGCCGTCGGCCAGGAGCCCGCCGCCGGCGTCGAGCACTATTACCCGGTCCACCAGCTGGGCCCATGCCGCGACGCGGTGTTCCACCACGATCAGTGTGGCGCCGGTCCGGTCCAGGACGCGTTCAACCGAGTCCCGGATCTCCAGGACACCGTCCGGGTCAAGGTTCGCGGTGGGTTCGTCGAGCAGCAGCAGGCCCGGAGCCATCGCCAGGATTGAGGCGAGGGCAAGCCGCTGTTTCTGGCCGCCGGAGAGCGCTGCCGTTGAGTGCCCCAGCGGTACCCGCAGTCCCACGTCGTCCAGGGCTGCGTGCACGCGTTCCCAGATCTGCGCGCGGGGCACCCCCAGGTTCTCCGCGCCGAAAGCCACTTCATCGCCCACCCGGGAGAGCACGATCTGCGACTCAGGGTCCTGCAGCAGCAGGCCCGCCCGACCTCGCGCGGCCTGCGGATGAGCGCCGTCGAGCCGCAGTGTTCCGCTTTCAGTACCGCCCGTGTCTTCGCCGAGCACACCGGCGAGGGCATGCAGCAGGGTGGATTTGCCTGCTCCGGACGCGCCCAGGAGGAGCACCCGCTCCCCCGGGCTGATATCGAAGGACACGCCTGCTACTGCCTGGGCTTTCCGCCCGGCGTGCCGCCATCCCCAGTCCCGGGCGCTGACCGCCACGGGGTTTGCAGCGGCCACTGGTTAAGCGTCCGCCGTGCGGCCGGAGGCAAAGGCGGAAAGCACTCCGGTCTTTGCCAGCGCACGAACCGCCAGCCAGGAAAGCAGGCCGGCCAGCACCAGTCCGGACACGCCTGCAAAGACGGTGTAGAGCACCTGCCACTGGAAGGCCCACTCCGGCATGTACAGGACCGATTCGCTTATGCCCAGGAACAGGCCTGAGCCGAGGCCGGCGAGCAGTGCCACGGGGAGGGTGAACTTCCGGTACAGGAAGAGTAGGAACACGAGTTCGGCGCCCAGCCCCTGGATGGCTCCGGAGAGCAGTACGGACAATCCGAACTGTGTTCCGAGCACGCCTGAAACTGCGGCAGCCAGGACCTCGCAGTACAGTGCGGCGCCGGGCTTGCGGATGATCAGGCCGCCCAGCACACCGGCAATGAGCCAGCCTCCGGTGTAGAGCCCGCCCAGCGGCGGGAAGGCCACGAACAGCGCCGCCACCCCGCCGTAGGCGAGGGACCAGGCCCAGAACACCACGCCGGTGGCGACGGCAAGGACGGATGCGACGACGATGTCCACTACGCGCCAGGATGATCTGACCGGAGCTGTGGATCGGGTTTCTTGCATGGAAGGTTCCTCCTGGATTCAGGAGGGGAGGGAAAACCGCCGGCGGCGGTGCACCCCTGAGATCTCGACTCCCTTCGCCGGTACTAACCGGAGCAGGTTCGAGGGTCTGCGGCTTGGTCCGCACTCTCAGCGCCCGAAAACCGGCATCCGGATATCCTCCGGAGCCGGGAAGCGGCGCTCCCCTGTCGTGTGTATGCGTGGTCCACTGTACACGCAGTGCCGGGTGGAATCCGGGTGCGGCAGGTAGCGTAGGGGGAAACATCAACGCACAACACCAAGGAGCACTCATGAACCTGATCCTGAAACTGCTGGGTACCGGTGTCAGCGTAGGCGCGGGCCTGGCTTCGGCGAAGCTCCTGGACTTCGTCTGGACCAAGGCCACCGGCAATGAACCGCCCAAGGACAAGGACGGCGCCCTCGACGCCAGCCTGCGCTCGGCAGTCATTTTCGCCCTGGTTTCCGGTGCGGTCAGCCAGGTAATCCGGGTGCTGACCAACCGGGGCACGCAGCGCGCAATCGCCCGCTACAGCCGGACTCCCGAGGTGGTCTAGGACCTGCCCCTCGAGATGACAGAAACTGCCCGTATGAGCGGGCGGGTTCTAGCGGTCGTTGCAACACCTGAGAATTTCGGGAGTTGCAACGACCGTGTCTGTTTCATCAGGAAAGCAGTCCCGTCCGCGGCATAGCGCGGAGCAGAGAGCAGCGTTCTTCGTGGTCT
>NZ_JAMWKK010000016.1:0-104118 GCF_035792275.1 Arthrobacter koreensis | reverse complement strand
GGAGCCAGACGGGCATTACCGTGGGACATGAAGACCTCTTGGGTTCGGCTGTGTGTGGTAACCACCAAACCTAAGAGGTCTTCACCCTATTCACGTGTAACCAACGTGGTGTCTCAGTACAACTAGTTGCGGGCGGAAACGCTGCCGTTCGCGCGCCAGCGGATTCCGGCGTCGATAAAGTCGTCGATTTCACCGTCGAAGACTGCGGACGTGTTGCCCACTTCGTGCTCCGTCCGCAGGTCCTTGACCATCTGGTACGGGTTGAGCACGTAGGAGCGCATCTGGTCGCCCCAGGAAGCCTTTACGTCTCCGGCGAAGGCCTTTTTCTCTGCGTCTTCCTGTTCCTTCTTCAGCAGCAGGAGCCGGGACTGCAGCACGCGCATGGCTGCGGCACGGTTCTGCAGCTGGGACTTCTCGTTCTGCATTGAAACCACGGTGCCCGTGGGAATGTGGGTCAGCCGGACCGCGGAGTCCGTGGTGTTCACGGACTGCCCGCCCGGGCCTGAGGAGCGGAAGACATCCACGCGGATCTCGTTGTCCGGAATGTCGATGTGGTCCGTGGCCTCAATCAGGGGAATAACCTCGACGGCGGCAAAGGAGGTCTGGCGCCGGCCCTGGTTGTCGAACGGGCTGATGCGCACAAGCCGGTGGGTTCCGGCTTCCACCACCAGGGTGCCGAACGCGTAAGGAGCCTTGACTTCGAATGTGGCGGATTTCAGCCCGGCTTCTTCGGCGTAGGAGGTATCGAGAACCTGGGTGGGGTAGCCATGCCGTTCGGCCCAGCGCAGGTACATGCGCAGGAGCATGTCGGCGAAGTCGGCAGCGTCCACGCCGCCGGCGCCGGCGCGGATGGTCACCACGGCCTCGCGCTCGTCGTATTCACCGGAGAGCAGGGTCACAACCTCAAGCTCGGAGAGCGCCTTGCGCAGCGACTCAAGTTCGGTGACGGCCTCCGCCTTGCTGTCGGCGTCGGATTCATCCTGGGCGAGTTCGACAAGGACTTCGAGGTCATCGATGCGCGCTTCGAGCTTCTGCAGCCGTTCCAGGGCGCTCTGCTTGTGCGAGAGCTTGGACGTGATCTTCTGCGCAGCATCCGGGTCATCCCAGAGGTTGGGCTCCCCGGCCATCTCGCTGAGTTCAGCGATGTCTTCCTTCATCGCGGCGACGTCTGACACGTCCTCAATGGAGGCAAACGTGGAGCGGAGGGCGCGGATTTCTGCGGGAAAATCAATTTCAGCCATGGTGATTACAGACTACGCCATGCCCCGGTTCCACAGCCCGGAACTGGTTCTTGGGTGACACAGCGGATCGGTGACGCACCGAAGGATGACCCCAGCGGTGTCAGCCCCCGGGAGTACATTGGTGCTGTCCGATCCGGAAAGGAGCTTCGAATTCAATGAACGCTTCCCCCTCCCCCATCCGCCATCCTGAGCGCGGACACAGCTACAGCCGCGAGGAGCTGGAGGAACTGGCCGAGCAGGGTGATCCCTGGGCGCTCGGGAAACTGGACGACTGGGACCAGTATGACGCCGCCGACTACACGGGATCGCTCCGGGACCGCTGCCCAGATCCGGACTGCGACCTCTACGGTGAGCGCGTCACCCTCTGCTATGCCGACGACGGCACACTGCTGGAGGTCGACCACGGCGGCTGGGGGCACTACCCGCCCCGGGAGCAGGCGAAGGCTTCCTAGCAGCGTCTGTTCTGGGCGGTTATGCTCGTTCAGCGCGTCAGCCGGGCCCGGGCGTCGCTTTCAGCGCTGATCCTTATGCCGTCAGGAACCAGGAAGTTCACAATCGGCGGGTGTACGACGCCGGAAAGCACCACCCGGGCGGTACGCCCGTCCGGGGTGCCGGTCTCCGGATCGATCTGCAGGGAACTGATCCTTTCGCCCGCACGGCTGTCTGCCAGGTACTGCTGCACGGCCCCGGTCACGGCTGCCGAATTGAGCACCGCCGCAGGCGCAGTGCCGGAACTGGAACCCTGGACCTGCGAAAGCGAGAAGGTGTCGGCGGCTGCGAGCGCGGCCCCGTCTGCTGCTGACAGGAGTTTCTTGTGGCCCAGATACACCGACGAGGCTCCGGCTACGACGGTGATCACCAGCAGGGCGAGCAGAACGTAGCCGATGATCAGTACCCCCATCTGCCCATCCTCCTGGTCTTTGGCCGTCGTTCGCTGCGGGGTCATCCGAACCTCTCGACAGTCTGCATAGAGGTTGAGTCGACTCGTACGGGAGTCAGCTCCATACCCGGAATTGAACCGAGGACCGGCAGGGGGACATCGAAAGCCACAGTGACCGTGACGGTCGAACCCGGGGTGAGGCATGCCGGGGAGCAGGCAACATCCAGATCCATTCCCGATGGATCGAGCCCAAAGTCCGTGACCGCGAGTTCGGCTGCGGCTCTGGCCTTGGCTTCCGCATTAGCTGACCCTGCAGCCGCATAGACCTTGGCGGCATGGTCCGCTGCGCCTACTACGGCATATGCCGCTCCCTGGACCTGTGCGACCGCAACAATGATGTAAACGAGGGGAACAAGGAGGAGCACGCCGAGGAAGACGAATTCGACGACGGCACTTCCTTCCTCAGCTCTCACTGGGCCAGGGCCTTCCCCCGTCCCGCTATTAGGGCCAATAGGCATGCCCTCTCACCTCGATTCCTCCGGTCGGGCCGATCAGGCCGATCACGGGAAGCGGAGCCCGCACCTGGATTTGGAGCATGGACCCGCCGTCCCCGCCAACGCGTGAGTAGGTCACGTCCTGGGCAAAACCGGATGACAGGGTTCCCGAGATGAGTTCACGGGCGCGTTCCACGCCGTCTTCGGGGCTGCGGTCCGCGAGGGTTCCGTAGCGTGCTCCCGAGGCAGCTGCGTCTGTCAGGGTGTTGCGCACATGCAGGATCAAGGCAAGCTGGACCACCGCCATCACCAGCAGCGTGAGGAGCGCTCCTACGAGGACGAAGTCGACTACGGCGGACCCGTCCTCATGGGCTCCCCCGGCCGCAGGATTTCGTCCGCGGAGGCGACGCTGCATCCGAGGTGCCCTACTGCCGGACCCGGGCAATAGCTGAATCGAAGAGAGACTTCAGGGCTGGCTCCGCGACCGCAAGAATTGCGGCGACCAGCACGGCGGACATCAATGTGATCATGACCCACCCTGGAACGTCCCCGCGATCCCGCTCAGACTCTTCCGGCGCGAGCGCGGCTGTCAGACGGGTCAGCACCAGCGTGGAAAAGAGCAGGGGAAGGGAGCGGATGGCTGAACGTTTATTCATTGGTGCCCTCTCAGTCTTGTTGCGGGTTTCGGTTTTCGGGAGTTGGGGCTCGCGGGCCGCGTGGGGCCCGGAGGTACGGCTGAAGCAGTCATAGGCCGATCCTGAGCAGTGACAGGCCAGGAAAAACAGCAAACAAAACTGTCAGCGGCAGGACGCCGAAGACCAGCGGCATCATCATGGCGATTTCCTTTTTGCCCGCCTGCTCCATGAGTTCCCGTTTAGCCAGGTCCCGGACGTCCTGAGCCTGTGCGCGCATCACGTCGGCCAGCGGCGTGCCTCGTTCAATAGCGACCGAGACACCGTCCACGAACCTGGATAATGGGGCCAGCTGGGTCCTTCTGGACAGGTCGGCAAGTGCCGTGAGCAGGGGAATCCCGGAGCGTGTCTCGGCCACCACACGCTCGAACTCCCCCGCCAGCTCCCCCCGTGCCGTCCTGCTGATCCGTTCGAATGCACCTCCGGCGCTTTCGCCCGCACCTACGGCCAAGGCCATCATTTCTGCCAGACTGGGAAACTCCGCCAGCATGAGAGCTTCGCGCCGGCTGACCTCGCGTGTGAGCAGGTAATCACGCAGCAGATATCCAAGCAGTCCGCCGGCAAGGCTCAGGACCGCAATCGCCGGCACCGGAATGCTGCCCCTTACCGAGAGCCACACCGCGAATGTCCCTCCGGCCAGCAGCCCACCGCCGGCATAGAGCAGCTGTTCAGAGCGGAATTCAAGCACGGTGGTCCGGCGGCCTGCCCGCTCGAGACGCTTGTACAGAGCCGACGCCGCTGGACTGATCCGGTTCAGTTTCACGACGGCATTGCGGAGCAGTGGCCGGAAGATCCGTTCCAGAGGGCCGAATGGAGTCACATCGGCTGGAGAAAGCAGCCGGGAACCCTGCACGCTGGAACGAAGCTGAGGTGCGATCCGGTCCGCGAACGTGGTCGGCCGTAAGAAAGGCAGCCGTACGATGGTCAGCCACAGACCCAGCCCAAGTCCTGCACCGGACAGCAGGACTGCCGGCCAGCCGGCGTTCACCGCAGCACCCGTGCATCTGCCGGCAGGGCTCCAATTCGGAGCATTAGACGGTAACAGCCCACGGAGATAACCATTCCGGCGGCAAGCACGGCCGCTCCAGCTGCCGTATTGTAAGCTGCCACCGCTTCCGGGCGGGTGGCCATCAGCAGGACGACTCCCCACGGGGCTGCGACGGCCAGCCGAGCGGCGTTGACCGTCCACGACTGTCGCGCCAAGAGCTCGCTGCGCGTCCGTGCGTTCTCCCGCAGGAACTCGGCCAGGGTTCCCAGGAGCCTGCCGAGGTCTGATCCGCCCACTTGCCGTGTAATTCTGAGGGCTTCGACGATCCGGTCCCCTACAGGATCTGCCAGGCGTTCCTTGAGGTTGCTGAGGGCCTCGTCGAACTGGCCACCGGCTCGGTAGTCCGCTCCGAATTCCCTAAAGGGGGCCCGCAGTTCCTCGGGTCCGTTCTCACCCAGCTGGATCAGTGCCTCAGGAAGTGACAGCCCTGCCCGTATGGCCGAACGCAGATGATCCACTGCGTCCGGCCACAGTTCCATGAGGGAAGCGCTGCGTTTCTGTGCCTGCCATCGCACGGCAGTCACGGGCACGGCACTCCCAAACAGTCCCAGGCAGACGCCGATGGGAAGCGAGCCGGTCAGCATCCAGGCGACCAGCAGCACGAGCAGTCCCAGAAGAGCACTGCTGGCGACCAAAGCTGACGGCGTAACCCTGCTTATCCCGGAAGCAACAAGCAACTGTTCAAGCTTTCCGGCACGCTTGGGTTTGCCGGGACGCTCCGGCAGTTCCCAGCACGACCACCAGACCAGGTACAGTCCGAAGCCGAGAGCCAGTCCCAGTGCCGCACTCATGCCGCCGGCTCCAGCAGTTCCGCGAGATTCATTCCGGCGCGTGCGAATTTGTCCGGTGACGGAAGTGAAGTGGGCGAGGCCACCAGCCGCCCGTTCTCTCTCTGGAACACGAGCGACGATTCAATGATCCCGTTTTCAACCCTTCGGCCGAGGGCCAGCACCTCCGCAACCTCGCGTTTTCCTGCCGGCGTCCGGACGCAGTGGACCACCAGGTCAATGCACGATGCGACTGTCGGAACAACGAAGGCGCTTGAAATGTTGGCCCCCGCCAGGAGCGGCAGCGTCGAGATCTTTGTGACGGCGTCGTGCGCACTGTTCGCGTGGACCGTACACATTCCCGGCAAGCCGGAATTCAAGGCTATGAGCATGTCCAGGCTCTCGGCCTCCCGCACCTCGCCAACGATCAGGCGGTCGGGCCGCATGCGCAGGGCTTCCTTCACCAGGCGCCTCATGGGGATTTCGCCCGAGCCTTCGAGGTTGGCCTGCCTGCACTGCAGACCAACGACGTCGCGCAGCGGAAGCTGGAGTTCGAAGATCTCTTCCACCGTGACGACACGTTCACGGGCTCCAATGGAGGCTGCCAGGCAGTTCAGCAGCGTCGTTTTCCCGGCCTGGGTGGCGCCGGAGACCAGGATGTTCAGGCCGCCGGCTACCGCGGCGGACAGAAATCTGGCTGCCTGGGGTGTCAGCGTTCCCAGTTCCACAAGGTGTTCCAACCGGCTCGCCCGGACGATGAACTTTCTGATGTTCACTGCCCAGTGGCGCCGGGTCACGTCTGGAATGACGACGTGAAGCCGCGACCCGTCCGGTAGGGCAGCATCCACAAACGGCGAGGAGAGGTCCAGTCGCCTTCCCGAGGACTTCAGCATCCGTTCCACCAGATCCCGGATCTGTTCCGAGGTGAGGCTGAGCGCTGTCAGCTCGGACCGGCCGTCCCGCGCTGCGTAGACCTCGCCGGGAGAGTTGATCCAGATCTCTTCGACTGTTTGGTCATCAAGGAGCGGCTGAAGTGCTCCGTAGCCTGCTACGGCGTCGAAGACCTGTTTGGTTGCCCGTTCAAGGTGGCCGAGCGCCGGCAGCGAGCCCAGCAGGGAGCGGTCGTCGTAGTCGTGGACCGCGGCTTCGACCAGACGCCGTACTTCGCCGGCCTGGCGTGCCGGGTCCAGGCCACGGACACGGATGAGCTCGCGCACCTCATCCTCGACAATACGCACCGCGTCCATTGTGCTCCCCCGGGTCATCCGCACGGCATTTCTGCCGTCTCAAAGAGACAGAACCTGCAGGCCAGTCCGGCCATGCGGGCGAGAATAGGTGATTTCCCCGCTGCTGACGAGAGTGAAGGATGCCTCGTGTGGAAAACTTTCGGGCGAGGCGGCGTCGCATGCCGTGGAGGTAGGAGCATCCAGCGGCCGCAGCAGCCCCTGGGACGGGGCTCACCCCGAGGGAACCGCACATGCAATGTGCTAGTTCGGGGACGAACTTTAGCCTCACTCATCACATTTGCAACATTGGCTCCGATAGTCTGGGCAGACATCCCAGCGCCGCACAGGCGCGTATTTTTCGTCTTGGAGATCCAGTGACACCATCAAAGCCCCGTTCCGTTCTGGCCCTGGGCATAGCCCTGGCGCTCTTGTTCACGGGAGCTCCGGCTAGCGCTGCGGTCGGTCACACCGTTCTGCCTCCGGCACCTGCACCTGCACCTCCGAGCGTTTCTCCGCAGCCTGAGGATGGAACCGGTATTGAAGGCACTGTTCCACCTATGCCGCTGGACGTGATTGTTTCGCCGCCCACCGGTCCAACAGCCGAGGAATCCGTTCCGGCGCCGCAAAGCGATGAGCCAGCTGTCGAGCAGCCGGAGAAGCCAGGCGCCATGGAAGTCAAGGACATCATTGGACCCCTGGGAGCCCGGATGGGGCAGGGACTTGAGCGGCTGGAAACCACGGGCGATCCGCAGGTACCCACCGAAGATGAAGTCCGGGAACGGCAGCAGGCCGAGGCGGATCCTGAAGTTCCGCTGAATGTGCCTGACCTGGGCACTCCGGCGAAGGTGGCGGAAGGCTCCTCCTTCGCTGGCGGCTCAGAGTCAGCGGACAGTGCCGTATTCAGCGCGTCGAGCAGGATAAACGGCGTTACCGCCTCGGTTACCCTCGCAGCGACCTGGATGCCTGCCGGGATCCAAGGGCTGGACGTTAGCAGTCATCAGGGCAACGTCGACTGGTCCCGGGCATGGAGCCAGGGCGGCAGGTTCGCCTACGTCAAAGCCACCGAAGGAACGTATTACAAGAACCCGTACTACGGACAGCAGTACAACGGCTCAAAAAACGCCGGAATGATGCGCGGGGCTTACCACTTCGCGATCCCCAGCCCAGGGTCCGCAGCGCAGGAAGCCAACTACTTTGTCAACAACGGCGGCGGCTGGACTGCGGACGGCAGTACCCTGCCTCCCTTGCTGGACATTGAGTACAACCCGTACCAGCAACTTGGCGATACCTGCTATGACATGTCAGCCGGAGAGATGGTGACGTGGATCAAGATTTTCTCCGACACCGTCAAGGCCCGTACAGGACGGGTTCCGATGATCTACACAACCACCGATTGGTGGCGCACCTGCACGGGCAACTCGTCTGCCTTTGGCAACCACCCGCTTCACCTGGCCAGGTACAGCACCGCTGGTCCCGGAGCGATGCCGGCCGGCTGGAGCACTTACACGGTATGGCAATACAGCAGCACGGGACCCTTTGTCGGCGACTCGAACGTCTTCAACGGATCCGCCGCAGCACTGAACGCCTTCGCCCGAAACATCCTTGTCCCGGCGGCTGCGGCTGCGATCGACACCAAGGCAAAGGCCAACCCCGGGCTGGGTGCCCAAACATCCAACATAACGTGCGGCATCAGAGACGGCGGGTGTTACCAGAACTTCCAGAGGGGAGCCATTCTCTGGTCCGGCGCCACGGGCGCACAGGTAAGCCCTAACGGCGCCATACGCAATGCCTACCAGCGGAGCGGCTTCGAGTCAGGCGGCTTGGGGTACCCCACCGGTGACCAGGTATGCGGCATCAAGGACAACGGCTGTTACCAGAACTTCCAGGGCGGAGCCATTCTATGGTCAGCCGTGACAGGCGCCCGACTCAGCCCCCAGGGTGCGATTAGGGAAGCTTACAAGAAGCAGGGGTTCGAAGCTGGGACGCTGGGATACCCGACCAGCGACCAGGTCTGCGGACTCAAGGACAACGGCTGCTACCAGAACTTCCAGGGGGGAGCCATTCTATGGTCAGCCGCAACAGGCGCCCAGGTGAGTCCCTCAGGACCGATACGCGCGGCCTACCAAAAACATAGGTTCGAAAACGGCGGACTCGGCTTCCCTACCAGCGATCAGGTCTGCGGAATCAAGGATAGCGGGTGCTACCAGAACTTCCAGGGCGGAGCCATCACCTGGACCAAAACGACCGGTGCCCACGCGACGGGCGGTGAAATCCGTCGGCAGTGGCAATCAGCCGGTTTCGAAACCGGAGTCCTCGGTTACCCCACCGGAGACGAAGTATGCGGCATCAAGGACAACGGCTGCTACCAGAACTTCCAGGGCGGAGCCATCCTCTGGTCAGCCCCAACAGGCGCCCAGGTGAGTCCCTCAGGACCGATCCGCGCGGCGTACCAAAAACACGGGTTCGAAAACGGCGGACTCGGCTTCCCTATCAGCGGCCAGATCTGCGGAATCAGGGACAACGGCTGCTACCAGAACTTCCAGGGCGGAGCCATCACATGGACTAAATCTGTCGGAGCGCACCCCACCGGAGGGGAAATCCGCAGGAAATGGCAGTCCACCGGCTTTGAAAAAGGAGTCCTAGGCTATCCCATCATAGATGAAACCTGCACAGTGGGACGGTGCACTCAGGCCTACCAAGGCGGCCGGATCGACTGGACCCCCAGCCGCGGCGCCGTTGTCGTGCGAAACTGAGCCCTCCGCCCCACGGCGTCGGTAACGCCGTCGACAACGAAAGCCGGCCAGGAAGTTCCTGGCCGGCTTTCGTTTGTCTTAGCTGAGTCCTGCTACTTATTCCTCAGCAGCTCAAGGAGGTATTGGCCGTAGCCGCTCTTGACCAGCGGTTCGGCCCGCTGGCGCAGCTCGTCGTCGGAGATGTTTCCCAGACGCCAGGAGATCTCCTCGGGGCAGCCGATGGACAGGCCCTGGCGTTTCTGCACGGTCCGGATGAACTCGGATGCCTCGTTGAGCGAATCGAACGTACCGGTGTCCAGCCAGGCTGTGCCGCGCGGCAGGATTTCGACCTGCAGCTTCCCCTTCTCCAGGTAGATTCGATTCACGTCCGTGATTTCCAGCTCGCCGCGCGGCGATGGTTCCAGGCTCCGGGCGATCTCCACAACGTCATTGTCGTAGAAATACAGCCCGGGGACCGCGTAGTGGCTCTTCGGACTCGTGGGCTTTTCCTCCAGGGAAATGGCGCGTCCAGACTCGTCGAATTCCACCACACCGTAGGCGCTCGGATCGGCTACCCAATAGCCAAACACCGCCCCACCGTCGATGTCCGCAAAGCGGCGCAGCTGCGTCCCCATGCCCTGGCCGTAGAAGATGTTGTCTCCCAACACCAAAGCCACCGGCCCGTTGCCGATATGCTCTGCGCCAAGAACAAAAGCCTGGGCTAGGCCGTCCGGGGAGGGCTGCTGCTTGTAGGTGATGCTGACGCCGAAGCGGCTTCCGTCGCCTAGCAGACGCTCAAACTGGTCTGCATCATGGGGGGTAGTAATAATCAGGATGTCTGTGATCCCGGCAAGGATAAGGGTGGACAGGGGGTAGTAGATCATCGGTTTGTCATAGACCGGCACCAGTTGCTTGCTGACTCCCAGAGTGATGGGGTGAAGTCTGGACCCGGTGCCGCCTGCCAATATGATTCCGCGCATGCCCTCATCATCCCGGCTCGGTCGAGGCACGGCAAATCCGGTAGTGTTTGTCTACATGCATAAACTCCTGGTGACCGGCGGCGCCGGCTTTATCGGCTCAAACTTCGTGCACTATGCACTGGCGAACACCGACTATGTCGTAACGGTGCTCGACAAGCTGACCTATGCCGGCAATCTTTCGTCCCTGAAGGGGCTGCCCGAAGACCGTTTCACCTTCGTCCAGGGAGACATCTGCGACGCCGAACTGGTGGACCGCCTGGTGCAGGAGACCGACGTCGTAGTCCACTACGCGGCGGAGTCCCACAACGACAACTCCCTCCACGATCCGCGGCCGTTCCTGGACACCAACATCATTGGCACCTACACGCTGATCGAGGCTGCGCGGAAGCACGGCAAGCGCTTCCACCACATTTCCACGGACGAGGTCTACGGCGACCTTGAACTCGATGACCCTGAGCGGTTCACCGAATCCACCCCGTACAACCCCTCCAGCCCGTACTCCTCCACGAAGGCCGGCTCGGACCTGCTGGTGCGTGCGTGGGTGCGTTCCTTCGGCCTTCAGGCAACCATCAGCAACTGCTCCAACAACTACGGCCCGTACCAGCATGTGGAGAAGTTCATTCCGCGGCAGATCACCAACGTGATCGACGGCATCCGTCCCAAGCTCTACGGCGCCGGTGAGAACGTCCGTGACTGGATCCACGCCAATGACCATTCCTCCGCGGTCCTCACCATCATCGAGAAGGGCGAGATCGGGCAGACCTACCTGATCGGCGCTGACGGGGAGAAGAACAACAAGGAAGTCGTTGAACTGATCCTCAAGCACATGGGCCAGCCTGCTGACGCCTACGACCAGGTCATCGACCGGCCAGGCCACGACCTGCGCTATGCCATCGACTCCACGCGGCTGCGCACCGAGCTGGGCTGGGAACCGAAGTTCTCCAACTTCGACGCCGGCATCGAAGACACCATCGACTGGTACCGCGAGAACGAAGCCTGGTGGCGGCCGCAGAAGGCCGAAACCGAAGCCAAGTACAAGGTCCAGGGCCAGTAACCGCGATGGTTGAATTCTCCAAGGCGCTCACTGCCCGCGAAACTCCCATTCCCGGCGTCGTTCTCTACGACCTTCCGGTCCACGGCGATAACCGCGGCTGGTTCAAGGAGAACTGGCAGCGGGAGAAGATGCTGGCGCTCGGACTGCCCGACTTCGGCCCAGTCCAGAACAACATCTCCTTCAATGAGAAGGCCGGCACCACCCGCGGCATCCACGCCGAACCGTGGGACAAGTACATCTCCGTGGCCACCGGGCGGATCTTCGGCGCCTGGGTGGACCTGCGCGAAGGCCCGAGTTTCGGGACGGTGTTCACGGCAGAAGTGGACCCGAGCCAGGCGATCTTCATTCCCCGCGGCGTCGGCAATGCCTTCCAGACCTTGGAGGACAACACTGCCTACACCTACCTGGTGAACGACCACTGGAGCGCAGACGCACAGGGGCAGTACACCTTCCTGAACCTCGCTGATGAGACCGCTGCCATCGACTGGCCCATCCCGCTGGAGCAGGCTGAACTGTCCGACAAGGACAAAGCGCACCCCCGTCTGGCGGACGTGGTTCCGATGAAGCCGAAGAAAGTCCTGGTCCTGGGTGCGGAGGGCCAGCTTGGGCGTGCCCTCCGCAAAACGTACGACGGCGATGCCTCCGTTGAGTTTGCCGGGCGCGCGGAGTTCGACCTGACGGATCCGGCTGCCTATGAACGGAACTGGAAGAACTACTCAGCGATCATCAACGCCGCCGCCTACACTGCTGTCGACGCAGCGGAGACCCCCGAAGGCCGGCGTCTGGCCTGGGAAATCAATGTCAGTTCCGTTGCTCGCCTGGCGCGGATTGCGACCTCCAACCGACTGACGCTGGTGCACGTCTCCAGCGACTACGTCTTCGACGGAACCAGGGAAACCCATCCGGAAGACGAGCCTTTCTCGCCCCTGGGGGTCTACGGCCAGACCAAAGCAGCGGGCGACGCGATCGTCGCCACAGTTCCCGCCCACTACATCGTGCGTACGAGCTGGGTCATCGGCGAAGGGAAGAACTTCGTCCGGACCATGGCCTCGCTGGCAGAACGCGGAGTGGAACCCTCCGTGGTGGATGACCAGATTGGCAGGCTCACCTTCACGGAAGACATCGCCGCCGGAATCCTCCATCTGCTCGCTTCCGGCGCGGAGTACGGGGTATACAACCTCACCGGTGATGGCGCACCGGTTTCATGGGCCGACGTCGCCAGGCAGGTTTTTGAACTCACTGGTCAGAGTGCCGCGGCGGTCACCGGGGTCAGCACAGAAGACTACTTCAGCGGCAAGGAAGCCGCGCAGCGGCCGCTGAACAGCGTGCTTCCGCTGCATAAGATCCAGGCAGCCGGGTTCACACCCGCAGACGCCTCCGGTCGGCTGGCTGGTTATCTGGGTGTTCATCCCGTCTCTACGGACGACTCCGTCAAACGCAATATGGGATACTGACACCGTGAGCACCACTTGGATCGTTATCCCCATGTACAACGAAGCGACCGTCGTTGGTTCCGTCATTGAAGACCTTCGCCGGGAGTTCCCTAACGTTGTCTGTGTAGATGACGGCAGCAGCGACGGATCACAGAGAGTTGCCCGCGAAGCCGGAGCAGTCGTGGTCCAGCATCCGATTAATCTCGGGCAGGGCGCTGCCCTGCAGACGGGCATCGAGTTCGCGCTGCAGGATCCTTCGATGACCAGCGTCGTCACCTTCGATGCAGACGGGCAGCACCGGGTCGCTGACGCCGTTGCCATGGTTGCCCGGATCAATTCGGGCGAGGCCGAAGTTGTCCTTGGATCACGGTTCCTGGATAACCGGACCAAAATCACGCGGCGCAAGCGGATTGTCCTGAAGACCGCGGCCATCCAGTCCCGGATGGCCACCGGGATGAACCTCACAGATGCCCATAACGGCCTGCGGGCTATCAACCGTGACGTCGCTGCCAAGCTTCACCTGACTCAGAACCGCATGGCCCATGCTTCCGAACTCGTGAACCAGCTGGCGACCCTCCGTCCTCGGTGGGTAGAGCATCCGGTGGAGATTATCTACACGGACTACTCAAAGGCCAAGGGTCAATCCCTTCTCAACTCAGTGAACATCCTGGCCGAACTCTTCTTTAGGTGACATGAATTGATACTCATCGTTCAGATAGTCCTTGTCGTCGCCGTCATCATGGTCTCCGTAGCCATGATGCGCGGCGGCGTGAACGCCCGGCACCTCGCGCTGCGGCGGATCATGCTGATGATTTTTGCCGTGGCTGCCGCGCTGTCCATTTTCTTCCCCAATGCACTGACCCATGTAGCAGGATTCCTCGGCATCGGCCGCGGAACAGACCTCGTGCTTTACGCCGCGATTGTCTGCTTCTTCGTGTTCATTGCGACCACATACCAGCGCTTCAGGAACATGGAAACTTCTATAACGACCCTCTCGCGGCGCATCGCCCTGGATGAAGCCCAGAAGCCGTGGGCCGAGAGGCAGGATGCCGGCGGGGAAAATCCCGGCGGACAGAACGCTGA
Source organism: Arthrobacter koreensis (assembly GCF_035792275.1). Lineage (GTDB taxonomy): Bacteria > Actinomycetota > Actinomycetes > Actinomycetales > Micrococcaceae > Arthrobacter_B > Arthrobacter_B koreensis_A. Next base: position 90,488 of record NZ_JAMWKK010000016.1, on the reverse strand, counting down.
CGGCCTTCGCCAGTAGGTCCTGCCGCGGGGAAATCCTGCAGCCGACAGAAAAAGGAGCGGACCCGCTTTTGGATCCGCTCCTTTTTCTGTGTCCTGCATCTGTCCCGCGCCCGGGGACGTGCTTACCCGATAACGTGCTTTGCGAGCTTCGGGATGTAACCAAACTTGCCGCTGGCCGTCGACTGGGCAATCAGCGCAGCCGCGTTCAGCCGGGAGGTCAGGTGCAGCTTTGCGGCCCGGGCTGCACGGTTCCAGCCGAGCTGGTCAAACCTTGCGGCTTCGCCTTCAAAGAACCGTCGTTCTTCGTCGAACCGGCGTCCGTCCAGGGCCCGAACAGAGGAATCAGAACCGGAATGGCGGCGGTAGAGGAAAGCCAGTTCCGGGGTCAGCACCATCGAGCCGTCAGCAGCGGCGATATCCAGGAGCAGGGCCAGGTCCTGTACGACGTCGAAGTTGGACCGAAACCCAATCCGCTTCAACATCTCCGACTTCCAAGCGATGGAGGGGAAGTAGTGCCATCCGGCACGCAGCAGGCTGGTGGCCAGGTCCTCGCCGCCGAGCTGCCGACGTTGGGCACCCCGCGGAAGGGCGGCCTTCTTCACCCGGTCAGCCAGCGGCGTCGTTGCGCGGCTAAGTTCGTCGATCACCTGGACGCCGGGCTGAACGGCACTCGCTCGGGGAAACGCTTCAAAGGAGGCCACCACGGCTGTGAGGTAGTTGGGCAGCATAATGTCGTCTGCGCCCATGATGACGGCGATCGGTGCCTCAACCAGCTCCACCGCTTTGCGGTAGTTGCCATTCGCGCCAAGGTTCTTCTCATTGCGCTGGTAGCTCACACGCGGATCCGTGATTTCCGCGAACCAGCGGGCCGGCTCGGGGTCGGGATAACCGTCGTCAATGACAACAAGACGCCAGTCCTGGTGCTGCTGCCCCATCACGCTTCGGGCAGCTTGCTTCATTAGTTCCACGTCCCCGTAATAGGGGAACATCACATCTACGGCAGTCACGGATTGCTTCTTTCACTTCAATTGAGACGGCAGGGCAGCGCCGACGAGCGGCGCCAGATTTTTCGGGCAGCCAGGGGACGGGGAATAACATCAACTATAGGGAGGGCACGCACCGAAGTCGAAACAGCCCAGCCGGTATGCTTGATACGGCACCCCGCTCCCCAGAAAGAATCTGCAGGATGAGTATGAATACCAGCACCCCTCCGTCCCCGGTTCGTGGCCGGGTCAGCGTCTGCATGGCGACCTACAACGGAGCGGCCCATGTGGAGGAGCAGATCGCCTCCATCCTGCCGGAGCTGAAGGACGGAGATGAGCTGGTAATCGTCGATGATGCCTCCACCGATGACACCGCCGAGGTTATCGAGCAGATCGGCGACCAGCGCATCCGGTTGATCCGGTCTGCGGTCAACCGGGGATATGTCAAAACCTTCGAGGCAGCCCTCACGGCCAGCCAGGGCGACTACGTCTTCCTCTCCGATCAGGACGATGTCTGGATTCCTGGCCGGATCGACTCGATGGTGGCGGCGCTGCAGCATGCCGACGTGGTGGCAAGCAACTTTGGATACTTCGGACAGGCCCCCCGCCGGATCGAATCTCTTCGGCTGCGAAGCGCGGACAGTTCCCGCAGGTGGGCGAACCTTCTGACCCTCTGGATTGGAATCCGCCCTTACTACGGGTGCGCCATGGGGTTCCGGAGCTCGGCGAAGGACCTCATCCTCCCGTTCCCGCGGTTCCTCGTCGAAACCCATGACCAGTGGATCGCCCTGGTAGGGAACCTCCGCGGCTCGATGGCACATCTGGAGCCCAACACACTGAACCGCAGGCTTCACGACAACAACACCACCCCGAAGACCGCCCGAAGCCTTGGACGCATACTGCGCGCCAGGTTTATGCTGGCCCGTGCCTTCGTAGTTGCGCTGGCCCGGATAATGCGGCGGAAGGCGTAGAGGACAGCTTTAGTCGGCTTTCCGCTTCCGCGGGGTGACCAGGGCACTAACGCGGGGGCTGATTCGTCCCATTCGCCCGGCCAGTGCATCCCGCACGCCGAATAGAATGGCTGCGATCTGCCGGCCGCGATGCGGACCGTAGACCACGCGAACGCCGTAGAAAACGATTTCCAAGCCGATCCTCCTAAGCACCCATATGGGCTGTTTCAGCAGGTACCGCTTGTACATGACCAGGCCGTTGCGCGTGATGTAATAGACACGGAAGGGTGCGTGAGAGTGCACAAAACGCTTCTGTCCTCCCACCGTGACATGCCATGTTCCGAGCCGCATGGGGCGCGAGTCCCCCACCGAGTGGGCGATGTTGCAACCCGGGGCGATCAGGGCGGCCAGCCCCAGTCCGCGAATTCGTGCCGTGAACTCCGAATCGACACAGTCGATGAACAGATCCTCTTCCAACAGTCCGGCCACCTCGAAGGTCGACGCCGGGATCAGCGTTCCGGACTGCATCGGATCGAACGCCTCGAGGAAGGCTTCACCGGCTTTCTGTACCATGACCGTGCTGCCGTTGTGCGACTCTGCGCACACCATGCCTACAGCTAAGCCCTGGGCCTTGGCCCGTTCCCAGGCGCTCAGCGCTGATGCGACGTAGCCGGAATCGAGTTCTGAATCCTGGTCCAGCGTGAGGAAGAAGTCCGGCGACGATTCGGCAGCATAACGGATGCCTGCGTTGAGTGCCGCAGCGATACCGCTGTTGGTTCCCTGCTCCAGTACAACGGCGCCGGCCTCCGCCAGTCCCGCCAGCACTGACGGGTCTGCCTCCGGGGATCCGTCATCGACGACGACGATGAGTTCAACCTGGTCGGCCAGCCGCTTGACTTTGTCTACCAGATCCAGCGGCGGGTTGTAGGCGGAAATCACCGCGGCGACGCGGTAGGAGTCGGACATGCTGTACACCTTTGGTTGGTACGGTTGCGTGCGGTCGTTCGATGTCGGCTGCGGGCCGGTTGGATCCCAGCGGGCCAGCGGTTGCTAGTCGCCCAGCCGGACGGTCTTGGCAAGCAGCTGGCCGGGCCAAATTGTCCGGGGAGATCGGACCAGTCCCTCATAAAGCCCGCGTCCTGCGGAGCGGAGCCAGAGCCTGCGGTCCTCAGCGGCCAGCCCCTGGCGCAGCGCCAGCACGGCCATGCCGGCAGCCCACCTCACCGGGTTCTGCAGCAGCGTCCTAGGCGCCGGGTCCAGACGGCGACGCCACAGGTTGTTGCGGATGTAGTAGAAAAGGCGCCCGCCCATGTCGGTTTGGTTCTGCTTTTCCGGGTGGCTGATGCGGCTGTCCGGGAGCATCATGCCGAATGTGCTGCTGCTGAGCCTTCGGGTGTATTCGGCGTCGTCGAACCAGATAAAGAAGTCAGCGTAAGGCAGCGGCATCTTTGCTGCGGCCACGAGGTCGATCAGGACACCAACGAAACTGGCACTGTCGACGGCGATTCCCCCCAGCGCATTGGCTGTTAGCTGCTTCTCGGGGGCCGGGGTCAGGTCGGGCAAATGGCCGCTGTTCGGCGAGCCCTCCGGATTGAGAACCAGCGAGGTAACAAACCCGGGCCGGTCCGTCGCGGACTCCATGGCCTTCACCAGGGGTGCCAGGCTGCCGGGAAGCGGTTCGGCGTCATCGTCCATCAGCCAGGCACAGTCGTGGCCTGCGGCGATGGCATGCTCTATCCCCCAGGCGAAACCCCCGGCGCCGCCGAGGTTGGCACCGGTTTCGAAGACTGAAACTTCCGGAAACTCCTCGCGCACCATGGCAACGCTGCCGTCGGTGGACCCATTGTCCACAAGGATAATCTCGTCCGGTTGCCGGTCTTGGGATTGAAGTGCCGAAAGGCATTTGCGGAGCAGGTCCACACGGTTATACGAGACAACAACTGCTGCTACAGACAAAGAGTTCCCATCGACGGAGTGTGCCCCGGCTCCATGCCGAAAGGAACAGGCTGAAGGCGGGCGGCGCTATCTCGATGATATCAACCCGTTCAACTCGCCGGGTTAGAATCTTCAGCGGGAACAAGCGCGGAAAATGGTCCGTGCAGATCCCGTGTAACGGAGGATACTTCTTGGGCCAGCGCACTGTCCTGCGGCATTTCCAGCGTCTGGGGGCGTTCGGCGCCTCTGTTGTCATCACCACCGTGGTCGGAGTCCTGGCCATACCTGTTGTGATCACCCACGCTGGGAGCGCAACATGGGGCGTGATCGCGCTCGGGCAGTCCGCGGCACTCCTCTTTGGCGTGCTGGTTTCCTTCGGCTGGGGAACAGTGGGGCCGGCCATGGTCGCCGGGATGCCGGCGGAGCAACGTCCGCAGATGTATGTCGATTCGTTGGTCAGCCGGTTTTACCTGTTCATCGTCGCTGCCCCGCTGGCTGCACTGACAGTATGGCTGATTGCTGGCAGCAGCTCCCCGTCCGTGGCGGTTCTAGCCTGCATGGCGTACCTCCTGCCCTTCCTCGGAGCCTCGTGGTACTTCGTCGGTGATGCGCGGCCCGGGCGGCTGCTGGTCTTCGATACCCTGCCGGTCACACTGGGGACACTTTTCGGCCTGGGCGGGCTCATACTCACCGCAGACGTGTACGTCTACCTGTCGATACAGCTTGGCATGAACCTCTTGGCTGTCCTGGCCAGCGGCCTGCTGATCCGCAGGTCTGCCTTCGGTCCCCGGTTCGATTTCCGCCTTGGCCGCGCCCTGCGCCGCCTGGGCGGCCAGCGGCACGGCGTCATCACCGCCGCTACCTCCAGCCTATATGTCAATACGCCCCTGCTGGTTGTGGGCGCGGCCATTCCGGCCGCCGTTCCGCTTTACGCGATGGCTGAAAAGTTCTTCAAGTACGGACTCACCGCAGTCGGCCCGGTGGTCCAGGTCCTGCAGGGTTCCATCGCGGATCCGGACAGGGCACGCCAGGATGCCCGCGTACGCACAGCTGCCAAGCTGGCCCCGTTCGGGGCGCTGGTCAGTGCCCTGGCTATGGCCGTTTGCATTCCCTGGGCAAGCATCCTGCTGTCCCAGGGCGAGATCACGGTCGGGTTCGACCTCAGTGTGCCCATGGGCGTCGTGTTTGGCGCGGTCGCCGTCTCCCAGGTCGTTGGGCTCGCGTGCCTGATTCCCATTGGCGAAGGGAAAGCACTGGCGGTGTCCACGGTGCTAGGAGCTGCCGTCGGAATTCCGCTGATCATAACCGGCGCCCTGACACTTGGTGCCGCTGGAGTTGCTTGGGCCGTGGCAGTGTCCGAAATGGCGGTTGCTGCATATCAGCTGCGTGTGGTTCACACATATTTCCGCCGGTCAGCAAGACGCGGTGACTCCGTTCCGCAGTGACCGCAGTCCGGGCGCCGCTTCTTCGGCGGGTAACTGTACTGAGACTAAAGTTTGGTGGTTACCACACACACTGAACCAAAGAGATCTTCATGTCCCAAGGTAATGCCCGAAGAATGATCCTGATCCAGCGCGTCGCCGCACGCCGGCCCGTAACTCATGTGGCTAACGACGAAGGCCTTCACCGATGCCCTCCAACCCTGGTTAGACTTTCACAACCAACAACACCCACACGGCAGCCTCGGAGGCAAAACACCGATCACGATGTGTAATCAACCTGTTGTCTGAGTACAGCTAGCCGCAGGCAGTAATCCGGTACAGCTTTGCGTCGCCTTCGGCATCCACCAGTTCAACGGCACCGCTCGAGTCCAGGTCCTCCAGACCTGGATACGGATGGTCTCCACCATGTATCTCCTGATCCCCGAAGTCCAGCACATACTTCACCCCGGTTTCCCGCAGGGCCGGGCAGACGTCCGGCTCTGTCTGGGCTTCCCGGAGGCTCGCGTACACTTCGTCTTCTTCCGGGTCCAACGCGGAGATCGTGTGCAGCTGCATAGGCCTGTGACCGGTCAGTGCGTAGACCAGGGAACTTCCGGTCCACGGATTTCCAACGAGTTCCGCACCGTCTTCGATCACGCCGTCGAGGCGCCTCATCAGTTCGTACTCATCACTGGAGACCAGCGGGGAGTCATCGGTCAGCTCGTAGTTGCCGGCCGCGGACATCGCTGCGTTGCGGACGTTCTGCTGCTGGGTTGCCACCGCGGTTACCGCCAGCACGATCACCACTGCTGCAGCGGTCGCGGTGCGGGTTGTTGCCGCCTTCCATTCCCGTGCCATCATCAGATCCAGCACTGGCTGCCAGATCCTGCGATTCAGCCAAGCGATCAGCATGGTGCCTCCGATGGCGGCCAGCGGCAGGGCGGCTACGGGAAGCAGGGCAGCGAGGCGGTAGTTGTCCGTGTACCAACCTCCGGTAATCAAGTCCCGGAAGTCGCTGTCTGCTGCTCCGGTGGCGACGACATATAGGAAGCCGCCTACAGCCCAGAGGCCGGCAGCCCACCAGGACGCACGCCCGAGGACAACGGCCACGAGTCCGAAGGCGCACAGAATCATTACGGCCCATGAAACGGGGGATCCAAGCGGTGCGCTGGCAAAAACTTCGCCCATGGCCTGGGCCGGTGTCTGGTACGGAAGCCAGATCAGTGTGTCAGCTGCAGGACGCACAACGTACCAGAGCCTCACGACTCCGATTCCGTAGAGGACGAAGCCCAGGATATACAGCCAGGCCCGAACCGTGCTGCGCCGGGCGACCTCCGTACGTACACGGCGGGTCACTGCCGCGATTACCAGGGGCACCGAGAACGCTGTCACCGCCAGGACCGCACTGGGATGTCCCAGCCCCAGCCCGGGAAGCGCTGCCAGGAGCAGTAGCCATAGCAGAGGCAGCGGTGCGGACCTCCGGGCCAGTCCCAGGACAGCGAGCAGGATTCCGAGCACTGCCGGAATCAGGCTGACGCCGAGGAAGTTTGGGTAGAGGACGCCAAAATCCACCAGCAGTAGCGGGAAGGTTCCGAAGGCGCCCGCCAGAACTCCGGCCAGCAGAGTGGGTACTACGCGCCGGCCGGCGATCTGCTGGACCAGGAAAATGCAGCCAAGGGGCCAGATAAGCGCCCCAATCACAAGGTTGACCGCGTTGACGCTCACCGGGATCGCTGACCCGGTAAGCGAGTCGACCAGTGACACCAGCCCGTGCCATCCGGCGGGATAAAAACCAATCCCGGTCATGCCGCCTATGCTCAGGGATGACGCGGACCCGGTATCAGCTATGTACTGGATGGCGTTGAGATGGAAGATGTTATCGAAGGTCTGGGAGAAGCTCTCAGGAGACCCAAAGGCATAGAGCAGGCGGCGTCCCACAAGTGCGGCTGCACCCACAACTGTAACGGCCTCCACCAAATGCAAGGCCGGGTCCGCGGCCTGCGGCTGCCCCTGCTCGGGGGAACGGCCGGCCCACCACGCCCTCAGCAGCCACACCACGAGCGTTGTTGCAGCGGTCAGGACAGCAAGCGGGACCCAAGACCAGCGAACGCCCATGAAGTCCGCAATAACTGCCGACACCGCCACCAGAGAGACGCTGAGCACGGGTGAGACTGCCAAGGCAGCCATCCACCGCAACCGGAACCCAAGGAAGGCCAGCAACCCTCCCGGCACTAGAATGACGCACAAAGCGACCATGATCTGTGGCGTGACGGAAATCCAGGTCACTGTGTTCCTTCCGATGTGCCGTGATTCTCACAGCACGTTGATTCAGGGTCCGGACGCAAAGCCGCCAGCAGGGTGGGAACCTACGCGACGCCGCGGAGACGGTCAACGACGTCGCGCACCGGGGCGTCCATCACGATCTTTCCATGCTCCAGGAGCACTCCCCGCTCACAGATGCGCGAAACCAGGTCCAAATCATGACTGACAACTACCAGCGTCTTGCCTTCTCCGGCCAGTTCCTTGATCTTGTCGATGCACTTCTTCTGGAACGGTTCGTCGCCCACTGCCAAGATCTCATCCACCAGGAAGACTTCTGGGTCCGTATGTACGGCGACGGAAAAAGCGAGCCGCAGGTACATACCCGAGGAATAGAACTTAACCTCGGTGTCGATGAACTGGCCGATTTCGGAGAATTCGACAATTGAGTCGAACTTCTCGTCGATCTCCTGCTCGGTCATGCCAAGGATTGCACCGTTGAGGTAGACGTTGTCCCGTCCACTGAGATCATGGTGAAATCCTGCGCCGACTTCGATAAGTCCCGCAACGCGCCCCCTGGTACCCACGCGACCGGCATCGGGGCGCATGACGCCGGAGATGTGCTTCAGCAGCGTGGACTTGCCTGACCCGTTCAGGCCCAACAGCGCCACGGTTTCACCTTGCTCCACGGCTAGGGACACGTCCTTAAGGGCATCAAATTTCTCGCTCAGGTCGCCCTTGCGCCCCTTGATCAGCCAGACAAACGCCTCTTTCATCGAGCGCGTATGGCGCAGGACAAACCTCTTGCTGATATTGCTTACTTCTATGGCAGTGGCCACGGGTCAGAGCTCCTGTGCGAAACGGCCTTCAAGGCGACGGAAAACGAGCTGTCCGGTCAGCAGGACCAACCCCGAAATAGCCAAGCCGACGGGAATCCACACTGAAAGCAGGTGCGGAGGAACAGCTTCTGCCGCGTCCGCGGTGGGCAGCCAGAAGGCGAAGTGAAACGCTTCGACGCCTACGGTAATCGGATTTAGCTGGTAGACGGTGAAAAACGTTTCGCCGAGCTTGTCACGCACCATGATCCATGAATACAGGACAGGTGAGGCCCACGTTGCGATCATCAGCAGCATGTCAACCAGGTTTTCAGCGTCCCTGAAGTACACGTTGACGGCTCCGAAAAGCAGGCCCAGACCGGTGGCCAGAAGTGCCACGATCAGGAAGCCGGCTACGGCAGCCGCCAGCTGCATCAGGCCGGGCCGCCAGCCGTTGAATAGGCAGGCGACCAGCAGAATGATGATCTGAGGTACGAAGTGGACTCCCGAAACCCAAACAGATGCCACGGGGAAGAGCTGACGCGGAAGGTAGATCTTTTTGATCAGACCTCCGTTGCCCACGATCGAGCGTGAGGCATTGCCCAGGGCTTCGGTGAAAAAGTTGATCAGCACTATGCCTGAGAACAGATAGATCGCGTAGTTCGGAAGCCCGCTGGGGTTGCCAGGGCTCCGCTCCATGTTCAGGAAGACACCAAGGGCAACATAGAAGACGACGAACTGCACAGCCGGCTTCACATAGGACCACAGCAGCCCCAGCACCGATCCGCGATAGCGGACCTTCAGTTCCTTGGCAACTAGCAGCTTGAGAAGGAACCGTGAACGGAAAAGGTCAGCAAATCCGCTGCCCCGCCCCGGCGTCTGAAGAGGTTCGGCCGACAAACCTATCTGCCCTCGTCTTCCGAATGCTTCTCAAACGTTGCCTTCCAGGCTTCGAAGGAAGTGATGTGCGGCAGAGCGCCGCGGTAACGGTCGCTCAAGTGCTGCCAGTTCTTCAGGATCTCCGCGTTCAGCCGAAGGCTCTCCGCCAGCAGCTCGCGCACCTGCTTTGGGTCACGCCGGTACCAGGAGGCACCGGTCCCCTCAGCATTGGAGACCACCGCGCTGTCGTACTGGGACGTACGCCACCACTTGTTGTCCTGGTGGGCAATGTACGCCTGGGGGTGCTCCATGCTGACCGCAGGAACCTTCTTGGTCAGCTGCTTAACCACGGTCTTTGCCGCCCATGGAATCAGGGTGGCGTACGAGGGCGCACTGAAGCCCTGTCCTCGCCGCGGCGGTTTATGCATGACGGGCGCTGGGAACGCCTCCGGCTCAGACTGGATCTGGGCATCCGAGAATTCTGAGACCATACCGCGGATTTCCGGAAGCTTGGTTGGCAAGAGGTCGTGAAGCTGCTCGGGACCCTTCAGGAGATCGCGCAGCGCCATGGCCCGGCCGACAGCTGTATAGTACTGCATCGAAATCAGGTGTTTGAGATCCATGTAGCCGGTTTCCCGGACAACGCGGCCGCCGTGTTCATACGGGCTGTGCAGCAGCGCCGCAATCATGCGGTTGCGCGTGTGGAAATAAGCCTGCCATCCCACGAGATCGTCCTTATCGATCCACGAGACATGCCACACGGCCGAGCCCGGCATGGAAACAGTCGGATAGCCCGCGGTCTTCGCCCGCAGCCCGTACTCGGCATCGTCCCATTTGATAAAGACCGGCAAGGACAGCCCAATGTCGCGGATGACCTTGGTGGGGATCAGGCACATCCACCAGCCGTTGTAATCTACGTCGACCCGGCGGTGTAGCCACGAGGTCTGCCGCAGGTTGGAGCGCACGAAGTCGTGGCCTAGGGTCTGATCCTCGTGAGGCTGATCCGGCTGAAAACGGTACGGATTAACTGTCTCGCCGAAGGTATGGAGCACGGTCCGGTTGTACAGGTCGAACATGTGCCCGCCCACGATGGTGGGGGTCTTGCAGCGGTCGGCGAAGGTGACTAGGCGGGAGATGCTCTCTGGTTCCATGACAACGTCGTCGTCCAGGAGCAGGACGTAGTCACTCCCGCTTTCTACTGCCTCATACATCCCGCGTGCGAAGCCGCCGGAACCACCAAGGTTTGCCTGGTTGATGATTCTCAGTTTGCCGTCCATCAGGGCTTCGACTTCAGCGAAACCCTCGGCGTCGGCAACCTTCTTTGTACCCTGGTCTACAATCAACACCTCCTTGAGGCACCTCAGAGCCTCAGGATGCTCGCCCAGAATACGCAGGTTGTTAAGGCAGAAGTCAGTCTTGTTCAGCGTGGTGATCTCAAGGGTGACTGTGCCCTGGCTGACCGGTTCGCCCGGGGCCTGCCATTCAGCTTCCTCAAGGACGAGAGGCTCAGAACCGGCCACTAGATCGAACCAGTACCAGCCCCCGTCGCCGAACGGCTTCAGACTCAGCTCGAACGTGCTGGTTGCCGGGGCGCCCACGCGCTGGGTTTCGACGTGCTGGAGTGCACCACGTGCATTGGACTTGTAGACACTGACGGCTCCGGTTCCCGTCGTCCGGACGCTCAGACGCACAGTATCCAAGTTGGTCCAACGGCGCCAGTAGCTAGCCGGGAACGCATTGAAATAGGAGCCGAAGGACACACGCTCACCGGCCCGGACGGACGTTGAACGCCGGGAGAGGAAGTCCTCTGCGTGGGCTTCCTTTCCGGGCGTGGAAAACGACGGGGCCGCCCGGGTGCTCTTCTTGGCGTCCCCATTCATGGTAGACAATTGGACGCCCACCGCGCTGCCCGTGTCCAGATACAAGGGCACCGTGTCTAGCTGGTCCTGAGAGGGTAGGACGACACGCTGGAGGGTCGACCAGACTTCGCGTCGCTGTCCGGCCCTTGCCGAGCTTTCGACTATAGCGTTGCTCACGCGTCGACTCCTCCGCTTTCCAGCTTTGCTCCCCCGGTGAAGTGGGGCTTGATCTTATTGTCGTACATGGACAGGGCAGACCCGATGGCCATGTGCATGTCCAGGTACTTGTAGGTACCCAGACGTCCGCCGAACAGGACGTCCTTTTCGCCCTTGGCAAGGTCGCGGTAGGCAAGCAGCTTGGAGCGGTCCTCAGCAGTGTTGACCGGGTAGTACGGCTCGTCTCCCTTTTCAGCGAAGCGGGAGTACTCACGCATGATGACCGTAGCGTCCTTGGTGTAGTCCCGCTCCGGGTGGAAATGGCGGAACTCGTGGATCCGGGTGTAGGGAACATCCTCATCCGGGTAGTTCATGACTGAAGTTCCTTGGAAGTCCTCGATCGGCAGGACTTCTTCCTCAAGGTCGATCGTGCGCCAGGAAAGGTCGCCCTCGGCATAGTCGAAGTAACGGTCGACCGGACCGGTGTAAACCACCGGCACCTGGCCGAGTGTTATGGAGCGGGAGAACTCGTGCCCGTCGTCGAAGAAATCGGTCTTGAGGTGCACCTGGATGTTTGGGTGGTCAGCCATCCGCTCGATCCAAGCGGTGTAGCCGTCTACGGGCAGGCCCTCATACTTGTCGTTGAAGTACCGGTTGTCGTAGGTGTAACGGACTGGGAGACGCGAGATGATCTCGGCGGGCAGATTCTTCGGATCCGTCTGCCATTGCTTGCCCGTGTAGTACTTGATGAACGCCTCATAGAGCGGGCGTCCAATCAGCTGGATGCCCTTGTCGTTGAGGTTCTGCGGATCGGTGCCGGCCAGTTCGCCGGCCTGCTCCTGGATGAGCGCCCTGGCTTCGGCCGGTCCCATCGAGGAGCGGAAGAACTGGTTAATTGTTCCCAGATTGATAGGCATGGGGTACACCTCGCCTTTGTGGCTGGTGTAGACCTTATGCACGTAGTTGGTGAACTGGGTGAACTCGTTCACATAGTTCCAGACACGCTCGTTGGACGTATGGAACAGGTGCGCACCATAACGGTGCACCTCGATCCCGGTCTGGGATTCGTTCTCGCTGTAGGCATTGCCACCGATGTGGTGCCTGCGGTCAAGGACCGCAACCTTCAAGCCCAGTTCTTTGGCGGCACGTTCGGCTACGGTGAGGCCGAAGAAGCCCGACCCTACGACGACGAGGTCAACGTTCACTTGTCACTCCTGTAAGTTTCCGGGCAGCCGTACGGCACACACCCAACGGTTTAGGTTATCGGACATTTTTTGTGGGCACACATTCGGACGTTCGACTCTTGCGGTGCGCTACCATCCAACCAAGGCATGGAACCGGCGGTCGAACTCGATGCTCATCGATTCTGCATAAGACGCGGTCAGGTGGTTGTCATCCAAATACACCCGGACATTGCCAACCACGGGAGAGCAGACATTGTTCGGACAGATGATGTCCGTCATGTCCAGCAGCGCCAGGTTCTCTATGTCATCGAAGTCGACGGCCAAGGAAGCGCTGTCCGAGAGCTTGTCTTCCAGCGGCGCGGAGCATTGATCTGCTCCGTGGGTCTCTGTACATTCCAGGACGTTGAACTCGAATCGCGGGTTGTCGCGGACACCAATGAGTGGAACCTCCTTCTCTGCCAGCAGATGGGCCGCTTCCGGAAGACCTGCTATGACCTGGTCATTGGCTTCATCCGCGCGAGCCGCGGTGCCCACGGCCAGAACCGCGTCCGGCTGCAGTTCCAGCGCGTATTCCAGCGCTGCTTCGTTGAACTCTCGGCATTCCTCCCAATGTCCGTCCTGGGGCGCTCCGAAGCGACACCCGCCGAGGAGGAGCGCCATCACCCGGTAGTTCCTTTCCTCTGCCATCGGCCGGATGGATCCGAGCCATTGCTGGGCGTGCGAGTCGCCGATGACTAGAAGAGTCTTCCCGTAGTCATCCGACTCTGTGCCCATGCACCGATCGGCGAGTTCCTGGCTAACAGGTGCATCGTCATATGCGCTGCAGTCTCCGTCGAGGCTCGCCCATTCCTCCCCTAGAGAAGTGGTAAGTGGAATGATCGGCGCCCCTGGATCACTTCGGTCTACAAACCCCGGCAACAACGCGGCAGCTCCAGGGTTGTTCCGGTCCGCACCTGCCGCTAGCTGGGCTGCTTCCAGCTTCAGTCCGCCCTGCCAGGCCACGGCTGGCGCTGCGGCCAGCACAATGCATACTGCAATAACAACAGCCGCCCGCCGTTTCTTCTTCTCCGCCCATTGCATGGCGCGCATGGGCCGCTCCACGAATCGCGTGGTCAGGTACGCCAGCGTAAGAGACAGAGCAATAATGGCAGTGCCACCGATCGGTCCCACTTCCTCACGTCCACGCCAGATCAGGTAGATGATAAGGACGGGCCAGTGCCAGAGGTAGAGGGCGTAGGACATGTCACCAAGCCGGATCAGAGGTTTCCAGGTCAAGAGCCTGTCCGCTCCGAACGGGCTCTGCGTTTGCCCCGCAAGTATTATGAGAGCGGCGGCTACGAGCGGCCATAATGCAACATAACCGGGGAACTGGCCCTGGACATCGAGGATGAAGCCGCCGGAGAGCATGGCGGCGAGGCCGATCCAGCCCGCCGCCACGCGTACGGCGCCCGGCAGCTTTAGGTACGGCAGCGCGAGGACCAGCAGAGTACCGAAGGCGAATTCCCAGAGTCGCGTCCTGGTATCGAAGTAGGCGTGGACCTGGTTCGTATACGTTTCGTAAATGGAAAACGTTAGGGACGCAACAAAGACCGCACCGAACACGAGCAGTACTGCTCGGCGGACGGGAACCTTCGCAGCTTTGACGATAACCGCCACCAGCGCGAAAAGCAGCGGCCAAAGGATAAAAACCTGGCCCTGCACGGATAAGGACCAGAAGTGCTGAAGCGGGCTCGCGATGCTTTGGTCAGTTGCGTAGTAATCCACTGAGTTGGCTGCAAGTGCCCAGTTTTGGAAGTAGAAGAGGGAAGACCAGGTCTGAGACAGGATTTCAGACCAGCGCGAGCGGGGGACGAACAAGGCCGTAGCGGCAAGGACGCTCAGAAGAACGACGACGACGGCTGGCAGCAGGCGTTTGAACATATGTAGCCAGTAGCGGCCTAGGTCGAGTGCCCGGCCCGCTTCGAGTTTGCGTACAAACGACAAAGTGAGCAGGAAGGCCGAGATGAGCAGGAAGATGTCCACGCCGCCCGACACCCGCCCAAACCAAATGTGGTAGGTCACCACCATGAGCACAGCTAGCGCCCGAAGTCCCTGGACTTCGGGCCTGAACCCTGGTTTCGGGCGGGCACGCGGTTGCTCATGCTTCCGAGTGACTAGTACTTCCTGGTGCACACGGGCCTTTCGAAATAACTTTTTGCGGTCTCCCCCATCGCGAGTCTATCGTTCCTCCATCACTCGACCCCGCAACACCGCCCGCCCCCTCGCGCGAAAATTATCCACAACTGCTCTGCGTCCCGAGGTTCCTAAGCGCTCCGGCAGTAGCTTGGTGCCGACTGGATGTTTCCTGTCAGGGAGGTGTACTTGTGGCGATCCACGCATCAGCAACGGGGCGTCTCGTGTCCCATGTTCTCCCTTCCTTACACGAGACCCAGGTTCTGCCACTGGTGATTAATCCCACGTCTTTCATGAGCGATGCGGAGCTAGCCGCCCAGGTGAATGGCCTGCTTAGTCTTTCCGATCATCAGTCCAGAACTGCCCGTGCGTTCGAACTGGCTGGCGGTCAGGAGGGGCGCATCCTCTTTACGCCGGGCACCGATTCCAGGGCATCCCGCGTTCGAGACGCCATCCCTGGGCTCCTCCTCGTGACACACACCGGCCCGGATGCCGGACGCATAGAGGAACTAAGGCCCGGACACTACTCACTGGGACGCCCAAGCCCAGACCAGAACGCCGGGACGGAGCGCACTGGCATCCTGATCAGCGACCCTGCGCTGTCACGCATCCATGCCCGGCTCGAGGTGAATTCCAAAGGAGTGCAGATATTCGACCGGGACTCCAGCAATGGGCTCTGGGTAGACGGTAAGCGCGTAAGCCACGCACGGTTGTCCACCACGTCCATAGTGCGGGCCGGAAACACTTTATTCCGGCTGCATCTACCGGGAACGGACACAGGAAGGCCGGACGGGCTAGAAATCCCAGGAACAGGTAGCCCTCCACAGCCAGTGGACAGCCCCGTCGAAATAGAGGATGCTCCCCCGCCGCGGCCAGGCTCAGGCACCCTGGCAGCAACTTTTCTACCGCTCGGGCTCGGAATCGCACTGGCATTATCAACCGGAATGTGGCTCTTTCTGGCCTTCTCGGGCATTGGCGCGCTCACCGCCGGGGCCAGATTCCTACTCTACCGACGCCGCATTACCGCCTTCCGAGGTGCCGAAGCGACGGCAATGGAGGTGGACCGCATCCGGCGTCATGTCCTGCACCCCACCTTGGGTGATCGATGCCTTGCTGCTGAGCCAGGTTCTGCATTCGGAGACTCAATCCGAATGGAACCAGCACCGAACACCAAAACCACCAGCCGGAAACCGCCCATCGCCCTGCGGCTTGGCACCGGCTCTCTTCCGGCAGACTTGGCACTCCGAAACCGGACTGATACCTGGCGCCCGCCAATGCTCGATGCCGTGCCGGTGGTATTGGAGGCACCGGCCGGCAGCACAGCTTGCGTCACGGGGGCCTTCGGAGACGTCCAAGGGCTCTTACGCTCCCTGCTGCTCCAGCTTGGAAACAGCAGCGCAACGGACGGACCCGCGGTTGCACTGATCGGCACCAGAGCTGATGAACTCATCTGCGATGCCCGGTTCCTCCCCGGCATTCAACTGGTGCCGGCCAAGCACACGAGCGCGGCGGTGGCCGCACTCGTGGATCTCGCCGCGTCGCGTCCCGGCTACCCCCTGGTAGTCGTCGCACCGCCGGGGTTATGGAACACGGCACAGAGGATCTGGAACAGCCTCCCGGAGCAGACCCGCGGGCTCACCTGCCTCATCGCCTGTCGCGACCCCGGCACCCTGCCCATCCAGCGGGACGCTGACGCCACAATCGCGCTGGACCGGGACTGTGGAACCCTCACCCGGGACAACCAGCGGCAGACTTTCCTTGCGGACCTGCTCGGAGCGCGCGCTTTTCATCGGGCCGCGCTTCGGCTGGCGGGAGCATCTGCCCGAAATCCGTTGGAGACTGCATCCCCCTTGTTGCCGGAACCAGCGGGGCAGACATGGAGGGAACATCGGCCGTTTCGAGCGGTGATCGGTCACGCCGGCGGGCGCCCGGTGGGACTTGACCTTGTCCAGGACGGACCCCACATCCTCATCGCCGGCACTACGGGTTCTGGAAAGTCTGAACTGCTGCGAACCTTTGTGTGCTCACTGGCCTGCCAGATTCCGCCAACTCGACTGAACTTTCTCCTGATCGA
Source organism: Arthrobacter koreensis (assembly GCF_035792275.1). Classification (GTDB taxonomy): domain Bacteria; phylum Actinomycetota; class Actinomycetes; order Actinomycetales; family Micrococcaceae; genus Arthrobacter_B; species Arthrobacter_B koreensis_A. The sequence goes on along the minus strand of NZ_JAMWKK010000016.1, from coordinate 73,801 downwards.
CTTCAAGGGCGGGTCAGGGCTCGCGCCCCTGACGGAACTCCCCCACACGGCGGGTTTCCTGACCGACCTGTCCCAGGAGAATGTTGCACGCGCCCTCATCTCGCTGCGGGCTGAACTACGACGCCGGGAGTCCCTACTCGCCCATGCGCAAGCCACTGACCTGGATGAGTTCAATGCCCGGACGGCTCGGGAGACAGCGCTTCCACGCCTCGTCGTCGTAGTAGACGAGTTCCGAATGCTGGCGGACGCCGTACCGAACGCCGTACAGGAACTGATGAAGATTGCGGCCCTCGGCCGGTCTCTAGGCGTTCATTTGGTTCTGGCCACACAGCGGCCGCAGGGCGCCGTCACAGCCGATATCCGAGCCAACATCTCCGCATCCATTTGTTTACGCGTTCAATCCACTATGGATTCCCGCGACATTGTTGGCTGCGACGACGCCGCAGGCATTCCTTCGTCTTCTCCGGGAAGGGCGGTCCTGCGCCTCGCTGGCGGGACTCCCCTGACCTTCCAGACCGCGTCCACCGCGGCGAACGAACAAAAGCTTCCGCTGGTGCAGACCCTAGCGGATTTCCTGTCCGCTCCCGCAAGGACGGCCGCCCCGTCCGGCCCAGGCCTGAGAAGGATTGTGGTGGGGCTCCAGGCAGCCGCAGTCCACGCCGGATTCCCGGAGCGCGCGCGGACGCCCATCCTGCCTCCGCTTCCCGCAGATCTGTGTTCCCATCCCATCCCGCCCTCTGGCTGCCTTCGGATCGGGCTGGCAGACCAGCCCGCTCGCCAAGCCCAGCAGTGGCTCGACTGGAACCTCAATAAGCATTCCCACCTGGCGCTGGTAGGACTCCCTCGAGCCGGGCCAGCGCCCACCGCTTCCACGCTCGCCCGGCAGCACCTGTTCAACTTGCCCGGCAGACATCTGTATGTGCTCGACGGCGACGGGTCACTAACCTGGACATCTGGCCATCCCCAGGTGGGCGCCTGCGTGCCGCCTCACGATAGGGCGCGGGCTTCCAAGGTCCTGTCGATGCTGGCGGACGTCCTGCTTGAACGGCTCGCGGACCAGCGAAACGCCGCGGGCATTACGGTCCTGGTCTCCGGATGGGGACGATGGCAGGAAACATTTCGCTCGGCCAAGTCGTCAACCGCGGAGGATGCGCTGCTTTCCCTGGCGCGGGACGGCACAGCCGCGGACATCTGCCTGCTAGTCTCCGGGAACCGTGAATTGACCACCGCACGGTTCTTCCAACTCTTGCCCAACAGGTTGTGGTTCCCTGCCGGCCTTTCGGAGGATGCGCTGCTTACTTGGCCGCGCATGCCTGAGCTGAGTCCGTTGCCTGGCCGCGCCTTCGTCCAGGGTCCACTAACGCCCGGGGCCGGAGAGGGGCTGTTGGATAGGACAACGGACGGGTCGAAGACCCTGGCGCAGTGCTATCAGCGCGACTGGCCTGCCGAGCCTGCACCGCTCCCGGAAGGGACGCCGCCTCCACGCCGGATAGACGGGCTGCCCCGCACCGTCTTGCACAGTGACCTCGACACTGCCTCTGGCCCGTGCAGCTTCCCCGTGGGCATGGGCGGAGACGAGCTCAAAACCATCGAGGCGCAGGTGCCGCCCGGATCGGTCTTCACCGTCCTGGGCCCGCCACGTTCCGGTAAGACAACTCTCCTGGACACCTTCGCCGCGTCAGCGGCGTTTTCGTCCGCACCAGAGGGAGGGCATGCAATCCCACCCAGGCTCTGTCGGGTCAGTCCTGCCAATGGAATCACCGGAGCCAGAGGCAGCGTCCCTCCCCCGGACGGAAACCTGCACGGCTGGCTGGTACTGGCCGATGACGCAGACCAGCTCCCCGCGGAAGACCAGCAGCTTCTCATCCGGCTGGCCGACCGCGGCGCCGGGGTGGTTCTGGCGGCTGTTCCCTCATACAACCTCCTTTCCCGCCTCCCGGTGGCGGCCCGGGCACGAATGCCGCGGAACGGTGCGCTGCTGGCGCCGTCGCAGGCTGGTGACGGCGAGTTTTTCGGGGTCCGGGTGGAGCAGGAAGGCAGGCCTTTCCCCGGACGCGGCTACCTGTTTGACGGCGGGTCAGCCGTGGAAGTCCAGTTCGCTGTTCCCCCCGCAGGACTCAGCTAGAAAGTCTTCGCGTCTCCGCTGGTACGGGAGGTCCAGTCAATAACGGGTTTCGTGAACAGCAGGAGCAGCACGGCAGCAGCAGGAAGCAGAAGGACCAGCCCCACCACCATTACCCCGCCCTGCAGGGTTGGCACTGCTATGACGATCATGAACAGCTGCCAGACCAGGGCCGCGGCACGTGTCCAGCGCATGCCCCGGAAGAAGAAGTGCCCCACAACCAGCAGCCATACGGCCACCAGAACGATCAGGAACAGGCTGAAAACTGCCCCGCCCATGGAGGTCGGTGTGGAGGTGGCAAGGTTGTACACGTACCAGCCCGCAACGCCCAGAAGGGCCAGTGCCTCAAAGACCAGAACGGCTGAAATCAGTACAACTGCGCCCGGTCGCGGGGGCTGGGCCGGGGAATTTTGGGGTCTTGACACACTGGCACCATACCGGACATAGTCGAGGAGCAGCGACCGGTTAGGGATCCTAGAGGACCGAGGCCACGGGCCTTTGTGACGCATCACTCATCATTTCCGGCAGATTAACAGCTTGTTAACCCTTGTTTGCGTTTCCAACGCGTGACACCCTAGTAGAGGGGATCAGGGGCCGAAACCGGCCCCTTTAGTTTGTGGTTGCTCGTGAATGTTTTCACAAACAAGCGGAGTCAACTTTTCAGAGGAGATAGTGATTAGCATGGATTGGCGGAGCCGCGCAGCATGTCTGGATAAGGATCCGGAGCTGTTCTTCCCCGTAGGGAACACCGGCCCGGCTCTTCTTCAGATTGAAGAGGCCAAGAGCGTTTGCCGCCGGTGCCCGGTTATCGATACGTGCCTTCAGTGGGCGATCGAGACCGGTCAGGACGCCGGTGTCTGGGGCGGCATGAGCGAAGACGAGCGCCGTGCGCTTAAGCGCCGTGCCGCAAGGGCGCGCCGGGCTTCCTAAGGAAGCAGAAGGCCCCGGGGCCTTCGAACACAACGAGACTTTTGCCAGGCACCCCCGCCTGGCAGCAGAGAAGGGCCGCTGCCTGCAGGCAGCGGCCCTTCTTCCGTACAACAGCCTCAGCGGCGGCGGGCCCCGTCGAGTTCCATGTCGATCGTGACTTCCGTTCCGCCGCCCGGACGGGGAGACCACACGATAGTGCCCGCCAGCTCGCTCTGGACCAGAGTCCGCACAATCTGCAGTCCGAGTCCTTCCCGGCGGGGTTCTTCCGGCAGTCCAACACCGTCGTCGGAAACGGTCACCGTGAGGTTTTCCCCTCCGTCCGCGCCCAGGTGGCGCTCAGCGTTCAGCCACACCGTTCCGTTTTCCTTGCCGGCGAGGCCGTGTTCGACGGCGTTGGTCACCAGCTCGTTGATCACCAGTGCCAGCGGGGTGGCCAGGTCGCTGGGCAATTCGCCGAAGGTTCCCTGGCGTTCTGTGCGGACCGCCTGCGACGGCGAAGCCACCTCAGCCGAAAGCCGGAACTGCCGGTCAATCAGCTCATCGAAGTCCACGTTCTGGGTGAGCCCCTGGGACAGCGTCTCGTGCACCAGCGCGATGGTGGATACCCGGCGCATGGCCTGTGCCAGGCCCTGTTTGCCTTCGTCGCTCTCCATCCGCCGGGACTGCATCCGCAGGAGCGCGGCGACCGTCTGCAGGTTGTTCTTCACCCGGTGATGGATTTCGCGGATGGTGGCGTCCTTGGACACCAGTTCCATTTCCCGGCGCCGCAGCTCCGAGACGTCGCGGCAAAGCACCAGCGCACCGAACCGTTCCTTCTCATCCCGCAGCGGAATAGCCCGCAGCGACAGGCTCACTCCCCTGGATTCGATCTCGGTCCGCCAGGGCATCCGGCCAGTGACTACCAGCGGCAATGTCTCGTCCACCATTCGGCGGTCCTTGAGCAGCGCCGTCGTGATCTCGGCAAGCGGCCTGCCCTCAAGCGTCTCCATGTCGCCCAGCCGGCGGAACGCAGAGACACCGTTGGGGCTGGCGTACTGCACCACGCCCTGGGCGTCGAGCCGGATCAGCCCGTCACCCACACGGGGTGCGCCGCGGCGCGACCCCGTGGGAGTGGCGAAGTCCGGCCACAGTCCGAGGGTTCCCATCCGCAGCAGGTCATACGCGCACTGGCGGTAGGTCAGTTCCAGCCGGGACGGCATCCGGGAGCTCGAAAGGTCCATATGGGACGTGACGACCGCAAGCGTGCGCCCGTTGCGGACGAACGGAATCGCTTCCACCCGCATCGCCGTCTCGGTGGTCCAGTTTGTCTCGCTGGAACGCTCGATGGTCTGGGACTTCCAGGCCTTGTCCACCAGCGGCTGCAGGTCGGCGCGGATGCGCTCCCCCACGAAGTCGCTGTGGAACACGGTGTGCGACGTCGACGGCCGGGCATGCGCCAGCGCCACGTAGGTGCCCTCCGGGAGCGGGAACCACAGTGCCAGGTCGGCGAACGCAAGGTCCGCAACCAGCTGCCAGTCCCCCACCAGCAGGTGCAGCCATTCCGCGTCTCCCGGACCGAAATCCGCGTGGTCCTTGATGGGATCGGTGAATATTGCCATGGCTTAAGTCCGTCAGCGCCTTACAATCGAGCGCAGCAGGCGCAGGGCCACCGAAAGTGAGGCCATGTCGTCCTGCTCCAGCTGGTTGACCTCGGCGAACATCTTGGTTGCTCGTTCGAGGTTGTCTGCGTTTTCCTGTTCCCAGGCCTCAACCCGGGCGACCGGGTCTTCACCCTCCATGGACGGCGTGGCCTGCAGGGCTGCGACCGTCATGTCCGCCACCGTGGAGTACAGGTCGTCACGAAGGGCTGCGCGGGCCAGGGCCTGCCACCGGTCCCCCCGCGGGAGCTTGGTGATCCGCTCAAGCAGGTCGTCGATGCCGTAGCGGTCGTAGACCGCGTAGTACACCGCAGCGATGTTCTCCGCCGGTTCCTCCACCTGCCGGGTCGCAAGGGCGACGTCGAGCAGGCCGTAGCTCTCGAACTGTTCCGCCCAGTAGGTGCCCAGTTCATTGGGTACATCCCACCCGGCAGCCTGTTCGAGGGCCGCTTCCACTCGTTTGCGGTCGTCCCCTCGCATAAAGCGCATCAGGTCTTTCCGGAGCGGTTCGACGATCGGCTTGAAGGCCTGGATGTCCTCGTCGATGGAGCTGCCGCGGCCAACGTGGTTCACGAACCAGCGCACGGCGCGGTCCAGCAGGCGGCGCATGTCCAGGTGAATGGTGGTCCAGGTCTCCGTCGGGAAGCTGGCGGGCAGTTCGCCCAGTGCGGCAACGACGTCGTCAATCGCGTAGATCTCCCGCAGCGCACTGAAGGCGCGGGCAACCGTCGCTTCACTGGCGGAGGTCTCCTCCATGACCCGGAAGGCGAACGTGATTCCGCCGATGTTGATCATGTCGTTGGCCACCATGGTGGAGATGATCTCGCGCCGCAGCGGATGGGTATCCAGCTGGTCGTCGAATCGTTCCACCAGCTGCTTGGGGAAGTACCGGCGCAGCGTGCCGCGGAAGTACGGATCGTCCGCCAGATCGGAGGCTGTCAGCGCGCGGGTCAGCTCAATCTTGGCGTACGCCGCCAGGACCGAGAGTTCCGGCGCGGTCAGCCCCTGCCCCTCGGCGACCCGTGCCCGCAGTTCGTCCTTGGTGGGCAGCGCTTCAAGGGCACGGTCCAGTCCGGCGTGCTCTTCCAGCCAGTCCATCAGGCGCTCGAAGCTGGGGCTCCACTCGATGACGCGCTGGCGGTCGTTGAGCAGCAGCATGTTCTGGTCGATGTTGTCCTGCAGCACCAGGCGGCCAACTTCGTCCGTCATCGAGTGCAGGAACTCTGAGCGCTCGGAGGCGTCCAGCCGTCCTGCAGCGACCATGCGGTCAACAAAGATCTTGATGTTGACCTCGTGGTCGGAGCAGTCCACGCCGGCAGAGTTGTCGATGGCGTCTGTGTTCAGGATGACTCCGGACAGGGCAGCTTCGATGCGGCCGTGCTGGGTCATGCCCAGGTTGCCGCCTTCTCCGATGACCTTGGCGCGGACGTCCCGGCCGTCAATGCGGATCGCGTCGTTGGCCTTGTCCCCCACCTCGGCATTGGTCTCGGTTGAAGCCTTGATGTAGGTACCGATTCCACCGTTGTAGAGCAGGTCCACCGGCGCCTTCAGAATGGCGCGCAGCAGCTCCGGCGGGCTCAGCCGGGTGACGCCGGAATCCAGTCCGAGCACTTCGCGCACCTGAGCGCTGATCGGGATGCTCTTGGACTGCCGGGGGAAGACTCCGCCGCCCTCGCTGATGAGGGATTCGTCGTAGTCGGCCCAGGAGGAGCGCGGCAGTTCAAAGAGGCGGCGGCGTTCAGCGTGCGAACGGGCGGCATCGGGGTTCGGATCCAGGAACACGTGGCGGTGGTCGAAGGCAGCCACCAGGCGGATGTGCTCCGAGAGCAGCATGCCGTTGCCGAAAACGTCTCCGCTCATGTCGCCCACGCCGACGGCGGTGAAGTCCTCGTTCTGGGTGTCGACGCCGAGCTCGGTGAAGTGCCGCTTGACTGACTCCCAGGCGCCGCGTGCGGTGATGCCCATGGCCTTGTGGTCGTAGCCCACCGATCCGCCGGACGCGAAGGCGTCCCCGAGCCAGAAACCGTACTCGGCCGAGAGTGCGTTGGCGATGTCGGAGAACGACGCCGTGCCCTTGTCTGCGGCGACAACCAGGTAGCTGTCATCGCCGTCGTGCCGGACAACATTCTGCGGCGGCTGGACCTGCTCGCCGTCTTCGGTCACAACGAGGTTGTCCGTAATGTCCAGCAGGCCGCGGATGAAGGTGCGGTAGCTTTCCTTGCCCTCCTCCATCCAGGCGGCGCGGTCCTTGGCAGGATCCGGCAGCTGCTTGGCGTAGAACCCGCCCTTCGCGCCCGTGGGCACGATGACGGCGTTCTTCACAGTCTGGGCCTTGACCAGGCCAAGGATTTCCGTGCGGAAGTCTTCGCGCCGGTCGGACCAGCGCAGACCGCCGCGGGCTACTTCTCCGAAGCGCAGGTGCACGCCTTCGACACGCGGTGAGTAAACCCAGATCTCGTATTTGGGGCGCGGGAACGGGGCCCCGTCGATGGAGGCCGTATTCAGCTTGTGGCTGACGTACGGCTTGTCCTGGTAGAAGTTCGTTCGCAGCGTGGCCTCGATGAGGTTGGCGAACGTGCGCAGCACCCTGTCTGCGTCGAGGGTGGGCACCTGTTCCAGTCCGGCGTCCAGTTCGGTGCGCGCAGCCTCCATTTCGGCGGCCCGCTTGTCCTCTTCCACTGCCGGATCAAACCGGGCGCGGAACATGCGGCCAAGCGCACCGGTGACGCGGGGGTTGCCCAGAAGGGTATCCGCAATGAAGCCGTAGGAATTGGTGTTGCCCATCTGGCGCATGTACTTGGCGTAGCTGCGGAACATCACCACTTCCCGCCAGCCAAGGCCCTGCCCCAGGATCAGGCGGTCAAGCGCATCGGATTCACTGGCACCGGAGATGCCTGCCCGGAAAGCCTCTGCCAGAAGGGTTCCGGTTTCCAGCGGATCCACGCCGGCTCCGTAACGGAGTCCCAGGTCGTAGAGATACAGCTCAACGCCGTCCTGCCGCTTGATCTCGAACGGGCGCTCGTCCAGCACCTCGAGTCCAAGGTTGTGCAGGAAGGGAAGGATCTGGGTCAGGGATTTAGGCTCCAGGAGATACAGCTTCAGGCGGGCATCAGCGCTGTCGGGATTGTCGTTCCCGGCCGGAAGATAGACAAAAAGCTCCGGCGCGGTTTCCGGGTTCTGAATCCGGTCTTCGAACCGGGCGATGTCCTCCAGCGCGTCTTCGACCTCGTAGCCCACGCGGTAGTCCATCGGGAAAGCGTCGCCCCACAGTGTGGAGAGCTGCTCAGCCTGCACGCGGTCGAACTTTCCGCGCAGCACCTCGTCGATTCCCTCGGACCAGGAACGGGTGGCGTTGACCAGCCGTCGTTCCAGCGCAGCGGCGTCGACATCCGTTATCTCCGCGCCCTTGGGCAGCCGGATGCGGAAGAACAGCCGGGCCAGCGCCGATTCAGTCAGCCGGGCCTCGTAATCGATGGATTCAGCGTTGAACGTTGCGCGCAGCTCGTCCTGGATGCGCAGGCGGACTGAGGTGGTGTAACGGTCACGGGGCAGGAACACCAGCGCGGACATAAAGCGCCCGTACACGTCCGGACGCAGGAAGAGCCTCGTGCGGCGCCGTTCCTGCAGCCGGAGGATGCCCTGCGCGGTCTCCAGCAGGCCGTCGACGTCGATCTGGAACAGCTCGTCGCGCGGGAAGGTTTCAAGGATGGAGAGCAGGTCCTTGCCGGAGTGCGAGTCCGCAGGGAATCCTGCCCGCCCGATGACTTCCTTGACCTTGTCGCGCAGGATCGGGACAGCCCGGACGGATCCGGTGTAGGCACCGGTGGCGAACAAACCGATGAAGCGCCGTTCACCCGTGACATTGCCGTCGGCATCAAACCTCTTCACGCCGATGTAGTCGAAGTACGCTGCACGGTGCACTGTCGAACGCGAGTTGGCCTTGGTGATCACCAGGGCGCGCTTCTCCCGTGCCTTGGCCCGGCCGGCGGTGGTGAGGTGCTGGACCTTGCCTGACTCGGAGCTGCGGCGCAGCAGGCCAAGCCCGGTGCCCGATGAAGAGCGCAGCACGTCTTCGCCGTCTTCGTTGATCAGGTCGTATTCGCGGTACCCCAGGAAGGTGAAGTTGCCGTCGTCAAGCCAGGTAAGGAGCTCCCGTGCCTGCTGCAGGTCCGGGATGCCGGGACCGGCAGTGGCCAGTTCCGCGGCGATCTCATGGACTTTCGCCCGCATGCCCGACCAGTCCTTGACCGCAAGGCGGACGTCGTCCAGAACCCGGAGAAGACCGTCCACCATCTCCCGGCGCCGGGCATCATCGCTCAGGCGCGGGACTTCGACGGCGATCCAGGACTCGATGCGCGTGGTCTGGTCCCCGTTGCCGAGCAGGCCGGAAATGTCCGGCAGGGCAGCAGTGTCACCGCTGGAAATGCCGGCAGCGTTCGGAACCCGCTTGACCTGCTGCAGAGTATCGCTGTCCCTGTGCCGCGTAGCCAGGAACGTGGGGTGGACCATCAGGCGGATACCGCTGTTCTGGCGGACGATCTCGGCCGTGACGGAATCCACGAGGAAAGGCATGTCATCGGTGACGATGAGGATGACGCTCGCGTCGCCCTGGTCGAAAACATCTACCGCAGCGGTGCCTTCCGCACGGGTCCATGCCAGCGCCCGGTGCGCCTCTGCGCGTTCCCGCAGGGCCTGTGGAGGGTAGAGTGCGGCGTCTTCAGCCGCCAAATGTTCGTAGTAATTCCCGATGAAATCCTCAAGGGAAATATCCGAGCTGGAAAGATCCGTGGTGTTGGATCCAGACGACATTTAATACGCCTCCGAAATTCGCCGCTTAGTACCGGCCGCCCCTTTGCGGTCCGTTTGCTACGAGCCTATCTCCTCGGCAAAGAAAAGGTCACTTCGTGGCGGCCGCGCGCCTCCTCCGCCGTTTGGGGCTGCCGCCTGCGGGAACGTTGGCCAGGGCGGCAATTGCCGCCCTGAGTGCAGAAGACGGGGCTGCTTCGAGCAGCGCGGCTCCGGCGAGCAGCGAAGCATCGGCTGCGTCCCAGTCAGCCGGAAGGAACGCACTGATCCGCCCGGGACCGAACCGCTCCCACGCTTCGCTGAGCTGCCGCTCCGGAGAGCGCCCCACCGTGGAACGCCGCACCTTGTTCAGCACTACCAGCGGTGACGCGGAAGGAACAGCGGTTTCAAGTTCGGCGAGCGCCCGCACCAGGCGGGGAACTCCCACCGGATCCGCGGCGCCCACGGCATAGACAGTGTCCGCCGCTTCAAGAGCCACCAGCGTTGCCGCGTTGCGTCTGGGTGCCATTGTGTCGAAGCTGAGTTCTTCGTCGGCCTCAACGCTGAATCCGCAGTCCACCACCGTGATGTCGGCAATGCTGCGCGCCTGCTCGAGGACCCGGGCAAGGGCAGTACCGCGGATTTCAAGCCACCGGTCTGACCGCGTGATACCGGTCAGCACCCGCAGGCGCCGGTTCTTGAGCTGAACCTCTGCTGCGGTTGCTGCCAGGGCTGCCGGCTCCAGCAGTCCCTGTTCTGCCAGACGGCACGCCTGGGCCAGGCCTGCCGATTCGTCGGCCAGCCCCAGCACTGCGGCAATGCTGGGTGCATAGGTGTCGGCATCCACGAGGAGTACTTTGCTGCCGGCAGCGGCTGCCTCGGCTGCGAGGTTCAGTGCGAGGGTGGTGCGGCCGGGGCCGCCCGCCGTCCCCCAGACGGCGACCAGGCTTCCCGGTCCCTGGCGTGCTTCCCGGTCCGGGCTGGCCTCCCCCGTCAGTTCCCAGCGGCGGAGGCCGTCAGCAGGGTCTGCCAGTGAGGACGCTGTTCCGCTCTCCGGTCTCCGCGATCCCATGGCCTGGACTGCCCCGGCCACGAGCTCTGCCAGGGCTGTCGATTCCAGGTTCCTGGACGCGTGGCGGACTCCAAGCTGGTCGAGCCGGCTCCTCGCAGCGGGATCATCCGCGAGCACTACGAGGGCGACGCCGGCGGCTGCCACGCGGTCGGCGAGGCTGGCGGTCAGCTCACCGGCGTCGTCGTCCACGATGGCCGCGCGTGCCATGCCGCTCTGGCACGCGGCAATCAGTTCAGAGAGCTCGCTGCAGCGGCGGATCACGGTGACCGGGCCCTGCAGGCGTTCCAGTCCCTGTACCAGCTCCGCAGTTCCGCTGCCGGAGGTTACGACCGGTATGGTGCTCATCCGGCTGAAGGATTGGGGACGACGGCGATTTTCGCCTGATTGGACAGGGCACCGAGCAGGGCGGGAAGGTCCTGGTCCTCAACGAGGACCAGCAGCCGGGTGGCGTCCGCGCCGGCAATGACCGACTCGTTCACGGAGAGCTCGGAAATTTCAGCGGCTGTGAGCAGCCGGCGTGGTTCGCCGTAGCCGTTCTTTCCATCCGGAAGGGAAGCCCAGACATCCACCCGGTCACCGGCACGGATACCGCTGGGCAGCGGTGCCTCTACGTCCAGGCCCAGCGGCTTACGGTCCAGGCTTTCGGCTTTGCTGAGGTCCGCCCGTGCAAGCAGTTCGCCCCTGCGGATAAGGGTTCCGGCGACGGCGTTTTCGGGAAATGGGTCATCGGCAGCCATGTAGGTACCGGCGAGCCCGCCGAGGGAAACCTGGGCCACGTCGAAGTCCGCGGCCTCCAGCACCGACCCGACAGGAATCTCGCGTGACGCCACCAGGACCTGGACGGTCTTGTCCTGGCTGGCTACAAGCGCGCTGACTCCGGCGACTGAGGCCAGCACGAGCAGCACCCCCAGCAGCAGCCGGGGGTCCTTCCACGACGGTTTCTTGAGGCGGGGCGCGGGTGCAGCCGGCGCCACGGTCTTGAGACTCATGCTTCCCCCTAGGTTTCCTCCGCTTCCCTGCGGAGTGTTGGAGGTCATTGTGGCCCTCAAACGGCACTATGGAAACGGGTGGGGCCCGTAATGTGTGGATAACGGGCGTCCGGCTGCCTCAAGATGGCAGACTTGGTCAGCAGCGGCACAGTGCCGGGAAGGGTCTAACGGTGGCACCATGGTGGAGAAAAGGTTCCTTACCCTCGCCGATGTGGGCGAGGTCCTGAACATATCTTCGTCCCAGACGTATGCCCTGGTGCGCTCCGGCGAACTCCCGGCCATCCAGGTTGGGGGCCGCGGCCAGTGGCGGGTCGAGAGCGCCAAGCTTGAGGAATACATCGCAGGTGCCTACCGCCGGGCCGAGGCTGCCCGTTCTGCACTCCCCCAGGACGAGACTGCGGAGGCCTGACCCGCCCCGGGGCCGGATCCGCCTTTTTCGTCCCTACCGCGTGGAACTGACCGCGGCGAGCCGCGAGAAGGGCACTACCGGCGCTGAACCTACTTTGCCGCGGCGCCGCGGCTCACCCGGTTCCACGACGGCAAATTCAAGAAAGTCCTTCCCCACCCGGTCGATACTGCCGTGCAGGGGCGCGGGCATTCCGCGCAGGTGCAGATCCACCGGATAGCGGTCCCGGGCCAGCTCCCTGAGCGCTGAGGCCAGGCGCAGCTGCACTGCGGGAACGGATGCGTCCGCATACCGGTCCATGCCCTCCAGCATCTGCACGGCGTCCAGGGCCACCACGTACGATCCCGAGGCCGATTCGAGCAGGAACCAGTCAGTTCCCACCCGTCCCAGCACTCCGCTCAGCGGGCCGGCCGCCAGCCCCAGATGCACCCGCAGCCTCCGCCCGCGCTGCGCCCGAAGCCGCGCGGCAAGATCCAGCGCTGCCACTTCGCCGCGCTGGCGGTCCGCTATTTCCGCTTCCAGATCTGCACGCCCGGCAGCAGCCAACTGTGCTTCCAGGTCTGCGAACAACGCCTCCCATCTCATCGGGCAAGGCTAGCCTCCACATTTCACCCGCACCACTCTTTACAGCTGTGACATCAGTCTGTATGAACAGACACCAATTGAAATCAAAAAGGCTTCAACTCATTCCAAAGCACCAAACGACGTCAAATCACATCAAACGCAGTGAATCTAACGGAGGCAGCAATGGCTTCACCAGGCAGGCGCAGACTGTTGGAAGACACGTTCCAGGCGGTTGCGGCAGCAGCCTCCGGAGCGTTGATGCTGTGGGCGGGGAACCTGCTGCGCGCAGACCCGGCCGCGGGGTTTGTGCCGGATGCCTTCCGCTCGCTCACGGACCTGCAGTCTGCCGCAGGCCTTGCCGCCGGAGGAGCGGGCCTGCTGCTGCTGGCCTGGTGGTCAGCAGGACTGGCTGCTGCATTCCTTTGGGCAGTGCTGCTGCGCTGCGGCAAGCAACGCGCTGCGGGAGCCGTGGGAGTCCTCAGCCCGGCCTTCCTCAAGCGGCTGGCCGCCGCGGTCCTGGGGCTGCAGCTGGCAGCGGCACCGCTGACGGCGTTCGCTGCACCGGCGGCGACCGCCGTCGTTTCCACAGGTGCCGAAACACGGATGCCGGAGCAGGTAGGTGCCTATGCACTGGCCTCCCAGGCTGCCGATCCCTCCTGGCGCACAGAGGGCCAGCCCGTTCCGGGCAGCAGCGGGGCCCGCGCAGCTGCGGCGTCCGGCACCGGCCCCGCCGCGGACCCGTCCTGGAAACCCTCTCCTGCGCCCGTGGACGGATCCCTGCTCATTCCGGGCGCACCAACGGCGGCGAACGCAGCATCGCCTGCGGCGACGGTCACCGTCACAGCGGGAGACACACTCTGGGACCTCGCCGCAGCGCAGCTCGGTTATCTCGCCACAGATCACGAAATCGCCAGGTACTGGCCGGCCTGGCATGAACTGAACCGCGGCGTGATCGGTCCTGATCCGAATCTGCTGCTTCCGGGGCAGGTTCTTGCCGTCCCGCCCCCGCCCGCCGAATAGACCGCCCTTCGGAGAGGACACCCGATGACCATCCTGATTATTCTTCCCGCCCCGGATGAAGCGTCCGGAGAACTTGCCAGGGCCAGCGGCGAATCCAGGCCGGTGTTCAGCACTGTCCCCGGCGGGGCTCCTCCGGTGGTCCCGCAGCGGCACCCGGTGCTGGTGCGTGCGGAACCGGAGCCGGACCCGGACCCGGACCCGGTACAGAACTGGACCAGCTCAGCCCAGGAAGACGCCCGGATCGAGGCGATCAGCCGGTCTGTGACGATGGGAGCCCTGGAGGTTCTGGCAGGAGTCCGGCCGCTGCAGCAGCTGGCCCGGTGGATGGACTTCGAGGAGTTCGAACGCCTGCAGCTGCGGACCAATTTGGTCCGCGGGCGGGGACAAGCGCGCCAGCACCGCAATGTGCGTATTCTCCGGGTGCGGGTTTGCCCGGTATCTGCGGGAGTCTACGAAGTCGCCGTGGCAGCAGCTGAAACGGACAGAGTCCGCGCCGTTGCCCTCCGTTTGGAGCAGCGGCGCGGACTCTGGAAAGTTTCCGCCCTGGAGATCGGGTGAAGCTACTTGCGGCGCTTCTTCTTCCCGGCCGAACGGGTGTCCTTGCGGGACGCGGCCTGCGCAGGCTTGGCTGCAGCCGTACGCTCTACCCGCGTCTCCACCTGGCCCTGGCTGTTCGGTGCGGAGAACTGCAGGCTGGCCGGCTGCTCGGGTGCCTCGAGTCCCGGAGTCTGGATGACCGGACCGCCCACGATTCCGCGTGCGTCCTTCAGTCCCTTCAGCGCTTCGGGGACCTCGGGCTGGCTGACCTGCACCTCGACGTTGAAGAGGTAGCGGATGCTCTCCTCCCGGATGGCTTCCATCATGGTCTGGAACATCACGAAACCCTCGCGCTGGTATTCAACCAGGGGGTCCCGCTGGGCCATGGCACGCAGGCCAATGCCTTCCTTGAGGTAGTCCATCTCATACAGGTGTTCCTGCCACTTACGGCCGATCACCGAAAGCACCACGCGGCGTTCCAGCTCGCGCATGGCGGCTGAGCCAATGGAGTCTTCGCGTGCCTGGTAGGCCAGGCGGGCATCGGACAGGACTTCTTCAAGCAGGAAGTCGCGGGTCAGGTTGGACCGGCCGTCAGCTTCATCAATCACTTCGTCGATGCTCAGGCTGATCGGGTAGACGATCTTCAGGTTCTTCCAGAGAGTCTCCAAATCCCAGTCGTCACCGTGGCCTTCGGCTGTGGCGTCATTGACGACGGCGGTGATGACGTCCTCCAGGAAGAAGCCGATCTTCTCCTGCAGGTCATCGCCTTCGAGGATGCGGCGGCGGTCCCCGTAGATCGCTTCGCGCTGGCGGTTCAGCACGTCGTCGTACTTCAGGACGTTCTTGCGCTGCTCGGCGTTGCGTGCTTCGACCTGCCCCTGGGCGTTCTGGATCGCCTTGGAGACCAGCTTCGATTCCAGTGCGACGTCGTCAGGCATGGAGGAGCTGTTCATGATGCGTTCCGCTGCACCGGAGTTGAACAGCCGCATCAGGTCATCGGTCAGCGAGAGGTAGAACCGGGACTCACCCGGATCTCCCTGGCGGCCGGACCGGCCGCGGAGCTGGTTGTCGATGCGCCGTGACTCGTGCCGCTCTGTGCCAAGGACATAGAGGCCGCCGAGGGCACGGACCTCGTCATGCTCCGCGGCGACGGCCGCCTGGGCCTTCTCCAGCGCGGCCGGCCAGGCTGCTTCGTAGGCCTCGGGGTTCTCGGCCGGATCCAGTCCGCGGGCGTTGAGTTCAGCCACGGCGTTGAACTCAGCGTTGCCGCCGAGCATGATGTCGGTGCCGCGGCCGGCCATGTTGGTCGCGACGGTCACGGCACCCTTGCGTCCGGCCTGTGCCACGATGGCCGCTTCACGGGCATGGTTCTTGGCGTTGAGGACTTCGTGCCGGATGCCTGCCTTGGCCAGCTGCTTGGAGAGGTATTCGCTCTTTTCCACGCTGGTGGTACCAACGAGCACGGGCTGTCCCGAAGCGTGCCGCTCCGCGATGTCCTTCACGACGGCGTCGAACTTGGCCACTTCGTTCTTGTAGATCAGGTCCGACTGGTCCAGCCGCGCCATCGGCTTGTTGGTGGGGATGGGCACCACGCCAAGCTTGTAGGTGCTCATGAATTCGGCGGCTTCGGTCTCAGCCGTGCCGGTCATGCCGGAGAGCTTCTCGTAGAGGCGGAAGTAGTTCTGCAGGGTGACGGTGGCCAGGGTCTGGTTCTCTGCCTTGATCTGCACCCCTTCCTTAGCCTCGATGGCCTGGTGCATGCCTTCGTTGTAACGGCGTCCGGCCAGAATACGGCCGGTGTGTTCGTCAACGATAAGTACTTCGCCCTTGAGGATGACGTAGTCCTTGTCCCGCTTGAACAGTTCCTTGGCCTTGATGGCGTTGTTCAGGAACCCGATCAGCGGGGTGTTGGCGGCCTCGTACAGGTTGGTAATGCCCAGGTAGTCTTCGACCTTTTCGATGCCGGACTCGAGCACGCCCACGGTGCGCTTCTTCTCGTCGACCTCGTAGTCGACGTCGAGGGTCAGGCGCTGGACCACCTTGGCGAACTCGGTGTACCAGCGGTTGACGTCGCCGCTGGCGGCGCCGGAGATGATCAGCGGGGTCCGGGCCTCATCAATGAGGATGGAGTCAACTTCATCGACGATGGCGAAGTGGTGGCCGCGCTGGACAAGCTCGTTGGCGCTCCATGCCATGTTGTCCCGCAGGTAGTCGAAACCGAACTCGTTGTTGGTGCCGTAGGTGATGTCAGCGGCATACTGTTCGCGGCGGGTGGCCGGGTCCTGGTTGGCAAGGATGCAGCCGGTGGACATGCCCAGGAAACGGAAGACGCGGCCCATCAGGTCCGACTGGTATTCGGCCAGGTAGTCGTTGACGGTGACCACGTGTACGCCGCGGCCGGTCAGCGCGTTAAGGAAGGCCGGGGCCGTGGCCACCAGGGTCTTTCCTTCACCGGTCTTCATTTCGGCGATGTTGCCCAGGTGCAGGGCGGCGCCGCCCATCATCTGTACGTCGAAGTGCCGCATGCCCAGGGTGCGGCTGGCCGCTTCCCGGACGAGCGCGAAGGCCTCCGGCAGCAGGTCATCCAGGCTCTCGCCGTCGGCGTGGCGTTCCTTGAGGTTGTCTGTCTCGGCGCGCAGTTCGGCATCGCTCATGCCCTTGAACTCGTCCTCGAGCACGTTGATCGCGTCGGCGTAGTTACGCAGTGTTTTCAGCGTCTTCTTATCGCCTGTGCGAAGAACTCGTTCGAGAAGTGATGCCACTGATTTGCTCCCAATCTAGTGTTGCCGAAATCTGGCGTCCCCAGTCTACGTGAGAGACGTCCGGCAGGCCGCCAAGGTTCCCGCTTGGGCGTCATCCACGGTCTACTGCCAGTTTCAGGGCGGGCGCAAGGTTGCCCACAGGACTTACCATAACCTCTGCGAGGCCCAGCCACTGCGCCATGAGCCGTAATTCTGCGGCGAGCTCAACGGCAGTATCCGGCGGTGAACCGGGTTCGGCGTGGGCAGCCTGAACGAGCAGTGCCCCGCCCGCCCGGTCCGCTTTCAGGTCCACCCGCGCCACTATTGCCTCCCGCAGCAAGAACGGCAGGACGTAGTACCCGTACTGGCGTTTGTGCGCGGGCGTGTAGATCTCGATCCGGTAATGGATCCCGAAGACTGCCTGCAGCCTGCGCCGGTCAAAGACCAGTGAGTCGAAAGGGCTCAGCAGGCCGCGTCCGTGGCACCGGCGCGGTGCCGTCACCTCCGGATGGAGGAAGACCGGACCTTTCCAGCCCTCGACGGTGATTTCCTCGAGTCTGCCCCGGTCGGCAAGGGTTTTGGCGGCACCGAGGGTGTCGCGCAGCGGCAGGCGGAAGTAGTCGGCCAGCATGGGGGCCGTCCCCAGCCCAAGCGCGCGGGCTGCAGCCTCCGTAAGCCGGAGCAGCGCTTCCCGGCGGTCAGCCGGCTGGAGTGCAGCCTCCCCGTCAGGATGCACCGAGGCAGCGGGCGCGTAGAGCCGTTCGAAGGCCGTTCCCCGTCCGGCGGATGAGATGAGTCCCTGTTCAAAAAGGTCTTCCAGCACCCGTTTGGATGCGGTCCAGTTCCACCCCCATGACTTCGTTCCGGGAACGGCGGCCTGGCCGAGGGCTGCTTCCACTTCACGGGCCGTGAGGGGGTGCTTCCGGTCCAGCAGCCCGAGAATGGCCTGGCTCAGTTCGCTGCGCTGTCCGTCCGGCATGGACGTGGCACGCATCCAGCTCCTGCGCTGCCACTGGCGCAGGTCAGCGAAGAGATCCGGACGGACAAAGCTGGCTTCGTGCGCCCAGTACTCCACCATCCGCCGGGGATGCCGGGTAGCCATGCGGTCCAGGACGTCCCGGTCGTAGGAGCCCAGCCGGGTGAACAGCGGCAGATAGTGGCTGCGGGCCGGGACGTTCACCGAATCGATCTGCAGCAGTCCCAGGGCATCAAAAACGCGGCCCGCCTGCCCGGGAGTCGGGCGGACGGGCCGCGGTTTGGCTAGCTGCTGGGCGCCGAGGATGGTGCGGCGT
Organism: Arthrobacter koreensis; assembly: GCF_035792275.1. Taxonomy (GTDB): domain Bacteria; phylum Actinomycetota; class Actinomycetes; order Actinomycetales; family Micrococcaceae; genus Arthrobacter_B; species Arthrobacter_B koreensis_A. The sequence continues at coordinate 55,706 of NZ_JAMWKK010000016.1, read as the reverse complement.
GCCCGGTCAAGGGAGAAGGCTGCTGGCATGCACCCATCCTAGGACCGGGCTGCCGGCAATCTACGACGCGGCGTCCACGTCCTGCGCCGGTGCGGCGTCTCGGTAGCCGCGCATTTCCTCTCGGATTTCCTCAGATCCCTCTGCGCACTTGGAATCCAGGGTAATGACGCCGTAGGTCCAGCCCTTGCGGCGGTAGACCACGGACGGCGCTCCGGTGGCGGCATCGACAAAGAGGTAGAAATCGTGGCCAACCAGTTCCATGTTGTCGACAGCGTCGTCAAGGCTCATGGGGGCACCCGGGAAGACCTTGCGGCGGATCAGGACCGGGCTGTCGCCGGTCTGCATGTCCTGGTTGTCGGCTTCGTTGCTCTCTGCCGGGACAGCCTCTGCCGCTGCGAACTGGGAAGACAAAGGTTCGGAAGTGCTGACCGGCTCCAGCCCGGCGGTGGCCACCCGTACAGGGACGGGGGTATGACGCCCACGGTGTACCTTGCGCCGGTCGCTTGCGCGGCGCAGGCGCTCCATGAGCTTTCCGTAGGCGAGGTCGAAGGCCGCGAACTTATCTGCGGAAGATGCCTCGGCGCGGACCACGGGGCCCCTGCCCAGGACGGTCAATTCCACGGTGAGGGAGCTGTCGGCTTCACGGACGTTCTCGTGCTTGGTGACCCGGGCATCGACCCGCTGCACCTTGTCTCCGAGGTTCTCCACCTTGCCGATCTTTTCGGCGGCGTACTGACGGAACCGATCGGATACTGCAACGTTGCGTCCGCTGATCATGAATTCCATGGTGCCCTCCAATATTCTTCGGTGACACAACAACGGCCGCTGCCAGTTTCCTTCGCGACCGTTGCCGCAGGATCACTCCTTTTCTTGAAGTGATCCATACTCAACACGTTAGATCACCCGGGAGCTTTATTCACCTTCTGACCTTGGCCGCTGTTCGCGTGCCACTCCCCGGCCGGTGGAATTCCAGGACTGTTCCGGAGCTCCCCGGCCGGCGTTTCCCGCACCGGCGCGGGCGCCCGGACCGCAGCTATCACCGCTGCTCCGGCAACCTGTGCCCCGGCAGCGCGCAGGGCACGGACCGCCTCGGCCAGCGTCGCACCCGTGGTCAGGACATCATCTGCGAGGACGACGGTCATGCCCCGCAGTTTTCCCGGCGGCCCGGCGGTCATGGTTCCCTGGACATTACGCCGCCGCGCTCCTGCTCCGAGGCTCTTCTGCGCTCCGGATCCAGCGGACTTGAGGGCAGTGCCCGGCCGGTATTTCAGTACGGGGCGAATACACGTGCCAGCGGGCAGCAGGCCCCTCCGGCGCACTTTCGCGAGGATCAGCTCCAGCGGATCGTAGCCGCGGCGCAGCCTGCCGCGGAAGCTGCCCGGAACCGGAACCACTGCCAGCTTTCCAGGGCAGCCGCAAGACGCGACTGCCTGGTGCAGCGCCCGCGCCATGGCTTCGGCAAGGACGCCCAGCACGTCGGTATGCCCGTGGTTCTTGCAGGCAAGGATTACCCTTGCCAGCCCCGCTCCGTACCGTCCTGCCGCGGTTACAGACAATGGTGGCTGCCCCGCCGGATCGGGGATACCGGCATCCGGGCGCTCCGCCGCCCGGCCTGCGGCTGCCGGAAGCATGCCCGCGCCCTCCGATGCGTAGAAGGGACGCAGCGTAGCCTGCCGCACGGCGGTCAGGCATGCCGGACAGAGTGAATCGTCCGGAACACCGCAGACCACGCATTCTGCAGGCAGGAGAACCGAACGCAGTTCCAGGCAGGCAGCCAGGACAGCTGCCGGCCCTGGAGCTGCCAGCCAGTCCTCCAGGGCACTGAGTCGGGTCATGGACTCCATGCTGCGCCCGTTCAAGCCTCAGCGCTGCCCGGACATATCCGGGCTGGGGATACACCGCGGGTGCTCGGGGCAGGAACCGGTTCTGTGGAGGCCGGGAAGGCGCTATCCGGGGAACGCCGGGTCGCGGATGCCGTCGATTTCACGGATCCAGCCATTGCCCAGCTTCTTGTAGACAGCATCGGAGGTCTGCAGGAACAGGTCTTCGGGTCCGTCTCCTCCGCTGATGCTGAAGCTTCCCTCCCAGCCGGCCAGTTCCTGGTTGTCTTCCGCCGGGTCGAGGATCACCGGGGTCAAGGTCTCGTCCTGGCCCCTCAGCAGCGCTGCCACTTGCGTTTCACCTACCCACACCGCCGTGGTGACGGGCGCGTTCGTCCACAGTTCCAGCGGCGTGGTCAGGGTCTGCGGCGCACCGTTGGAAGAGCGCACGACGCCGGCGATCAGGACACGGGAGGCACCGTCCTGTTCCACCACCAGCAGCGCCCGGGCCCCGTCACGGGAGAGCCGCAGATCGCGCACTTTCATGTCTCCAAGCCAGGACGGCGTGAGGCCGGTTTGCGTGGAGGCGGAAAGGTCCGGTCCCACCGCAATGAGCCGGCTGCCCTGGCCCTGGGCGGAGGCAGACCAGATCCAGCCCTCCGGATCGATGCTTGGGCCGGAAAGCGAGTTGCCGGTCGCCACCGTGGCGACGTCCTTGTCCGGCCCGGTGACCAGAAGGGTGCTGCGGTCTCCGGAGAGGAACGCAATGGTGTCCAGTTCCCCAACGGATACGGCCGGGTCCCGGGGGTCGTATTCGGAGACATCGGGAAGGTTGCCGATCTCCTGCGCCTGCCGGTCGCGGAAGAAGACTATGTCCTGGCCCTGGATTCCTACCTGCGTGTCCCCCACCCGGGGATCATGCTCGGCAGGAATCAGCTCACTGCTGGGCGGGCCCAGGTCCACCTGGCGCTGGTTGACGGTCATCTCCACGGAGTTGACGTTGTTCAGCTGGCGCAGGTTCTGTTCCAGCTGCAGCTTCATCTGCTGGCGGTTGAGGTCCGTTGAGTCCTCCAGGACTTCGGCGGAGAAATCCACCGAAGCCACCCCGGAGACAACCGGAACAGCGTCCCGTGCAAGCTTCGTTTCAACCGGGAAGGCGCTGGTCACGGCTCCTTCGAGATAGGGCGCCGGACCGGCCAGCATGGCATTCACCACGGAGGCCGCCATACCGGAACGCTGGACGAACCAGCGGGTATCCGGGACCCAGTACCGGTAAGTGCTGGAGTAGAAGTACAGGTTGTGTGCGCGGAAGACGATGGGGAACGTTACATCCGAGATCATGACGCCGTTGGGGATGCCGCTGATCCGCCACTGGCCGTCCTGCTCCACCAGCCGGACCTGGATGGTTTCCGTGGTGCCGGGAGCCGATTCAGTGCGGATGCCTTGGGCATTCACCGAGGCAACAACTTCGAGCTGGATCTGGAAGGTATCCGGCTCCGGCAGCGGCACCACGTTTGGATCTGCGCCGTAGATGACCACGCGCTCGTTCGGCACCCAGGAAGCAGCCAGGTCGGCCGTCAGGAATTCCCGCGCGGCGGTGTAGTCCTCTCCTGCTCCCACCCCCGCGCTGATGAAACCGTCGATGATCTCCTGGGGTCCGGCGTCCTCCGCAGGGCCGGGCGGGCTATAGCTGAGCTGTTTGGTCAGTGAGGAGCTTCCGGCGCTGGCCGTGGCCGTCCCCACTGGCCCCACGGTGGGAATGGAGGAACATCCGGCAAGGAAAAGCAGGGCGGACAGGAAGGCAACCGCCTGCGCCGTCCGTTTGAAGGCCCTAGGCATTGAAGTCATCCCCTTCTGCATCGGCAGCTGTCAGCGCCTTGGGCGGTGACGGCAGCGGGGTGTCCTGCGGCGAGAGTGGAACCGGCGAAGCAGCAAAGCCTTCGCCGTGCCTGCGCGGCAGGGTGAGCCGGAAGCAGGCGCCGTTGCCGGGGCTGCCCCACGCTTCGAGCCAGCCGCCGTGCAGCCTGGCGTCTTCCGCGGCAATGGCCAGGCCCAGCCCGCTTCCGCCGGTGGTACGCGCACGTGCAGGGTCTGCCCGCCAGAACCGGTCGAAAACCCGGGCCGCGTCGTCCTCGCTCATACCGATTCCGTAGTCGCGGACCGCCACGCCAACGGCGCCGGCGTTTGTCGCCACGGCGATTTCCACCGGTTTGCCTTCTCCGTGTTCAAGCGCATTCACCACGAGGTTCCGCACGATCCGCTCGATTCGGCGCGGATCAGCATCGACTACCACCCGCTCCTCCCGGCAGACAATGCGGACCTCCGACCCGTTGTTCAGGGCCAGCGGTTCGGTGGCTTCAACGACGTCCCTGACGATGCCCAGGATGTCCGCTGCTTCAAGGTCCGGTTCGGCTGCGCCTGCGTCGAACCGGCTGATTTCCAGGAGGTCCGCCAGCAGCGCCTGGAAGCGCTCAACCTGGTGATAAAGGAGCTCTGTGGACCGCTTGGAAATGGGATCGAATCCTTCCCTCGCGTCGTAAAGCACCTCGGCGGCCATCCGCACGGTCGTGAGCGGAGTACGCAGCTCGTGCGATACATCCGAGACGAACCCCTGCTGCATCCTCGAGAGCTGTGCCAGCTGCGTGATCTGGTCCTGGAGGGTCGCAGCCATGTGGTTGAAGGAGGCTGCCAGACGGGCGACTTCGTCCTCGCCCTTGACCTCCATGCGCTCCTGGAGTTCGCCGGCAGCGAGTTTTTCCGAGACGGATGCCGCGGCACTCACGGCACCCACACCGGCCTTGGTCACCACCCAGGCAATAGTTCCGATGATGGCCAGGAGCAGGCCGCCGGCAATCCACAGGATGCGGTGGATGTCATCGAGGGTCTGCTGCATGGTGTCCAGGTCATAGACCAGGTACAGCGCATATTCGGACCGGTCCGGAGGCAGGGTCACCTTGGTGCCGAAAGCAAGCCCGGGTTCACCGTGTTCCAGTGCCAGGGCGGACCAGTGCACAACGTCTTCTCCGTCAGGGTCCAGCCCCTCCACGGCATCACTGAGCGGTGCGGGAATGCTGCCGGCAGTGATCCGGTCCCCCAGCGTCGAGACGAAGAGGTTCTCCTGGTCTGGAAGAGGGGAGAGCAGGTAGCGGCGCGGCGTCTCCGCCCCCCGTCCCTCGAGCAGGGAAAGGGTGTTGGAGACCAGGCGCTCGGTTCCCTCGCGGTCCGCAGCGGCCGTCGTCCGGAAATTCTCCTTGACGCTGCTCAGGCCGGCTGTGGCTTCCGCCTTGAACTGGGTCAGCCGCTCTTCATACAGGGCTCCGGCGATCTGGTGGGACAGGAACGCCCCGATGCCGCCCGCGGCCACGATCACCAGGAGCAGGGTCGCCAGGACCGTCTTGAACTGGAGCGACCGGCGCCAGCGGACGGCGATCTTGGCGACGGTGGCGCGGTGGACCCGCTCGGCTGTGCGGCGCAGTACCGCGCCGGCGCGGAGCATCCGCGCCCTGGCCCGGGCCGTCGGGCTCTCCGGCGCACCGTGCTCCTCCGCGCCGGCGGAGGGCACGGAACTAGTTTTGGCCGGCTTTGTAACCGACACCGCGGACCGTCAGGACAATTTCGGGTGCTTCAGGGTCCCGCTCGATCTTGGAGCGCAGCCGCTGGACGTGCACGTTCACCAGGCGCGTGTCCGCTGCGTGACGGTAGCCCCAAACCTGTTCGAGCAGCATTTCCCGGGTGAAGACCTGCCAGGGCTTTCGGGCAAGTGCTACCAGGAGATCGAATTCAAGGGGGGTGAGGGCAATTCGTTCAGCCCCGCGGGATACGGAGTGCCCGGCGACGTCAATGGAGATCTCCCCGATGGAAAGGGTCTCCGGCGCCTTCGAGTCGACGGGACGCAGGCGGGCACGGACGCGCGCCACCAGTTCGGCCGGCTTGAACGGTTTGGGAACGTAGTCATCGGCACCGGATTCGAGACCGCGGACGACGTCGGCGGTGTCGGATTTGGCGGTCAGCATCACGATGGGCAGGTCGGACTCAGCACGGATCTGCCGGCACACTTCGATGCCGTCCATTCCGGGAAGCATCAGGTCCAGCAGGACGAGGTCCGGCTTGGAGCTTCGGAAGACTTCCAGCGCCTGTGCGCCGTCGGCACAGAAAACGGGGTCGAACCCGTCGTTGCGGAGCACAATGCCGATCATTTCGGCCAGCGCTTCGTCGTCGTCTACGACCAGTATCCGTGCCTTCATGCTTTCCTGTTCCCCGTTACTTCCCGCCCGCCAGGGCATTCGACGTCCTGGGCTGTTCGGCACCCACGCCATGGATGTGCGCTCTCACCGGACATGCGGCAGTCGCATCTGGAACGAGGCATGCCGGAGTAGCCCATGTTATCCCTATCATCCCTAACGTCATATTTTTGCTCCGGCCCGCCGGGTCCCGGTCACGGCGTCCAGAAACTATAGTCGGACTAGGACAAATGAGACTGAGGACCTAGGGGCGGGGCGCAACGATGAGTCAGGACAATCACAACGAACCAGAATCCGGCGGCGCAGGCCGCCCCGGATCGGGTTCAGAGCCCTCACCGCCGCCGCAGGCACCCTGGGCCCAGCAGCCTCAGTGGGGCCAGCAGCCTCAGTGGGGACAGCAGCAGCAATGGGGCCAGCAGCCTCAGTGGGGACAGCAGCCCGACCCGTCCCAGGCGCCCTATGGACAGCCCGGGTGGAACAGCAGCCCATACGGTGCACCCGGCTATGCGCAGGGGCCCTATCCCCCCGGCCAGTACACCGCCCCGCCTAAGCCGGGAGTGATCCCGCTGCGTCCGCTTGGCCTGGGCGAAATCATGGACGGCGCTTTCCAGGCCTGCCGGCGCAACCCTGCCGCAACGTTCGGCATCGCGGTACTCATCCAGGCCGTGATCTCTGTCCTTACAGTCATCTTTGGGCAGTCCCTGCTGGCCCCGATCAGCGACATTGGCCTGGAGTCGGAGCTGACCGATGAACAGGCAATCTCCCTGGGCACCACTGCGATCACCGGTGGAACCGCACTGACGATCGTCTCTGCCATCGGAATCCTGATGATGCAGGGCCTGCTGGTCATCCCCGTTGCCCGCGCCATCCTTAACCTCAAGACCGGTTTCGGCCAGACCTGGCGCCTGGCCAAGGGATCGGCCCTTCGCCTCGCCGGACTGGGCCTGCTGCTCTTCGCCGCAGCCGCCGTCGGAATCGTGGCCTTTATCTTCTTCCTTGTACTTGTCATTGAGTTCCTGGGTCCGTTCGGAGTGTTCCTGACCGTGGTTGGGGTACTGGCCGTCGTTGCTGTCTTCGCATGGCTCTCCGTGAAGCTTGCCCTTGCTCCGGCTGCCCTGGTTGCCGAACCCCGCGGAGTCTTTGCCGCGATTGCACGTTCCTGGAACCTCACCAGGGGGAACTGGTGGCGCACTTTCGGGATCCTGCTGCTCACCAGCGTGATTGTCTCGATCATCGTTTCGGTGATCAGCACTCCCATCACAATGCTGATCACGCTCTTCGCCTCCTTCGGCACACAGGAAGCCGCCGCGGACGACCTCTCCGCCGTGCTCCCGGTCCTGATCCTGACGACGGCGGTGTCCGCCTTCTTCGGTGCCATCGGCTATGCCTTCCAGGCCGCCGTCACCTCACTGCTCTATATAGACCTGCGGATGCGCCGTGAAGGCTTCGACGTGGCCCTCATGAAGGACCAGGAAATCGCGGCGGCTTCCGGACCGGAGTTCGTTCCGGGCCGGAACATGCCTCCTGCCGGCTCGGGCCAGTGGCCGCAGGGCCCTTACCCCGGCTCTGCCTAGGGCTGCATGAGGACAGCAGGATTTTACCGGCAGGCCCCGGCGGTGCCGGTCGAGCCCGACGCCGACCAGGCCCGCAACTGGCTGGAGGATGAGCTTTCAAAAGCCGAGTACCAGGACGCGCAGCCCGGCCTGCTCGAACGCGCGGTTGCGAAGATTCTCGAATTCCTGGACGAACTGCTTTCCGGGATCCAGGGCGTGGGCGCCCCCACGGGGATCCTGCTCCTGGCGCTCGGTGCCCTGGTGCTTCTGGCGCTTGCCGTTCTGGTAGTCCGGCCGCGCCTGAACGCCCGGAAAAAACCCGCCGGGCTGTTCGACGAGACGGGCGCGGACCAGGACGCTGCCTCGCACCGGGCACTCGCGGAGGAAGCGGCACGGTCCGGGGACTGGGACACAGCCCTGACCGAACGGCTCCGGGCGATCCTGCGCTCGGCTGAAGAACGGGTCATCCTCGACCCGCGCCCGGGCCGCACCGCCCGCGAGGCGGGGTCCTCCCTGTCCGCTGTGTTCCCCGGCGCTGCCGCAGAAATTCTCTGGCTCAGCCGGTGCTTTGACGAAATCCGTTACGGCGGCAGCCGCGCCGCGGAACCGGATGCGCGGCGTGCCGCGGAGCTGGATGCGCAGCTGCTGCGTTCCCAGCCGGCCGCGGCAGGGATGCCCGTACCGGAGACCCTGGCGGTGCCGAAATGAGCGCCCAGGCTCCCCCGGGGGAAAGCCAGGTCCGGGACCACCGGCCCGAGGCATCCTCCGCCGCCCCGGGATCGGCGATTCCGGGCAGGCTTCGTGCCTGGCGGCTGTGGATCATTCTCTCCCTCGTCCTCATTGGCGGGGTGGTGCTGAGCCTGCTCACTTCGTCCGGTGCCGACCGCACTGCACTGTCCGCGTCCAACGCCGCTCCGGAAGGAGCCCAGGCCGTGGTCCGGGTCCTTCAGGAACAGGGTGTGGACGTAGTCCAGGCAGAAGACTACGGAAGCGCCTTGGACCTGCTTGGAGCGGGTGATGCTTCCCTGCTGTTCTTCGACCCCAACGAATACCTTTCGGGTTCTCAGCTCAGCGAACTGGATCAAGCGGCCGGACAGCGGATCCTCGTTGAACCAACCTTCGCGCAGCTGCGGGCCCTGGCCCCCGATGTTTCCCAGGCCGGGCTTGTTCCGCAGGAATCCATCGAAGCCGGGACCGTCAGCGGTGCCGGCTGCTCCAGCCCCGCGGCGGAGGCCGCTGAGTCGGTGACCGCAGGCGGCCTGGCGTACCGCGGGCCCCTGACCTGTTTCACGGTGACCGGGAGCAGCGAACCGCCGGCAGGGTTGTTCGCGGCGTCCGAAGACGGTTCGGCCGCGGTGCTGGGATTCACCGGCCTGCTCGCGAACGACAGCATTGCCGAGAACGGAAATGCTGCCCTGGCGCTGTGGGCTCTTGGCAGCACGGACACCCTGGTCTGGTATCTGCCGGTTCCGGCGGACATTCCGGCCGGCGACGCGCCGGTGAACCCGTTCAGCCTGCTGCCGGACTGGGTCAACCCCCTGCTCGTCTGGACCCTGGTGGTTGCAGCCCTCGCAGCGTTTTGGCGCGGCCGCCGGCTCGGCCCGCTGGCCCTGGAACCAATGCCGGTTGTGGTGCGGGCCGCCGAGACCGCAGACGGCCGCGCCCGGCTCTATCAGGACAGCAAGGCACTGGACCGCGCAGCCGCCAGCCTCCGGGCCGGCACGATGGTCCGTTTGGCCTCCCGGCTGCGGCTTGGTCCCGGAAGCACCGCCGCCGACGTAGTCCAGGCAGCAGCACGCAGCACCGGGCGCTCCGCCGCTGATGTGGACACACTGCTCAACCGGCACGTACCTGCAAACGACAGCGATCTGGTGGCCTGGTCACACGAGCTGCTGTACCTAGAGGAAGAGATAACCGAATCATGACCCAGCACTACCCGTCGGTGTCCGGCCAGGCCGGCAGCGTCCAGACCAATGCCGCCGATGCCGGGGAGAGCGCGCGGCGCGCGCTGCACAGCGTCCGCCAGGAAGTAGCCAAGGCAGTGGTAGGGCAGGATGCGGCCGTCACGGGCCTGATCATCGCACTGCTGGCACGCGGGCACGTTCTCCTCGAAGGAGTTCCCGGCGTGGCCAAAACGCTGCTGGTCCGCACCCTTGCCGCAGCCCTGTCCCTGGACACCAAGCGCGTCCAGTTCACGCCGGACCTTATGCCCGGCGACGTGACCGGTTCCCTGATCTACGACGGGCGAACCTCCGAGTTCAGTTTCCGGGAGGGACCGGTCTTCACGAACATCATGCTGGCGGATGAAATCAACCGGACTCCCCCGAAGACGCAGGCATCGCTGCTGGAAGCCATGGAAGAACGCCAGGTCACCGTGGACGGCGTCTCCCGGCAGCTGCCGGACCCGTTCCTGGTGGCCGCCACACAGAACCCGGTGGAATACGAAGGCACGTATCCCCTGCCAGAGGCACAGCTGGACCGCTTCCTCCTGAAGATGACGCTCGACCTGCCCTCCCGGGAGGACGAGATTGAGGTGATCCGCAGGCATGGCAGCGGGTTTGATCCGCGTGACCTTACCGCTGCCGGGGTACGTCCCGTAGCCGGCGAAGCGGACCTCCTGGCAGCCCGCGAGGCAGTCGCCCGGGTGGATGCCTCGCCGGAGGTGCTGGGCTACATCGTGGACCTGGTGCGGGCTACCCGCTCCGCGCCGTCGTTCCAGCTTGGCGTATCTCCGCGCGGTGCCACGGCCCTGCTCAACACTGCACGGGCCTGGGCATGGCTGTCCGGCCGGAGGTTCATCACTCCCGACGACGTGAAGGCACTGACGCTGCCCGCTTTGCGCCACCGGGTAGCCCTGCGCCCCGAAGCCCAAATGGACGGTGTCAGCGTGGACGATGTGCTCGGCAGCATCCTCGCCACCGTTCCGGTCCCCCGCTAGCTGATGGCAATTTCCCGCCGACTGGTCACCCTGGCAGCATTGGGCGCTGCCGCCGTGGTGCTCTTTCCGGGCACGGGCACCATCCTGGCCTGGCTGGGCGTGGTGGCTGCCGCCGCTGCCCTGGACCTTGCACTGGCTGTGCCGCCGCAGAAGATCCGGGTGGAACGCGAGCTGCCCGAGAGCGCCCGGCTGGATGAAGACGTACCGGCAGCACTGGTGGTCCGCAACGATTCCGGGCGGACCCTGCACGCCGTCCTCCGGGACGCCTGGCAGCCATCGGCCGGGCAGATCCGATCCGAGCGGCACGTCACGGTCCCGCCCGCCGAGGCACGCCGGGCCGCGGGTGTACTGCGGCCCGAGCGCCGCGGCGACCTGCACACCGCTTCGGTGACCATCCGTTCCTTCGGTCCCCTGGGCCTGGCAGCCAGGCAGCGCACCATCACCTATCCGGGCACCCTGCGGGTACTGCCCCCGTTCAGGTCCAAGCGCCACCTTCCGGCGAAGCTGCGCCGCCTGCGCGAACTCGACGGCAACGCCTCGGTTCAGCTGCGCGGTGCAGGCACCGAGTTCGATTCCCTCCGCGACTACGTCCGCGGTGACGACGTCCGTTCCATCGACTGGCGGGCGACGGCGCGGCGCCGCGACACCGTGGTGCGGACCTGGCGGCCGGAACGCGACCGGCGGGTCATCCTGCTGCTGGACACATCACGGACCGCCGCGGCGCGGATCCTCGATGAACCGCGGCTGGACACCGGAATCGAGGCAGCACTGCTGCTGGGAATGCTCGCCCAGGGCGGCGGAGACCGGGTGGATTTTGCGGCGTTTGACCGCCGCATCCGTGCCCGGGTGGATTCAGCAGCGAAAGCGAACCTGCTCAGCAGGCTTGCCGGAGCCATGGCGCCGCTGGACGCGGAACTCATCGAGGCGGACTTTTCCCTGCTTCCCGGCGTCGTCGCCTCCGTGTCCTCGCGGCGGTCGCTGGTGGTGCTGATAACTTCGCTGGACGCAGGGGCGGTGGAAGAGGGCCTGCTTCCGGTTCTTCCGGCGCTGCTGGCCAAGCACGTGGTGGTCGTGGCTTCGGTGCGTGATCCTGCCCTGGATGAGCTGCGGGCAGACCGCTCATCCGCGTCGGCTGTCTTCCGCGCCGCAGCAGCCGAACGCGCCCTGCTGGACCGGGCAGCGGTGACTGCCCAGCTCAAGTCGATGGGCGCCGAAGTAGTCGATGAGCTGCCGTATGAACTGCCGCCGAAACTGGCGGACATGTACATCCGGCTCAAGGCTTCAGGCCGGCTCTAGCGGCTCCGGCCGCTGCTCCCGTCCGCAGGCGGCGTAGGCTGAATGAATGAGTGATGGGTCCGTCTACGAGCGGGCGCTGGGCGCCGCGTTCGGCCGCCTGCAGCCGCAGCTCCAGGAGTATTTCTCGATGCAGCCCGGTGAGGGCCGGTACGGTCACGGCACCGGAGTTTTCGACGTCGCCGGTTGTCCCCGTCCGGCGCTGCGTCCGCTGCTCCCGGTGCTGCCGGTTTCCAATGCCTTCTTCCCCGACTTCGGGCGCGGGGTCCCGTTCACAATCAGCAACTACGCCCACCTTGATCCGTTTGGCCGGTCGTCGCTGACCGCGGTGCGCATGTTCAAGTTCGACCGGGGCGAGCGGATCTTCGAGGACACCACCTCGCTCACCTCCCCCACCGGGCTCACCGATTATGTGGGACGGAGGCGCAACCTGGCCACGGATCTGGACCTTTCCGTCTCCACGGACGGAAGGCTGCACATGCACTCCCCGCACACCCGGCTGTTCCTGGGCCGGCTGCGCATCCCGGTTCCGGTGCTGGCCGGAGCCGATGCCCACGCCGAGCAGTGGTGGGATGAAGAATCCGGGCGCTACCGGATCCGGACCATCGTCCGCCAGCGGCAGCTGGGAACCGTTTTCGTCTACGACGGCAGCTTCACCTACGAATACCGGACGTTCGACGGCGTGCTGCCGCCGGATGCCGAACCGGAGAAATGGGAGCGCCGGCTCTAGGCGCCGGGGTGCCTTTCAGCTCTCGGCAGCCAGCTGGTCCAGCGCAGAAGCTGTCTGGGTCAGGCGTTCGAGCACCCGCCGTGCACTGGAGGGAGTGAGGTCAGCGAGATCACCGGCGGGCAGAATCCCCAGCGCCGGCAGCTCCCGCAGGGGAAGCCCAATCCGCATCCACGGCGCAGTGATGTCCTGCACCAGCGCCGTGACCTGCCGTGGAGACTCCCCTGCCGCGGGCAGCGGCAGTGCGCCGAGCCATACCTGTTTTCCGGCTTCAACTGCCTCAGCGATGCCTTCCCAGTCGCCGTTGCCCAGCACGCCCAGGGGCAGCGCCACGCCGTCGGCTCCTGCGCCCAGCGCAAGGTCCAGACCGGACCCGGACTGGCGGTGGCGGGCTGAGGGCAGGTTCAGGACGACGGCGGCAGCCCCTGCGGCAAGCATCGATTCCCGCAGCAGGTTCCAGGCGAGGGATGCTTCCTGCGGCGGGACCGAGCGAAGGGTCCGGTACCCGCTGGCAGTGGGGATACGGCCGTCCAGGATCCGGTCCAGGAGAGGTTCATCGACCTGCACGGTGAGCGCGGCCCCGCGGGCAACGGCCTTCACCCGGGAAACATATTCTGCCGCGCCGGCGGCCAGTGACTCGGTCAGTTCCCGGCGGGCGCCGGCGTCGGCCAGGGCACGTTCACCGTTGTGCAGGTACAGCCCGGCGGCAAGGGACAGCGGTCCCTGAAGGGAAATCTTGAGTCCGGAACCCGGAGCTTCCTCTTCTCCGATGACGTCAGCGAGCGTATTGATGTCCCGGGAAAGCAGGGAGACCGCCCGCCGCTGGTCGATGCCGGGTCGGTCCACGAGGCGCCAGCCGTGCGGCTGCAGGTCTACCGGCAGGTCCACCAGCAGGGCTGCGGTCCGGCCCACGGCATCGGCGCCGACGCCGCGCAGGGGCAGTTCAACCAGGAAGGGCAGGTGGGGATCGCCCAGTTCGCCGCGGATGGTTTTCGCAGCTTCCAGCGGGTCCGTCCCCGGCCAGGTGCCCGGGGCCGTTGCAGTCACGCCGGCCGGCCTGGGCGCAGCAGGCTGCTCAGGCTCCTTCTGCATTGCTACCGCCGTTGCGGGTCTCGGAAATGGCCTGGTGGTGCCGGATGACTTCGCTGATGATGAAGTTCAGGAACTTTTCAGCAAAGGCCGGATCAAGGTTGGCGTCTTCGGCCAGGCGCCGCAGCCGGGCGATCTGGGCGACTTCACGGCCCGGATCCGCCGGCGGCAGGTGGTGTTCAGCCTTCAGGTGCCCTACGCGCTGGGTCGCCTTGAAGCGCTCTGCCAGGAGATAGACCAGCGTCGCGTCGATGTTGTCGATGCTGCTGCGCATGGCGAGCAGTTCGGCCATGACCTCGTCGGCCACCTTCCCGGCAAGGGAACTGGCTGTGGGGTCGAAATCGTCAGCTGGTGCAGTACTCATGACTCCAGTTTAGGGTCCTGCCGAGTCCGCTTCGGTGCAGGTTACGGCCGCAGCGCTAGGAGACGGCTGCCGGATCCCACTGCAGGGAACGCGCGGAGTCGATAGTGGCCTGCCCCAGCACACGGGTGCCCTGGTAGATCACCACGGTCTGTCCGGGGGCGACACCGCGCATGGGGTCCTTGAGCCGGACGACCAGTTCGGTGCGGCCTTCTTCCCCGGTCTCCATCCACGCGGTGGCCGGGACGGGGTCTCCGTGCGCGCGGACCTGGGCGGTGCACTCGAAGGTTTGGCCCGTGGCCACCTCACGGATGGGCAGCCCTGCCCAGGAGACCTTGATCCCGCGCATCTGGTCGATTTCAAGCAGCTTTTCAGGTCCCACGATGACCTTGTTTTCCTTCGGCCGGATCTCCAGCACAAAGCGCGGCTTGCCGTCCGCTGCGGGCCGGCCGAGCTTTAGGCCCTTGCGCTGGCCGACCGTAAAGGCGTTGGCGCCCGGGTGCGTGCCGAGCGTCTCACCGGTGGGGTCCACAATCTCGCCCTCGGTCATCTCGATGCGTTCTTCGAGCCATCCGCGGGTATCGCCGTCGGGAATGAAGCAGATGTCGTGGCTGTCCGGCTTGTTCGCGACCGAGAGGCCGCGGCGCTCGGCCTCGGCCCGCACCTCGGCCTTGGACAGGGTATCTGCCAGCGGGAACATCGCGTGCTGGAGCTGTTCGTGCGTCAGCACACCGAGCACGTAGGACTGGTCCTTTGCCCAGTCCGCGGCACGGTGCAGTTCCGGGTTGCCGTCGGCGTCGGTAATCACCTTCGCGTAGTGGCCGGTGCAGACTGCGTCGAAGCCCAGGGCCAGTGCCTTCTCCAGCAGCGCGGCGAACTTGATCCGCTCGTTGCAGCGCATGCAGGGGTTCGGCGTGCGGCCGGCGGCGTACTCGGCGACAAAGTCGTCAACCACGTCTTCCTTGAACCGCTCCGAGAAGTCCCAGACGTAGTACGGGATGCCCAGGATGTCGCACGCCCGCCAGGCGTCGCGGGAATCCTCGATGGTGCAGCAGCCGCGGCTGCCGGTGCGCAGGGTGCCCGGCATGCGGGACAGCGCCAGGTGGACCCCGACGACGTCGTGTCCTGCCTCCACTGCCCGTGCTGCGGCTACGGCGGAGTCGACTCCGCCGCTCATTGCTGCCAAAACCTTCATTAGCTAAAACCCGTTCCTGCTGTTCGTATGCTGCTTTCACTGCCCGCCATGCCGGCTTTTTTCGCCCGTTCGTATGCTTCGGGCAGGGCATCTATTAGTGCATCAACGTCTTCGGCGGTGGATGTATGCCCCAGGCTGAACCGCTGGGCGCCCCGTGCCTCCGTTTCGCTCAGCCCCATGGCGAGCAGCACATGGGACGGGCGCGGCACCCCGGCGGTGCAGGCGGAGCCGGTGGACGACTCTACCCCCGCAAGGTCCAGGAGGAAAAGCAGGGAGTCCCCCTCGCAGCCGGGGAAGGTGAAGTGCGCGTTGCCGGGAAGCCTCCGGGTGCCTTCCTCGTCGTCGCGGGGTCCGCGCAGCACGGCGTCCGGAACGGTGCGTTCGACGGCGGCGATCAGGTAGTTGCGCAGGGTGCGCAGGCGCGCACTTTCTTCGGCGAGGTTTTCGGTGGCTTCGCGTGCTGCTGCGGCAAACGCCGCGATGCCGGGCTTGTCCAGGGTGCCGGAGCGGATGTCCCGCTCCTGTCCGCCGCCGTGCAGGACCGGCGTGAGCTTGACGGCGCGTCCCACCACCAGGGCTCCGACCCCCACCGGACCGCCGATCTTGTGCCCGCTGACAGCCATGGTGTCCAGCCCGGATTCACGGAAGCTGACAGGCACGGCGCCGAAGGCCTGCACTGCGTCGGAATGAACCGGAACGCCGTAGGAGTGTGCCAGTTCGACCAGCGCCGGAATGTCCTGGAGGGTGCCCACCTCGTTGTTCGCCCACATGAGGGTGACCAGGGCCGTCTCCGCACCGTGTTCTTCCAGCTCGCTGCGCACCGTGTCAAGGCTGACGACGCCGTCGGAATCCACCGGAAGCCATGAGACTTCGGCTCCTTCGTGCTTCTGGAGCCACTCAACGGTGTCCAGCACAGCGTGGTGCTCAATCGGTGAGCACAGGATGCGGGTGCGGCGCGGATCAGCGTCGCGCCGGGACCAGTACAGTCCCTTGACCGCCAGGTTGTCCGCCTCGGTTCCTCCGGAGGTGAAGATGACCTCGGACGGGTGGCAGCCAAGCGCGGCGGCCAGGGCCTCGCGGGAGTCTTCCACCACCATCCGGGCGCGTCGGCCGGAGCCGTGCAGCGAAGAGGGATTGCCGCTGCGGCTCAGTTCAGTGGTGAGTGCGGCGAGGGCCGAAGCCGAAATCGGCGTGGTCGCCGCGTGGTCGAGGTACACGGGCACCAGACAATTCTAGCGCCCGGCTCCCCGGCTGCAGTCCGCTCCCGGCCCGGCAATGTGATGGGGCGGCACTCCGGGCACGCAGCCAGCCCCGTACCGGCGCACCGGGGCGCGGATTCCAGCCGCTAGAATTGGGGCTCCACCGGGAGCGAACAGGGCCCGGCCGGTGAACTAATCCGGGCCTTGCAGCGTTATACCGGTGCCTGTGCCGGTTAGTGCAGGCGCAAGTGTTCCTCCGTGCCGCGCCCGCCGGCGCCGTGGTGCTACCGAAAGGACCAGCAGTGACTCCCCCAGCCCAATCGCTTTATGAGGTTCTGGGGCTCACGCCGTCGGCCACTGTTGACGAAATCAAGTCCGCCTACCGGCGTGCTGCACGCCGGACCCACCCCGACCACGGGGGCAGCAGCGAACACTTCCATTTGATCTCCGAGGCCTACCAGGTCCTCTCCGACCCCGAGCAGCGCAGCGCCTACGACCGCAGGCTGGGCCGTTCCGGCACCGCCGGCCCGGTTTCCGGGGCCTCCCCCGCCCGCCCGGCCGGGACGTCAGGGTCCGCCGGGTCTGCTGCTTCAGCCCCGGGCAAACCTGTTCCCAATCCGGACTTCGGCAAGCCCCCGGTTTTCGAGCCGGACTTCACTCCCCAGCGGCCGCCGGCGATTCCGCTGGCCATGATCGGGCGCCAGGTCAATGGAGAACCGGAACGGCCCGGACTCTTCAAGCGCATGGGGTCCTCAGCAGGCTCGCGTTTCGACGCTGAAAACCTCACGATCGGACTGCTGGCCAATTCCCTGCTCCCGGATTACCCGGCGGGCAGGCTCGTCAACAGCCTGCGCATCCCGGACTCCGGCCCGCGCGGCGGGAACCTGGAGATTGGGCACGTGCTGCTCGGCGGGTACCGGATGGCCGTCATCGATTCGATCATGGCCTCTCCGGGAGCCTGGTACTGGGACGGCATGCAGCTGCGCCACCGAGGGCGGGCCGTGGGTTCGCTCCGCCTGGCCGACGCCGTCCACACCCTCCAGGAAAGGTTCCCGGACGTCCGGGTCTCGGGCTGGCTGGTCCTGCACAGCCCGAACCAGAACCCGTTCGAGCCGATTATCGACTCCCCGCCTAACCTGCCTGAATCAGCCCCGGTCGACGTCGTGAATCCTGGAACACTGGCCCGGGACCTCCGCCGCTTCTTCAGCACCGGCCCGCAGCCGAACACTGTCCTGCTGCCCGTGCTCGGTGCCCTGCTCGACGCGGCGCAGCAGTAGACACAGCAGCAGCGGCGCGGGCATAGGATAAAGACGTGTTCCGCATCCTCTTCTATACCCCTGAAATCCCGGGCAACACGGGCAACGCGATCCGGCTTGCCGCGATCACCGGCGCTGAACTGCACCTGGTGGAGCCCCTGGGCTTCGATTTTGAAGACTCCAAACTGCGCCGCGCCGGTCTGGACTACCATGACCTCGCCGTCATGCACGTGCATCCGAACCTCGAAGCCGCTTTTGAGGCACTGCAGCCGGAGCGCGTCTACGCCTTCACCTCCGACGGAGAGACCTCGTACACCGATGTGGCTTACCAGCCCGGCGACGTCCTGCTCTTCGGACCCGAATCCGTTGGCCTGCCGGAGGAAGTCAAACATGATCCCCGGGTCACGGCACGCCTGCGGCTGCCCATGCTGCCGTCCCTGCGGTCGCTGAACCTTGCGAATTCCGCTTCCATCGCCGTCTACGAAGCCTGGCGCCAGCACGGCTTCGCAGGTGCCCAGCTCTAAGCCGAAGGACAGACCATGCCCGAGCAGCAGCCCCTTGCCGAGATTTTCGACTCCGGCGCCGGCGATTTTGAACGCATGGCGCCCTCGCTGTGGAATCCCATGGGCAACGCCTTGGTAGCCGCTGCGGACGTCAAGCTGGACGAAAATGTGCTGGACGCGTGCTGCGGCGGCGGTTCCATCACCGTGCCGGCGGCCCAGAGCGCCGGGCCGGGAGCCGTTGTTGATGCGGTGGACCTCTCTGCGGAACTGCTGGAGGTGGCGGCGGCCAAAGCCAAGACACTGTCACTGGAGAACGTCGTCTTCACCCAGTCGGATGTGCTGGGCTTCCATCCGGGCACCGAGTACGACGTCGTGCTGTGCGGTTACGCCGTCTTCTTCCTCCCGGATATGGACTCGGGCGTCCGCCACCTGGCCTCGCTGCTGCGCAGCGGCGGCCGGTTTGCGTTCAGCACGTGGGCCGAGGGTGCACTGACCGAGTTTTCAACCACCCTGTTCCGGCACTGCGCGGCCGAAGGCGTGGAACTGCCGGCCACCAGCGAGTCATCCCGGGACAACATGCTGCGCATCAACACCCCGCAGAAGGCCACGGACTGGCTGCAGGAACTGGGTTTCAGCGACGTCAACGCCGTGCACACAGCCGTTCCGGTGCTGCTCAGCCAGGACCTGGCCTGGTCCCTGGTGATGGGCAGTCCGCTGCGCCTGCTGCTGCCTTCCGATGCCGCTGCCGCAGACCGCGTCCGTGCTGCCTTCCTGGCTGAACTGGGCGAAGAATACACCCTCAAGGCAGACACCCTGATCGTGACGGCAGTAAAACCCTAGAACCCGGCGATGGTGGCCGGAGTGTTGACTCCTACCACGTGGAAGACCTCCGCGCTGGTACCCTCCGGGAGCCCGTGCCGGCGTGCGTTCTCCTGCAGGAAGGAACGCACCGCGGACTCCATGCCGGCCAGGTCAGGGTGCTGGCTGGCATGCACCCTGATGGCTTCCAGCTTGGTCTGAACCTCTTCAGTAATGTCCACTGCGTGGTTTTCGCGTTCCCTGGGCGCGCCGTAGAACACCAGCCACGGAACCTTGTACGCGTGCAGCCCGGCTTCTTCGAGCTCGGGATAGGCGAAGGGATTCTCCACCGCCGGGTAGACCGCCCGGGTGACGATTTCCCCACACGCCAGATGGTCCGGGTGGCTGGCCTGGATCCGGGACCAGTTGCGTTCCGGATGCATTGAAAGCACGACGTCGGGTCGCACCCGGCGAATCAGCGCCACCGCCTTGCCCACCACCTCGTGGTTCACGGACAGGAACCCGTCCCGCTCCCCCAGGAAATGAATCTCACCGGCGCCCACAATGTCCGCTGCCTCGCGCTGCTCGGCGTTGCGGCGGGCAATGATGTCTTCCCGGCCGCCGGCTTCGAATCCGCCGGCATCCCCTGAAGTCAGAATGCAGTAGGAGATCTCAGTCCCCTGCGCGGCCCATGCGGCAAGGGTTCCGGCAGCACCGAAGTCGATGTCGTCAGGGTGCGCCGCGAACGCCAGGACGCGTCCGGGCGCTGAATCGGGGAAGCCGTTCACGCGCGCCGCTTCCGGATTTCCTCTGACGCCTGGGGAAGCACTGACGCAAGGTCGCCCACAATGCCAAAGTCTGCGATTTCGAAGACGGGTGCGTCCGGATCCTTGTTCACGGCCACGATCACCTTGGCGGTCTGCATTCCGGCCTTCTGCTGGATGGCACCGGAAATGCCTGCGGAGATGTACAGCTGCGGGGACACGGTCTTGCCGGTCTGTCCCACCTGCGCCGAATGCTCGATCCAGCCGGCGTCGGTGGCTGCACGGGACGCTCCAACGGCGCCGCCGAGGAGATCGGCGAGCTCTTCGACCGGGCTGAAGTCTCCGTCAACGCCACGGCCGCCGGCCACGATGACCCGTGCTTCGGAAAGCTCCGGACGACCGCTGACGCGCTTTTCCGAGCGCTCAGCGACGGTGGCGGCCGGCCCAATCTCCGGCACGCTGACCTGGCTGCGCTCCGGTGTTGCCCCGGTGCCGGGTTCCGCCGGCTCCACGGAGTTGGCCTTGACGGTGATGATGGGGATTCCGGTCTGGACCCGGCAGGTTGAGGTATAGGAACCGGCGAGCACGGACTTGGTCACGGACAGGTCCGGAGCCACTGCGACGGCGTCGGTGATGACCCCGGAGCCAAGCTTGATCCCGGCGCGGGCTGCTACCTCACGGTCCTCGAAGGAGTTCCCCAGCAGGACGGCGACGGGGTTGGCGGTGCGCACTGCTTCGGCCAGGAAGGCAGCCTTGGCGGCAACCAGGACGTCCGGCAGTTCCCGGTCGGGTTCGTAGATGCGGGCCACGCCGCAGGCCCCAAGTTCGGCTGCGGCGTCGGCCGGGACCGGGCGGGGCGCGGCCACCTCCGGGGTGCCGAGCATGCCGGCAATGGCCAGCAGCTCACGGGCTGCGCGGGGAAGGGGAAGGGAAGGAACGTCAATAAAAACCAGTACGGAGCCCATGGGGCGCTCTCCTAGGTGTGCGGGCGCGGCAGCGCCGTAAGGGACGTGCTAGATGAGTTTCTGGGAGGCGAGGTAATCCACCAGCTTGATGCCGGCGTCGCCGTCGTCGGTAATGACCGTGCCGGCCCCGCGGGCGGGCCGGGGCGCGGAAGCGGCCACGGACGTCCAGGAACCTTCCTTGCCAACCTGGGCCGGCTCCAGCCCCACGTCCTGCAGGGTAAGCACGGAGACCGGCTTCTTCTTGGCAGCCATGATGCCGCGGAAATTCGGGTAGCGCGGTTCGTTTGCCTGGTCCGTGACCGAGACGACGGCCGGCAGCGGGGCGTCGATGACCTCTGAGTACGAGTCGCCGTCGCGCCGGGCGCGCAGCACCACACCGGTGTCACCTGCCGCAGTGCCAAGTTCGGAGGCGAACGTCAGCTGTGCGAAGCCGAGGCGTTCCGCGAGCTGGGCCGGGACCAGGGAGGTTTCGCCGTCGGTCGACGCCATGCCCGTGATCACGAGGTCTACCGGACCAGACGTGGACTCGAGATGCCGGACGACTGCGGCCAGCGCCAGCGAAGTGGCCGCGGCGTCGGAGCCGTGCAGCGCGTCGTCGGAAAGGTGCACGCCCTTGTAGGCACCGATCTGGAGTGACTTCTTGACGGCGTTCAATGCCGCTGAGGGGCCCATGGTGACGGCGGTGACGGTGTTGCCGCCCTTCTCTCCCCCGCGTTCCTCCGCAAGCTGGAGGGCGGCCTCGAGGGCGTACTCGTCAAGTTCGGAGAGGATGCTCTCGGAGCGGTCCAGGGTGTGGTCCGGTCCGTCGAGGCGGCGGTCAAACTGGGTGTCCGGGACGTGCTTCACCAAAACAACAATGTTCAGCGGCCTGTTGGCTGACTCCTGCATTCCGGCCTTTCCTGTAGGAAGATTCCGCCGGTTTCTGTTCCGGCATCCCCCGCCCGTCGGCGGCGACAGTTTAAAGCTAATCACACGCCGCCCCCGGGCCCGAACGTACCGGGAGGGTTTTACCGTCCGGGCGGGTCTCCGATGAGCAAAAAGCTCCACCCCGCCGGCCGGCAGGCAGGCGGGGTGGAGCCGGGAGACTGCTGTGCAGTTACTGGTCTGCGGAGTTGCCAAGCGTCGCCTCGGTCTCCTCGCTCTGCCCGTCCCGCACGTAGTCGATCTTGACCTTGCTGCCCGCGGCCTGCATGCGGATGGCTGCGGTGAGGGACTGCGCGTCGGTGATCGGTATCCCGTCCACCGAGGTGACGATGTCCCCCTTCTGCAGCCCGGCACGGGCTGCCGGCGTGCCGCTGGCGGGGTTGTCCGCCACCTGCGCACCGATCGTGAAGGACGAGGACGAACCGGAACCGGTGGCGGGAGTGACCGAGACGCCAAGGAACCCGTGGGTAGCCGAGCCGTTCTCGATAATCTCGTCGGCAACACGCTGCGCATAGCTTGCGGGCACTGCGAACCCGACGCCGATGCTGCCGCTGTCCTCGCCGCTGCTGGTGGAGGACGCGGAGGCGATGGCCACGTTGACTCCGATGACCTCGCCGTCGGTGTTCACCAGTGCACCGCCGGAATTGCCGTGGTTGATCGCAGCGTCGGTCTGGATCACGTTCAGGTAGATCGAGTTCGCCGCCGAGCTCTGGTTCTGCGAAGAACCGTCCGGCGGGGCGAACCGGAAGCCGAACCCGTCATCCTCCGGGGCGGAATCCGAGTCGGATTCCGGCGCTGCGGAGGACTGGACGCTGATGGTGCGGTTCAGGGTTGAAACAATCCCGTCCGTCACGGTGCCCGACAGGCCAAGCGGAGCACCGATGGCCAGGACGGAGTCACCGACGTTCAGGTTCCCGGAATCACCCAGGGTTGCCGGCGTCAGGTTATCGGAGTCCACCTTGATAACCGCCAGGTCTGAAAGCGGATCGGTGCCGACCACCGTAGCCTGGAGCACCCTGCCGTCCTCCGTCTGCACCTCAATGCTCGGGTCTGCGACGGTGCCGCCCAGCGTCACCACATGGGTGTTGGTCAGGATGTGGCCCTGGTCGTCCAGGATGATGCCGGATCCGCTGCCGGAGGAACCGGAGCCGGAGACTTCAATAGTCACGACGCTCGGCGATGCCTTCACAGCCGCGGCGGTGATGGCATTGACGCTGTCCGTGTTGTTTACGACCACGGTGTTTGACTGGCCCGTGGTTCCAGCGGTGGCCGAGCCGTTGTCCAGGACTGCGTCTGCTGCGACGGCCACTCCGCCGCCCAGGAGTCCTGCGATCAGCATTGCGGTGACGATCGTTCCCGTTCCGTAGCGGCGGCGTCCTCCGGCCGCGGGCTGCTGGGGACCCGGGCTGCCGTAATTGCCGCCGTAGCCTCCGCCGTACGGTGCGGAATGCGGCTGGCCGGGCTGCCCGGAGGCGTAGGACCCGGCCGGCGGAGTCTGCGGAGCAGGACCGGCGGTGCCGCTGTTGTAGCCGGAGGTGTTGTAAGCACCGGCAGAAGCCTGTTCCCCGGCGTCTACGGCTGGCTCAGCCCGCTGGTCCTGCTGCGGTGCGCTCCGGGGTTCCCGGGCGTCAGGCGCGGGATGCGCACCGCCGGCCGGCAGGCGGGTGGTGGCGTCCGCAGCCTGGTCGGGGGTCTCCCCGTCCGGAGCGGAAGACGTCGGCGGGACCGGAGGGCGGGGAGGCAACGGCCGCTGCGGGCCTTCAGTGCCCCCGAAGTGCTCACTCATATGGGCCGTCCTTTCGAAAATTCGCTGTACCCACAAGTATCGACCTATCCACTATGGCAGGGGAGTCTGTGTCCGAGGCGCGAGCTTTCTGAATGTCCGCTGGGAATTTCCCGAATGGCGTGTTCGCCTTCCCTGTGCGATTCTCCCGCTCGTCTGCCCTAGTCAACGGCGGATCATCCGGGGAAACGCACAGACTCATGGGATACGGTTTCGTGGTGGACTGGCAGTCGGGCCGCCCATAGAATCAGAGCCATATCCGCCCGGCAGCCACGAACCCGTGACCCAAGTGCAGCGTACGGACAGACTAAGGATTCTTTTATGCGGTTGAGGACGAAGCGGTTTGCAGCCGTGCTGGCTCTGAGCGCCCTGGCGGTCTTCGCGCCGTCTGCTGCGCATGCCGATCCTCCGGTAACCATTCCTCCGGGCCAGTACCTGGTGGATACCAACGACTCGCTGGGCGCAGGCACCTCCGAAGTGCAGCAGGCCATCAGCCAGGTCCAGGAAAGCACCGGATACACGCTCTATGTTGTGTTCGTCGACAGCTTCACGGACCCCAGCGATCCCACGGCGTGGGCGCAGGACGTCGTGACCTCCAAGGACATGGGCTCCCGGGAGGCGCTCCTCAGCATCGCCACCGAGGAGCGCAAGATCGAAGTTGCCACCGGCGACCAGTCGGTCCTTAACGAAGAACGCCGCAACGCCATGATCGACGCTGCGACGGAGCCGCTGCTGGGCAACCAGAACATCACGTCAGAGGACTGGACCGCGGCCGCAGTCAACGCCGCCGAGTCCCTCGAGGACATCGCCGGCGGCGGCAGCGGAAAGGTCTCATCCGGCGGGGGCAGCCTGGTTCCCGCGTTCGTTGTCGCAGCCGTGGTGCTGGTCGGCGCGTTCGCTGTCTTCTACCTGGTCCGCAGCCGGCGGGGCAAGCAGCGCGCGGTTGCCAGCCGGGAACAGACTGCGCCCAAGGATCCGCTGGACGCCATGAGCGTTGCCGACCTGCGCAAGCGCGCAGGCAGCCTGCTGGTTGCCGCCGACGACGCCATCAAGTCCAGCGAACAGGAGCTCGCCTTCGCGGCGGCCCAGTACGGTGACGACGCCGTCTCCACCTTCACTGACGATCTTGCCGCGGCACGGGCGCACATGGGCGAATCCTTCAAGATGCAGCAGCAGCTGGACGACGAGATTCCGGACACCGAAGAGCAGCAGCGCACCTGGCTGAAGGACATCATCCGCCGCTGCGAGGCAGTCAACGACTCCCTCCAGGCACACAAGGAAGACTTCGATGCGCTCCGTGAGCTTGAGCGCAACGCACCCGCCGCCCTGGCCGCGGCCCAGGACTC
Source organism: Arthrobacter koreensis (assembly GCF_035792275.1). Lineage (GTDB taxonomy): Bacteria > Actinomycetota > Actinomycetes > Actinomycetales > Micrococcaceae > Arthrobacter_B > Arthrobacter_B koreensis_A. The sequence continues at coordinate 30,951 of NZ_JAMWKK010000016.1, read as the reverse complement.
CGCCCGTGCGGCTTCCGCCCGGCTGGACTCCGCCCGCGCTGCCCTGGACGGCCTTGAAACCCGGTACAGCGACACCGCGCTGGTGAAGGTGCGGGACAACATCGACCAGGCCCGTGAACGGCTGGCCTTCGTGGAGAACGCCGCAGACACCGCCCAGGAAAAGCTCCAGGCTTCTGACACGTCCGCGGCAGTCCTGGCCGTGCGTGCCGCCGAGGAAAGCGTGCACCAGGCGAACGTGCTCCTGGACGCCATCGACCGGACCGGGGCAGGACTGGACGCGGCGGCAGCCGAACTGGACCGGGCCGTCGCTGACGCCCGTCAGGACCTGGCACAGGCCCGTGCTTTCTCCCAGGGCGGCTCCCAGCCTGCGCTGGCAGGCCCGATCGCCGGCGTCGAACAGGCACTGGACGCGGTCGCCGCGGCCCGCGGCGGAAAGTACGACCCGGTTGATCTCCTCGGCCGGCTCGAATCAGCCAATGCCCAGCTCGATGCCTCGCTTGAGGGCCTGCGGGACCGGCAGGAACAGGAACGCCGTGCCCGCGATGCCCTCCAGCACACCATCATGTCCGCGCAGGCGCAGATTGCGGGAACTTCGGACTACATCCGTGCCCGCCGCGGCGGCGTCGGCAGCGAAGCCCGGACCCGGCTTGCTGAGGCGGAACGCAACCTCCAGCAGGCCATCGCGCTGCAGTCCTCGGACCCCGTCAGTGCCCTGGCCTATGCCCAGCAGGCGAACGCGCTCGCGGCACAGGCTTCCCAGATGGCCCAGCAGGACGTCGACGGGTTCGGCGGCATGGGCGGCTGGGGCGGCGGCGGAGGCATGTACGGCGGCCGCGGCGGCGGAAGCGGACTCGGCGGTGCGATCCTCGGCGGCATCCTCATTGACTCGATCCTGCGCGGCGGTTCCGGCGGCGGCGGAGGCTGGGGCGGCGGCGGCTTCGGCGGTTTCGGAGGCGGCGGCGGCTTTGGCGGAAGCGGCGGGTTTGGCTCGTCGGGAGGCAACTTCTAGCCTCGGGCCCACCATGGATTTACCGGGACGGGTTACTGCCGGAACGGGATTTTGACAGGCTGGCAACAGCACAATTACGGACAACGTGAACAAACGCGAAAGGCAGACAGATGGTAAAGCAGTCCATATTCGGGCGGATCGCCCAACTGGCCAAGGCCAACATCAACGCGCTTCTGGACCAGGCTGAAGACCCGCAGAAGATGCTTGACCAGATGGTCCGCGACTACAGCAACAACATTGCCGAGGCCGAGAGCGCCGTCGCCCAGACCATCGGCAACCTGCGCATGCTTCAGGACGATTACAACGAGGACCTAGAGAATGCCCGCAGCTGGGGCAACAAGGCGCTGGCTGCTTCCCGGAAGGCCGACGAATTCCGTGCCAGCGGCAACACCGCTGATGCGCAGAAGTTCGACAACCTGGCCAAGGTTGCCATCCAGCGCCAGATGGCCTCCGAAAACGAAGCACGCGGAGCCGAGCCGACCATCGCTTCCCAGGAGGAAATCGTCGAGCGGCTCAAGACCGGGCTGAACCAGATGAAGGACAAGCTCCAGCAGCTGCAGTCCAAGCGGAACGAACTCATTGCGCGTTCACGCAACGCGGCCGCTCAGAACCAGATGCACGATGCGATCAAGAGCATCGACGTCATGGATCCCACCTCGGAGGTCGGACGCTTCGAAGAGAAGATCCGCCGCGAAGAAGCCCGTGTGCGGGGCGCCAATGAGCTGGCCGCCTCGAGCCTTGACGCGCAGTTCGAGTCCTTGGAGGATCTCGGTGAGCAGACCGAGGTGGAAGCCCGCCTCGCCGCGCTCAAGGCCTCGGCAGCCAACCAGTCGGCCATCGAACAGAACTAAGGTCTTTCAGCTGCAGGCCGGCGTCCCCACGGGACGCCGGGCTGCAGTGTCTTCCGGGTAATCGGGTTCGCTGCCCCGGGCCGTAACTGTCCAGACACAAAAGAAGACCCCCGCCCGGGTTTCCGGGCGGGGGTCTTTCACATGGTTGCGGGGGCAAGATTTGAACTTGCGACCTCTGGGTTATGAGCCCAGCGAGCTACCGAACTGCTCCACCCCGCGGCGCGGTATCTACTCTACCGTCCGCGGGGTGGAGCCGCAACTCACGCAGTTACTCGCCGGAGTTCTCCTCGCCGGAACCGGTGCCCTCGCCGCCTGATCCGTCGGCTGCTCCCGCAGCTGCACCGGCCAAACGGTCCTGGGCCCCGATGGCCCGCTGAATTGCTGCGTTCAGCTTGTCCTGCGCTGCGCCGTAGGCCGCGAAGTCACCGTTGGCCAGGGCTTCCTGTCCTTCCTGGATGGCGGCACCGGCGTCAGACAGTGCCGTCTCCAGGTCGGCCTGGGCCGTGGTTTCCGAAGGCGCCGGCGTGGTGCCGTCGTCCGGGGTGTTGCCGACGTTTTCCTGATCGCCGGTCACGGCTCCCGAGTCGCCGCCGAACACCTGGTCGAGTGCTTCGTCCAGGGTCGGAGCGAATCCGACGCGTTCACCGAAGTTCACCAGGACGCGCTGCAGTGTCGGGTACGAGGACGCACCGGAGGACTGCACGTAGACGGGCTGCACGTAGAGCATGCCGCCGCCGACCGGCAGGCTGAGCAGGTTGCCGTTGATGACTTCAGAGGCACCCTGGCGCAGCAGGTTCAAGGCGTTTGAAACTGTCGGATCCGAGTTGAACCGGTTTTGTGCCTGGCCGGGGCCGGGCACCGCCGTATCGGTCGGGAGCTCGAGCAGACGCAGCGTTCCATACGATTCGGCCTTCTCGCCGTCATTGCCGGTCCCGGCGTCGGCATCCGCTGCCAGGAAGCCGTACAGGACGTTCCGGGCTTCGCCGCTCTGGTCAACGAACGGGATGAACGGCGTCGTCAGGGAGAATGCCGGGCTGTCCTGACCCGGCATCTGCAGCGAGAGGTAGTACGGGGGCTGCTTGACGTCGGAGTTCGTCCGGGTCGGATCGGAAGGAACAGACCAGGCGTCGTCGTTCTGGTAGAAGGACTCGGCATCGGTGACGTGGTAGCGGCCCATAAGCTCGCGCTGGACCTTGAACTGGTCCTCCGGGTAGCGGACGTGAGCCATGAGGTCTGCCGACATGTCGCTGTACGGCTTCAGCGTGGACGGGAAGACGTCCTGCCAGGCCTTCAGCAGCGGATCCTCGTCATCCCACGCGTACAGGGTGACAGAACCGTCGTAGGCATCCACCGTGGCCTTGACCGCGTTGCGGATGTAGTTCACCCGGTCGGCCGGCAGTGCAGCCGAGGCACCGCCGGTCAGGGAGTCAGTAGTGGCCGAGGCCAGCTCCTGCTGGGTGGAGTACGGGAAGTAACGGCTGGTGGTGTAGCCGTCCACAATCCACTTGACCCGGCCGTCAACAACGGCAGGGTAGGCGTTTCCGTCAACCGTCAGGTAGGGCGCAACCTTCTCGACGCGTTCGCGGGGATCGCGGTCGTAGAGGATCTGGGACTCTTCGTTGACGAAGTCCGAGAGCAGCAGTTCGGTGGACTGGAACTTGATGGCGTAGACCAGCTGGTTGAACAGGTTGCCGACGCTGGGTCCGCCGTCACCGGAGAAGGTGGTCTGGGTGTCGTCCTCGGCGTTGCCGGTCTGCGGCCGGTCGATCTCCACCGGTGCGGCGCCTTCAGGGGCACCGACCACTGAGTAGTCCGGGGAGGATTCGCCGAAGTAGACCCTCGGCTCGTAGTCGCCCAGCACGCCCGTGGAGGGAATGCCGGATTCCATGAAGCTGGGTTTGCCGTCAGCCTGGACGGTGGAGCCGCGGGCAGCGACCACGCCGTAGCCGTGGGTGTAGAGGATGTGCTCGTTCACCCAGCCGTCGGGAACGCCGTTGATGTTGAGCTCACGGACGGCGATGACGGTGTCCTGGATGTCGCCGTCAATGTCGTAGCGGTCAACGTTCAGCGTCTCCGGGAACTGGTAGTACTGGCGGAACTGCTGCAGCTGGCCGAAGGCGTCAGAGACGACGTTCGGGTCCAGCAGGCGGATGTTCGCGGTGGTGCCGGCATCTGCCGCGAGGGCACCGGCGTTGGCGTCCACGGTCGCGTCGTAGTCCATGACTTCTGTGTCCGCGAGCCCATAGGCCTCGCGGGTGAGGTCGATGTTGCGCTGGACGTACTCGCGTTCGAGGGTCTGCTCCGACGGAACAACCTGGTATCGCTGGACGATCCAGGGGTAAACGCTGCCGGCCACAATCGCAGTGATGACCAGCATGGCGGTGCCGATGATGGGCAGGCGCCAGCGGCCGATAATGGCGGACACAATGAAGAGCAGCGCCACGATGATGGATGCAACCGCAAGAATCGACTTCGTGGGAATGACCGCGTTGACGTCGGTGTACAGGGCACCCGTCCACTTTCCGGAGGTGCTCAGCAGGGTGTTGTAGCGGTCCAGCCAGAAGTTGGCGGCCTGCAGCAGCAGGAAGGATGCCGCAATGACGGCAATGTGGATGCGCGCCGGCCGGCTGACGAAGACTCCCTTTTCCTCCAGGCGGATACCGCCATAGAGGTAGTGGGTGAGCAGGCCGGCGATGCCGCTGATCACGACGACGGAGATCAGGAAACCGACAATGAAGCCAACGAACGGCAGCGTGTTCAGGTAGAAGCTGAAGTCCATGTTGAACTCGGGGTCTGTCTGCCCGAAGTCCTTGCGGTTGAAGAACAACAGTGCCTGTTCCCACATGGCCATTGCTGCCGTACCGGCGAAACCGCCGACGACGACGGGAATGCCGATCATGAGGAGCTTGCGGACCGGCTCAAGCTGGGCCTGGTAGCGGTTCAGGTTGTCCTGGAGTGAACTGTCCGGGGCGTAGATCGGCCGGGACGAGTAGGCAGCGCGGATGCTGAAGTAGACGCAGACGGCCATGATCACGAACGCCGCTGCGAACAGGGCGATACGGGTCAGGTTTTCCTTGACGAAGACCTCAAGGAAGCCAAGCTGGTTGTACCAGAGCACATCAGCGTACACCTGGGAGAAGTAGACGAACCCGATCACCAGTACGGCTACGACGATCAGGGTGGCAATCAGCGGGCTGCGCCGCCGACGGGTGGTGCTGGGGCTCGGTCGGGAGAATGGGCCATTAGGTCCGGAAGTCACAGTTACCTCATCGTTCGGTACGTCGGCTCACGGCACCTGCGGCAGCTCGGCGAGTTCGGATCCGTGCTGCCCCGGTATCGAAGCAACCTGCGACCCCTCTGTCCGACGGCCTGCCCGTTTCTTGCCGTGGTTCCTTATTCTGCCCTGTTAATCCCGCGCAGGGCCACTTCTGGGGCCCCGGCGCCCGAACCTTATTAGGATCGTGATTCGATCCGGACCATACCGGACGGGCTCACGGTACTTCAGTTGCCGTCCGGGCACCGTTCCAGCCCCCCGGCTCCGTTTCCGGCCGCAAGGGTTTCGACGGCGGCGAGCGCGTCGTCCAGCGTTTTCACGCTAACGACTTCCAAGCCTTCCGGGATGTTCCCCGAGACCTCGTCGCAGTTGGCTTCCGGCGCCAGGAAGAACTCCGCACCGGCAGCCGAGGCGCCGACCATCTTCTGCTCGATGCCGCCGATGGGCCCAACCTGCCCGTCGGCGTCGATGGTTCCAGTTCCGGCGAAGTTCCTGCCCTCTGTCAGTTCGCCGGGGGTCAGTTTGTCGATGATCCCCAGCGCGAACATCATCCCTGCGGACGCTCCCCCGACGTTCTCCAGGGCGATGGCGACCTCGAACGGGAAGGTGAAGTCGATGCTCAGGTAGGCGCCCATCTGGTAGGTGCCGTTGTCGCCGAGGACCGGAGTCACCTCAAGGATCTGCTCTTCACCGTCCCGGCGGACGGTGATGCGGGCAGGTGCCCCTTCGGTCTCGTTGAGGAACTCCCTTAGGGACTCAACGCCGGTCACTTCCCTGCCGTCCACCGACAGGAGGACGTCACCGGCCTCCAGGATGCCCTCGGCGGGCGCGTCCTCCATGATCCCGGCAACCGACAGCTCTTCCGTGAACGGGATGTCCAGCTGGTCCAGGGCTGCGGCCACCGCTGACTCCTGCGACGACGTCATTGCAGCCGCGTTGCCTTCCTGGACATCCCCGCGCGTGGTTCCGGGCGGGTACACGAAGTCCACCGGCAGCACTGCGTCCTCGGGATCCAGCCAGGCACCGACCACCTCGCCCATGTTCACGGCACCGTTGGGCCCTCCGGACACGAAAACGGTGGTGAGTGCCAGCTCTCCCGCGGTGGGATAGGTCTGCTCACCTTCAATGGTGATGAGCGGACTGTCACCGATCTCGCCGATGGTGTTGAAGGTGGGGCCGGGTGATTCCAGGACATAGGGAGCCGGAATCACCAATCCGGCCGCACCGAGTACCAGCGCGGTTCCTCCGGCAAACAGCAGCGCACGCCTGCGCGGCGAACGCCCGGCAGGCGTCTGCGCGGAAGCAGGCACGCCGGGGCGCTCACCCGCGGACTCGTTTCCAGCGGAGGATTCATCGTTCGGGGAACGCAATCGGCTGTCCTTTCCTGCGGCACCTGGCCGGGACCCGGCCAGGGCGGCCGGGATGTGGAAGTTGGTTTGACGCTGTGCAGCGCCCGGCTGAACCCGGGGCGCGCACGACGTCTCGGGCCATTCTCCCACGTGCTCCTTTGCCAACAGCGAACGGATCCTGCGAATGCGGGACAGTGCCCTGTCCATGCCGGTAACGTGGGAATCCACGCAGCCGGTGACCCACTGGCTGCCAATGCACTAGAACTTCCACAGGACCGGTGGTACCCATGAGCTCAAATCCCTCTGACCACGGGGACACTCCCCAGGATCCGCTGTCCGAGATGCTGGCCCGCCTCTTCGGCGGCGGGCAGGCCGGCGGCATCGATCCGCAGGAGCTGGCCAAGGCCGCCGGTCTGCCCTCGGACCCCAACGCCATGGCCATGATCTTCCAGCAGGTCCAGGCCATGTTCAGCGCCCCGTCCGAAGGACCGGTCAACTGGCAGCTGGCCAAGGACAACGCCCGGCGGGTCGCTGCAGCCGGCGGAGACCCCTCAGTCACGGCCGGGCAGTCGAAGGAAGTCGACGAAGCGCTCCATGTCGCGCAGATGTGGCTTGATCCGGTTACCGATTTCCCCTCAGCCACCTCCCTGGGCAAGGCATGGTCCCGTGCTGAGTGGGTGGAAGCCACGATGGACTCCTGGCGCCGCCTCACCGAGCCGGTGGCAGTGAGCATCTCCCAGGCACTGTCCAATGCCATCACCACCCAGATGCCCGAAGAGATGAAGTCCATGATGGGCGGAGCCTCTTCGATGCTGGCCAACATGGGCGGGGCAATGTTCGGCATCCAGCTGGGCCAGGCTGTCGGCGCGCTCTCCCGGGAAGTCCTGAGTTCCACCGATATTGGCCTGCCCCTCGCGGAGGGGACCATGGCGCTGCTTCCTTCCAACGTCGCGGCCTTCGGAGAGGGTCTGGACGTACCCGACGCCGAGGTCCGCCTCTACCTTGCGGTCCGCGAAGCGGCGCACGCACGGCTGTTCGCCCACGCCCCCTGGCTCGCACCGCATCTGTTCGGGATCATCGAAAGCTATGCTCGCGGGATCCACATCGATATGTCCAAGATCGAAGACGTGGCACGGAACATCGACCCCGCGAACCCGGAATCGATTCAGGAAGCCCTGGCCGGCGGTGTCTTCCAGCCGGAGCGCACTCCCGCCCAGGACGCTGCGCTCGAGCGCCTGGAAACAGCACTGGCCCTGGTGGAAGGCTGGGTGGACGAGGTCACCGCAGCGGCGACATCGAACCTTCCCTCCGCTGCGGCACTGCGCGAAATGATCCGGAGGCGCCGCGCCAGCGGCGGCCCGGCCGAGCACACCTTCGCTTCCCTGGTTGGCCTGGAGCTGCGCCCCCGCCGGCTCCGGGATGCCTCGGCGCTCTGGGCCATGCTGCGTGAGGAACGCGGCATCGACGGACGGGACGCCATCTGGCAGCACCCGGACCTGATGCCAACCTCCGAAGACCTCGATGATCCCGCCGGTTTCAGCAAGCGGCGTGAGCTGCTTGATGCTTCCGATTCCGACGTCGACGCTGCCCTGCGCCGCCTGCTCGAGGGCGGATTCAACGAACCTCCGGCAGATGAAGCACAGGGGAACGATGCTGCCGGTTCCAGCCCGGACCAGGATTCGGAGCCCGGTGACGACTCCGGCGAGGACGGAACGGACAATGAAGGGCCCGGCAGCGCGGGCCCCGGCAAGGGCGGGCCGGCCGCCTAGCCTTCGGCCATCTCGCCCTTGAGCCCGCGGGCACTGGCATAGGCAGCACCGGACAGGTAGGCCTTGGCAGTCTCCGTGTGCGGGTAAGACTCGAGCAGGCGCCAGAACCTGGGGCCGTGGGACGGCTCCAGCAGGTGCGCCAGCTCGTGCAGGAGGACGTAGTCCACTACCCACCCGGGCATGCCGATCAGCTTGTCAGAAAGCCGGATTGTCCCCCGTGCCGGTGTGGCCGAGCCCCAGCGTGAGTTCTGGTTGCTTACCCAGCGCACCGAGACGGGCCGTGCGGCGCCTTTGAGATAGCGCCGGGAGAGTTCGGCCGCGCGTTCTGCCAGACCTGAGTCGGCTTCGGCCGTGCCGGCGGCGGGCGGGGCAGCCGTGCGGGTCTCCAGCTTGTCCACCATCCGCTGCACCCATTCTGCTTCCTGCGCCTTGGTGAAGTGCGCCGGGATGGACACGACGGCGACGCCGTCCCGGAAGACTGCATTGACTGTCCGCTTCCGGCGTGCCGACCGCCGCACTTCGATGGGAAGACCGGCACGGGTGGTGGCTGGAACGGACACAGAAGGCATATGTCCACAATATTCTCCCCGGCTCCCGCATCGAAAACCTGTGGAAAACTCCTCCGGTCCCTTTCCGGGCGTGCTTACATGGTGCCCCGGCACGCGCACACCCAGACCAAAGGAGACCGGCATGCGGATCAACCCGGGCATTTATGTCCTGGACCTCGGTACTGACCGCCGGCAGTTTGGCCTGGGCGAGGGCGCTTTGCTTCTCGCCGGCCTCACCGGCGGGGACCTCGCTTTCATCAATGCCCTGCGGACCGGGGTTCCCGACGGCGAGGAAGCAGCCGCCGGAGCCGCGGCCGGCGTCGGTGAACGGCGGCAGGAACAGCTGCTCCAGGTGCTGGGTCCGGTCCTGCTGGCCCACCCCGGCAGCCGGCACCTGCTCCCGCCCCTGCGCGAGGAACGGCTCCGCCCCGACGTCGAAAGGCTCTCTGCGGTCTATGGACGGGATGCGCTGGATCCCCTGGCCCTGCGTGGTTCCGCTGTCGTGGAGGTCTTTGGACTGGGCCGGTGCGGTGCGCTGACGGCGCGGGTCCTCGCCGCAGCGGGCGTGGGAACCATACTGCTGGGCGATGACGCCGTCGTCTCCCCCAGCGACGTCGGACCCGCGTATGCCCTCACTGACATCGGGATGCCGCGCTACCAGGCTGTGAAACGCCAGCTGTACCGGATTGATCCCACCGTGCGTGTGCTGCAGGTGCCCTGGCCGGAGGGCGGCACGCGTTCCGCCGTGGACCTGGCCGTCCTGGCGTCCGACCAGCCCGCTCCTGCGCTGCATGCCCTGCCCGGCGGCGGGCTGGAGCAGCCTCACCTGGCGGTATCCGTTCAGCAGTACGGCTACCAGGTGGGGCCGCTCGTGGTTCCCGGAAGAACGCCGTGCCTCGGTTGCCTGGACAGACACCGCGGAGACGCCGATCCTGGCTGGTATGCCTCTGCCGCGGTGCTGGAACCGGGCGCCGCGGAACCGGTGCGGCATGCCGCTCCCGGAGGCGAGGAAACTGCCTCAGCGACGCTGGCCGCTGCCGCCGCAGCCGGTCAGGTCCTGTGTTTCATCGACGGCGTGGCCCAGCCCGTCACCTGGTCCGGAGTTCTCCAGCTGCGTGCCGCTGACGGGCATGTTGGGCTGGAGCCGCTCAGTTTCCATCAGGGCTGCGGATGCCGGCTGCAGTCGGCAGAGGCCGCCTGACCGGGGCCTGGCCGAGCGGAACCTCCTGAGCTGAGACGGGCCAGAAACACCGAAACCTGCCTTCTCTTAGAGTTCCGGGCTCTGGGCCAGCACCTGCAGGACTGCCTCGCCGTAGCGTTCCAGCTTGGACGGGCCCACCCCCGGAAGCGTGGCCAGCCGGTTCAGCGTCGGCGGCTTGTCCTCGGCGATGGCAACCAGCGTGGCATCTGTGAACACAACGAAAGCCGGGACACCTGCTTCATTGGCTGCTTCGCGCCGCCATTCGCGCAGGGCTTCGAACGTCGCTTCGTCATAGGTCGCAGGGCAGTCCCCGCAGCGGCCCATCTTCCGTTCTGCCCCGGAGGTAAGCAGGGAGCCGCAGACGCGGCATTTGGCGGGCCCGGTCACTTTCTTCCGGGTTGGCCTTGCCTGGCGGGGCGAACCGGCGTCGCGGGCAGTGTTCGGACGCAGGCCGTCCAGGAACCGGGAGGGCTTGCGGTTGGCACGGCCGCCGGGGGTGCGTGCCGTGGACCAGGAGAGGGACAGGTGCACGCGTGCGCGGGTGATGCCCACGTAGAGCAGGCGCCGTTCCTCATCGACGGCTTCGGGAGTGTCCGCGAACGAAATCGGCATCAGGCCCTCGCTCAGGCCGACCAGGAACACGGCATCCCATTCAAGGCCCTTTGCCGAGTGCAGGCTGGCCAGGGTCACGCCCTGGACTTTGGGCGCGTGCTGGGCAGCGGCCCGCTCTTCAAGCTCCGCCGTGAAGTCTGCCAGCGTGAAGATGCTGTCCGGGTCAAGCGTGCGGTTCGCGTGCAGTTCGTCGGCGAGCGCAACCAGCGCCGCCAGTGACTCCCATTTCTCCCGCGTTGCGCCTCCCCCTGCGGGCGGGTCGGCGGTGTAGCCAAGGTTGGCCAGGATGTCCCGTACCAGCTGCGGCACCGGCTCGTTACCCACGGAACGGGCGGCGGCACGCAGCTGCAGCATGGCGTCACGCACTTCACGGCGGGCGAAGAACCGTTCCCCGCCGCGGAGCTGGTAGCCGATTCCTGCGCTGGCCAGCGCCTGCTCATAGGCCTCCGACTGGCCGTTCGTCCGGAACAGGACCGCTATCTGGCTCGCCTCGACGCCGTCGTCGAGCAGTTTTCGGATACGTGCGGCAACGTGGGCCGCCTCGGCCTCGTCGTCGGAGCACTCGGTGAAGACCGGTTCCGGGCCTGCAGGGCGCTGGGCGATGAGCTCCAGCGGTTCAGGCCACGGCGGGGCGTTCCGCGAGCGCGCGCCTTCTGCGGTACGTGCTGCCAGGATACGGTTGGCGAGGTTCACCACCTGCGGAGTGGAGCGGTAATCGCGAACGAGTTTCACGACCTCAGCGCCGGGGAAGCGGTGGGTGAACTCCAGCAGGTGCCTCGACGTGGCGCCGGTAAATGAATAGATGGTCTGGCTCGCGTCGCCAACCACACACAGTTCGTCCCGCTCCCCCAGCCACAGGTCAAGCAGGCGCTGCTGGAGCGGAGAAACATCCTGGTACTCGTCCACCACAAAGTGGCGGTACTGGTCGCGGACGGTGGCCGCCACCCGCTGGTCCTCCTGCAGGATGCCGACAATGATGAGCAGGACGTCCTCGAAGTCGATGACGTTGCGGTCCACCTTCACGTCTTCATAGGACTGGAAGATGCGCGACACAGTGGTGAGGTCGAATCCGGCCGGCGCGTCACGCCCGGCTGCGGCACGCACGTAGCTGTCCGGGGTCAGCATCGAGACTTTGGCCCACTCAATCTCGGCAGCGACGTCCCGGATGGCTGCCCGGTCGGTGGAGAGCCGGAGCCTGCGCGCGGCCTCGGCGATGAGCTGGGCCTTGTGGTCCAGCAGGCCGGGCAGCGGCCCGCCGACGGTCTGCGGCCAGAAGTACTGCAGCTGCTTCAGGGCCGCCGCGTGGAAAGTCTTGGCCTGCACTCCCCCGGCGCCAAGGTCCCGCAGCCGGGTCCGCATTTCAGCAGCGGCGCGCGCCGTGAAGGTTACGGCCAGGACCTGCTGCGGTTTGTACAGCCCGGAGTGGACTCCATAGGCCATCCGGTGCGTGATGGCACGGGTCTTGCCCGTGCCGGCTCCGGCCAGGACACAGAGCGGCCCGGTCAGTGTGGTGGCTACCTCCCGCTGCTCGTCGTCGAGCCCCGCAAGGATGCGCGCTTCGAGGGTGTCCGCCGTCATTCACCGGCCTCCGGTTCCGGAATGGGTCCGCCGTACCAGCGGTCGATTAGGTTCCGGGCTATCGAAATGGAAGAGGGAATGCCGATTTCCCCGGCCGCGACCGCGTCGGTGAGTTCCTTACGGGTGAACCAGCGTACGTCAGCCATTTCGACGCCGTCGGCCTGCGGTTCGGTGCCGTCAGCTTCAGCGAAAAAGCCGAGCATCAGGGAACAGGGGAAAGGCCAGGGCTGGGAGCCGAGGTACTGCGGATTCCGGACAACGACGGCGGATTCCTCAGCGACCTCACGGATCACCGCTGCTTCCAGGGACTCTCCGGGTTCGACGAAACCGGCGAGCGTCGAGTACCGGTTGCCCGGCCAGGCTGCCGCCCGGCCCAGCAGGATCCGGTCCGAGGGATCCGTCACGGCCACGATGATGGCGGGGTCCGTGCGCGGGAAGTGCTGGCTGCCGTCTTCGGTGCAGCGGCAGACCCAGCCGCCCTGCTCCATCCGGGTTGGGGCGCCGCACCGTGGGCAGTGGGTATGAGTGGCGTGCCAGTTCGCGACTGCGCAGGCCTCGACAAACAGTCCCGCGTCCAGTGAACCAAGCGTGACGGCGACGTCGCGCAGGCTTGCCCAGGCGGCGCCGCCGCGTTCCATTTCAGGGTCAGGCTCGGGCAGGGTCACCATGACGATGTCCGCGCCGGCGGGAACCGAGCCGTCCTCCAGCGTGCGGCCGAGGTACACCGGTTCCTCGCCAAAGCCGTCCGGCCCCACAGGATCCAGGACCAGCGAGTCCTGGCGGACGAGGGCTTTACCCTTGGCGAAGTACATGACGCGGGTGGTTTCAAGGGCCTGAACGGTCTCGAAGAGGTCGCCGGCCGTCCTGCGCTCACTGCCGCGGTCGATGGCGCCGCGGGCAAGCGGAAGCCGTCCAAGCTGCGGGGAGTCTGGCGTGCGTAACGGACTGCTCATACCCCTACCGTACTTACTTCGGGACCCCAACCAGAAAGCCGGTCCGTGCCGGTGGATACCGGCCGTGCCATCCCTGAGTTTTTCCTCACGCTCTTCCGACTCGCCGGGTGCCTAAGGGTTACTCCCGACACATCAGCCCCTACGGTTGAAGGTGTGAAACGCACACCCATGGAATTGGCAGCCCTGGCCAGCGCCGCCGTACCGGCGCTGGCGCTTACCGGCGTCGCCGGTTCGCCCGACGACGCCGCGGATTTCGATTCCGCGCTCCTGGTCGACGACGCCGGAAAACAATGGCGGGTGCGTTCCCCCAAGCATGTGGAAGCCAGCATGCGCCTGGAAACCGAGCTGCTGGTGCTGCGTGCCTTCGTTCCCGGGGTCCGCGCCGAGCTGCCGTTCGCCCTCCCATACGTCGCCGGCACTGTCCGCCAGGGCCAGCTGTGCACCTTTGTGTATTCCCACCTGCCCGGATCCACCCGGGACATCGACGAGCTCGCGGGAGCCGGGGCCGAGCTGGCAGCCGACATCGGCCGCACGATGGCTGCCATCCACGCGCTTCCGCAGTCCCTGGTGAACAACGCAGACCTGCCCAGCTACACCGCCAACGAATTCCGCCAGCGCAAGCTCAACGAGCTGGACCAGGCCGCCACTACCGGGAAGATCCCGGCCACCCTTCTTCGCCGCTGGGAACATGCGCTGGAGGACGTGGCACTGTGGCGCTTTAGCCCCACGGTGGTCCACGGGGACCTGCATGAGGACAATCTGCTGGTTTCGGGCGGGCGGATCAGTGCAGTGAACGGCTGGACGGATCTGAGGATCGGCGATCCGGCGGATGACTTTGCCTGGCTCATCGCCGCCAACAACTCCAACTTCACGGACACCGTCCACCAGGCATACGTCGAGGCAAGGCCCGACGCCGTCGACCCCCACCTGATTCGGCGGGCGGCTCTGTCCGCCGAGTTTGCCCTGGCCCAGTGGCTGGTGCGCGGCCTCGCTGCCGAGAACCCGTCCATGGTTGAAGAAGCCGAAGAGATGCTGGCCACCCTGGAAGCGGACATCCTGGAACAGGAAGCGGCTGATGCTGCCCAGGCTGCTGCCGCAGAGCCCGCCGCTGCGCCGGCCGCTGCGCCTGCTGCTGCTCCGGCCCCCGCCGCTGACCCGGCTCCCACCGGCAGCACTGGTCCCGGCAAGGTTAGTGTCGCTCCGATCCCGGCAGCCGACCCGGAGCCCCCTGCCGCGTCTGCCTCCGAGGCTGGCCCCGAAGGCAAGGGCGAACCCGATGGGGACGTCGGCAAAGGGGCTGCATCCGGCCCCGGCGCCCCCGGGATTTCTACAGCGCCTGCCCCGGAAACGGAAGCCGAACCCGCCACGTCTGCCATGCCCCTGGTCGCCGCTGACTCCGACGGCCCGGAACCGGGGCCGGGGCCGGATCTGGAAACCAGGTCGCCCCGCGCCACCGACGCCAAGACGCCGTAGCTGTCCAACTCACCCGGAAACCCGCACGCGAAAGCCCGTCTGCTCCTGCAGGCGGGCTTTTTCGTGCCCGGCACGGCTGAATCCTCTTGAAACAGTCCCTTGACTGATGCGATGGTTCCATGGTTAGTTAGTCCAGTAATGAACCAGACAAGGTGAGCAGGAACCAGTGATCGATGACAGCAAGCCGATCTTCCAGCAGATCGCCGAACGAATCGAAGGGGACATCCTTGACGGCGTCCTCCCCGAGGAGGGCCAGGTGCCCTCGACCAATGAGTTCGCTGCGTTCTACCGGATCAACCCGGCAACAGCTGCCAAGGGAGTGAACCTTCTGGTTGACGAAGGGCTGCTCTATAAGCGCCGCGGCATTGGAATGTTCGTCTCGCCCGGCGCCCGGGAAACCGTCCTGGCCAAACGCCGGAACCAGTTCTACCGCCAATATGTCCAGCCCCTCCAGCGTGAAGCCCTGAAGCTCGGGATCGGGCCGGAGGAACTCACCACCCTTATCCAACGCAGTGCCGCTGAACACGAAGGGACCCCGGCACCATGAACGTCATTGAAACCCGCGGACTTACGCGCCGCTACAAGGACCAGACCGCACTGGACAATGTCACCCTGGACATTGCACCCAACCGCATCTACGGACTCCTCGGCCGTAACGGGGCAGGGAAGACAACGCTGATGTCCATCCTGACCGCGCAGGGCTTCGCTACCTCCGGCGAAGTCCGCGTGTTCGGCGGGAACCCGTTCGAAAACGAACACATCCTCTCCCGCCTCTGCTTCGTCCGCGAATCACAGAAATACCCTGACGACTTCACGGTCCGGAACGCGCTGGATGCAGCAGCCCTGTTCTTCCCCAACTGGGACCGGGGGTTGGCGGACCGGCTGCTGGAGGACTTCCAGCTGCCCAATCCGCGGAAACACCGGATCAAGAAACTCTCCCGGGGGCAGCTCTCCGCCGTGGGTGTCATCATCGGGCTGGCATCGCGGGCCGAACTGACCTTCTTCGATGAGCCTTACCTGGGCCTGGACGCTGTGGCCCGGCAGCTCTTCTACGACCGGCTGCTGACGGATTTCGCCGACCATCCGCGGACCATCATCCTGTCCTCCCACCTGATCGATGAAGTCGCGAACCTGCTGGAACACGTGATTGTCATCGACCGCGGCCGCATCGTGATGGATGACGAGGTGGAAGCCATCACCGGGTCCGCCTTCGCCGTGGCCGGCAAATCCTCGGCGGTGGAGGAGTTCGTGGCCGGGCGGCCGGTGCTGCACCGCGAAGGACTCGGAGCTCTGGCCTCAGTCACCGTCGATACACCGCTGGCGCCCGGGGACAGGGAACGTGCAGCGCGGATGGGTCTGGAACTGGCACCTGTGTCGCTTCAGCAGCTGATTATCCGCAGGACCCTCAAAGCAAACGAACACTACGGCTCTCCGGCCGAATCCAATCAGAACGTGGAGGTGGCGTGATGAACCGCGCCTTGGCAGTCGCCCGTATGCAGATGGTGAACAAGTGGGTCTACCTGGGCGTCCCGGGCATCGTCCTCGGCGCCTCAACCCTGCTCGCGCTGGCCATCCTCGCCCTCATTCCCAACAACGACGGCGCCACCCGCCTGGCATTCTCCGGCCAGGCGCTCATGTGGTACTTCCTGGCGGTCGGAGTGCAGTCCATGATGCTTACCTTCCCGTTCTCCCAGGCGATGAGCGTGAGCCGGCGTTCCTTCTACCTGGGAACGCTGGGCCTGTACTCGGCACTGTCGCTCGGCGTCGGCGTGGTGTACTGGCTGCTCGGACTGGTCGAACAGGCCACTGACGGCTGGGGCGTAGACGGACACATTTTCGCCCTGCCATGGATCGCCGAGGCTGCCTGGTACGCGCAGATCCTGCTCTACTCCGCCCTGACGATCCTGCTGTTTATGTTCGGTTTCTGGTTCGCGACCGTCTACCAGCGGTGGCGGATGCTCGGCCTTGTGTCAGCCCTGACCGGCTTCGGGCTGGTGATTCTTGCAGCAGTCGCGGCGGCTACGTGGACCGAGTCCTGGCCGGACGTCTGGGCCTGGCTCCTCAGACTCACCCCGCTCTCGCTGGCCGGCTGGCTCCTGCTTGGCGGTGCAGTCCTGGCGGCCGGGTCCTACGGGACGCTGCGGCGGGCCACCCCCTAGGCCTCCCCCGGAAACACAACAGTGCCGCCGTCCCTCCGGGCGGCGGCACTGGTGTGTTCTAGGGTTTTCCCTGTCCCGCAGAGCCGATGATAATCCGTTCAAGTTCAGCTTCCCCGAGCAGGTTGTGGGGACGGATCACCTTGTCCGCGGCGACGTAGTAGAACGCGGCCCGAACCTTCTCCAAGGGAACGTTCTTGAGCCGGGACCAGGCCAGCCGGTAGACCGCAAGCTGGACTGCGCGCACTGCAAGCTTGTCCTTGGAAGGCGGCGCCCCGGTCTTCCAGTCGATCAGGTCCCAGCCGCCGTCCTCGTCCTGGAAAACGGCGTCGATCCGTCCCCGGACCACCACGGAATCCACCCGGGTTTCTACAGGCACTTCGATGTAGGCCGGTGTCCGGGACGCCCACTCCGAGGCTTCAAACGTAGCGACCATGTCTTCGAGCTGATAGGCCTCGTCAACGTAGGCGTCCGCTGCACCGGGATACTCGTCGATGTCGAGCATTCCGCTGCGGCCGAAGTACTCCTCGATCCACGCGTGGAACGCCGTTCCCTTCCGTGCCGCCATGCCCGGCTCGCGCGGAACCGGGCGGCGCAGCTGCCTGGTCACTGCCTCAGGATCGTCCTGCAGGTCCACCAGCATTGAGGCCGAAATGTGGGCAGGCAGCTCCACCTCCATGACCTCATCCGGGGCCCGGTGCCGGGCCAGGACGAGTTCAACGTCCCTGCCCCAGCGGCCGGGTTCAAAGACACCGGCATCCCCGGCGCCGGGCCGTCCGTCGGCGCCGGTGCGATTCGGGACCAGCTCGGTCTGTGCAGGGCCGGCGGCCGCGGCCAGGACGGCGGAAGCTGCGGCTTCCATGTCTTGCCGCCGCTGGGCCGGCAGCGGGTCCTTGGGCCAGCTGGCCCGCTCGGCTACGGCGTTGGCCGGGTTTTCGTCGCCCTGGTCTTCCGGTTCCAGCCAGGAGAGCAGGTGGAAGCCGGGGGTGCCTGCCTTGCCCAGTTCGTAAAGTTCAAGCTGGTAGCGCGAAGCCTCGGTGGGTTTGCTCCGTCCCCCTCCCCAGGCGCTGGAGGTGCAGAAAAGAATGTCCTTCGCACGGGTGAACGCCACGTAGGCGAGGCGCCGTTCCTCGCGCTCCGCATGGGCACGGGCGTCGTCCGCAAAGAGTTTCTCTGCGTCCAGCCAGGATTTCTGGTCCGGCTGCTCCCAGTCCCACTGGGGCAGGTCGGGTCCGTCACCGCGCAGATGCCAGGGGACCGCGGAGTTGCCGCTGCTCCAGCGTGAGTCCTTGTCATTCGGGAACTGGCCTTCGGAGAGGCCCGGCACCGCCACCACGTCCCATTCCAGGCCTTTCGAGGCGTGTACGGTCAGCAGCTGGACAGCTTCCCTCGAGGTTTCAAGGGCCGTTACCGGCAGTCCGTTCTCTTCCTCGTCTGCCACTTCCAGCCATGCCAGGAAGGCGGCGAGATCCACGCGGTCCGCGGAGGCACTGAACGTTGCTGCGGCGTCGATGAACGCGTCGAGGTTCCGCCGGGATTCGTGGATGCTGATGCCCGGTTTCGCGGCTACCTCGATGTCCAGCAGAATACGCCGCTCAACTTCGCCGATGAGTGTTGTGAGGTCTTCCCCCACATATGCGCGCAGTTCACGCAGCTCATCCCGCAGCTCTTCCAGGCGGGCGAGGCCAACCGGTGTGAGCGAGCGCCCGGCGCTGGAGGTCCAGCCCGGTTTGGGCAGGTAGTCCACCGCTTCGACCAGGCTCCCGGCCTCCGCAAGGTCGGTTTCGACGACGGCGGCACCGCTTTCATCCGGTCCGTGCACGTCGGCGATCTCCCTGACGTTCATCGCGCGTTCGCGCACCCGGACCAGGTGCCGGGACCAGTCTGCCAGTGCCATCAGGTCTGCCGGACCGATGCGCCAGCGGGCGCCGGCGAGGATGCGGAGCATTGAGTCGGATCGTCCCGGATCGCTCAGGACGCGCAGCACCGCGAGCAGGTCAACGATCTCCGGAGTCGAAAGCAGGCCGCCCAGACCCACGATCTGCACGGGAATTCCTAGGTCTTCGAGTGCACGGCGAATCGGGTCGAACTGTTTTTTGCCCCGGCACAGGACCGCCACCGTGGGCGGCAGCGTATTGCCCCGGCTGTCCGTTTCGTGGCTGGGGTGCCTGAACCACTGGGAGCGGATGTTTGCGATCTGTGCGGCGAGGGCCTCGGCTTCACCCATGCTCACGGTTCCGTCCGGAAGGGTCACGGTTTTCTCGCTCAGGTACCGGCCCAGGTACACGTCCCCCACTGGAGGCTTCGGCTTTGCCTGCAGTTCCGGGACGTCCAGGGGCGTTCTGGCACCGGGCCACGGGGCAGGTTTGTTCAGGGGTCCGGAGACAGCGTTGGCGGCGGCCAGGATCGAGGTCGAGTTCCGCCAGGCCACGGAAAGGTTTGCCACTCCGGCCGGTGTCCGCCCGCCCTCGGGCAGAAGGCGGGGGAAGTGTTCCCGGAACGTCCCCAGCTGCCCGGCCGAGGCACCGCGGAATCCGTAGATGGACTGGTGCGGATCGCCTACTGCCGTGACCGGCGTCCCGTTCCCAAACAGGGTGGAGAACAGCACCATCTGGGCGTGGGAGGTGTCCTGGAACTCGTCCAGCAGCACCACCTTGTACTTGGCGCGCTCCATCTCCCCGGCTTCTGGGATTTCCTTGGCGATCCGGGCCGCGAGAGCCACCAGGTCGCCGAAGTCCAGCTGCCGGCGTTCAGCCTTGGCCCGCTGGTAGGCCTCCACGAGTTCCGTCACGGACATACGTGTCTGCAGTTTGGCCACCAGGTCCCGGACTCCCTTGGCAGCTGCTTTGGTTTTGCCCGCCTGATAAGGAAGCGCCAGCACCTCCTCCAGGTGGTGCTGGATCTCGGCACGCACCCGGACGGGGGTCAGCAGGTGTTCTGAACACTCCGAAGCCATCTGCAGCACGGAGTTCACCAGCGTGGACTTGGCGGCTGTGAAATGTTCGTAGTCTCCGGTGTAGGCCTCCACCACTTCGTTGGCCAGCTGCCAGGACTGGGCGCCGCCCAGCATCACTGAATCCCGTTCGACTCCGATCCGCAGGCCGTAATCGTTCACGATTCCGTTGGCATAGGAGTGGTAAGTCGAAACCGCCGCTTCCAGCTGCGCGTCCGCAGCGTCCTCTTCGAGCTTCCGTTCCAGCAGCCGCAGCCTGCCGCGGATACGGCTAGCCAGCTCGCCGGCCGCCTTCCGGGTAAAGGTGACACCCAGTATCTGCTCCGGGGCCACCAGTTTGTTCGCGACGAGCCAGACCACGCGGTCGGCCATGGTCTTAGTCTTGCCGGACCCTGCGCCCGCAACCACCAGCAGCGGCTCCAGCGGCCCCTCGATGATCTCCTGCTGCGCAGCAGTGGGGTACTGCACTTCATCCGGCGGGCCGTCATGCAGCAGCTCCGCCAGCTGACGTGCCGAGAACTTCGGCAGGGCGGGCGTTCCGGCTTCTACGCCTCCGCTCACGTCCAGCGTCATTCGGTGACCTGCTTTCCTTCAGTGCACAGCGGGCAGATTTCCGGCAATCGGCAGCCGTGGCCCCCGTAGCCGCTCCGGGCCGGATCGTGAACGGTGTCGAACGTGTCAGCGGACATCAGGGCCGCTGCCTCTTCGATCATGGCCAGGGCGCTCTTGTCTTCAGCGCCGAGCGGAGGCTGTTCCTGCACGGAGACCCCCTTGGAGGTGGTTCCCAGCTGCACCAGGGCGGCCCCGCCGGGAACAGCAGGAACATCCTCAAGTGCGCCCTGCCGGACAGCTTCCTGGTAGGCGGCCAGCTGCGGATGTGCTTCCAAATCCGCTTTTTTGGGAGCAGACTTTCCGGTCTTGAGGTCCACGATGTAAGCCCTCCCGGCAGCATCCTGTTCCAGCCGGTCGATCTGTCCGCGCAGCAGAGCTGTCCGGACGGCACCGCGCACCTCCACCGGAATCGAGGCTTCGAAGTCCTTCTCCACGGCGATCAGGCTCCGGCCTGCCCTGCGCATGTCGATGACGTACTCCGCCAGCTTGCCCACCATTGCCTCGGCACGTTTGAGGTCCACTTTGCCTTCCCAGGAATCCTTCATGCCCAGGGACGGCCACCGCCGCCGCAGTTCCTCCGCGTATTCGCTGCCGGTGGCATCGGGCATTTCCTGCGCGATCGAATGCACCAGGGTTCCCAGGGAACGGGCAAAGTCAGTGGCCTGTTCCCCGCCCACGGCCGAAACAAACCAGCTCAGCGGCGACTTGGTCACGGCATCGACCTTTGAGGGCGATACCGGGATCGGAGCATCGGGCGGAAGTACCGGCCCGGTACTGGAAAGCGGCAGCAGGCCCCACCACTGACGCGGGTGCGCGCCGGGGACCGGGACCGGGTGGCGGAGCATCCGTCCGAGGTGCTGCGCCGCTTCGCCGGCGTCCTGCGGATGGGTCTCTGCCTGCTGGGCATGGGCCCGCAGTTCCGCCACGAGGGAGCGGAGCGTCAGCGGGCGCAGGACCTCGGTGCGGGGACGCACGGCCACGCCGTCGGGCAGTGGATCAACGAGGTCCAGGAACTGCGAGGGCTGCTCGTCTTCCGATGACACGGCGGTGCAGACCAGTACGTCCCGGGCACGGGAGAGCGCCGTGGAGAAGCTGCGCAGTTCGTCATAACGGGTGCCCTGCATCAGCGTCTGCGGACTGCGGGTGCTGCGGTAGTCCGTGTCCGGGAATTCGACGGCGGCCACCAGGTCCCCGCTGCCCAGCAGCTCGCCGCGGAGCCGGAGGTTGGGCCAGACTCCCTCCTGGATACCCGCGACGATCACTACCGGCCATTCCCGGCCGGCCGCGCTGGCAGGTGTGAGGAGTTCAACGGCGTCGCGCTGCTGTGCCCGCGCTGCCAGGGTGTCCATGGGCAGTTCGGAACTGGTCAGGTAGTCGAGGAACTGCTCCGGTGTGGAACCGGGCAGCTGGTCGACGTAGCGTTCAGCTGTTTGGAACAGTGCCATGATCGCGTCCAGGTCCCGGTCTGCCCTGAGCCCGGTGGATCCTCCCGAGAGTGCGGCTTCGGCCCATTTCTTCGACCATCCGGAGGTGGACCACAGTGCCCAGAGCACCGTCTCGGCGCTGGCACCGGGCTGCGCAGCTGCGTCCCGACCGGCGCGCAGCATTGCCGCCAGGCGCTTGGCTGAACTGGCTTCCCAGCCCAGTCCGGCGAGCGCCAGTCCGGCGTCGGACAGCGGGTCCACCAGCGCTTCGACCAGCAGGGCATCGGAGCTGCGCCCGCCCCCGGCCCGCAGTTCTTCCCGCCGCAGTGCCTGCCGCAGCCGGCGCAGGTCCAGTGAGCCGGCTCCGCCGATCCGTGAGGTAAGCAGCGAGACGGCCAGTTCAGGGGTGAGGAGTTCGGGATTGAGGACGACGGCGAAGGCGTCCAGCAGGGGCCGCACAGCTGCCTCATCCCGCACCGCTTTCTCAGCTACCGGGACCCGCACTTCGATGCCCTGGCTGATGAGGTAACGCTGGATCCGGGCCAGCTGGCCGCCGGTCCGAACGATCACGGCGATGTCTTCCAGGCGCCTGCCGTGGAGCAGCTGTTCCTCAAGGATGCGCTGGGCAACGTAGCGCTGCTCGTGCATGGGTGAGTCGACTACATGCGCTGCGGCGGAGGGGGCAGGACTGCTGGCAGCCGAAGAACCGGCTTCTGCCGGGACGCGTCCCGACGCAGTACGGGCCGGCGGGAGCCCCGGGACGACCGAAACCCGTGAGGCGGTCCGGTGCCAGGCCGCGGCAACGGGACCGGCAAGCCGGTGCTGGGTCCCGAGCACCGCGGTTTCCAGATCCGGGCCAAGCACCGTCCGGAGCTCTCCGAGCAGGTCGGGGCGGGCACCGCGGAATCCCTGGACAACCGTGTCCGGGCTTGCCGTGACCACTGCCTCGCGCCCGTGAGCCAGGATTCCCAGCAGCCGGTGGATGGATCCGTTGGCTTCCTGCAGGTCGTCTGCCAGGACCAGCTGCAGACGCTCATGCTCGGCTGCCAGGAACTGCGGCTCCGAGACCAGGATGTCCGTCGCAGTGGTGATAATTCCGGCCGGGTCAAAGGACTCAGGCATGCGCAGGTCAAGGACGTCCCGGTACTCGGCGTACAGGGCAGCAGCGGCAACCCAGTCCTGCCGGTCATACCGGTGTCCAAGGTCTTCGAGGTCCGCCGGCGCCAGGCCAAGTTCGATCACGCGGTCAAACAGCTGCCGGATTTCCTGGCGGAAACCGCGGGTGCCGAGTGCCAGGGAAAGGGATTCCGGCCACGGCAGCTGCGGCACACCGTTCTGGCCGTGTCCTGCCAGCAGTTCCTTGATGATCACGTCCTGTTCCGCACCGGACAGGAGCTTGGGCGCACGGGTCACATGCGGCAGCAGGCCTTCAGCCTTGGCCCTGCGGATCACGTCGAAGGCGTACGAGGCCCAGGTTCGAGCCGGCGCGGCGCTGATGGTGCGTTCCAGCCGGGCGGAAAGGGCGTCCCTCAGTGCGGCGGCGGCCAGCCGGGACGGTGCCAGCAGCAGGACACCGGCGGGGTCGAGTCCGCCGCGCTCAATGCGTTCCACCGCAGTTTCCACCAGGACCGTCGATTTGCCGGTTCCCGGTGCTCCCAGGACAAGCAGGGGCCCGCTCCCGGCAGGACGCTCGACGGCGGAACGCTGGTCAGGGCTCAGCTGCGGTGCGGGGAGGCCGGCTGCCGCGGGCGGGACCAGACGCAGGTTGATGCTCATGCCTCCACTTCACCATGCCCCGGTGACATTCCCGGGTTAGCGGGCGCGGCGGCGTCACCGAGCTGGCTCCGCAGGGTGTCCAGCACAGCCCACTCGGAGTCCTCCGGCTGCCAGCGGGCATCTCCGATACGCACGCGGTACCCGGACCCGTCCGGCTCAACCCGGCCGTTGAGGGGCGTTCCTTCCTGCAGGTAATGCGCCCAGGCCCGGTGCTCGTGGCATGCCGGCGGCTGGCCCGAGGAGCGGATGACCCGCCACCACGGAACGGAGCCGCCGGAGCGGGCCATTACCGTCCCCACCTGCCGCGGGCCTCCCGCCCCCAGGAGCTCGGCGATGTCGCCGTAGGCCAGTACCCGGCCGGGCGGAATGAGCGCGGCTACGGCCAGCACTGCTTCCTGAAAGTCCTCGCGCATGCTTCCAGCTTAGCCATGCCCCGGCGCGCTGATTCGGGGCAATGTCGGTGCCCGCCGGTAGGTTTGACTACATGTTGAGCTGGCACGAACTTCCCCGAGCATCCTTCGACCTGGAAACCACGGGACGCGATCCCCAGCTCGCGCGCATCGTCACGGCGTCGATCATCCTGGTCGACGGATCAGGGGATGTCCTTGCCCATCACGAGTGGCTGGTGGACCCCGGCGTTGAAATCCCGGCGGAGGCGGCTGCCATTCATGGCGTCAGCACTGAGAAGGCGCGCAGTGAAGGCATCAGCGCAGCCGAGGCCGTCCGGCAGATCAGTTCCGTCCTGGCCGAAACATTCGCCGCCGGCATCCCGGTCCTGGCCTTCAATGCCTGCTATGACTTCACTGTCCTGGCCCGCGAAGCCGAGCGACACGGCTGCACCGCTCCGGTCCCGTTCCCGGTGATCGATCCCTACATCATGGACAAGCAGGCGGACCGTTTCCGGCGCGGCAAGCGCACCCTGACCGCCATGGCCGAACACTACGGCGCGGCCTTCGACAACGCGCACACCTCCGCAGCAGACGTCATGGCCACCCTTGCCGTCGGAACCGCGGTGGCGGCTGCCTTCCCTGCCATGGCGCAGGACGCCGGAACCATGCACACGCTGCAGGTGCAGTGGGCCGCGGAGCAGGCTGCCAGTTTCCAGGCCTACCTGCGCCGCCGTGATCCTGAAGCCGTCATTGACGGCAGCTGGCCGCTAAAGCCCGCGCCGGTGGATGCGCCCGTCCCGCTTGTGCCCGCGGCGGCGCAGCTCCCGACGGCGGCGGCCGCAGCCGCTCCCGCCCTCGTGGAGGAAGCGGGAGGCCAGCTGGTGCTGGAACTCGCACCGCAGTAGTCCGGCTGCACGTCCGGCGGATTTCAGGTACGCGGGCCCGCCCGCGTAACATTGACATATTCACGACAGTGTCAGGCGCTGATGGCGCCCGGGCGTCTACTGAGCGCCCTGTGTCACGCGATTGGCAGGCACTTCCCGCACAGCCGGGCCATTGGCGTCCCCTCCCCCCGGACTGTTTCCTGCACGCACACCCCCATCGACGTACGCAGACATTGAGGATGAATGATCACAGTTACCGACCTGCGCAAGGTCTACCGCCAGGGTTCCCGCGATGTGGTGGCCCTGGACGGCGTCAGCATGAGCGTTCCCAAAGGTTCGATTCACGGCATCATCGGCCATTCCGGTGCCGGCAAGTCCACCCTGGTCCGCTGCCTGACGCTGCTTGACCGCCCGACGTCGGGAACTGTCACCATTGACGGCCGGGAACTGACCAACGTCAAGGATTCCGAGATCCGCCTGGCCCGCCGGCGCATCGGCATGGTGTTCCAGCACGCCAACCTGATGGACTCACGCACGACGGCGGCGAACGTCGCCCATCCGCTGGAGCTCGTCGGCACCCCCAAGCGGGAGATCGAAAAGCGCGTCACCGAGCTGCTGGCCCTGGTGGGCCTGCAGGATTTCGCCGGTGCCTACCCGGCACAGCTCTCGGGCGGACAGAAGCAGCGTGTCGGCATCGCCCGTGCCCTCGCCGCCCATCCTGACGTCCTGCTCTGCGATGAACCGACGTCGGCGCTGGACCCCCGGACAACCGATGAGATCCTGGACCTCATTTCGGAACTCACGAACCGGCTGGAGCTGACGGTCCTGATCATCACGCACGAGATGAACGTAGTGAAGCGCATCTGCGACTCGGTCTCCCTGCTTGAAGCCGGACGGGTTGTGGAACACGGAGCGCTGCAGGAAGTCGCCTCGCATCTTGGCGGCCGCCTGGCCAAGGCCCTCATTCCGCTGCCCGCCACTCCCCCGGTGCCCGGCGGTCCGGTGGTGGAGCTGCTGATGGTCGGCGAGCACGCAACCGAACCGGTTCTCTCCGGACTCACCCGCCGCTTCGACACGGACGTGAACGTCCTGGCCGGCAGCGTGGAAACCCTCGCCGGACAGCGGTTCGGCAGACTGCGCGTACAGCTTGATGAACGGATCGATATGGATGCAGTCCAGGCCTATCTGGCAGACCAGGGCGTCTCCGTGGAGGTGGCAGCATGAACCTTTTCGAAGAACTCGCAAACAATCCCGGCATCACCAAGGCCCTGCCCGAGGCAATTACCGACACCCTCCTGATGGTTGGAG
Source organism: Arthrobacter koreensis (assembly GCF_035792275.1). Taxonomy (GTDB): domain Bacteria; phylum Actinomycetota; class Actinomycetes; order Actinomycetales; family Micrococcaceae; genus Arthrobacter_B; species Arthrobacter_B koreensis_A. Next base: position 4,832 of record NZ_JAMWKK010000016.1, on the reverse strand, counting down.
TCTCCGGATTCTTCACCGTGCTGATCGGCCTGCCGCTGGGCATCTTCCTGCATACCTCCGCTCCCGGCGGACTGCGGCCCATGCCGGTGACCAACCGGATCCTCTCCGACATCATCGTCAACATCACCCGGTCCATCCCCTTCGCCATCCTGATGGTGATCCTGATTCCCTTCTCCCGGATCGTGACGGGATCATCCATCGGCCCGCTGGCCGCGTGTGTGCCGCTGAGCATCGGCACCATCCCGTTCTTCGCGCGCCTGGTGGAAACCTCCCTGCGTGACGTCGCCGGAGGCAAGATCGACGCCGCGCTGGTCATGGGATCCACCCGCATGCAGGTGATCCGCAAGGTCCTGATGCCCGAGGCACTGCCGGGCCTGGTTGCTGCACTGACCACCACCCTGGTCACCCTGGTGGGTTACTCCGCCATGGCCGGCATCATCGGCGGCGGCGGGCTGGGCCGGTTGGCCTACAACTATGGCGTGCAGCGCTTCGACACGGCCGTCATGGTGGTCACGATCGTGATCATCGTGGCAATCGTCCAGATCATCCAGCTCGCCGGAGACTTCGCGGCCCGCCGCGTGGACCACCGCTCCGCAGCAGGAGCCGGCCGCCGCCGTCGTCGTTCCTCCCGTGCTGCCGTGACCGCCGCACCTGCCATGCCGGCAGGCGGCCCGGACGCCGGCCGGACAGCCGGGGACTCCCGGACCCGGGTCTGATCCCGGCGCCCTCAAGTTTTCCGTACGGCGCCTCGTCGCCGTACGGAACCTGCAGCCAGTAGCCGCTAGCTGCACAACAGCCTTCCCGGGGCTCCCGGGCAGGTCTTTCGAAAGGAAACGCATCCGATGCGGAAAGCATTTTCACTCGTGGCCACCGGCGTGGCCGCGGCTCTGGCGCTGACGGCTTGCGGGGGTTCTGAATCCTCCTCCAGCGCTGTTGAGAGCCTCGATCCCGCCAACCCGGTCACACTGACCGTGGGCGCCAGCCCGCAGCCGCACGCCGTCATCCTGGAATACGTGGCGGACAACCTCGCCGCTGACGCCGGACTGGAACTCGAAGTAGTTCCCTTCGACGACTACGTGACCCCGAACATTTCGCTGGACGACGGCTCGATCGACGCCAACTACTTCCAACACCTTTCCTACCTCGAAGCCCAGATCGCTGACCAGGGCTACGACTTCGAGCACGGTGAAGGCATCCACATTGAGCCCTACGCCGTGTTCAGTGACAAGCACAAGGACATCGCCGACGTCGAAGACGGCGCCCGCGTTGCCATCACCAACGACCCGTCCAACCAGGCCCGGGCGCTGGCCCTGCTTGAGGACGCCGGCCTGCTGAAGGACGTCCCCGAAGACGCCTCGGTGATCTCGCTGACCGACGAGCAGAACCCCATGAACCTGGACTTCGTGGAGAACCAGGCCGAACTGCTGGTCAACGATCTCTCCGATCCCACCGTGGACCTGGCCATCATCAACGGCAACTACATTCTTGACGCCGGCCTGAACACTGATGATGCCCTGCTGGTGGAGTCCCTCGAGAACAACCCGTACGCCAACCTGCTGGCCTGGAAGGCCGGCAGCAAGGACGCACGGATCGACAAGCTCGAAGAGCTCCTGCACTCCCCGGAGGTCAAGGCCTTCATTGAAGAGCAGTGGCCGAACGGTGACGTCACCCCGGCTTTCTAAGTCCGGTTAGAGCAGGCCCCGCATCCCTGAGGATGCGGGGCCTGCCTGGTTAACGGTCTGTGTCCCGCGAGCCTCCGGCAGTCCCGCGCCCGGCTTCCCGGCGCCGCAGCAGAATGGCGAGCAGCACCGCCGCGCCAAATCCGATGGCCGTGAAGGTGACCCGTTCCAACGTCAGCTCAAAGCCGCGCTCCGTGTCTCCCAGCGAGGCGAAGATCAGCAGCATCGGCGTCAGGGCCAGCATCTGCATCAGGTATGCCCCTCCCATGGAGTACCAAATCAGGAGGAACAGGCACAGGACGGCGACGAGGAGGGCTCCCCAGAACGGGAGGAACAGTACTGCCAGCAGGGCAACGACGGCGCCGAGGAAAGTGCCGACGAGGCGGCCGTTCAGTGTCTCGCGGCGCTGGTTGGGAAGCGGCCGCAGGGCCATCAGCACAGTCACGGCGATCCAGTAACCGTGGGGAATCCCGTTGGACAGGCTCCAGTACATCACTGCGGCGCACAGGAGACCGACGGCGGTGCCGTGCTCCCAGGCAGTGCGCCTGTCCACCGGGATGGCGGGCGCCTGGAATTTCAGCGCCCGGGTGATCAGGGCGCCGGCTGCCCCGCCTGCCAGGATCCACAGGACCGCGGACCACCAGCTGAGGTCGATGGGACCCGGGCCGAAGAGGATCACCATGATCGGAGCCAGTGAAAGCAGCCCGGCCGAGCGCTGGTTGGAGACCGCGGACAGTATGGCCGAGATGAAGATCAGCGCCGCGACGGCCCAGGGTGCTGAACCGGCCAGTGACGCCAGCGCGCCGAGCGCTGCCCCCAGGACCACCAGAAGCGCTGTCTGGCGGGGCCGGCTCACCGGCGTGACGGACATGCCGAGGCCCACTGCCAGTCCAAATCCCATACTGGCCGAGGCACCCCAGAGGACGCTCACGATCCCGGATGGAATCAGGATTGCCACCAGGAGCTTGAGGGCTGTGGGCAGGGTTCCCGGTTGTGGGCGGCTGAAGATCGCCATAGTGTCCTGACCTTTGTATCCACCGGCCGGGCTGGAAAGCCGGGCTGCTAACGGATGCGGCGGGGAGCGATACCACCGTGCGGGAAGGGAAGGCCTCGATTTCCTCTCTGACCGGCATTATCCTCAGGGCACGATTCGCTCCCGGGTCTCCGCCCAATTGGCTGTCTCGCAGGAACAGCAGTCTAACCGGCACCCAGCCGCCCGGCCTCCGAAGGGACCTTTTATGCCGCCAGCAATCGAGACCCGGGCGCTGGCCAAGCGCTACGGCCGCACCACGGCTGTGGCGTCTTTGGACCTCGTGGTGGAACCGGGAACCGTATTCGGGCTGATTGGCCCCAACGGGTCCGGAAAGACTACGACCCTGCGGATGCTGCTGGACATCATCCGGCCCACGTCCGGGCAGGCCCTCGTCCTTGGAGTTGCCCCTCGCGCCGGAGGTGCCCCACTGCGCCGCCGCATCGGCTATTTGCCCGGGGATTTCCGGCTTAGCGGCCGGGCCCGGGGCCGGACGCTGCTGGAGCACTTCGCCCAGATCAGCGGCCCGGTTCCCGCCGGCCGCGTGGATGCACTCGCAGAGCGGCTTGGTTTGGACCTGTCGCGGCCCGTCCGCTCCCTGTCCAAGGGCAACCGGCAGAAGCTGGGCCTGGTGCAGGCCTTCATGCATGACCCTGATCTGCTCGTCCTCGACGAACCCACCAGCGGTCTTGATCCCCTGGTGCAGCGGGAGTTCCTGGAACTGGTGACCGAGGCCAGGGCCGCGGGACGCACCGTGCTGCTCAGTTCCCACGTGCTGAGTGAAATCCAGCAGAGCGCAGACCAGGTTGCCGTCCTGTCGTTCGGCCAAGTGGTGGCGCAGGGGGACGTGGCGTCCCTGCGCCTGAACCGTCTGCGCCACGTCCGGGCCACCGTCGCGGCTGCCCGGGAATCCGGTCCGCCGCTGGAGGACGAACTGGCTGCTGCCGGGATGCAGGGAACAGTGACCCGGCAGAACGGAACGGCCCACGTCCGGGGCACCGTGGAAGGCGGCGTCGATCCATTTATCAAGGTGCTGGCACGGTACCAGGTCCTGGACCTGGCGGTGGAAGAACCCGACCTCGAGGAGTCTGTCCTGCGGCTCTACGGAGAACCGTCCCCCGGTGGGCAGGAAGGGGAATCGGCGTGAGCCGGCAGCGCGTCACCCAACCAGCCGTCCTGCCCGTTTTCCGCCGGGCGGTAGTGGACTCCTGGCGCTCAACTCTGATCTGGACCCTTGCCCTGGCGGCCGTACTGCTGCTCTACCTGCCGCTGTATCCGTCCATGAACGGGGCGGACATGCGGAACCTGATCAGTTCCCTCCCATCGGAGCTGGTCAACGCCCTCGGCTACGAGGACATTCTGTCCGGGCCGGGCTACGTCCAGGCGACGTTTTTTGGGCTGCTGGGATTTGTCCTCCTCACCGCTGCAGCGGCGTCCTGGGGAAGCGCTGAGATTGCCGGAGCCGAAGAATCCGGGCGGCTGGAACTCGTCCTCTCCCACGGTGTCGGCCGGGTCCGGTATTCGCTGGAGACCGCCCTGGGCATTTTGGTGCGGCTGGTCTGGTTCGCGGCCTTCACCGGCGTGCTGATACTGGCGCTCAGCGGTCCCGCGGAGCTGGGACTGGAGACCGCCCATGTCGCCGCAGCAGAGTTGGCCTGGCTGGGCCTGGGCTGTCTCACCGGCAGCATAGCCCTCGCGGTGGGCGCCCTCACGGGCCGCAGGGCCGCAGCGCTGGGCGCCGCTGCGGGTGTTGCCGCAGCCGGCTACGTGCTCAATGCCCTCGCGAACCAGAATGCGGACCTGGAATGGCTGCGGAACCTCTCCCCCTATTCCTGGGCCTACCGGAACGATCCGCTGGCCCAAGGCATCGACCTTGCGGGACTGGGACTCCTTGCCGCTGCCTGCGTGGCCTTCATGGCCCTGGCAGTATGGGCGCTGAGCCGCAGGGACATCCTGGGATGAGTTCACCGAGATAGCAGAAACTGCCCGTATCAGTGGGCGGATTCTGGGGGTGGTTGCAACACCTTGGGTTGTTAGGTGCTTAGAAGTAGATCACGTAAACGCTCGGCTGGGCTGTCCCAGTCGAGCGTTTTACGTGGGCGTCCGTTGAGCTTCTGGGCCAC
>NZ_JAMWKK010000015.1:0-121676 GCF_035792275.1 Arthrobacter koreensis | reverse complement strand
CCACGAAGAACGCTGCTCTCTGCTCCGCGCTATGCCGCGGACGGGACTGCTTTCCTGATGAAACAGACACGGTCGTTGCAACTCCCGAAATTCTCAGGTGTTGCAACGACCGCTAGAACCCGCCAGCCTCATACGGGCAGTTTCTGTTATGTCGATTCGGCTACTTCTTGCCCTGGTTGGCAACAGCCTGGATGGAGGCCGCAGCGGCTTCCGGGTCCAGGTAGGTACCGCCGGCCTTGACCGGCTTGAGGTTTTCGTCGAGTTCATAGACCAGCGGAATGCCGGTGGGAATGTTCACTGCCGCGATGTCGGCGTCGGAAATCCCGTCCAGGTGCTTGACCAGCGCACGCAGCGAGTTGCCGTGGGCCGCGATCATCACGGTCTTGCCGGACTTGATGTCCTTGGTGATCTCGTTCTCCCAGTACGGCAGGAAGCGCTCCAGGACGTCCTTCAGGCACTCGGTGCGCGGCTTTTCGTCCTCGCTGAGGTCCGCGTAGCGCGGGTCGTGCGCCTGGGAGAAGTCGCTGTCGTCCGGCAGGGGCGGCGGCGGAGTGTCATAGGAGCGGCGCCAGAGCATGAACTGTTCCTCGCCGTACTCGGCCAGCGTCTGGGCCTTGTCCTTGCCCTGGAGTGCGCCGTAGTGGCGTTCGTTCAGGCGCCAGCTGCGCTTGACGTCAATCCAGATGCGGTCTGCAGCACCGAGAGCGATGTTCGCGGTGTTGATGGCCCGCTGCAGCCGCGACGTGTAGAGAATGTCCGGGAGGATGTTGTTCTCCACCAGCAGCTCTCCGCCGCGGAGCGCTTCGGCCCGGCCCAGGTCCGTGAGATCCACATCCACCCAGCCGGTGAAGAGGTTCTTTTCATTCCATTCACTCTGCCCGTGGCGCAGAAGGATCACTTTGTAGGTCATAAAAGCATCGTAGCCGCAGAGCACGGGCACATGTCAGGGCGGGCCGTAACCAAGGCGCCTTGCGGGGGCCCATTCACCGGCAGGTGGGATCCGGTTCGGAGCACACGACGCCGGCCGGTAACATTGTTTGGTGAAAATCCCCTCAAAACCCGTGGGAAATGTGACCCGTGGCACTACAAACCCCAATAGGCTGCGCCGGGTAGACCGGTGGCTTTCAGGGCCTGAAGGCTGGCGGCTGCGCCGGGCCGAGGATCCGTTGGTCATAGACCTGGGCTACGGGGCGGCGCCGGTCACGGCAGTAGAACTGCACACGCGGATCAGCGGGGTGCGCGAGGACGTCAGCGTGGTTGGCATTGAGATCGACCCCGAACGGGTCCGCGCTGCCAAACCCCTAGAGCGCAAGGGCCTCAGCTTCGTCCAGGGAGGGTTCGAGCTTCCGCTTGGCGGGCGGCGTCCGGTCATGGTGCGGGCCTTCAACGTGCTGCGCCAGTACGGCGAGGACGAATACTCCGCCCACTGGGAGATGGTGTGCAGCCGCCTGGCGGAGGGCGGCATCTTTATCGACGGGACGTGCGATGAAATTGGCCGCCGGTCCACCTGGGTGGTGCTGGAAGCCGGCGGTCCGGTGTCGTTGAGCATCTCCCTGCGCTTCGGTGCCTTCGACCTGCCGTCCGACGTCGCCGAGCGGCTTCCCAAGGCGCTGATCCACCGGAACATTCCCGGGGAGCGGGTGCACGCTTTCCTGCAGGCGATGGACAAGGCGTGGACCGAAGCCGCGCCGATGGCGTCCTATGGCAACCGGCAGCGCTGGATCGCGATGTGCCGGACGCTGCGCACCGACGGCTGGCCGCTGCTGACCGGGCCCGGCCGGTGGCGGCTGGGGGAAATCACGGTGGCGTGGGACGCCGTCGCGCCTTCAGCAGGCTAGCCGGGGGCTACCAGGAACCGTAGGCTCCGCCGCGTCCCTTGGACTCGTTGAGTGCCGGACGAACGTCCGCAAGGTAGACGGAGGCGGCTACGACTGCGGCCAGTTCAAACAGGAGCAGCGCCAGCGGACCGAAGAGCAGTACCGACAGCAGCCCGACGGCGGCAGCACCGCCGGTCAGGCCCAGCCAGAATCCCTTGGTGCGCTTGTAGGCACGCTCGAACTCGGCCGGCTTCCGCCGGGCGCAGTCGGCAAAGGCCCATAGCTCGATGACCAGCGCCACGATGCCCAGCGCCAGGTAGATGAGGTCCCGCAACAATTCAACAAGTGCCACTGGACCACCCTACCGTGGAAGCGCGCCGTCGAGGTCGTTCCAGAGATCCTCCACGTTTTCGATTCCCACGGAGAGCCGCAGCAGGTTCTCCGGAACGGAGACCGGCTCGGAGGGCTGGCGGCGGCGCCGTTCGATCAGCGATTCGACGCCGCCCAGCGAGGTGGCCGGCAGCCAGAGGCCAACCTTCTCCGTGACTGTGTCAGCCGCTTCGGCACCGCCGGCAACCTCTATGCAGACGATCGATCCGAAACCGTCCATCTGCGCAGTGGCACGGGCGTGGCCCGGGTCCTGCGGCAGGCCGGGGTAACGGACCGCTTCGACACCGGGATGCGACGCCAGCCGGCATGCCAGTTCCATCGCTGATTCCATTGACCGCTGCACGCGCAGGGCCAAGGTGCGCAGGCCGCGCAGGGCCAGCCACACCTCGAACGGACCGCCGACCGCACCGTGCAGGGAACGGTAGGTAAGGAGCCGGGCACGCAGGTCCGGGTTGGAGGTGACGGTGGCACCGAGGATGACGTCCGAGTGCCCGGATAGGTACTTGGTCACCGAATGGACCACGACGTCGGCACCAAGGTCCAGCGGCCTGGTCACCAGCGGGGTGGAGAACGTGTTGTCCACGACCACCAGCGCGCCGGCCTGATGCGCGGCGTCGGCCAGCACGGCGAGCTCGGCAACCTCCAGCATGGGGTTGGTGGGGCTCTCCAGCCAAAGCATGTCAGCGCCGTCGAGCGCGGCAATGACCTCTTCGGTATTGGCAATGTCCACGGTGCGCACGCTGATGCGGCCGTCGCGGGCATCCCCTGCCGCGAGCAGGAGCGACCCCTGGTAACTGTGCCGGGGCATGACCAGCGTGCCGCCGGCCGGGATCAAAGACATGGCAGCGATCACCGCTGCGAGCCCGGAGGAGTAGACCAGTGCCGGAAGCTGGGCATTCTCGAGCGTGCCGAGGGCTTCCTCAAACGGATCCCAGGTGGGGTTGGAATACCGCCCATAGACGCGGTCGCCGTCGCGGGTTTCCCGTGTGCCGTGGAAGGTTGAAGTCAGGACGATTGGCGGGTTGACGGCCGAATCCGCCGCGCGTTCGGGACGCCCCGCGAAGACGACTGTAGTTTCCACCGACAGCTGTGCTGCGGCCTGTCCGTGCCCGGTTGCTGTGCTCATGGGTTTTAGCCTAGACGGCGCGGACGTCCGGCGCTGTTATGGCACCGGCACCGCTGTCATGTTCCTTCACCGATCATTCGTGCCAGAGCGGATGAACGTGCGGCGCCGCTGGGCAGGATCCTGGAAATGCTCGCCGCGGGCAGCGGGCCGGAGCCGCAGCAGTTTCCCAGCATGACTGGGTAGGCTAGGCGGGTGAGTATTTCTGAACCCCGTACCGGCCTTTTCATCGCTTTCGAAGGCGGCGACGGCGCGGGCAAGTCGACCCAGGCGGCGCTGCTCACCCAGACCCTGCAGGACGCCGGACGCACGGTGGTCCGCACCCGCGAACCGGGCGGAACACCCGTGGGCGAAAAGCTGCGCTCCCTGGTCCTGGAACACGGGCACGGGCAGATCGATGCGCGCACCGAGGCCCTGATATTCGCCGCATCCCGCGCAGCCCACGTGGACCAGGTGATCCGGCCCGCCCTGGAGCGCGGCGACGTCGTGGTCTGTGACCGCTACATCGATTCCTCCGTTGCCTACCAGGGCGCCGGACGGAACCTGGGCACCGGGGAGGTGCGCTCCGTCAACGAATGGGCCACCGGCGGGCTGGTACCGGACCTGACCGTCCTGCTGGATGTCGATCCGGAGGCCGGCCGCAGCCGCCGCACCGCCAGCGACGCTGCCGAGGACCGGCTGGAGTCCGAACCGGACAGCTTCCACGGCAGCATCCGCGCTGCGTTCCTCACCCTGGCGCAGGGCTCCCCGGACCGGTACCTGGTCCTTGACGCCGCGGCACCGGTGCCCGAACTGGCACAAAAGATCCTGGCCCGGGTTGGGGAACTGCTGCCGTGAGTGTCTGGGACGACCTTCAGGGCCAGGCGCCCGTAGTCGAACAGCTGCGCCGCGCCGCAGCACAGGAGCGCCCCACCCATGCCTGGCTGTTCACCGGCCCTCCCGGTTCCGGCCGGTCCAACGCCGCCCGCGCCTTCGCCGCTGCCCTGCTCTGCGAGGAGCCGGATCCGGACCTGCGCGGCTGCGGCGTGTGCCACTCCTGCCGAACCGCGATGGCAGGCTCGCATGCAGATGTCTCCTCCGTGACCACGGAGAAGGTCACCATCAGCATCGAGGAAGCCCGCGAGCTGGTGAAGAAGGCCCAGGACAAACCGTCCACCGGCCGCTGGCGCGTCCTGATCGTTGAAGATGCCGACCGCATGCAGGAGCGCAGCACCAACGTGCTGCTCAAGGCGATCGAGGAACCGCCCCCGCGCACCATCTGGCTGCTCTGCGCGCCCAGCCCGGGCGACGTCCTGGTCACCATTCGTTCACGCTGCCGGCCCGTGGGCCTGCGGCTGCCGCCCGTCCAGGACGTTGCCGACCTGCTGGTGCGCCGGGACGGGATCGATCCGGACGTCGCTCAGGAAGCTGCCCGCTCGGCACAAAGCCATGTGGGCGTTGCCAAACGGCTGGCCACGGATGAAGGGGCGCGGCAGAGGCGGGAGAAGATCGTCCGGCTGCCGCTGTCCCTGCGCAGTGTTTCCGGTGCCATGAAAGCTGCCGCTGACCTGGTGGCGCTGGCCGAGGCCGAGGCCGCCAGTTCCTTCGAGGCGCGCGACGCCGAGGAAAAGGCTGCGCTGCTGGCTTCGCTGGGAGCCCCGGAGTCGGGAACCCTGCCGCCGTCGATGCGCAGCCAGGTGAAGCGGCTGGAAGAGGACCAGCTGCGGCGGGCAAAGCGGTCCAAAAATGACTATTTCGACCGCGCCCTGACCGATCTGCTTTCCTTCTACCGTGATGCCCTGGTGCTCGCGCTGGATTCCGGCACGGACCTGGTCAACGAACCGCTGCGCTCCGAGCTGGAGGCCTTTGCCGCGCGCACCACGCCGGAGGCCATCCTGGCGCGCATGGAGGAAATCAATGCGGTGCGCCGGAGGCTGGTGACCACCAACGTGGCACCGCTGCTGGCCATCGAAGCCATGGCTGTCAGCCTTTTGTGAAGCACCGCGAACCCGACTACAACCGACGCACCCCGGACCAGGAGCCGCCGCAAATGACCCTTGAACGACGCCGACCCCGGGGCCTGTCCCGCGCCATGCGCCGCGCTGCCGCGGCCTCAACCGCCGCCGTCGTGCTCGCCGGCCTGGTGGCCTGCACTCCCGGGAGTTCGGAAGGGCCCGCCGAGGGAACGAAGACCGCGGCGCCCGAAGTCATCGGCAATGTCCCCGCGGAGCTGGAGGATTTTTATACCCAGGAAGTGGTCTGGGAATCATGCGAAGGCGATTTCCTGTGCGCAACGGTGGACGTTCCGCTGGACTATGAGAACCCCGCAGAGCGCAGCATTGAGCTGAGCGTTATTCTCGCCGAGGCCGGCGGGAATCCGCAGGGCACCGTCCTGGTGAACCCCGGCGGGCCGGGCGGGTCGGGCTACGCCACGGTGCGGGATTCCCTGGAAGGCATCACTACTGACCGGCTGCGCAGCGAGTTCAACGTCCTGGGCTTCGACCCGCGCGGAGTCGGCCGTTCCACCCCGGTTGACTGCCTCAGCGACGAAGAAGTGGATCAGGCCCGGTCCGAGATCATGGACCCTTCCACGGAAGCCGGGCTGGAAGCGGCCCGTGCAAGCGCCGCTGAGTACGCCGCCGCCTGCGCCGACGCATCCGGTGAGCTGCTGGGCTTTGTGGACACCGAAAGCGCGGCCCGGGACATGGACATCCTGCGCGCCGTGGCCGGGGACCCGAAGCTGAACTACCTCGGTTTCTCCTACGGAACCTTCCTGGGCGCCACCTATGCTGAGCTGTTCCCTGACAACGTGGGCCGCCTGGTGCTCGACGGCGGACTCGATCCGGCCGCAAGCAACGAGGAAATCACCCTCGGCCAGGCCCGGGCCTTCGAGAAGGCGATCCGCGCCTACGTCGCGGACTGCCAAAGTTCGTCCAACTGCCCGCTGCAGGGCTCCGTGGACGACGGCGTGCAGACTATCCGGGACCTCATCGTCTCCGTAGAAGCCAGTCCGCTCAGTGCCTCCGACGGCCGCCTGGTCACCGTGTCCACCTTTGTGAGCGGGTTCATCCTGCCGCTGTACAACGACGCCAACTGGCCGGCCCTTACCCAGGCCCTCTCCTCCGCACTCCGCGGCGATCCCAGCACCATGCTGATGCTGGCGGACCTGGGTGCTGAACGGAACGAGGACGGCAGCTATGAGTCGAACTCCTACGAAGTCTTCAGCGCCGTGAACTGCCTGGACTATCCGATGGAGACTGATCCGGCGCAGATGGCTGCCGACGCCGCCGAACTCGAGGAAGCCTCCCCCACGCTGGGACGCTTCCTTGCCTACGGCGGGGTGACCTGCGAGGCCTGGCCCTACGAACCGGTGAATGAGCCCCGGCCCCTGACTGCCGAGGGAGCAGATCCGATTGTGGTCGTCGGCACCACCGGCGATCCGGCCACTCCCTACGAATGGTCCCAGGCTCTTGCCGGCCAGCTGGACTCCGCCGTGCTGGTGACCTGGGAAGCCGAAGGGCACACCGCCTACGGCCGCGGAAACCAGTGCATCGCTGACGCCGTGGATGACTACTTCATTGACGGCACGGTGCCCGAAGACGGCCTCGTCTGTTCCTAGCGGGAAGGCGGGAATGCCGGGGGCAGCATGCTCCGGCCTCCCCGCCGGAGCACCGCTTTTGACCGGGCTGCCCGCTTTGTATAAAGTAGTTCCTTGTGGATTCTGGCCGGTGACCGGTTAGAGGAAGCCCGCCTCCTTAGCTCAGTTGGTAGAGCGTCTCACTCGTAATGAGAAGGTCGCCAGTTCGATTCTGGCAGGAGGCTCCACTATCGAAGCCCCCGGAACCAGCACTGGTACCGGGGGCTTCGCTGCAGCAGAGCCAAGGACTTCCGGGGAGCAGTCATCACCATCTATCGCAGAGTGCTCCGGAGGCACCCCGGCGCCGCGCAGGCAGCCGGCTACATCCTGCATATTTTCTTCGGCGTCTGCATCCTGTTCTTCGTGAATGATCCGGTGGCCGGCATCATCGCCGTCATGCCGATCGTCTTCGGGCTCATCGGACTGGGACGGGTGCTGCACCGGGCGTACGGGGCACGCCGGAAGTCCCCGAAACGCGCCGGCTGACAAGCCCCGATGCGCCGGGCGGCCGGTTCTTCTCTGGGATACTTGAGGGACCCCCCCAATCCCGAAAGCTAGGAACACACATGGCTTTGCTCGACCCGTCCATCTGGACGGACAAGATTTACGTCAACGGCTGGCGCGACGGCGGCGCAGGTGCCGCTGACGCCGTTGAACCGGCGACCGGCAGCAAACTCGGCAGCTACGGCGTTGCCTCCGTGGAGGACGTTCTTGTGGCTGCACGAACCGCAGCGGCAGCCCAGAAGGAATGGGCCGCCCGCAAGCCTGAGGAGCGCGCGGCCGTGCTGCGGCGCGCCGGTGCCCTGTGGGACGAGCACGCCGAAGAACTCGGCGGATGGATCACCCGCGAGGCAGGCAGCATCCCGCCCAAGGCCGGTCTTGAGATCCACAGCGCGGCGAACGAGTGCTACGACGCCTCGGCCCTGCCCGCCCACCCCGCCGGGGAGGTGCTGGCCACCAACGAACAGCGCTGGTCCTTCTCCCGCCGCCGCCCCGCCGGCGTCGTATCGGTGATCGCACCGTTCAACTTCCCCCTGATCCTCTCCATCCGCGCCGTTGCCCCGGCGCTGGCCCTAGGAAACGCCGTCCTGCTCAAGCCGGACCCCCGCACAGCGGTGTGCGGCGGCGTCGCCCTGATGCGCGTCTTCGAGGAAGCCGGGCTGCCCGCCGGGCTGCTGTCCCTGCTCCCCGGAGCCGCGGAAATCGGTGCCGCCGTAGTGGAGGCGCCGGAAGTCCGGGTCATCGCATTCACCGGTTCCACCGGTGCAGGCCGCAAGATCGCCGAATCGGCCGGGCGCCTGCTCAAGCGGGCACACCTGGAACTCGGCGGGAACAACGCCATGATCGTGCTTCCCGGAGCTGATCTGGCCAAGGCGGCCTCCGCCGCTGCCTTCGGCTCCTTTATGCACCAGGGCCAGATCTGCATGACAACCGGGCGCCACATTGTGCACGAGGACATCTACGAGCAGTACGTCGACGCCCTCGCGGAGAAGGCCGCCCACCTGCCCGTGGGCGACCCGGCCGGCGGCCAGGTGGCCTTGGGGCCGATTATCGACGAAAACCAGCTGAAAAAGATCGACGGCATTGTGCAGGACGCCGTAGCCGCCGGCGCACGCCTGGCAGCCGGCGGGACCAGCGAGGACCTGTTCTACCGGCCCACCGTGCTGGCCGACGTGTCGCCGGACAACCCGGCCTGGACGCGGGAGATCTTCGGCCCAGTGGCGCCGGTGATGAAGTTCAGCACTGTTGATGAGGCCGTAGCACTGGCCAATGACAGCGAGTACGGTCTCTCCCTCTCCATCCTCGGCGATGTGGGAATGGCAATGGAGATTGCCGACCGCGTGGAGTCCGGCAAGGTCCACATCAATGAGCAGACCGTCAATGACGAGTCCAACGCCCCCTTCGGCGGCGTGAAGGACTCCGGCAATGGCGGCCGGGTTGGCGGAGCAGCAGCCAACCTGGAGTCCTTCACCGAAATCCAGTGGCTCACGATGCGTCCGGAAATCGCACCGTACCCGTTCTAACCGGCTCATAAGAGCGGCGGCTTCCTGCGGGTGGCCGCCGCTTTTTGCGTTCCTTAAGAACACTGCCGAAGCTCAAGATTGGCACAAGAAAATTCTTGGGGAAACATTGCGGATTCTGCGCGTCCAACTTGATCGTTTGTTTCGGGGAGCAGCTATATCGTCTTACCCATCAGCAAAACAGCAGGCTAAGCGGGACACCTGGACCGCGGAGACACACTTATTGGGGGTAAGCACGTGAACGCATGGAACGCAGGCACCGATGTTATGGTCAAGCGCTACACCGATACCCAGCGAGACACCCACGTTGCCGCCCTCTGCGCCGAATGCGGCCGCCGCCTGGTTCCGGAATGGGCCAATGACAAGCGCCCCTCCGATAAGACCGGTTACTGGGTAATCCGCGGCTACCGCTACCCCGGAGTCCGCTGCTCCACGCACGAACGCCGCGTCCTTCAGGACTACTACGGCACCCGCGCTGACAAGGGCCAGGCTGAGCGCCACGTTGCCGGTTCCCGCGGCCGCATGGCAGCACCGGCCCGCCGCACCATCCGCCTCTTCGGGACCAAGGTCCGCTCCGGCAGCTGAACAGATTTTCCCCCAAAGAAGAAACCGCAGTATCCCAAGTAATTACTGCACTAATCGAGCCACACAGTTGCATGTGGTGCGCTGACCGCCCGTCCGTGGAAAGCGCTTGGCTCGCCGCCCCGGCTACCACCCCAATGGTTGCCGGGGTCGGGCATTTAAGGGCATATTTTTAGCGGCACGCCAACACTGGCGCCGGTGCCTGCAGAATGGAACGGCTATTCGGCCTCGGGCCGGCGCAGGCCCAGCAGGGTCTTAATGCGCTCTTCGTCTTCAGGGCCGGCAGCCGCGGCAGCCACATTGGCTTCTTCCACGGCACGGACCACTTCGTTGCGCTGGATCTTGACCCCGCGGGGGGCATCAATTCCAATTCTGACGCCGTCGCCCCGCGAATCGAGCACGGTAATGACAATGTCATCACCTATCAGGATCTGTTCTCCCGATTTCCGCGTTAGCACGAGCATTTATTCACTCTATCGCAAGCACACCCGGCTATTTCGTTTCGGCGTAAGACCCGCACACGAAACCTCACAGAACCACCGATCCGGAGGCCGCGCCGTCGAGCCAGCCAACCGGCAGTCCCAGGGCATTCACCGTCTGCGGCGTTGCCGTCCCTTCAAGCCCTTCAACGGCCACAGCATCCACAACCGCCGCCGCGCGGACCTCTCCGACCCAGGCCGCGGTGTCCTCGGCCTTCCGCCCGGCGTCCACGGCAACCCAGAGCTGGTCCGGGGCGAGCGCAGCGATCAGGGTGGTGTGCCGGGCTATTTCGCTGACGCCGCGGCCGATGCCGTACGCGAGGAAGATGGGGTGTCCGGCAAGGACCCCGGCGGCCCGGGCGGTAGCGACCGCCCGGCGGTCTCCTGCCCGTCCCACTCCGGACCCGTCGACGGCTCCGGCCGCACGAAGGGCCTGGGCGCTGAACCCGCCTGCCGCCGCCATTGACTCGCAGACCAGCAGGGCATCCTGGCCCAGTCCCACGACGATCACCAGGTCTCCCGCGCCGGCGAGCGGCGCGGGCACCTCCGGGCGGGGAACCGGAGCTCCGGCGCCGCTGCCCGGAGAGAGCTGCGCGAACACTGCGGGCGCCACGGCGGGCGCACTGTCCCCCGGCCGGGTGGGCGCGCCGGTGTTCTGGGACAGGTCCGCCATCAGTTCCGCGAACGCGTTTGTGCCTGTCGAGACGTCCGGCAGCACCGGTTCCGCCGCGCCGAACCCGCCTTCGGCCTCCTCCGCCCTGGCCAGCAGTGCACCGATTCCGGCGCGGCTGGGCAGATCCGCTTCAACCGGCGCGGCCCTCCGCCCCCGCGGCGGCAGCTCCACTGTGACCTCATAGTGCTGCCGGGCCAGGAACCCGCCGATGCCGCCCACCGTGACCTTCTCGGCCGCGATGATCCGGGCCCGCGGGCCGTGCTCGGCCATGACCTTCGCTTTCAGCGCGTCAAGGGACGGGCCCTCAAGCTGAAATCGTCTCGGTTCCACGGAGCACTCCTACTGTTTCAATGTTCACGTTCGCGGCAGTGGCCTCCTGGTAGGAGAGCACCGGCAGTCCGTTGGTCTGCGCCGAGACCAGCCGGCGGATAGCCGGCCGGAGGGCGGGTGCGCACACCAGAACCGCCGTGTGGCCGGCGTTCTCCACTGTGGCCACAGTGGACTTTAGTGATCCTATGATGCTTTCGATGCGGGCGGGGTCCAACAGGATCTGCGTTCCCTGGTCCGAGGGACGCAGGCTCTCCAGCATGGCCTGTTCCAGGGACGGGTCGATCATGATGACCCGCAGCACACCGGAGTTCACGTACTGGGCCGCGAGGGCCGGCCCCAGGGCCTGCCTTGCCGCTTCGATGAGTCCCTCGGGGTCCGCGGACGTCTTGGCCTTGAGCAGGAGTGACTCGTAGATGCGGGGGAGGTCGTTGATGGGGATCTGCTCAGCCAGCAGGCCCTGCAGGACTCGCTGCACCTCGGCCAGGGACAGCACGTTCGGCACCAGTTCCTCCACGGCGGAGGGGTTGACCTGCTTGACGCCTTCGGTGAGCACCCGGACATCTTCCCTGGTGAGCAGGCGAGCGGCGTTCGCGGTGATGATCGCGGACAGGTGGGTGACCAGCACCGATACCCGGTCGATGACCGTGGCACCGGCCATCTCCGCGGCGTGGCGCATCTCGGTGGGCACCCATTTGCCGGACAGCCCGAAGACAGGTTCAACTGTCGCCGTGCCGGGCAGCCCGTCGAGGAAGTCGCCCAGGGCCAGGACCTTGCCCGCGGGCGCTTCGCCGCGGCCCGCTTCCACTCCGGCGATGCGGATGACGTAGGTCGACGCGGGCAGGTCCACGCTGTCCCGGGTGCGCACCGGCGGAACTACGACACCGAGCTCCAGGGCGATCTTCCGGCGCAGCGACCGGACGCGGGCCAGCAGGTCGTCCGAGCCGCCGGTCACGATGTCCACCAGGTCCGGGGAGAGCATGACTTCCAGCGCATGGACGCGCATCTGTTCGATCAGGTCCTCGGTGGTGTCCGAAGCCGGCGCCGCGGTCAGCTGCGACACCGGGTCGGCCGCAGCGGCTTCCTCCGCGGCCTGGCGGGCCTTGACCCGCTGGCTGGCGAAGATCAGCAGCGCACCGATCACGATGAACGGGATCTTCGGCATGCCCGGGATCAGCGCCATCACGATCGCGGCCGCACCGGCGATCATCAGCGCGTTCCGTGACTGGCTCAGTTCGGCCGAGGCGGTGGAGGCCATGTCCGATTCGGCGTTGGACCGGGTGACGATCATGCCGGTGGATACCGCCATGAGCAGGGCCGGGATCTGGGTGACCAGGCCGTCGCCGATCGTCAGCAGCGTGTAGGTGTCGATGGCTTCGCCGGCGGACATGCCGCGCTGCAGCATGCCGATCGCGATGCCGCCCACCACGTTGATGATAATGATGATCAGGCCGGCGATCGCGTCGCCCTTCACGAACTTGGAGGCGCCGTCCATCGCGCCGTAGAAGTCGGCTTCGGCGGATACTTCGGCCCGGCGTTCACGCGCCTGGATATCCGTGATCAGGCCGGCGTTGAGGTCGGCGTCGATCGCCATCTGCTTGCCGGGCATGGCATCCAGGGTGAAGCGTGCGCCGACTTCGGCAACACGCTCGGCGCCCTTGGTGACCACCACGAACTGGATCACCACCAGGATCAGGAAGATCACCGCGCCGATAATCAGGGATCCGCCCACAGCCACGTGCCCGAACGCTTCGATCACCTGGCCGGCGTACCCGTCGCCCAGCACCAGCCGGGTGGAGGCAACGTTCAGGCCCAGCCGGAACAGCGTGGCGACCAGCAGCATGGACGGGAATACGGAGAAATCCAGCGGCTTCTTCACGAACATGGTGGTCAGCAGGATCACCAGTGCCAGCAGGATGTTGATGATGATCAGCACGTCCAGCAGGCCGGCGGGCACGGGGACCACCAGCAGCAGGATAATTCCGATCACGCCCACTGGGATTGTGAGCTTCAGGAGGTTGCGGTTCACGGCGCTGCCTTACGGTGTTGTGGGGCGGGAGCAGGGACGGTAGCTGAGGGGTCGGGGGCCATGGTGTGCACCCCGGCGGCGGCGCCGCGGTTCTTCAGGGCCATGACGAAGGCCAGGACGCGGGCCACGGCGTTGTAGAGTTCCACCGGGATTTCCTGGCCCAGCTCGCAGGCCGAGTGCAGGGCACGGGCAAGCGGGATATCGCGCACCATGGGCACGCCCTTGGCTTCGGCTTCCTCGCGGATGCGGGCGGCGATGTTCCCGGAGCCTTTCGCCACGAGGCGCGGCGCCGATTTGCCCGGCTCATATTTCAGGGCGACGGCCACATGGGTGGGGTTCAGGAGCACGACGTCGGAGTCCCCCACCGCGGCCATCATGCGGTTCCGGCTCATGGCCAGCTGCCGGGAACGCCGCTGGGACTTGATCAGCGGATCGCCGTCGGTGTTCTTGTTCTCGTCCTTGACCTCTTTTTTGGTCATGCGTGTCCTTTTGCGGTTCCGCCGCATCACCATGAGGATGTCCGCTCCCGCGAGGGCGAGGCCCGCCGCCACGGCGAACTGCAGCAGGGTTGCCACTCCCCCTCCGGCCTCGGCCACGAGCGCGGTGATGGACATGCCGCCGGCGGTCATCAGGACCGGCATCAGGTTCTGGATCACGACGTAGAGGACAAGGCCCACCACTGCGGTCTTCAGCAGGGCCTTAACGCCGTTCCAGATGGCCTGGCCGCCGAACACGCGCTTCATGCCCTTGACCACGTCGAACTGTTCGTACTTGCCCTTGAACTTCTTGAAGTGGATACCGCCCTGCAGCGCCGCAGTGGCCAGGACCGCGACCACCACCACGGCCAGCATCGGCCCCAGGACGTAGGTCAGGCTGCCCAGTCCGTCCTGGAACATCCGCAGTGCGGCCTGAGGACTGGGATCCGCTGCCAGCGCGTCGACGCGCATGAGGGTTTCCGCGCCCTTGTCCGATCCGCGGCTGATGGTTGTAGGCATCATGGCCGCCGCGGCGCCCACGCCCACCCAGGCGGTGAGGTCGTCCGACCGGGAAAGCTGGCCTTTTTCCCGGACTTCCTTCATCCGTTTCGGTGTGGCGGCTTCCGACCGCTCTCCTGAATCCTGGTCCGCCATTTATCCCACCCCCGCCAGGATGCGCACAATCTGGTCCACCAGCACTGAGACCACACGGGGCAGTGCCACGAACACTACGGACACAAGTGTCAGCGTCAGCAGGATCTTCAGCGGGAAGCCGAGGGCGAAGGCGTTCAGCGCCGGGGCCACACGGGTGAGCAGGCCCAGGCCGGCGTCGGCGAGGAACAGGACCACAAGCAGCGGCCCGGCGATCTGCACGGCGGCGATGAACATCTGCGTGACTCCGGTGATCATGGCCTGCGCAGGATCAGCCAGGTCGATTCCGCCGGCCAGCGGAAGTGCGGTAAAGCTGCGTGCCAGTCCGGAAATGATCATCTGGTAACCGTCTGATGCGAAAAGCAGCGCAAGGGCGGTGATCTGGAAGAGCCTGGTGAACTGGGCGCCGTTGACCATGGACTGCGGATCGAAGCCCTGCGCCAGTGAAAACCCGCCGAACAGGTCGATCAGCTGGCCCGCGGACTGTACTGCGGAAAAGACCAGCAGCACCAGGAACCCCAGCACCGCGCCCACCACGAATTCAAGGACCAGTCCGGTGATGAACTCAGCGGTGCCCAGGCTGGAGTATCCCTCGGAGACCTGCGGGGCGACGGCCAGGGCCAGTCCGATGGCCAGCATGGCCTTTACCCGGCCGGGAAATGCGTTGTATGAAAACGGCGGGGCGATGACCAGGAACGCCACCATCCGTATGCCCGCCAGCATCACCGCTTCCAGCCAGGCCTGGTCGATGGTGATGGACATGTCATCCCCCGCCGAGCAGGGACGGGATCTTCTCGAACAGCTGCTGGGTGAAAGTGATCATTTCGGTGATCATCCAGTGGCCGCAGACGAGCAGGGCGATGCACACCGCAATCGCCTTGGGGACGAAGGAGAGCGTGACTTCCTGGATCTGTGTGATGGACTGCAGCAGGGAGATGGCAAAACCAACCACCAGGGCAGTCAGCAGGACGGGCGCGGCCAGCTTCGCGGCGACCCACAGCCCCTGGAGTCCGATGTCCAGGACAGCGCTTGTATCCATCAGCCGCCGCCCTGGTAGCTGTTCACCAGCGAAGTGATGATCAGGCCCCAGCCGTCAACCAGCACGAACAGCAGGATCTTGAACGGCAGGGAGATCATGACGGGCGGGAGCATCATCATGCCCATGGACATCAGCGCTGCGGAGACCACCAGGTCGATGACCAGGAACGGGATGAAGATAACGAACCCGATAATGAACGCTGCCCGCAGCTCCGAGATCATAAACGCCGGAATCAGTGTCAGCAGCGGAACGGTCTCCGGGCTTTCCGGGTTGGGCTGGCCCGCGGCACGGGTCATCAGCGCAATGTCCTCTTCGCGGGTATGGGCCAGCATGAACTGCTGCAGCGGCCCGGCGCCGGTATTCAGCGCTTCCGTGAAGGTGAATTCGCCCTCCAGGTAGGGCTGGACGGCGAGGTTGTTAATCTCGGTCAGCACCGGTCCCATGATGAACAGGGAAAGGAACAGCGCCAGGCCCGCCAGCACCTGGTTCGGCGGGATGGACGGCAGCGAGAGCGCGTTGCGGGTCATGGCCAGCACCACGAAGATCTTCGTGAAGGAGGTCATCATCAGCAACAGCGCAGGTGCCACCGAGAGCAGCGTGATGCCGATCAGCGTGACGACGGCGGTGGACGGGGTTCCGTCAACCCCGTTGATGTCCACCGAGAAACCGCCGGTTTCCTCCGGGTCGCCGGGCTGGGTGGGCGCGGACGGGTCTGTGGGTGCCACCGGGTCGAAGGTGGTGGCGTGGCCCGCGGCGGTGCCGGCGAGCATCAGGGCGAACGTCGCGGCCAGGACCAGCAGGGCGCCAAGCAGGAACCGCCGGAACCCTGCAGCTGTCCCGGCGGAAACGGGCACAGGGGATGCAAGGAATGGAGTGGCCGCCATTACTCGGTCCGTCCGCGGCGGATGAAGGCTGCGCTCTGCCGCCAGGTATCCGGAGAGAGGATGGAGCCGTTGAGCATTGAGGTGGCGCTGCCCGGTCCGGCGCGGCGGGTGTCGCGCCGGCGCGGAAGGCCGCCGTCGTCCGTTCCTGCGCCGGTGGTGGCGGCGGCATGCTGGAGGGAGGCAGCAAAGCCGGCATCAGGGGCGGGCTCGGCCTCCGACGTGTGCAGCACGTTCACGTTTTCCTCGGTCACGCCGAGCAGGAAGCGCTGGCCGCCGGTCTCCAGGACAACGACCGATGCCTTGGGACTGATTGCCTGCCGGCTGATGACCCGGATGGGCGCTTCGGTACCGGAGGAAACGCGTCCGCGGATCAGGCGGCGCTGGAGCCACCACAGGAGCCCCAGGACCACACCGAGCGATACCAGGACCCGCAGCGCCATGACTGCGGAGTCGTCCATTTAACCCAGGCCCTCGGCTACGTCCAGGATCTTGGTGATGCGGACGGCGTAGTCCTGGTCGACGACGACGATCTCGCCGTGGGCGATCATCCGGCCGTTGAGCAGGATGTCGGCGGGAGCACCTGCGGAGCGGTCCAGCTCCACGACGCGGCCCGGTTCCAGGTTCAGCACGTCGCGGACGGCCATGCGGGTACGGCCGATCTCGACAGTCAGCGCCATTTCAACGTTGTTGATGCGGCCCAGCTTGCCCACCACGGACTGCGCGGCGGTGCTGCCCTGCTCACCGGAGCGCACACGTACGGCAAACCAGCCCGCGGTGCCCTCGGGGCCCCGCAGTTCGAAGACTGAAGTGTCCATGTGCCCGAAGAGCGCGGAGGCATCTTCGGTGCGCGCATCACCGAGCACGCCGGCACCGAGGGTGGCGCTGGCTGCTTCCAGGGCCGGGCGGAGCACGTCAGCGGTGGACACTGCGGGAGAGTCGGTGCCGGCCATATCGGAGACGCTGGCGCCGGCGGAGAACAGGACCACGGCCAGGTCGGCGGACACGGAACCGACGAAGGACGCCGTCACGGCCTGGGACATCTGTTCCAGCGGCAGGCCCAGCGAAGAGTGCGGGGCCGGCTGCAGCGGTGTGGGGGTGGGCAGCAGTCCTGCCAGGGCTGCTGCGGCTTCGGCGTGCTGGGCCAGGGTGGTGCTCATCAGATGTTCTCCTCGGTGCTTACGATCACTCCGGCCAGACGGGAGCCGCTGGCCCCCACCGCGGCTTGGGCCAGCGGCTGGCCGTCGACTGTGACATTCAGGGGTCGGTGCTGCGGGTGGTCAAGGTTCAGGACGTCGCCCACGGCGAGGTCCAGCACCATGCCGGGCTTCACCCGGATGGGGTTCAGCTGCAGGGACACGTCCACCGGCAGGTTGGCCAGCTGTTCAGTGACCAGTTCAGCGGGTGTGGCGTCGGAAAGGTTGGGGCGCACCGGGCCCAGCTGCGGAAGGATCGCTTCGGCGGGCAGGGCCACGGTGGCCGGTGCGGCGGCGTCGCCCACCACCATCTCGAAACGGGCCACGATCATGGGCACCGTGGATCCGGCAGCCTGGGCGAACTGGGAGTTGTACTGGATGGACGACGGCGAGAGCGGCGCGGCGAGCAGGCTGCCCAGCGCGTAGTGCAGGTCTTCCAGTGCCTCGTCCATGATCCGGCTCAGCAGTGCCTGCTCAATGTGGGTCAGCTTGCGCTCCGGAGCGGGCTCGTTGCCCGTACCGCCGAGCATGTGCCGGACCCAGGACAGGGCGGCCGCCATCGGGAACTGGATGACTGCTTTGGCGGAAATGTTCGGCATGGAGAAAAGCACCATGCCGGTGTGTTCGGGAAGGGTGGCGACGTACTCGTCGTACGTCATGGTCTGCACCTGCTCGGAGGTGACCTGCGAGAGGACCCGGACCTTTGCCGTCAGCTGCGTACCCCACTGGCGGCCAAATGTATCGAACGCCATTTCCAGGACGCGGGCATGCTCGCGGGCAAGCGTAGTAGGGCGCCTGAAATCATAGGCTTCAACCTGCCGCTGGGCTTTTGGGGGCATGCCAAGGGATACATCTTGCTGGACCGTCACGCAGGGAACTATCGGCCGCAGCGCCTGCTTGGTTAGTGGTTCGAAGCGGGCAGAACTTCCTTTTCGGGACCCTCTTCCGCACCGGCTTTTTCCGGTTCCGCCGGGAACGTGATTTCTCCGTTGACGACGGCGGGCATAAGCTGCCGCACGGCCTCCGACTGGCTTGAAAGCACCACGATGTCCACACGCCGGTTCTGGGCCAGCTCAGCTGCTGTGGTGCCCTCAGTCAAGGGGCGTGATTCGCCGTATCCAACTGCCTTGATCCTGCTGTAGTCGATACCGCCGGGCTCCATCAGGTAGCGCAGCACGTTCACCGACCTGGAGGAGGACAGCTCCCAGTCCAGCGCGGAATCGGTGTACTGGCGAACCTGGGCAGTGTGGCCTTCGACGGAGAGGTCGTAGGCAGTGGGCTGCAGGATGGGTCCAATGACGTTCAGCACGTCCAGCGCTTCCGGGGTCAGGTCCGCAAGGTCCGGTTCGAAGAACATTTCCGAGCTGACCAGGCGGATTGTCAGACCGCGTTCATCGATTTCGAAACGTACGTCGTCCTGCAGGCCCTTGTCTTCCAGGCCGTCCTGCAGCCGGTCGCGCAGTGCCGTAAGGTCCTGGACCTCCATGGCTGCCAGCATGGCGAGGTCTGCGTCAGGGTCGAGGATTTCTTCGCTCTCGACCATGGCAGGGGGCACCACCACGCCCTTTGCCGTGTCGACGGTGTTGGTTTCCACCTGGCCGAATCCCGTGGCCAGGGATGCCTTGAGCTGTTCGAACTTGGCCTGGTCCACGGTGGACATCGCGAAGAGCACAATGAACATGCACATCAGGACGGTGACCATGTCCATGTAGGACGCCATCCAGCGTTCGTCCGGGTGGCTCTCTTCTTCGTCCCGGCGCTTGCGGCGGCGTGGGGCACTCATGCCGCGTCGCTGGTCTCGCGTGCCGGGGAGCTGAGTTCATGTGCCGGAACCATGGCACGCAGCCGCTCGCCGAGCAGGCGCGGCTGGCTGCCTGCCTGCAGGGCCAGGACACCCTCCATAAGCAGCGTCATCTGTTCGACTTCCAGGTCGCTGAGCCGCTTGAGGCGGGCGCTGATGGGCAGCCAGATGAAGTTCGCGGAAAGCAGTCCCCAGAGGGTGGCCACAAAGGCGGTGGCAATCATGGGGCCGAGGGTGGCCGGCGTGGAGAGGTTTTCAAGCACGTGGGTCAGTGAGACGACCGTGCCGATGATGCCGACGGTGGGTGCATAGCCGCCCAGGCTGTTGAAGAACTTGATGGCGATTTTGTCGCTGGAGGCCTTGGTGTTGATCTCGTCTTCGAGCAGGACGCGCAGCTCTTCGCCGTCGGTGCCGTCGGCAATGTTCTGCAGCGCCACGCGCAGGAACGGATCATCGACTTCGGCGGCGTCCTGCTCCAGGGAGAGCAGGCCCTCCGAGCGGGCCTTTTCGGCCAGCGCCACCACGTTGTCGATGGTTTCCTGGGGGTTTGGCTTCTTGCCCATGAAGGCACGGGGAAGGGACTTGAAGGAGAAGATGAAGTCCTTCAGCGTGCCGCCGGCCAGTCCGACGGCGATCGTCGCTCCGAAGACCAGGATCATAGGGGCGGGCAGCAGCAGGGCACTGAGATGTGCGCCTTCGAGGGTGATCATTGCATACAGCGACCCGAAGGCCAGCACGAGGCCGATGATTGTTGCCGGATCCATTATTTGTTCCTCGGACGAAGGGGCACGGTCTTGGTACTGCTCGCTGCCGGCGTCCCCCCGGCGCCCGCATCGGGAACCAGTCCAAGTCCGGTTCCCGGCCGCAGCGGTATCTGCGGGATGTCCCGTGCCATGGAGATCACCCGGGCCCGGAACTGGGCCACCAGGGCAATCACTTCGTCCATGGACTCCGTGACGATGTACTTGGCTCCGTCCACCATCACCAGGGTGGTGTCCGGATTGGCGTGGATGCGTTCAATCAGGTCAGGGTTGATCGCAAACTGAGCGTCGTTCAGTCGCGTGAGAACAATCATGTGCCCGTCCCGGTTGCAGCGTCCGGCTTGGCTAAGCCGTCACCCTTACTTTCGGCAGACGGGCAGTATCGGTAAGGAAGCCGGGCTCCGGGTGCCTTTCCCGCGGCGCCGGGTCCCCTGACGGCGCCAACGCAGAAGGCCCCCCCACACTGTGCGGGGGCCTTCTGCAGCATCGGTCCGGAACCCGTCCGGAACGGGCTAGCGCTTGAGGTTGGTCAGTTCCTGCAGCACTTCGTCGGAGGTGGTGATGATGCGGGCGTTGGCCTGGAAGCCGCGCTGGGCGACGATCAGGTTGGTGAATTCCTGCGAGAGGTCCACGTTGGACATTTCCAGCGATCCGGCAATGGCGTTGCCCATGCCGGGATCGCCCGGGCCGCCCAGGACGGGGTTGCCGGAGTTCACGGTAGCGGTGTAGCCGGAGTTGCCGGCCTTCTCCAGGCCCGCCGGGTTGGTGAAGGTAGCGACGGCGATGCGGGCCAGGGACTGCTTGGCACCGTTAGTGAAGGAACCGATGATGGTGCCGTCCTTGGAGATGGAGAAAGACTCCAGGGTTCCGGCGGCGCGGCCGTTCTGTCCGGTCACCGAGGCGGTGCTGACTCCGGCGTAGCTGGTCAGGCCGGTCAGGTTCACCTGAACACCGTTCACGGTCAGGGTGTCGGCATTGGCTGCGTCCTGGATGCCGTTCGCGAAAGCGAGGTCGACCGATGCGCCTCCTGCGGAAGCGGTCCAGCCGCCAGCGGTGCGGGTGAAGGTCAGCGGAACGACCGTCGCGACGCCGTTGGCGTCGTAGACGTCCATGTCGCGGACAAAGGAGCCGCCAACGGCCGTCTCGGACGGCAGGTTGCCGCCAACCGTGGCCTGGGAGGTGGCAACAGCCGGGGCGATCGCACCGTCGGGCAGCTGCACGTTGCCCACGGCACCGCCGGTGTTGATGACGCCGTTGACGCCGGTCCAGCCCTGGACAATCTTGCCGTCCGTTGTGACCAGGCGGCCCTCGGCGTCGAGGTCGAAGGCACCGGCGCGGGTGTAGGTGGTCTGGGTGCCCTGCTTCGTCACGAAGTAGCCGTCACCGGAAATCATCATGTCCGTGGCGCGGCCGGTGGACTGCGCCGAACCCTGGGAGAAGTTGGTGGTGATGCCGGAGACCAGCACGCCAAGGCCAACCTGGGCCGGGTTTCCGCCGCCGTTGTTGGCACCGGGAGCCGTGGCACCCTGGGTCAGCTGGGACAGCGTGTCCTGGAACTGTACGGCGGTCGCCTTGTAACCGGTGGTGTTGACGTTGGCGATGTTGTTGCCGGTGACATCCAGCATGGTCTGGTGGGAACGGAGTCCGGAGATTCCGGAGTACAGGGAGCGGAGCATTTGATACGCCTTTCAGCTGATGGGTCTGGAAGCTTGTAAAACCTGATGGACCGGGAGTGCAGGGCGGCAGCAGCCGGGTTACGCCGTCGTGCCCGGGTTGCCGGATCCGGCGCCCGCGCCGGGGGCGGGTGCCGGAACGCCTGGAGCCACTACTCCGGAGATCGCGTCCAGGAGGACGTCCACACCGTCAACGCTCACTGTCGGCACTCCGTAGAGATACGAAACCGATTTGGCGGTACCCGTTACGGATTCGCCGGTTTCATTGGTGTACGTGACCGTCTGACCGATCAGTCCTGCTGCGGCCATGCGCATCTGCAGGGAGAAGTTCTCCTCGCTCATGGTGGCCATGTTGGTCAGCTGTTCCATGGTGGCCAGCTGGGTGGTCTGGCCGATCATCTCGTTGGTGTCCATGGGCGAGCTGGGGTCCTGGTTGCGCAGCTGGGTGACCAGCAGGGTCAGGAACAGTTCGCTGTCCATGACCTGTTTGGGTGCGCGCACGGGCTGCGTGGCGGTGGCCCCGCTGGCTGGTGCTACTGCTTCTACCGGCATGGGTGGTTCTCCTTCTCAGGCCAGGATGTCGAGGGTGGTGTGCGGACCGTGTTGCACGGACCGGAAGATCTGCTGGACCGGAACCGGGCCGGCGTCGGAATCGGTGCCGGCGCGGGACGCACTGCCGCCCTGCGGTTCCCCGCGTTCTCCGGTTCCGGAACCTGGCTGGTCCTGCGACGAGAGGGACAGCGAAGTGTTCATTCCTGCTCCGGACAGGTCGCGGCGGAGGTCGGTGAGGATGGTGCGAAGCGCTTCCCGGCCCGCGTCATTGGGTGCGAAGAGCTCTACCCGGATGCCCTCCGCGCTGACGTGCGCCCGGACGGTGACCGGTCCGAGGTTTTCCGGCGTGACGCTCAGTGTCATCACGTGCTCGCCGGCAGAGGCGGTACTGAGGCTGAACAGCGGCTGGCTGACCTGCGTGAGGAAGGGGGCAGGCTGAGCCGGAGCGGGTGCCTGGACCGGTGCGGGCGCGGCCACCTGGGCAGGGGGCATGGACACAGCCGGCGCGGGCATCGCCGGGGCGGCGGGCTGCGCGGGCGGAGGACCGGCCTTGCCCGGCTCGGCGACGGCGTCGGCTCCTGCCTCCGTTACGGCAGGCGTGGGCTGGTTCCCCGTCCCGGGGCCGGGCACCGGGGTGGAGGCTGCCGCCGGAACCTGGTCTGCGCGAGCAGCACCTGCGGCGGGTTCAGCGGGCACGGCAGGAGCGTTCACGGCGCTCGTGGCCACTGGTGCCTGTCCGGCACGTTCCACCGGAACATCAGCCGGAAGGGAAGTCCCTTCAGCGCTGCCCGCAGCCGCGGCCTGAACCGCGGCTGCCGCGGCAGCCGCCGTTGCGGGTGCAGCGGCGATGACCGGAGCTGCTGCCGTATCACCGAGGGATGCTGTTGCCGCCCCGGCAGTGCCGGGCAGCCGGTTTTCGGTAACCGGCAGGTCAGCATCAGCTGATCCCTCATGCGCAACCGCCGTTTCGGCAGGAGGAGCGTCCGTTCCTGCCGGCTGCACCGGAGGCTGCAGTTCCAGCCCGGCAGGGAGGACGAGTCCTTCCGGCACGGGAGCAGCGGCGAAGGGCAGACCAGCAGTGACTGCGGCCTCGGTGGACGTGGCGGCGGCGCCGTCGCCGGCACCGGAACCGTCACCCGGGGCCGGGTCTGCGGCTCCGGCGGACTGCTCGCGGGTTCCGGGCAGTGCCTCGGCAGCTGCCTCGAGTGCTGTTCCGAATCCGGCGCCTCCGTCCGTGCCGGCGGAGGACGTGCCTGCGGTGGACGTGCTGGCGGAGGATGCAGGTGCCGGCCGGGCCGTCAGGAATGCTGCGGGTATGCTCATGCGCCGGCTCCCATCAGGGAAGCCTGCATGGCACGCGCTGAGGCGACCATGTCAGAGATCGCGGCAGCGGCAGCCGGCGAGGCGGTCCCCGGGGTCGAGGCCGTGCTCTCGGCCGGAAGGATGCGGCGGATCGTGGTGATGTTGGCGTCAGTCTCCCAGGCATCGCGGATCTGGATGGTCTGGCCCGGCTGCGGGGCGTCCACTGCCTTGCCGTTGCCCAGGTAGATGGAGACGTGTCCGCCGTCGTGCGTGAACAGCAGGTCACCGGCCTGCGCCTGTGCAAGGGAGTCCACTTTGGTTCCGGCATTCATCTGGTCCCAGGTCACCCGGGGAAGGGTGTACCCGAGGTCCTTGAAGACGTTCTGCACGAAGGAGGAGCAGTCAAGCCCGACGGCGGGGTCGTTGCCGCCCCAGATGTAGGGAAGGCCAAGGTATTTCTCAACGGATCCCATCAGGGCTTCGTTGGTTGCGCCGCCCGGCAGGCCGGAGGTGGAGCCGGTCAGCGCGGACAGCGTGGCTGCGAAGTCACCTCCGCCGGTGGCGGCGGCCGGGGCGCCTGAAGCGCTTCCTGCAGCCTTGGCGGCGGTGGTCCCGGTAAGGGCGTCGATCGTGGAACGGATTTCCTGGATCCGGCCAATCGCGTCGGTCATGCTCATTTGGAAGCTTCTTTCTGCCGGCGGTGCCAGGCTGTGCCGGCAAGTTCATCCAGGATGTTCTGTTCGGTGCGCAGGTCCTCCACCGCGACGGCGTCGGAATGCTTGGTCTCCAGCTTCTCCAGCCCCACGGATCGTGCGCGGGCGGCCTGGAACTCCGCCTGGGCCGTGTTCACTGCGGCCCCTTTCAGCTCCTCTGCTGCCAGCAGATCCGCCAGCATGCTGCGGGAGGAGGCCCGTGCCGCCGCGATGGCGTTCAGGGTCGCGGCGTCAGCTGCCTCCAGCGGTGTCTCGGCCAGCGAGCCGTAGGCCTCCTTGCGTGCCTCGGCGGTGCGGTGAAGTTCGGCGTTCGCTGCTGCCAGCGTGCCTGCCGCGCTGTCCTGCTGCAGGCGGCGCAGCCTCAGCAGTCCCGCGAGCGGGAATTCCCGTCCCATATCTAAACCCCCAGATTCATGGTGAGCCGCTGCAGCTGGTCCCAGGCACTGTCTGCCGGCGTCTGCTCATCCATCCGCTGCTGCAGGAACGCGTTGATGGTGTCCTCGTGGTCCACGGCCGCGTCCACCAGCGGGTTGGTCCCGCGCTGGTAGGCGCCGACGTCGATCAGGTCCTGCGCGGAACGGCGGGCCGCCAGGACCCGGCGCAGGCTGGAAGCGGCCTGGCTGCGGTCCTTCGGGTTAACCCGGGAGGCCACGCGGGAAATCGAGCCAAGCGCATCGACGGAGGGGAAGTGTCCCGCCACCGCGAGTTTGCGGTCCAGCACCACGTGGCCGTCCAGGATGGAGCGGGCCGAGTCCGCGATGGGCTCGTTGTGGTCATCGCCGTCCACCAGGACGGTGTACATGCCGGTGACCGAACCGGCCTTGTCTGTTCCGGCGCGTTCCAGCAGCTGGGCCAGCAGGGAGAACGTCGACGGCGGGTAGCCGCGCGTCGCCGGGGGCTCCCCGACGGACAGTCCGATCTCGCGCTGGGCCATCGCCACTCGGGTCAGGGAATCCATCATGAGCATCACGTCTGCGCCGCGGTCACGGAAGGACTCGGCGATGCGGGTGGCCACGAACGCTGCGCGCAGGCGCATCAGGGCGGGTTCGTCGGAGGTGGAGACGACCACGATGGAGCGGGCCAGCCCTTCCTCGCCAAGGTCGTCCTCGAGGAACTCGCGGACTTCGCGGCCGCGCTCCCCCACCAGGGCAATCACGGAGACTTCGGCGTCAGTGCCGCGGGCAATCATTGAAAGCAGGGAAGACTTGCCCACTCCGGAACCGGCGAACAGGCCCATGCGCTGGCCCTTGCCAACAGTGGTCAGCGTGTCCAGGACGCGGACACCAAGCTGCAGCGGTTCGGTGATCCGGGAGCGCTGCATGGCCGGGGGCGTGTCATGGTCCAGCGGAACGAACTGCTCCACCTGGAGCGGGCCCTTGCCGTCGATCGGGCGGCCCAGACCGTCCAGGACCCGGCCGAACAGGCCGTTTCCGGTGGGCACGCGAAGCGGCATGCCCTTGGACCGGGCCGGGCTGCCGGCGGTGAGGCCTGCGAGGCGGCCAAAAGGCATGCAGCGCACACCGTCACGGGTCGCGGCGACAACTTCGGCGTCCACTTCAGCACCCGGGGCACCCAGGGCAACCAGGTCTCCGACGGCACAGTCCAGGCCGGTCACTTCAACGCTCAGCCCGACGACGGTGGAGACTTTTCCGACCCGCTGGGGCCGGGCGGCGGCCAGTGCGTGGCCGAAGGCCTCCCCCCTGGGCCGCCACAGGGCGGGCCTGGACACCTGGGTACGGCGGCGTTCCCTGCGGGACGGCAGCGGGGCGGGGTCGGCACCTTCCGGGGATGCGGTGCGCGGATTCGCGGTGAGCGTCATGCCGTATCTCCCAGCAGCGCTGCCCTGGCCCGGGAAAGGGCCGTGCCCAGTGTGGCGTCAAGGAAGCCGTCGGGGAATTCGGTAACCGCATCGCCGCGCTTCAGCGACGGATCGGCAGTGAACACGACGCCGGCCTGGTTCAGCACGTCGTCCCCCAGGACGGCGAGGTCTGCGGGGTGCATCCGTACCTGCTGGACCAGCCGCACGTCGACGCCGGAGAGGGCGCGGTCAAGGGCTGCGCGGGAGGACGTCTCGCCGTTGGCCAGCTCGCGCCCAAGGAGCGCCTCTGCCAGTTCCAGCGCGGCGGCAGCCAGCGAGTCCTGGACTTCGGCGATGACCGGCACGGTCTGCTGCGCCACGCTCTGCTCGGCTGCGTTCAGCAGGGCCAGCGCGTGGTCGGCGCGGGCACGCAGCGCGGCGGTTTCGGCGTCGAACCGGGTTTTGAGTTCCTGCCGCAGGCGCGCCGTCTCGGCGGCAGCGGCATGCAGCCCGGCCGCATAGCCGGCCGCGTGGCCCTGTGCCCGTCCCCGTTCCGCGGCACGCTCTGCGTCGTAGCCGCCCAGCGCGGGGTAGGCCATGCGTGAGAACGTACGCTCAGGGGACTCAGTAGACATACTCTTCCTCGTCCGCGTGGTGGATGGTGATCGCGCCCTGGGCTTCCAGGTCGCGGATCGCCCGCACGATGGTGGCGCGGGCCTCTTCCACCTGGGACAGGCGGGCGGGACCCGAGGCTGCGATCTCGTCGTCCAGGATTTCGCGGTTGCGTTCGGAGACGTTGGTCCGCACGGTTTCCAGGACAGTTTCGCTGGCGCCCTTCATCGCCAGGGCCAGGACGGCGACGTCGATTCCGCGCAGCACCAGCTGCACGTCGCGGCGTTCGAGCTTGGTGAGGTCGGCGAAGGTAAGCATGCGCGACCGGACTTCTTCTGCCAGGTCCGGGTCCCGGGCATCCAGGGCCTCGAGGATGGCACGCTCGGTGGCGGCGTCGGCGCGGTTGATGATGTCCACCAGCGGCTGGATGCCGCCAATCTGGTCTGCCGCTTCACGGGCAGCGCCGACGGCGGTGGCGCGGGCCTTCAGCGTCTCCGCCACAATGCGGATCGCCTCGGGGGTGGCCCGGGACATGTTGGCGATGCACTGGGCGATGTCCGTGCGCAGCTGGTCCGGGAACCCGCCGATCACGGCCGAGGCCCGCTGCGGGCGCATATGGGCCAGCACCAGGGCGATGGTCTGCGGCAGTTCGTTCTCCAGCAGGCTCACCACCTGCTGGGGTTCAGCCCGTTCCAGGAATTCGAAGGACTTGCCGGCCATCGACGATGCCAGCCGGTCCATCACTCCGGATGCGCGTTCAGTACCGAAGGATGCTTCGAGCAGGCCCATGGCGACGTCGCGTCCGCCGTGGGCGCGGCGCCGTCCGTCGACGGTCATGTCGTAGAACTCGTTGATGACAGCTTCGACCGAGGCAACGTCGACGCGGCGGAGGTTCACGATTTCCGCGGCCAGTTCCTGCGCCTCCGCTTCGGTGAACTGCTGCAGGACGGTTGCTGCGCGCGAGGTCTCAAGCTGCATCAGGATGACGGCGGCTTTCTGCATGCCGGTCAGTTTCGGCAGCACCGGCGCGGGCACAGGGGCGCGGACCGCGGGAACTGCCGCGGTGGGCGCGTCCTGTGCATCGGCGTCGGGCGCCGTCATTGTGGCCACTGCTGTTCCGGAACTCTGTTCACTCATACCCGCTGCCCCTCATCCATGAAGTTGCGCAGATAGTCCGCGGTGCGGACCGGATCCTGCAGTGCCAGGTGGTCAAGTTCCTCCAGCTTGCGCTCGGAGTCCGCAGCGTTTGCCACGATCCGCAGCGAAGCGGTGTCCACGGGCGGCTCCAGGGCGGCACGGCCCTGGTCCTGGCCGATCATGGCCAGCCCGGCAGGCGGTGCCAGCGGGTCCAGCTCCGGCAGGATGCCAATGTCAACGGCTTCACGGTTCTGGCGGCGGGAACGGATGGCGTAGGCCACCAGCGCCAGGATCACGGCCAGCACGATGCCGGCCGCCAGGATGCCCATGCGGACCAGTTCGGCGCGGCGTTCGGCTTCCTCTGCCGCCTCAGCCGCTGCCAGCGCTTCCTGGGCTGCTTCGGCACCGGCGGCGTTGAAGGCCACCATCTCAACAGTGAGCTGGTCACCGCGCGCCGCATCGATACCGGCAGCGTTGGAGACCAGCGCCCGGATGTCCGCGACGTTCATGCCCGCGGCCGTGGCGGAGTTCAGGGCCACCGAGACAGTCTGCCGGTTCAGTGCACCGGCCGGGATTTCCCGGGTTTCGGTCACCTTGTTCACCGCGTTGTTCTTGGTGGTGGATTCGGAGGTGTAGGCGCCGTCGTCTTCGCCGCCGTTGGGCACGGCAATGTTGTCCGGCCCGAGGATGCCGGCTGCAGTGTTGCCGTTGGCGCCGCCGGTGTATTCCTCGGTGGTGGTGGCTTCGTTCAGCGCCGGGGTCCCGTCCGGGTTGGTGAAGGTCTCTTCCACCCGGTTGGCGGATTCGTAGCTCATGTCCGCGGCGACGGCGACGGTGGCGTTGCCCGGGCCCACTACCTTGTCCAGCATGGTCTGCACGGACGCGGCGACCCGCTCTTCGTAGTCCGTGGCCTGCTTGTCTGCGGAACCGGTGGCGCCGACGCCCACGGCGGAGAGCACCGTACCGGCGGAGTCGATGACGGCCACGTTGGTGGCCTTCATGCCGTCGATGGCGGCGGAGGTCAGGTGCACGATCGCCTGGACCTGGTCGCCGGACAGGCTGACTCCGCTTTCGGTGTCGATGAAGACGGATGCGGTGGGATCCACCTTCTCCGAAACGAAAACAGTCTCTTCCGGCAGCGCCAGCTGAACGGAGGCGGTCTTGACGCCCTTCAGCGCGCCGATCGTCTTGGCCAGTTCGCCTTCCAGTGCCCGCTTGTAGGTCACCGACTGCTGGAATTCGGAGGAAGTCACGCCCATGTTGTCGAGCAGCGAGTAGCCGCCAGTGGAAGATGCGGGCAGCCCGGCACCGGCGGCCTTCAGCCGCTGGTCGTACACGTTCTGCTCCGGCACCATGATGGTGCCGCCGCCGTTGGCGATTTCATAGGGGACGCCGTCGGCCTGCAGCTGCTCCACGATGGTGTTGGCGTCGGAGGGCTGGAGGCCGGAAAAAAGCGGCGAGTAGGAGGGCTTGGCGGCCCAGCTGGCCAGGGCGAAAATGCCCAGCGCCAGGACAGCGATACCAATCAGCGCAAGGGTCTTCTGCGCCAGGGTGAACTGGCTGATGGTTTTTCCCAAACGGCCAAATGCCGCGTTCACCTGTGTCATTAGGCCTGCATCCGCATGATCTCGTTGAAGGCGTCAACGCTCTTGTTGCGCACGGCGGCGACCAGTTCCAGCGTCACGGACGCACGGGTGGACGCAATGGTGGCCGCGTGGACGTCATCCAGGTCTCCGGTGACGGCCTTGACGGCCAGTTCCTTGGACGCTGAAGAGAGCTGCTGCGCGTTGTCGACTGCGCCGGCGAGCTGGGTCGCGAAGCCTGAGCCGTCCGTGGCCGGGACGGCCGGAGCGGCGTTCTCCACGTAGGTGGTTGGCAGGGTACCGGCAACAGCGCCGATGGCGGGTACGGGCATCAGGAGCGTCCAATCTGGAGGGCGGCTTCGTAGGTGGCCTTGGCTCGGTCAACGACGGCGGCATTCGCCTCGTAGCCGCGCTGCGCCATGATCAGGGCACTCATCTGCTCGGCCATGTCAATGTCCGGGTAACGGACGTATCCGTCTTCATCCGCCAGGGGATGGTTGGGTTCATGGACCATCCGTCCCTCGGCGTCGCCGTATTCAACACCCGAGACGTACACGCCGGTGTTGGCGGCGCCTTCCTGGGCAACCACGTAGCGGGCCTGGAAAGCGGCGCCGTCTGTGGAGGAGGCGTTGTTCATGTTGGCGAGGTTGTCCGAGACAGCGTCCAGCCACTTGCGGTGGACGGTCAGGGAGGTACCGGCAATGCCGATTGCATCAAATGTCATTACTGGGTCCTCATGGCAGTGCGGAGGGAGTTCGCTTCTCCGCCAACGGCCTGGGAAGCGAACTGGAAGCGCAGGACGGTGTCGATGTTGGACAGGGTTTCGGTGTCCAGGTTGACGTTGGAGCCGTCCAGGCGGGTGGGCTCAAGGGACCGGGCAGTGCTCGCGGCGGTGAAGGCCTTGTTGCCGGCCTTGACCGACTTGGCGAGGGCGTCTTCGAAGCTCACGCGCTGGGCATGGTAGCCGGGAGTGTTCACGTTGGCGATGTTGTTGGCAATGGTGCGCTGGCGCAGGGCCAGGCCATTGAGCGCGCTTTGCAGCGCCACCGAGGACACGGAGTCGAACACAGGAAACCCGCTTCTTATGGGGGAACAGAGCGGCCGATCCGTGGCCTGTTGCGTGAGCTATCCATGCTCACTGTTGGTTATCGGCGGGTCCCCGGCGCGTGTAAGTACTTTCGCCGTTGTTCTAGGTAATTCATCGTGGGCATCCAAGTAGTGAATCGGTCAGGAACAAAGAAGCGCCGCGGACCGCCGCACGGGTAACGTGGCACTTCACACCGCGGAATCGTCCAGGGAGAAACCATGAGCACGGCTACGGATCCGGCCACCCAGTCCCCTACCGTCCACCCGGCGGACAGCCACGGCCTGATCCGGGTTATCGGGGCACGGGAGAACAACCTCAAAGACATCAGCGTGGATATCCCCAAACGCCGTCTAACGGTCTTTACCGGTGTTTCCGGGTCGGGGAAAAGCTCACTGGTCTTCGCGACCATCGCGGCCGATTCCCAGCGCATGATCAATGAGACCTACAGCGCCTTCGTCCAGGGGTTCATGCCGAACCTCTCCCGCCCGGACGTCGACCGCCTGGAAGGACTGACGACGGCGATCATCGTGGACCAGGAGCGGATGGGTGCCAATCCGAGGTCCACCGTAGGAACAGCCACCGATGCCAACGCCATGCTGCGCATCCTTTTCAGCCGCCTGGGCGATCCGCACATCGGCTCCCCCAACGCTTACTCCTTCAACGTCCCGTCAGTGAAGGCGTCCGGCGCCATCACCGTTGAACGCGGCGGCAAAACCAAAGCAGAAAAAGCCACCTTCAACCGCCTGGGCGGCATGTGCCCGCGCTGCGAGGGTATGGGATCGGTCAGTGACTTCGACCTGGCGGTGCTTTTCGATGACTCCAAGTCCATCCTGGAGGGCGCCCTCACCATTCCCGGCTACAGCATGGACGGCTGGTACGGACGGATCTTCGCCAACACCGGGCTGTTCGATCCGAACAAGCCAATTGCGAAGTTCACCAAGAAGGAGCTCCAGGCCCTGCTGTATTCGGAGCCGACGAAGCTCAAGGTGGACGGCATCAACGTCACTTTCGAAGGCCTGATCCCGAAAATCCAGAAGTCGATGCTGTCCAAGGACCGCGAGGCGATGCAGCCGCACATCCGCGCCTTCGTGGACCGTGCCATAACGTTCAGCACCTGCCCGGAATGCGGCGGAACCCGGCTGGCACAGGAAGCGCTGTCGTCGAAGATCAACGGAAAGAACATCGCCGACCTGTGTTCAATGCAGATCAGCGACCTGGCTGAGTGGGTCCGGAAGCTGGAAGAACCGTCAGTGGCTCCCCTGCTGGCCGGGCTGCAGCACCTGCTGGACTCTTTTACGGAGATCGGCCTGGGCTATCTCTCCCTCGACCGGCCCGCCGGCACATTGTCCGGCGGCGAATCCCAGCGCACCAAGATGATCCGCCACCTTGGATCGTCCCTGACGGACGTCACCTACGTCTTCGACGAACCGAGCATTGGGCTGCATCCGCATGACATCGAGCGGATGAACCAGCTGCTGGTGGCCCTGCGGGACAAGGGCAACACCGTACTGGTGGTTGAACACAAGCCGGAGATGATCGCGGTTGCGGACCACGTGGTGGACCTTGGTCCCGGGGCCGGAACCGGCGGCGGGGAAATCTGCTTCGAGGGAACCGTTGACGGGCTGCGCGGCTCCGGGACCATCACCGGGCGCCACCTGGATGACCGGGCACAGTTGAAAGACTCGGTTCGGTCCCCGTCCGGGATGCTGGAGGTCCGCGGTGCCACCGCCAACAACCTGCAGAACGTCGACGTCGACATTCCGCTTGGCGTGTTCTGCGCCCTCACCGGTGTGGCCGGGTCCGGCAAGAGTTCCCTGATCCGCGGATCGGTGGCGAAGCGGGACGGCGTCGTCGTTATCGACCAAAGCGGGATCAAGGGTTCCCGGCGGTCCAACCCGGCCACCTACACCGGGCTGCTGGAACCCATCCGGAAGGCGTTCGCCAAAGCCAACGGGGTGAAGCCGGCGCTGTTCAGTTCGAATTCGGAGGGCGCCTGTCCGGTCTGCAACGGTGCCGGTGTCATCTATACGGACCTCGGAGTCATGGCGACCGTGGAGTCAACCTGCGAGGAGTGCGGCGGCAAACGGTTCCAGGCGGCAGTGCTTGACTACACCCTGGGCGGGCGGAACATCGCGGAGGTCCTGGCGATGTCCGCGGCGGAAGCCCTCACGTTCTTCGCCGACGGCGATGCAAAGACGCCGGCAGCGCACAAGGTCCTGAAACGTCTCTGTGACGTGGGGCTGGGTTACCTGACCCTGGGGCAGCCGCTGACCACTCTCTCCCGCGGTGAACGCCAGCGGCTGAAGCTGGCGGCGCAGATGGCGGAGAAGGGCGACGTCTATGTCCTCGATGAGCCCACGACGGGTCTTCACCTGGCGGATGTGCAGCAGCTGCTGGGGCTGCTTGACCGGCTGGTCGATTCCGGGAAGTCGGTGATCGTGATTGAGCATCACCAGGCGGTCATGGCGCACGCGGACTGGATCATCGACCTGGGTCCGGGAGCAGGGCACGACGGCGGGCGGATAGTTTTCGAGGGCACCCCGGCCGAGCTGGTGGCCGGGCGTTCAACCCTCACCGGGGAGCACTTGGCAGCCTATGTGGGTGTTTGAACTGCGAGGGGGGCGCCTAGCCTGCGACGTCGAGGTAGACCGCTCCGCCGGATGATGCAGTGGGGACGCTGCGGATCAGTTCCGCCTGCTGCCGGATCATCCTGGATTCGTTCCGGAGCTGGGCATAGGCACGCTGCTGGGCCATTGAAAGCAGCCGGGCGCGGGTAGCGAACTCTGCCGGCAGCGGACCCAGTTCGTGCGGCGGATGCCAGGCGCTGGCTACGGTGCGGGCCTGGTCAAGGACAGTGGACCCGTCCATGAACGCTTCCAGGTTGTCCTCGAGCTGGGTGAGGACCTCATCCCAGCGCTCCAGGTTCTCCTGGTGTGGTGTCAGATACTCCTCCGCTGGTTCAGCCGACACCGAGGGTACCGCCGCTTCCGGTCGCTCCAGCGGACGGCGTCTGGGCGGGCAGCTGGGCTGCGGCTTCGTGCCAGGCATCCCGCAGCGGCTCCAGCAGGTTGATGCATTCACGGGTCATGGCGGCGCTGTGCTGCAGGTTGGCTTCCACCATCGCCTTCATCACGTAGCCGTAAATGGCCTGGAGGTTCTCGCCGCCTTCCCACTCATCAACCTTCAGCGTTCCGCTAAGTTCGGCGACGATTGCCTGGGCATGGACGAGCTGCTCGGAAGCAGCGGTCCAGTTCCCGGCCTGCTGGGCGGCTTCGGCCCGGTTCAGGTCCAGGAGCATGCGGTCATACAGCATGGTGAGCAGCCGGACCGGTG
Organism: Arthrobacter koreensis; assembly: GCF_035792275.1. Classification (GTDB taxonomy): domain Bacteria; phylum Actinomycetota; class Actinomycetes; order Actinomycetales; family Micrococcaceae; genus Arthrobacter_B; species Arthrobacter_B koreensis_A. The sequence goes on along the minus strand of NZ_JAMWKK010000015.1, from coordinate 88,024 downwards.
ATGCGGACATCACCGCGTCGCGGATAAATTCGGCGCGCTTGGCCTGCAGCCCGTAGCTCACGGTCACTTCTTTCCTGAGCCCGAGTTGTTCAGCGCGGCCAGCTGGCCGGTGAGCCAGTCCTGCTGGCTCTGCAGCTGGCTGAGCTTCACTTCCAGGTTACCCCAGATCATTTTCAGCGTGGATTCACGGCTGGCGAGGCGGCGGTCCCAGTCTTCAATCTGGGTGTTCAACGACCGTACCGTCGACTCCTGGCCGGTGATTCGCTGGGTCAGGAGGCCGTCATACTTATCCGACGCAACTTTGCTGGCGGCTTCGACGCGACCGGCAATGGTCTGCAGGGTCTCCTGGGTCTTGGCAGGGTCCGCGGCCATGGCAGCGGCGAACTTCTTCTCATCGAACTCAACGGTTCCGTCCTTGGTAATGACGATGCCGATTTCGGACGGTGACCTGCCGTCGAGCGGAGACGTTGCTGCTTCCATAAGCTGGCGCTTGATGTCGCGGACACCGGAGTCACTGGTGAAGAGTCCGCCTGCTGCGCTGGTGCTTCCGGAGCTGGTGGAAACGGTCACGGCGCTGTTCTTGTTGATGAACGCGAACACGTCTGCCAGCCCGGCAACCAGGTCGGAGGCAACCTTTGAAATGGCTTCATCGTCCCGTGCGACGGTCAGGGTGAGGGCGGTGTTCGCCGGGGTGTCCGCTGCCAGCGTGACGTCCACACCCGGCATCAGGGCCTTGAAGGTATTGGTGGAGGACGTGATCTCCTGCGCTGCCGGCGTACCTGCCCACAGCGTGAGCTTTGCGTCTTGGGCGGTCTTCAGGACGTCCATCTCCGTGCCGCCGAGACTGGCCGTAAATGCGCCCTCGGAGCCCGTCTTGGCAGCAGTGAACTGCACCCGGTACTGCTGGACGCCGTCCACGCTGCCCGTGGCAATCTTCACGCCGGTGACGCCGAGATTGGCTTTGTTGACTTCGCTGATGACCTGATCCAGCGATTTGTCCGTCGTGTCAAAGGAAGTGACGGTCCCGTTGGCGGAGATCGCCAAGACACTGTTGGAGGGCCAGGCAGCCATAGCGGCGGAAAGGGAAACCTGCGCCTTCGCAGTCTGGGAGACGGTGATGTCCAGGGAACCAGCAGCAGCTCCAGCACCCACGGTGGTGCTGACCTTGTCTGAAGTGGACGTGGCACCAAAAAGGTCCATGCCTGCCGGTTTGGCGGTCTTGCCGGCCGCTTCTGTCAGGGACGCGATGCGCGTGTTCAGGGACTGCAGGGCCGTAATGAAGGTCTGCGTGGAGCTGACCTTGTTTTTCAGCAGGATCTGCGGACGGGCTTCAATGTCCATGAGCTGCTTGATCATGGCGGAAGTTTCGATTCCGCTGATCAGTCCGTCAATGCCTAGCGCCATGCGAATGCTCCTTGTACGTTTCCCTGAGGTTCTGGCCCGCCGCTGCGGAGGGAAATGCCGGTCTGGTTCTGCTGAAAATGGGGCCGCTGGCCGAAGCCGGATAAAACACCGCAGGCAGGGAATGGGCTGGCGGGAAAAGTGTGAGGTCCAAGTCATTCTTTTCCCGCCAGCGGCCATTCACCTGCCGGTTAAGCGGTTACTGCTAGATGCGGTGCAGCCGAGGCATTCCCGCGGATGGTTCCGTTATTACTGCAGGAGCTGCATAACGCCGGAGTTCATCTGGTTGGCCTGGGCCAGCATGGCCGTGGCAGCGCTGGACAGGATCTGGGACTTAGTAAAGTTGCCCATTTCCTGCGCCATGTCGGTGTCGCGGATGCGGGAGTTGGCAGCCGAGAGATTCTCGACCGAAACTGCGATCGAGCGTGCGACCGACTCCATCCGGTTCTGCTGTGCACCAAGATCGGCGCGGGCGGTGGAAACGTTCTTGATCTGGGTATCCAGAGTCGTGATCGCACCCGATGCAGCGAGCTGGTTGGCCGGCTGGTCCGCTCCGCCTGCTACGTCGATGGCGCCAACGGCGGTTGCGACGGCCTGAATGTTGGTCAGGCTGACAGCGATTTCGTTGTTCGCGGCACCAGCGTTTGCACCAACCTGGATCTTGAGGTCGGCACCGGCTGCTGCCGTGGTCAGCAGGTCGATTCCGTTGAAGTTGGTGCTGGTGGCGATACGGGACAGTTCAGCGGCCTGAGCCGTGATTTCTGCCTGGATTGCCGTACGGGAATCAGCGTTGTTCGTATCGTTCGAGGCCTGGACAGCCAGGTCACGGACACGGTTCAGGATGTTGTGGACCTCGGTCAGGGCGCCTTCAGCGGTCTGGATGAGGCTGATGCCGTCCTGGGCGTTGCGGCCGGCAACCTGAAGACCGGAGATCTGGTTCTTCAGACCTTCGGAGATAGCCAGGCCGGCTGCGTCGTCAGCTGCACGGTTGATGCGCAGGCCGCTGGAGAGGCGCTCCACCGACTTGGACTGAGCCGTCTGGTTCAGGGTCAGGTTACGCATCGCGTTGAGCGAAGAGACGTTAGTTGCAATTGTGAAACCCATGATGAATTCCTCCGTGATTGGGCGATAACTACGAGGCCCGTCCGTGGGCCTGTATCCCTAGCTATCGGCCCCAATCACGGGGGTGTTAGGAATCCGGCAAAGATTTTTTGGGTTTTTGAGAGCTAGGACACGGCAGCGTTCAGCCCATGCCCCGGCACATGGAAGGTGGGGCCGTGATGCGGGTCCTGGCGCGTGAGGCCGCCCGTGGTCCACTCCGCCACGGAGGCAAGGTAGGCGTTGCGGCGGGCCGGTGAAATCCGGGACTCAATCGGAGCGGGCGTTTCGGTGTCCGAGTAGTGCGTACCCAGTCCGTCGCGCAGCAGCCGGACCGCCTCGGCACGCTGCTGCGAAATTGCAGAGTGTGTCGCCCCCAGCTCAGCGGAAAGATCCTTGACTGACCGGTCGTGGAAGTAAACCTGCTCCACGATGTAACGCATCTTGTCCGGCAGGGCAGCCACAGCGGCCCGCAGGTACTGCATTCGTTCAGCAGAAAGGGCGGAACCTTCAGGGGACGGCAGCGCACTCACCAGCGAATCCGCAGCGGCGTCGTCCAGATGGGAGACAGTGCGCGAGGCATCTGCCAGCGCGTCTTCAGCCGCGGCCCGGTCAACACCCATGGCGGAGGCAATCTCGTCCACCTTCGGGGAACGGCCCAGGGCAGCGGTCAGCGCTTCCTTGACGGCCAGGGTTTCCTTGATGCGCTTGCGTGCTGTCCGGGTGGCCCAGTCGTTGGAGCGCATTTCATCAGCGAAAGCGCCAACGATACGGCGTCGGGCGTAGGCCCCGAACGGAACGCCAAGCTCCGCATTGAAAGAGTCAGCGGACGTAATCAGGGCAATGGCCCCGACTGATGCCAGATCATCCCTGGAAAGGTGCGTGGCTTTGGCACACACCTCTGAGACCAGATATCCGACCAGCGGTAAGTTCTCCACAACCAGGCGGTTGCGTTCATCGCGATTCAACTTTTGGACCCCCAAGTCCTTGTTCCCCAACAAAATACGCTGACCGCTTGGACAGGAGCTGAGTCTCCCGGTTCAACCTTCACTTTGGCGCAATAGCTGCAACATACCACTAACATTGGAGGTGCAAGCGCCGATAAGTGTTTCTGACGGATTAAAAGTCTTTGAGCCTGCGCAGCGCGGGTGTCTTTAGCCCGTTGCAGGGTGTGCGTTCACATCCTTCGGAAGACGAGACATTTGCGTAAGGCGCAGGAGGTGAGCAAGGCATGGGAACCCAGAAACTATCCGCACTACTCTGGGAAGAACGGGAGCTGCTGGAGCTCCTGACCTTCAAGCTCGAAGAAGAACAACTGCTTCTTACCTCCGGCAAAACCCGCTGGCTGCAGCACGCCACGCGGGAAGTCGAACAGGTTCTAGAACGCCTGCGTGCCGCGAATCTGGCCAGGACGGTGGCCGTTTCCGAGCTCGCGCAGGAGTGGGGCATAGCCGAAGATGCAACTCTTCGGCAGATCATTGCCGCCGCTCCGCCAGGACCGTGGACTGAGATCTTCACGGCCCATCTGCAGGCGATGACGGAACTGACGTTTAAAATCCGCGATCTGCGCGACACGAACGAGCAGTTCCTGCGGACTGCTGCGCGCTCTGCCCAGGAAACCCTCGCGGGGCTGGGCACTGAAAGCAAGACGTATACGTCCAACGGCACCTCCGCCGGCACCGGCAGCGGTGCCCGGATCGTGGACAAGCAACTCTAGAGACCGTGAACAAAGGAACCTGCACGCAATGAGCACCTTCAGCGGCCTGAACACCGCCTATACCGGTTTGAGCGCAGCCCGCAAGGGACTCGACGTGGTTGGCCAGAACATCGCCAACGTCAACACGCCCGGTTACACCCGCCAGCGGGTCACGACCTCGGCAATGGGCGGCGCGGCCGTCACCGGGAAGTTTGCGACCGGTGCCCGGGTAGGCCAGGGCGTGTCGGTTGACGGCATCGCACGGCTGGGCAGCATGCAGCTTGATGCCCGGGTGAGGGGCACCGCCGCGGCGTCGGGCTTCTCGGCCGTACGCGCCAATGCACTGGCAGGACTCGAAACCAGCCTCAACGAACCCGGCAAGAACGGCATCTCCGCCTCGCTCACCGAGTTCTGGGCAGCCTGGCAGGGTGTCGCCAACAAGCCGGGCAATGAAGCGGCCGCCACTGCGCTGATTGGGCAGGCAACCACCATCGCCACGCAGATCGCCACCGGATACAAGGCCGTCGAAGAACAGTGGACCGGCGCCTACAAACAGCTCAAGGACATGGAAGCTGAGCTGAACGGCGCTGCGTCGCAGATCGCCTCGCTCAACGCACAGATCCGCACCACCCTGGCCTCAGGCGGCACCGCCAACGAGCTCATCGACCAGCGCAACACGCTGACCATCACCGTTGCTGCGCTGGCAGGCGGAACCGTCCGTGAGTCGGACAGCGGCATGGTGGACGTGCTGATCGACGGCAACGCCATCGTCTCCGGCGACATCGTCCGCCCGGTGAAGGTGGCCGGCGGCATCAAAATGGGCGAAGAGGCACCCCGGCTTGAGTGGGCGCACCGTCCCGGAACCAACATGGCTGCCAGCGGCGAGATCGCCGGTGTCCTGAGCGTCCTGGCCCCGGCGTCCGACGGCGGCATCCTCGCCTCCGCGGCCGAGGGCTACAACACCTTCGCCAAGAATCTGGCCACCGCGGTCAACGGTGCCCACAACGGCGGCATCAACACGGCCGGGAACCCGGTAGGCAACTTCTTCAGCCACGACACCGACCCGGCCGCGCTTTCACTGACCGTGCTCGCCTCCAACGCCTCGGGTATCGCCACCGGCGCGGCAAACATGGGCAACCTGGACAACTCGGTCGCGGACAAGATCGCGCAGCTGGGCACCGGTCCAGGCTCCCCCGACTCCGCCTGGGCGAACTTCGTCAGCGGCATTGGCGCCAGCACCCGCGTGGAAATGCAGCAGGCCGACCTGGCCGGCGTCGCGGCCTCCGCTGCCGTCGACATGCAGCTCTCCAATTCCTCCGTGGACCTGGACGAGGAGAACCTCAACCTCCTGGCCTACCAGCACGCCTACCAGGGCGCGGCACGGGTCATGACCGCCATTGACGAAATGCTCGACACCCTCATCAACCGCACCGGCATTGTGGGAAGGTAACCCCCTGTGATCACCCGCACCTCCAACCTGATGCTGACGCGCAACGCGCAGCAGAACCTTCAGGCCAACATGTCCCGGCTGGCCAAACTGCAGGAGCAGGCCCAGACCTCTTCCGCCATCACCCGGCCCTCCGACGACCCCGCCGGTACCGCCGATGCGCTGAAGGTCCGCGCCGAAATGCGTGCGAACACCGCGTACAAGGGCAACATCACGGATGCGAACAGCTGGCTCTCCACGGTCGATGCCGCGCTGACACGCACCACCGACATCCTCACCCGGATCAAGGACCTGGCGCTCACCGCGTCGACCGCCACGGCCACACCGGCGAACAAGGCTGCCATCGCCACGGAAATCGAAGGACTCAAGAAGGATTTGCTGGGGCAGGCCAACACGTCCTTCCTCGGCCGGAACATCTTTGCCGGGAACTCCGACGCCGGTGCCGCCGTCGTCGAGAATCCGCCGGTGCCTCCCGCAACGGCACCGACCTACACCTTCAACGGTGACGGCCACGGCCCGGTCACCCGCAGGATTGACGCCAGCACCACGGTCCGGGTCGATGCCAGCGCCGAAGAGGTCTTCGGTGACGTCTTCGCCAAACTCGATTCCCTCGTGACGGCCCTGCGTGACAACGGCGACATCAGCGCGCACCTCGCCGGCATCGACGCGAGCACCCAGAAGGTCATTACCCAGCAGACCGACGTCGGTATCCGCCACGCCCGCGTCCTGAAAGCAGAGGAAGCCAACTTGGAGCAGTCCGTCAGCCTGGAGGCCCGGCGCTCCGGTATCGAGGACCTGGACACGGCACAGGTGATCCTGGACCTGAAGCTTCAGGAACTTGCCTACCAGTCCTCCCTCGCGGTCACCGCGAAGGTTCTCCAGCCCACCCTGATGGACTTCCTGCGATGAGCACCGTGACTCCCGTTTCCTTCCTGGCGCCGCCCCCGGGCCTGGAGCCGCTGACCGAGTTCGCCCTGGAAGACATCGACGGCGCACACGGACTGTACTCCCTCACAGGCACGGACACGTCCGCCGGCGTGCGCCGGTTCTACGCCATTGACGCCGCGGTGTACCTGCCGCAGTACAACCCGGAAATCTCCGATGAGCAGGCCCGCCAGCTCCAGCTGAAGGATCCGGCAGAGGCGCGCGTCCTGGTGGTCGCGAATCCGTCCGACGCCGGCACCACCGTCAACCTGCTGGCTCCGGTGATCGTGAACACCCGGACGTGGCAGTGCGCCCAGGTAATCCTGGAGGGCCGGGACCTCCCGCTCCGGGCACCGCTGGAAGCCGTAGCCGCCGCGTAGCAGCAGACCATATAAAAAAGCCCTTTCCGGAAGAATCCGGAAAGGGCTTTTTTGGTCCCGGCACAGCCGGGCGGGAATGCTAGGCGAAGTCGGACGTTGCCGGATCCGCGCCGAAGCGGGTGCCGTTGTCCAGTGCGTTGATTGCCTGGATGTCCTCGTCGGACAGCTTGAGGTCCAGTGCTGCCCAGTTCTCGCGGATGCGGGATTCGGTGACGGACTTCGGGATCACGATGTTGCCAAGGGCCAGGTGCCAGGCGATGACCACCTGGGCGGTCGTGGCGCCGTCGTACTTTGCCGCGATGCCCTGCAGCACTTCGTCATCCAGCAGGCCCTGGCCGGAGCCGAGCGGCGAGTAGGACTCGTGCTTGATGTTGTGCTTGGCCTCGAAGTCACGCAGTTCGGTCTGGGCCAGGTACGGGTGGGTCTCCACCTGGTTCAGGACGGGCACCACGCCGGTGGCGTCGATGATCTCCGGCAGTGCCTCAACCGTGAAGTTGCAGACACCGATGGACTTGACCCGGCCGGACTTCTGCAGCTCGATGAGGGCCTTCCAGGTGTCCACGTACTTGCCCTGCTTCGGCTGCAGCCAGTGGATCAGGTACAGGTCGAGGTATTCCAGGCCCAGGCGCTCCATGGAGGCGTCGAAGGCATCCAGGGTCTCTTCGTAGCCCTGGTCGGCGTTCCAGACCTTCGTGGTGATGAAGAGGTCTTCACGCGGCAGGCCCGAGGCGGCAATGGCGCGGCCAACGCCGGCTTCGTTGCCGTAGATCTTGGCGGTGTCGATGTGGCGGTAGCCGGCTTCGAAAGCCATGCCCACGGTCTTTTCCGCGAGTTCGTCCTCAACCCGCCAGACGCCGTAGCCGAGCTGGGGAATGGTGTTGCCGTCATTAAAGGTGACGAGTGGAGATGTAGTCATGGTCCCCATCCTCCACCCGCTGACCGTGTGCCGCTGACCAAAAGGGCCGGTGTTTGCTGGACGCGAAATCCCGGCTCAGCCTCTTGCGCCCGATGGGCCTAGGGGCGGGAGGCCGCGAGAACGCGTTCTGCCTCTGCCACGTCTTCTTCCACCAGTGCGGCGCGGCGCCGGACGTTGTCGACGCCGGCCGAGGCAATCCCCCACCGCTCGCCCTCGAGGCGGGACATGGCTGCGGCCTCGGCAGCGGCTGCCAGCGAGTTGCCTGAGCGGGAAAGCGCCCGGTGCACGGCGATCAGCCCGCCGGGAATGTCCTGTCCGGCGCTGGGAAGCTGTTTCTGGGCTCCGGCACAGACCGCCCGCACCCGCGGAAGGAGCGCCGCCAGATCGTTCGCCACCAGTGCCAGCTCGTTGTACAGGGCATCGTCCTCCACCCCTTCGAGCATCTGGTGGTACCGGTCCAGCCCCCGGGTGAACCGGTCGTGGGCGCGGCGCCACACACCCTTGCCGAGTTCGGTGTCGTCCTTGCGCCCCTGACGGGCTGCTGCGAAAAGTGCCATCCTGCCGGAAATTCTACAGATAACTACAAATACTGTCCCGGCCCCGCGTGCGGCTCCACGCGTCCGCCGGTACCCGGCTGCTGGCCGGGCTGCGCGGCTGTGCCGGTTCGCCGCGGCTCGCCGTTCTCACCGATCACGACGCCGGGAGCCAGCACAGTGCCCGGCGGAAGCTGGCGGAGCTGGAGCCGGCTCTGCAGCTGCTGGTTGGCAGTCTGCTGCGCAGCGATTGCCGTCTGGATGCCTCGGAACAGGCCTTCGAGCCACCCGACCAGCTGGGCCTGGGCGATCCGCAGCTCAGCATCCGTGGGGGTTGTGTCGTCGGGGAAGGGCAGGTTGATCCGCTCGAGTTCGGTCACCAGTTCCGGCGCCAGACCGTCGTAGAGCTCCTTGAGCGAGCGTTCGTGGATTTCGGCAAGCCGGTTCCGTGCGGCGTCGTCCAGCGGAGCGTTCCGGACCTCTTCGAGCAGCTGCTTGATCATGGTTCCGATCCGCATGACCTTGGCCGGTTCGTCCACCAGCTCATTCAGTTTCGCGGGGCCTGATTTTCCGGTGCCGGCAGGGGCGACGGCAGAATCCTGGGTGTGCGGGTCCGTACCGCCGTCGTCGACCCGGCCCTGGACCTGCTGGTCCGTTCCGTCCCGGTCCGGGGACTCCGGCCGGCTGCCGCCCGGTTCGCCGGGTATTTCCGGACCGGAGACGCCCGCAGATCCGTTCTGTTCAGTCATGAATTAATGCTCTCACGCCAGCTGCCGGTTGGTCCGGGGATCAGTCGCTTTCAAGCTCTTCCTCTCGCATTTGGGCGTACTCGCCGTTCGGGCTGAGACCGGCGGCGTACTGCCCGGCGTTGAGCTGGCCTGAAGTGTAGCCGTGTTCGTCAAACTCGGGGCCGGCCTTGGCATCCCGCGGAAGCCCGGCGTCTTCTGCCAGGTGTTCATCCTCGTCATCCGGTTCGGGCAGCGGAAGGCTGATGTCTTCGCGCAAATGGGGGTCGTCGGGAAGGTCCTTGTCTTCTGCCATTCCCCCAGCAAAGCAGCATCCCGCGACCGTCTCAACCCTCTCCCCCTTTAACCACCGAGAGGCCAGTTGCGGCTCTTTTCAGGGCTGAAATGAGCCGTAACTGGCCTCTCGATGGGGTGGGAGGGGGGGTTACCGGGTCAGCAGCAACGCCCGCAGGGGTCGGCGTCCTGGCGGTCCATCTTGTCCCGCCAGAACTCCCGCTCGGTCAGCGGCGGCGAGGCACAGCCGGACGCCGCGTGGTGCGCCTGGTACTTCCGGTACGCGTCCTCCCCCATCACGTCGCGGAAGAAACGGATGAAACCGCGCAGCTGCCCGACGACGGCGCTCATCAATGCCCCGCAGGTGCCGGTTTTTTGTCCTCCGGCAGCGCATCCCACTGTGCCTGGATTTCCTTCTCCTGCGGCGTGGCCAGGAAGCCTGCCGGGGCGAAGGTCCGCGACGGCACGGCGGGGTCCTCGGCGCTCGGTGCCCCACCGGAGCGGTAGGACCGGACCGAGGCGATGACGGCGGTGATGATCACGATGATCGCCAGGGTCACGAACAGGATGGACAGGACGCCCTGCACGAAGGTGTTCCGGACTACCGCTTCCATGGCCTCAACGGTCTTGGCCGTGCCGAAGCTGGTTTCCCCGGCTTCCAGCGCGTTGCGGAAGGCATTGTGCTGGGCCCAGTAACCCACGGCCGGCACCGGGGAGAAGATCTTGTACATCGAGGCCGTGATCGTGACGACGGAGGCGAAAGCCAGCGGCAGCACCACCACCCAGATGTACTTGAAGACGTTCTTCTTGGCCAGGATCGCCAGGCAGATGGCCAGCGCTATGGCGGCCAGCAGCTGGTTGGCAATACCGAAGAGCGGGAAGAGGGTGTTGATGCCGCCCAGCGGGTCTGTCACTCCCATGATCAGGATGGACCCCCAGCCCGCGACCATGATCGCCGTACAGATCCAGGCGCCGGTGCGCCACCCCGTATCCCGGAACTTCGGCACGAAGTTCCCAATCGAGTCCTGCAGCATAAAGCGGGCGACGCGGGTGCCGGCATCGACGGCGGTGAGGATGAACAGCGCCTCGAACATGATGGCGAAGTGGTACCAGAAGGCCATCATCGCCGGTCCGCCGATGAAGCTCTGCATGATCATCGCCAGACCGACTGCCAGCGTGGGCGCGCCGCCGGTGCGCGAGACAATCGTCTCTTCCCCGACGTCGGACGCCAGGGTGGTGAGCATGTCAGGGGTGAGGTTCACGCCCACCAGGCCCAGGGAGTTGACGAAGGCGACGGCGCCCTCCACCGTTCCGCCGGTGGCGGCTGCGGAGGAGTTCATGGCGAAGTAGATGCCGCGGTCCAGGGAGATGGCCGCTACCAGCGCCATGATGGCCACGAAGGACTCCATCAGCATGCCGCCGTAGCCGATGAACCGGGTCTGGCGCTCCTTCATGACCATCTTCGGCGTGGTTCCGGAGGAGATCAGGGCATGGAAGCCGGACAGGGCGCCGCAGGCAATGGTGACGAACAGGAACGGGAAGAGCGGTCCGGCGACCACCGGGCCGTCGTCGCGGGACGCGAACTCGCTGAAGGCGGGAACGCTGATCTCCGGGCGGACGATGATGATGGCGACAGCGAGCATGACGATCGTGCCGATCTTCATGAAGGTGGAGAGGTAGTCGCGCGGGGCCAGCAGCAGCCACACGGGCAGCACGGCGGCGATGAAGCCGTAGATGATGATGCCCCAGGCGATGGTGACGCGGTCCAGGGAGAAGATGGCCACGCCCCATTCGGTATCCGCGATCCAGCCGCCGCCGACGATAGCGAGCATCAGCAGCACGAATCCGATGATGGAGACTTCGCTGACCTTGCCGGGGCGCAGGTAGCGCAGGTAGACGCCCATGAACAGGGCGATCGGGATGGTCATGGCCACGGAGAAGACGCCCCACGGGCTCTCGCCGAGGGCATTCACGACCACCAGGGCCAGGATGGCCACGATGATGATCATGATGGTCAGGGTGGCGATCAGCGCAGCCGTGCCGCCAATCAGGCCGAGTTCCTCGCGGGCCATCTGGCCCAGCGAGCGGCCGCCGCGGCGCATGGAGAAGAACATGACCAGGTAGTCCTGCACGGCGCCGGCGAGGATTACGCCGACAATGATCCAGACGGTCCCCGGGAGGTAGCCCATCTGGGCGGCCAGCACCGGTCCCACCAGCGGGCCGGCGCCGGCAATCGCAGCGAAGTGGTGCCCGTAGAGCACCCGCCGGTCGGTGGCGGCGTAGTCCTTGCCGTCTGCCTTGTACTCCGCGGGTGTCGCCCGGCGGTCATTGGGCCTGAGCAGGTGGCGCTCAATGTACTTCGAGTAGAACCGGTACCCGATCAGGTACGTACAGACAGCCGCAAAAACGAACCAGATGGCGTTGACCGTTTCGCCGCGGACAATCGCCAGCATGGTCCAGCTGACACCGCCCAGCAGGGCAATGCCTACCCAGACGGCGATCTTCAGCGGGGTCCAGGCGGTGCGGCCTTCGCCGTCGTCGTCGACGGCTACCGGTGGCAGGTCCGGGTCCTGGACGAGGACGTCCGCGTCCCCGGCTGCGGGGTCCGGACGGTCCGGCCCCCTCCGTTTGTCTTCACTCATGGTGCTACCCCTTGTCAGCAGTGTGGTCCCTGCAGCAGCAGGGCGTGATGTGCGCATGAGGGTAGCACCGGCGGTGCGATGTGGATCACATACACGCCGGGCGGCGCTGCGGCAGCTAGACCGTGAGCAGAACCTTTCCGGTGTGCTGGCCCGAGTCGAAGTACTCGTGCGCGGCAGCCGCCTCAGCCAGCGGGAATGTGCGGTCCACCAGCGGCTTGACGGTTCCGTCCTTCAGCATCGGCCAGACATATTCGCCGACCGCGGCCATAATGGCGCTCTTTTCCTCTTCCGGGCGCGCGCGGAGCGTAGTGCCCATGACGGCGCAGCGCTTGCGCATCAGCGCGTTAAGGTCCAGCTCCGCCCGGGTGCCGCCCTGCAGGCCAATGATGACAAGGCGTCCTGCGACGGCGAGCGCATCGACGTTTCGCTGCAGGTACTTGGCGCCCATGACATCCAGGATGACGTCGGCACCGTGCCCGTTGGTGGCGGCTCGGACCTCCTCAACGAAGTCCTGTTCCTTGTAGTTGACCAGCACCTTGGCGCCAAGGCTGCGGGCCAGCTCCAGCTTGCCGGGGCTCGACGCCGTGACCATGGGCACTGCGCCAAACGCAGCGACCAGCTGGATCGCCATGGTGCCGATGCCTCCGGCACCGCCGTGGATCAGCACATACTCGCCTTCGCGCACCCCAGCAGCCATAAAGAGGTTGGAGAAAACGGTGGCTGCGACTTCGGGCAGTGCCGCAGCCGTTACCAGGTCCATCTCCGGGGGAACGGGAAGCACCTGTCCTGCCGGGACGGCCACCTGTTCGGCGTAACCGCCGCCGGAAAGGAGGGCGACGACGTCGGCTCCCACTTCCAGCCCTTCGACACCGGTGCCTACAGCGGCAACCCGGCCGGACACTTCCAGGCCCGGATACTCGGGGGCGCCCGGGGGGACCGGATAGTTCCCCTGGCGCTGCAGTACGTCCGCCCGGTTGAGGCCCGCTGCCGCAACGTCGATTAGGACTTCGCCGGGGGCAGGTACGGGAGCGGGCACATCGCGGAGGGCCAGGACCTCCGGTCCGCCGGGTTCGGTAATGACGATCGCTTTCATGGTGCCTCCTGCGGGAGTGGAGAAAATTTTGGTGAACTGCGCTCATCTGCCAGACTACTAAGCGGAGGAAGGTTGTCCGAGCGGCCGATGGAGCTGGTCTTGAAAACCAGTGTGCGGTAACCCCGTACCAAGGGTTCGAATCCCTTACCTTCCGCTCACGCGGTAAAACGGCCCGTCCCTGAGGGATGCGGCGGCCCGCAAAGAAACGCCCCGGTCTGCGGACCGGGGCGTTTTTGCGTGCGCTCTTCAATGCCAATGCATATTGCTCCCGGATGTTACTTCTCCGATTCATAAGCATGCTTGCATCACCCATAGTCTCTTCTGGTGGTTTCCGGCCCATTGGGGGATGGAGAACCAAAACCAATTACCGCAGAAGGAGTTATTCGCATGAATTCCGCCCGCCAGGTAGAACTGGCCCGCGCCGGAAAAGCCATCACGGCTGCCGCCTTTGCCCTCGTACTCGCAGGCTGCGGAGCCTCGGGCTCCACGGACAAGGACGAACCAAAGGCCAGTGAGTCACCCGCCGCGGCCTCGGCCTCGCCGGAAGCCGAGACCGTAGCCGATGAGGCAGCTGAAGAAGAGATCGCCGCTGAAACGGTAGACGCCGTTGACCTGAAGGTCGGAGACTGCCTGGTTGATGACCCGGATGCTGAGGAGGTCGAAGCCGTGGACGTGCTTCCCTGCACCCAGCCGCACGATTCCGAGGTATACGCAGCCAAGGACATGGAGGCCGGAGCGTACCCCGGCGAGGAGGCCGTGGACACCGCCGCCCAGGACTTCTGCCTGGCTGAGTTCCAGCCCTACGTCGGTACGGATTACTCCGTTTCGGCACTGGATATTGGTTACCTGACTCCCACCCCGTCCTCCTGGACGCTGGGCAATGACCGCGAAATCCTCTGCACCGTCTACCGCGTGGACGGCGAGAAGCTCAGCACCACGGTGAAGAACTCGAACGTCTGATTCGGTTCACGCAAAAAGGGGGCCTAGCCAAACCGGTTAGGCCCCCTTCCCGTGTTTGTCAATAGTTACCGGCTGTTAGGGCGCCAAAGGGGACGAATTCATATGCCTGTCACCCCGGGGTGGTATCCAGAAGGAGTTCACCGCACCCCTTGCCGACTTACCAGGGCCACTACCGCGTGCCCCCCAACACCGGCATCCGTTCCCCAAAGGAGCAATGAGGCATGAGATTTACCCGATGGAGGGCAGCGCTGGGTACAGCACTGTCTGCCGGCCTGCTGGCCGGACCGCTGGCGGCGCTGCCCGCCCACGCGGAGGAATTGCCTTCCGGCGTCGTGATTAACGAGGCCTACCTGAGCGGGGGAAGCACCAACGCCCCGTTCACCAACAAATTCGTTGAGCTGTACAACCCGACCAGCGCCGCCGTCAGCCTGGACGGGTGGTCGCTGCAGTACCGTGCCGCAGGCAGCACGGGTGCACCAACCGGCATCGGCCGCCTCTCCGGAAGCATTCCGGCCGGTGGCTACTACCTCATCCAGGGCGCCAGCAACGGCACCACTGGTGTTGCCCTGCCGGCAGCCGACGCAACGATCGGTGCAAGCTTCTCCGGTGCCTCCGGCACCCTGGTGCTCGCCAACCAGGCCACCGCGGTCAACCCGCTGCCGGCCGGTTCCGTAACGGACCAGCCCGGCGTCGTGGACCTGCTCGGTTACGGCACCTCCAACACCTTCGAGACTGCCCCGGCGGCCGCGCCGGCCGGCAACTCCGATCCGAAGTCCCTGAACCGCACCGGATTCGCGGACACCGACAACAACGCTGCGGACTTCACGCTCAGCGCCTCCGTCACCCCGACGAACACCACCGGAACGGGAACCGTACCGGACCCTGAGCCCACCGATCCCGAACCGACCGACCCCGAGCCCACTGATCCCCCGGCCGGAACGGTAGCAATCGCAGAGATTCAGGGCACCGGAGAAGCAAGCCCGCTGGTCGGCCAGAACGTCACCACCCGCGGCAAGGTCACCGCCGCGTATCCCACCGGCGGCTTCAACGGCTACTACATCCAGACCCCGGGAACCGGCGGCGAACTGGATCCGGCCACCCACACTGCTTCTGACGGCATCTTCGTTTTCTCCGCGGCCACCGTCGGCCAGGTCGCCGTCGGCGACTATGTGGAGGTCACCGGAACCGTCGGCGAATACTTCGGCCTGACCCAGCTGACCGTACCCGCGGGCAGCATGACCAAGCTCAGCGAAGCAGCTGAAGAGGTCAAGCCCGCCACGGTCGCCTGGCCTGCCACGGATGCCGAACGGGAGACCCTCGAGGGCATGCTGCTGGCACCGCAGGGCGAGTTCACCGTCACGGACAACTACACCCTGAACCAGTACGCCGAGATCGGCCTCGCGGCCGGCACCGAGACGCTGGTGCAGCCCACCGCCGTCGCGCCGGTGGGCACCCCGGAACATGCGGCGGTTGTCGCCGCCAATGCGGCAAAGGCGGTAAAGCTCGACGACGGCGCCACCACCAATTTCCTCTCCGCCGCCAACCAGTCCACGCCGCTTCCGTACCTGACCTCCACCGACCCGGTGCGGATCGGGTCTCCGGCGGAATTCACCACCAACGTGATCCTGGACTTCCGCAACAGCGCCTGGAAGTTCCAGCCGCTGACCGAACTGACTCCCGCCAACGCGGAAACCGTGCAGCCGGCGTCGTTCGAAAACACCCGCACCCCGGCACCGCAGAGCGTGGGCGGCAACCTGAAGCTCGCCTCCTTCAACGTGCTGAACTACTTCAGCACCACGGGCGATGACCTCTCCGGCTGCACCTACTACAACGACCGCTCCGGCGCCCCGGTCACCGTCCGCGGCGGCTGTGACGCCCGCGGCGCTGCCAACGACGCGAATCTTGAACGCCAGCAGGCGAAAATCGTCGCCGCGATCAACGCCCTGGGCGCCGACGTCGTTGGCCTCATGGAAATCGAAAACTCGGCCGAACTGGGACAGGACCGGGATACCGCCCTGGCCCGGCTCACCGAGGCCCTGAACGCTGATGCACCGGGAACCTGGGACTACGTCCGCTCCCCCGCGGCACTGCCCGACGACGAAGACGTGATCCGCACGGCGTTTATCTACCGGACCGCTGCCGCCGAACCGGTGGGCGACTCGGTGATCCTGAACGACGAGAGCGTCTTCTCCAACGCCCGCGAACCCCTGGCCCAGGCCTTCAAGCCGGCCGGCGGGGAAGACAGCGAGAGCTTCGTGGCAATCGCGAACCACTTCAAGTCCAAGGGCTCGGCACCGTCCAGCGGCGAGAACGCCGACAACGGGCAGGGCGGCTGGAACGCTGACCGCGTCCGCCAGGCACAGGCCGTGGCCGCCTTCGCTGACTCCGTAGCGGAGGACGCCGGAACCGAGCGGGTCTTCCTGCTGGGTGACTTCAACTCCTATGCAGCAGAAGACCCCATGCAGGTCTTCGCCGAAGCGGGCTACCTGAACCTGGGCAAGGCGACCGGCAAGCACTCCTACGCCTTCAGCGGCCTGGTCGGATCCCTGGACCACATCCTGGCGTCGCCCGCGGCAGCCGAGGACGTGACCGGAACCGACATCTGGAACATCAACTCGGTTGAGTCGGTGGCCCTTGAATACAGCCGGTACAACTACAACGTCAACGACTACTACGCACCGAATCCCTACCGGTCCTCGGACCACGATCCAATCATCGTAGGAATGGACCTGACCCCGGCCGAAGCCGAGGTAACAGACCTGAACCTGCTCAACATCAACGATTTCCACGGTCGCATTGACGCCAACACCGTCAACTTCGCCGGAACCGTTGAGCAGCTCAAGGCCGCCGCACCGGAGGGCAGCTCGCTGTTACTCTCCGCCGGCGACAACATCGGCGCCTCCCTGTTCGCCTCCTCGGTGCAGCAGGACCAGCCGACCATCGACGTCCTGAACGCGCTGGGCCTGCGGGCCTCCGCAGTGGGCAACCATGAGTTCGACGGCGGATTCGCGGACCTCACGGACCGTGTGGTCCCCGCCGCGGACTTCGAGTACCTGGGCGCCAACGTCTACCTCAAGGGAACCACCACCCCGGCGCTGCCGGAGTACACCATCCTGGACGTCAACGGCGTTCAGGTGGCCGTGATCGGTGCCGTCACTGAGGAGACCGGCACGCTGGTCTCCCCCGGCGGCATCTCCACCCTGGAGTTCGGCGACCCGGTGGACGCCGTGAACCGCGTCGCTGAACGCCTGGAAGCAGAGGGCCTGGCGGACGTCATCATCGCCGAATACCACGAAGGTGCCGGCTCGGGAACGCCCGACGGCGCCACCTTGGAGGAAGAGATTGCCGGCGGCGGTGCCTTCGCGGAGATCGTGACGGAAACCAGCGCACTGGTGGACGCCATCTACACCGGCCACACGCACAAGCAGTACGCGTGGGATGCACCGGTTCCGGGCGTGGACGGCAAGACCCGTCCTGTTGTCCAGACCGGCTCCTACGGCGAGTTCATCGGCCAGATCGATCTGCAGTACAACGCCGAAACGGACGAAGTTCTCTCCTACTCCGCAGGCAACGTGGCCCGTACCACCACGCCCGCGGCGGACCTGGTGTCCGCCTACCCAGCAGTCGCCGAGGTCAAGCGGATTGTCGACGCCGCCCTCGCGTTCGCGGCTGAGGTCGGCAACCAGCCGATCGGCTCGGTGACGGCTGACATCACCACGGCCTTCGCCGGAACCTCCCGCGACGACCGCGGCAACGAATCCACCCTGGGCAACCTGGTGGCCGACTCGCTGCTCTCCTCCCTCGGCTCCCCCGAACGCGGCGGTGCCGAAATCGGCGTCGTCAACCCGGGCGGACTCCGCGCCGAGCTGTACTACGGCGAGGACGGCGTGATCACCTACGCCGAAGCCAATGCCGTGCTGCCGTTCGTGAACAACCTGTGGACCACCACGCTCACCGGCGCGCAGCTGAAGTCGGTGCTGGAGGAACAGTGGCAGCCGGACGGAAGCTCCCGGGCATTCCTGGCCCTGGGCCTATCCGACAACGTGACCTATACCTACGATCCGGACCAGGCACGCGGCTCCAGGATCCAGTCGGTCACCGTCAACGGCGCAGCCCTGGACCCCAACCGGGCCTACCGCGTGGGTACGTTCAGCTTCCTGGCCCAGGGCGGAGACAACTTCTCCACCTTCGCCCAAGGCACGGACACCCGTGACTCCGGCCTGATCGACCGGGATGCCTGGATCAGCTACCTGCAGGCCAGCAGCCCGGTCTCTCCCGATTTCGCCCGCCAGGGCGTCATTGTCAAGGGAGCCCCGGCCACTGCCAAGGCCGGCACCAGCGTCTCGTTCACGGTGGACAAGCTGGATCTGACCTCACTGGGCAGCCCGGCCAACACCACGCTGGCCGTCAGCTGGGTACCTGCGGGCGGCACTGCAACCGCGCTGGGCTCCGTACCGGTCAGTGCCGGCGCGGCCAGCGTCACCGCCGCCATTCCGGGGTCGGCCTCCGGCAGCGGCTCGCTGGTTCTCACCGCGGATCCTTCAGGAACCACGGTGACGATTCCGGTCACCATTGATCCCGCACCGGAGCAGCCCACCTGTGTCCGTCCCGTCCCGCCGAAGAACTGGTGGGACGTCCGGGGCTGGCTCAAGTACGCGGTGGATTATGCACGGTACCTGATCTGCACCCTCGGCCGCGGTTAGTCCGCACCGGCTGAGCAGTAAGGAAGCGGCGCCGTCCGGACCACGTGGTCCGGGCGGCGCCGCACATTAAACCGGAGCAGGCGGCGGGCTGGCCGGGTGCTGGAAGTGCGTTGCGTCCGGACGGTAGGCTGGCCGCCACGCGGTCGCCCCGGCCGTGAACGGATGAAGACGACCGGATGAAAGCAACCGGAAGGAACCGGACAGTGACCCTCCTGGGAACCCGCCAGCCTGCCCCCGCTCCGCTGCACTCCACCGAACGGCGGCGCTGGGTGAGCGGGCACGGTGCCCAGCTCGCGGTGTACGAGTACGGCCCGGAACCGGGACCCGGCGTGCCCGAGGTCCTGCTCGTCCACGGATATCCCGATGACCACACCGTTTTTGCCGGCGTCATTGCGCTGCTGGCCCCAGACCACCACGTGATTGCCTACGACACCCGTGACGCAGGACTGTCCACGGTCCAGGAAACCGCGCTGGCCAACTTCCGCCTCCCGCTGCTGGTCGATGATCTGTACGCGGTCCTGGCAGCAGCTGCTGCCGGGCCGGTCCAGCTGGTGGGCCACGACTGGGGATCCGTACAGGGCTGGGCCGCTGCGCGCGATCCGCGGGCACAGTCCCGGCTATCGCGGTACCTCAGCATCTCGGGGCCGGACCTGCAGCACTTCCGCCGCTGGTTCGCCCAGCGGCTGCGGACACCGGGCCGCTGGCTCGACGCCGCCCAGCAGTGCCTGCGCAGTTCCTACGTGGCGGCGTTCTAGATCCCGGTACTACCGGAACTGTTCTTTTCGCTCGCGGGATCGCGGCTGTACGAGCGGACCCAGGGCAGGCCCGCCGGGCGGAATCCGCAGCGCGGACTGGCCCTGTACCGGGCGAACCTCGTTTCCCCCGGTCAGTCCGTGGTCACGGGGACCGTCGAGATACCCGTGGACGTCATTGTGCCGCTGGACGATCCCTTCCTCTCCCCGGCCCTGAACCAGGGTGTGGAGGAGTTCGCACCGCAGGTCCGGTTCACCGCCGTCGACGCCGGCTACTGGTGGCCCGCGACCCACCCCGCCGATCTCGCGGACCGGATGAGGCAGTAGGTCCCGCCGCCGGCATAACGCCGGCGGCGGGACCTACTGCCTGGGATCCGGATTCTTCGGGTCCTCCGAACCCATGTCCGCTGCACCGAGCACGCTGGCCACGGGGGAATCGCTCTTCTCGTTGGCCCGCGGCTTGAGCTCCGGATGGTGCAGGTCCAGCGCCGGCCGTTCGGACCGGATCCGCGGCAGTGAGGTGAAGTTGTGCCGCGGCGGCGGGCAGGAAGTCGCCCACTCAAGCGAAGCACCGAAGCCCCACGGGTCATCCACCTCCACCTTCTTGCCGCGGCGCCAGGTGATGTACACGTTCCAGAAGAACGGAATGAGGGAGATCCCCAGGATCATCGAGCCAATGGTGGAGAGCTGGTTCATACGGGTGAAGTTGTCTTCCACCAGGTAGTCCGCGTAGCGCCGCGGCATGCCCAGCACACCCAGCCAGTGCTGGATCATGAAGGTCATATGGAAGCCCAGGAACAGCAGCCAGAAGTGGATCTTGCCCAGGCGTTCATTGAGCATCTTGCCGGTCCATTTGGGCCACCAGAAGTAGAACCCGCCGAACATCGCGAACACCACCGTGCCAAAGACCACGTAGTGGAAGTGGGCCACCACGAAGTACGTGTCGGACACGTGGAAGTCCAGCGGCGGGGAGGACAGGATGATGCCGGTCAGCCCGCCGAACAGGAACGTGATCATAAAGCCCAGCGCCCACATCATGGGCGTCTCGAACGTTATCGACCCCCGCCACATGGTGCCGATCCAATTGAAGAACTTCACGCCCGTGGGAACCGCAATCAGCATGGTCATGATGGCGAAGAACGGCAGGAACACCTGCCCGGTGACATACATGTGGTGCGCCCAGACGGTCATGGACAACCCGGCGATGGCGATAGTGGCGAAGACCAGGCCCTTGTAGCCGAAGATCGGTTTTCGGCTGAACACCGGCAGGATCTCCGAGATGATGCCGAAGAACGGCAGGGCAATGATGTAGACCTCCGGGTGGCCGAAGAACCAGAACAGGTGCTGCCAGAGAATGGCCCCGCCGTTCTCCGGGTCGAAGATGTGGGCGTCGAACCTCCGGTCCGCACCGAGCGCGAACAGTGCCGCGGCCAGCGGCGGGAAGGCCATCAGCACCAGGATGGCCGTCACCAGGGTGTTCCAGGTGAAGATGGGCATCCGCCACATGGTCATGCCCGGGGCGCGCATGCAGATGATCGTGGTGACGAAATTGACCGAGCCCAGGATGGTGCCGAACCCGGACAGTGCGAGCCCAAAGACCCATAAATCACCGCCGACTCCGGGCGAGAATGTGGTGTTGGACAGCGGCGCGTAGGCCGTCCAGCCGAACGACGCCGCACCCTGCGGGGTGAGGAACCCGCCAATGGCAATAAGGGAACCGAAGAGGAAGAACCAGTACGCCAGCGCGTTGAGCCGCGGAAAGGCGACGTCCGGCGCACCGATCTGCAGCGGCATCATCACGTTCGCGAAACCCGCGAAGAGCGGGGTGGCGAACATCAGCAGCATCAGGGTCCCGTGCATGGTGAACAGCTGGTTGTACTGCTCGCGGGAGGAAACGATTTCCAGTCCCGGCTGGAAAAGCTCAGCCCGGATCACCAGGGCCATCACTCCGGCCAGGCAGAAGAAGATGAAGGACGTGATCAGATACAGGTAGCCAACCTTCTTGTGGTCGGTAGTGGTGAGCCACTCGACCACGACGCGCCCCCGGGAGACGGGTACTACGCGCGGAGGGACTGTCGTTCCTTCTTCGTACTTCAACGTAGACATCAGCGCCGCCTAGGGTCCGCAGGAGGTTCAGCCCTTCACCAACCCCGCCGGACGCAGGCCAGTGTGCCTAGTATCGTAGGTCCGCCCCGGAGACCAGTCCATAGGAGGAACCGGATTCCCGGCTCCTGTCCCCCGCTTGCCCCCAGGTCTAGGCGACCCGTTCCCCAGCCCGCCACACCGCAGCAGTGAGCGGCATGCCGGGACGGTAGGCAAGGTAGGCGGACGACGGCGCGTTGAGCAGGTGGATGTCCGCACGGTGTCCGACGGCGATCGATCCCACCGCGCGTTTCCCGTCCTCGTCCAGGCCCGTATTCCGGCGCAGGGCCAGCGCTCCTCCGTACGTCGCGGCCCGGACAGCTTCGGCAACGCTGAGCCCCATCTGCAGCACCGCCGTCGTAACGCAGAACGCCATGGACGTGGTGTAGGACGTGCCGGGGTTGCAGTTCGAGGCCAGGGCAATTTCGACGCCGGCGTCCAGCAGTTCCCGGCCCGGAGCCAGCGGCTGCCGGGTGGACAGGTCGCAGGCCGGCAGGCAGGTGGCAACCGTTCCCGGCGTCCCGGTCCCGGCGTCCCGGTTCCAGCCCTCCCAGCTGCCCGCGAGCGCCTGGACGTCGCCGGGGGAAAGGTAGTTCACGTGGTCCACGCTCGCGGCACCAAACTCGACGGCCAGCTGCACTCCGGCTCCCGGGCCCAGCTGGTTTCCGTGCACCCGCAGTCCCAGCCCGGCGTCCCGGCACGCGGCGAGCACCCGGCGGGACTGCTCCTCGGTGAAGGCGCCGCGCTCGCAGAACACGTCTGCCCACTGCACGTAGGGCAGCACACCAGCCAGCATCGGCCCGCAGACCAGGTCCGTGTATTCCTCGGCGGACATCCCGCCCGGAACCAGGTGCGCGCCCAGGTAGGTCACGTCGTCCACCACGCTGGAGGCGATCCGGGCGCTGCGTGCCTCCTGCTCCACGTCCAGCCCGTAGCCGGTCTTGGTTTCAAGCCAGGTGGTTCCCCCGGCGGCGGCTTCGGCGCGGCGGGCCAGCAGCAGCCGGGTGAGGTCGTAGTCCCCTGCGCTGCGGGTCGCTTCCGTGGTTACGGCGATGCCGCCGGCGCTGTAGCTTTCCCCGGCCATCCGGGCGGCGAACTCTGCACTGCGGTCCCCGGCGAACACCAGGTGGGTGTGGGAGTCCACCCAGCCGGGCAGCGCTGCCCGCCCGCCGGCGTCGTGCGCTTCATCTGCCGCGGGAGCCTGGGCCGCCGGGCCAAGCCAGGCGATGCGCTCACCTTCGAGCACGACGGCGGCACGCTCGATCACGGCCTCGGATCCGCGGGCGGGGTCCATGGTGGACAGCTCGCCGATGTTGGTGATCAGCAGGGATTTGCTCATGGCTGGCCTTCCCGGACGGCCGCGTCGAGTTTTGCGGCGGCAGAGGCCAGGAGGGTGCCCGGGTCACCCAGGCGCAGGTGCCTGCCCCGTTCCGCGGCGAGGGTGCCCCCGACGACGACGGCGGTGACGTCCTGCGCGGTGGCAGCCAGTGCCAGCTGGGCCGGGTCGGAGCCTGCGGTCCGCGTGCTGGCGGGGTCAACGGACATCAGGTCGCAGGAGGTGCCCGGCGCGAACCCGGGCGCCCGGCGTCCCTGCGCGGCAGCGCCGGCGTCAGAGACTGCCCGGTGCAGGTCGGCGGGAGCGAACCGTCCCCTGGTACCCGATGCCAGGCGTTCACCGTGTTCGAGTGCCCGCATTTCCAGCCAGGGATCGATGATGGCGTGCTGGTCCGAGCCGAGCGCGATCCGCGCCCCGGCGTCCGCCAGCGCTGCGGCCGGGCCGATTCCGTCGGCCAGGTCCGCTTCGGTGCTCGGACACATCACCACCGTTGCACCGGCGTCCCCGAGCAGCTGAATGTCCTCCGGGGTCAGGTGCGTGGCATGGACGGCGGCCAGGCGGGGGCCCAGCAGGCCGTGCCGGTGCAGCAGCTGGACGGGGGTCAGTCCCGTGGCGGCGAGGCAGTCCCGGTTCTCCGCGGGCTGTTCGGAGACGTGGATGTGCAGGGGCAGGTCCGGATCCAGCCCGGCAGCGATGGCCTGCAGCGCGTCTTCGGGCACCGCCCGGACCGAGTGCAGGGCCGCACCGACAGACACGTACGCCGGATCGAACTCGGCTTCAAAGCTATGCCGCAGGTCCTTGAGCCGGTCCAGCCAGGCGCCGGCGCTTCCGTCACTGAAACGGAGCTGCCCGTCGGCGAGCGGTTCGTTGAAGCCGCCCGCGAGGTAGCAGGTGTCCAGCAGGGTGAGCCGGATACCGGCGGCCTGCGCGGCGCGGCCCAGGGCCAGTTCCATGGCATGCCCGGGGTACGGCGAGCCGTCCGGGCGGTGGTGCACGTAGTGGAATTCGGCGACGGAGGTGTAGCCCGCGGTGACCATTTCGGCGTAGACGGCGGTGGCCAACTCTTCGTACAGCTCCGGGGTGAGCGCTGCCGCGGCCTGGTACATTCCCTGCCGCCAGGACCAAAAGCTGTCCGCGCCGCCGGTGTGGGTGCGGCCGCGCAGCACCCGGTGGAAGGCATGCGAGTGCGCGTTGGACGCCGCAGGAACCACGACGCCGTCCAGTACCAGGTCCCCCGGTCTCGGCTGCGTGCCGGTTTCCACGGCTGCGACGATGCCCGCGGAGTCGACGCTCAGACGGACACCGGTTTCAACCTGACCGTTCCGCAGCGCCCGTTCGCACCACACTCCTGTTCTCACAGCAGTCCCTCCAGGACGTCTGCGAGTGCCTGCGCCGAGTAGTCGGCGTCGGCGTCTTCCACGTACTCCTCCGGGGAGTGGGAGATGCCGCTGGGGTTCCGGACAAAGACCATGCCCGCGGGGACATGCCCGGCGAGGATCCCGGCGTCGTGCCCGGCACCGGTGGTCAGGACGGGAGCCTGCGGCAGGGCCAGCTGGAGCTGGCGCTGCAGCTGCGGATCGAAGCTGGTGGTGGGGCTGAAGGATTCCTGCGACAGGGTGACGGAGCAGCCTTCGAACGCGGCAATCTTCTGCGCCTTGCCGTGGATGGTTTCCACCAGCGCGGCGGTGACTGCGTCCTCCTCGTGCCGGGCGTCCAGCCAGAGTTCCACCCGGGAGGCGATGACGTTGGTACCGCCCGGAATAGCCTGGATCCGGCCCACGGTCGCCCGGGCGCCGGGCTGCGCGGACGCGGCCTGCTGCACGGCGGTGATGATCTGCGCGGCCGCTACCATGGGGTCCGCCCGGTCCTCCATCAGCGTGGTGCCCGCGTGGTTGCCCTGCCCGTGCACGGTGAGCTTCCAGCGGCCGTGGCCAAGGATTGAACTGCCGACGGCGACGGCGGGGCCGTCCTCGCCGAGTCCGCGGCCCTGTTCCACGTGCAGTTCCACGAAGTCGCCGATCCGGGCCAGCGCTTTTTCGTCCCGCCCCAGGTGTGCCGGGTCCAGCCCGGCGGCGCGGGCGGCGTCGGCGAAGGTGGTGCCGGCGTCGTCGCGCAGGTTCCGTGCCTTGTCCGGGTCGATCGCGCCGGTCAGCAGCCGTGAGCCCAGGCAGGCGACGCCGAAGCGTGAGCCTTCTTCCTCGGGAAAGACGGTGATGGCCAGGGAGCGGCCCGGCTGCACGCCGCGCTCTTTCAGGACGTCGACGGCGGCAAGCGCGGCGGCGATGCCGAGCGGACCGTCGAAGGCCCCTCCCCCGGGAACAGAGTCCAGATGGCTGCCGGTAACCAGCGCACCTTTCTGCGGCTCTCCCCACCAGGCCCAGAGGATGCCGTTGCGGTCGGTCTCCACGGCGAGGCCGCGGGCTTCGGCTTCGGTGGTGAACCAGGCGCGCAGCTCGGTCTCCGCGGTGGAGAACACCGGGCGGGTGTAGCCGCCGCGCACCGGGTCGCGGCCGATGCCTGAGATCGCGTCGAGGAGGGTGGTAACTGCTGCCATGCTGGTGTCCTTGCCGGGTTGGATCGGTGGTGCTGGTTCGTGCTTTGCGCGGGACTTATTCGGCCATGGGAATGCGCACGCCGCGTTCTTGGGCGACCTGTGCTGCCTCGTCGTAGCCGGCGTCGACGTGGCGCATGACGCCGGTGCCGGGATCGTTGGTGAGCAGGCGCTCGAGTTTGCGGGCGGCCAGTTCGGTGCCGTCTGCCACGGAGACCTGCCCGGCGTGCAGGGACCGGCCGATGCCAACCCCTCCGCCGTGGTGGATGGAGACCCAGGTGGCGCCCGAGGAGGTGTTGAGCAGGGCGTTCAGCAGCGGCCAGTCGGCGATCGCGTCGGAGCCGTCCCGCATGCCCTCGGTTTCCCGGTACGGGGAGGCAACGGAGCCGGAGTCCAGATGGTCCCGGCCGATCACGATCGGAGCGGACACCTTCCCCTCGGCGACGAGCCGGTTGAACAGCAGTCCGGCCTGCGCGCGTTCCCCGTAGCCCAGCCAGCAGATGCGGGCGGGCAGGCCTTCGAACTCGACGTGTTCGGCGGCGGCGTCCAGCCAGCGGTGCAGGTGCTCCTTGTCGGGGAAGAGCTCCTTCAGGGCGGCGTCGGTGACGGCGATGTCCGCCGGGTCTCCGGAGAGCGCCACCCAGCGGAACGGGCCCATGCCTTCGCAGAACAGCGGCCGGATGTAGGCGGGGACAAAACCGGGGAAGTCGAAGGCCCGGTCATAGCCGCCCTGGCGGGCTTCGTCGCGGATGGAGTTGCCGTAGTCGAACACCTCGGCGCCGGCGTCCTGGAAACCGACCATGGCTTCCACATGGCGGGCCATGGATGCCTGGGCCTTTTTGGTGAAGCCCTCCGGATCGGCTTCGGCTTCGCGGTGCCAGTCCTGGACCGCAATGCCCTCGGGCAGGTAGCTGAGCGGGTCGTGGGCGGAGGTCTGGTCGGTGACGATGTCGAAGTCCGCGCCTTCGCCTGTGTTCCGGCGGCGGAGCAGTTCGGGGAAGACTTCAGCGGCGTTGCCAACCAGCCCAACGGAAAGTGCCCGTCCCTCCGCCTTGGCTGCCATGACCTTGGCGAGGGCCGCATCGAGGTCCGTTTCGACGTCGTCCAGGTAGCGTTTGGCGGCCCGGCGCCGCAGCCGGGACTCGTCGACGTCGACAATCAGCACCGCTCCCCCGTTGAGGGTGACCGCCAGCGGCTGGGCACCGCCCATGCCGCCGCAGCCGCCGGTGAGCGTGGCAGTACCGGCCAGGGAACCGCCGAACCTTTTGTTGGCGATGGCGGCGAAGGTTTCGTAGGTGCCCTGCAGGATGCCCTGGGTGCCGATGTAGATCCAGGATCCGGCAGTCATCTGCCCGTACATGGTCAGGCCTTCGGCCTCCAGCCGGCGGAACTCGGGCCAGGTGGACCAGTCCCCCACCAGGTTCGAGTTGGCGATCAGCACCCGCGGCGCCCATTCGTTCGTGCGGAACACCCCCACCGGCTTGCCGGACTGGACCAGGAGGGTTTCGTCGTCGTCGAGCGTTTCCAGTGTGCGGATGATCGCGTCGAAGGACTCCCAGTTCCGGGCCGCCTTGCCGGTGCCGCCGTAGACCACCAGGTCCTCGGGACGCTCGGCGACCTCCGGATCCAGGTTGTTCATCAGCATCCGCAGCGGGGCTTCGGTCTGCCAGCTTTTGGCGTTCAGTTCCGTGCCGCGCGGCGCGCGGACGGTGCGCGGGGTGGGGTTCTGGGTCATCTGGTTCTCCGTCTTCATCGTCGGCAGGGTCTGGGTTTGTTGGTTATACGGTCATGCGGTTAGCCGGGGGCGTGGACTGCGCTGGTTGCTTCGGTCAGGGCGCGGCAGATGTCCTTGAGCCGTGCCGGGGTGACCCGGTAGCTGGGAACCACAACGCTCATGGCGGCGACGGCTTTTCCGCCGGCGGTCAGCGGCACGGCGATCGCAGTGATGTCCGGTTCGACGCCGTCGCTCACCACGGCACAGCCCTGCCAGTCCGTACCGGCGGAGGCATCGGTACCGTCCGCCATTGCCTTGCCCGCGGCGCTTCCCTCGAGCTGAAAACGGCGGCCGACCCAGTTGGCGTGGCGGACGGACTGGGTGCCTTCGGCAATGGCGATGTAGAGCCCGTGTCCGCCGGCCGCCGGAATGCTCAGGTAAGTGGATTCACCCGTCTGCTCGACGATCCGGTCCATGGCGGAGCGGTAGGTGGAAATCAGGGATTCTGAGCTGAGGGCAAGCACGCCGAGCTGCACGATTGCCGGTCCGGGACGGTAGATTCCGCTCTCTTCCCGGCGCAGGAAATCCGTTCCTTCCAGGGTGCGCAGCAGGCGCAGGGCGGTGCTGGTGGACAGGCCTGCGGCCTTCGCTGCCTCGGACTGCGTCACAGCCCCCTGGCGGCACACCACGCTGAGCAGGGACAGAGCCCGTTCCACCGTCCGGGTGGTGCTGTCCGCCTTTGCTGTCTCAGCCATGATGCTGCTTTCCGTCGCCTGACTATTGCCACCTAGTAAAACAGCAATTTCACTAGGTGGCTAGGATTTCTGAACACTTGAAGCTTCAATAAAGTTGTGCCATAGTGGTTGAAGCTTCAAGTGTTCAGCGCTTTGGTTACCGCCCCGCCCCTACTCGAAAAGATTCACGTGGCTTTCCGTTTCCCCATCTTCAGAAGGAAAAAGACAATGACTGATCTGACCATCATCGGCACCGGCAACATGGCCCGCGGACTGGCCGCCCGCGCAGTGGCAGCGGGACGTTCGGTCCAGCTCCTTGCCCACGAGGACAAGGCGAAGGCCGACGCGCTCGCAGCCGAACTGGGCGGGAACTTCACCACCGGCACGCTGGGTGACCAGCTCACCGGCGCCCTGGTCATTCCGGCGGTCTATTTTGATGCCTCCCGGGCCATCGTGGAGCAGTACGGCGATGCTCTGACCGGCAGGGTGTACGTGGACATCACCAACCCCGCGGATTTCGCAACGTTCGATTCACTGACGGTTCCCGCTGACAGCTCCGCGGCCGAGGAGCTGCAGAAGGTTACCGGCGCGAAGGTGGTCAAGGCCTTCAACACGACCTTCGCCGCCACTCTCTCGGACGGAACCGTGGCCGGACATCCGCTGGATGTCCTCATCGCCGGGGACGACGCCGCTGCCACCCAGGCCGTGGTCGGGTTCGCCTCCGCAGCCGGGCTGAATCCCGTCGTCGTCGGCCCCCAGCGCCGTG
Organism: Arthrobacter koreensis; assembly: GCF_035792275.1. Classification (GTDB taxonomy): domain Bacteria; phylum Actinomycetota; class Actinomycetes; order Actinomycetales; family Micrococcaceae; genus Arthrobacter_B; species Arthrobacter_B koreensis_A. Next base: position 59,217 of record NZ_JAMWKK010000015.1, on the reverse strand, counting down.
CCCGCCAGCTCGAGCACATGGGCTTCCTGCACATCCTCCTCTCCGCCAACGAGGAGCTTCCCGCGTACCAGTGGAACTCTGCGCTGAAGGTTGTCCCGGCCGCCTAGGACACCGGACTCCCTCGTTCACAGCAATCGGCCCGCACCCCGTCTTCGGGGTGCGGGCCGATTGCTGTGAACAGACGCTAGTCGCACACCCACGACCTGCGGCCCATACCGAACCTGCACATAAACTCCGGGTCATTAATGTCGCCGCCGTCGAGCATGAGAAATACCGCCAGCACCATAAGGGCCAGGCAGACGGCCATGATGGCCCAGAATCGTTTCCAGCTCACGGCCCGGTTCCCTTTGGCTGCACCGGACTCGCGACTGACCTACCCGTTTATCCGGTCGTCTCGGCCCGGTGTGCCGAAACCTTCGGCGAGTTAACGTCGTTATGCTCCACTCTTGCGAAACCCTCGGTGAGCTGGCGTCGTTTTGGCCGGCTCAAAAAGACGTTTACTGCACGAAGGTTTCAGTGAAGACGCCCAAAGCAGCGGCATCTCCCCGAGAGTTGAGCCACGCCTCCGATCAACATCGAAGACTCCCAGGCCGTCGTTACGGGTGAGACGCATGTGACCCCACCATGATCAGGCGTAACTACGGGTGGGAAGCGGGGCATCCACTCGGCGCACCCAGGTCGCGACGCTGACAGCTCACTCGGGCCGCTGTCCGCAGCTATGGTGGGACCCACCAGGCCGCGCCTGACGGGAGCGGCCGTTCTCCGACATCGGGAGACATCATGGAGCTGTGGGATGAAGTACCGGTTGCGGAGGATATCTCCGGCTACATCCAGCTGCCCTATAGCTCCCGGCATTTCCTGATCGCCTACGCAGCCGGGCCCGACCTGCTGCGCCGCCGCAGCGGTTCACTGCAGGAGGCTGTTGGAACGTCGGAGGTTCTGGACGAGGACTTCGAGCAGGACATTATCGAGCTCAACGACGGCGCTCTTGCCCAGGCCGGAATTCCGCCGGTTCCGCCGGGGTACGTCTGGTTCCTTCGTCTGCCTCCGGGGGTGTACGACGCCGATGGGCTTTGGACACGCCTGGGTGAACTTGCCGATCCAGTCATTGCGCCGCTTGGCGGAGCGACTCCGGAGAGCGAAGCTGCCATCCTGGCGGCCTACCGCGGGATCATGCGGAGCTTGTACGCCGACGGCCCGGCCTGAGTCCGTGGTCCGGATGCGCGCTGGCGTCTGCCAGCCAAGGACGTGGAAGAGCCGCTAGGGCAGGATCTTCAGCGCCGTATCCCAGTCAAAGCGTTCATGTTCCGGGTTGACCTGCAGCGCCATCATCAGGGGCATCATGGACTCGAGCTGGCGGGCCCAGTGCAGCGGGCCCGTGTCGATGGGCCGCATGCCGGATCGGGCAATGATTTCGGTGACCTGCAGTTTGGCGCTTTCGGAATCCCCCGCCACGAAAACGTCCAGCGGCAGGTCGGCCACCGATCCCTCGATTAGGGTCTTGGCGAAGGTGGTGTTGAAGGCCTTTACGACGTCGGCCCGGCCTTCCAGCAGCGCCGCGATTTCCTCCGCGGCCGACGTGCCGGCGGGGGTGGTGAGCCGGTCCATGGTGGAGAAATCGACCGGGTTGCTGATATCTACCACCACCTTGCCGGCCAGGGATTCCCCGTTCTCTCGGATAATTTCCGCCACGGAGCCGTGCGGAACCGCAAGGATCACCACCTCTGCCGTGAACGGGCTGCCCGCCGGAGCCGAGGAGGCCCCTGCACCGAGGGATTCCACGAGTTCCGCCGTCTGGTCAGCGTTGCGGCCGATGATCCGGACGTCCGTGCGTCCGTGCAGCAGCCGAGTCGCCAGGCCCCGGGCCATGTTCCCGCTTCCGACAATGTCTACGTGCGCCATTGTTTACTCCTTGATCACGCGATACGGATAGGACGCTCTTGGGCGCGGGTACTGCAGTGCGCTCGATGCTAGGACTGTCGGTGGTGGGACGGCAATATCTACGAGGCGCCGGGGTCAGCCCCAGCAACGCAACCGAGATTCCCAGCCAAAACACGGAACAACTCAGCACCCTTACTGGTTGTACTCACCATCGTCAGAAACGTGACCCACACAAAGGAGAACGCCCATGACCACCGCCAACCCAGCAGCATCCGGATGGATCCCGGCCAAGCAGTTCATCGCCGGACAGTGGCGCGAAGGCCGCTCGTCCAAGACCATGCCGGACACGAATCCGTTCACGGGCGAAGAACTCCTGAGCCTGCCGCTGGCCTCCATCGAAGACCTCAACGACGCGTATGAAAGCGCCCGGGACGCCCAGCCAGGCTGGGCAGCGACTCCCCCCGGAGAACGACGCCGCATCCTGGAACGCGCCGCGGAAATCCTGGATGAACGGCGCGAGGAAATCGCCGCCTGGCTCGCCGCCGAATCCGGCAGCACCGCCGTCAAGGCAGCAATCGAGATCGACTCCGCAATCGGCATCACCCGTGAAGCGGCGTCCTACCCGCACCGGGTCCACGGACAGATCCTGGATTCGGACATCCCCGGCAAGGAAGACCGCGTCTACCGCGACCCGCTCGGCGTCGTGGGCGTGATCAGCCCGTGGAACTTCCCCCTGCATCTCTCCCAGCGCTCCGTGGCACCCGCGCTGGCACTGGGCAACGCCGTCGTCCTCAAGCCGGCCAGCGACACCCCGGTGACGGGCGGGCTGCTGATCGCGAAGATCTTTGAAGAGGCCGGGCTGCCGGCCGGCGTGCTGAGCGTTGTGGCCGGTGCCGGGTCGGAGATCGGCGACGCGTTCGTGGAGCACCCGGTGCCGTCGCTGATTTCGTTTACGGGCTCGACGGCGGTGGGCAAGAACGTCGGCGCCCTCGCCGCGAGCGGTGAGCACCTGAAGCACACGGCTCTGGAGCTCGGCGGTAACGGACCGTTCGTGGTCCTGGCCGATGCGGACGTGGATCAGGCGGTCCGCGCCGCGGTGATGGGCAAGTTTTTGCACCAGGGCCAGATCTGCATGGCGATCAACCGGATCATCGTGGAGGACGCCGTCCATGACGAGTTCGTGCAGAAGTTCACCGAGCACGTCCGGTCCCTGCCGGCCGGCGATCCGACGGACGGGAAGACGGTGATCGGGCCGATCATCAACGCCAGGCAGCTCGAGGGCCTGGAAGAGAAGATTCGCACCGCCAGGGAAGAGGGGGCCGAGACGGTACTGGAAGGCAGCACCGACGGCCAGGTGCTCAGCCCGTGGATCTTCACCGGGGTTCAGCCGGAGATGGAACTGGCCCGGGAGGAAATCTTCGGGCCGATCGCAGGTATCCAGCGGGCCCGCGACGCCGAGCACGCCCTGGAGCTGGCCAACGCCACGCCGCAGGGCCTGTCCGGAGCGGTCTTCACTGCATCAGCCGAAGGCGGGCTGCAATTCGCCCGGCGGATGCAGGTGGGCATGGCGCATGTGAATGACTTGCCGGTGCACGATGAGCCCCACGTGGCGTTCGGCGGCGTAAAGAACTCCGGGCTGGGCCGGTTCAACGGCAGCTGGGCCATTGATGAGTTCACCAAGGACCAGACGCTTACGCTCCAGCACGAACCGCGGCAGTACCCGTTCTAGCCGTCCCGCTTTCCCGGGGGATGCTGTTCCCCCGGGAAAGGACGGCGGCGGCAATGTCATCGGCGTCGCGCAGGGTCCGCGACCCGGCCGAAGCCGGCGCACCCGCCTCCGCGGCGATCGCTGTTCCCCATTGCACTGAAGACAGCTGCAGTCCCAGGACGTAAAGGTCCTCCTGCGGCTGCCCCTTGACGTCCAGCGGCCGGTACGGCGGCAGCGAAACGTCCAGTCCAGGGGTGAGCACCGGAGTGCCGTTGGGCGCCATCATGACCTTCGCCCGGGCCTCGCCGCGGTGCAGCAGGTCCGCCAGCAGCGGCGACAGCGTTGCGTTTACCCGGTTCGGCGGCATCATGGCCTCCACCAAAGTGGTGGCTGCGTACTCACCGGACACCCACGGCGAGGACGCCGTGAAGACGGCACGCGCCTCATCGACGTCGAACCGCGGGTCCGGTCCCACAAAGTGGACCAGCCCGGCACGGACCAGCGCTGCGAGCTGCTCGATCCGCTCGGGCGGCGGCCCGGAGGCCAAGCCCTCCACCAGGGGTTCAAACCAGCCGCGCAGTTCGGTAAGCCAGGATTCCTCGGCCAGTCCGCCGTCGGCCACTACCGCCTTCAGCACGGAACGCCCTGCGTTCAGCGCGCCGATCGCCATCTTCAGCGGATCGTCCTCGCCCTTCGCCGAGCCGGCAGCGTCGTCCTCCAGATAGCGCAGGATCTCCGCGTCCAGGTCCTCGGGTCCGGCAAAAGGACGCCGTCCCAGCGGCTGGGCCAGGGCTTCCAGGCTGGTCCGGTGGGCAGCCGGAACACAGCGCGCCAGCACGGCTTCCTTCGCGGCGTCCCAGTCCGGGCCCTCCACGCTGAGCGCGGCCTCCAGGTCCGCCAGGAAGTCAGCGGCCGGAACGGTGAGGCATGCCGGGTTGGTGCGGGCCAGCGTTGAGTAATACGCCCACACCGCATCACGGTGCAGCAGCGGCCAGAGGTCGTGGTCGAAACCGGGCTGGATGCCCTCCGCGGCAAACCTGCCCGCCGTTTCCTCGGTGAACCAGCGCAGTTTCACGCTGCGCGGCACATAGCTGTCCAGCTTCGCCTTGGCACGGTACGGAGTTCCGCGGCGCGACGCGGCAACCAGCACCGGCTCGCGGCCGGACGGTTCGTAGCGCAGGGAACGCCCCGCGGGTTTCCCGGTGGGCACAAACGCACCGCCGCGGCCCAGCGTCACGTGCGCCATGATGTCGAAGAAGTTCAGTCCCAGGCCGCGGACCAGCACCGGTTCCCCGGCTGGCAGCACGGAAAAATCCGCGTCCGACGGTACAGCTGGCGGAAGGTAGCGCAGTCCCAGCCGGGAGGCGGCGTCGCTGAGGCGGTTCTGCTCGGGCGTGAGGGCGGCCGGCAGATGGCCCATGGCCAGGACGACGGCGTCCGCGGCCAGCGGTTCCTCGCCGGCAAGTTCAATGCTGAATCCGGTGCCGCCGCGGTGCAGGGCGAGCGCTTCGGCCCGGTAATGGACGACGGCGGCCCCGGCCTGGCGGGCTGCCTCCACAAGGCGGGCGTAGGTCCACTCCAAATACCGGCCGTACAGGGCGCGGCTGGGGAAGTCGGCAGCACCGAGCCGGGCGATTTCCTCCCGGTCCCCGGCGTTCAGTGAGGGGGCGGGATCCCGTGCCATGAGCCGGATCCACTGTCCCAGGGAGAGACCGGCCGGGGAGGGCAGCAGTTCCTCCGCAGTTTCCCCGGCAGGCACCACGGTGGGGAAGAGGCAGGGTGTGTTCATGAGGAACTGGCGGGACTGTGCCGTGCGCCAGACATGCCCGGGGCCGGGGTTGAACGGATCAACCATGCACACTTCCAGCGCCGGACGGTCTTCGGCGGGCAGATCCAGATAGCGGCTGAGCAGCCGGTCAAGGACGGAAACGCCGCGTGGACCGGCACCAATCACGGCAACGCGGAGATCCTGGCCTTTGTCCATGCTTCTAGGGTATCCGCCAACCCGCCCTGACCTGCGCGGTCCCGTTCCTGCCCCGGGCCAGGCCGGCCTAGGTGAACGAGAGGTAGAAGAACACCGCCGCCACAAAGATCCCCAGGATCCAGAACCAGCGGTTCACCCGCTTCCGGCGCACAACGTCCTCCACCGGAATCCGGGACCCGCGGAAAATCAGCACGATCAGAATCACTGAGGCGATGATGCCGGCCAGTGAAAGCACCGGAGCCAGGAGCGACACGGCAGGGTTCCTCTCGCGGGGGGCTGCGTGCCCAAAACACTACGCGCAGGGCCGGGGACGGCGGAACGGTGCAGGCTTCGGAGGCACCGGGAATGGCCCAACTGCAGGGTTTCCGTTATGGTCCGCCCGTCCCGCGTTAGGAATCCGTGAGGATTCCCGAATTGTCCCCGCGGCAGGTTTTTACTCGACACGGCACCTGCTGATGCCCTCCTGCCGGACCGGCGGGAGAAGAGACGAGTTTCCTGGGGGATCCCCTTGCTGGATGTAGTAGTTCTCGCGGGCACGGCGGCGTTCTTCGCCGGGCTTGCCCTGCTGGCCCGGGCGGTGGAGAAGCTGTGACCTTCTTCGATTACGCTGCCCTGATCCTGGCGGCCGCTTCAGCGGTCTATGTCCTGGCTGCCCTGCTGCGGCCGGAGAAATTCTGATGGCGGGCTGGCTGGCGCTGGGCCAGTTCCTCGCCGTCGCACTCGTGCTGGCCCTGGTGCACCGCCCCCTCGGCGACTACATGGCACGCACCTACACGTCTGATAAGGATCTGGCCGTGGAACGCGGGGCTTACCGGCTGCTTGGTGTGGCTCCCCGCTCCGGACAGACCTGGCAGAGCTACTTCCGGGCTGTCCTGGCGTTCTCCGCCCTGGGCGTGCTCCTCCTGTACCTGCTGCAGCGCCTGCAGCCCCTGCTTCCGGCAGCACTCGGCCTGCCGGCAGTCCCCGAAGCCCTGTCCTTCAATACGGCCGTGTCCTTCGTGACCAACACCAACTGGCAGTCCTATTCCCCCGAGGCCACGCTCGGCTACGCGGTGCAGGCCGCCGGACTGGCGGTGCAGAACTTCCTGTCCGCCGCCGTCGGGCTCTGCGTTGCCGTTGCCCTGGTGCGTGGATTCGCTGCCCGCGGCGCGGCGGCCATCGGGAACTTCTGGGTGGACCTCACCCGTTCCCTGACCCGCATCCTGCTGCCAGGAGCGGCGCTGGCGGCGCTGGTGCTGCTGCTGGGCGGAGTGATCCAGAACTTCAGCGGATTCACCGAAGTCTCCACGCTGGCCGGCGGAACCCAGTCCATTCCCGGCGGGCCGGTGGCCACGCAGGAAGCCATCAAGCTGCTCGGCACCAACGGCGGCGGGTTCTTCAATGCGAACTCCTCACATCCGTTCGAAAACCCGACGGCGTTTACCAACCTGTTCTCGGTGCTGCTGATGCTCATTCTTCCGTTTTCGCTGCCGCGGACCTTCGGCACCATGATCGGCGACCGCCGGCAGGGCTACGCCATCCTGGCTGCCATGGCCGGAATCTTCGTGCTCTCTCTGGCTGCCATGACGGCGCTGGAGTTCGCTGCGGCGGACGGACCGGCCGGCTCGATGGAGGGCAAGGAAACCCGCTTCGGCATTGCCGGGTCCACCCTGTTCGGCAGCACCAGCACCCTCACCTCTACCGGAGCCGTGAATTCAATGCATGACAGCTTCTCGCCGCTGGGCGGAATGATGACCATGCTGAACATGATGCTGGGCGAAATCGCCCCGGGCGGCGTGGGATCCGGCCTGTACGGCATGCTGGTCCTGGCCGTCGTCGCAGCCTTCATCTCCGGGCTGCTGGTGGGCCGTACCCCGGAATTCCTCGGCAAGAAGATCGGGCCGCGGGAGATCAAGCTCGCCAGCCTGTACGTGCTCACCATGCCTGCCCTGGTCCTGGCCGGAACCTCGCTGAGCTTCGCGCTGCCCGGCATCAGCGCCGAAATCCAGGACACCTCCATGCTGAACTCCGGCCCGCACGGATTCAGTGAAGTGCTGTACGCGTTCACCTCGGCGGCCAACAACAACGGGTCGGCGTTCGCGGGGCTGACCGCGAACACACCCTGGCTGAACACAGCCCTGGGCCTGGCCATGCTGGCCGGCCGCTTCCCGCCGATCCTCTTTGTCCTTGCCCTGGCCGGGACCCTCGCGGCGCAGGGCAAGGTGCCGGTCACGGCAGGAACCCTGCCCACGCACCGGCCGCAGTCCGTGGCCGTCCTGGGCGGCGTCACCGTGCTCGTCACAGCTCTTACGTTCTTTCCCGTACTCGCGCTGGGTCCCCTGGCAGAAGGACTGATCTGACATGTCCACCCTCACCGAACACCGCCCCGAACCGGGCAGCGTCCCGGCACCGTCCGCGCCCCGCCCGGCAGCTGCAGCCGGCTTCGGCTGGCAGCAGGCGGCCAAGGCCTTCCCTGTTGCTGTAGCCAAACTCGATCCGCGCCGGATGTGGCACACGCCGGTCATGTTCGTGGTCGAGGCCGGCGCCGTGCTCATCACCGCCGTCGCCGTCGCCGAGTCCTTCAGCGGCGGTTCCCAGTCCTCCGGCGGCAGCCCGGTGCCGGCCGGGTTTACCTGGCTGATCGCCGGATGGCTCTGGCTGACCGTGCTCTTCGCCAACCTGGCCGAAGCGGTCGCGGAAGGCCGCGGCAAGGCGCAGGCCGCCACCCTGCGCGCCACCCGCACCACCACCGCCGCCCGGCGGATCCGCGGCTACGACGCGGCGTCGGATCCGGCGGCCCTGCAGGCGCCCGTCGAGTCCGTAGCCTCCGCGGACCTGTTGCTGGACGACGTCGTGGTGGTCACCGCCGGAGAAGTCATCCCAGGTGACGGGGAGATCATTGACGGCATCGCCTCAGTGGACGAATCTGCCATCACCGGCGAATCCGCTCCGGTGGTGCGTGAATCCGGCGGCGACCGGTCAGCCGTCACGGGCGGCACCCGCGTCCTCTCGGACCGGATCGTGGTGCGCATTACCAGCCGGCCGGGAGAGACGTTCGTGGACCGGATGATCGGCCTGGTGGAAGGCGCATCGCGCCGCAAGACCCCGAACGAGGTGGCACTGGACATCCTGTTGTCCACCCTGACCCTGGTCTTCCTGCTGGTGGTCCTCACCCTGAACCCGATGGCGGGGTACGCCGGTGCCACCATCAGCGTGCCCGTCCTCACCGCCCTGCTGGTCTGCCTGATTCCGACGACGATCGGCGCCCTGCTCTCCGCTATCGGCATCGCCGGGATGGACCGGCTGGTGCAGCACAATGTGCTGGCCATGTCCGGCCGTGCCGTGGAGGCAGCCGGGGACGTCACCACCCTGCTGCTGGATAAGACCGGCACCATTACCTACGGCAACCGGCAGGCCGCGGAGTTCCATCCCGTGGCCGGCGCGGAGAAGGAGGAGCTGGTCCCGGCCGCGGTCCTGGCGTCGTTGCTGGACCCCACGCCGGAGGGCCGGTCCATTGTTGACCTGGCCGCTTCCCGGGGCATAGTTCCGGCTCCGGCTCCGGAGGCCGGGGACGTTCCCTTTACCGCGCAGACCCGGATGAGCGGCCTGGATTACCCGGATGGTTCGAGCATCCGCAAGGGCGCCGGATCCGCTGTCCTGGACTGGGCCTCGGAAAGCGGGGGCATCGACGTTTCGGTGCTCGCGGACCTGACCTACCGGGTGGACACCATCTCTTCCTCCGGCGGCACCCCGCTGGTGGTGGCGGTCCGGGATGCGGGCGGCACCGCCCGGATCCTCGGCGTCGTCCATCTCAAGGACGTGGTCAAGGAGGGCTTGAAGGAGCGGTTCGCCGAGCTGCGCCGGATGGGAATCCGCACCGTCATGGTCACCGGGGACAATCCCCGCACCGCCAAGGCCATCGCCGCGGAAGCCGGCGTTGATCACTACCTCGCCGAGGCCACCCCGGAAGACAAGATCGCACTGATCCGCAGGGAGCAGGAGGGCGGCCGGCTGGTCGCCATGACCGGGGACGGCACGAACGACGCCCCGGCGCTGGCGCAGGCGGACGTCGGCGTCGCCATGAACACCGGCACCTCCGCGGCCAAGGAGGCCGGGAACATGGTGGACCTGGACTCCGATCCGACCAAACTGATCGACATTGTCCGGATCGGCAAACAGCTTCTGATCCCCCGCGGTGCACTGACCACGTTCTCCATCGCGAACGACGTCGCCAAGTACTTCGCGATCATCCCGGCCATGTTCACGGGCCTCTTCCCCGGCCTGGCAGTCCTGAACGTCATGGGCCTGCACTCCCCCGCCTCGGCCATCCTCTCGGCGGTCATTTTCAACGCCGTCGTCATCCTGGCGCTGATCCCGCTGGCCCTGCGCGGGGTGAAGTACCGTGCCGCCGGTGCCTCCGGGATCCTCAGCCGGAACCTGCTCGTATTCGGGGCCGGCGGTGTGGCCGCGCCCTTCATCGGCATCAAGCTCATCGATCTGGCCGTTTCCCTGCTCCCTGGTTTCTAGACCCTCAAGGACCCCTCATGACTGCGTTTCGCTCCACCGCCCGGCAGCTCACCGTTGCTGCCCGGGCACTGGCCCTCTTTACCCTCGTGCTGGGCATCGCGTATCCGCTGCTGGCCACCGCGGTGGCACAGGCACTGCCCCGCCAGGCCGGCGGCTCCCCCGCCGTCGTGAACGGCACCGTCACCGGTTCCACGCTGATCGGCCAGTCCTTCACGGACAGTTCCGGGGCCGCGCTGCCGGAATTCTTCCAGTCCCGTCCGGGGGCGTACGACGGCGCTGCCTCCGGAGGCAGCAACCTCGGCCCTGCGAGCACTGAGCTGGCGGACATCGTGGCCGAACGCCGCCGGAACGTTGCCGCGCTCGAGTCAGTGCCCGCTGACCAGGTCCCGGCCGATGCCGTGACCGCCTCCGCCTCCGGGCTGGATCCGCACATCAGCCCGAACTACGCCTACCTGCAGGTTCCGCGCGTGGCACAGGCCCGGGAGCTGCCCGAGGACGCGGTCCGTGCCCTGGTGGATGCCGCCGTCGCAGGGCGCACCGCCGGATTCCTGGGTGAACCAACCGTAAACGTGTTGGAACTGAACATGGCGCTGGCGGAGCTGGACACTTAACGGATGACGCGAGGAGAGCTCAGGGTGTTCCTGGGCGCAGCACCGGGGGTCGGGAAGACCTACAGCATGCTGGAAGAAGGCCACCGGCTGCACGATGAGGGGCAGGACGTGGTGGTGGCCGTGGTCCAGACCCACGGCCGGGCCGCCACGGCAGCTGCCGCCGAGGGACTGGAACAGGTGCCGCAGCTGCGGCTGGAGCACCGGGGCATGCCGCTGGAGGAGCTGGACCTGGATACCGTGCTGGCCCGCCGCCCGGGCTACGCCCTGGTGGACGAACTGGCGCACACCAACGCGCCCGGGATGCGGCATGCGAAGCGCTGGCAGGATGTCGAGGCGCTGCTCGAGGCCGGGATCAATGTGCTCTCCACCGTGAACATCCAGCACATCGACTCGCTGAACGATGTAGTGGAGGGCATCACCGGCACCGTGCAGCGCGAAACCGTGCCGGATGATGTGCTCCGGTCCGCGAACCAGATCGAGCTGGTGGATCTGGCCCCGGAACTGCTGCGCCGCCGGCTCGCCGAAGGGCTGGTCTATCCGGCAGCGAGGGTGGACGCCGCGCTCTCCAACTACTTCCGGGTGGGCAACCTGACCGCGCTGCGGGAACTGGCACTGCTCTGGCTGGCCGATGAGGTGGACAGCGCCCTGAACCGGTACCGCACCGAGAAGGGAATCCGCAGCAAATGGGAAGCCCGCGAGCGCGTGGTCGTGGCGCTGACCGGCGGGCCGGAAGGGCAGACGCTGCTGCGCCGCGGTGCCCGGATAGCCGCCCGCACTGCGGGCGGTGAGCTGCTGGCCGTGCACGTCACCAACCCCGATGGGCTGCGCGAAAGCCATCCCGGGGAGCTGGCCGTGCAGCGGGCCCTGGTGGAAAAGCTGGGCGGAACCTTCCACCAGGTGGTCGGAGCGGACATTCCGGGCTCGCTCGTGGACTTCGCCCGCTCCGCGAACGCCACCCAGCTGGTGATCGGCGTCAGCCGCCGCCCGCGCCTTCGGGCCCTGCTTGGCGGTCCGGGGATCGGTGCCACCGTCATCCGGCTCTCCGGGGACATTGACGTGCACATCGTGAACCACGGTGCCGCCGGCGGCCAGCGGAGCCTGCCGCGGCTGGGCGGCGCACTCAGTGCCCGACGGCGGCTGGCCGGCTTCGCGCTGGCGCTGGCCGGCGGTCCGCTGCTCACCTGGCTGCTGGTGGGCGTCAGCACCCCGGAGTCAATAACCAGCGACGTCCTGGCCTACCAGCTGCTGGTCATCCTCGTAGCACTCGCCGGCGGCATCTGGCCGGCTCTTTTCGCCGCCCTGCTCTCCGGGGTGACCCTGGACTACTTCTTCATCCAGCCCCTGCACACGGTGACAGTATCAGAGCCGCTGCACCTGTTCGCGCTGGTGCTCTACTCGGCGAATGCCATGCTGGTCAGCTTTGTGGTGGACCGCGCCGCCCGGCGCTCGCGGGCAGCCCGGCGGGCGGCGTCGGAATCCGATCTGCTGGCCGCCGTGGCCGGCAACGTCCTGCGCGGGGAAGACGCGGTTCAGGCCCTGGTCGGCCGGGTGCGGGAAGCCTTCAATCTCGACGCCGCCCGGCTGCGGTCCGGAGACACAGACCTGGCAGTGGCAGGCAGCGTTTCCGGCCAGCCGAGCCACCGGGTACCCGTCGGAGCTGCTTCCCTGGAGCTGTACGGCAGCGTTCCGGCTGCAGCGGACCGGCGGCTGCTCGAAGTCATCGCGGCCCAGCTCGGCGCGGCACTGGACTACCGTGACCTCTCCGCCCGGGCCGAAGGCCTGGTCCCGCTCGCAGCCGCCGACCGCGTCCGCACGGCGCTGCTTGCCGCCGTCGGGCACGACCTGCGCCGTCCCCTGACCGCTGCAACCGCCGCCGTCACCAGCCTGCGGGCCGACGACGTGGACTGGAGCGAACGGGACACCGAGGAACTGCTGGCCACCGCCGAGGAATCGCTGGAGACCCTCTCCGCCCTGGTGACCAGCCTGCTGGACGTCAGCAGGCTCCAGGCCGGCGCCCTCGCCGTTTCGCTTGCTCCGCTGGAAGCAGCGGATGCCGTGCTGCCCGCCCTGGAGGAACTGCGGCTGGGCCCGGCGCAGGTTCAGCTGGATCTGCCGCCCGGCCTTCCTCCGGTCCTGGGTGATTCCGTGCTGCTGCAGCGGGTGCTGGTGAACGTGCTCGCCAACGCGGTGCGGTTCTCCCCTCCGCAGGAGAAAGTCGTGCTGGCCGCCAGCGAGTTCGGCGGAAAGGTCGAAATCCGCGTCATAGACTGCGGACCGGGGATTTCCCCGGAGCGCGGCGAGGAAATGTTCGTTCCCTTCCAGCGGCTCGGGGACACCGACAACCAGACCGGACTGGGGCTGGGCCTGGCAGTTGCGAAGGGATTCATGGAAGGCATGGGCGGAACGCTGGAAACGGAGAAAACACCCGGCGGCGGACTCACCATGGTGCTGGGCCTGCCGGCTGCACCGGCGGAGCAGCCGGCAGGCGCTGCGGCGGCTGCACTGTGAAGATCCTGCTGGCCGACGACGACGTCCAGATCCTCCGTGCCCTCAAAATCACCCTGGCAGCGTACGGCTATGAAGTAGTGGCGGCGTCCGACGGCGCCGCGGCCGTGCGCCGGGCGGTGGACTGCCACCCGGACCTGATGGTCCTGGACCTGGGGATGCCCGGGCTCAGCGGCATGGAGGTCATCGAAGCCGTCCGGGGCTGGAGCACCATGCCAATCCTGGTCATCTCCGGCCGGTCCGACTCCGCGGAGAAGGTCCGCGCACTGGATCTGGGTGCCGATGACTACGTGACCAAGCCCTTCTCCGCCGAAGAGCTGCTGGCACGGATCCGTGCCCTGAAACGGCGGACGGGTTCCGCACCGGACAGCCCGGCGGTTCTCTTCGGGGACATGTCGGTGGACCTGGCTGCACGCCGGGTCTCCCGGATCAGCGACGGAAGCTCGATCCGCCTCACCCCCACGGAATGGCATCTGCTGGCGGCGCTGCTCAGGAGCCCGGGCCATCTGCTGACCCAGGCCCAGCTCCTGAACGACGTGTGGGGACCGGGCACCACGGATTCCGGATACCTGCGCCTGTACATGGCGCAGCTGCGGCGGAAGCTGGAGCCGGATCCCTCGCATCCGGTCCACTTCCTCACCGAGCACGGCATGGGCTACCGGTTCCAGCCCTAGGCCCGGCTCTGTGCCTGGGCCGCTGCCTCCGTCTGGGCCGCGGATCCGCGGCGGGGTGCGCTGAGGCAGCTAGGCACCGGTCCCGCGGCTGGTCCGCCGCCGGTACACCGCGGCGGAAACGGCGCAGGCAGCAACCAGGATGCCCAGGCACCAGGCGAGCGCGGCCCAGATCTCCGGTCCAGCCGGCTGCCCGGCAAAGATGTTCCGGATGGTGTTGACGATCGCGGTCACCGGCTGGTTTTCTGCGAACCAGCGCACCGGTCCGGGCATCGTGTCCGTTGGAACGAATGCGGAGCTGACAAAAGGCAGGAAGACCAGCGGATAGGAGAATGCGCTGGCTCCCTCCACTGACTTGGCGCTCAGGCCGGCGACCACTGCCACCCAGGTGAGTGCCAGCGTCACCAGGATCATCATGCCCGCCACAGCCAGCCAGCCGCCCACGCCCGCCCCGGTACGGAACCCCATCGCCAGGGCCACACCGGTCACCAGCGCCAGTGACAACAGGTTGGCCGCCAGCGAAGTCAGCACGTGCGCCCACAGTGCGCTTGACCGGGCGATCGGCATCGACTGGAAGCGCTCAAAGACACCGCTCTGCAGGTCGGTGAACAGCCGGAACGCCGTGTAGGCGACCCCGGAAGCCACGGTGATCAGCAGGATCCCGGGCAGCATGTAGTCGATGTACGCAGTGGAGCCGGTGTTGATGGCCCCGCCAAAAACGTAGACGAACAGCACCATAATGGCCACGGGCATGACGGCTGTGGTGATGATGGTGTCCGGGCTGCGCAGGATGTGGCGCAGCGAGCGCCCAGTCAGCACGGTTGTATTGCCGGAGAAGTGGGTTGCCGCTGTCATCTTGCTGTCCCTTCAGGTGTTCCCCCGCCTGTGATTGCCAGGAAAATGTCCTCCAGGGTTGGCTGTTTCTCCACGTATTCGATCCGCGGCGCGGGAATCAGCTGCCGGAGTTCGGCCAGGGTGCCGCTGACAATGATCTGCCCGCCGTGCAGGACGGCGATGCGGTCCGCCAGCTGCTCGGCTTCTTCGAGGTACTGCGTGGTGAGCAGTACGGTGGTTCCCTCCCGTGCCAGCTGCCGCACCGTTTCCCACACCTCCAGGCGGCCCTCCGGATCCAGTCCGGTTGTCGGTTCGTCAAGAAACACCACCTCCGGACTGCCAATCAGGCTCATGGCGATGTCCAGCCGCCGGCGCATGCCGCCCGAATAGGTGGAGACTCTCCGCTTCCCGGCCTCAGTTAGCGAGAACCGGCCCAGAAGGCCGTCCGCCACGAGTCCCGGTTCCGGCACCTGCCGCAGCCTGGCGACCAGAACCAGGTTCTCCCTGCCCGTGAGCACGTCGTCTACCGCGGCGAACTGGCCGGCGAGGCTGATTGCTCCGCGGACCTCTGCCGCCTCGGCAACGACGTCGGATCCGGCTACAACCGCGGTGCCCGAATCCGGCCGGAGCAGCGTGGACAGGATCCGGATCAGCGTCGTTTTGCCTGCGCCGTTCGAGCCGAGCAGGGCGAAGACGCTCCCGGGCTCTACTTCGAACTCCACCCCTCGCAGGACCTGCAGGTCCTTGAAGCTCTTATAGAGATCCCGAACCTCCACAGCCCGCTCCGCAGGCTGCGCGGTCATGGCCGCCCTCCCCCGTTGCTGCCCCCGCCCTCCCGTTCAGCTTCCTCGATGGCTGCGTTGAGCCGCTGCCGTTCCTTGTTGATCCACTGGGCATCGGAGTAATTGCGCAGGAAGTCCTCCGCGAACTCCACGGGGTCCCCGCCCACAATGGCGCGAACGGGTGTTCCGTCTGCCGCGCCGCGCTCGAATAGGTCGGCCAGGTCCTCGTACATGGAAACCAGGGCGTCTCCCCTGGTCAGGGCTCCGGCATACATCAGGTAGCGTTCAACGGCCTCGGCTGCCGCACGATAACCGGGTGGCAGTGCCTTAACCCGGTTTTTGTATTCCCGCCAGCGGCGCTTGTCGCCGAAGTCCCCAAGAATCTTCTCAACCCACATGGTTGTTTCCCTCCTCGCGGAGCTGTTCCAGCCGGTCCGAGAGGAAGCTCCAGGTCCTCCAGAACTCATTGAGGTAGTCCTGTCCCGCCCGGGTGAGCGAGTACATTTTGCGCGGCGGTCCCTTTTCGGACGGGACCTTCACCACGTCCACCAGCCCGCGCTGTTCCACTCGAATGAGAAGCGCATAGACGGTTCCCTCGGCAATGTCCGAAAACCCCTCTTCCCGCAGCCAGGCAGTGATTTCATACCCGTAGGCGGAGCGGCCGGAGAGGAAAGCGAGCACGATGCCCTCCAGCACTCCCTTCAGCATCTCGGTCGCTTGCCTGCCCATCGCACTCCTCGCTACCTAGCGTCATTGACTACCAGTACCTAGTAAAGATGAGTAGCTGTGGGGATGCAAGCGGTGTGGGAAGGTTTTCCAAACCGCGTCATTGCAGCACGGGACGCGCGGGCCCGGACGAAACGCCGCTCGAGCACCGGACGGTGCCACCGAACAAGCCGGACACAACGAAACCGATGCCACCCTCAACCCCAGTAGGCGGACTCACAGAACATTTACCGTGTAGAACATCTAGGCGGCCGCATGGCAGGACTAGGATGATCGACATGACCAAAGGCAGCACCACCGCAGAGAGGCCTGCAGTCAGGCCGGGGAGCCTCGGCTGGGACCTGGGTGTGGTAGCAGGGAGCTACCACGCACGCATGGAAGCAGCCCTGGACGGAACGGCCGGGGGACTGCGCGGATTCCTTGTTCTTTCCACCGTCGTCCACTGCGATCCTCCCAACCAGCAGGCGCTGGGTGCGCATCTCGGAATCGACCGGACGGTCCTGACCTACCTGATCGATGCCCTGGCAGAGGCCGGGGAAGCGGAACGCATTCCGGACCCCGGGGACCGCCGGGCACGCAAGGTAGTGGCCACAGATGCCGGCCGCGCCCGGCTGGCTTCCTGCGAGGAGCGCATAGCCGCCGAAGAAGCAGCACTCCTCTCCGGACTAGGGTCCGCAGACGCGGACCAGCTGCGCTCCCTGCTGCACCGGCTGGCCGCCCAGGCCCACCAGCCGGCGTCGGGCAGCAATCCCTGCGTCTCCATGGACGTTCCGTAGCCGGAACACACCGACTGGCCATTTGCCCGCCGACTTCGTAGAGTCGGCTGTAGTGACACGGGGTGCCGCAAGGCTGAGATGAGACCCGTCGAACCTGATCTAGTTAGAACTAGCGAAGGGATGTCGCCGATGACTATTGGCCTGACACCGTTAACCGTTTCAACCCTCCTCTCCCGTGTGCGCAGCGAACCGCCGCTGGTGCAGTGCCTGACCAACACCGTGGTCACCAACTTCACCGCCAACGTCCTGCTTGCACTGGGCGCCGCCCCGGCCATGACGGACATTCCCGGTGAAGCCGGCCCCTTTGCCCGCATCGCCTCCGGGGTGCTGATCAACCTGGGCACCCCGCACGCGGAGCAGCGCACCGCCATGCTGGAGGCAGCCGCCGCGGCGAACGACGCCGGCACCCCCTGGGTCCTGGATCCCGTGGCAGTGGGCAGCCTCCCCGTCCGCACTGCACTGGCTGCCGAGCTGCTGGCCCTGCGTCCCACCGCGGTGCGGGCCAACGCGTCCGAAATCATGGCGCTGGCCGGACTCGGCGCGGGCGGCCGCGGCGTCGATGCCACGGATAACCCCGAAGACGCCCTGCCCGCGGCTGAACTGCTCGCCGCAAAGTACGGCTGCGTCGTGGCGGTTTCCGGAGCGACGGACGTCATCACCGACGGGGAATCCACCGTGCGGATCAGCAATGGCGATGTCCTGCTGACCAAGGTGACCGGAGGCGGCTGCGCCCTCGGTGCGGTGACGGCGGCGTTCCTTGCCGCTGCGGACGACGGCGGCAGCCTCGCCGCCGCTGCGGCAGCCACAGCTGCCTACACTGTTGCCGCCCAGCAGGCCTCCGCCGCGGCGGCCGGGCCGGGTTCCTTCGCCCCGGCGTTCCTGGATGCCCTGGCGGCCCTCTCTGCTGAAGATATCAACACCCTGCTGGTGGCAGCATGAGCGCCGGCCTGCAGTCCGAACTGTTCCGCCGGCCCCGCGCCCTGGCCCGGAACTCCGGAATCTACCTGGTCACGGATACCGTTCAGTGCGGGGACCGGGGCGTTGCCGCCGTGGCGGCGGCTGCCGTGGCCGGCGGAGTGCGCACGGTCCAGGTCCGGGAGAAGCATGCCTCCGCGTCCGAGTTCCATGCGCTGGTGCTGGCCGTCGCTGACGCAGTTGGCGACCGTGCCCTCGTGCTGGTGGATGACCGGGTGGACATTTACCTCGCCGCCCGTGCAGCCGGCGCCCGGGTGCACGGCGTCCATGTGGGCCAGAGCGACCTTCCGGTTACGTCCGTGCGCTCGCTCGTGGGCCCGGACGCCGTCGTCGGCCTGACCGCCAATACACCCGCGCACCTCGAGGCGGTGCGGAAGCTGGCGCCCGGGACGGTGGATTACCTTGGCGCCGGAGTCATTCATCCCACCAGCACCAAACCGGACCATCCTGCCCCGCTGGGCGTGGACGGGTTCCGGGCTTTCGCATCCGCTGCTCCTCTCCCGTGCGTGGCCATCGGCGGGATCGGACTGCCTGACATCCGGGACCTGCGTTCCGCCGGCGCGTCCGGAGCGGCCGTCGTCTCCGCCATCTGCACCGCTGCCGACCCGCAGCGCAGCGCCGAGGAACTGGTGGCGGCGTGGGAGAGCTGAGCAGCAGGGAAATCCCGCGGATCCTGAGCATCGCCGGAACAGACCCCACCGGCGGTGCCGGTATCCAGGCCGACTTGAAGTCCATCGCGGCTAACGGCGGGTACGGCATGGCCGTCACCACGGCGCTGGTTGCACAGAACACGCACGGCGTCCGCTCGGTGCACACCCCGCCGGTTGAGTTCCTGCGCGAACAGCTGGACGCGGTGAGCGACGACGTCGTTATCGACGCAGTGAAGATCGGCATGCTGGGCAGCACTGCCGTCGCCCGGACGGTGGGCGCCTGGCTGGCGGACGTCCGGCCTCCGGCCGTGGTGCTGGACCCGGTCATGGTGGCCAGCAGCGGGGACCGCCTGCTCAGCGCCGATGCGGAAGACGCACTGCGCGGGCTCCTGCACCGGGTGGATCTGGTGACCCCGAATCTTCCCGAGCTGGGTGCGCTGCTGCAGGAAGAAGCTGCCCGGACCTGGGAGCAGGCGCTGGATCAGGGACGCCGGCTTGCCGCCGGTTATGACACGGCGGTGCTGGTCAAGGGCGGGCATCTGGCCGGAGCGGCGGCACCCGATGCGCTGGTAATGCCCGACGGCGCCGGCGGATTCACGGTTTCCGAGTTCAGTTCCGTGCGGGTCGGCACGAAGAACACCCACGGGACAGGCTGCTCACTCTCCTCCGCGGTGGCCACCCTCTTTGCGCGGACCGGGAACTGGGTGCTCGCACTGGAGGGCGCAAAGGCCTGGCTGCAGGAAGCGCTGGAGACTGCGGATGACCTGGAGGTGGGAACCGGACATGGGCCGGTGAACCACTTTGCCGGGATCTGGCAGCGCGGGCTTGCTCCGCTGCCCGCTTCGGCCGGGTCCGGTGTTCCTCCCGCCGGGGAACGCACGGCTGAGCTCTGGTCCCGGACTGCAGGCGTGCGCTCGCGGATAGATGCCCTGGACTTCGTCCGCGGGCTCGGAGACGGCACCCTGGACCGGGCAGTCTTTGCCGGCTATCTCCTCCAGGACGCGATCTACCTCCGTGGCTACGCCCGTGCCCTTGCCCGGGCCAGCGAACTGGCACCCACGCTCCAGGAGCAGATTTTCTGGGCAGAAAGTGCCAGCGGCGCCCTGGAAGCCGAACTGGACCTGCACCGGAACTGGCTCGCCGGCGGTTCAGCGGCGGGCGGCAGCACCGGCGTCGGACAGCTTCCCGCGGATCCCGCAGCGGGCCTGCCCGCCGGGCCGGTGACCCGGGGCTATCTGGAGCATCTGCTGGAGCGGCATGCCGATGACCGGGTGGAGTACGCCCGGCTGGTAGGGGCGGTGCTTCCGTGCTTCTGGGTCTACGCCGACGCGGGCGCCGTGCTGGCCGCCGGAAACCACTCGCTGCACCCTTACCGGGAGTGGCTGGATACCTACGCTGACCCTGGTTTTGCGGCGGCCACCGTCCGAGCAGTCGGAATCCTGGAAGGCGTGCTTGCCGGGGACGATCTCCAGCGGAGGGCGGCCGAGGAAGCGTTCACCGCTTCGGTGCAGTGGGAGCACGACTTCTTCGCGGCCGACAGTGTGCCTGCTCAGTCACCCGCGGATGCAACCGTGCGGCCGGCCAGTGGAATCCGCCAGCCGTAGCGCAGGGACAGGATGCGGAGGGCGAAGACCAGGACCGCCACCCCGATGCCCACGGCCGGGTTGAACAGACCGGTTACCGAGAGCCCGGAGGCCAGGCCGGCTCCGAGCATCGCCGGAACTGCGTAGACGCCGCGCGGGTTGAACAGCTGCGGCACCTCATTGGCGACGACGTCGCGCAGCAGACCGCCGCCGACCGCCGTCGTCACGCCGAGCAGGGCTGCGGGCACCGGGTGCAGGCCCGCCTGCAGCGCGGTGAGGGTTCCGGTGACACAGAACAGGGCAAGGCCGGCGGCGTCGAACACCAGCAGGGTCCGCCGGTAGCGCTGCACGCCCAGGGCATGCGTGAACACCAGTCCTGCCGCCAGCAGCGGAGGGAGCAGGTAGACCGGATCGGCGAACGCCTTGGGCACACCCTGGTCGATGATCAGGTCCCGTGCCACGCCTCCCCCAAGCCCTGCCAGGGAACCGAGCAGCAGGGACCCGACAATGTCGAAGTTCCGCCGGGCAGCGAGCAGCGAACCGGAGACGGCGAAGAAGAAGATGCCGATGAGGTCGAGGATCATCAGTGTCATGGCAGGTCTCCGGCGGTTAGTGGTTACAGCGTCCTATCCTGCCAGTCCCGCGGCCCTGCCCTGGTGCGCGCCGGCCACATCCGTGTCCCGGCACATCATGTCCATCTCCTGTGGCCCGCTTCACAAGCCAATGTCACCGGGCACCCCTAGGATTGGCTCATGACTTCCGCGAGCGCAGAAACCCCGCAGGACACCGAGGACGAGTTCCTCTGGCTCGAAGATATCTATGGGGACAGGCAGCTGAACTGGGTCCGGACGCAGAACGCCGAGACCGAGGCGCTGCTCTCCGCCACGGACTTTGAGCAGACCGAAGAGCGGCTGCTCGAAGTCCTGGACTCCACGGACAGAATCCCCATGGTGGCCAAGCGCGGAGACTGGTATTACAACTTCTGGCGGGATGCCGAGCACCCCAAGGGACTCTGGCGGCGCACTACGTGGGAGAGCTACGCCGGTGACGGCACCGAATGGGAAATCCTGCTGGACGTGGACGCCCTGGGCGCTGCCGAAGGCACCGAATGGGTCTGGGGCGGGGCCCGGTTCCTGCGCCCGGAAGACGGCACTTCCTACCGGCGCGCCCTGGTGATCCTCTCTCCCGACGGCGGCGATGCCTCCCGGTACCGGGAGTACGACGTCGTCGACCGCGCCTTTGTGCCCGGCGGCTTCGACCTTCCGGTTGCCAAGACCCAGGTCTCCTGGGCCGGACCGGACACCCTGTACGTGGCCACGGATTTTGGCCCGGGCAGCATGACTGCGTCCTCTTATCCCCGCACCGTCCGCACGCTGCACCGCGGAGCGGAACCGGCTTCTGCCCCGCTGTACTTCGAGGTGCCCGAGGACCACATGATGGGCTATGTCCATCATGACCAGACGCCCGGCTTCGAGCGGGACCTGGCCGTGGACATCATCGACTTCTACGACAGCATCACCTACCTGCGGCAGGACGGGGACTGGACCCGGATCGACGTGCCGCTGGACGTGAACGTGGACCTGCACCGGCAGTGGCTGGTCATGCGGCCGCGCACCGACTGGCTGGTCGGTGACACGCTGCACAAGGCCGGTTCGCTCCTGGCCGCGGATCTGGCGGATTTCCTGGCCGGCGGCCGCAACCTGCGCACCCTGTTCACGCCCGAACCCACAGTCTCACTCCAGTCCTGGAGCTGGACCCGCGACTACCTGCTGCTGAACCTGCTGCGGGATGTCTCCTCCGAGATCCAGGTGCTTGATCCTGCTGCGGACTGGTCCGCGGCAGAACTCGATGCCTGCCCGCCCCTGCACTCCGTGGACGCCTATGCGGTGGACGACGAGGACGAAGCAGCCGGGAACGATTACTGGCTGGTCAGCACCGGTTTCACCACTCCGTCCACGCTGTCCCGCGGAACCCTGGGCAAACCGGGAGAACCGGCAGCCCCGGTCAAGGCCTCCCCTGCGTTCTTCGATGCCTCCGACTGCACGGTAGAGCAGCACTTCGCGGTGTCCGAGGACGGCACCCGCGTGCCGTACTTCCAGGTGGGACACAAGGACATGGTGCTCGACGGCGGGAATCCAACAGTCCTCTCCGGTTACGGCGGGTTCGAACAGGCCCTCACTCCTGCCTACTCCGGCGTTGTGGGGCGCGGCTGGCTGGAGCGCAGCTACACGGACGGTTCAGGGACCCTCCGGCGCGGCGTCTATGTGCTGGCCAACATCCGCGGCGGCGGCGAATACGGACCGGACTGGCACCGGGCAGCCCTGCAGCAGAACCGGCACCGCGCGTATGAAGACTTCGCCGCCGTCGCCCGGGACCTGACGGAACGCGGCGTCACATCCCGCGATCATCTGGGCTGCACCGGGCGCAGCAACGGCGGCCTGCTGGTGGGCAACATGCTCACGCTTTACCCGGAGCTCTTCGGCGCGGTCTCCTGCGGAGTTCCGCTGCTGGACATGCGCCGGTACACCAAGCTCTCCGCGGGCGCGTCCTGGATTGCCGAATACGGCGATCCGGATGACCCGGAGCAGTGGGAGTTCATCAAGACCTTCTCCCCGTACCACCTCCTGCGCGAAGACGTGCAGTACCCGCCGGCGCTGATCTGGACTGCCACCAGCGATGACCGTGTGGGTCCGGTCCAGGCCCGGAAAATGGCGGCCCGGATGAAGGCACTGGGCGTGGACCGGGTCTGGTTCCATGAAGCACTGGAAGGCGGCCACGCGGGCGCTGCGGACAACCGCCAGTCCGCGCGGATGC
This sequence comes from Arthrobacter koreensis, assembly GCF_035792275.1. Classification (GTDB taxonomy): domain Bacteria; phylum Actinomycetota; class Actinomycetes; order Actinomycetales; family Micrococcaceae; genus Arthrobacter_B; species Arthrobacter_B koreensis_A. The sequence continues at coordinate 36,211 of NZ_JAMWKK010000015.1, read as the reverse complement.
ACGCGATGTCCTATGAGTTCCTCTGGGAAGCTCTGACCGGCCGCCTGTCCTGAACCTGTTTTGCCGAAAGCACCCCGTTGTGGGTAGTCTTGACAGGCTGGCAGCGTGAGTTTGCCAGGGCAAATGGAGACGTGCCAGAGCGGCCGAATGGGCTTCACTGCTAATGAAGTGTGGGCCTAAAGCCCACCGGGGGTTCAAATCCCCCCGTCTCCGCCAACGTGTTGACACCCCGGTCTTCCAGACCGGGGTGTCTTCATATCCGATCAATTGCAGGAAGGGCAGGTGAACCGCACACATGGACGACGGAAATAGTCGATCTACCGAACCGCGCGGGCCTCGCCTACGCCCTGGGAACCTAACCACCGCGCCTTCCCGGCCCTAAGATTCCCGCTGCAAAGCGGCAGTCTCCGGGATTGCCCCGCAGCCCTGCTGCGACTCCCCGATTCCCTCCGGCCTGAGCCCGTGCGGTTGCGGTAACGCTCCGAGCCAGCACACTCAATCCCTGCGCACTCCGCGGCCTGCCCGCGGTTCTGCTGTGCGCCCCTCAGGAGGGAACCTGACCGTGATCAAATCACCCACCCTTTCATTCGACGCAAGCGCCGAGCTGCTCGCCGAGGCGCTTAGCCAGAACAGCGTGCCCCTGGTGGCCAGGGCCCTTGAACCGCTGGACGTTGCCGGAACCCTGGAACAGCTCGAACGGCTGAATACCATCGACCGGGCACTGGCTTACCGTACGCTGCCAAAGGAACGTGCGGTCGAGGTGTTCGAGCGGCTGGATGCGCGGCTGCAGGCTGACCTCGTGTCCGGGCTGCAGGATACTCAGGTGGCTGAGGTCTTTGCCGCCCTGAGCCCTGATGACCGGGTGGCACTGCTTGACGAGCTGCCGGCGTCGGTGGCCAACCGCCTGATCCTGGGACTCAGCGAAAAGGACCGGGCCCTCACCGGCACGGTTCTCGGCTACCCCCAGGGGGCCGTGGGCCGCTACATGAGCCCGCAGTTCGTCACCGCGCATCCGGATATGACGGCTGCCCAGGCCCTGGACCGGGTGCGTGCCCGGCTCGACGACGCCGAGAGCGTCTATACACTCCCCGTCACTGACGGCAGCCGCCACCTGGTCGGCGTGGTCTCGCTGCGGGATGTGCTGCGCGCCGCCGGGTCAGACCTGGTCTCGGAGCTGATGAAGGAACCGCTGTCTGCCCCCGCTGCGATGGATGCGGAGGAAGCGGCCCGGTACTGCGCTGATGCCAAGGTCCTGGTCCTGCCGATCGTTGATGCGGAAAACCGGCTTGTAGGGATCCTGACCGTGGACGATGCATTGAGGATCCTCGAGGACGCCGAAAGCGAGGATGCCGCCCGGACCGGCGGGGCCGAGCCGCTGCGCCGGCCGTATCTTGCCACCCCGGTGCGCAGCATCGTCCGGGCCCGGGTGGTATGGCTGCTGGTCCTGGCGCTGGGCGCCACGCTGACAGTCAAGGTCATGGGCACCTTCGAAGCCACCCTCGCCGAGCAGGTGGTCCTCTCCCTCTTCATTCCGCTGCTCATCGGCACCGGAGGGAACACCGGCAACCAGGCGGCCACGACCATTACCCGCGCTTTGGCACTGGGCGATGTCCGGCCCGGGGACGTCCTCAAAGTCGTGGCCCGCGAGGTCCAGGTGGGTGCCTGGCTTGGCCTGCTCCTCGGCGGGCTGGGGTTTGCCGTCGCTGCCGCCATCTTCACAGTGCCCCTCGGACTGGTCATCGGACTGACGCTGCTGGGCGTCTGCACCATGGCGGCCACCGTCGGCGGACTCATGCCGCTGCTGGGCAAGGCCCTGCGCGTGGACCCTGCGGTGTTCTCCAATCCGTTCATTTCCACCTTCGTCGATGCCACCGGACTGATCATCTACTTCCTGATCGCATCAGCCATCCTGGGCCTCTAACAGGGGATTTACTCCCGCGGGCGGCCCCGCCGCAGCGCCGCTGCCCTCTACACTCACCTCAGGACCAGCGGAAGGACACCCGGGTGGGCGAACAGAAGATCGGCATCATCGGCGGCGGCATCGTAGGCATAGCCCTTGCCCGGGCGCTAACCCTTCGCGGGCTCGGGGAAGTCACCGTCTTCGAGAAGGAAGCCCGGCTGGCCGCCCACCAGACCGGCCACAACTCCGGAGTGGTCCACGCCGGGCTGTATTACAAACCGGGTTCGCTGAAGGCCCGGCTCTGCGCTGAGGGCAGGCAGCGGATCCGGGACTACTGCCGGAAGAAATCCCTGCCCTACCGCGAAGTGGGCAAACTCGTGGTGGCTGTGGACGAGGCGGACCTGCCTGCCCTGGCGGACATCGAGTCCCGTTCCCTTGCCAGCGGCGTTCCCGGCCTGACCCGCATCGACGACCCCGCGAAGCTGCGCGAGATTGAACCCCATGTCGCCGGCATCGCTGCCGTCCACTCGCCTCGCACCGCCGTCGTCGATTACGCCGCCATCACCGAAGCCATGGCGCAGGACGTGCGTGCCGCCGGCGGCACCATCCGGCTGGGCCAGAAGGTCACCGGGCTTCAGGCCGAAGGTGCCGGGGTCCGCATCCGGACGGCAGTCTCAGAGCAGGTCTTCGACCAGGTGATCGCCTGCGCGGGCCTGCAGTCCGACGTCGTGGCGCGGCTGGCCGGAGCGGATCCGTCACCCAAGATCCTGCCGTTCCGCGGTGAATACTGGGAACTCAGCCCCGCACGGAACCATCTGGTCAACGGGATGATCTATCCGGTACCGGATCCTGCTTTCCCCTTCCTGGGCGTGCACTTCACCCGCGGGGTCTACGACGACATCCATGTGGGACCCAATGCCGTCCCCGCGCTGGCCCGGGAAGGCTACAGCTGGGGGAAAGTCTCCGTCCGGGACACGCTTGAGTCGCTGCGCTGGCCCGGCGCCCTGCCGCTGGCAAAGAGGTACTGGAAAATGGGGCTGGATTCGGTAGGCGAATCATTGCTGAAGCCCGTCTACTACTCCCGTGCCCGCCGGTTCATTCCGGAGCTCATGCCCTCCGATCTCACGGCCAAGACCGCAGCCGGAGTCCGCGCCCAGGCATGGGACCGGGACGGCTCCCTGGTCGATGATTTCGCGGTGGACCGGCGCGGACCGGTCACGCTGCTGCGCAACGCCCCTTCGCCTGCGGCGACGTCGTCCCTCGCCATCGCCGACTACCTCATCGCGAGCTACCTGTTCCCGGAAGCCTGAACCCCGGCCGCCGCAGGCACGCCACCTGTTCCGCGCCGCGGGAGGGGGCTTAGGCTGGAGCGCACCACCACCAACCGGCTCGGAAGGAAACTACCCATGGAGATGCGCCTGCTGGGCAACAGCGGAACTGCTGTCAGCAACTACGCCCTAGGCACCATGACGTTCGGCAATGAAACCGATGAAAAGACCTCGCACCGGATGCTGGAGGATTACCTGGCAGCCGGCGGCAACTTCATCGACACTGCGGACATCTACAACGAGGGCGCCTCTGAAGAGATCGTGGGCAAGTGGCTGCACGCGAACCAGACCGCCCGCAACACCATGGTGCTGGCTACCAAGGCACGCTTCCCCACCGGCGGCGACATAAACGACGCCGGGAATTCCCGTCGGCATCTGCGCCTCGCCCTGGAGGCGTCACTGCGCCGGCTCGGCGTTGACCACATCGACCTGTACCAGCTGCATTCCTGGGATCCGCTGACCCCGCTGGAAGAGAGCCTAGGCTTCCTCCAGGACGCGGTCACCTCCGGGCAGATCAGCTACTACGGGTTCTCCAACTTCACCGGCTGGCAGCTGACTAAGGCCGTCTGGACAGCGAAACTGCACAACTGGCGGGCCCCGGTCACCCTGCAGCCGCAGTACAACCTGCTGGAGCGTGAGATCGAATCGGAGATAGTGCCGGCAGCGCTCGACGCCGGACTGGGCCTGCTCCCCTGGTCACCGCTGGCGGGCGGCTGGCTGACGGGCAAATACCACCGTGAGACTGTGCCGTCCGGCAACACCCGAGTGGGCGAGAATCCGGCCCGGCAGTTCCAGGGCTGGGATCTGCGCAGCTCCAACCCGCAGACGTGGGAAGTCCTGGACGCCGTCCATGAGATTGCCTCCGCCCACGGCGCATCTCCGGCGCAGGTGTCCCTGGCCTGGCTTGCCGGGCGTCCCGGGGTGACATCCGTGATTCTCGGAGCCCGCACACCCGACCAGCTCGAGGGCAACCTGCAGGCAGCGCAGCTCGAACTGGCGCCGGCTGAGATCCGGCGGCTCAATGATGCCAGTGCACCGGCCGTGGGCAACTATCCCTACGGCCACGACGGGCGGAACCAGCGCGCCCGGAAGCTCTAGAAGTCCTCGGGGCGCAGGTTCTGCGCCCAGCGGCTGATCTCGGCGTCGTCGGGAGCTGCCGCGTCCTTGTCCTTCGGCTTTTCCTCCGGCTTGTCCTTTCCGGCAGCCCCGGATCCGGACGCAGCGGGTGAGGCCGCAGCGCTGCGGGCAGCGGCGTCGCGGGCGGCTGTTTCCCGTCCGGCAGCGGTCTGGTCCTCTGGAGTTTCCGGCGCTTCGGGCGCTTCTGCCGGTTCCACGGGACCGGAGGCGTCAGCGGGCGGGGTCGCGGCAGCTTCCTGGACGGGAGGCTGCTCCTGCCGCGGACGGGTAAAGGGAACCGGATGTGAGGCCATGGAGGCTACCGCGGCGCTGGCGGCACGCAGCCCGCACCCTGTGTTCTGGGCATAGAGCTGAATGGCGCGGATCGGCTGGCCCTGGGCGATCGCTGCGTAGACCTGCTGGTGGCCCTTTTCGTCCAGCTGGGCCACGGCTTCCCGCGCCGCCTCCAGCGAGGTTCCGGCAGGGGTGCGGAGCGGTTTCGCGGAGCTCCCGCTCCCGGACTGCTTCGGTTTCTCAGCGGCCGGACGGCCGGCCCGCTTTCGCTGGGCGCGTCCGACCAGAAAGTTCACGAGCACGATCGCAGCGACGAACAGGACAATGACCACAAACTCCATACCTTGATCCTAGCTTTTTCCCGGCGGCCCACGGGGCGCCGCCGGTATATTGGCGCCCAGGACACACCCGCGCCTCCCGGCCTACCACGTAAGGACGCCATGAAAACCGAATCCGACCTGCGGTCCCTGCACGTCACATACGACGGTCCGGTGGCTGAGGTGCAGCTGCTCGGCCCGTCGAAGGGCAACGCCATGGGTCCTGATTTCTGGTCCGAGCTTCCCCGGGTCTTCGCCGAACTGGATGCGAACGAGGATGTTCGGGCCGTCCTGCTCTACGGGTCCGGTGAGAACTTCAGCTACGGACTGGACCTGCCGGGCATGGAGCCGGTGTTCCGCCCGCTCCTTGAATCCCGCGGAACGGACGCCCGCCTGCGTGCGGATTTCCGGCAGCAGATCAAGGCACTGCAGGATGCCGTGAGTTCCGTGGCGCGCTGCAGCAAACCCGTAGTGGCCGCTGTGCAGGGCTGGTGCATTGGCGGCGGCGTGGACGTCATCACGGCTGCGGACATCCGCATCGCAGCCCCCGGCGCCCGCTTCAGCATCCGGGAGGTCCGAGTGGGCATCGTCGCCGACCTCGGGTCGCTGCAGCGGCTCCCGGCCCTCATCGGTGCCGGTACCACCCGGCACCTCGCGCTCACCGGCGAAGACTTCGACGCCGTCCGCGCCCGTGAACTGGGCCTGGTCACCGAACTGGCGGACGACGTCGTCGGGCGCGGCCGTGAACTGGCGGCGCAGATCGCGGCGAATCCACCGCTGGTGGTCCAGGGTGTGAAACAGGTCCTGAACCAGGGCAGCGAGCCGGCTGCGCAGGCCGGACTGGACTACGTCCAGGTGTGGAACACAGCGTTCCTCCCCAGCCGAGACTTCGCCGAAGCCGGCCGGGCATTCGCCGAACGCCGCCCCGCTGTCTTTACCGGGGACTAGCGTCCACCGGCCGGCAGCGGTGCATCCGGCAAACATCCGACCATTAGGATGTAGGCATGGCTGTTACGGACGAAGCGATCACCAAGATCAAGGACATGCTCATCTCAGGTGAGCTCAAGGCAGGTGACCGGCTTCCTCCGGAGAAGGACCTCAGCGAGCGCCTGGGGCTTTCACGCAGCTCCATGCGGGAAGCCGTCAAGGCACTGGAACTGATCCGGGTGCTTGATGTCCGTCGGGGGGACGGCACCTACGTCACCAGCCTGGAGCCGCAGCTGCTGACCGAGGCCATGGCCTTTGTGGTGGACCTGCACCAGGACAAATCAGTGCTTGAGCTGTTCGAGGTCCGGCGCATCCTCGAACCCGGCTCTGCCTCGCTGGCCGCCCAGCGGATCACTGAGCCGCAGCTGGCAGAACTGAACGCGATGATCGACACCGTGCAGGAAGACACCTCGGTGGAGGACCTGGTGGCCCATGACCTCGCCTTCCACAGCCTCATCGCCAAGGCGTCCGGCAACTCCTACCTCGAGAGCCTCCTGGACGGGCTCTCCAGCAGCACCGTCCGTGCCCGGGTGTGGCGCGGACTCACCCAGGACAAGGCCGTCACAGCCACGCTGGCCGAACATAACGCCATCGCCGCCGCCCTCTCGCGCGGAGACGCCGAACTCGCCCGCGCACTCATGACCGTCCATGTCAGCGGCGTGGAAAACTGGCTCCGCCAGTCCCTCTAGCCGTTCGCCCGCCATACAGAAGATGCCCCGCCGGTCCAAAACCGGCGGGGCATCTTCCGTATGGGCCAACTGGTTTACTCGTAGAGGTTCGGCTTGATCTCGTCCGAGTCGATGTTCTTGGCGTCATACCAGTAGAAGCCGGTGTCGATGACCTTTTCCACGCTCTCACCCTTGGCTGCGGCAACGGCCGCCTTGACCGTTTCGTAGCCGATTCCCACCGGGTTCTGCGTCACGGCGCCGGCCATGGTGCCGTCCTTGATCGCGTCGATCTGTGCCTTGCCGGAGTCGAAGCCCACAATGGTGAGCTTGCCCTTCAGGTTCAGTTCCTTCACGGCGTTCACGACGCCGATGGCCGAGCCTTCATTGGTTCCGTACATTCCAGCCAGGTCAGGGTTGGCCGCAATGATCGCCTTGGCCGCGTCGGTGGACTTCAGCTGGTCGCCGTCGCCGTACTGGACGTCGACCACTTCAATGTCCGGAGCATTCTCTTCCATCCATTCCAGGAATCCGTCGCGGCGGTCCGTTCCGGACTTGGAGGTCTGGTCGTGGGCGATGACGGCGATCTTCCCCTTGCCGCCAATCAGGTCTGCCAGCTGCTTGGCAGCCTCGGCTGCGGCAGCCTTGTTATCAGTGGTGGCGGTGGCTACCGGAATGTCGCTGTCCACGCCCGAGTCAAAGGCCACCACGGGGATGTCCTTGGACTTGGCTTCTTCCAGCAGCGGGGTGGCTGCCTGGCTGTCCAGGGCCGCGAAACCGATGGCGGAAGGATTCTTGCCCAGCGCCGTCGTCAGCATCTGGATCTGCTGGTCCACGTTGGTTTCCTTGTCCGGGCCCTCGAAGGTGATTTCGACGCCGAACTCCTCCGCCGCCTGGTCAGCACCCTGCTTCACCGCCTGCCAGAACTGGTGCTGGAAACCCTTGGAAACGATGGCGATGTACGGCGTGCCGCCGTTGTCATCCGCGCTGCTTTCGGTGCTTTCGCAGGCGGTCATGCTGAGCATCAGTGCTGCGGCGGCCGTGACTGCCGCGAGCTTTTTCCGGATCATGTCTAAAACTCCTTTGTTGAAGAACCAGTGAAGTGCCAGGTGCTTGAGTGGTTGATAAACGCTGCTGAGGGGAATATGCGGGCGGAGTCCGCGGCGCCGGATCTACGTGGTGTTCTCCTTCCGGCGGAGCATGTCCAGGTACACGGCAATCAGGATCACGACGCCGATCGCCACGTTCTGCCATTCCTGCGGCACCGAGATGACGCGGAGCCCATTGGTCATCACCGACATGATCAGGGCTCCGATGACGGTGCCGATGATCGATCCCTTGCCGCCCACCAGTGAGGTTCCGCCAATAACGACGGCGGCAATTGCCTGGAGCTCGTATCCCATGCCCTGTCCGGGCTGGGCCGAGTTAAGCCGGGCCGCGATCATCACGCCGGCCAGTCCGGTGAAGGACCCGGCGAGCGTGTAGATGAGCATCTTCCATTTGCGCACGTTGATGCCGGAGAGCGCTGTGGCTTCTTCGTTGCTGCCGATGGAGAAGGTGTACCGGCCGATCAGGGTCCGGCTCAGAACAATCCCTGCGATGACGGCGGCGGCGAAGAAGATGAACACGGCGTTGGGGATAACCAGTCCGGCGATCGGTTTGCCCAGGGCGATAGAGCTGAAGCCCGGGGTGTCGTTGAAGTAGATCGGTTTGGTTCCCGAGATCACCAGCGCCAGCCCCTGAGCCACCATCATCATGGCCAGCGTGGCGATGAAGGGCGGGATCTTCAGGTAGGAGACGAAGAATCCGTTGACTGCCCCCATGAGCGCTCCGGCCAGGATGCCGCCTAGGACACCCAAGATCAGGGGCATGCCGAGGTTGGTCAGCACAACACCGGTCATGACCGAGCACAGGCTCATGCCCGTTCCGACGGAGAGGTCGATGCCTCCGGTGACGATCACGAAGGTTGCGCCCAGGGCCAGCAGCCCGATGACCACGGTGGAAAGGAGGATGTCCGAGAGGTTTGTGGGCTGCAGGAACCGCGGGTTCAGGATGCCGAAGAGAATAACCAGGACAATCAGGGAACCGAATGCCATCAGCTGCTGCAGAGAGGTCTGGAACCTGACGCGCAGTCCCGGGCTGGTCACCGCCAGGGCACTGCGGAGCCGTCCCGGACCTCCCGCGGACTGCGGGCTGCCGGTGGGAGCCTCTGGTGCTTTGTTTACCGTGCTCATGCTGCTGGGGCTCCTTTGCCTTGTGTGGCCAGTTCCATGATGTTTTCCTGCGTGGCCCCGGAATTCTCCAGGACACCGGTGATGCGGCCTTCGCTCATGACCGCTATGCGGTGGGACATGCGCAGCACTTCGGGAAGGTCGGAGGAGATCATGATGATTGATTTCCCGGCCGCGGCGAGTTCGTTCAGCAGCGCGTAAATCTCGTCCTTCGCTCCGACGTCGATTCCGCGGGTTGGTTCATCGAAGATGAGGATGTCGCAGTCGCGGAAGAGCCATTTGGCGATCACGACTTTCTGCTGGTTGCCGCCGGAGAGGTTCTTGGCGCTCTGCCGGATGCCGGGGGTCTTGATGCGCAGCTGCTGGATTGATGCAGTGGCCTGTTCGCGGATGGCCTTTGCCTTCACGAAGCCGGCGGTGCTCAACTTGGGCAGGGACGTTACCACGATGTTCTCGGCTACGCTCCGCTCCAGCATCAGGCCCAGGTGCTTGCGGTCTTCGGACAGGTAGCCGATGCCAAGCGCGGCGGCGGCTGCCGGCGTCGTGATCTTTACGTCGCGGCCGCGGAGCTGGATGGTTCCGCCGGTGATCCGGTCCGCCCCGACGATGGCCCGGGCCACTTCGGTGCGGCCGGCCCCCATAAGCCCGGCGAAGCCCAGGATTTCACCGGGGTGCAGGTCGAAGCTCACGTCGTTGAGCAGTGACTTGGTGCTGAGTCCGCGCACTCGCAGCACCGGTTCTCCGCTGACTTCGCTACGGACCGGACGCTGGTCGGTCCTGACCTGCCGTCCGACCATCAGGGAAATGACTTCGCGCATGGTGGTGGCGGCCGTATCGACTGTGTCCACATACTCGCCGTCACGGATGACGGTGACCCGGGAAGAGATGGCTTTGAGCTCATCCATTCGGTGCGAAATGTAGATGACGCCGGTTTCCGGGGTGGTGAACTGGCGGATGAGCCCGTGCAGGGACGCTACTTCGGCGTCGTTAAGGGCCGCTGTCGGTTCGTCCATAATCAGCACGCGCACCGATTCCCAGGACAGGGCCTTGGCAATCTCCACCATTTGCTGGCGTGCGACGGTCAGCTGGGCCACGGGCTGCCTGGGGTCCAGGTCGATTCCGATGCGGTCGAAGAGCTCCTGCGCCTTCTTGTTGAGCGCACGTTCATTCAAAAACGGTCCGGTACGCGGTTCGCGGCCGATGTAGATGTTCTGTGCAACGGTCAGGTCCCTCATCAGGTGGAATTCCTGGTGAATGATGCTGATGCCCAGTTCCTGCGCATGGCGGGGGCTGTCCACCGTGATCTTCCTGCCGTTCAGCGTGATGGTGCCGGCGTCCGCCGTCTCGATCCCCGAAAGCAGTTTCATCAGCGTGGACTTCCCGGCACCGTTCTCTCCCACCAGCGCCAGGACCTCGTTGTGCCGCAGGTTCAGGCGCATGTCGTCGAGCGCCTGGACACCGGGGAATGCTTTGCTGATCCCCTCTACTTCCAGAAGGTACTCACTCATAACTGCCTGCTTTCATGTCATCCGCTGTTTCCCGCCCGGTTCCCGCCGCCGTCAGTCGGTAGATCCGCTCGGCATTTCCACCCATGACTGCTGCGTGGCCTCCCGGGCCCAGGCCGGCGGCCAGCGAGTCGATGACGCTGAGCGTCTCTCCGTACTGCTTCGGTCCGCTGACGGGCCAGTCGCCGCCGTAAAGCAGCCTCCGGGGTCCGAAGGCGTCCAGGGCGATGTCCCACGTCCGGCGAAGGGCCTCAGTGGTGTAGCCGGTGCCCTCGACCCGCAGTCCGGAAACCTTGGCGGAGACGTTGGGATAATCGGCTGCCTCCCGCAGCTGCCGCTCCCAGCGGAGGAACTCCGCCTTCCCGGCGTTCCGCGGCGGTTTGCCCAAATGGTCGACGACGATCCTCAGGTCCGGGAGGGCGGCGGCCAGGCCCGCAACCTGGTCAAGGTGGCCGGGGTAGGCATCCGGAATGTCGAACGTGAGTCCGGCCTCGGCAACCAGTGAGAGAGAAGCCCGCACCTCGGGCAGGCGCAGGAAATCCGGGCGCGGGTCGTCGTGGACCAAATGGCGGACACCCACAAAGACCGGTTCCCGCAGCCAGCCGGCCAGTTGTCCGGCGGCGTCTGCCGGTGAGTCCAGCTGGACCCAGCCCACCACGCCCCGCACAAAGGCGTGCCGGGCCGCGGCCAGCATGAACGCCGTGTCCCGGGTACTGTCCTCCGCCTGAACCAGGATGGCACCGTCGATTCCGCCGATGTCCAGCAGGGCTCCGGCCTCCTCGGGCAGGAAGCTGCGGCGCAGCTCGGACGCGGCCTGCAGCAGCCAGCTGTATCCGCCGGACGTGAGGTCCCAGAGATGCAGGTGGGAGTCGATCCGCTGCGCCGGATGCCGGCCCTCCCCTGCCGGAGAGATGGACTGCCCTTCAGACGGCATCAGGGATCAGCTCCTCTGCGGCGAGCGCATCCCACAGCTCTTCGGGCACACGTGCCTGCATGCGGGCGGCGTTCTGCGCTGCCTGTGCAGCGCTGGAAGCTCCCGCGACCACGGCGGCAACGGCGGGATGCCGCAGGCTGAAGTGCAGCGCCGCTGTGGGCAGGTCGGTGCCGAACCTTTCGCAGACAGCGGCAATGCGTTCGGCCTTGGCCTGCAGCTCCCCCGAGGCGGGGGCGTAGTTGTAATGGGAGTCTGCGCTGACCCGGGGCCGGGCGAGGATCCCCGAGTTGTAGACGCCCACGTTGATGACCTGCACGCCTTTCTCCAGGCAGCGTGGAAGGAGCTGCTGCGCGGCGGGCTGGTCCAGCAGGGTGTAGCGTCCGGCGAGCATGATGTAGTCCAGGTCGGCGGCTTCGACACAGGCCAGCAGTGTCTTGGCGGAGTTGGCGCCGACACCGATCGCGCCCACAGTTTTTTCGGCACGCAGTTTCTCCAGGGCGGGCAGTCCCTGCTCGATTCCGGCGGCAAGGTCATACGCGTCGGGGTCGTGCAGGTAGAGGATGTCGGTCCGGTCCAGCCCCATCCTGTCCAGGGACTCTTCCAGCGACCGCCGGATGCCCGCTTCGCTGGGATCCCACTGGCGGCGGCAGCGGGCAGGCACGGCGAAGCCTTCATCGTCCATCATGCCCGGGGTGAAGCGGGGGTTTTCGACCAGCAGCCGCCCTGCCTTGGTGGAGACCGTGAACTCATCCCGGGGGCGTCCTGACAGGAATGCGCCCAGGCGTTTCTCGGATAGACCCAGTCCGTAGTGCGGGGCGGTGTCAAAGTACCGGCTGCCGCCGTCCCAGGCAGCCTGCAGGGTGGCGGCGGCATCGGCGTCGGACATCCCGCGGTACATATTGCCGATTCCGGCGCACCCAAACCCGAGCGGGCCCAGCCCGGCGCCGGTCATGGCAGTTCCCAGACCTGGCTGATGCCGCGGTCGGTTCCGGAGTAGTCGTCCTCGACGTCGAGAAGCTCAGCCATTTGTGCCTGCCACGGGATGTTGGCGGGATGGGCGGCCAGGAACCGGCGCATGGCCGCGTAGTCCTGGGCTTCCACTACATGGAAGAGATCCAGTCCGCTCCGCCAGATCCGCCAGCTGGCTACCCCGGCCTCCCGCATCGCTGCGTCGAGGTCGGCGGGAATAGTGGCATGAACTGCGTCGTACTCTGCTTCCCGTCCTGGCTTCAGCCGCGTATGCAGCGCGATGCGTTCCATTGTCAGTGCACCAATTCCGATTCGCTCCCGGCGGCCCAGGCCGGTCCGTCCGGAAAAGCGTACGTTTCCAGCGTTGCCGCAAGCATCTGGGAGCCGCCGCCGGGTGCAAGAGGCGCCCAGTACCTGCCCTGGCGCACATCCACAGGCGTAACAAAGTGTTCATGAAGGTGGTCCACGAACTCGATGACGCGGTCCTCCTTCGCGCCGGAGACCGCGATGAAGTCGAACATGGAGAGGTGCTGCACGGCCTCGCAGAGCCCAACCCCGCCGGCGTGAGGGCACACGGGCACCCCAAACTTCGCGGCCAGCAGCAGGATCGCAATGTTCTCGTTGACCCCGGCCACGCGGGCAGCGTCAATCTGCAGGACCTGCAGCGATCCGGCCTGGAGCATCTGCTTGAACACCACGCGGTTGGCGACGTGCTCGCCCGTGGCTACCGGAACCGGAGCGATGGCCCGGGCGATGGCCGCGTGACCCAGGACGTCGTCGGGGCTGGTGGGTTCCTCGACCCAGGCAAGGTCGAACGGGGCGAGCTGCCGGATCCATTCGACTGCGGTGTCCACGTCCCAGCGCTGGTTGGCGTCTACGGCGATGCGAACGTCGGGGCCGACGGTTTCCCGCGCGGTGCGCAGGCGGCGGATGTCGTCGTCGAGGTCCGCGCCGACCTTCAGCTTGATCTGGGTGAAGCCGTCCCGCACTGCCTCGCCGGAGAGACGGATCAGGCGTTCGTCCGAATATCCCAGCCAGCCCGGCGTGGTGGTGTACCCGGGATAACCCTCCGCAAGGAGCGCGGTTTCACGGTCCTGCCGTCCGGGCAGCGCTTCCCGGAGGATGGCCAGCGCTTCTTCCGGGGTGAGGGCGTCACTGAGGTAGCGGAAATCCACCAGGGCCACGATCTCCTCGGGACTCATCCGGGCCAGGAGCTGCCAGAGCGGCAGACCCGCACGCTTTGCCTTGAGATCCCAGAGGGCATTGACTACCGCACCGATGGCCATGTGCATGACGCCTTTTTCGGGTCCGAGCCAGCGCAGCTGTGAATCGTGGACCATCATCTTCCAGGTACTGCCCATGTCCTCCAGCAGGTCCTCGCAGTTCTTACCAAGCAGGTGGCCGGCTAGGGCCTGGATGGCAGCTGCCTCCACCTCGTTTCCCCGCCCGATGGTGAACACGAAACCGTGGCCTTCGTGGCCGTCGGTGCTGTCCGTGCGGATGACCAGGTAGGCCGCTGAGTAGTCGGGATCGGGATTCATGGCGTCCGATCCGTCCAGTTCCCTGGAAGTCGGAAAGCGTACGTCGCAGGTCTCGACGGCGGTAATGGTGCTCACGTTCGGCTCTCCCGTAATTGATGGTTTCTGGTTGACGCTTCACCGACCCTAAACATCGGATGTATGTGTTGTCAATCACAAGATTTCACGTAGACTCGGGACCCATAACCTCAGATAGCTCGGATGTTCACCGCGTCAAGGGACGGTTTTGCGGCCGCTCGAAGGTGGCTCCGCAGCGCACGATGCGGCAAGGACGGAACAATGAAGTTTGTACGGTTAGGCCCTGCCGGCAGCGAGCATCCGGCGGTCCAGGCAGCTGATGCCGGCGGCGTCGAGCGGACCTACAGCCTGGAATCCCTCACTCATGACCTCGACGGCGCTTTCCTCGCCTCCGGCGGAGTGGAAGCTGCCCGCCGGGCCCTGGCGGCAGGCACCCTTCCGCAGCTTGCGGACGCGGAACAGCTGCGGATTGGAGCACCGGTTGCCCGGCCCGGATCAATCATCTGCATCGGCATGAACTACGCGGCCCACGCCGCTGAATCCGGCGCCGCACCGCCGCGGATTCCGGTGGTGTTCCTCAAGCCCGCCAATACGATTGCCGGCCCCTACGACGCCGCTCCCATTCCACCGGGTTCAGTGAAGTACGACTGGGAGGTGGAACTCGGTGTCGTCATAGGCAAGCGGGCGTTGTACCTGTCATCCCCCGAAGAAGCTTCGGATGTGATCGCGGGATATGTGGTTGCCAACGACCTCTCCGAGCGCGCCTACCAGATACCGGGTGAAGCCGGTCAGTGGACCAAGGGAAAGTCGCTGCCCGCCTCGACACCGGTCGGCCCGTGGTTCGTCCCGGCCGACGAGCTTGATCCGGCGGTGCTGGGAATCCGCAGCCGGGTCAACGGCGAAATCCGCCAGGACTCCAAGACAGCGGACATGCTGTTTGGTCCCGCCGTCCTGGTCCACCACTTGAGCCAGTACATGCTGCTGGAGCCGGGTGACCTCGTGCTGACCGGAACACCTGAAGGCGTCGCACTCTCCGGACGGTTCCCGTATCTGGCGGCCGGGGACACCGCAGAACTTGAAATCGATGGCCTGGGAACCCAGCGGCAGGAGTTCTATTCCGCCGTTCCGGACGCAGGCCCCCAGACAGGAGATGAAGAATGAGCGGAGAAATGACCGGCCTGGCAGCAATCGTCACGGGCGGGGCCTCCGGACTTGGAGCCGCAATCGCTGACCGGCTGGCCGGGCTGGGCGCCCGGGTGGCGGTGTTGGATCTCAACCCTCCGGCGGAGGGCAGCAGTCCGCATCTGGGGCTGGCCTGCGACGTAGGTGATGACGCATCCGTTCGTGCGGCCGTTGCGCACGCAGCGGAGGCATTCGGGGGCCTGGACGTGGTGGTCAACAATGCGGGGATCGGCGCCCAGGGGACGGTTGAAGCCAACAGCGACGATGAGTGGAACCGGGTCTGGAACGTAAACGTCATGGGAATCGTCCGGGTGAGCCGTGCGGCATTGCCCTGGCTGCGGAGGTCTTCTGCGGCAGCCATCGTCAACACCGCATCGATAGCTGCGACGGCGGGCCTTCCTGAACGCGCGCTGTACAGCGCCACAAAGGGAGCAGTCCTGTCCCTGTCGCTGGCCATGGCCGCAGACCACCTGCGGGAAGGCATTCGGGTGAACGCGGTCAACCCGGGTACGGCGGACACGCCCTGGGTTGGCAGGCTGCTGGACTCCGCGGAAGATCCAGCCGCCGAGCGCGCCGCACTCAACGCACGCCAGCCGCACGGCCGGCTCGTCTCGGCAGATGAGGTGGCCGGCGCCGTCGCTTACCTTGCCAGCCCGCTCTCCGGTTCGACGGCGGGGACGTCCCTGGCCGTCGACGGCGGCATGCAGGGACTGCGGCTTCGTCCCCTGCCCGCGCCGGAGTCAGCTCCCGCGTAGGCCAGCGGAGGAAGAAGGACGGGGCCGGCGGGAAACTGCCGGCCCCGCTTCGTTTATGCCTTCAGCGCCAGCACAAACGGCAGCACGGATTCCGCTCCGGCCAGCCGCAGCGTGCGGCCGGCTTCGGTGAGAGTCCAGCGGCTGTCGGCGAAGTCGTCTACCAGCAGCACCGGGCCGGGGTTTGCCGCGAACCAGGCCGCGCCTTCGGCAGGCACCGCGAACTGTTCCCATACCGAGGCCAGCCGGAACGCGCTGTTGCCGCCCGGGCCGCCGGTCGGCCCGCCGTGGGGCAGCTGCAGTGCCCCCAGGTAGGGGATCCTCCCAAGCTCGGAGAGTCCCTGCGCGAGGGAACCCACCAGCTGCGGCCGGGACCGGCTGGGCACGGAGACGATTGCCACCGGCCGCTGCGTCCAGCCCCACTGGGCGAGCACCTGGACGCAGCCGTTCAGCAGTGCCTGGTCCACCGGGGCGTCCTCGGCCCCGGGCCCAAAGATCTCCCGCAGCCGGCCGCCCCAGCCGAGGTCGGTCAGGCGGGCGAGTGCCCGTCCGGTGGAGACTGCGGCCTCGGGCTTGATCTTTCCCTTCACGGGCACGCCGAGGCGGTCCATTCCAGTGGGATACATTCCCCGGGGATCGATGTCCACGCCTACCCGGGACAGTGCCTGGCCGGCACTGTCTGCGGCATCGGTGGCAACCTCGTCGGAATACCAGCGCCCGGCGCAGTTGTCGCAGCGGCCGCACGGCGCCGCCGCCGGGTCGTCCAGCTGCCGGGAGAGGAACTCCATCCGGCAGCCGTCCGTGTTTTCGTAGTCCAGCATCGCCTGCTGTTCCTTGACCCGGGCGGCGGCGATGCGTTCGTAGCGTTCCCGGTCGTAGGTCCAGGGCCGGCCTGTCCCGCGCCACCCTCCGGTCACGCGCTCCACGGCGCCGTCCACGGCGAGAACCTTCAGGAGCAGTTCCAGCGGTGAGCGTTTGAGGTTTACGAGTGTTTCAAGTGCGCCGGTGGAGAGCACCGACCCGTCGGCCAGCTCGCGCAGCACCGCGTTGGCCGGCCCCTCGGAGGGCATGGAGGATGTGGCGAAGTATTCCCAGATATCCCGGTCCTCGGACCCGGGCAGCAGCAGCACATCGGCGTTGGGAGTACCGCGGCCGGCGCGGCCCACCTGCTGGTAGTACGCCACGGGAGAGGACGGGGCACCCAGGTGGACCACAAAACCGAGATCGGGTTTGTCGAAGCCCATGCCCAGTGCGCTGGTGGCGACCAGCGCCTTGACCTCGTTGTTCTTCAGCGCAGCTTCGGCTGCTTCACGGTCGGCCGGATCGGTGCGGCCGGTGTAGGCCAGGACCTGATGCCCCGCTTTCTGCAGCAGCCGGGCGGTGTCTTCCGCGGCGGAGACCGTGAGCGCGTAGATGATTCCGCTGCCGGGCAGGTCGCTGATGTGGGTCAGCAGCCAGGCGAGGCGGCTGCGCGGGCTGGGCAGGCGCAGCACACCCAGCCGGAGTGAGTCCCGGGCCAGTGCGCCGCGGATGGTGAAGACCTCTTCTCCTCCGGCCGCAAGCTGCTCCTCCACGTCCTTCACCACGCGGGAGTTCGCGGTGGCGGTGGTCGCCAGCACGGGCACGGAGTGCGGCAGCTGTTCGATGAGGTGCCGGATGCGGCGGTAGTCCGGCCGGAAGTCATGGCCCCAGTCGGAAATGCAGTGGGCTTCGTCGATCACCAGCAGACCGGACCGGCGCACGAGTTCGGGCAGGTGGTTCTCCCGAAACCCCGGGTTGTTCAGCCGTTCCGGGGAGACAAGGAGCACATCTATGTCGTCCGCCTCCAGCCGGGCGGAGATGTCCTGCCACTCAAGCTGGTTGGCGGAGTTGATGGCCGCGGCCCGGACACCGGCCCGGGCAGCTGCGGCAACCTGGTCCCGCATCAGGGCAAGCAGCGGAGAGACGATCAGCGTGGGCCCGGCTCCCCGGGCGCGCAGCAGCAGACTCGCCACGAAGTACACAGCGGACTTGCCCCAGCCGGTGCGCTGGACCACCAGCGCGCGCCTTCCGCCGCTGACCAGGGCCTCAATCGCCTCGTACTGTCCTTCGTGGAACTCGGCGTCGTCCCTCCCCACCAGCGCGCGCAGGAGGGATGTTGCCTCCGCGCGCAGGGCGGCGGCGTCGCCTGTGTCCTGTGCAGTCAGAGGGGCAGGGATGATCTGGGCGGATACCGGTTCCATACCTTCCACTATTCCAGCCGCCACGGACAGGATTGGACGTCCCGGAAAGAGATTGTGGAAAAGTCCGCTCCGGGCCGGGCATGCCCCGGCCCGGTGTGCGCCCCCTATAGACTGCAAGGCGTGACTACTGCATTCGATCTTTCTGCGTCCTTCAAGGCCTACGATGTGCGCGGCGTTGTTGGCGAGACCATCACCCCGGAAATCGTGAAGGCTGTTGGCGCCGCCTTCGTGGACGTCCTCGGCCTGGCCGGGGAGACCGTCCTGGTAGGCGGAGACATGCGCCAGTCCTCCCCCGAGTTCATTAAGGACTTCGCCTCGGGTGCCACTGCGCGCGGTGCGTACGTGCTGCTGCTGGACCTCATCTCCACCGATGAGCTGTACTACGCCTGCGGCTCCCTCAACGCGGCGGGCGTGACGTTCACGGCCAGCCACAACCCGGCACAGTACAACGGCATCAAGATGGCCAAGGCCGGAGCAATTCCGATTTCATCGGAGACCGGCCTGAAGGAAATCCAGGAAGCCGCAGAGCGCTACCTGAACGACGGCGTCATCAACTCGGTGGAAAAGCCGGGCCAGATCGCGGTCCGCGATGTCCTTGGCGACTACGCCGGATACCTGCGCGGCCTCGTGGACCTGCGCAGCATCCGCCCGCTGAAGGTAGTGGTGGACGCCGGCAACGGAATGGCCGGTCTCACCACCCCCGCGGTACTGGGCGACTCGATCCTTCCGGGCCTGCCCCTGGACATCGTGCCGCTGTACTTCGAACTGGACGGCTCCTTCCCGAACCACCCGGCCAACCCGCTGGAACCGGAGAACCTCCGGGACCTGCAGGCCGCCGTCGTCGAGCACGGAGCAGATCTTGGCCTGGCGTTCGACGGCGACGCGGACCGCTGCTTCGTCATCGACGAACTCGGTGCCCCGGTAAGCCCTTCCGCGATTACCGCCCTGGTGGCGCGTCGGGAGATCCTCCGTGCGCAGGCTTCCGGCGAGGAACGCCCCGTCATCATCCACAACCTGATCACTTCCCGGGCCGTGCCCGAACTGGTGGAAGCCTCCGGCGGCCGCGCAGTGCGCACCCGGGTGGGCCACTCCTTCATCAAGGCCCTGATGGCGTCCGAGGGCGCTGTCTTCGGCGGCGAGCACTCGGCGCACTACTACTTCCGCGACTTCTACAACGCGGACACCGGCATGCTGGCCGCCATGCATGTCCTCGCCGCGCTGGGCGAGCAGGAGCTTCCGCTCTCGGACCTGGCCCGCGAATACGAGCCCTACTTCTCTTCCGGTGAGATCAACTCCAGGCTCGACGACGTCCAGGCCGCCGTGGACCGTGTCCGCAACGAGTACGACCGTGCCGGCGTCACCGTCGATGAGCTGGACGGATTGACTTTCACCTCAGATGACGGACAGTGGTGGTTCAACCTCCGCGCGTCCAATACCGAACCCTTCCTCCGGCTGAATGCCGAGGCAGAGGACCTTTCCACTATGGAAATGGTCCGCGACCGTGTTCTTGAACTAGTAAGGAAATGAGCTCATGGCTGATGTTGAACTGACCGGCGGGGAACCTTCCGCCCAGGTACAGGATGACCTGAACTCGCTGCTGGGCACCGCCCTCGGTGTCACGCAGGAACAGCTGGAGGCGCAGGGCGCCTTCCTGCCCGCTGCCCTGGTGGTACAGGCCGACGGCGAGCTGCGGATGGTTGCCGTTTCTCCCGAGGACAGCGACGAGGACCTGGATGCCGAGGCCATGATCGATGACCTCTACACCGTGCTGCGCGACCAGAAGGACCAGAACCGCGCGGTAGCCGTCTTCTCCGACATCACCCTCCCGGACGAGGGCACCGACGCCATCCATGTGGTGGCGGAACACTCCGAGGGCGTCTGCATCTCGGCAATCCAGACGTACTCCCAGGAGAACGGGGCCTGGACGTTCAGCGACCCCATCTGGGAGTCCGGCGAGCCGATCGTCTGGGCTGAAGACACCGAAGCGCCGGCTGAGTCCTAGACCCGCCGGAACTTAAAAGACCAGGCCCCGCGCTCAGCTGCTGAGTGCGGGGCCTGGTCTTTGTGGTTTTACTTCGCGGCGAAGCGCTCCTTGAGTTCAGCCAGCTTGGCCGAGAGCTCCTCCGGCAGTGACTCGCCGAAGCGGGCGTACCACTCGTCGATGCCGGCCAGTTCGGTCTCCCATTCCGCTGGATCCACGCGCACGGCGGCTTCGACGTCGGCCGGGGTCATGTCCAGGCCCTGGAGATCGATCGAATCGCCGGTGGGCACAAAGCCAATCGGGGTTTCGACGGCGTCTGCCTTGCCTTCGAGGCGCTCGATGACCCACTTAAGCACACGGGAGTTCTCGCCGAAACCGGGCCATGCGAAACCGCCGTCGGCGGTGCGGCGGAACCAGTTGACCAGGAAGATGGCCGGGAGCTTCTCCTGGTTGGCCTTGGCGCTGAGGGTGATCCAGTGCTTGAGGTAGTCACCGGCGTCGTAGCCGATGAAGGGCAGCATGGCCATCGGATCGCGGCGGACCACACCCACGGCGCCGGCGGCAGCGGCCGTGGTTTCCGAAGAAAGCGTGGAGCCCATGAAGATGCCGCTGGTCCAGTCCCGGGCCTGGGTCACCAGGGGAACGGTGGTCTTGCGGCGTCCGCCGAAGAGAATCGCGGAGACGGGAACGCCGTTCGGGGAATGGTATTCCTCGGCCAGCATGTCGATCTGGTCGATCGGGGTGCAGAAACGGGAGTTCGGGTGCGCAGCCGGAGTGCCTGCTTCCGGAGTCCAGTCGTTTCCGCGCCAGTCGGTCAGGTGCGCCGGAGTCTCATCGGTCATGCCTTCCCACCAGACGCCGCCGTCGTCGGTCAGCGCCACGTTGGTGAAGATCGAGTTGCCCTTGGCAATGGCACGCATCGCGTTGGGGTTGGTGCTCCAGCCGGTGCCCGGGGCGACGCCGAAGAGGCCTGCCTCCGGGTTGGTGGCACGGAGTTCACCGTCGTGGCCAAAGCGCAGCCAGGTGATGTCGTCGCCGAGCGTCTCGACCTTCCAGCCTTCCACCGTGGGATCCAGCAGTGCCAGGTTGGTCTTGCCGCAGGCCGAGGGGAACGCCGCCGAAACGTAGTAGTCCTTCTTTTCCGGACTGGTGAGCTTCAGGATGAGCATGTGCTCGGCCAGCCAGCCCTCGTCGCGGGCCATGACCGATGCGATGCGCAGGGCGTAGCACTTCTTGCCCAGCAGGGCGTTGCCGCCGTAGCCGGAGCCGTAGGAGTAAATGGAGCGGTCTTCGGGGAAGTGCACAATCCACTTCTCCTCGTTGCACGGCCAGGAAACGTCTTCCTGGCCCTCTTCCAGCGGTGCACCCACGGAGTGCAGGGCCGGCACGAAGAAGGCGTCCAGCTCTTCCATCTTGCGCAGCACATCGGTGCCGATGCGCGCCATGATGCGCATGGAGGCGACCACGTAGGCGCTGTCGGTGATTTCGACGCCGAACTTCGGGTCTTCCGCGTCAAGGTGGCCCATAACGAACGGGATCACGTACATGGTGCGTCCGCGCATTGAACCGGCGAAGAGCCCGTCCAGCTTGGTGCGCATCGCGGCCGGGTCCATCCAGTTGTTGGTGAAGCCGGCGTCTTCTTCCTTCTCGGAGCAGATGAACGTCTGCTCCTCCACACGGGCCACGTCCTTGGGGTCGGAAAACGCCGCAAAGGAGTTCGGGAAGGTTTCCGGGTTCAGACGGACCAGAGTTCCGGCCTCAACCAGTTCATCGGTGAGTGCCTTGTTCTCTGCTTCGGAGCCGTCGACCCAATACACTTCGGCGGGCTGCGTCAGCTCGGCCACTTTCTGGACCCAGGCAAGCAGGGCACTGTGGGTGGTGGGCGCCTCATTGGAGGCCCCCGGGTTCTTGCTGTCCTGCAACTCGCTAGGAGCAGCGTTGCCGCTCTCATCGAGAACTAGCTGACGCGCGTCATCGCCCATGACTCTTCCCTTCGTTGGGTCACTGGTGTTTTTTGATGCTATTTCCCAGCTCAGGCGCTCCAGGGGCGAAAAGATGTTACCTATGTGGCGTGCGCCTCCAAGTTTGCCTAGATTTCAAGGGAAATTCAGCCCCAGGTATGCAGTTGTGTGACGAAGGTCATATAGACCGGTCTAGTTTTTCGCCGTAACGGAACTCGATTGGCGTTCTCCCGGGAACCCCGCTATAGTTATCTACGGCCAAACAGCCACGGAAGAACTTGAAGGAAGCAGGGGAAACCCCGCAACTTCCAGAATATTCCTAAATGCGTGCGTAGCTCAACGGATAGAGCATCTGACTACGGATCAGAAGGTTGGGGGTTCGAATCCCTTCGCGCGCACCACTGAAGAACCCCGCTTGACCAGGTGAAATCCCGGCCAGGCGGGGTTTTTTGCTGTCCGGGTCATCAATCGGCCCGGACAGCACACTTGTCCGCTGCCGCCGGGGCTGAAAGGCTCGGCGGCATGACTGAATTCCTGGAAACAGATGTAGTAGTCCTTGGCGCCGGAGCCGCGGGCGAGAACGCTGCCGGCCGGGTGGTCGGCGCAGGGCTGGAAGCGATCCTCGTGGAATCGGCGCTGGTGGGCGGAGAGTGCTCCTATTGGGCCTGCATGCCGTCCAAGGCGCTGCTTCGTCCCGGCACAGCCCTGGCCGAGGCCCGTGCGGTGGACGGCTCCCGCGAGGCAGTTTCCGGCAGCCTGGACGTTGCGGCCGTCCTGCGGCGCCGCGACTCATTTACCTCTGACTGGGACGACGCGTCGCAGGTGCAGTGGGTCAAGGACACCGGCATCGGGCTGGTCCGCGGCTGGGCGCGCCTAACGGGCGAACGCACCGTGGAAATAACGGACGACGCCGGCACAAGGGTGAACATCGCGGCCCGGCAGGCCGTAGTGCTGGCCACCGGTTCCGTTCCGGTTGAACCGCCCGTGGACGGGCTGGCGGACGTGGACTACTGGGGAACCCGCGAGGCAACCTCCTCCAGCGAGGTTCCCGGCCGCCTGCTGGTCCTGGGAGCAGGAGTGGCCGGCACCGAGCTGGCCCAGGCCTATGCCCGCCTGGGCTCGAAAGTATCAATGGTGGCCCGGCACGGCGTTCTGGACGCAGTGCCGGAGCCGGCAGCACAGCTGGTGGTGGAGGCGCTGGAGGCCGACGGCGTCGAAATCCACACCAACACCACTCCGCAGCGGATCTTCACCGACCCAACTGGTGCGGTCGTCATGGAACTTCCGGACGGCCGGATGCTCAGCGGGGACCGGCTGCTGGTGTCCACCGGCCGCCGGCCCGCCCTGGCCGGCCTCGGCCTGGAGGAACTCGGCCTGGATCCCGACTCGCTGACGACGGATGACTCAGGCCTTGTTGCCGGCTCCGGCACCTGGCTGTACGCCGTTGGCGACGCCGCTGGAAAGGTGCTGCTGACCCATCAGGGCAAGTATGAGGCTCGCGCCGCAGGTTCCGCCATCGCCTCCCGGGCGCGCGGCGAGATCGGCTTCGGCGAGCCGCCGGCGTACAGCCGGTTCGCGGCGACGGCGGACCACACCGCTGTTCCGCAGGTGGTCTTTACCGATCCGGAAGTGGCCATGGTGGGCCTCAGCGCCAAGGACGCTGCAGAGCGGGGTATCCGCGTCAGCGAGACGTCCCTGCCCCTGAGCGTTGCAGGGTCGTCCCTGTTCGCCGACGGATACAGCGGCTGGGCCCAGATGGTGGTGGACGAGGACCGCGGCATCCCTGTGGGCTTCACGTTCGCCGGGCCGGGCGTCGCCGAACTGCTGCATGCCGCCACGATTGCCGTCACGGGCGAAGTTCCGCTCGACCGGCTCTGGCACGCCGTTCCGGCCTACCCCACGATCAGCGAGGTGTGGCTGCGCCTGCTGGAGAAGTACGGCCTGTAGGAGACCTACCCGCGGGGAACCACGAAGTCCGTGATGCGCGCGTCCCGGCCGTCGAGTTCAGCCCACGGCACCTCGACCTCCATCACGGTCAGCCCGGAGGTGGGATAGTGCGTCGCCATTTCCATAACGGCGTCCTCGTCCGAGGTTACGGAAGCCAGGCGCATGGCTACTTCCTGCACACCGGGCATATGGGCGATCACCAGCAGGCTGGTGACGGTCTCCGGCACGTGGTTGATGACGCTGAGGATGCCGGGCGCAGAGGCGTCATACAGCCGGTCTTCCAGTTTGGCCGTCGGGGCCTTCTCCCCCAGTTCATCGCAGACCCAGGTGCAGGTCTGCCGGGTGCGCAGGGCGGAGGAGCAAAGGATGAAGTCCGGAACGGCGTCGTTTTCCCGCATCCAGATCCCGGCCTGCGGGGCATCACGGTGCCCGCGTCCGGAGAGCGGACGCTCATGGTCCGAGGTGACCTCGCGCGGCCAGTCTGCTTTGGCATGCCGCAGCAGCATTAGTTTTTTCCGGTGGTGGCCGCTCATGGGCCAAGTCTATCGGCGCGGAGGTTTCGATCCTGCCGGTCCCGCCGGGCTGCAGGGGCCGCAGCCGGCGAGATAACAGAAAGTGCTGGTCCGGAGTCCCAAACCAGCACTTTCTGCAATCTCGATGCGTGTGGCGGATTCAGCTAGATGCTGTACTCCGGCGCGGCCCAGACAACAACCTCGGGGTGTTCGTAGAACCGGTAGCCCTGGCCCCGGACGGTACGGACCGTGTTGGCCAGGCGCCCCAGCTTGGAGCGCAGGCGGCGGATGTGGACGTCGATGGTCCGCTCGTTCGGCACTTCTTCGGCGTTGCGCCACAGCCCGGAGAGCAGCTCTTCGCGGCCCACCGTCCGTGAAGCGTTCTCCACCAGGTAGTTGAGCAGCTCGAATTCCTTGAACGTGAGGTTCAGGGTCTCTCCGTCGAGGTGCACTTCACGGCGCGAGAGGTCGATCAGCACGCCGGACGGGCGCGGGGCGCTCTGCTGCGCCGGCGAGGGAGAGGAGACTTCCTGCCGCGCGGGCCGGTTGACCGTGGGGTCGCCCAGGGCCTGGCGTACGACGTCGATGTCCGAACCGGCGGCGCCGGCCGGTGCCAGCGCAACGGCAGCGTGGCTCTGGGCCCCGGGCACAAGTGTCTGGACATGCGCGCGGATTTCCTGCGCGAGTTTGGTCAGTGTGGTGCCGCTTGCGGCCGCTGTGTCTTCATCGAGGCCGACGTAGATCACGAACCCGCGGGCAACCGTGTCGCTGCCAACCGACTGCGGCCCGGGAATTCCGGACGGGGCCACCACGGGAGTGGGAGCGGTAATGGGCATTCCTTCATTGAGCGGGGAACGCGGGGATCGGATCCCGGTGGGAACAACCTGGCCGGGGAACTGCTGTCCCGTGACGGGCGTCCCGAACTGGCGGGGGAACCCGGCCGGACGTGCAGGCATTCCTGCTGCCCGGCTCTGGGCATTGCGAAGGGAGATGTGGACGTACCCGGATGCTACTGACATTTTGGGACCTCAGTGGTGAATTGCCGTCTGCACGGCACTATGCAGGGAGTGTGTCCAGGCGAGTGGCGCGGGTTTGCGCCCATCACATGGACTGGTGTGTTGCCTGGGATGGGGGGTGGTTTTCCTAGGCCTGCATTCGACGACAGCAGTTCTTCCCGCCGGCATTCCTGCCGAAAAGAAGATCTGCGACACATGCTGTCGTGTGGATGTTCACGTTACGGATTATTGCATGTAACAAACCCATACGCACAAGTAACAATGGTGCTGATGTCTCACATCGTGGACGCAGCACCCTAGTTTGTGAGTGAAATCACGCGCAGGTCCGGCTGCGCCGAGAATTGCTTGGGGTTTGTCAATCAATATAAATGCCGGTTTTACAAGCATTTTTGTTGAGTAAACCAGTTAACGACGACGGCGGCTCGTAAGCATGCTTACGAACCGCCGGAAGTCAAGCGACTGCTCAAGCGTCCAGATAGTGAGACACTCAGGCGCTGCTGGAGCGCTTTTTGGGCTAGTGGACGATGCCGTAGAGGCGATCTCCAGCATCTCCCAAGCCGGGCACGATATAGGCCTTCTCGTCCAGGCGCTCATCGATGGAGGCCAGCACGATCGTGACGTTGGCGTCAGCCAGTTCCTCTTCAAGGACGCTCAGGCCTTCGGGGGCACCCAGCAGGCAGATGCAGACAATCTCAGCTGCGCCCCGGTTGAACAGGAACTTGATGGCTTCGCGCAGCGTGCCGCCGGTGGCGAGCATCGGATCCAGGACAAACACCTGGCGCCCGGTGAGGTCATCCGGCAGCCGCTCTGCGTAGGTGATGGCCTCGAGGGTCTCCTCGTTGCGGGCCATGCCCAGGAACCCGACTTCTGCGGTGGGCACCAGCCGGGTCATGCCTTCGAGCATGCCCAGTCCGGCACGCAGGATGGGAACCACCAGCGGGGTGGGCTTCACAAGCCCGGTGCCGACCGTAGAGGTGACAGGAGTTTCGATATTGACGGGCTCAACCCGGACATTGCGGGTCGCTTCGTACGCCAGCAGGGTCACGAGTTCTTCGGTGAGGAGCCGGAAGACGGGGGAAGGGGTGTCCTTATCCCGGAGTACCGTCAATTTGTGGGCTACGAGGGGATGATCCACTACTAGTACGCGCATGACTCCAAACTACCACCGAGGCCTGCGCCGAACCGGGCGGAATTACGGCCGCAGGGCCTATTTGGGGGACCATATCCCTATGGAATCCCCCACAGCCGCCCGGGAGGCCTGGATGGGGCTTGCCCTGGAGCAGGCGCACGCCGCCCTGGACACTGCTGACGTCCCCATTGGCGCCGTCGTCGTGGGCCCTGACGGAACCATTCTTGGGACCGGCCGGAACGAACGGGAAGCGACCGGGGATCCCACGGCCCATGCCGAGGTAGTGGCGATCCGCGAAGCCGCAGCCGCCCTGGGTGAATGGCGGCTGGAGGACTGCACCCTGGTGGTGACTTTGGAGCCCTGTGCCATGTGTGCCGGAGCCATTGTGCTGGCGCGGATCCCCCGGGTGGTCTTCGGGGCGTGGGATGAGAAGGCCGGCGCCTCCGGGTCGGTTTTCGAGATCCTGCGCGAGCCGCGGCTGAACCACTGGGTGGAAGTGTTCCCCGGCGTCCGCGAGGAAGAGTGCGCCCGGCTGCTGCGGGAGTTTTTCGGCTCACGGCGTACGTCCCGCGGTTCACACGGCACATAACCATAAGTAGGCTTGCTTTTATTCGTGGAATCCCGAACCCCACCAGCTAGGAGCAGGCATGACTTCAGAGCACCAAGAAGGCGTAGACCGCGTGGTCAAGATTCTTGAACACGCCAAAATCGGCAACCTGACCACCGTGGACCTGCAGGGCAATCTGGTGAGCCGTCCGCTGGAACTCCAGGAGACGGATTCGGACGGCAACCTCTGGTTCTTCACCCAGGACCCCTCCCCCAAGGCCGACGAGATCCGCGCCAACCCGAACGTCAATGTGGCCGTGGAGGACAAAGAGGGTTACCTCTCGGTCAGCGGGCGTGCAGAGATCAGCCATGACCAGGAGAAGATCCAGGAGCTCTGGAAGGCTTCAGCTGCCGCGTGGTTCGAGCAGGGCCGGGAAGATCCGTCCATCGCCCTGATCAAGGTCAACAGCGAGACGGCCGAGTACTGGGTTTCAGATGAGCCCAAGATCGCCAGCATCTTCAAGATCGGCAAGAGCGCGGTAACGGGCCAGACCCCGGATATCGGCAAGAACGACGTCGTCGACCTCTAGCCGGCGCAGACGCCCCGGACCCCGGCAGCCCCGGGTCCGGGGCGTTTTGGGGCTGGAGCCAAACACCCGGTAAGGTTGTTCCGTTGGTGACGTGTCCGAGCGGCCGAAGGTGCAACACTCGAAATGTTGTTTGGTGTAAAAGCCAACGTGGGTTCAAATCCCACCGTCACCGCCAACTGAGAAGGTCCGGATTCCCGTATGGGAACCCGGACCTTTTTGTTTCCCCGAAGCCAGCCGCCCGGCGTTAGCCCAGGGCCTCCCTCAGCGCCTCACCGATAATCCGTGCAGCATCGGGAAAGCGTCCGGGAGCAGGTCCGGAGTAATTGAGGCGCAGGAAACGCCCCGCCGGCTCCGCGGGGAACCAGTCATCCCCGGCCGCAACCACCACTCCCCTTGCCTCGCATTCGCGCGCCAGCGCAGACAGGTTTGTTTCGGCCGGCAGCTGCAGCCACAGGTTCAGCCCGCCGCGGGGAAGCGCCTCGAGGTGTGCTTCCGGTACGTGTTCGCGCAGCGACTCAGCGAGCAGGTCCCTCCGTCCCGTCAGCTGCTGGCGCAGGTTCCGGAGGTGGGTCTTCCATCCGGGGTCGGTGACGACGTCGAGTGCCACAGCCTGGAGGACTCCGCTGACGTACATGGCCTGGGCCTGGCTGTCCGCCCGAATGCGGTCCAGGGCCGGGCCGCGCGCGATGAGCCCGGCCACCCGGACCGCAGGTGAAACGCTTTTTGTCAGGGACCGGATGTACACCACGTGGCCGCTGTCGTCGTGTGCTGCCAGCGGCAGCGACGACGCAGTGATTCCGAAATCATGCGCCCAGTCATCCTCGATCAGGAAGGCTCCGTGCCTGCGCACGATGTCGAGGACGGCCTCCCCCAGGCCAGGGGACCACTGGGCCCCGTTTGGGTTGGCGAAGTTCGGCTGGGCATAGAACGCCCGTGCGCCCGTCTGCTCGAAGGCTCGTTCAAGGTCCTCGGGATGGGGGCCCGACGGGCCGCTGGGCACCGGCACGAGCTGGACGCCAACCTGCGCGGCGGCGACTATCGCTCCCCAGTAGGTCGGCGATTCGATCAGCAGTGGTTTGCCCGCGCCGACAAGCGTGCGGAAAAGGGTACTCAGCCCGTTTTGGCTGCCGGGGATGATGACCACGTCGCCGGAGTTCGGCGCAGTGAGTCCCGGCGGTGTAACGGCCGCGAGTTCCGCGGCGAACCAGGACTGGAGGGCCGGCATACCGGCTGCCGGCGGGCGGCTGAGGGCGGCGTCACTTCTTCCGGCCCGGGTGAACGCCGCCCGCACCAGCCGGTCCGGCACCAGGTCCTTGTCCGGATAGCCGGAGTGCAGGGCCACGACGTCGTTCGACGCCGCCCGCAGCGCCGACGAGGGCAGGGCCATGCCGTGCTGGAGAGGACCAAGCGCGGCCGTCTGCCAGCTGTAATCACCGGGACGGGCGGGCCGGACCGTGCGGACGAACGTACCGACGCCGGGCCGCGCCTCTATCGCTCCCTCACCGATGAGGGTGCGCAGTGCTTTCTGCACGGTGACCGGACTTGCTTCGAACTGGCTGACGAGACTTCGGGTGGAGGGCAGCCGGGCCCCGGGAGGCGCCGTCGCAATCCATTTCCGCACTGCCGAAACGATGCGGTCACTGCTACTGTTGGACATGAAACTAGACGATACCGCTACTCTAAATTCGGCGAAACCGTTATCGGGGATTTCGCCGGGTCTCCTTTGGGGCCTGCTCGGAGTAGCCGCCTTTTCGTTCACCGTGCCGTTCACCCGTATCGCCGTGGCGGACGGGCAGATGTCAGCCCTGTTCATTGGCTCCGGACGGGCAGTGATAGCGGCCTTCCTCGCGGCCGTCGTGCTTCTGCTTACCCGGCAGCGGATTCCCCGCGGATGGCAGTGGATACAGGTGGCTGTGGTCGCCGGAGGGGCGGTGGCGGGCTTCCCCCTTCTCACCTCGTTTGCCCTGACCACGGTTCCTGCGGGCCACGGTGCCGTGGTCATCGCTGCCCTGCCTGCTGCCACGGCCGTGATGGCCGTCCTCAGGACGGGTGAGCGGCCGGCCCGGTGGTTCTGGATTGCTGCGGGGTCCGGGGCAGTCGCGGCACTCGGTTTCGCGCTGCTGCAGGGCGGCGGGTTCGGGTCCCTGCACTGGTCCGACCTGCTGCTCTTTGCCGCCGTTATTGTGTGCGCCGTCGGGTATGCCGAAGGCGGCATCCTGTCCCGGAGCCTTGGCTCATGGCAGACGATTTCCTGGGCGCTGGTTCTCGCCTCACCCGTGATGATCCTGCTGACCGGGCTGGCGGTAGCCCAGCAGCCTCCCGCGGGAACGGCGGCGCAATGGGGAGCCTTTGCCTACCTCTCAGTTGTCAGCATGTTCCTCGGTTTCATTGCCTGGTACCGGGGTTTGGCCATCGGCCCCATGGCGCAGGTGAGCCAGATCCAGCTCACCCAGCCGGTGATGAGCATTTGCTGGGCAGCCCTCTTCCTCCACGAATCGATCGGCTGGCCTACAGTCCTGGGCGGAACGGCCGTGGTTGGCTGCGCCCTGCTGGCCGTCCGGGCGCGGAACCGCGGATCCTCCCGCCCGGAGGGTCATATAAGCGGTGGCGCGCAGCCCGGCGCCAGGCTGGCAGCGTCTCCCTAGCCGGCGTCGTTATCCGGTTTCCCGGGACGGTGCCCCGCAATGGCGGCGCGGGTGTCTCCGGGCTCCGAGCCCTCCTTCTTCCCGAAGGGCAGGACCTTCTTCACCAGGAACAGGATTCCCATGACCACCAGGCCCCAGGCCAGGCCCGCAACCGCGGAGCAGAGGGTGTTCACGAGCCAGCCGAGGAAGCCGCCCACAACCGCTATCCCGGTGAAGGGATGCTCCAGTACGTGCACCAGGTCGTACGGGGCATGCCAGCCAAGGTCCGATGCGCCGACCAGCATGATGTGGCCGCCTACCCAGAGCATGGCGATGGTTCCCACGAAGGTGATGGCAGCCAGCACGGACGGCATGCCCTTGACCAGCAGTCCTCCCACGCGCTTGGAGGCCGGGGAGTCCTTGGATGCCAGATGCAGGCCAATGTCGTCCATCTTCACGATCAGCCCGACGGCACCGTAGACGAGCACGGTGATCGCGATCGCCACGACCACCAGGATCACGGCGCGGACCCAGATGGATGCGTCGCCTACCTCATTCATGGCGATGACCATGATCTCGCAGGAGAGGATGAAGTCGGTGGTGATGGCCCCCTTAACCACCTTGGACTCGGCGTCCGGCCCCCGTTCCACGGCAGGTTGCTTCTTCGCCTCGTGGTGGCCGAAGAACTTGTGCCATACCTTTTCGGCGCCCTCGTAGCAGAGGTAGGTGCCGCCGAGCATCAGGATGAACGGAATGATCCACGGGATGAAGGCACTGACCAGCAGGAGTGCCGGAAGGATGATGAGCAGCTTGTTGCGCAGCGAGCCCCAGAAGATCTTCTTGATCATCGGCAGTTCGCGGGACGGGTCAGCGCCGGAGACGTACTGCGGCGTCACCGCGGCGTCGTCAATAACGACGCCGGCGGCCTTGGCTCCCGCTTTCGCGGCACCTGCTGCGATGTCATCCACCGAGGCGGCCGCGATGCGGGCCAGGGCAGCGACGTCGTCCAGCAGGGCGACGAGCCCGCCGCTCACTGTCCGCCGCCGGTGAGGAAGAGGGGATGCTGGGTAGCGCCGTTCAGGCGCGGAATTGCCATACCGGGATTATAGGTCCGCGGCGCTCCGTGGCCATGGTCATTCCCGTTGCCGCCACGGGGCCGGGAAGCTACCTTTCGAGGCGTGGACACATCATTCAGCGCGGAGGTGTTTCAGTGGCGCGGCCCGCCGCCGTTCTACTGGGTCCTGCTGTCCGAAGACGCGGCTGACTATGTTCGTGCCTGCGCCTCCGAAGCCACATACGGATGGGGTGCAATACCCGTCAGTGTCCGGATCGGGGAGTCCGGTTGGGAGACGTCCCTGCTTCCCCCCAGCGGAGGTTACGCCCTGCCCCTGAGGAAGGACGTCAGGGTTCAGGAAGACATAGCGGACGGCGATACGGTGGCGGTTGAGCTGAGCGTGGCCCCGCGCGGTGGCCGGGGCGCCTACGGACTTGGACGCCGGGGCCCCTAACTGTCCCGGCTCGGCCAGGCCCGGTTCTCCGCACAGCACCGCCGCCGCCCTGTCCGCCGCCCTCCCGGCCTGCTAGTGTCCTGCCCTCAGCCAACCGGCTCTGCAACGGCCACAGAACGGGAGAATTCCGTGAGCGTAAGGATCCTGCGGGCGGACGGCCCGGTGGAGGAACTCGACGACGAAGAGAACGGCACCCGCTACGCCTACCAGGTGGCACCCGGCGGAGTCCTGCTGGTGATGGAATGCCCCGACGACGGCAAGTGGCTGGTGCGCAAGGAAGTCTCTGCCAACCGCTGGAACGAGGTGTCCGGACGCCGCTACATCGGCGATGTGACCGGCGTCGGCGGGATTGAGGGCGGCAAGGCAGACGGACGGCCCAAGTCCACGAAGCTGCCCCCGCCCTAGCGGGAATCAGCCGGCCCAGAAGTCCCGCATCGCCGCAGCCGCCTCCGCGCCCTGGCGCCGTCCGGCCGCCGACGCCGGAATCCGGGTGGAGCGCAGCAGCGGATTAGCCCCGAAGTCCCGCAGTGCCGCGTCGTCTGCCTCGATGACAAACGTACTGCTGTGCTGCTGCAGCTTCGCCAGTGCCTGCGGCAGGCTGGGGCCGAACGGACTCACGGGTGCTTCCGGTCCGCAGGCCAGCACCAGCACCTTTCCGTACCCCTCGGCGACGTCGGCGTTGGTAGCCGAGCGCATGCCGCCGTCCATGTAGGGCCGGCCCAGGATGGTCACCGGCGGCCAGACCGTGGGCACCGCGCAGCTGGCGGCAACCGCACGGGCAAGCTCGACGTCGGAGGTCGCGTCCATGACCGTGAAGGATCCGTCCTCCGCATCCACCACCGCAATCCCAAACGGTTTGTCCGGCCACTCGGGCTGCGGCAGGAGGGAACGGATGCTGGAGACCCACTCGCCTTCGGTCATCACCGCCGGAGTGGTGCGCGCCAGCTGGCCTACCCGCGCCCGGGCCGCCTTCTCATCGCCGTCGCCCCGCCCCGCCGTCGCGGTGAGCTCAATGAAGGCTTCGCTGCTGAAGCCGCTGGGGTCCTGGTACGGAACATCGGTTCCCTGCGCTGCCAGCGCCTCCCCGGCGTCGTCGAGCTGCGCCTTCAGGACCTGGAGCAGCAGGCCGGAGCGCAGTGCCGCGCCCACCATGGACCCCGCGGAGGTTCCGACCACCAGGTCCGCCGCGTTGAGGTCAATTCCCTCGTCCAGCAGTGCCGCCAGCACACCCATCTCCCATGCGATCCCCGCTACTCCCCCGCCTCCGAGGACAACCGCCCGTGTCTGGCTCATGCTCTGCACTCCGTTCGTTTACGGCCCAATGCCCGGGAGTCTAGACCTGCGGGCCGCCCGGCGGCAGCCGCGCCGTGCGTTTCTGCCCCGGCCGCGGCCGGTATTGAATAGAGGCATGGCATTACGCGTTCTGATGGTCGGCCGCAAGCACGAGGACTGGGTTGTCGACGGGATCCGCCGCTACGAAAAGCGGTTGAAGAAGCCCTTCGACCTGTCCTGGGTCTCGATTCCGCACTCCGCCCGGGAAAACGACGCCGCCCGCAAGGAGGAATCCGAGCGGCTCCTGGCCAAGCTCGGCAGCGATTATGTGATCCTGCTTGATGAGCGAGGCAAGGCCATCACCTCCCCGCAGCTGGCCCGGACGCTGCAGAAGCCGCTGGACAGCTCGCGCAACGTCACGCTGATCATCGGCGGCGCCTACGGCGTGGACCAAAGCGTGCACGACCGCGCGGATTTCGTCTGGTCCCTCTCCCCGCTGGTGTTTCCCCACCAGCTGGTCCGCCTGATCCTCGCGGAGCAGGTCTACCGGGCCCAGGAGATCGCGGCCGGCCGCCCGTACCACCACGAATAGGCTGCCGGTCCGTAACAATTCGGTGTGCTTTGGGACGGCCCCGCGGTGCGGTTTGACCACGTCACGCCGCAGGTTCAGGGTGAACCCATGAGAACCAAGGTTTCCGCTTCCCCGTCCCTCCTCATTGCCGGGCTGCTCGCAGCCGGCCTGGTCCTGACGGGCTGCGGCGGAAGCAACAATGCGGAAGAATCACCGTCCCCTTCGGCCAGCCCGACGGCGAGCGCTACGCCCAGTGCCTCCGCATCCGGTTCTGCTTCCGCCAGCGCGACGGCGGGGCCGCAGGCTTCGGGACCCGCAGACGGCGCCGCGCTGTGCACGGCGGACAAACTCTCCGCCACGATCGAAGACACCCCCGGCGGCGGTGCTGCCGGCAGCGTCTACCGGGACCTGGTCCTGACGAATACCTCATCCGAAGCATGCACGACCTTCGGCTACCCGGGTGTCTCCTACCTCGGACAGTCAGGAACCCAGGTCGGCGCCCCTGCCATCCGGTCCGAGGGAGCTGAAGCGCTCACCGTGACACTTGAACCGGGGCAGTCCGCGGCTGCTTCGCTGCAGGAAACCCGCCCGGAGAACTACGGTGACGAATGTTCCAGGGTGCCGGTCTCCGGACTCCGCATCTTCCCTCCGGATGACACTGCCTACCTCAACATCTCGCGGGCCGGGTACGGCTGCAGCAGCGAAAACGCCCAGCTTCTGCAGGTCGGCCCGCTGGCCGGGCCGCGTTAACACAGGGTCCTTCGAGGAGCCAAAACCGCCAGCTGGCAAATTAGCCGTCCAGTTCCCCACTTGGCATACTGATGGGCACTTGTGGCCTGCGCCACCGTTTTCTCCGTGCGCACAGGCCGCTCTGACCCTGACCAACGTGATACGGAACTGAACCGGAACGGCTACATGACTGACGAAACGTACAAGCTGATTGCCCTGATTATCTACCTGGCCGCCATGCTGGGCATCGGGTGGTGGGCCTACCGCCGCACCTCGAACCTGGATGACTACATGCTCGCCGGACGGGGACTCAAGCCAGGCGTCGCAGCGCTCAGTGCCGGTGCCTCGGATATGTCCGGCTGGCTGCTGATGGGACTGCCGGGCGCCATCTACCTCGCCGGGCTCACGGAGGCCTGGATCGCCGTCGGACTCACCGTCGGTGCGTGGCTGAACTGGAAGTTTGTGGCGCCCAGGCTGCGCTCCTACACGCTGGTGGCCAACAACTCGATCACGGTGCCGAGCTTCCTGGAGAACCGGCTCAAGGACCGCAGCCGGCTGCTGCGCGTGGTTTCCGGCGTCATCATCCTGGTCTTCTTCACCTTCTACGTTTCCTCCGGCATGGTGGCCGGCGGAGTCTTCTTCGAGAGCTCCTTCGGCTCCAGCTACACCACCGGCATGCTGATCGTGGGCGGCGTGACCATTGCGTACACCCTCTTCGGCGGGTTCCTGGGGGCCAGCTACACCGATGTGGTGCAGGGCCTGATGATGCTGCTCGCGCTTATCGCCGTTCCGGTTGTGGGCATCTTCCTGGTGGGCGGGCCGTCCGGCATGGCCGAGTCGCTGCGCGAAATCGATCCGGACATGCTTAACCCGATTGCGGGCACGACGGCGCTGGCCGTAATCTCGGCCCTCGCCTGGGGCCTGGGCTACTTTGGGCAGCCGCACATCATCGTCCGCTTTATGGCCCTGCGCTCCCCCGCCGACGCGGTCGCCGGCCGCCGCATCGGCGTGGGCTGGATGCTGCTGAGCGTCATCGGTGCCGTGTTCACGGCCCTGGTTGGTGCTGCCTACTTCCAGCAGAACGACCTGACCCTCAGCGATCCCGAAGCCGTGTTCCTGAGCATGGCGCAGGCCCTGTTCCACCCGCTGGTGGCCGGGTTTGTGCTGGCCGCCGTCCTGGCCGCGATCATGAGCACCATTTCCTCCCAGCTGATCGTCACCTCCTCCGCGCTCGTGGAGGACCTGTACAAGATCGTGGTCAAGAAGGACGCGTCCCAGCGGATGCTTGTGATGCTTGGCCGCGCTGCGGTCCTGGTGGTCTCCGTGGTATCCATCGTCCTGGCACTGGACCGCAGCAACTCGATCCTGGACCTGGTTGGCTTTGCCTGGGCCGGCTTCGGCGCTGCCTTCGGCCCCACCATCCTGCTGTGCCTGTTCTGGCGCCGCCTCACCACCGCTGGCGCCCTGGCCGGCATGGCTGCCGGCGCGGTCACCGCGTTCGTGTGGGGCAGCTCGGAGCTCTCCGCCACCCTGTACGAGATCATCCCCGGGTTCGCCGTGAACCTGGTCCTCGCCGTCGTCGTCAGCCTGCTCACCCGTGCCCCGGACGGCATGGACAGCGACTTCGACGAGGCACGGGACCTCGCCCGGCGCGGTGCCGGCGAGCCGGAGACCGTTCCTGCCGGCTAACTCCGAGCCGTCCCCTCCAAGCGAGATGACAGTTAGGGCTCTTTAGAGCTCGGCGGGTTCTAGCGGTCGTTGCAACACCTGAGAATTTCGGGAGTTGCAACGACCGTGTCTGTTTCATCAGGAAAGCAGTCCCGTCCGCGGCATAGCGCGGAGCAGAGAGCAGCGTTCTTCGTGGTCT
>NZ_JAMWKK010000014.1:0-127155 GCF_035792275.1 Arthrobacter koreensis | reverse complement strand
CCGGCCGGAGCCAGACGGGCATTACCGTGGGACATGAAGACCTCTTGGGTTCGGCTGTGTGTGGTAACCACCAAACCTAAGAGGTCTTCACCCTATTCACGTGTAACCAACGTGGTGTCTCAGTACAGCTAGCCCGCGGCCGGTGACACGAACTCGGCCAGGGCGGCCAGCTGCCCCAGCCGCGCTTCGGGCTGCAGGTACATCATGTGCCCCGCCTCGTAATAGTGGTGGGTGAACCGTGCACGGGCTGCTTCGGTCAGGCGCATGTGCGCCCAGACATACTCCGCCGCAAAGTGGGGCGTGGCGCCGTCGTAATAGCCGTAGTCCACGTGCACCCGCAGGCTCGGGTTGTGCGCCATCAGCCGCTCCAGGGTCTGGGTGACGTCGATCGGCACGCCCTCGAACTCCTTGTAGCTCCACGGCTGTACCCGGCCGGTCAGGACTTCGTACGGCAGGTCGTTTTCGTAGCCCAGCTCGGCGCGGACGTAGTGGTTGATCGCCGCGGCGTACGGACCGTTGATTACTGCCAGGCTGGGATCATCCCAGTTCACGGAGGCCTGCGGGTCTTCGGCAGGTGCGGTGAAGCGCCCGTCGATCCGGCCCACGGCCAGTTCCTGGTCACGGAGCAGTTCGGCGGAGAACTGCGAATAGTCCCAGCGCATGTTGGTGCGGCGGATGAACCCGGGGTCCAGGGTGGTGAGTTTCGCCAGCTGCTGTACGGCGGCGTCGTACTCTTCCGGGCTGAGCCGTGAACCCTGGCTGAGCGCATAGCCGTAGTCCCGGGCAGCGTAGTCCTCGGCCTCGCGGACCACATCCGCGAGTTCGCGGCCCGGATGCCGCCCGTGGAAATGTGCGATCGCCGCGTAGGTGGGCAGGTGCAGGGGGTACGGGGTGTCCACGCCGGGGGCGAACATGAGCGTGGACATGTTCAGGACGGTGGAAATCAGGCCGAGCCCGTTGACTGACATTCCGTAGGCATCAAAGAGACGGCCGGCGACGGCGACGGCGCGCAGGGTTCCGTAGGACTCGCCCACCAGGTACTTGGGGCTCAGCCAGCGGTTGTTGCGGGTGGTCCAGAGCCGTATCACCTCGGCCACCAGGTCCCGGTCCTGCTCGAAGGCGTGGAACTCGTCTGCGGTGTTGCCGTCCACGACGCGGGAGAACCCGGTGTTCACGGGGTCGATCATTACCAGGTCGGCGTGTTCCAGCAGGGTCTGCGGATTGTCTGCCAGGCCGTACGGCGGCGGAGTGAGGTTTCCGGCGTCGCCCGAATCCACCAGGCGCGGGCCAAGCAGGCCCAGGTGCAGCCATACGGAGGACGATCCCGGTCCGCCGTTGAAAGCGAAGACCACCGGCCGCGGGTTCGGCGAAGCAGCTGCCTGCACATCTGCGGTGTAGGCGGTCAGGAAGATCTCCGCCTTCGGCTTGAATCCCTCTGACTTGCCGTCGGACGTTTCCTCCCGCCGGAATACCACCCGTCCGGTGGTTGAGGTGTATGCCAGGCCGGAGGGCAGCCGGTGGCTGCGCTGCACCAGGTCGTCGGCTACTTTCGCAGAGCTGCCTGTGCCCTCGGGGGACTCGGAAGTCGGCACGGAACTCGTCTCGTCAGGCTGTGAAGGCATTCGTCCAGCCTAACCGCCAAAATCCCGGCTTGTGTCTCGGATCACAGCTGCTTTATAGTTCCACTAGTTCGCTATCAGAAACGAATGTTCAATTATCGAACACTCGGACTGTGGGTGAAGGGTGCAGGGCGGCAGGGGTGAGATCCATTCAGGGCTCCGCTGCACCCGCCACGCGGGCCTTGCCGTCCACTGAATGGGCTGGATTTCGGGGGCCTGCCTGATGCGTCTGTCCGGTTCACGAACCGTACGTCACATTCAGGAAATACTGTGTTGCCCGTCACAGATCAGGGTATCTTGAGGCGACAGGTGACCGACCGTTCTTTCAGTAATTTTCCCAGTCAAAAAAATAACGGAGTTTCAATGACTACAAAAAGTGCGTCTGCTGCGCCGTCCCAGCGGATGAGCCGGGAGGAACGCAAGGTACTTGCGGGCACCCTGGTTGGTACCACCATCGAGTGGTACGACTTCTTCATCTACGCCCAGGCTGCCGGCCTGGTGCTCGCCACCCTGTACTTCGCCCCGCTCGGCGAGGGCACCCCGCTGGCACAGGTTGTCGCCTGGGCCACGATCGGCATCAGCTTCCTCTTCCGTCCGCTGGGCGCCATTGTCGCCGGCCACCTGGGCGATAAGCTGGGCCGCAAGAAGATGCTGGTCTTCACCCTGATCATGATGGGTGCCGCCACAGCCCTGATCGGCGTCCTGCCGACCTATGCCCAGATCGGCGTCGCTGCTCCGATCCTGCTGCTGGTGCTGCGCATCCTGCAGGGCTTCTCCGCCGGCGGCGAGTGGGGCGGCGCTGCGCTGCTCTCAGTGGAGCATGCGCCCATCAACAAGCGCGGTTTCTTCGGTGCCTACCCGCAGATCGGCGTGCCGATCGGCATGATCCTCGCAACCTTCGTGATGTTCCTCCTTACCAGTTCGATGAGCGAAGAGGCTTTCCTGGAGTGGGGCTGGCGCGTGCCGTTCCTGCTCTCCGTGGTCCTGATCTTCGTGGGCTATTTCATCCGCCGCTCGGTCGATGAAAGCCCGGTCTTCAAGGAGATGCAGGAGCGCAAGAAGGACTCCTCCGCGCCGCTCGGCAAGCTCTTCAAGTACAACTCCCGCGAGGTCATCCTTGCCGCACTGATCTTCGTCGCCAACAACGCTGCCGGCTACCTCGTCATTGCGTTCTTCGCCTCCTACGCCGGCAAGGCGCTGGGCATGGAGCGTCCGGCGGTGCTGCTTGCCACTACCGCTGGCTCCTTCGGCTGGCTCATCTTCACGATGTACGGCGGCATTCTGTCGGACAAGATCGGCCGCGTGCGCACCTTCCAGATCGGCTACGCCTGGGTCTTCCTCTGGGCCATCCCGATGTTCCTGCTGATCGACACCGCCAACGTGTTCCTGTTCGGCCTGTCCATCTTCGTGCTGACCATCGGTCTGGGTCTCTCCTACGGCCCGCAGTCCGCGCTGTACGCCGAGATGTTCCCCGCCAGCATCCGCTACTCCGGCGTTTCCATCGGCTACGCCATCGGCGCGATCCTTGGCGGTGCATTCGCTCCGATGATCGCTCAGCTGCTGCTGGATGAGACCGGCTGGTCCGGCTCGATCGGCATCTACATCATGATCCTCTGCGTCATCTCCTTCGTCGCGGTGACCATGGTCAAGGAGACCAAGGGAGCTGACCTGGGCGTCGAGGAATCCCACCGGGCTCCTCAGCCCAAGTAACCCTCCTCTCCCCCCACGAAAAAGCAGAAGCTGCCCGTACGAAATTCGTACGGGCAGCTTCTGTCTTGTTGGGACGAGGCTCCGCTGCAGCAGCCGTCCGGCGGATTACCGTGCCGGCCGCCTGAGCAAACCACGGGGCGTGATAGACAAGGACGCTAGTGCCTGCACTGACGCGTGCGGCGCCAGGAACGGAATCCTTGGAAGATTGGACGGACGCACGATGCTCGGTACCTCCCGGAACACGCAGGAACGCACTGCCCGGTTTGGGTTCGCCTTCATTGGCGTCCTGCTGATCGCCGCCAACCTCCGGGTCTCCTTCGTCAGTGTTGGGCCGGTCCTCTCAAACATCAGCAGTGACGTGGAGCTCTCCACCACGGCCGCCGGGCTGCTGACCGGCCTGCCGCTCATTGCTTTCGCAGTTTTCTCTCCCATCGCGCCGGGGTTCGCGGTCCGGATGGGCCTTGACCGGGCCCTGTGGTTCTCCCTGCTTTTCCTTGCCGCGGGCATCGTGCTCCGCTCCCTGCCGGTCGCCGGGCTTATCTGGGCGGGTACGGCGCTGATCGGGCTGGGGGTCGCATTCCTGAATGTGCTGGTGCCCTCACTCGTAAAGCGGGACTTCCCGGTGAAGGTCAGCCAGGTTACCGGCAGCTATACGGCGGTGCAGGCGGGGATCGCTGCGGTTGGTGCGGCCCTGGTGGTTCCGGTGGCACACACCTCCCCGGCAGGCTGGCGCCTTGCCCTGGGGATCTGGGCAGGAATGGCGCTGATCGCGATGGCGGTTCTTCTGCCGTGGCTGCGCCGCAAGACATCCGTAACGGCTGTGACGGCGGCGTCCCCTCAGGACGCTTCCTACCGGTCACCCTGGGGTTCGGCTTTGGGCTGGCAGGTGACCCTGTTTATGGGACTGCAGTCGATCGCGTTCTACGTCCTGATGGGCTGGCTGCCCACCATCGAGCAGGACCACGGAGTGTCCGCCACTACCGCAGGCCTGCACCTGTCAATGTTCCTTCTCATCAACGTCTTCGCCAGCCTCGCGGCCGGCAGCCTGCTTCACCGGGGAACAGACCAGCGGCTGATCGCCTTCACCAGCGGCGCTTTGATGGTGGTGACGTTCCTCGGGCTGGCCGTGGCGCCCGCCGTCACTCTGCTGTGGGTGGTGATCGGCTCGGTGGGCTGCGGCAGTCTTATTGTCATCGCCCTGTCCCTGTTCAGCCTGCGGAGCGTGAATTACGCGCAGGCGGCGTCACTGTCCGGCATGGCGCAGTGCGTCGGCTACGGGCTGGGTGCGATGGGCCCGGTGCTGTTCGGTGCACTCCGGGAACTGAGCGGAGACTGGACGCTTCCGCTGGTGGTCACCGCAGGCATCATGGCAGTTCTCGCCATGATGGGCCTGCTTGCCGGGCGGGACCGTGTGATCAGCCCCGCCTGACCGGCTACCGGGTGAGGGTACCGATCTCGTTGCCGCCGCCGTCGTACACCTTGAGGGTGTCATCGGCGGGAACCGCAGTGGCTGCCGAAGCCAGCCACTGGTCGACATCCGGGCAGGCCATCATGGTCATGGCCACTTCCTGGAAGCGGACAGTGCCGTCTTCAAGGACCCAGCGTCCCATCAGCCGGTTGCACCCGTCGGTGCCGGTCAGCCGGCCGTCTTCGTGCAGCTCCAGGGACGGTTCGCGGGTGTTCTCCGGGTTGCCCCAAATCCCCTCGGGGGAGGACGCATCCGCTGCCGCGGACGACGACGGCGTGTCCCCGGCGCTTCCGGAATCATCGGGTGAGGCGCCGGGCGCGCCGGGATCCATGGCGCAGGCAGATACACCGAGCAGCAGCGCCAGGGTGAGGAGCGTAAACCGGGTGCGCATATCGAGGCCTCCTACAGCCAGTTGTTTCGCTTAAAAGCTGCGTACAGCAGGATGCCCAGCACCACCATCAGCGCCAGGGCCATCGGATAACCCAGCGGCCAGTCGAGCTCCGGCATGTTCTTGAAATTCATACCGTACACGGTTCCCACCAGGGTGGGAGCGAACAGGATTGCGGCCCAGGCGGAGATCTTCTTGGTCTGCTCGTTCTGGGCGATGGAAGTCTCTGCCAGCCGGTTCGAGGCCAGTGTGGAGCTGAGGGACAGTGCGTTGTCCAGCAGGGAACGGTAGGCGCTGATCCGGTCGATCAGCCGCAGCACGTGGTCCAGCACATCGCCGAGCCGGTCCTTGAGTTCAGGCGGCACGTCATACTTCTCCGGATTGCGCTGCAGTTCCCCCACTACGGTT
Source organism: Arthrobacter koreensis (assembly GCF_035792275.1). Lineage (GTDB taxonomy): Bacteria > Actinomycetota > Actinomycetes > Actinomycetales > Micrococcaceae > Arthrobacter_B > Arthrobacter_B koreensis_A. The sequence continues at coordinate 121,562 of NZ_JAMWKK010000014.1, read as the reverse complement.
TCCAGCGGGCTGATGGCACGCTGGCAGCCGATGACTTCACGCGACAGTTCGTAGATGCGCCGTGAGACTTCGCCGTCCCCGCCGAAGAGCTGGTCTTCGATCTCATCGATGTCGTTCTCGAGTCCGGCGGACACCGGCGCGTACTCGTCCACCACCTGGTCCAGGATGGCGTACAGCACCGCCTGCGGGCCGAGGGACAGCAGGTCCTGCTCGCGCTCCATCCGGGTCCGGACGCGCGCCAGGTCCGGAGACTCGGCGTGCCGGACGGTCACCACGAAGTTGGGCCCCACGAAGAGGTGCAGCTCACCGATTTCTACGCGTTCGACGTCGTCAAGGTAGCGGGCGGGCCGCAGCACCACAAAGAGCTGGTCCCCGTACTGTTCCAGCTTGGAGCGCTGGTGTCCGGCCAGGGCGTCCTCCACGATCAGCAGGTTCAGCCCGAATTCCTCGGCTACGGCCAGCAGCTCGATGTCATCCGGACGGTAGAGCCCAATCCAGGCCATGCCGCTCGTTTCCCGGGTGAGATCGAAGGTCTCCTCGAGGGTCTGCGGGCTGTGCAGGCGTTTGCCGTCCACATACACGGCGTTATCCACCAAAGTCACTGCTGCTCCTCACGCTGCCAAGCCTGCTTACCAGATGAGCCTACGTCGCTTGGCAGGCCGGGGCGGACATCCCTGCTCAGCCGGCTTCGATGACGTCCCGATTGCGGGGCAGCCACGGAGCGACCGTCTGCGGATGCCGGAACGCCAGCGGCAGGCCCCGGGCGCGCTCCCAGTCCATCGAATCGCAGGCTTGGACGTGGACGTGCGGTTCGGTGCTGTTGCCTGAGTTGCCGCATTCACCTAGCGGGGTGCCGGGCTGCACGGTGTCCCCGACGGCGACGGCGGTGGAGCCGCGGCGCAGGTGGGCCAGCAGGACGAACACAGCGCCGGGGCCGGACCCGGCGGCCAGCACCACATGGTTGCCGGCAATGCCTGCCGGTCCCTGCCGGACCCGTTCGCGCTGGGTAAGGGCATACGCGGCCAGTGCGAGCGGTGAGCGGCGCGCCTCATGGTCCGCTTCGCCGTCGTGCACTGCCGTCACTGTTCCGGAGACCGGGGCCAGTACCGGAGCGCCGAATCCGGTGAAAACACCGGGCGCCTCGGTGTGCAGGGCGGCACGCCACGACGGCGGCGCAGAGCGGCCGCGCGCATCCACCGCCACGAAGTCGATGGCGTAGGTAGTGGCGAACAGATGGGTTCCGTGGCTGGGCACGCGGTTGGCCGGGCTGTTCTGCACGGTACAGCGGCCCGTGAAGGGGAAGTCCAGCAGGATCGGGTCCATAGGCTCAGGGTAGGGCGTCAGCGGAGGTTAAACGACGGCGGGGCCGCCCCGAACCGGGACGGCCCCGCTGCCGGTGCCAGCGTGCGGTGCCTAGAAACGCACGCCGCGGAGGTACCTGTAGCCGACCTCTGCGGTCTGCAGGGGAGTGACGTCCGGCTGGTCGTTTTCGACGATGTATTCCTTGGGCTGGTGTGCCCTGAAGATGCGCGGGAAGTCGATGGTTCCGGCACCCAGGTCAGCAAAGTCCCCGTTCGGCTCGCGGTCCTTCACGTGGTACTGGAGGACTTCCTGCGGAGCTTCCTGGATTGTGTCGATGGCGAACTGGACCGGATCGGCAGCACCGACGCCGACACCGCCCGTGACAGCCCAGTACAGGTCCACTTCCAGATGGATCAGTTTGGGATCAAGGCGGCTGGTGAAGATGTCCCAGGGGGTGAGTCCGCCGCCAAGGTCCGTCGTGAACTCGTGCGCGTGGTTGTGGTAGCCGTACTTGAGTCCGGCCCGGCGCACGACGGCTGCTTCCGCGTTCATCTGGTCCGCCCAGCGGTACCAGTCGTCTGCGTTGTTCGATGCCAGGTACGGAACAACCATGTACGTCTGGCCGAGCGTGAGGGCGTTGGAAATCTTGGTCTGCAGGGCTTCCGGCGTAGCGCTGATTCCCTCGTGGCTGGAGGAAGCCCGGATTCCCAGGCGGTCCAGGGTCCGCTTCATGTCCTTGGCCGTGCGTCCGTACAGTCCGGCAAGTTCCACCCGGTTGTAGCCGTACTTGGCCAGCCGGGCGAAGTTCTTGTCAATCTCCGCGCCGTTCATGATGGAGCGCAGGGTGTACATCTGAATGCTGATCTGTCCCGGGGGAACCGGACGGTTGCCCTTGTGGCCGGGCTTGCCGTGGTGGTCGGGCTTACCCGGCTTGCCGTTCTTGCCCGGGTGCGCCACTGCAGGTGCAGCGCCGAGTCCTGCGAGGCCGACGCCGACGCCGGCGGCAAACGCCCCGCGGATGAAATTGCGCCGGTCAACACCCTTCTTTTCAAGAGAACGGTTAAGCGCACCTGTTGCGTCAAATCCGAAGCACATACTGTTGCCTTCCTGACAGTTGGACGCATTCTTCGCTGCCTTCGTCGGCATTGGCGAAAACGCGTGCGGGGTCACTGGGGAATTCACTGGGATGAATCGGATAGCTCATCGTCGCCGGCGGGCTATCCACGTTGATCAGCACCAGCATTTAGGTAGATATGTTCGTTTTGTTGTCTGAAACCACTACCAGGCGCCCGGGCGTACCTTGAGGCTTAGGTCAGGAAAGCGTGCCTGCTGTCCGTCGTTTCCCCTGTAGGTTGCGAGTGTGAAACAAGAGCGGTGACTGGAAATGAGTCCGTCGCATGAGGCTATGGCGGACTTTTGGTGCCTGTCAAGCAAAAGTCGCCGACAGGGGAGATTAAGTTCGGTTGTGCGCCCGGTCAGGCATGGCTCAGGCCGGAAACCATGGCGTCAATCCGCTGGGGAGACATTGCATGGTGGATGGCCAGCATGCTGGCCCCCAGCACTCCGGCGTCGAGGCCGGAGCTGGAGTGGACAATCTGCAGGTGCTGGGTGGCAAGCGGAATGGTGCGCGAGTAGACGGTTTCCCGGATGCCGGCGATGAAGTGCTCACCGGTCAGCGCCATGGATCCGCCAATGACAATCACCGAAGGGTTAATCAGGCTGATGCAGGCGGAGAGGACATCACCGACGTCGCGCCCGGCCTGGCGGACGGCGTGGATGGCTTCGGTGCTTCCTGCCCTGACAAGCTCCACGACATCTTCGCTGCCGCTGGCCTCGAGCCCCAGCCGCCGCAGCTTGGCGGCGATGGCCGGCCCGGAGGCAATGGCTTCCAGGCAGTCCGTGTTGCCGCAGTGGCAGGGCACTCCGGTGCCCCCGTGTACCCGGATGTGCCCAATATCCCCGGCAACACCGTCTGCCCCGCGCTGCAGCATCCCGCTGGAGACGATGCCGGATCCGATTCCGGTGGCAACCTTGACGAACAGCAGGTCATCCACTTCCGGCCAGGCCATGTTGCGCTCGCCCAGGGCCATGATGTTCACGTCGTTGTCGACCAGCACGGGAACGTGGAACTTTGACTGCAGGAAACCAGGCACGTCGTAGGCGTTCCAGCCCGGCATGATGGGTGGATTGATGGGCCGTCCGGTGCGGTGTTCCACGGGGCCGGGGAGCCCGATTCCAACCGCGAGGAGGTCTTCGGGTGACCGCCCGGTGGCTGAGAGCAGCTCCGAGCCGATCTCCACGACGGCTTCGAGGACGGCCTCCGGTCCAAGGGTGATTTCCATGGCCCGCGCGGACTGGGACAGCAAATGCCCGGTCAGGTCGGTGACGGCCACCTGAAGGTGTGATGCCCCAATGTCCACGCCCAGCACAACCCGGCTGCCGGCCTTCAGGGCGATGCGTGAGGAGGGACGGCCGCCGGTGGAGACGGCGTCCTGGACAAACCCGACGAGCCCGAGGTCCATGAGCGCTTCGATCCGGAGAGTGACTGTTGAACGAGCCAGCCCCATCTGCTCGGCCAGCTCGGATCTTGTCCGGGGCCTGCCGTCGCGAAGGATCTGGAAGAGCTCGCTTGCTCCGGAAGAGGCCAGCCCGCTGACGTTACTTATGTCACTCACCGACTCATTACAGCACAGATGGCGACGCAACTATTGACTTCGATTACTCCGCGTGCCATGGGCCACCTGGTTCAGTTTGGTGCGCCCCCAGCGATCCCGCGAGCCAGAGGCGCTGGGGATAATCACAACTCCCGCGCTGGATTGTAAACATTCGACTGAACGACGGTACCGCTAAGCGCAGATATATCGGAATACCTCATAAGTGCGTTGTTGCCTGACATTACCTATGTTAGGTTCCCTGTGACGGGCGTCTCACCCGAAGGTTTCGGATCCAGGGTCAGACGCAGGCCCGCCGACGGTTCGCAAAGCTTCGAGGAGGAAGTTTGATCAGGGACACCCATGAGGGACTGGACGCCGAGCCGGGCGGTGGAGCCGTTCCCGGCGGCTCGCCTGGGCGCGGCAGTTACGGAAAGACCGGCATCTGGCTCATCGGAGCCCGGGGATCAGTGGCCACGACGGCGGTGACGGGCCTGGCAGCTTTCGCAGCCCGGATGGCGAAACCAGTTGGCTGCGTTACCGAACAGGAGGCCTTCCACGGTGTCCACCTGCCGGACTACGCAGACCTGGTGGCAGGCGGCCACGACATCAGCGGTGTCTCGATTCTCAAACGGGCCGAGAAGCTCGCCGAGACCGGGATGATTCCCGGCCACCTGCTTGAACCGGTCCGGTCCCAGCTCCAGGAAACCGACGGACGGGTGCGCCCCGGCTACGATCCCGCCGGTGCCCCGGAACCGCAGTCCGCAGCGATCAGGCGCCTGTCCGGAGACATACTCGCGTTCAAGGAAGCGAACGGGCTGCGCCGGGTGATCGTACTGGACGTCGCCTCCACGGAAGCGCCGCCGGCCCGGCTCGAAGAATACGGCGATTCCGGCCTCCTGCAGGCAGCCCTCGACGATCCCGAACGCGCAGTGCTGCCCGCCAGCTCGGTAGCTGCCTGCGCCGCAGTCCTGGCCGGGTCTCCCTATATATGCTTCACGCCGTCGACTGCCCTCAACATTCCAGCCGTCTATGAGCTCGCCGGAGCCGCAGGCGTTCCCACCGCGGGGCAGGACGGCAAGACGGGGCAGACCTGGCTGCGCTCGGTACTGGCTCCGGCACTGTCTGCACGCGGACTTCAGGTCCTTTCCTGGGCCGGCACCAATCTGCTGGGCGGAGGGGACGGAGCCACCCTCGCTGACAGCCGGGCCGTCTCCGGCAAGCTGCTTTCGAAGAACCGCGGCCTCCGGGAACTTACCGGGGGCGCGGTTACCCCGCTGCACATCGACAACGTGCCGGACCTGGGTGAGACCAAGGTCGCCTGGGACCACATTCATGTGGAAGGGTTCCTGGGCTCCCGGCTGACCATCCAGACAACCTGGACGGCCTACGACTCAATGCTGGCAGCACCCATGATCCTGGACCTCGCCCGCCTGATGGCGCTCGCGGACGCGGCCGGAGAGACAGGCCATATTGGTGCCCTGGGGTTCTTCTTCAAGGATCCCTGGGGCAGCGAGGAGCACTCCTTCGCACAGCAGGCAGAGAACCTGGTGCGGTGGGCACACGAAGCCAGCAGCAGGCTCACCGCCGCGAAGGGGAGTGGTCAGCCGTGAGCGTGGCCGGTGATTACCTGGAGCTGGTCAGGGCCCCTGCCGTCCTGACGGTGCTTGGGGATTCCCTTGCCGGGGGCGCTGCAGCCGGGCGGTCCCTTGGCGGCCGGCGCGTGCTGATGCCGCTGGCCAGCGCATGCCTGTACGCAGGCGGAATGGCCCTGAACGACTACGCGGACAGGGAGCTCGACGCCGATGAACGTCCCGAGCGGCCCATTCCTTCCGGCCGGATCAGCGCCCGGAACGCGCTGGCAGCCGCGTCTGCCCTCACGGCGGCGGGACTTGGCCTGTGTGCCGTGGCCGGCGGCCGCAGCGCCCTGGCCGTGGGAGTTCCCCTTGCCGTCTCAATCTGGACGTATGACCTGGTGGCCAAGGACCATGCCGTGCCGGGCGCGGTCTCCATGGGAACCTGCCGCGCCCTTGATGTCCTGATGGGTGCCGGTGCCGGACATATTCGGCCCGCACTCGGAGCCGCAGGAATCATGGGCGGCCACACGGTAGCCGTAACCCTCCTGTCCCGCGGAGAGGTCAACGGCACGGACGCCGCCACCGCAGCCGGCACCGCAGCGGCCACCGGCGTCCTGACCGCATCAGTTGTTGCCGGAACGCCGGGTCCGCCGGCCAGGACCCTCGCGGTCCTTGGTGCAGCAGCCGCGTATGCCCTGCGGTGCGCACCCGCCCAGATCGAGGCAGCGCGCAACCCCGTGGCCGGCAATGCATTGAAGGCAACGAAGGCAGGCATCCGGGCGATGGTGCCGCTTCAGGCGGCGCTCGCCCTGCGCCACGGGCATCCGGTGGCTGCAGGCGCGCTGATCGGAGTGGACATCCTGGGCAGGATTATCCGGTCCCGCCCCCGCGCCAGGAGAGTGAGCGAGTCATGACCACCACACCGTCTGCGCCCCCGTTCAGCATCGGGTACGGCACCAACGGGTTCACGGACCATCCGCTGCCGGACGCACTGGATCTGCTGCACGAAGCCGGGTACGGCGCCCTGGCCCTCACCCTCGGCCATCCGCACCTGGACCCGTTTGCCCCGGATTTGGAGGCCCGGCTCGCCCGGCTGCGCAGCAGGCTCGAGGAGCTGGATCTCCGGGTGGTGATCGAAACCGGTACCCGTTTCCTCCTGAACCCCCGGGAAAAGCACCGGCCGGCGCTGGTTGATGACGACGCCGCTGTCCGCGTCGATTTCCTGCACCGCGCAGTGGATATCGCGGCCGCGCTGAATGCCGAATGCGTGTCCTTCTTTTCCGGCATCCTGCCTCCCGGAACCAGCACTGAGACCGGCTGGCACCGCCTCGAAAAGCGCGTGGCCGAGGTGCTGGCCCACGCCGCGGAGAAAGGTGTCCTGCTGGCGGTTGAACCGGAGCCCGGGATGTTCGTGGAGACTGTCGCGGATGCGCTCGAACTCCGGTCCCGGCTCGGCAAGCCGGAAGGGCTCCGGCTGACCGTGGACATAGGCCACTGCGTGGTGGTGGAACCGGGCGGGATCCGGGGTGCACTGCTGGAGGCCGGGCCGCTGCTGGCCAACGTCCAGCTCGACGACATGCGGTCCACCGCCCATGAGCATCTTCCGTTCGGCGAGGGGGAAGTCGATCTGCCGCTGGCCCTGGCCACCCTCGCGGAACTGGATTACCGCGGAGTGGCCGCCGTCGAGCTTCCCCGGCATTCCTTTGACGCGCCGGGTCTGGCCGTCCGCAGCATGGCTGCACTGCAGGGCGCCTGGCAGGACGTGCAGGCAGAACGCGCCGTCGAACAGTGGCTGCAGCAGGCAGTGACCCGGGTTGCCGCGGATCCCGGCTCCCTGCCGGCAGTCTTCGCGTCGGCCGGGCGGAGTGTGGGCCGCAGCCCGCTGCGCCCGGACGCCGATCCGACAGCGGTGCTCCACGGCACCTGGAGCGACTACGCCCGCGCCGAGTTCCTACGGCGGCTGGCGGGATTCCTGACTCCGCAGGAACTAGCCGGGACCCTGGCAGCGCTCTACAGCGGCGGAGACTCCGCGGAGCGCAGGGGCGTGCTCAGGGGGCTCGGGGCACTGGCCAGCCACACGCCCGGCCTTCCGGCACCTGTGGTCGCGGCTGGCCTGCAGGTGACGGCGGAAGCGCTCCGGACCAACGAGACCGGCCTGGTCGCAGCCGCCGCCGGGCCCTTCGCCGCCGCCCATCTGGACCAGCACAACTGGCGGCACGCAGTCCTCAAACTCATCTTCATGGGGGTCAGCATTGCTGCAGTCACCGACCTGACTGACCGTGCAGACGACGAACTCGCCCGCATGGCTGCCGATTTTGCTGCTGAGCGGCGGGCCGCGGGCCGCCCGGTACCGGACGACGTCGGCCTCCTGCTGAGCAGCGCAGCCACCCCCTCCACAGTCCTGAAGGAGTCCCAGCCATGAGAATCTTCGACCCCCACATCCATATGACCAGCCGCACGACCGACGACTACGCGGCAATGTATGAAGCCGGCGTCCGTGCCCTGGTTGAGCCGGCCTTCTGGCTGGGACAGCCGCGGACCAGTGTTGGATCCTTCATCGACTACTTCGACGCGCTTCTGGGCTGGGAGCGGTTCCGGGCAGCGCAGTACGGGATCCGGCACCACGCCACCATCGCCCTGAACCCCAAGGAAGCAAACGATCCCAGGTGCGTGCCGGTCCTGGAGGAGATTCCGCGCTACCTGGCGAAGGAAGGTGTGGTGGCCGTTGGCGAGATCGGCTTCGATTCAATGACTCCGGCAGAGGACAAGGCGTTCAGCCGGCAGCTGGAGCTGGCTGCCGAATACAACCTTCCGGCGCTGGTGCACACTCCGCACCGGGAAAAACTCCGGGGCACGGAGCGGACCCTGGACATTGTCCGGGAGTCGGACCTTGACCCGTCCATGGTGGTGGTCGACCACCTCAACGAGACCAACGTGTCCATGGTGAAGGATGCGGGTGCCTGGATGGGGTTCTCGATTTACCCGGACACCAAGATGGACGAGGAACGCCTGGTCGCCATCCTGCACGAGTACGGAACTGCCCGGGTGCTGGTCAATTCGGCAGCAGACTGGGGCAAGTCAGATCCACTCAAGACGGCGAGCACAGCGCAGGCCATGCTCGCCGGCGGATTCACGGAAGACGACGTCGACCGCGTCCTGTGGCAGAACCCGGTGGACTTCTACGGTCAAAGCGGTGCGCTGATCCTCGATCCGATCCCGGGCTTCGACGACGCGGAACTCGGCGGAGCCGGAGCAACGTTCGAGGGCAATTCACTGCTGCGGGGGGCCCGGGCCTGATGCAGCTTTCCTACTGCACCAACGTGCATCCGGCGGAGGACCTGGACGGGGTCATCCGGCAGCTCCGCGATTACGCCGGTCCGGTCCGCCGCCGTGCGGGACTGGACGTCCTGGGCGTGGGGCTCTGGCTGCCGGCCGGGCTGGCCGGCCGGCTGGCACGCAGCGACGCGGATCTGGCACTGCTGCGGGAGGTCCTCGCCGAGCAGGGGCTGCAAATCCACACCCTGAACGCGTTTCCCTACGGCGGGTTCCACAACGAGGTAGTCAAGACCGACGTCTACCTCCCCACCTGGGCGCAGCGCGAGCGGCTGCAGTACACGCTGGAGTGCGCCAGTGTCCTTGCCGGGCTGCTTCCCGACGGCGTTCCCGGGTCCATCTCCACACTGCCGCTGGCCTGGCGCACCCCCTGGAGCAGGGACGACGATGATGCCGCCGTCCGGGCGTTCGCCGAGCTGTCCGAAGGCCTCCGGACGCTGAAGGAGTGCACCGGCAAAACGGTCCGGATCGCCGTGGAACCGGAACCGGGCTGTGTTCTGGACACCGTCTCCGATGTCACGGCCTGGCTCGCGGCGGGGGTCTCCCGGGGCATCGACCCCGATTACATCGGTCTGTGCGTCGACACCTGCCACCTGGCAGTTTCCTTCGCGGACCCTGCTGCGGCAATCCGGGGCGTCGGGGCAGCGGGCCTGCGCGTCGTGAAGATCCAGGCCTCGGCGGCACTGCACGTGTCCGCGCCCGCCGGAAAAACGGCCCGCCGCGCGCTCGAAGCGTTCGCGGAGCCGAGGTACCTGCACCAGGTGAGGGAACTGGAGCCCGACGGAACGGTCCTGACGGCGGACGACCTGCCGCAGGCCCTCGGTGAGCTCCCGGGCAGGGGACCATGGCGGATCCATTTCCACATGCCGCTGCACCTGGTGCCGGCGCCGCCGCTGGAGACGACGGCAGCTGTGCTCGAAGCAGCCGTGGCCGAAGCCGGCACCCTGCCGTACGCGGAGGAAGTGCACCTGGACATCGAAACCTACACCTGGAGCGTCCTGCCCGGGAAACACACTGACCTCGTCGAAGGGATAGCCGGGGAGATCGCCTGGGCCCAGTCCCGTCTGCTGGCCCACGCCTCGTCCTGAGCCGCGTCGCCCCCACAGCTGCCCCAACACCTAAGGAGAGCCCTTGAAACCGGTACTGCTGCTCGACATTGTGGGACTCACGGCGCAGTCGCTGCGCGATATGCCCAATCTGTCCAGGCTCGCTGCAGGAGGCTGGTCATCGGAGCTGGCCACCGTCCTTCCGGCGGTCACCTGCACTGTCCAGTCCACGATGCTCACGGGCCTGCCGCCGTCAGGGCACGGGATTGTGGGCAACGGCTGGTATTTCCGTGAGCTGGGCGAAGTGTTCCTCTGGCGCCAGCACAACAAGCTGGTCAGCGGGGAAAAGATCTGGGAGAGTGCCCGCCGCAAGGAACCGGATTACCGGGCGGGCAATGTCTGCTGGTGGTACGCCATGGGCATGTCCACGGACCTGACCGTCACGCCCCGGCCGATTTACCACGCGGACGGCAGGAAATCGCCGGATGCGTACATTCGTCCCCCGGAACTGCATGACGAACTGGTGTCCAGGTTCGGCGAGTTTCCGCTGTTCCAGTACTGGGGGCCGACCGCCGCCATCGCATCGACGCAGTGGATCGCGGAGTCCACCAGGCACATCATGCGGACCCAGTCGCCCGATCTGCTGATGGCCTACCTTCCGCACCTCGACTACGACCTGCAGCGCTTTGGGCCCAGCCATCCGCAGGCAGCTGCTGCGGCTGCCGAACTGGATGCCGCGCTGGCCCCCCTGCTGCAGGAAGCCCAGTCCCGTGGATACGCGGTTATCGCTGTATCGGAATACGGCATTGAAGAGGCGCACCTGCCGGTGGACATCAACCGCGTCCTGCGCAGGGAGGGCCTGCTGGAGGTCTATGTGCAGGACGGGAAGGAGCAGCTGGACACGTGGACGTCCCGCGCCTTTGCCGTAGCGGACCACCAGGTGGCCCATGTGTATGTTTCGGATCCCGACGACGTCGCGCGCACGGCGGAGATACTGCGGGGAACCGGGGGAGTGGACGAAGTCCTGGACCGGAACGCCCAGGCAAAGTACGGCCTGGACCATGAGCGGTCCGGTGAGCTGGTGGTGATTGCCGAACCCGGCGCCTGGTTTACCTACTATTTCTGGCTGGACGATGCGCGTGCGCCCGAGTACGCCCGCGGCGTGGATATCCACCGGAAACCCGGCTACGACCCGAGCGAACTGTTCTTCGACCCGGAGGACAGGCTGGCAAAAGCCAAGGCCGGCCTCAACCTCGTGCGGAAGAAGGCAGGGCTGCGCTACGCCATGAGCACGGTGCCCCTCGACGCCCGCCACGTCCGCGGTACCCACGGCAGGCTTCCGGGGTTCCGGGAAAGCACCCCGCTGGTGATCTCCTCCGAGCAGGCCATCCCCCCCTTTGCCGAGGAACTGCTGCGGCTGGGGAAACAGATTCCGGCAGCCGCAGTGAAGTCTCTTGTCCTGCAGACCCAGGGGCTGCCTGAATGACACCAAACTGACTTCTGTTTATCCAACAACAAAATGCTGTTCTGCCCGTGAATTGACCTTGGGCCATACTGTTCTGCCCTGATTTCACAGGGGTTTAGGAAACTTTTAGAAAGGGAGGCTTTGTTTTTTCAAACCACTAGCGGTTCCTGAATGCCTCAATTAGCGTTCTATCTGACCTGACACCGGCTGGTCCGGGTCCTCAATGGCGAGAAGAGAGAGAGCGATGACAGTCAAAAGACACGGGTTAGCGCAATCACCCGGGCATCAGGCGGATGCCAAAACCTCCGCCAGGCGTACACGGCGGGCCGGGGCAGCACTTGCACTGGCCGCGCTGATGGCAGTTTCCCTGGCAGCAGTTCCGGCGCAGGCAAAACCGAAGCCCGCTCCGCCCACTGCCCCGCCGGACTCCGCGTTCCAGAAGGTGACGCTTAATGACTACCCGGGCGAGCCCGTTGACCTTGCCGTGCTGCCCAACAGCGACGTCCTGCACACCACCCGCCAGGGGGAAGTGTGGCTCAATGACGCCGAGTCCGGGCTGAACACCCTGGCCGCAACGGTGGACGTCTATGAGCACGACGAAGAAGGCCTGCAGAGCATCGCCATTGACCCGAACTTCGGAAAGAAAGGCAACAACTGGGTCTACATGTACTACTCCCCGCCGCTGGACACACCGGTGGATGATCCTGCTACGCCGGGAATCAACGAGGGCGATGCGCCAACAACCGGTACGGCTGAAGACTTTGAGCCGTTCAAGGGCTACCTCCAGCTCTCGCGGTTCCAGTTCGACGGAAGCACCATCAACATGGACAGCGAACAGCGGATGCTGCAGGTTCCGGTGGACCGCGGAATCTGCTGCCATGTGGGCGGAGATATTGTCTTCGACGCCCAGGGCAACCTGTATCTCTCCACGGGTGACGACACCAACCCCTTCTCCTCCGGCGGTTACACTCCGATCGATGAGCGGCCGGAAAGCAACCCGGCGTTCGATGCGCAGCGCACTTCCGCCAACACGAACGACCTCCGCGGCAAGGTGCTTCGCATAACCCCCACCAAGGACGGCGGGTACACGATTCCGTCCGGCAATCTCTTTGCACCGGGAACACCCCAGACGCGCCCCGAGATCTACGTGATGGGACTGCGCAACCCGTTCCGCATTGAACTGAACCGGAAAACCGGGGAACTCTTCATCGGTGACTACTCTCCCGACGCCGGCACGGCTGACCCGCTGAGGGGCCCGGCCGGAACAGGCAAGTGGGCAGTGGTCACCGAACCGTCCAACTACGGATGGCCGTATTGCGCCACGGCCGAGCTGCCGTATGTGGACTACGACTTCGCCACCGGCACGTCCGGAGAACCGTTCAACTGCGCTGCACCCGTGAACGAGTCACCGCACAACACCGGGCTGCGCGAACTGCCCCCGGTGGCACAGCCCCAGGTCTGGTACTCCTACGGGCTGTCCCCGGAGTTCCCGGAACTTGAGACCGGCGGAATCGGTCCCATGGCCGGCCCGGTCTACCACTTCGACAAGAAGGCCAGCAAGGGACGGGCGCCCGTCGCCTGGCCCGAGTACTACGACGGAAAGTCCTTCCTGTACGAGTGGACCCGCGACTACATCAAGGCCATGACTACCAAGGACGGTGCGCTCGTCTCCATTGAGGACGTGGTGGATTCGCTCATCGTGGACAACCCCATGGACATGGAGTTCGGCCCCAATGGTGCGCTCTACGTGCTGGAATACGGCGACGGGTACTTTGGCGAGAACCCGGACGCCCAGCTCTCCCGCATCGACTTTATTGGCGAGGGCGGAAACCACACCCCCGTTGCCGTCGCCTCCGGCACTCCCACCGTGGGCATGTCACCGCTGACCGTCCAGTTCTCCAGCGCGGGAACCACGGACGCCGACGGCGACAGGCTGCGCTACGCCTGGGACTTCAACTCCGACGGAGTGGTGGACTCGCGCGAACCCAACCCCACGTACACCTATGAGGAGATCGGCACGTACACGGCCAACCTCCAGGTGACCGACCAGGGCGGCAAGCACCGGGGCAAGTATTCCTCGGCAGAGGTGTTCATCGAAGTGGGCAACCAGGCTCCGGTGGTGGAGTTCGTGACTCCCGTTTCAGGCCAGTCCTTCCAGTTCGGTGACACGGTCAGCTACGAAGTACGTGTGACGGACGACCAGCCGGTTGACTGCTCACGTGTCCAGGTCACCTACATCCTGGGCCATGACAGCCACGGACACCCGCAGACCACCACCACGGGCTGCACCGGATCCATCGTCACCACAGTGCCTGAAGGCCATGATCCCGCGACCGACAATCTGTCGGGCGTTTTCAGCGCCTCCTACACTGACTCGGGCGACGGCGGCACAGGTCCGCTGACCGGAACGGCGGAGGTTGTGCTGGTCCCCGGCAACTAAAGACCGTCTCCAACAGGAGCGACCCTAGACAAGGAACAGGAAAGGACCCCTGGGCCGGGAAACCGGTGCAGGGGTCCTTCTCCGTGGGACTACTGGCCTGCCGGCCGCTGCAGGAAACCGGCCGGGTCTGCCAGCAGCGGTTCGAAGACCAGCTCCGCGGCTCCGATCAGGATGGGGTCGTCACCCAGCGGGGCGAGCTCGATCCTCACGTTCTCCCAGGGCCCGCGGGTTCCGGAGCCGGACAGTGCTTCTTCCAGGGCGCCCGGTGCCGCGCGTACCAGGATGCGCAGGAACCCGCCCAGCACTACAACTGAAGGGTTGATCAGGCTCATCACCGATTTCAGCCCTACCGCCAGCAGCCCGGTTTGCTGCTGGATGACGGAGCGCAGCCGCTCATTGCCGGATCCGTCCTGAAGCTTCTCCAGGAGCGCTTCCTCAAGGTCCTCGATTTCTCCGGCCGGCAGGCCTACGGCCTCAACCAGGGCCGCTCGGGTGACCTCCGCTTCCAGGCAGCCGGCGGAACCGCAGGTGCAGGCTGCTCCGCCGGTGCGCACGTGGGTGTGGCCCAGCTGCCCGGCGAATCCGGTAGCCCCGCGGATCAGGCGTCCGTCGCTGATGACACCGCCGCCGATTCCGCTGGCCCCGCCGTACAGATACACCAGGTCTGCCACGCCCCGCCCGGCACCAAACGCGGCCTGGGCGCGGGCGCCCACAACGGCGTCGTTCGCTGAGAAAACCGGCAGGCCCATGGCCTCGCCCAGGCGGGAGCTCAGCGGTTCGTCCTGCCAGCCCAGATGCGGCGCATCAATAACTGTTCCGTCATCAGGGCGCACCAGTCCTGGGATCGCGAGGCCCACGCCCATGATCCGGTGGCCGGCCGGCAGGGAGGTGCGCATGCCCGCGTAGATGGCGGTCACGATGTTGACCACTTCCACGCCGGACGGGGCCCGGACGGTATGGAAGCGGACAGTATTAACGATGTGCCCGCCGAGCGAGACCAGGGCGACGCTGACGACGTCGACATCCGGGTTGACGGCCAGCGCCAGGGCAGCGGGGCTGGGCTCGATCATGATGCTGGGGCGGCCGTGCTGCTGCGCCGGATCCAGGTCGCTTTCCACCGCGAGGCCCAGCTGGGACAGCTCGCCGACCAGGGCGGCAATCGTAGACCGGTTCAGCCCGGTGGTGCGGGTGAGCTGCGCCCGGGAAATGCCGCCGGTGGAGTGGACAAGCTGCAGGACTGTGGAGAGATTGTGCTGGCGGCTCGAATCCCGGTTGCTGCCCAGGTACGTACGGGCAGGCGTCCTGCCCAAGGCTGAGTCAGTCATTCGGCAGGAGCCGCATTCCACGCAGACATATTCTTCCCCCGTAGTAGGTCCTTCTGGCGGACGGGCCAGAACCGGACTAGTTTCCCATAGTATTCCCGCTCCGGGGCGCCGCCCGCGGCAGCGGGTTCAGGGGGCGCGAAGCCCGGCGGTGAGCGAGAACATGAGGCTTTCCAGGCTCTCCGCCAGCTCCGCCGGAATCTCTTCCCCCAGTTGCTTCACGGCCGCCTGGGCGTGTTCGGATACCAGCTGGACGGCGTGTTCCCGGGCGCCGCACTCCGTGAGCAGATCCCGGACCTTCTGCACCTCTTCCGCCGTCATTTCGCCGCCGTCCATGAGCTCCGAAATCTCTTGCCACTGGGGTCTGGAGGCTGCGTAGGAGAGCAGGACTGTCCGTTTGCCTTCCCGGAGATCCCCGCTGTTCGTCTTACCCGTGTCCGCTTCGTCCCCGAACGTCCCGCGGACGTCGTCGGCAATCTGGTAGGCAATCCCGGCGTCGCGTCCAAAGGCCGCCAGCGCTGCCGCGGCAGAGGCAGCGCCTGCCAGCACCGCACCGGCCTGGAGCGGCGCCTCGAATGAGTAGACGGCGGTTTTGCGGCGGGCCACCGTCCGGACCTCCTCCGGCGAGGGCATGTCCGCGGCCCGGGCGAACTCGACATCCAGCAGCTCTCCACCGATCGAGGAGAAAACCGCGTGGTCCAGGATCGACCTGAGCTGGTTCCGGATCCCGCCGTCCGCTTCAACGCTTTCGTGGAGACGGTACGCCCCGGCAAGGACCAGGTCTCCGGCCAGCAGCCCGGCGGCCATGCCGGCATGCTGTGCGCTTTCCTCGGAGGCGCCCGCGCGCCGTGACTTGTTGGCGTAGTGCCCGGAGAGGTTGGGAACTCCGTGCCTGACTACGTCCCTGTCGATCACGTCGTCGTGGATGAGGAAGGCGTTGTGCAGGAGTTCATAGACGGCTCCGAGCCGCGCCGCCCCAGCAGGATCGGACCCTCCCAGCCGGCGGTAGGCGAGCAGCAGGAGGCGCGGCCGGAAGCGTTTGCCGCCGGCGGCGTTCCGTTCAATCGCCTCCCACAGGCTGAGGTAGGCCGGGTGAACGGAGACAGCCCGCAGCTTGGCTTCGGTGAAGAACCGGTCCAGCACGTCTTCGACCAGTTCCAGCCCGGCGTCGGTTTCCAATGCGTACTCTGCGTCAAGGAATTTCACGGGTGCGTGCCCTCTGCTTCGTTCCTGGTGCCCGGCTGGTCTGCCCGCCGCCGCGGGCGGCTATCCGCCCCGCTTGGACGGCCTCCTGGAAGCGAAGCGCTGCTGCAGCAGGACCGCGACCACGATGATCATGCCCTTGACGATTGCCTGGACGGAGGTGTCCAGGTTGTTCTGCGTGAAGATGTTGGTGAGCGTGGCGAAAATCAGCACGCCCAGGACGGTGCCCATGATGGTGCCGCGTCCGCCGATCAGCAGGGTTCCGCCCACAACGACGGCGGCAATCGCGTCGAGTTCCAGGAGCAGGCCGTGCGTGGAGGTGCCGGCAGTTGTTCGTCCGAGCATCATGACAGCGCCAATGCCGGCGAAAAGTCCGGACAGGACGTACAGCGCTACCAGGTGCCGCTTGACCTTGACGCCGGCAAGCCGGGCGGCTTCCCGGTTGCCGCCGATGGCAACGGTCCTTCGCCCGAACGTGGTGCGGTTCAGCAGGAACCAGCCGACGGCGGCGGCCAGGATGAAGATCCACACGAGGACCGGAATGCCGAGGAACTCTCCCCGCATGACCTTGGAGAAGTCCCGATTGGTGACGATCTGCGTGCTGCGCCCGGAGATCAGCTCCGCGAGTCCCCGCGCGCCCACCAGTGTGGCGAGGGTGGCGATGAAGGCAACAACGTTTCCGTAGGCGATCACCACACCGTTTAGCAGTCCGACTCCAGCGCCGACTGCAAGAGCCACCAAAACCATCAGCAGCCACGATGACTGCGCTGCCGCGAGCTGCACACTGGTGAGGCTGGCGACCACGGTGGCCAGGCCCAGGACCGAGCCCACGGACAGATCGATACCCCCGGCCGTGATGACGAAAGTGACGCCAATGCTAACGACGCCGAGGATGGACGCGTACCGCAGGATGGTGAGCCAGTTCTCCACATTGAGGAACCGGTCACCGCTGGTGACGGCGCCGACGGCGACGAGCAGGCCGAGTGCGAGGACCAGCCCGAGGCTGCGTCCGGCTGAACCGCCCAGGGCATTCCTGAGCGGGTTGGGCCGGGCCTCGGTGCCGCCGGGCGGGGTGTTGGTCGGATCAGCGACCGTGGTGTTTGGCTCGCTCACGCGGCACTTCCCTTCATGATGAGATCGAGCACGCCATGCTCGTCAATGTCGCTTGGATTGGTTTCGGCCAGGACGTTGCCGTCATCGATGACGAGTACCTTGTCAGCGAGTCCCAGCACTTCTTCGATTTCGCTGGAGACGACGATGATGGCTGTCCCGCCGGCCGCGAGCCTGCGGATCAGGTTGTAGATCTCCGCCCGCGCGCCGACGTCGACGCCGCGGGTGGGTTCGTCGAGCAGCAGCACCGGGGTGCCGTGGACCACCCAGCGGGCCAGGAGGATCTTTTGCTGGTTGCCGCCGGAAAGCGTGCGGGTGGGCCGGTCCGGATCCGCCGGACGCAGTTCCAATGCGGTGATCTGCTCCCGTGCTGCGTCCCGCTCCGCCTTTTCATTGAGGTAACCGGCGCGTGCGAACCGCTCGAACGTGGACAGCGTGACGTTCTTGAACAGCGGCTCATCCAGGATGAGTCCCTGGCTTTTCCGTTCTTCCGGGGAGAGGCCGATTCCCGCGTTGACGGCTGCGGGCACCGAGCCGGGCCGGAGCCGTTTTCCGTTGACCGAGATCCTGCCCGAGGTAGGTTTCCGTACTCCGCAGATGGTTTCCAGGATCTCCGAACGCTTGGATCCGACCAGGCCTGCCAGGCCGAGGATTTCCCCTGCCCGGATAGTGAAACTGACTTTCCGGAACTCGCCCTGGACTTCAAGGTCCTCCACGTCCAGGACGACCGGAGCGTCCGGGGCAATGGGCTGCCGCGGCGGAAAGACGTTCTCTACGTCCCGTCCCGTCATCAGCCGGACAAGCTCCGACCGTGAAGTCTCCGCGACCTGAAGCCCGCTGGCAGTGCTCTTGCCGTCCTTGAGGACGGAAATCCGGTCGCCGATCTGGCGGATCTCTTCGAGCCGGTGGGAAATGTACACCACGGCGATGTTCTGGGAGGTGAGTTCCCGGATGACGCGGAAGAGGTTGGCCACTTCACCGGAGTCGAGGATGGCACTGGGCTCGTCCATGATGATGAGCCTGGTGTCGCGGGAGAGGGCCCTCGCCAGGCTGACAATCTGCTTGTTGGCGGCGGACAGCGACCCCACCTCGGCCGAGGGAGAAAGCCGGCTGTGCCCCAGCCGCTTCAGCAGCGCCCGGGTCAGGGCGTTGGCCTTCCGGACGTTCAGGATTCCTCCGCGGGCGTTCTCGTGGCCCAGGAAAATGTTCTCCGCGACGGTCAGGCCATCCACCACATCCAGTTCCTGGTACATGGTCGCGATGCCAAGGCCCAGTGCTTCCGTCGGATGCGGGAGGGATACCTCCTGTCCCTCCCAGAGGATCACCCCGCCGTCCGGTTCATGCACGCCGGAGAGGGTCTTGATCAGGGTGGACTTGCCGGCACCGTTCTGGCCCATCACACAGTGGACCTCTCCCGGGAGCACCTGCAGGTCCACGCCCTTGAGTACCTGTACGTCGCCGAAATGCTTCGAGAGGCCGCGCACCTCGAGCAAAGGGGGCTGATCTTCATCGAACATGTGAGGAACCTAACACATTATGTCGGCAGTCGGTATAAGGTCGTCGATTATTTCCAATCTTCTGTTATTGTGATGCGAGTCACGCAAAGTTGCGGCTTTCAGAGGCGGCCGTATCCGAAGACAAAGACGCAACAGAGACGCAGAGAAGACGGCTAGAAGACGAATAAAAGACGCAGCAAAGACGCACTTACTCAATGAGGAGACACAGATGCCTGCAGTTCTTAAGAAACGGAAAATGCTCATCCACGCCGGTGCCTTCCTTGCTGTGGGCGCCTTGGTAACGGGGTGCACCTCCGAAGGCGGAGACACCGACAGCCAGCCCACCAACGCCTCGGTTGAGGGCAACCAGGCCGAGGGCGACACCGTCGTCATCGGTTTTTCGGGCCCGGCCGCAGACCACGGATGGCTCGGCGCCATTAACAGCGCTGCCCTTGCCGCCGCAGAAGACCTTCCGGACGTTGAGCTGCGGGTCGCGGAAGGCACCAACGACGCCAACCTGCAGATCAGCCAGGTTGAACAGTTCATTAACGACGGCGTCGACGCCATTGTGCTGCTGCCGACCGACGGCGCCGCGCTGACCCAGGTCGCCACCCAGGCCACGGAGGCCGGCATCCCCGTGATCAACGTTGACCGTGAATTCTCCAGCCCGACCGCAGCCCGTGCCACCGTCCTCGGGGACAACTACGGCATGGGCGTGAGTGCCGGCAACTACATTTGCGAGCGGCTCGATGGCCAGGACGACGCCGTCGTCGCGGAAATCGCCGGAATCGACTCCCTGCCGCTGACGCAGGACCGCAGCCGCGGCTTCGCCGACGCACTCGAATCCTGCGGACTCGAGGTCAGCAACCGCGTAGCCGCGGACTTCACCGTCCAGGGCGGGGAGGCAACGACGTCGCAGCTTCTCTCCGCTGCCCCGGAGATCGACGCCATCTGGAACCACGACGACGACCAGGGCATCGGCGTGCTGGCCGCCATCGACAACGCAGGCCGGGACGAGTTCTTCATGGTTGGCGGCGCCGGATCGGCAAACGCCATGCGGGAGATCCAGTCCGGTGAAAGCGTGCTGGAAGCCACGGTGATCTACCCGTCCACCCAGGCAGCAGACGGAATCCGCCTGGCCCGGCTGATCGCGCAGGAAAAGGCGATGAGCGACCTGGTTGAAGTTGAGGTCCCCAAGCGCATTGTCCTGAACGCGCCGGTTGTCACCAAGGAGAACGTCGAGCAGTACATGCCGACTGCCTTCGAATCCTAGGAACGATGGGCGGGGCGCCTGAACAGGCGACGGGCGCCCCGCCGCTGCCGCTGAGCTTTTCAACCGCCGGATAAGAGGAAACATGCTGAACGAAGTCTCGCCCCTGAGAGTTGCCATGATTGGCCACGGGTTCATGGGTGCTGCCCATTCACAGGGATGGCGGGTTGCCCCCCGGTTCTTTGACCTGCCTGCAGCTCCGGAAATGACAGCCCTTGTAGGGCGCGACGCCGCGCGGGCGGAGGCAGCCGCCCGCAAATGGGGGTGGGAGGAGACTGAGACAGACTGGCGGGCGGCCGTTGCCCGGGACGACATCGACGTCATAGACATCGTTACCCCCGGCGCATCCCACGCCGAGATAGCCATCGCAGCGCTCGAAGCCGGCAAGCACGTGCTGTGCGAGAAACCCCTGGCCAACACACTGGAAGAGGCAGAGGCCATGGCGGCAGCTGCCGAGGGCGCGGAGGGCCGGGCCATGGTTGGCTTCACCTACCGCAGGGTGCCCGCGGCATCCTTCGCCCGGGACCTGGTTCAATCCGGTGCCATCGGCGAGATCCGGCAGGTACGCGCCGTCTACCTGCAGGACTGGCTGGTAGATCCCGAGGCTCCGCTGACGTGGCGGCTGCAAAAGGACGCCGCCGGTTCCGGTGCGCTGGGAGATCTGGGCGCCCACGCCGTCGACCTGGCGCAGTTCATCACCGGCCAGAAGATCACGGCCGTCAGCGGCACCCTTAATACCTTTGTCCACGAGCGCCCGCTGCTGGGCGAAGCATCCGGGCTGGCCGGTACGGGAACGGACGAGCGGGGGCCGGTCACCGTGGACGACCTCGCCCTCTTTAACAGCCGGTTCGACGGCGGCGCCATGGGCTCCTTCGAAGCGACCCGAATGTCCACCGGAAGGAAAAACGCCCTGCGGGTGGAGGTGGCCGGCTCCCGCGGCGCCGTCAGCTTCGACCTCGAGAAGATGAACTCCCTGGGCTTCTACGACGCGACGGCGCCGGCAACCCGGCAGGGATTCACCGACATCATGGTCACCGAACCCGAACACCCCTACATGTCAGCCTGGTGGCCCACCGGACACATGCTGGGCTACGAGCACGGCTTCACGCACCAGGTGAAGGACTTTGTGGAAGCCGTCGCCGCGGGCCGCCAGCCGGAACCGTCCTTCGCCGACGGACTGCAGGTGCAGAAGGTCCTCAACGGGGTCGAACGCAGTGCGGCAAACGAAAGTATCTGGACCAAAACCGAAAGCTGACCCGGCCCGGACACAGCGGTCCGGCCAACACCGAGGAGAAATTCAATGGCACGCAATTTCACCCTGTTTACCGGACAGTGGGCGGACCTTCCGTTTGAGGAAGTCGCCCGGCTGGCCTCCTCCTGGGGGTACGACGGCCTGGAGATCACGGTTGCCGGAGACCATCTGGACGCCTGGCGCTGGGACGACGAGGACTACGTCGGCGAAAAGCTTGAGCTGCTGGAGAAGTACAACCTCAAGGTGTGGACCATCTCCAACCACCTCAAGGGCCAGGCTGTCTGTGACGATCCCATCGACTTCCGCCACAAGGCAATCGTGGGTTCAAAGGTCTGGGGCGACGGCGACCCGGAAGGCGTGCGGCAGCGCGCAGCTGAGGAAATGAAGAACACGGCCCGCCTGGCCCGCGCCCTCGGCGTGAAGACGGTGGTCGGGTTCACCGGCTCCTCCATCTGGCAGTACGTGGCCATGTTCCCGCCGGTTCCGCAGAGCGTGATCGACGCCGGCTACCAGGACTTCGCGGACCGCTGGAATCCCATCCTGGACGTCTTCGACGAATGCGGTGTCCGGTTTGCCCACGAGGTCCACCCCTCGGAAATCGCCTACGACTACTGGACCACCAAGCGTGCCCTCGAAGCAGTCAACCACCGCCCGGCCTTCGGCCTGAACTGGGACCCCAGCCACTTCATGTGGCAGGGCATCGACCCCGTGGGTTTCATCTACGACTTCAAGGACCGGATCTACCACGTTGACTGCAAGGACACCCTGCTGAACCTCAGCGGACAGCGGACCGTGCTTGGCTCCCATATGCCCTGGGGCGACCCGCGGCGCGGCTGGGACTTCGTCTCCGCCGGGCGGGGGAGCGTCCCCTGGGAAGCGAGCTTCCGCGCCCTGTCCGCCATCGGTTACGACGGCCCCATCTCCGTGGAATGGGAAGACGCGTCGATGGACCGCCTGCACGGTGCCCCCGAAGCGCTGGAGAGGCTGCGCGCCTTCGACTACCCGGCGCCGTCGGCCTCCTTCGACGCCGCGTTCGGCACCGGCGACTAGCGCGCCCGGCGGCCCTAGGACCAGCGCCGCTCCGGGTTGCCCACCTCCGGCCGGGACCGCGCAGCTCCGGGCTGCGCGGCCCAGCGGACGGCGTTGGCTATGACCCGCTGGATATCCGGGTGGTGGTAGATCGGATAGTCCTGGTCGCCGGGGCTGAAGTAGAAGATCCGGCCCCTGCCGCGGGTGAAGGTCAGGCCTGAGCGGAACACCTCGCCGCCTTCGAAGTTGCTGATGAACAGCAGGTCATCCGGTTCGGGGACATCGAAAAGCTCACCGTACATCTCGCTGCGCGGCAGGTGGATGGGGTTGGGAACGCCGTCGGTAATCGGGTGGGACGGCTTGACCGTCCACACCAGCTCGCGCTCGCCGTCATTCCGCCACTGCAGTGAGCAGGTGGTGCCCATCAGGGACGTGAAGATCCTGGAGAAGTGTCCGGAGTGCAGCACCAGCAGGCCCATTCCACCCAGGACGTGGCGGTGGACCCGCTCAACCACCTCGTCGGACACGTCGCCGTGCGCCTTGTGCCCCCACCAGAGCAGGACGTCCGTGGCGGCGAGCCGCTCCTCGTCCAGGCCGTGCCCGGGATCGGAAAGGACAGCGGTGCGGACGTCGGAGCCGGGAAAGAAGCTGCCCAGCGCACCGGCAAGGGCTCCGTGGATGCCTTCCGGATAGTCCGCGGCCATGGACTCGGGCTGGTTCAGCGCCTCGTGCACGCCTTCGTTCCAGACCAGGACGCGCACCTTGTCCTCGAACTGGACGGCGGGAATTTCGGGGCGGGCCATCAGACCTCCACCTCCCGCTGCTCGGCGGCAGAGCGGTAGCAGGCGTCAATGACGCGGGCCCGGCTCAGGGCCAGGGACCCGTCATGGGCTCCCCAGACCTCCGGTCCGCCGCGGACCGCGGCCAGGAAATCACCGATCACCGCCTGGTGGCCGGCACCCGGGGAGACTTCCGGGGTCCAGTCCGCGTTGTGACCGTCCTTCTCGGTGAAGACACGCAGGTCAGCGACCGGATTCTTGGAGGCGCCGACGGCGGTCAGGCTGGCGCCGCCTTCGGTTCCGTACACCTGGAAATCCAGCAGGTCCTCCTGCTCCCGGTAAGCTGCCCAGCCGGTTTCCAGCACCAGGGTTCCCCCGCCTTCCAGCCGCACGAACGCGCTGGCGAAGTCCTCCACCTCGAAGGCGGACTGGGTGGCCATGGCCGAGTACTTCTCATCGCCGCCGCGGCCGTGGCGGCCCAGCTCGGAGTACGTGGCGGCGGAGACGGAGAGGACCTTTGGCTCGCCGAGCAGGTGCAGGGCATAGTCCAGGACGTGGACTCCCAGGTCCACCAGCGGTCCGCCGCCGGACATGTTCCGGTTGGTGAACCAGCTGCCCAGCATGGGGATTCCTGCGCGGCGCAGCCAGGACGCCTTCGCATAATAGGGGCGGCCCAGGTCGCCGGCTTCGATGATCCGGCGCAGGGTCATGATGTCCCCGCGGCGCCGGTGGTTGAACGCGACGTCGAGCACCCTGCCCGCCTGCCGTGCGGCGTCGACCATTTCCTGTCCTTCGTCCGCGTTGCGGGCGATCGGCTTTTCGCTCAGGACATGGAGCCCGCGGCCGAGGGCCGCCACGGTGATGGGAGCGTGCAGGAAGGTGGGCACCGCAACGCTGACGGCGTCGAGCCCGTCCAGGGCCACCAGGTCCTCCCAGTCCGCAAACGCGTGCTCAATGCCGTACTGCTGCTGCAGTTCGTCCCGCACGGGAACTTCCAGTCCGGCCAGGGCAACAATCTCCACTCCGGGTGCGCCGGAAAAGGCTTCCAGGTGCTGCTGTCCGGCCCAGCCCAGGCCCACCACCCCCACCTTCAGCGGCCGGGCGTCCGGAGTGGTGCTGGTTGGCGCGTGGCTCACGAGGTGTCCTCCATTGGTTGTTCCCTGTCCGGCTGCGCGGAATCCGATGCCGGGATTCCTGCTCTGGCTAGCGGTTTCGCTGGCTTTGGGGGCATTGGGTGACTGACAGGTTTGCGCGGGACCGGGGACAGTGTCAATGCTTTTGCGTGGGATCCGGCACCAGTCACTGGAAACCCACAGGGCACATTGACAACAGCAGGCGCAGCAGGTGGTTTTCGGCCCGGCGGGCCGGACGCCCCCGTATCCAGAAACGGAAACCTCCGCTAGGCTCGCGGCGCATGGAGATCATTGAGTATCGTCCCCGCCCGGACCAGCTGGTTTACACCTTCGGTGGTGCTGAGCCGGTGATGCGGATCAAGCCGGGAACCGCGCTGAAACTCTGGTCGGAGGACGCGTTCAACAATGCGCTGACCTCCGTGGAGGACCTCTCCAGCGAGAAGGTCAACCTGAACTTCGTGAACCCGCAGACCGGTCCGTTCTATGTGGAAGGCGCCGAACCCGGTGACACTCTGGCGCTGCACATCGCCCGGCTGCTCCCGGCCCGGGACTACGGCGCTTCCGCCACCATTCCGTTCTTCGGCGGCCTGACCAGCACCGACCGCACCGCGTTCCTGCAGGATCCGCTGCCGGACACCACCTGGATTTATCACGTGGACTCCGCCCGGCAGACCGTGGGGTTCTCTGCCCGGTTCGGGGACTTCGACGTCGCCCTGCCGCTGGAACCGATGCTCGGCACCGTGGGGGTAGCCCCGCCCGGCGGCGAGGTCCGTTCCTCGCTGGTGCCCGAGCGTTTCGGCGGCAACATGGACGCCCCGGAAGTGAAGGCCGGCACCACCGTGTACCTCGGCGTGAACCAGCCCGGGGCGCTCTTTTCGATTGGCGACGGGCACTACCGGCAGGGCGAGGGCGAAGCGTGCGGCACCGCCGTCGAAGGCGCCATGCACTCAACGATCCTGGTGGAGCTGATCAAGGGCGGCGCACCGGCCTGGCCGCGGCTGGAGACCGACGGCGAGTGGATGGCCGTGGGCTCGTCCCGTCCCATGGAAGATTCCTGGCGGATTGGGCAGGTGGAGATGGTGCGCTGGTTCGGTGAGCTGTTCGGCCTGCACCAGATGGACGCCTACCAGCTCCTCACCCAGACCGCCCAGGCGCCGATCGCCAACGCCGTGGACGCGAATTATTCAGTGGTCGTCAAGGCCCGCAAGTCGCTGTTCCCCAGGGCCGATGCCTACGACGGCCTGCACGCCGACCTGCGCCGGCGCAGCGCAGAACTTTTCTAGGAACTAGGAGCGGTCATGGATCTTCAGCTGAGCGGCAAGACGGCGCTGGTTACCGGCGGAACGCGGGGGATCGGCCGGGCCATTGTGGAGGCCTTCGCCGCGGAGGGCGCGAATGTTGCGTTTTGCGCGCGGGATGCCGCGGAGATCGCCGCCACCGAGGCGGACCTCGCTGACAGCGGCGTGAAGGTGGAGGGCGCCATCCTGGACATGGGCGACGGCGACGGCGTTGCCGCCTGGGTGGACGACGTCGCCGGGCGCTTCGGCGGGCTGGACGCGGTGGTGAGCAACGTGAGTGCGCTGGCCATTCCGGACACTGCTGAAAACTGGGAAGCGAGCCTGCGGGTGGATCTGATGGGCACGGTCCGGCTGATGCAGGCGGCGATCCCGCATGTGCGCCGCAGCGAGTCGCCGTCGCTGGTGGCGATCTCCAGTGTCTCCGGCCGGGAGGTGGACTTCGCCTCCGGACCGTACGGAACTGTGAAGTCCGCGCTCATCGCCTACATGGCCGGTCTGGCGTTCCAGCTGGCGGACTCCGGGATCCGCGCCAACACTGTCTCGCCCGGCAACACTTATTTCGACGGCGGCGTCTGGCAGGGACTTGAGGCCGGTTCTCCGGAGATGTTCAGCGAGTCCCTTGCCCTGAACCCCACCGGCCGGATGGGTACTCCGCAGGAGACCGCCGACGTCGTCGTGTTCGTGTCCAGTCCGCGTGCCTCGCGGATGACCGGTGCGAACGTGCTGGTGGACGGCGGGCTGTCCCGCGGGATCCAGTTCTAGCCGGATCAGCTGTGCGCCGGTTCAGCCGTGCGCCGGTTCGCCGGTGACCTGGTGGTCGGCGAGGTTGATGGTTTCCTGGATCAGCCGGACCAGGTGTCCGTCGTGCAGGGAGTAGATGACGTGGCGGCCGTCCTTCCGGGCGTCAACCAGCCCGCTGAGGCGCAGCTTGGCCAGGTGCTGGCTGATGACAGTGCGCGGCGCGGTGCCGGCGTCGACCAGCTCGCTGACGGTCTTGGGCCCGCGGGACAACTGCCAGAGCAGATGCAGCCGGGTGGGTTCGGCGAGCAGCCGCAGCGTGGCGGCGCCGGCAGCGAGCAGCTCCGGATCCGGGGTAACCCGGTGGGTCAGGGAGCCGGGAGCCTCGACGGCGTCACGGGGCGGTACTTCCGGCTGACGGCTCAAGAATCTGCTCCTTGCTGGCGGGGTCCTCGCGGGGAACGGATCCGCTGCGAGGCCAGGAGGTGAAAGCTCCTGCAGCTCCCAGTATCGCAAGAACGGTCAGTGCCAGGGCAGCCGGGCCCAGTCCGGCGAACGCGCCGAGCCATCCGGCCAGCGGGTAGGCCACGATGTAGCAGGCGTGGGAGAGGGAGAACTGGGCCGTGAAGACATACGGGGCCGTGGTATCGTCGGCGGCATCGCGCAGCAGCCGGGCGGACGGGGTGAGGATGGCTGAGTTGGCCGCACCGATCAGGAACCACAGACCCAGCAGTACCGGCCACGTCCAGTCCGAGGTGCCGGCGAAGCTCAGGGCGGTGACCGCGGCGAGCACAACGGGTATCAGCACGGCGCCGGAGAGCATGACGGTGCGGTCCCCGAGGCGCTCCAGCGCCCGGGGAGCGGCGAGGGCGACGGCCATGGAGCCCGCGCCGAAGCTGCCCAGTGCCAGGGCGAGGTCAGCGTCGGTGAGCCCCAGGACGGTGCGGACGTAGACCACTGAGTTGACCAGGATCAGCGCCGTGGGCGCCGCGACCACCAGGTTCAGCGCCAGCAGGGACCGCAGCCGCGGGGTGCGCCAGAAGATCCGCATGCCCAGAGTAGTCCGGTGCCACAGCGGGCCCGGTTCACCGCCGTCGTCCGCGGTCCGCCGGGGCAGCCGGTTCACCGCCACCAGTGCTGCGGAGCACAGGAAGCCGGCTACGGTGCCGACGAACAGATTGTTGTAGCTGACCACCGTGAGCAGCAGTGCCGCCAGCGCCGGACTCACCAGTGCCTCCAGATCATAGGCGAGCCGGGAAAGCGACAGTGCGTGGGTGTACTGGCGCTGATCCGGCAGGACCTGCGGAATCAGCGACTGGAAAGCCGGCGTGAACGTGGCCGAGGCGGCCTGCAGCAGGAAAATCAGCACGTAGACCTGCCAGATCTCCGTGATGAAGGGCAGGAGCAGGGCCATCAGCGCCCGGACGATGTCCGCGGTGATCAGCACCGTCTTCTTCGGCAGCCTGGACACCAGGGCGTTGATGACCGGGGACAGGCCCACGTACGCCAGCATCTTGATCAGCAGGGCGGTGCCCATCACGGCGCCGGCGTTACTGCCCGCCAGATCGTAGGCCAGCAGGCCAAGGCCCACGGTCAGCAGGCCGGTCCCGAGCAGGGCAATGACCTGAGCAGCAAAGAGCCGCGAGTACGTTGCGTTGCGCAACACCGAGAGCATGGACTGTCCTTTAAGTGCATATGTGCGATTACGTGCACATATAGGATAGCACACGATGGCGGCGCGCGGGTTCGCGGGCGGGCTGCTGCGGACGGGGCAGGGGCTAGCGGCGCACCGGATAGCGCAGGTGCAGCACCCGGGTGCCCGGCAGGACCACGTCCGGGTCGTCGAGCAGATGTTCGGCGTTCACGGCACCGAAGTAGCGTTTGCCCTCACCGAGCACCACGGGTGCGACGTCCATCCGCACCTCATTCACCAGCCCGGCAGAGAAGACCTGGCCGCCGACGTCGCCCGCCGACACCTCCACGATCCGGTCCCCGACCAGCTCCTGGGCCCGGATCATGGCCGGTTCGATGCCGTCGGCGAAGCTGAACGGCGCCTCCGGGTTCCAGTCCTCCGGCGGCGGGCGGTGGGTAACGACGACGACGTGCGGCACCCCGCCGGGCGGTTCGCCGCCCCAGCCGTCGGTCAGGTCGAACACGTGCCGGCCGACGATGGTTGCGCCGATCGAGTCCCAGTACGGGCGGGTGTGGTCGTAGGAGGAGCCAGCCCGGGACGCGACGCGGGCCGGCTCCGCGCCGGTGTTCCCACGTTCCGTGAAAGAAGTTGCCTCGAGGGATCACTCTCGCACCACGAGTAACGGAGGGTGGGAGAACCGGCTGGCCCGGGGCGGGCCCGGACAATTCCGCTCCGGTAGGTCCGGCTCCGGGGCCCGCAAACCGGAGCAAAACGTGAAAACCGGAGTAGAAAGCCCAAACCGGAGCAAAACGAAAACGGGAGGGACAGCCAAAGCTGTCCCTCCCGCCGTCGTAATCCAGCTAGACCTTAGAGCTGCGAACCGACCTTGAAGTCGGTCTCGTCGCCGCGGGTGTAGGAGAAGCCGTCAGCGCCGATGGTCACTTCCATTTCGGAGGAGTCGGTGCGGGTGACGATTTCCTGCGGGTTGCCTTCCAGGTCCAGGACCAGGGAGGCCTCGGTGTACCAGGACGGAACAACCGGGTTGCCCCACCAGTCGCGGCGCTGGTTGTCGTGGACGTCCCAGGTGATGGTGGGGTTGTCCGGGTCGCCGGTGTAGTAGTCCTGGGTGTAGATCTCGATGCGGTGGTCGTCCGGATCCAGGATGTAGAGGTAGAACGCGTTGGAGACGCCGTGGCGTCCGGGGCCGCGCTCAATCCGGTCGGAGATGCGCAGGGCGCCCATCTTGTCGCAGATCTGGATGATGTTGTGCTTCTCGTGCGTGGCGAACGCAACGTGGTGCATGCGCGGACCGTCGCCGCCGGTGAGGGCGGTGTCGTGCACGGTGTCCTTGCGGTGCAGCCAGGCAGCGTAGGTGGTGCCCTCGGAGTCCTTGATGTCCTCGGAGACGCGGAAACCCAGGTTCTCCAGGTAGGCGCGGCCGCGGGGAACATCCGGGGTGACCTGGTTGAAGTGGTCCAGGCGCACCAGCTCACCGGCGGAGTAGAGGTCGTAGCGCTGGGTCAGGCGCTCCACGTGGTCAACGTGGTAGAAGAACTCGTACGGGAAGCCCAGCGGGTCCTCCACGCGGACGGAGTCGCCCACGCCCTTGGTGAAGCCGTTGGCCCGGCGCTCGGTGCGGCAGCCCATTTCCTTGTAGTACGCCTCGGCGATGTCCACGTCTTCCGGGGTGCGCACGCGGTAGGCGAAGGACGCGACGGCGGCGACGGGTCCCTTGCGCAGCACCAGGTTGTGGTGGATGAACTCCTCGAGGGAGCGCAGGTAGATGGCGTTCTCATCTTCCTCGGTCACGTGCAGGCCAAGGACGTCCACGTAGAACTCGCGGGACTTGGCCAGGTCGGTGACCACCAGTTCCATGTAGGCGCAGCGGACAATGTCCGGCGGGTTGATGGACGGCTTGGGAATGGGGTTGGCGTTCATGGGTTCTCCTTCGAACAGAGCAGGGGGATTTAGGCGTCGGTCTTGGCGGCGTCGTCGGTGCCGAACTTGGGCGTGTGCACCTTGCCGAGGGTGATGTGCACGGCCTGCTGGTCGGTGTAGAAGTCGATCGAGCGGTAGCCGCCTTCGTGGCCCAGGCCGGAGGCCTTCACGCCGCCGAACGGGGTGCGCAGGTCGCGGACGTTGTGGCTGTTCAGCCACACCATGCCGGCCTCGGTGTTCTGCGCGAAGTTGTGCGCGCGGGTCAGGTCCTGGGTCCAGATGTAGGCAGCCAGGCCGTACTTGGTGTTGTTGGCCAGTTCCAGGGCTTCTTCTTCGGTGTCGAACGGGGTGATCGCGACGACGGGGCCGAAGATCTCCTCCTGGAAGATCCGCGCGTCGGGCTTCACATCGGCGAAGACGGTGGGAGCAATGTAGTTGCCCTCTTCCAGGCCTTCGGGGCGGCCGCCGCCGGCCAGCAGGCGGCCTTCGGTCTTGCCGATTTCCACGTAGGAGGCCACCTTGTTGAAGTGCTCGGGGTGCACCAGGGCGCCCACCTGCGTCTTCGGGTCGTGGGGATCGCCGACGACGATGGTCTTTGCGCGGGCAGCGTACCGTTCGCAGAACTCGTCATAGACCGGGCGCTCCACCAGGATGCGGGAGCCGGCGGTGCAGCGCTCGCCGTTGAGGGAGAAGACGCCGAACAGTGCGGAGTCCAGGGCGGCGTCGAGGTCCGCGTCCGCGAAGACCACGCACGGGCTCTTGCCGCCGAGCTCCATGGACAGGCCCTTCAGGTTCTCTGCCGCGTTGCGGAAGATGGTCTGGCCGGTGGTGGTCTCGCCGGTGAAGGAGATCAGGGGAACCTGCGGGTGCTTCACCAGCGCGTCGCCGGCTTCCTCGCCCAGGCCGTTGACCAGGTTGAACACACCGGCCGGAACGCCCGCTTCGGTGAAGATGTCCGCCCACAGGGAAGCGGAGAGCGGGGTGAACTCGGCCGGCTTGAGCACCACGGTGTTGCCGGTGGCCAGCGCCGGGGCGAGCTTCCAGGACTCCAGCATGAACGGGGTGTTCCACGGGGTGATCAGGCCCGCGACGCCGATCGGCTTGCGGTTCACGTAGTTGATCTGGCTGCCGGGGACCTTCATGGCGTCGTCGAACTGGGCGACGATCAGGTCCGCGAAGAAGCGGAAGTTCTCCGCGGCGCGCAGGGCCTGGCCCTTGGCCTGGGTGATCGGCAGGCCGGTGTCGAAGGTTTCCATCTCCGCCAGGCGTTCTTCCTGGGCTTCGACGGCGTCGGCGATCTTGTTGAGGATGCGGGCGCGCTCACGCGGCTTCATTTTCGGCCACGGGCCGTTCACGAAGGCTTCGCGGGCGGCAGCGACGGCGGCGTCGATGTCCTCCTTCTGGCCCGCGGCGGCGGTGGCGTAGTTCTGGTTCGTTACCGGATCCAGCACGTCGAAGGTGGCGCCGTTGATGGAATCCACGAATTCGCCGTTGATGAAGTGCTGGATGTGGGTCGGAAGGTTCTCCGGGATGTAGTGCTCAGCCATGGGGCGTCTCCTTTGATGCTGCGGACTTTGAGGGTTTGGTGTTTAGCTGGTGGTGCTGGGAGTGTGCTTGAGGTACGCGTCGAGCGTGGCGATCCGGTGGGCGCGGGCCGCGGCCTCGATGGTGCCGGCGTCGGCCTTTGCCTCAATCAGTTCGAGCAGGCGCTCGTGCTCGGCAACGGAGTCCTGGGCCCGGCCGGGAACGTAGCTGAAGGTGGAGGAGCGCAGCGCGCCCAGCCGGTTCCAGCCGCGGTGGACCAGGTCCAGGATGTGCGGATTGGGGCAGTTGGTGAACAGGGCCGAGTGGAACTCCCGGTTCAGGGCGGTGAAGCGGACCGGGTCGAAGTGCTCCAGGCAGTCGCGCATTTCTGCATTGATTGCCTTGGCCTTCGCCAGGTCCTCCGCCGTGACGAGCGGCGCGGAGAGCGCCGTCGCGTACCCTTCCACCAGGCTCAGCGTCTGCATGGTGTAGAGGTATTCGGTGGGGTCGATCCCGGTGACCGTGGCGCCGACGTTCCGCTCGAACCGGACCAGCCCTTCGGCCTCCAGCCGGCGGATCGCCTCACGCACCGGGACGGCGGAGCAGCCCAGGTCCGCGGCGATCCGGCCGAGCACCAGGCGGTACCCGGGACCGTATTCACCGGAGGCGATCTTCGACTGGACGGTCTGGTAGGCCTGTTCGGCCTTGCTCACTGTCCCGTCTTTGGACGAGGTGTTCACGCCTGTTCAGCCGCCCAGGCCTCGTACTTTTCCTTCCACGCGGCGTTCATCGGGTAGAGGCCGTCGACGCCGTGGCCGGCCTTGACCATTTCGGCGATGAACTCTTCCTGGTGTTCCTGCTTGATGCAGGCTTCCACCAGTTCCTCGGCGATGGCCGGCGGGATGACCAGGATGCCGTCGTCGTCGGCCACGATGATGTCACCGGGCTGGACGGTGGAGCCGCCGCAGGCGATGGTGATGTCCGTGTCCCAGGGGATGTGCCGGCGGCCGAGCACCGCGGGGTGCGGGTTGGCGCAGTAGACGGGCAGGTCGAAGCTGGCGACGGTGGAGTAGTCGCGGACGCCGCCGTCGGTGATGATGGCTGCGGCGCCGTTGTGCATGGCGCGCAGGGCGAGGATGTCACCCAGGGTGCCGGTGCCCTTCTCACCGCGGGCTTCCATGACCAGCACTTCGCCTTCGCGGACGGAGTCGATGGCGCGCTTCTGCGCGTTGTAGCCGCCGCCGTGGGTTTTGAAGAGGTCCTCACGGTTGGGGACGTAGCGCAGGGTGCGGGCGGTGCCGACTACCTTGCGGCCGGTCTTGGTGCCGGTGAGGCCGTCGATGGAGACGTTGTTCAGGCCGCGGGCGCGCATCTGTGAGCTGAGCGTGGCGGTGGCGACGGATTCGAGCTTGGCCTTCAGCTTCGGGGCGAGGGTGGGTTGCTTCGGGGTGAGGCCTGCCTTCTCGGCGGAGCCCCAGGCTTCTTCGCGCTGCTTGTCGTCGATCTTGGGCTGCGCGCCGAAGGGGGCCAGCGGCGTCGTGCCTTCGGTGACGGTGGTGCTCAGGCGCCCGGTGGTCTGCCCGGTGGCGGGGGAGTCAACTTCAATTTCGACGACGTCGCCCGGGACAGCCACGGAGGCACCGGCTGGGGTACCGGTGAGGATCATGTCCCCGGGTTCGAGGGTGAGGAGCTGGGAGAGGTCGGCGACCAGCTGCGCGAAGGGGAAGAGCAGGTCTGCGGTGGTGTCGTCCTGGGCGAGTCCGCCGTTGACCCAGGTGCGCACGCGCAGGGCTGCGGGGTCCACGGTGGCGGCGTCGAGGATAGCCGGGCCTACGGGGGTGAAGCCGTCGCCGCCCTTGGAGCGGAGGTTGGAGCCCTTGTCTGCCCAGCGGAGGTCGTACACGCCGAGGTCGTTGCTGGCGGTGACGCCGCTGACGTAGCTCCAGGCGTCTTCGACGGAGACGCGGCGGGTGGTCTTGCCGATGATCAGGGCGATTTCACCTTCGAAGCCGAGCAGCTCGCAGCCGGCCGGGCGCTCCACGGTGCCGCCGGTGAGGGCGAGGGAGGAGCTGGGCTTCAGGAAGTAGGAGGGCTGCTCCGGGGTGCGTCCGCGTTCTGCTGCCCGGCTGGGGTAGTTGATGTGGACGGCGATGACCTTGCCGGCCTGTGCCAGTGTCTCCGGTGTGGCGGTGCTGCTCGTGGACATCTCACTCCTGGATCAAGTACGAAATCGTATATGATCCAGTGTGCCTTGTGGGGTGGGTCACGTCAAGACTGTGTACGTGTGAATAGTCATCGTCTCCCGCAGCGAGCACGGCGTTCTGACACCGTCGGCTAATCTGTCCCGCATCCAACAGCAACACCACGGTGTACTCCGCTGACCGCGACTGGTGCTCCCCCGGACCTAACTATTGGTGGATTCCTCGCATAGGAACTTGCATAGGGGTCAGCGACGAAAGTGTTCCTGGACCGCCCAAGTGTCACTTGGCTCCGGCACCATGTCGCTGTGTTTGAATAGGTCTGGCCTGGAGCCAATGTCTACAACAGGGGGGGGACATGCCAGAGGTATTCGGTGACCGGTATATGTCATTGAAAGTAGCAGAGCGGCGTGGCGGGGCATTCTCTGTCGTTCGCAAAGGGATCGACCATGAGGATGGGTCATTCGTTGCGATAAAGCTGCTGTCAGGACAGTCCGATGAAGTCACTCGCAAAGTCTTCAGCAATGAAGCGAAGACCCTCAAGAGTCTGTCCCACAAAAACATTGTCCGATGCCTTTGGGCTGGCACAAGCGAAGAGGGAACCTACGTTCTGATCTTGGACTGGGTCGAACGCAACCTCGCTGATGTCCTGAAGTCGTCTGGCCCATGGGAATCGTGGGACCGCCTTGCGTCAGAGATCGCTCTGCCGTTGGTGGAGGCATTAGCTTATACGCACTTGAAACAAATTGAGCATCGGGATATCAAGCCCCAGAACGTGTTAATGACTGACGGAGGGGTGCCGCTTTTAGCGGACTTCGGAATTGCGAAAATCCGGGGCGACGAACAGACTACTACCGATCAGACCGTTGCGGGGTGGCATTCCAAGCCGTACGCTCCACCCGAACTGAACGCCGACATTCGATATGTGCGGGATGTCTATTCAATTGGTGTCCTCCTAATTCAATGCATGACCAAGGAACCGCTCAAGGATTTCGGGGCCGTCGAGCGCGCCCTAGATGAAATTCCTGTTCCGCTCGACGTACGGCGACTGCTCCGTTCGTGCATAGCCACACAGCCCGATGAACGCCCCAAAAACGCCAGTGACTTATTTGGGGCGCTCAAGGTAATCCAGCAACGGCGGCGGTCGCAGTCGGAGATGCTGCGAAAACCGGTCTGGCTTCGGCTGACTAAAACTGCGATCCGGGCTCTCGGTGGAGACGACGACGCGCGACAGGAGGCAATCGCCCGGGCAAAGGAGGACCTTTCAGGCGAAGTCTTTGTCTCGTTTTTCTCCGATCAGGCCTCAGGCGAGCTGCAACGGGCCAGCATTCGTCTCGACGGTGCTGAGTGGAGCTTGACGCTAAAACCCGATGAAAGTGGCGCGGTGGTCATCAACGCCAAACCAATGGACTTCGAGCGGCTCGAGAATCACCGCCGGCGTGCTCTTCTGTTGCCGCCGGGGTTTGAATGGACTTTCGCGGAGCCGGCAAATTTGGTTCTTGCGCAGACGGCAATGGCATCGTTTGTCGACGCCGTCGATCGTTTCTACGACGAGGCAGAGTCATCCGGCGTAAATGGCTCGCCAGAACGCCGCAGCGATGAGCTTCTAGACACGTGGCGTCGGGTGCTGGACGCGCGTGAGGAGCTTGCCAGAGGCGAAAAGAAGCCTCTTCCCTACAAGAGGGTGCGGCCCCGAGGTCGTGAGGCAACCTTTACCCTGGAGACCGCTTTCGACCATGATCTGGTGGGCACGGAATGGCGGGTAAGTGACCAGATGACGGGCCGCAAATTCGGATGGGGAGAGGTCATTGACCACGACTCAGATCGAGTTGTCATCCTGAGTGCTCGGCGCTGGGAAGGACTGCCAGAACGCGCGGTCCTTGATCCCCATCTGGGACCAGACGAAGCAGCGCTGAATCGACAGCGCCGCGCCGTCGACGATGTTCAACGAGAAAAATCGGCCCGTGCTGATTTGAGAGAGCTGTTGCTCGAACCGGGCAGGAACTCAGAGCCTATTGCGCTTCCTGTCTCCCAGTGGAAGCGGGCGCTGGATGATCGCAAGCGTACGGCTATCGAGACAGCCTTAGGTGCAGCTGACATTTTCGTCGTTCAAGGCCCCCCTGGGACGGGAAAGACCAGTTTCATTGCTGAACTCGTAGAACAGACTCTCGCGGCGCAGCCGGAGGCGAAGATACTCATTGCCTCCCAAACCAACGTTGCCGTCGACAATGCCCTCCAGCGTCTGGCAGATGGTGGGTTGACGAACATGGTTAGGGTTGCCGGGGCCGACAGGAAACGGGTTGATGAATCCGTACACCATCTCCTTCTGGACGCACAAATGAAGCGATGGGCGCGAGAAGTTCGGAAGAACGCTGAGCGGCATCTGGGGTCTCGAGCTGCCGAAGCAGGGCTTTCCGCCTCACATCTTCGGGCTGCCTTGCTGCTTCAAGAACTCTCTGTCACGTTGTCGCAGCTTGAGCATCTGCAGGCTGTGGGTCCAGACGTCGAAGAGAAACAACAAGCCGGGTTTACTACCTCGCTGGGGGTAGCGCCCTTGCTATCGACTTCGGTTCAGGAGAAAGTCGATGCGCTGGCCGATCTTCGCGATGAGTTGGTGAAGGACGCGCAGTCCGAGGTAGGAAGCGATTTGACTCTGCTCGCCGATATGACGGCAGCTGATGCTCTTAACGCGGTAGATGCCCTGATCGGTGAAAGCAGGGACGCACAACGTCTCCTTGCCCGCCTGCAACTTCAGGGCGAGTGGCTTCAGCGGATTTCCTCTGACGCGGGACTTGCTGACACGTTCCTTGATCAAACGAGCGTCATAGCTGGAACGTGTGTCGGGTTCTTAAGACACCCAGCAGTCCGCGATCTCGAGATTGATCTCTGCATCGTTGATGAGGCTTCGCGAGCCACCGTGACCGAAGCATTAGTCCCTATGTCGCGAGCTAAGCGATGGGTGATAGTTGGCGATACCAACCAGTTGCCCCCAGTCGATGAAGACATACTAAGAAACAAAGAACTCATGAGGGAGCACCAGCTCCTTCCTGCAGACGTGAGCCAGACGCTTTTCCAGAGACTGACGGATCTTTTGCCGGAACACTCACAAGTTCTGTTAAACCAGCAGTATCGGATGATCCGTCCGATCGGCGACATGATATCTACTTGCTTCTATGAGGAGAAGCTGCAATCACCGAATACGAAGGGACTCGGGGGCTATCCGCTCGGCTACGGGAAACCAGTTCTTTGGCTGGATACCTCGGCTCACGGTGACGACCGACGCGAGGCGGCACCACAAGGGAAGGGAAAGAGTTTTGCGAACCGTGCAGAAGCTCGGATCGTCATAGACAGACTCAAAGTGCTGAATGGGTCCATCGAAAAGAACGTGCTCGAGCTACCCGACGGACAGGAGCAGCTCGAAGTGCTCGTAATCGCACCCTATGTCGCACAGGTTGCGGACCTCAAACAGCAGCTCGCATCCCTTAGGGAGGGACTGCGGCATCTGTCCATAACCGTAATGAGCGTCGACGCGGTCCAGGGCAGGGAAGCTGACGTAGCGATCTTCTCAGTTACGCGCAGTAATTCGCGGGGTGAACTCGGTTTCATTGGTCCCGATTATTGGCGCCGTATTAACGTTGCTCTCTCCCGAGCCCGTTTCGGAGTCACAGTTGTGGGGGATGCTGGGTTCATCCGGGGTACGTCAGGAGCCCTGAAGAAGGTCTTGACATATATCGAGACCCATCAGGACGAATGTGAACTTAGGACGGCAGACCGATGAATATGGCCTCAGCGAACACGATCCAACGGCGCTTTGGTGATGACCGCCCAGGCCTAAGACTCATATCGGTGGTTGACGCAGCTGTCCCGGTTACAATGCTCCGTGTCGATGTTCTTGCGCAGGAGCGCAAGCCCCTGCCGTTGCTCGAAGAGTTCATTCTGCGATTCGTAAACGACGGCGTGTGCGAGATAGATGAAATTGCTAGCCTCCTGGGGCTTCAGTCTGAACAGGTGGTTTCTACCGTTGCGGATCAAATAAGTTCAAACAACATTGTGCGTAACAGGGACGGGAGCCTTCGTCTCACAATGTTGGGCGTCGAGTCTGCTCGCGATCTTGCCGCCGTCCAACCGGTGCTAACGCAGTTGAATGTTCCTTTCGACCGTCTTATTTGGAACGTACAGGATTACCCACGTTCAAGTCTTATAAAGAAGGGGGCTGCCAAGGAAGCAGGGCTGGAGCTTCTGACAGCAAAGAAGACGTCACGGGTTGACGTAAATGACCTCACTGTTGAACGTTTCAATGAGCTCGTTGAGTCTCGTGATGACCGTACACGGCAGGCAGAAATCCTGCGTATACGGAAAATCGCTTCTCAAAGCGTGCATCTGTATATGCCCGCACAGTTACTTGTTTACGGCGATCCCGAGTTTGGCGAGGTTGAATTAGGTCTCTGCATTGAGGGTGACCTCCAACGCACGCACGGTTTGGAGCTTGCAGCTGCAAATGCGGTATCAACGCTGGGGATATCGGTCGCGCCTCCAGGCCCGCGTCCTGAGCTGGCTCCGGAACTCGAGGAGCAACGAATGGCGGCGGAACAGCTCGAGATCGTAAAGGCTCAAAGCAAAACGGTCGCTAACAAGGAAGATTCTATTCTGGAACACCAGGATGTTGACCACATCGCAGTGCGAAGCGTCGACGTCCATGAGCACCCGCAACTACTCAACCAGGCTCTAAACAGTGCGAGGAAGCGCATCCTGATAATCGCACCATGGGTGAAGGGGGGAGTCGTGAATACAGACTTCGTGGCAGCCCTTGAACGGAGATTACGGGCTGGTGTGGAGATTCACATTGGCCACGGCTACGGCCCCGATGACAGTGGATCCGATGAGTTCGCCCTTAGGAAGCTGAATAACCTTGCAAAACGATATGACAAACTTCTGCGTGTTGTCCGTTTGCAGAATACTCACGCGAAGATTCTAATCGCCGATAACTTGTGGGTCACTACAAGCTTCAACTGGCTGTCTTTTAGGGGTGACCCGAATCGCACATATCGTATGGAAGAGGGGACGCTGGTTCAAATCCAAACTGAAGTAGACAAAGCGTTCAAGCGATACGTTGACGTCATTGACAAAGACGGGGTTGATCCTCGGAATCTCGACTAGGTCATGGGCTCATGATTGAAGATCCATGACGACGTAATAAATACATAGTAGCCGGGTGGTTTGCCCGTTTATTCAAAATGTTCAATGGCTGACCCCAGTCAAGGTCTGTTACTTCCTGGCTGGAGAATCGGAAACACCATTGCGAAAACCGAAGGATAATAGTGGGCTTTTTGAGCAGTGTATTTGGTGGGTTTAACATAACTAAAACAGCACAGGGAGGGAGTGGTGGCGAAGATCTGCGGTGTGACTCTTGTGGGAATGGGGTCGACGACAATGAGATGGAATCGGGGATGTGCAAGGAGTGCTACGACTCCGATTACACAGGACCTACCTATTGTTGTGGGTTCATCTACGAGGACGGCGAAGATACCTGTCGCAGTTGCGGTGAGTCTCTTTAGGTCCCGATCAATTTAGTCTCGGCATTTTTCTAGAGGGTGCCGTTGGGCGGCTGTCGTCAGTGTTCCCCGGAACCGACGGGAATCATGAAACATTCGGTAAGTATTTGGGCGAGTCTGGCTCTCATGCGCAGGTGGAGTGTCGACTGCCTACCGGTATCTGCCCGCACTCGAGTTGTCATGTCCCTGTTCCAACGCAACTGGACCTACCTCGGGCTCGAGTACATCAACACGAGAACACACACGGCCGAAAAACCAGCCTGCGCCAGCAGCAGCCCCCCGGGCGCATACCCGAGGAACAATCCGAGCAGCAGCGGAACCAGCGCCAGTAGCGTTGTATCGAAACCGCGGATCATTGACCCGGCCTGGGCGCTGGGCATGGGACCGAATGGGGTGTCCTTGGGCGGAATGGACCAGTCGGGCTGAACCCGGTAAGCACCCCGCACCGCCGACGCACCAAATCCCACACCCGCCAGCGCACCCATGGCGATCAGTGACGGATCGCCCGCGCCGAGCAGCACCAGCACCGCACAGAGCAGCGCAGTCCACAGCGCCAGCGCAGCGGCAGGCAGCGCCATCCGGCTGAGCCGCACTACCGACACCGACAGCGGAAGCAGCATGTCCAGACCCGGCATAATCGCCGTCAGACGAGCCACCGCACCCAGCGCAGGAACCGCCGCAAACACAGCCACCGCAATCATCCCCAGCTGCACCAGCGGAGGCTGCGCGCCGCCGGCCAGCAACACGACCACGAACACCGCCAGCACCAGCACCGGACGCACCCACAAGCCGCGGATCCGCAGGAACGCCGCGGTATCCGCACGCAGCAGAGCACCAAACGGCGTCCGCCCGCCCCGCGCATACCAGCGCGCAGCACGGGCGGAGGGAACGCCGTCGGGCTCTACCGACAGCGCGCGGCCCACCTCATTGAGATCCATCAGGAACACCGCGGCACCGGTGTGCCCGGAGACTGCGCCACCGCGGATCAGCTCCCGGCCCGGGATCCGGTCCAGCCGCGAAAACACGAGCAGGCCCAAGGCGCCGGTGACACACAGGCCCGTTAGCGCCAGCACCCAGGACCCCGCGGCGACCCGCACCGTGCCCAGGCTCAGGAGCGCCAGCACCAGCAGACCGGGAAGCAGGCCGCGGCGCCGCTCAGCCGCCGACCGCGGAGCCGGCCGGGCCTGTTGCAAACCCGCGAGCAGCACGGCACAGACCGCAGCCACCCCAAACGTTCCGGCCGCCAGGAACTGCCCCCGCACGCTGGTCTCCAGGTCCATAACAAACCCGAACGGCAGATACAGCACGGATGCACCCGCCCACACCAGCGCCAGGCGCCGGACCAGCCGGCCGGCCACCATCGGCCGCCGCTCCAGCGGCAGGCTCAGCCACCAGTACCCCTCGGGTCCGCTGACCGCCGCGGGCCCGAACTTCCGAGCCACAGTCATCACCGCTGCCAGTGCTGCGAACACCAGGACAGCCGCTGCCGCGCCGTCGGGCAGGGAGAACGACGACGGCGCCACCAGGGTGCGCCCGGAACCGACGTTCCAGGCTTGGGCCACCTGCTCACGCAAGGCCAGGACGAGTCCCACGGCCAGGGCTCCGATAGTTCCCAGCGCCAGCACCGCGGTGTAGACGTCGACGAAGGCATCCCGGAACCGGGTCCGGCCGCGGGAAAACGCCCGCGAGGCCTGCCGGGTGTATCGGACCGGGTCGAAGGAGGGAGGTGCCTGGACGGTGTCGGTGGTCATGGGTCAGCGTCCGGCGATTTCCGCGGCGGCGCGCTCGGGCGCGATCTCCCGGACATCGTCGTCAATCAGCAGACAGCGCTGTGCGGTGGCCAGCAGCAGCGCCGGATCGTGGGTGACCAGCAGGACCGTCCCGCCGTCGTCGGCATAGGCCTGGATGCGTTCCCCCACGCGTTCGCGCATGGCGGGGTCCAGGCGCTGCTCCGGTTCATCGAGGATCAGCAGCGACGACGGCCGGATCAGGGCAGATGCCAGCAGCAGCCGGCGGCGCTGGCCGGAGGAGACGGAGGCGGGAACGGCGTCGGCCCGCTCCTGCAGGGCGAAGAACTCCAGTTCGGCGTCCACGGCGGCGTCCGGGTCCGGGACTGAGTGGC
The DNA here is from genome assembly GCF_035792275.1 of Arthrobacter koreensis. Lineage (GTDB taxonomy): Bacteria > Actinomycetota > Actinomycetes > Actinomycetales > Micrococcaceae > Arthrobacter_B > Arthrobacter_B koreensis_A. The sequence continues at coordinate 80,151 of NZ_JAMWKK010000014.1, read as the reverse complement.
CGCGGGCCACCAGCTGCAGGTGCTCGCGCAGGGAAAGGGAGGGGAAGAACGCGTCCTCGTCGAACAGGGCGGCGACAGCGCGGCGGAACGGGACAGCGTCCTCGTTGACCGGCAGCCCGTGGACCCGGACCTCGCCGTCGAGCATCTGCTGCTTCCCGGCGATGGTGCGGGCGGCCGTGGACTTCCCGGCACCGTTGAAGCCGACGACGCCGAGGATCTCGCCTGCGTCGGCGCGTGCGGTGATCGGCCCGCACACGGGCAGGCCGCCGTAGCCTACGGACAGGTTGGCAATATCGAGCACGGTCCCCGGGAAAGTCATGGGATCAATCTATCCGGGCCGGAATCGTTGCGGGCCGCAACGTCCCCAGGCGGGAGATGCGCAGCATCCACCGGCACAGGCCAGCGGCCCGTCGCTCGGTGGAAATCAATGGCCTGCATCATGGGCGCCACGTTAAAGGCATTGACGTTCAGGCTGTATTTGACGCCATTGGAGAATCTGACCCACAGAAACGGCTGTCCTTTCAGCCGCTGCATCCGGTAGTCGACAATGTCGCTGTAGGGGAGCACATGTTCCGGCCCAAAAATCTTCCGGAAAGCCAGCTCATATTGGCGCGGCGCCACATACACCCTCCGGTAGATCGACAGGAACACCAGGCCGCCAAGGAAGATGGCCACGGAACTGATGACCATCCCAATCTTCGGGTTCTCGATGGACAGAGCCGCCAGACCCATCAGGAGCCCGACGGCGATTAAGAGCCAGCCGACTCCCGGAACCACCTTGGGCGGGCGGATTCGTTCCGGATGGTCCTTGGAACGGTTGGGGTGTTTGCGTGCCCACCAGGAAATAAGGGCGATAGCTAAGGTGGTGCCGGTCGTTATCGCGATCTGCAATATTGTCCCTGTTGACACAAATTCCCCCGTGACCTCTGCCTGCAGTCTGTTCCCGCTGATCCGAAATCTACCTCAGGGAGCCCGCCCCGGCCCGCCCGCCGGGCAGCCCGGAGAACTTTCCGGGACCGGTTGACTTACCCAACCGGCAATCGCTGAATGGACGTACCGGACCCAACCCAAGCGAGGCAGCCATGGCAGGGAAATTCGAGGTCTACCAGGACAAGGCCGGCGGCTTCAGGTTCCGCCTGAAGGCAGGCAACGGCGAGATCATCGCTTCATCTGAAAGCTACAAATCGAAAGCCTCGGCGCTCAAGGGAGTGGAATCCGTCCGTTCCAACGCCGGCGCGAAGATCACCGATCTGACCTGACCGCCCGACGCCGGAGCACAGGTGCCGCAATGGCCCCCAGCCTGGCCCTGATTGTCGCCCACCCCGATGACGACGCCTACGGGCTCGCCGGAACCGTAGCCCTTCACGAGCGCGATCCCGACTTTCGGTTCGTCCTGGTCCACGCGACCGACGGCGGCGCCGGACAGATCGACCCCGCCTATCCACCGGTCAGCGAGGACCTCGGCAGCATCCGCCGCCGGGAAATGGACGCCGCGTGGACGGCACACGGCCGGCCGCCGGACCGGCACGAATGGCTTGATTACGACGACGGCGCCGTGAACCGGGTCCCGGTTGCCGAGCTGGTGGAGCGCATCGGCGGAATCCTGGACCAGGAACGGCCCGACGTCGTCGCCACCTTCGGTCCGGAAGGACTCACCGCGCATCCGGACCACATTGCGGTGGGAGCCGCCACCGACGCCGCGTTCACCCGGCTGCGTGCCGACGGCGGTCCGGGCCTGCAGCGGCTGCTGCACGGCTGTGTCCGCCGCTCCACCTGGGAGCGCTGGAACAGCGGGCGGATCCGCCGCGGGCTGAAGCCGTGGGAAGCGGGCCGGATGTATGACGTGTGCCCGGTCCCGGACGAGGAGATTGGCATCGAGGTTGATGTCAGCGCCGTCGCGGACCGGATAGTGGCCGGACTGATGCAGCACCGGACGCAGCGGCACGTGATCTCGCCCGGGGTGCCGCCGGACGCGGAACAGGACGCCCGCTGGAACCGGATGGTCGGCGTCGAACCGCTGGTTCAGGCCTGGCCGCCGAGGCTCCCGGGTGCGCCAGTGCTCGGTGATGTCTTTGAAGGGCTGGGCTGACCGGGCTCAGCGCACTGTGGCGGGTGAGCCGGCCTTCGCGGACATAGGCTGGTCACCATGGTCCTGATCTGCCAGCACCGCGTCGCCAAGGAACCCACCTCCGGAGCGCCCACGTGACCGGGCCCGGTGGCCAGCGCCCCGGCTGGTGGCAGGACGCCGTCATCTACCAGGTGTATCCACGCTCCTTCGCCGACGGCGACGGAGACGGCGTCGGCGACCTCACCGGCCTCCTGGAACGCCTGCCCTACATTGCCTCGCTGGGCGTCGACGGCGTCTGGATCACGCCGTTCCAGCCGTCCCCGCAGGTGGACCAGGGCTACGACGTCAGCGACTACTGCGGCGTCGATCCGCTCTTCGGCACCATGAAGCAGTTCGATGACCTGCTCGACGCCGCCCACGGGATGGGGCTGCGGGTCATCCTGGACGTGGTGCCAAACCACTGCTCCTCGGAGCACCCGCTCTTCCAAGCCGCTATCGCCGCCGGCCCGGGCTCGCCGGAACGCGGAATGTTTCACTTCCTGCCAGGGAGCGACGGCGGCCTGCCGCCGAACAACTGGCAGAGCGTCTTCGGCGGGCCGGCCTGGAGCCGCGTGGATCCCGGCTCGGACACGGACCAGGACTGGTACCTGCACCTCTTTTCACCGGAGCAGCCGGACTGGAACTGGCGCAACGCCGCGGTGGGGGACTACTTCGAGGACGTGCTCCGGTTCTGGCTGGACAAGGGCGTGGACGGCCTGCGGATCGACGTTGCGCACGCACTCTTCAAAGCCGAGGGGCTGCCGGACACGGAAGGCACCGGCGGCGTCGTCAACGGTCTGCGCTCCAACCCGCAGGTCTCCGATCAGGAGGAAGTGCACGAGGTGTACCGGCGCTGGCGCCGCCTGACGGACTCCTATGCGCCGGAGCGGATCCTGGTGGGCGAGGTGAACCTGGCGCCGGAACGGGCTGCCCGGTACACCCGGCCGGATGAGATGCACCAGGCCTTCGCGTTTGCCTTCGTAAAGCTGGGCTGGGACGCCGCGGACTGGGCCGCCGTCGGCACCGAACTCGAGGCCGCCCGCCGGGCTTACGGCGCGCCGCCCACCTGGGCGCTGGAAAACCATGACGTTCCCCGGTCCGTGACACGGTTCGGCGGAGGCAGCCGCGGGCTCCGGCGCGCACGCGCCGGGCTGCTCGCCGTCCTCGGCCTGCCCGGGGGCGCCTACATCTACCAGGGCCAGGAACTGGGACTGCCCGACGTCGAGGTGCCGCTGGGTGCCCGGGTTGACCCCATGTGGGCCAAGGGCGGAGTGTCCCGCGACGGAGCCCGCGTGCCGCTGCCCTGGACCACCGCGCCGGATTCCTCCTACGGTTTTTCCTCCGACTCCGCCGCTGACCCCTGGCTGCCAGCGCCTGTTTCCTGGGGATCGCGGTCCGTCCAGACGCAGCGGACGGAGCCGGGCTCAACCCTGAACCTTGTCACCGAGGCGCTCACCGTGCGCCGGCAGCTGATCGACAAGGAAATCTTCACCCCGGGTGATCCCTGCGAATGGCGCGTTGAAGACCACGGCCTGCTCATCTGCGCACGGGGGGACAACGTGGTCCTGGCTATAGCCATGGGCGATGAACCCTGCCGGCTTCCGGAGGGGAACGTCCTGCTGGCGTCGGCACCGCTGAGCCCGGACGGACTCCTGCCGCCGGACGGCGCCGCCTGGCTCCTGCGTTCCTGACTAGCTCCGGCGGGGCGCGGCGCAGCTCCGGTTGGGCCAGCTAGGCAGTAAGCCGGAGTGAACCGTTCCGTTCGCCTGCAGTCATCAATTTCACCTGCAGTCATCATTACCGCTGGTATGCATCCTGTGTTGTCAGAAGCGCCGAGGTCCATGTAGCGTGGATCACAAGCGCACAAGCGTACATCTGTACGTCAGTTGAACAGCGAAGAGCTTGTGTCACTCACTCAGGACTACCCTCCGGCCCGGAAGGCCCACGCCTGGCGCCCGGAGACGTCACCAATGGTCAGCAGTTCAGCCAGCGCTGGATGCTCTACAAGTGAAAGGGAACGCGTTGGCATCAATTTCGGGCGCATTCTGGAATGAACACCACCGAACGGTGGGTACCCTTCGTCGAATGGTTGAGCCGGGGGCAGCGAAGCAGGACACGGCCGGCGGGGCCAGCGGTGCGCAGGGTGAACGCGGTTCCGGCCCCACGCCGTCGCCGTCGTCGGCGGTGTTTCGCCGCGTCTGCCTCATCCTTGGCCCGGCGGTTTTCGCTTTTTTTGCTTTTGGATACCAACCGCCAGGGCTGTCCTTTGAAGGTGCAGCAGTCCTGGGAACAGTCGGCTGGATGGCGCTCTGGTGGATGAGCGAGAGCGTTCCGCTGCCGGCAACGGCTCTTCTTCCGATCGTTCTGTTTCCGCTATTTGGCATCGAGCGCTCGGGCGAGGTTTTCTCTTCCTACAGCAACAACATTATTTTCCTTTTCCTCGGTGGTTTCCTGCTGGCAGCGGCCCTTGAGAAGTGGGGGCTGCACCGGCGGCTGGCCATTGGAATCATCAGGATCCTGGGTACGTCAGCACCCCGGTTGATCCTGGGGTTCATGGCGGCGACTTCCTTCCTGTCCTTCTTCATCACCAATACGGCTGCAACTATGATGATGCTGCCCATGGCCATGGCGGTTATCACCAGCGTGAAGGAGGTGGGCAGCGAGAAGCCGGAAGAGATCAGAGGATTCGAGAAATCCCTCATCTTTGGCGTCGGATACTCCGCCACCATTTTCGGCATGAGCACCATTCTGGGCGGAACCAGCATTCCCTTCTTTATCTCCTATACAAAGGACAGCCTGGGGATCGAGATATCGTTTGCCCAGTTTGCGGGATTTGCGGTTCCCTTCGCCCTGGTGTTCCTCCTGCTGACATGGTTCTACCTGGTCAAAATTCGGTTCAGGGTCTCCATGAAGCAGATCCCCGGCGGACGGAAGATCATTGATGAGGAGCATCGTTCGCTTGGGCGCATGTCCTTCGAAGAGAAGCTGGTCACGGGGGTAGGACTGTTCGTATCCTTGCTCTGGGTGACGCGCACCTGGCTTGTTTCCCCCATCGTTCCCGAAATTACCGATGGCATGATCGCGGTAATTGGTGCCGTCCTGCTCTTCCTGCTCCCAGCACGCAAGGCGGGGACACCCCGGCTCCTGGAATGGTCGGACACCACCAAGGTGCCGTGGGGAGTTCTCCTGCTGCTCGGAGGGGGTTTCGCCCTGGCTGGGGCAGTTCAGTCCACGGGGCTGTCGCAGTGGATCGGAGACCAATTCATCGGCCTGAACGGGGTTCCAGCGCTGGTCTTCATTCTCATTGTGGTCCTGACCCTCGCCTTCCTGACGGAAATTACCTCTACGGGTGCCACGGCCATTCTCTTCATTCCGCTCATGGCCACCGTGGCGGTGGCTGTTGGGCAGGATCCGCTGTTCGTCATGCTGGCAGCTGCCCTGGCGGTGAATTGCTCCTTCATGCTTCCGGCTGGGACACCGCCAAACAGTATTATTTACGCCAGCGGTCTGGTCACCATTGGGGAGATGATCAGGGCTGGATTTGTGATCACGCTTCTTGGGGCGGTGCTGATCGTGGCCACCATGTTTACTTGGGCACCGCTGATGTTTTCCTTCTAGGGGTTCACAGCACGGTGGCGTAACCCAGTTCGCTGCTGATGGCCCCAGCTGTCCTAAGCAGCTCCGGCACAAAACGTTCGAGGAGCTGTTCCTTCGAGACCCGCATCCCGTTCGCGGAGAGGTTGATGGCAGCTGGGGTACGTCCGTCCCGCAGGTGGACCGGAGCGGCAGCGGACCTGACGCCAACTTCCCGCTCGCCGTCGACGATTGCGAATCCCTGGGACCGCACCTGGTCGATTTCACGCCGGAGAAGCTCTGGGTCCGTGATGGTTTGGGGTGTCAGGGCGTCCAGGGGGGTGCGCTCCAAATAAGCGGTGAACTCGTCTTCGCTCAGGGTCGCAAGCATGACTTTTCCGAGTGAGGTCGCGTAGGCGGGCAACCGTGAACCTGTGCTGAGCGGAATGGCCACTGATTGTTGGGCCGGAATGCGGGCCAGGTACACGATTTCGTCCCCGTCCAGAGTTGCCATGGAGCAGGACTCGCCAACGGACTGGGCCAACTGCCGCAGGTGGGGCTGCGCTGTCTCCCAGAAGGGCAGGCTCGCGAGGTATCCGAAGCCAAGCCGGAGGACCTTGGGCGTCAGCGAGAACCTGCCTTCGTTCTGCACGGCAAAGCCGAGGTTGGTCAACGTCAGCAGGATGCGGCGGGCGGTGGGCCGCGTGAGTCCGGTCAGAGCAGCGGCGCGGCTGATCGTGAGCGCGGATTCTTCGACCGAAAAAACTTCCAGAAGCGCCAGGGCCTTGGCAACGGAGTCGATAACTTCAGGGTTTTCCCGGGACACAGAGTTCTCCTTGAAACGGCTTATACGGCACCCCACTGTACGTCAGATGAACATGTAGTCGGCAGGTGACGCGGCTGGATTGACTTTAAAACGCAAATGCCCAATTATTGATTCAACTGACGTACGATTGTACGCCTAACGAAAATGGAGTGGAATATTCATGAGTGTGCTATCCGAGGCTGAGTCGGAGCAGCCGGTGCTGACGAGCGCAGGGGGCGTAACCGTCGAGACACTGGTTCGCGGAGACGGTGAACCGATAGTCCTCCTGCCGTCCCTCGGACGAGGGGCAGGCGATTTTGATGAGGTGTGCCTACGGCTCAACCGGGCAGGTTTCCAGACCGTCTGCCCGCAGCCACGGGGCTTTGGCCGAAGCCGGGGTCCGGTCGAGGACGTCACTATGCAGGATTTAGCCTCGGACGTGGCCATCGCCCTGGATGGTCTGGGGATCCGGAACGCCATCGTGGTGGGACATGCCTTCGGGAGTCAGCCAGCCCGGATGCTGGCCCAAAGCCGCCCGGATCTGGTTAGGGGACTGGTCCTCGCGGCAGCTTCAGCCGGCAAAGTGCCTGCAAGGCTCGCGGAACGTCCGTATGGAAGACTCCGCGCGGAAATTGACGGAGCGGGTAATCCGGCGCTGAGCGAGGAAGAGAGGCTCCGCTGCCTCCAGGCTGCTTTCTTTGCACCCGGGCATGACCCGCGGCAGTGGCTCGGCGGCTGGAACTGGGAGACTCACCGCATCCAGGCCCATGCCAGGGAAATGACGCCAGTGGACGACTACTTTCCTGCGGGGGGTGTGCCGATCCTCGATCTGCAGGCAGAGCACGATGCCGTTGTCATTCCCCACCTTTACCGTGAGCACCTGGGCGAGCGGGTCCGGGAAGAGGTCGTGCCCGGTGCAGGTCACGCGCTCCTCCCTGAACGGCCCGTGCAGTGCGCAGAGGCCATCATTCGTTTCGCCGGCTCCGTGCCGTTGCCGGAAACAGACGCTTCCCCTCAATAGACCGGAGACTCCATGCCACGCATCAACTACGCCCAAACCACGCCCGAGGTGGAAGCGGAAACCAAAGCCCGGCGCGGAGGCCACCTCACGCCGTTGGACAAGTTGCTTGCCCACAGTGATTCCTACGCCAGGGGGTGGAACATCCTGCTGGGTGCTGTCCGGCAGGACTTTGGCCTCCGGGATGACCTGCGCGAGCTCATCATTCTGCGCGTCGGCCATCTCAACTCGGCACGGTATGAATGGGAAGCCCACGTCGGCATAGGGCGCAAGGCCGGGTTGACGGAAGCTGTCCTCTCCGTCATCGCGTCAGATTCCACGTCTACCGGCATTCCGGTGTACGACGCCGTTCTGCGCTACACGGATGAAATGACCAGGTCAGTGGTCGTCAAAGATGCCACGTTCAATGCGCTGCGCACCCATTTCGATGAGCGCGGTCTCGCTGAAATCACGGCAACAGCCGCGACGTACAATATGGTCAGCCGTTTTCTGGTAGCCCTGGATGTTCAGCCGGAAGACCGACGTGCCTTGGTGGCTGGGGCAGGGGGCCGCTGATGAAGAGCCTCACTGTCACCACGCCCGGTCCGCACAGGGATTTTCAGCCGCCGGGCATCATGCTCCCGCCCGGCAGCTGCGACGCGCACGTCCATCTGTTCGGCCCGCATGAGCGTTTTCCCTTCGCCCCGCAGCGCACGTTTACCCCCGAAGACGTGCCGCTTGAGACACTCCAGGAAATGCACACGGTGATGGGCGTGGCCCGGTCAGTCCTGGTCCAGTCCGCCGCCCACGGCAGGGACCACTCCGTGCTGGTCGACGCGCTGCGGCGCGCCCCGGAGATTTACCGTGCGGTCGCGCTCATCGACCCGCAGACACCTGCCGGAACGGTTAAACAGCTTGATGCCGAAGGGTTCTGCGGCGCCCGGATTCATTTCGCCCCGCACCTCGGCCATTCCCCCTCCACCGACGACGTCAGGGCGATCGTGGACCGCATCGCTCCGCTGAACTGGCATCTGGAGGTGCACGTCATGGATGAGGGCATCTATGAGTTCAGCGACATGGCCGACCAGCTGGACCTCACGATGGTGGTGGACCACATGGGAAGGGTTAATCCTGATCCGGTGGCGGATGATCCACGAGTCGCCGAACTTGGGAATCTCCTGTCCAAGGAGAACGTGTGGGTAAAACTTAGCGGCGCAGACCGGATCTCCAACCTGACACCGTCAATGTCCGATGGACTGGCTTTCGCACGGAAGCTGTTCCAAAGTCATCCGGACCGGTGCGTTTGGGGCAGCGATTTTCCCCACCCTAATACCCACGGGTTCGTCCCCTGGGACCACGAACTTGTTCGTGGAATCGCAGAGATTGCGCCCTCCGCAGAGGACCGCGCCCGGCTCCTGGTGCATAACCCGGCGCGGTTGTTCGGTTTCGGTCCTCTTCCCGCCTGACGGGCATCCAGCCGATCACAAATCCGTTCTCACTAGAAGCAGAGGTATCTTCATGACTCGTTTAGCTGACAAGGTTGCACTTATTGTCGGGGCCGGAAGCGTGGGCGCCGGCTGGGGCAACGGCCGCGCATGCGCTGCCATCTTCGCGCAGGAAGGCGCCCGCGTCATTGCCGCGGACATCAGTGCCGAAGCGCTGAATTCGACCCTGGAAATCATTCGGGCAAACAATGGAACAGTGACTCCACAGACCTGCGATGTTACAGATTCGGACTCCGTCAACCGGCTGGTGCAGTCCACTATCGACGCGGAGGGGCGCATCGATGTGCTGGTCAACGTGGTCGGCGGGTCCAAGCATGGCGGTGCGGCCGAACTGGCAGAAGAGGACTGGAATCAGCAAATTGAGCTCAATCTTTCCAGCGTCTACCGCACCTGCCACGCCGTTCTGCCGCACATGGTGCGCGCGGGATCGGGGTCCATCATCAACATAGCTTCCACATCGGGGATGCGTTACACGGGGTCGCCCCAGGTGGCATACGCCTCGACAAAAGCCGGCGTAATCCAGTTCTCCCGCGTCACCGCGGTGCAGTACGGCCCCAAAGGCGTGCGAATCAATACCGTGGTACCCGGGCAGCTCCACACCCCCATGGTTGAATCGCGCCTGGCCGGGCAACGGACCGGTGGCGACGTTGAGGAGCTGCTGAAGCAGCGTCAGGCTCGCATTCCCCTGGGTTTCATGGGAGATGGACGGGACACCGCAAACGCCGCGCTGTTCCTGGCATCCAACGAGTCCCGGTTCGTGACAGGAACCGAAATTGTGGTCGACGGCGGCATGACAGCCAGGTGCGACTGACCCAGTCTGGACGAATCAGCCCCGCCATTCCTGCCCGGATCCCGGCTTTGCCCGGGCATCTCCTCGGCGACCTGATCCGCGTTCCCCCGCCGGATCTGCTCAGTCTTCCGCAGGAACCTGCGAACAGCCAGCTACCCGCCGTGCACCGGGCGGGCGTTCGCCGGCGGTTCGCCGACCTCCTCAACGGTGTGCCCGGTGCATGCCATCGCCGTGAGGCTTGCCCGTTCGATGCTGGAGACGGTGAACCATCGGATTCCGTTCCGCAGCCTGCACCATCCCACCAGGAACCACCGGCCGCTGGTGGAGGCGAAAAGGATGGGTTCGACGTCGCGCGTGGTCACTGCCCCGTCCTTGGCGGTGTAGCGGATGCGGACCACCCGCTGGTCTGCCATCCCTTCTTCCAGGGCGGACCGGACCGCCCGGGATGACGCGGGCGGGGCGTTGACCCACACGCGGGAAGCCAGCTCATCGGCCCGGGCGCGGGTGCGCGGGTCCAGGACGTCCAGTATTTTCCGGACGCCGGCCGCGGCGAGGTCAGCGTACGGGGCGTCCGACGCCGCGGAAACAGCGGCCATCAGCGCCACCGCCTGCGAGGGGGAGAGGGTGACCGGCGGCAGGGACCCTCCGGCCGTCAGGCCGTAGCCGCCGCCTGGCCCGGGGCGGGACCAGATGGGTGCGCCGCTGTTCTCCAGCGCGTCGAGGTCCCGCTTGACGGTGCGGACGGAGACGCTGAATTCGCGGGCCAGTTTCTCGGCCGAGCAGCCCCGGTTGCCGCTGCGGCGCAGCATCTCGGACAGGGCCAGGAGCCGCTCGGTCCGCTTCATGGAACTGCTCGAAAATTCATGACATAAATAGTGACATACACCTGACCGGTTGAGGGGTGAAGGTTGGAACATGAACACTCCAAAGAGCCCCATTGTCCTGATCGCCGGTCACTGGCTGGGTGCCTGGGCCTGGGATGAGGTCCTGGAACACCTCGCCGCCAAAAACGCCCAGGCCACCGCGCTGACCCTGCCCGGACTCGACCCCGGGGATCCCGCCCGCACCACGCGGACCCTTGAGGATCAGGCAACGGCAATTGCCGACGTCGTTACCGGCCTGGGTGGGCCGGTCACCCTCGTGGCGCACAGCGGCGCCAATTTCCCCGTGAGCCTGGTGCTGGACCGGCACCCCGAGCTGATCCACCGCATGGTGTGGGTGGACTCCGGGCCGGTGGGAGCGGGCAGCGTGTTCGCGCCCGGCTTCCCTGAAGATGTGGAGGAGCTGCCGCTGCCGGACTTCGAGTCACTGGGGCAGCAGGCGAGCCTGGAAGGCCTGAGCGATGAGGTCCTGGACCGGTTCCGGGCGCGCGCCGTTCCGGAACCCGGTCCCGTGCTGCGCGAGCCGCTCGAACTGTCCAACGATGCCCGCCGAAACGTGCCCACCACGCTGGTGTGCTGCTCGATTCCGGGCGCTCAGATGATGGAGCTGGCCCGGTCGGGGCATCCCATGTTTGCCGAGACCGCGCAGCTGACGGACGTGGAGGTCCTCGACCTTCCCACCGGGCACTGGCCCATGTGGAGCCGCCCGGGTGACCTGGCGGAGGTTATTGCGGCTGCGGCCGGCTGAGACGGCCGTTCAGCTCCCCGGCGCCGCAGGGCCGGTGGGCCAGCGGAGCAGGGCAGCAACATCGATGCCGTGCGGGAGGACGCCGTCGGGCACCAGCAGCAGACTGGCATCGGTCAGGGCAGCTGCCCGGATCAGCGCTGCCGGAGCGGGAACCTGCCCCAGGACCTCAGCACCGAGGGACTGCTCCGGAGCGCTGGCCACCCAGGGTTCGGCTCCCAGGGCCAGCAGCTGGTGGTCCGCCAGTGCTTTGTCATTGAGGATCAGGAGGTCCACCTGGGCCTGCTGCAGGGCCGTAAGCACCCCGCCTAAACCGGTCGCGGACTCCGGGTTGGCCTGCCCCTGCTGCTGGGCCAGGCGATCCATAATCTGTTCCTGTTCCGCGGCCCACAGCAGGGCAATCCGTTCCTGGACCTTGTCCTCGAACGCCCTGCGGCCAGCCCCGGACTCCGGCATGTGGGAATCGATCATGCTGACCAGCGGCTTGTGGGCTTCGGCGAGCTGGTCCCGCACCAGTCCCCGCGCGCGGACGTCGCCGGCCAGCACGATCAGCCTGGCTCCGCTGCTGTCTACAATCCGGTCGATCTGCTCCGCGACCTGGTCCGCGTTGCGCCGCCAGACCTGCTCGGTCTGCCGCTGGAACTTGTCCTGTGACCAGCCGCCCGCGGGGAGCTTGGTGATGTCTTCCTTCTCGCCCTCCACATCCTCGACGGAGGACTCTTCGCGGCCGACAAAGAGCAGGCGGATCTCAGCATCCTCCCGAGAGACTTCCGCAACAATGTAGGGCAGCTCCTCGGGGCGGTGCTTGAGCAGCGGCAGCAGATCGGGAACGGGATCCACCGAGACGCGCTCCGGCACCACCAGCTCTCCGGGCAGGAGTTCGTTCAAGGCCACCGTGCCCTGCTGGACCAGGAGGTAACGGGAGACGGGGGAAGGAATTCCCTCGGCGGGCAGCACCGCGGTTTCCGCGGCTTCCTGGTCCTCCGGTGGTGCGCCCTGCTGGGCCAGCGACCTCCGGACATCCACAGGGCGGACCTCTGCGGCTTCCAGGCTGTCCACGTTCCCTGCGGAAGCGTCGATGTAGGCGACGCACCAAGGGCCGCTGCGCCGGTACAGGTCAGCAAATTCGTGGAGTTTACGGGTCATGACGATCTCCTTCCGCAGGGCCTGGGGCCCCACAGCGAATCAATCCCTGCTTCACGCTAGCACCGGCATCGGCGGCATTTATAGGTGCGGCACAGCTGCGGCCCGGCTTCCGGCGGACTCTTTTCGGGCGTCCATGACTGCAGGCACCCCACGGCCCGAAACCAGAGCGGGCCGGCACCCGGGCTAACCCCGGAAACCGGCCCGCCGCCGTCGTCGTCGTCCCAATGGACCTAAACCTTCACCTTCGCCGCGAACTGGCGTCCCGGCGCGGTCCGGGCATGGGTCCCGTAGATCATCAGGCCGACGAACGTCAGCCCGCCCACCAGGTTGCCAAGCACGGTGGGAATCTCATTCCAGATCAGGTAGTCCATCAGCGTGAATTCGCCGCCGAGCATCAGGCCGATCGGGAACAGGAACATGTTCACTACGGAGTGCTCAAAGCCCATGTAGAAGAAGAGCATGATCGGCATCCACATCGCGATCACTTTGCCGGCCAGGCTGTCGGACATCATGGCACCGACGACGCCGGTGGAGACCATCCAGTTGCACAGCACGCCGCGAACAAAGAGGGTCAGCATGCCGGCGGCCCCGTGGTCCGCGTAGCCAACGGTCCGGCCCTCGCCGATGTGTCCGATGGCCTGGCCTACCTCGCTCACCGCGTCGGAGAATCCGTAGGTCCAGACGATCGCCATCAGCAGAGCCGTGGTCAGCGCGCCGGCGAAGTTCCCGACGAACACCAGCCCCCAGTTCCGCAGCATCGAGTTCAGCGTGACGCCGGGGCGCTTATCCAGCCAGGCCAGCGGCACCAGCGTGAACACGCCGGTCAGCAGGTCAAAGCCCAGCAGATAGAGCATGCAGAAGCCGATGGGGAACAGCACGGCCCCCAGAAGGGGTGATCCGGTCTGGGTGCTGACCGTGACCGCGAAGGCGGCGGCCAGGGCCAGGATGGCGCCGGCCATGTAGCTGCGGATCAGGGTGTCCCGCGTGGACAGGGCAACTTTCGCCTGCCCGGCGTCGATCATCCGAACCGCAAAGTCCTTGGGAATGACGTAGCTCATCGGATGCCCCTCACCACTGGTACTTCAGGAACTTGCCGTCGATGATCACGCGCACGCGGTCCCCTTCAGGATCCTCGCGGCGGGTCAGCTCGACGTTGCAGTTGATGGCGCTCATGATGCCGTCGCCGAACTCCTCGTGGATGGCTTCCTTCAGTGCCGGTCCGTAGACAGCCAGCAGTTCGTAGAAGCGGTAGATCGTTGGGTCGTCCTTCAACGAATCCCCGGCAACCCGGTACGGCTGTTCCTGCAGGGCGAGCACAGTTTCCTCATCGAGGTCCAGCAGTTCGCCGGCCTTCTCTGCCAGTTCCGCGGGCACCGGGTGCGAACCCAGGAGCGCGGCGATGGTCCACAGCAGCGGACGGTGCAGCTTCGATGCGAGCTCCGCCCAGGAAGAATCCGAGCGGGCGACGGCGGTGCGGACCTTGGTGGTGGCCTGATCGCGGGTGGTGTTCCAGTTCGTCATGTTCTGCCTCCGTTTTGGTGGGGTGAGGGCGCTTGCCTTGACCCCAAACTAGGAGCGCCGCGACGCCGCCCGTCAGGCTTTTTGCGCAGCCCACCGCGCGATTCGCGCAGCCACCTCAGGGTTTTACGAGCACGAAACACGGCCGCAACCTACCCCGCCGAAGCGGTCCGTACGGTGAAGCAGAACGGAAATGGAGTTCGGGACAGGAGAGGCCCATGGACCTGCTGACACAGGTGGTCCGCGAAGCACCCGTACCGCTGTGGGTTATCGACTCGCGGGGACTCGTGGCGCTCGCCAACCTCGAAGCCATCCGTTTCCTCGGCTACCGCGGAGATGACGACGTCGTGGGCGGTCCCAGCCACGACCTGCTGCACCGCAGCCGTCCGGACGGTTCGCCCTATCCCGAGCACGAATGCCCGATCGTGGGTTCCTCCGGATCGAAGCCCGCAACGGAATGGTTTGTCACCCGCGCCGGGGACACACGCCCGGTGCGCTGGACCACCCGCAGCATCGGCGACGGCCACACCACGCTGCTGAGCTTCAGCCCGGAGCCGCGGGCGGAGGCACAGATTGTGCGGGAGCTGCGCCGTCGGGGGCCGGGCCCGCGCACCACGCCGGTCCAGGCGCGCGCCGAACTGCGCGAGTCGCTGTGCCGCACCATCAGCGCCCGGTTCACGGACCCGCAGTTTACGACGGCGGAACTCGCCGCCACCGCGCACCTCTCCGTCCGTTCGGTGCAGGCGCTTTTTGCCGAAGCAGGGACGTCGCCGGCGGCGGAGATCCGCCGGGTGCGCCTCGAGCACGCCCGTGCACTGCTGGAACGGGGCCATGCCGTGCAGACGGCCTGCCTGGCCTCGGGCTTTCTCGATCCGGGATCGTTCGCCCGTGCGTTCCGCCAGCGGTACGGCATTGCACCCAGCCAGGTGGCGGCGTCGTTGGCTGTGTAGGCCCGGTCCGGCGCTGCCGATCAGATCCGGTCGTGGAGGGTGAGGTGGTAGCCGTCGGGATCCGCGAACGTGAAGGTTCGGCCGAAGGGGCCGTCGAATGGTGCCGCGACAATCCGGTGGCCGTCAGCTTCCAGGGCATCGTGGATGGCCTGCACGTCCGTGGCGTGCAGCCAGAGGGCGGTTCCGAGACCGGGCTGGGCAACCGAGTCCAGATCGGTGCCCGGCACCACGTCCCGCAGGGCGAACGCGATGGGCGCGGTGTCGAAAACAACGGCGTGTGGCGGGCCTGCGGGGGAGCGGACCATGCCGAGGTACTGCTCGTAGAACTTTTGTGAGGAGTCGAGATCGCGCACTTGCAGGGAAATGAAATCGGGGCCGGTGACAGGCATAAGTCTCTTCTTTCGTGTATGTCAGTTATCTGACATCGGTAAGTATGTCAGAATACTGACATGAGTCAAGAGGGAATCCAGCTCGACACATCACTCGGCTACCTGCTCAAAGAGGCCTCGAGCGAGCTCCGCACTGCGATGGAAGCGGTGCTGCGTCCGCTGGGTATGACCGTCACGCACTATTCGTGCCTGGAACTCCTCGCCCAGCGCCCGGGGCTCTCCAACTCCGAGCTCGCCCGCGGCGCCTTTGTGACCCGCCAGTCCATGAACGTCCTGCTGCAGGCCCTTGAGCGGGACGGATATGTGGTGCGGCCGGAGGAGGCCCGGGTCGGAAAAACGCTGCCTGCACAGCTCACCCCGAAGGGCCGGGAGGAACTCCGGAAAGCGACCGCGGCCGTCCGCTCCGTCGAGGTTCGGATGCTCGCTGGGATGACCGAGGAAGAACAGGCAGGTGCCCTGCGGATCCTGAGGAGCATGATTTCCTCACTGCGGAGCGAGAAGACGCCGTCATCGCAGTAACCGTGCGGACATCCATCGGCGAACGAGCGGGATGTGATTGGGTGGCCCGATGGATAACTACGTAAGCAACGGAACATTCTGGTTTACGCTCGCCCTGATCAACGCAGGGCTGGCGGAACAGAAGAACCGCTCCCGCTGGAACTGGTTCCTCATTTCTATCCTCCTCGGCCCGATCGCCACCCTGCTCATTGTGGTCTGGAAGGCGCCGGAGCCCGCCCCGCCGTCCATGACCCGCCGCGGCGGCTGGCAGGAGCCGGCGCCGGAGCGCTGAGCTCCTGCTGGCCCGGCCGCGCTACTGTGGCGCCGGTCCTGCAGGGGGTACCGGCGGGGGACCCGTCTGGGGACCCGACGGCGGGCCCGCCTGCGGGCCGGACGCCGCCCCGGGATACGGACCGGTGCCGGGCTGCGGGCCGGGGTACGGACCCGGACCCGGGAGCGGTCCGGGGGTGGACGCCTCCGGGACCCGCCGCCAGGGCCGCTTCTCGTAAATGGCCAGAAGCTGCGCGCCGGTGCCGAGGAACACCATGGCCAGCCACACAACGATGTTCAGCCACGGGATATGCAGCGCGACAATGAGGATCACTCCGCCAACCAGGGCCTTGACCACAGGATGCTGACGGCCGCGGAGCACAAGCCTGCCGATGTAATATGCGCCGAAGACAAACGACGCGAGCGTGAGCGTGATCCAGAGCAGCAGGCCTGCGAGTGCCAGGGGAGCCCCGATGAAGGTGACGAGGGCCAGCAAGAGTGCAGCCGGAACGGCCAGGCACGCCAGGAAACCGACGAGCAGCGCCTTCCAGGGCCTGGGCAGCAGCTGGTCCGTCACCCGGTGCAGCAGCCGGGGGAAGGCCCATCCGGCGAGCACCGTGATGATGCTCAGCGCAACCAGCGCATAGAGCAGTCCAAGCAGCCAGCCCACGAACCGTTCGCCCAGCGTCGGTTCGGGGGCCGTCTGGGGGACGACCTGTTCCACGCTGCCGCTGACGGCACCCTCGGCGATGCGTGCTTCGTTCTCGGAGTTGTAGGTGACGTTCCCGCCCACCGGCCCGTCGATGGTGAGGGTCCCGACGCTCACTTCTACGTCCCGCCCGACCGCCCCGGCGATGTCGATGTCGCCCGCGGCGCCCACGAGGTCGTCTCCGAACGAACCGGACTCGCTCACGTCGATGTTTGCAGCGAAGATGGTGCCGCTGCGCTGCACTTCCCCGTTGATGGTGACGTCCTGGCCTGCGATGCGCACATTTCCGTCAATGTTTCCGTTGATGGTGATCGTTTGGCCGGCTGCGATGACATCACCGGTGACGTTTCCGTCGATGGTGACCCTCTGGCCGGACGCATACACGTCCCCGGAAACGTCGTCGCGCACATTGACGGTCACCCCGCTGTAGAACTGCGGACCCGAATTATCGTCCACCGCAGCGGGCACGAGCCGGGAAGCTGAGGCAGGGGAAGAAGCGAAGGCGCCTGTTCCGCCCGCGAGAATCAGAATGCCAAAGGCGAGTACGGCGATAAAGACCCGCCGGAAAGATGAAGGAAGTCTCATTGAGATGCCTTTCCCTGCAGCTGTCTACAAATGCATCTTCGACGCTTCTTGATCCTGGCTACGGCGTCGACCTTTCATATGTCAGGGACCACGGCTCCGTCCCGTGAGAGGACTCCTTCCAGCCATCGTTCGCCAGATTCCGCTTCAGTTCCGCCAGCGCTGCGGTCATCCCGGGAGCCCACTCTTCCCGGGGCGGAACCGGTCCGACCGATCCCGGGACGGGAAAGGCGGAGCTCTTGTATCTGGTTTCGCCGTCGACCTGGCCCACGAACCGCCGCTGGGTGCTTCCATACTGGGAGGAAAGGACAGTGAGGATGCCCGCCCACCATGACGAACCGCCGATGTCTTCCAGCGCTACAGTGAGCGTCTCGGAGGAGGGGTTCATGCGCCCATGATGAACCCGCCGCAAGGACGTGTAAAGGCCTGCCGCAACGGCGTCCAAGCACCGTTCCGTTTCGGGCTGACGGGCCCCGCAGCCCGGTCCTACACTGCTTGCACCAACAGCGTTTCCCCTTCGTCCGAGGAGTCCTGATGCGTGCACTTGTTGTCTATGAATCCCTGTGGGGCAACACCGCAAAGGTGGCCCGGGCGGTGGCGGAGCGGCTCGGCGGCGGCATGGAGGTTGAGGTGTCCGACGCCGGCTCGGCGCCCGCAACAGCAGACGGATTCGACCTGCTGGTGGTGGGCGGACCAACACATGCCTTCTCAATGTCCCGGCCCCGGACCCGCGCAGATGCGGTGAAGTCCCACGGCGCGCCGCATGAGCCCGACGTCGGCATCCGGGAATGGCTGGATCGGCTCGCACCCGCTGCAGCACAGATCCCCGCGGCAGTGTTCGATACCCGCGTGGACAAACCGCGGCTCCCCGGGTCAGCAGCCAAAGCTGCCCGGCACGAACTGCGCTCGCTGGGGTTTGATACCGGCCGCAAGCCGCGCACGTTCCGGGTCCACGGCTACGAAGGCCCCCTCCTGGACGGCGAACTGGAGGAAGCGGCCCGCTGGGCTTCGGAGATCCTCGACCAGCTGGGAACAACGCCGGACTAGGGACGGAAGCCGGTCGGGAATGTCCCCGCCGGAACGCGCGTTGCCGCAGACATGAGTGCTGAACCGACCTCCCTGACCGCTGCCGGAGACCTCCATGTTGCCGTGATCGGCGCCGGAAAGGCCGGGACCGCCGTCGCACGTTCACTGCTCGAGGCCGGCTACCGGGTTTCGATGTCCGCCTCCGGGGATCCGGACCGGCTGTCGCTGATGATCGGCTTTGTCACTCCGGGCGCGGAGCCGAAGTGGACCCACGACGCCGTCGCTGACGCAGACCTGGTGGTCCTGGCACTGCCGCTGCACCGGCTGCACACCATCGATCCGGCCCTGCTCGAGGGACACGTAGTCATCGACACCATGAATTACTGGCCGCCGGTCGACGGCGAGATTCCCGCTTTCGCTGCGGGGGACCGGCCGTCCTCCGAGGTGGTGCAGGAAATGTTCCCGGGCGCCGCCGTCGTCAAGACCTTCAACCACACCGGCTACCACCACCTGGAACCGGACCGCCGCCCCGCCGGCGATCCCCGGCGCCTCGGCCTGGCTGTGGCCGGGAACGACGCAGACGCTGTTGCCCTCGTTGCCGCCGTCGTCGATCGAATCGGCTACGACCCGGTGACGGTGGACTCCCTGGCCGGCACCGCCTTTATGCAGCCCGGCGGGCCCGCGTTCGGTGCCCGGCTCACTGCCGCGGAACTGCGCGAACTCGCTGGAGCAACCGCACCCGTGGCGTGAGGCCCGGCTGCGGAAAGCGGGAATTTTCCCGCCCCGCTCTTTGCTTGCATCCACCACAACCACCACCGAAGGGATGCAGACATGGCGACACTGGGAATCATCGGAAGCGGGAACATTGGATCGGCCGTGGCGCGGCTGGCTGTCGCGGCGGACATGAACTTGGTCATCGCAAACTCGCGCGGGCCGGGAACCCTGGAGGACCTCGTCACTGAACTGGGCCCGCTGGCCAAGGCCGGAACGGTGGAAGAGGCAGCAAACCAGGGTGACGCCGTCGTACTTTCCATCCCGCTCAAGGCAGTGCCGGACCTTCCCGAGGGGCTGCTCGCCGGCAAGCTGGTGCTGGATACGAGCAACTACTACCCCTTCCGGGACGGACGCATCGAAGAACTGGTGACCAGCGCCGTCACCAGCAGCGAAATGGTCCGGGACCAGCTGGGCACGGACCAGTACGTTAAGGTCTTCAACAACATCACCGCAGCGCACATCCCGGCGCTGGCCCGGCCGGAAGGTTCCTCGGACCGCTCTGCGCTGCCGATCGCCGGTGACGATGCCGCTGCCAAAGCCGAGGCGGCCGCAATCCTCAACGAGCTGGGCTTCGACACGGTCGACGCCGGTCCGCTGGCCGAGAGCTGGCGGTTCGAGCCCGAAACCCCGGCCTACGGCCGGATCTACTTCTCCGACCCCAACGTCTCCGACGAGCAGCTCATGGACACCCCTCCCGGCCCGACTCCCGTGCAGGAGGTTCAGGCAGCGCTCGACGCCGCTGCCCGGGTAAACGTGGCTGAGCGGAGGTTCTGAGCGGCCCTGGTCCGGGAGCGCTGCCGGGTTTCCCACGCTCCGTGACGTGTGTGACTGCTGTGGTCACACCAGTAAACAGCACCACCGGAACGTGGGAAGGGCGGCCGGAGAGGTTCCCGGGGACCTTCCCCACGCCGGGCAGGAGCGGGACCATGGCGGAGGAAGCAGTTCCCGCCAATCCGGAGGAGACGGACCATGATCCTGAACGAGACGTACTTCCTGGCCAACGGCCTCCCCATTCCCAAGCTGGGATTCGGGACCTGGTTCATTGATGACGGCGTCGCGGCCCAGGCGGTGCAGGACGCCATCGGCATCGGCTACCGGAACATCGACACCGCGCAGGCCTACGGCAACGAACGCGGCGTGGGCGAGGGCGTGCTGGCCAGCGGCGTGCCGCGGGATGAGCTGTTCGTGTCCAGCAAGCTGGCCGCCGAAATCAAGGATTACGACGGCGCCGTGTCAGCTATCGACGGATCGCTGACACTCATGGGCCTGGACTACCTGGACCTGATGATGATCCACAGCCCGCAGCCCTGGAATGACTGGCGCGGCGGGTCCTACGCAGAAGGCAACCGGGAAGCGTGGCGGGCGCTGGAGGAAGCGCACGACGCCGGGAAGCTGCGTTCCATCGGTGTCTCCAACTTCGAGCAGGCGGACCTGGAGAACATCCTCGTCGTTTGCACTGTTCCTCCACAGGTGAACCAGGTGCTGCTGCACGTGGGAAACACGCCCACGGAACTGGTCGACTTCTGTACCGAGAACAGCATTCTTGTGGAGGCATACTCGCCCATCGCCCACGGGGAGATCCTGGGGAACGCGGAAGTGCGCGTCATGGCTGAGCGCTACTCCGTCACAGTGCCGCAGCTCTGCATCCGGTATGCCCTGCAGCTGGGCACCGTGCCGCTGCCGAAAACCACCAACCCCGAGCACATGCGCAGCAACGCGCAGGTGGACTTCGTCATCTCCGCTGCTGACATGGAGAAACTGCACGGCATGCGGGTGACCGACTATGGCAGGTCCAGCAGGTTCCCGGTCTTCAGTGGGAAGTAACCCCCGGGCACCCGCGGGTACCGGCCCCACTGACGCAGTCAGGCAGGCTCGGCCAGTTCCAGCAGTCTCGTCCGCGCGGCCTGCAGTTCCTCCGTGGTGAGGTACGGCGTGCCGACGGACTCTGCGATGCCTTCTGCGGCAAAGCGGACAGCGAGCATTGCCGCGGGATCCATGCCGTCGGCGTCGAACGCTTCCCGCCAGCGTGCCGCATCAGCGTCCATGACCTGCTGCACCGACGGCTCTGCACTGCCGATGATCAGCAGCAGGGACGTGGGGGAGAAAACCTGGCGGACCGCTTGGTCCTCCGCGTCCGTCAGCGCCCGCACGTAGGCCCGCAGCAGCTTTCCGGGCCGGTTTTCCGCGAGATCCACCCGGGCATGGACGGCGTCCCAGAGCTTCTCGGAGGCATCAGCCAGCAGGGCTTCTTCCAGGGCACTCCGGCTGGGGAAGTGATGGGTGAGCGCCCCTTTGGAGACCCCTGCCGCTGCTGCAATGTCTGCCAGGCTGACACCGCCGCCGTGGGCATGCAGCATCTGGGATGCTGCCTCCAGGATCGCCTTGCGGGTGCGTTCCTTGTCCCGCGTTGCAGCGGCGTCAGTGGAGGTCACGGCTCTCTTCCTTGATTGGGTCCGAGGGGATGAGCCGCGCGGCAATGACGGCAGCAACAACCAGCAGCGCGGCAGCAATAAACGAGGTTACCTGCATGCCGTAGGTGAACGCATGCTGTGCGGTGGCGAGGAGTTCCGGGTTGCTTCCGCCGAGATGGCCGGCCGCGCTGGCCAGCGAATCCTGGACGGCGGCAGCGGTTTCCGGCGGAACGTCAGACGGCAGCTGGAGCTGCGCCCGGTACAGCGCCGTCTGCACGGACCCCAGCACGGCGATGCCCAGGGCGATGCCCAGCTCGTAGGCGGTTTCCGAAATCGACGCGGCGGCTCCGGCCCGTTCGCGCGGCGCGGCCGCCACGACGGCGTCGGTGGAGAGCGTCATCGCAAGTCCGGTTCCGAGGCCGATCACGGCCAGTGAAATTCCGATGCCCAAATAGCTGGGCAGGCCCTCGGTGACGCCGAGCGCCGCCAGGCCCAGCGCTCCGACGAAGAGTCCGGCACCGATCGCGCGTCCGCGTCCCAGTTTTGTGAGGGCCACGCCGACGACGGCGACGACGGCGATGGATGCGATGGTGGCGGGCATCTCGGCCATGCCGGCCCAGAACGGCGAGTATCCGCGGACCAGCTGCAGGTACTGGGAGAAGAAGAACAGCACGCCCAGGAAGGCGAAGATGGAGAGGGTGTTGGCGGCGACCGCTCCGCTGAAGGCCGGGATCTTGAACAGGCTGACGTCCACCAGCGGCGTCTGCATTCCGCGCTGCCGCCGGATGAAGAGCCAGCCCGCGGCCAGGCCAACCAATGCCCCGGCCAGGCCGGGCCAGCCGAACCCGGATCCCACGGCCTGCTTGATGGCGAAAACCAGCGGCACGATGGCCAGTACCGAGAGCAGGGCGGAGAGCAGGTCGATTCTGCCGGCGTCGGGGTTGCGGGATTCAGGCAGCAGCCAGGCACCGAGCACCAGGATTACCGCGATCACCGGAACGTTGATGAGGAAGACCGAGCCCCACCAGAAGAACTCCAGCAGCGCGCCGCCCACCAGCGGGCCGACGGCACCGCCGGCCATGGCGCCGGCGGACCAGATGGCGATGGCACGGGTGCGCTGGACCGGGTCGAGGAAGAGGTTGCGGATGATCGACAGTGTGGAGGGCATTACCGTTGCCCCGGCGATCCCGAGCAGCGCGCGGCTGAGAATGAGTATCTCCGCTGACGGCGCGAAGGCAGCCATCACGGAGGCAAGACCGAAAGCCACGCTGCCGATGAGCAGCAGCCGCTTGCGGCCGATGCGGTCGGCCAGGTTGCCCATGGTCACCAGGAGGCCGGCCAGGACAAAGGAATAGATGTCGCCGATCCAGAGGATCTGCGTTGCGGTGGGCGCCAGATCCGCCGTCAGGGCGGGAACTGCCATGTAGAGGACGGTGCCGTCGATGGCCAGCAGGGTGACGGCGAGGATCGGAACGATCAGGGCGATCCATTCCCTGCGTCCGGCGCGGGGCGGTGTCTTCGGTAAAGTGCTCACGTTCCCAGCTAACAATACAAATGGTTCGTTAGTAAAAACGAGCGGTTTGTTACTGTTCTGGCCGTGCCTGGGGAGCCGGCCTGCTGTGGTCGGCCGGATCGGTGTCATCCGAGGACAGGGACTCGAGGTGCCGAAGATCCTCCGGATGCAGTCCGGGATGGTTCCTCAGCGATTCAAGCAGCAGCTGCATCTGGCGGCGAAGGGTATGCGCGCGTTCCGGGTGGCCCTGCTCGGTGACGTGCCTGGCGAGCATCCGCAGAACGCGGAGCAGGGCCGCCGCCACCTCCGGCTGGTCCAGGCAGTTTTGCCGCAGCTGGTCGAAGGCGTGGTCAACATACTCCTCATGGTCCAGGTTCCACGGCTGGACTATGACCCGGCCGGCGTCGTCCCGCAGTGCTTCCGGGGCGAGCGGGGCGGTGAGGACGCTGCGCAGGAGGCTGCCCAGCCGGAGGGTGATCTCGACGGCGGTTGTGGGGTCGTTGATGGCGGAACTGAGGGCCCGCAGCCCGACGTCCACCAGCTGGCGAATAGCAAAATCGACGTCCTGCAGCATGGTGCGGGAGTCTGCCACCTCGATGGCTCCGGCCAGCCGCTCCAAGACTGCCTCGCCGGGTGCCGGCCAGACGCTCAGGAGCGCTTCATCAGCGTGGACGTAGGCCCCGATCCGGGTTTCCAGCCTGACTGTCGTGCCGGCCGGAACGGCCTTGAGCAGGCGGGTGATGTCTGCCTGGCTGACCCAGCCGCTCACTGTGCAGGGGACCACTGCGGCATTGGCAGGCGGGTGGAAATCCCGCGGATCTGCAGGGCTCAGGCCATGCGGAACCCGGTCCAGCCCCTGCGCCACCCGTCTGCCTTCCGCCGCGATTGCCCGCGCCAGATTGCCCACCTGCAGTCCCCGGGAAAGGTGATCCAGATGGGCAATGATGCCTACGACTGTCACCAGCGTGAGGACGACGGCGAGGGTCAGTGAGATGCGGGGTGCAGCACCGGCGGGGTCGCCGCTGAGGCTGGGAAGGACGAGGATGCAGTAAAAGAACGTGCCAACCAGGAGTCCGATGACGCCCTGGCTGAGCCGGTCTCGGATAAAGGAGCGCATCACCCGCGGGGAAAACTGTCCGCTGGCGAGCTGCAGGCTGACGACGGTCAGGGAAAACACGACGCCTACCGTGGTGATCATGGCACCCGCCACCGTTGCCAGCAGCCAGGTCGCGGCATTGCTGCTCATCGCCAGCGTGAGCGGAATCCGGGCGTCATGTCCCACGGCAGCATCCAGGGACGTGGCACCAACGGCGAGGAGGATTCCGCCCAGCATCAGCAGGGCAGGAAAGAGGAACAGGGATTCGGCGAAACGGTACCGCAGAGCCGCGATGCGCAGGCTGAGTGCCTTCGTGCCTGCGTTCATCGGCGCACCCGCCTTCGGCCGGAATCCGGGTGCGGATCGGCGGCGTCGAGTTTCTGGGCCAGGCCGGACAGCAGGATGTCCAGCCCTTCGTCGAGCTCTGCTGCGCCGTCGTAAGCCACCAGGTCAGGTGCCAGACGGCGGAGCGTGGCGAATTCCCGGGGTGGAAGCCGGTACAGCCCCAGGCGCAGGAGCGCTTCGTCTTCCTCCGGGTCCACGATGAGTTCCTGCAGCTCGTTGAGGATGTGGCCGTACAGGAAGCCGTAGTAGGTCCGGTAGACATGCAGGGCGTCCCTGGGCGCGAACCCGGCGTGGATCAGCACGCCCAGTATCTGCTCCAGGGGGCGCAGCATGCCCAGGGGGCGCAGCCCCAGCGGAGTGGAGAGGGGGCGGGTGACCAGCAGTGGCACGGCATGAGGGTGGCGGAGCGCGGTGAGGCGGAAGTCGTGCGCCGTCTGCCGGAGCTGGGCTTCCCAATCCTGCCCATGCTGGTTGATTGCCACTTCATTCAGGACGAGTTCGGTGATGCCGTCCAGCAGTTCCGCGCGGTTTGCTGCATAGCGGTAGAGCGCCATGGGATCGCAGTACAAGGCTTGGGCGAGCCGGCGCATGCTCAGGGCTTCCAGGCCTTCCGCGTCCAGCAGATCGAGGGCTGTTCGAAGGACCAGATCGCGGGTCAGGCGGGACCTTCCCGGTCCACGCTGGCCGGGAAGCTGGATTGCCGGGGACATGGTTTCTTCCAATCTCTGCCGTACGAGCTACTTAGGAACCCTAGCCGTAAGGTTGCTTAGCACGTAGTCTACAGAGAAGGTCTACATTGTAGATCTGCGGTCGTCCGGCACTGGGCGGCCCCCCAAGGGCAGTACCCCATGACTGTCAGAGTTGAGATTTTTATGCGGATCGAACATGAGCAGGTGGCCGAATTTCTGGCCGAGTGCATAGTCCGGAACCTCGATGACACGGACATGCTTCCGGTCGCAGACCTCTATGGCATGTACGTCATCTGGTGCGAACAACGTGGAATTGAACCCCATGTTGTCCAGGTCTTCTCTCAGGCAGTGCGGCTCCAGGGGCTGGAGCCCGGCATGAGCCGCAACGAGCGGGTCCTCAAGGGAGTGGCGGCCACCGGTCCGATTCCCATCCAGTACATCCTGGAGACCGATAAAGGGCCCAGCCTCAACAGTGCCTTCGGGGCCCTGGTCTAGGGGGTCCTCACAAGCCCCCTGCTCAACGGGGGTCTGGCTGTGAGGAGGCCTCCTCCATAGCGTGTGAAGCATCGGCAGGAACGCTGCCGGCAACACGTACGGAAGCAGGTACAGGCACCATGACCACCATCGGCATCCTCGGCGTGGGGCAGGCGGGCAGCACGATTGCCCGGGCCGCCATCGCAGCCGGCTACGAGATCGTTCTCGCGAATTCGAAAAACCCGGACACGCTGCGGGGGCTCATCAGCTCCCTGGGACGGGGTGCCCGCCCTGCCTGGGCAGCGGAGGCGGCCGCAGGGGCAGATTTCGCGGTCATGGCCTTTCCGTACCGCCCGGACGATGAGCTTCCGGTGGAGGAACTGGCCGGAAAGACCGTACTGGACACCAACAACTACATGATCTGGCGCGACGGCAACTACCCGGAGATCGACGCCGGCCTCAAGACCGTCCACGAACTGCGGCAGGAGCAGCTTCCCGCCTCGAAGGTGGCGAAGGCTTTCAGTCACATCCAGCACCACGCGCGCTCGCCGATCCGGGTTCCGAGTGACAACCTGCCGGGCCTGTTCCGTATGGCCCGTCCCGCCGGGGCTCCGGACCGCAAGGCCCTGAGCGTCTCCAGCGACTACCCCGAAGCCGTCGAGCTGGTGACCCGCCTCTACGACGACCTTGGTTTCGACACCGTGGACAACAGTCCCCTCCGCGAATCCTGGCGCACCGCTCCCGGGACCATGGCATGGAACCGCTCCGTGGACGGCCAAAGCCGCGATGAGCTGATCCGCAACCTGCAGCGGGCACTGGCACCGGGCAGCCGAGGCCGCGTGGTTCAGGGCTAAGCGCGGTTGGCCGCGAGCCGGCGCAGCGCGTCCTCCACCAGTTCCAGCTGCCCCGGCTCGAGTTCCTTGGCCCAGCGCTCCCGCAGGGCATCAAATGTCTGCCGCCCGATGGCTACCATTTCGTAACCGCGTTCGGTTACACGCAGGTGCTTGCGGCGGGCGTCGGCGGGATCGGATCCGGACTCCACGTAGCCAAGCTGCTCAAGGGCGGCGATGGTCTTGGCTGCGCCCTGACGGGGGAGCGGTGGGCAGCTATCCGGCCGACTCGACGGCGTTCGGCTGGCGGGACGCGAACTTCCTGGTCTCCCTGCTGGGTAGCCGGTCCGATGACGTGCAGCAGCGCTGGCACGAGATGATCCCCTTGATGGAAGGCATGTACCTCAGCTTCGAGACGGATACCGGGCCCGACGTTGTCGCCCGGGCTTTCCCGCCCGGTCACCTGCAGTGGCTGCGGACGCTGAAGGCGCTTTGGGATCCATCCGGGCTGTTCCGGGACAACTTCTTTATTGCTTCGGGTCCAATGAAGGCGGACCCGCGCACCGTGCCCGCGCGGGGGCCCCGGAGCAGGACCGGTCAGCGGCGGTGTGATCTTGGCGGGCCGCCGGAATATCCGCGGCCGGACTGCGGGTTGTCGCTGGGTGTACGAACGTCGGGACAACCCCTGCCCTGATGCGATCGAGAGAAAGCACCCCGTCCTAGTGAACCTGTTTACACCGCTGACCGTCGGCACCATGGAACTGCCCAACCGCCTTGTCATGGCCCCGCTGACCCGCATGCGCGCCCGCCTCGACGGCGTCCCCACCGACATCATGGTGGACTACTACCGCCAGCGCGCCTCCCTCGGACTCATCGTGAGTGAAGGCATCTACCCGTCCTTCACCGGCCAGGGCAACACCCGGATGCCCGGTCTGGTCACTGAGGAACACATCGCCGGCTGGAAGCGCGTCACCGACGCCGTGCACGAAGCCGGCGGACGCATCGTCGCTCAGCTGATGCACTCCGGCCGCGTCGGCCACGAAAACGTCAGCGGCCGCCAGCCGGTGGCCCCCAGCGCCATCGCGCTCTCCGGTGAGGCGCACACGTACGACGGCAAGAAGCCCTACCCGGTGCCGCACGCGCTGACCGAAGCCGAGCTTCCCGGCGTCACCGAGGAGTTCGTCTCAGCCGCGAAGGCCGCTATGAAGGCAGGGTTCGACGGCGTTGAGCTGCACGGTGCCAACGGTTACCTGCTGCAGGAATTCCTCTCGCCCGTCTCCAACACCCGTACTGACTCCTACGGCGGATCGCCGGAGAACCGTGCCCGCTTCGTCCTCGAGACGTTCAAGGCCGTGGCCGAAGCCATCGGCGCAGAGCACACCGGCATCCGCATTTCCCCGGAGCACAACATCCAGGACGTCCTGGAAACCGACCGCGACGACGTGCTCGCGACCTACACCGCCCTCGTGGACGGCATCGCGCCGCTGAAGCCGGCTTACCTCAGCATCCTGCACAAGGACGCGGCCGATGAGCTGGTCCAGGAACTGCGCCGCCGTTTCAACGGCCCGGTGCTCCTGAACACCGGCTTCGGCGTGGAGACCACCCGCGAGTCCGCCCTCTCCCTGCTTGATGAGGACCTCGCTGACGCCGTCGTCGTCGGCCGTCCCGCCCTCGCGAACCCGGACCTGGCCCGCCGCTGGCAGGAAGGCTCGGACCTCAACGCCCCCGATTACGCCACCTTCTACACCGACGGCGCTGCCGGCTACACGGACTACCCGGAGCTCGCTCCGGTTTCCTAGCCCTTCTTTGGTGCACGACGGCGGTCCCCATCGTTTGGGGGCCGCCGTCCGTTTGTTGTGCCCCGGGGCCGGCCCGGCTCAGGTGACCGGGACGACGTATGAATCCACCTGGCTGATCAGGCCGTCGCGGAATGTGATGACGTCGCAGTAGTTGAAGAAGATGGACCCGACGGTGCGGTGCTGGCCGTGGCCGCTGCCCGCGATGACCGTGGTGTCCCCCTCGGTCACCATCCGGTCCACGCACAGGTCCGGGCTGCCTTCGAAGCCCGGATCGCCGATCTCGTCATCGAATTCATTCTTGCCCCGCGCCGTGCACGCGCCATGGATGTGCCATACGACGTCGTCAGTCAGGCAGTCGAGGATCGCCGGGTGGTCGCTCCGGCGAAAGCCGTCCAGGTACTTCTCGACCATTTCCTGCTGGGTGCTCATGCCAGGCCCTTTCCGTGCAGGTGCACTGTTCCGCACCAAATACCGAATGCAGGAAACGCTAGCCAGTTTTGGTCTCCGCCGGAACACTCCGGCGGTTCCTGCGTCCCGGACGACCGCCGGTGTCCGGCCACAGCTCGTTCCGCAGGACGGCCAGCGCGGCGACGGCCAGGGCCAGGGAAACGGCGGCTGACAGGAGCAGCGACTGCCAGGCCTGGAACGCGGTGACAAGAGGGCCGGCGACGGCGAGGCCCAGGGGGAGGGCTGCCGTCAGGCCCGCAGTCCAGAGCGTGAAGACGGGCTGCTGTTCATGCTCTGCCAGCTGGCTCTGCAGAACCACGAACACCAGGGGATTGAACGGGGCGTACACGAATCCTGCGGCGGCAAAAGCGACGAAAGCCGCCGTTCCGGTGCCGGCCAGCCCAAGTGCTGCCACGCACAGGGCCCAGCCGGCAATGACGCCCACCAGCACCGGGGCCGGCGGGAACCGGCGAAGGTAGTTCACCGCGACCGCCCCCGCGAGCGCGCCGAAACCGTAGCAGGCCCAGATTGTTCCCAGCGCCGTCGACGGCTGGTCCAGGTCGTCGAGCATGAGCAGGGGCAGGGCAATCTCCACCGGGGCGTAGAAAAGGTCGTACAGGAAGAGGACGGCGAACAGCCGCAGGATCCTGGGCTTGCTCCGGAGGATGGACCAGCCAGAGACGGCAGCTGACTGGTCCGCCGGGCGGGACTGTGTCTCCGCCCCGGAACGCCGGACAGCCAGTAAGGCCGCGAGCAGCACAGCGTAGGTGCCTGCATTGGCAAGCAGTGCCGGCGCCGCCGGACCCCAGAGAAGGAGCAGGCCGCCGCAGGCAGGACCAAGGACGAACATTCCGGCGCCCAGGGAGAGGCCGATCATCCCGTTGACCGCGTAGGAGCCCTCCGGTCCGGCCAGCCCCAGGGCGAAGAGGCGCCGGGCACCTGATCCCAGCGAGCGAAGCACGGATCCGGCGCTGAGTAACGCCACCAGCCAGCCGAATGAGAGGGTGCCGGCCAGCGCCAGCGCGGCAGCCAGACCGTAGAAGCTGATCCGCAGGACGAAGTCGGCAGCGGTTGTGACTGCCGGATCGAATCGTCTCCTTCCCAGTCCAAAGAACAGACTGACCAGCAGCGGCGCGGCAAGCGGTACCGCGTACACCAGGGACAGCTTCAGCGCCGCCGGCAACTCGGACGGCAACCCAAGGACAATGACCGGCAGAGCCACAAGCGTCATGCCGTCACCGATCCGGGACACGAGGTCTCCTGCGAGAAAGGCAGCCAGCCGGGGCTTTCTGAGCGCCTGCAGGTAGGAGAGGGAATGTGTGCCGGTCATGACGGCGACGGTATGCGCTCAAGTTAACTTGAGCGCAACTCGCGTACCCTGCTTCCTATGACGCCGTCCGCTCCTGAGTCCCTGCTGCCCATTTCAGTCGTGGCGAAGCGGTCCGGACTTACCGTTTCAGCGGTGCGTTTCTATGAGGAGCGCGGGCTGATCGCGAGCCGGGAGCGTGTGGCCGGACGCCGCGTGTACCACCGCACGGTCCTTCGGCGCCTGGCCTATATCGCCGCTGCGCAGAAGATCGGTCTCACGATCGCCGAGATCCAGTCCACTATGGCGCAGCTGCCAACCGAACGGGCGCCGTCTCCCAGGGAATGGGCCCGGCTGAGTGAGCCGTGGAAAGACCGTATCGATCAACGCATCGCAGAACTGCAGAGCCTGCGGATGTCCCTGGAGGATTGCATCGGATGCGGCTGCCTCTCGATGTCCGCCTGCGGCATCCTCAATCCGCGGGACCAGGCGGCGGAGGAGGGTTCGGGCGCCCGCTGGTCGGCGAATCGCCCGCCGGGTCAGCCTTCGGGGTCCGAGAGCGAACCCACCAACCGTGACAGCGGTTCCGGAACGTCTCCCGCCGGGAGGGCATGGACCAGCAGCGGGGCGTAGCGGATCTTGTTGCCCGCACGGCCGGACAGGAACCGGTGCAGCTGCTCCTCGACGCCCAGCTCCCGCAGCGAGGGCTGGCGCTGCAGCAGCCGGAAGGACCCCAGTTCACCTTCGGCTGCGATGATTCCCAGCACGACGCCGGTGCCGAGTGCCCGGATCAGCTCGTCTTCCAGGTCGGCCCGGCATACCTGGAAACCACGGTCAGGCAGATCCCCGGCGCCGATTCCTGCTCGGTCCAGTGCCCGCCGGACGTACCAGGCCTCCGCCTCGTCGCACAGTCCGAGCAGCCGGTTACCGGCGCCGCCGGGCCCGTATCTGGCGAGGAACCGCGCGATGTTGGTGACCCCGCCCATCGGAACTACATCCACGTGCTCGGCGGGCAGGTCATGGCCGGCCCGCAGTGCAAGGGCAACCACCGCCAGCCGGTCGCTTTCGCCCTCGACCAGGACCGTCGTCGCGCGCATGCACCCAGTATGGCGCCGCGGCTAGGACATGGCGTCCGTGAACACCAGCTCAACCACCACGGGCTCATCTACCGGTTCAATAGTGGAGCTGAGCTTGGCTCCGGCGGTGAGTCCTTCGAAGACGGTGCGCGTGGGTTCTTCCCAGGTGCCGCAGATGACCGTGACGGGTTTCAAGTCGAGGACACCGATGCGCAGCTCGCCTTCGGACGCGCAGCTCAGATATGCGGCCACCACCTCCCCGTGTGCCCCAAAACCGGCCTCCGTGCCGGAGTTTACGGACCCGGAGAAGGAACCCAGATTCCTCTCGTTAGCTGGAGGGCGAGGCTCGGCCTTAGGTGCGGGTTCGGCCGGCGAACACCCGCTGAGCATCAGTCCCGCGATTCCTGCAGCGGCCAGAGCTTTCGTACGCATAACGCCTCCCCGGGAGATGTAGTCCAGCTGCTCGGCGTCCTGGGGGTGACAGCGGCTGGTCAACGTTGACCTTGTAAGTCGTTAGGGTACAACACGGCATTTCGCGGCCCGGCGGCCCTGGCTCGGGCCCGCGACCGGGGCCCACCCTAGCCTCCGCTTACCAGCCCTCGGTCAGCACCCGGTCCAGTGCAGCCAGGAAGAACCGGGCACTGTCCTCGGTGAAGCACAGCGGCGGTTTGATCTTGAGGATGTTCTGCCGGTCTCCGGTGGGCAGCACGATCACGCCAAGCTCGCGCATTCGGTCACAGATCCCCCGGGTCTCCTCGGTGGCCGGCTCGAGCGTCTCCCGGTCCCGGACGAACTCCACCCCCTGGTACAGCCCCATCCCATGCACGGCGCTGATCAGCGGATGCCGGACCATCAGCTCCCGGAACCCGTCGGACAGGACCTTCCCAACGGCGTCGGCATTTTCCTGCAGCTGCTCCTTCTCGAGCACGTCGAGCACCGTGACCCCGATCCGGCTGCTGAGCGTGCTGCCGCCGCCGGAGGAAAAGAACGATCCCTCGGATGCCAGCGCCGCGGCGATCTCCTTCCGGGTGATCACGGCCCCGAGCGGATGCCCGTTGCCCATCGCCTTGGCCATGGTGATGATGTCCGGCACCACACCGTGTTCCTCGAAGCCCCAGAAGTGCCTGCCCAACCGGCCGTAGCCCATCTGCACCTCATCGCAGATGGTCAGCCCGCCCTGCTCGCGTACCGCGGCGTATACCTGCTCCAGGTAACCGGGCGGCGTGCCGATCGCTCCGGCGTTGCCGTTGCGCGGCTCGGCGATGAACGTGCCCACCGGGGTGCCGGCGTCGTGCAGCTGCTGCAGCTGGCGTACGACGCCGGCGGCGTAGGCAGCACCCGCACCCTCGCCCCGGTGCCGGCCGCGGTACGCGTTCGGCGCGTCCGCCACATGTACCCAGTCCGGCCGGGTTTCCAGCGCCCGCGGGTTGTCCGAGACGGAGGTGGACACGGCGTCGGCGCCCAGGGACCAGCCGTGGTAGGACTCGTGCACACACAGCACGTCCTGGCGCCCGGTGAACGCCTTCGCCAGCCGCAGCGCCAGCTCCACGGCTTCAGAGCCGCTGTTGACCAGCAGCACGGTGTCGAAGGAATCCGGCACCTTGGCCAGCAGCCGCTCGGACAGCTCTGCCACGGACGCGTAGTGGAACCGGGAATTCGTGTTCAGCCGCCGCCACTGCCGGGCGGCGGTTTCTGCGACCACCGGATGGCCGTGTCCGAGTGCGGTGACGTTGTTGACCATGTCCAGGTAGTGCCGGCCGGAGACATCAATCAGGTGCTCTTTCCACCCGCGTTCGATCCGCGGCGGCGCGTCATAGTAGTGCGACTGCAGCGCGTCGTAGACACTGGTCCGCCGCTCCAGCAGGTCTTCGCCGGCGGTTTCCTCCGCCGTAATGCCGAAGAGCGGTGCGGGGTCCAGGAGCAATGCCGCGTAGCCGGGGAACTCGCTGGCCTTCACAAAGTGCGGCGGCAGCCCGGCCGCCGGATAGGCGCCGGGTACCTGGAGCCAGACCGTCAGCGCTTCCGGCCCGGTCTGCCCGATCCGCGAACCGGCGTCCACCGGTCCAGTTCCGGTTCCCAGCTCCAGGCCTGAGAGCACGACGGCGGCGTCCCCGCCTTCCAGCCGGATCGTCCCGTCCCCGCACGAGGACAGTGTCCCGGCGAACGGCGCGTGGACGGCCATAGGGCTGGCCGAGTGGACCTCGACGGCGAGGGACACATTCGCCGGCTCGTCGGTGCTCAGTGCAGCGGCGCGGGTCAGGCGGGCTTCGCCGAACCGGGTGAGCGCAGGCCCGGTGGCGGAGGCTTCGGCAAGGATCCGGTGCTCCTCCGCTTCTCCGTCCAGCCAGGAACCGTCGCGGAAGTGCTCGCTGTTCCAGCCGAAGTCCACACGGCCGGGTTCGGCCAGCTCCGGCAGCAGGGGCAGCCAGGCGGAGGTGTCCGGCCGCGCCGGAAGCGGCAGGCCCAGTGCCGTGCGGATCGCGGCTTCGGCGGCGTTCCAGTCGTAGCGGGCCGGAACTTCGAACATGGTCCACTCGCGGTCCAGGGCGTCGGACGCGTAGTCGTTGCCGGCGTCGACCGTCACCTGGTGCTCACCGCTGACAGCCAGCACCGCCCCGCGCAGGACGATCAGCGGCCACAGCGCCCGTACCTCGGCGTCGGACAATGGTGCCTGGGCGTGGAACGCCTGGATCATGGGCAGCACGGTGAGCGGGTTCGCCGGATCGTGGTGGAACAGGGCGGAGCAGCCGACAGCCAGCTCCGCCACCCGCCAGCTGTACATCGCGTCGCTGAAGTCGATGATCCCGGTGAGCTCGACGGCCCCGCCAACGCCGGGTTCGCAGACCACATTGTCGTCGGTCATGTCGCCGTGCACGGCCTGCACCGGCAGCAGGTCTTTCAAAGGTTCCAGCGCTGCGCTGACGCGTTCCAGCGTCTGCAGGAGCAGGGCCTGCTTCCAGTCCTCGCGGACGAACGGCAGCAGCGAGGCGACCACGTCTTCGCCGGACCGCAGGTCCCACTGCAGGGAGCGTTCCAGGCCCGGATGCTCGAGGCCGGCGAATGCTGTGCTGGTCCGCCCGAGCCAGTTCCCAAGCGCAGCGCGCAGGGGAGCGCCCAGGTGCGGGCGGTCTATGACCGGGGTGCCGTCCACGAAGGTCAGCAGCCGCAGGCAGTGCTCCCGGCCGTCCAGTTCCGGGGTCTCGACAAGGTTCCCGTTTACGGAGGGCAGCGGCAGCGGGGAGGCGAAGCCGGCTGTAGTGAGCCGCTCCATGGCGGCGTTCTGTGCATCGATCTCTGTGCGGGCAAAGGCCGGATTACTGATCTTCAGCAGCCGCCGGGTCCCGTCCGCGGCGGTGAGCAGGAAGTTCCGGTCCTGCTGGCTGCCCAGTTCCCGGACCCGGGATACTTCCAGGGCGTAGAACTCCCCGGCCAGCCGGACGGCGTCGGTCTCGGATACAGCGGGGCGGGGCAGGCCCTCGGGCGCGATCAGTGCAGACATGTTCCATCCCGGATCAACGGCGGTTCAAACAGTGCACCGATCGTATTAGCCGCCTGAACGGGCCTTCAATGAACTCCGGGATTATGACGCCGGCGAGCCCGCTGCCGCCAACTTATCTGCCGCAGGAACAGCCGCGGGGCGCCGGGGGAGGCAGGCGCGGCGAACCGCCTCGAATGCTGCCGCCAGCCCCACATTCACAACCCAGTACGGCCAGGCGATGCACGGGATGAGGCCCAGGACGAACAGCTGCGCCAGCCGCAGCGCCGTCTGGACACCCTTGCCGGTCAGCAGCATGAAGGCAATGACGGCCTGGAACGCCGCGGTTCCCAGGACCACGGCAGGGGCAGCGGGAACCAGCCGCTTCAAGACACTCCGGAACGGCGGCAGCCAGGCCCCGTCCCGCAGCCACTCCAGGAAACCTGTTGCGATCCGCAAGGTGCCAAAGGCGTTTCCTATTGCCGTCGCGGTGAAGAAGAGTCCTGCCACCCGTGCCGCCGCAGTGCCTGCCGCTTTCCTGTTCACGGCTTTCAATCCCCGCCGTCGGGTTCCGGGCGGTGAACTACCAGTACCGGACATGCAGAACGGGCGACGAGCGAGGAGCTGACGGAACCGAACAGCTGCCCGGCCAGGGCTCCATGGCCCCGCCGTCCCAGAATCAGCAGATCTGCGTGCCTGCTGGCGTCAGCCAGCTCGGACTTGGGATTGCCCTGTGCCAGGCGGGCCAACAGGTTCCGGGGAATCTCGCTGCCGAAGGCACGGGAAAGGGTGTCTTCCTGAACCTTTCCGGCGCTGTCCCGAAAGTCCTCGGCCTGCATGGTCACGTACCCGTCGTACAGCTGGGGGAACTCCCAGCAGGTAACCGCTTCGAGCTGGGCACCAAGCGGTTCGGCCAGCGTCTGGGCCTGCCGGAGTGCTTCCACGGATTCCTCGGAACCATCCACGCCCACAACAATTTTCTTGAACTCTCGTGACCCAGCCATGACCGCCTCCGGAGTTTTGTTTGCGGGCAAATGTACTCCCGCGGCAAGGGCGGCACCAGAGAGATTCGTCAACCCGCCTGCCGCAGAAGGCCCGCTTAAACCGATCCCGGTACCGGCGCTGAGGCCACTGCAGCGGGTTTGCCTGCGCGCCGGAACAGGGTCTTGCCGTGCAGGGTCCGCAGGGCATTGAGGATGGTGGCCAGGTCCACGAGCTCCTGGGTGAGCGCGCCTGCCACGGCCGGGATGTACCCGAAAGCGGCCACCAGCATTAGCACCACGCTCAGGATGATGCCCAGCCAGATGCTGCCCAGCGCCACGCGCATGGTCCGCTTGCTGATGTCCATGGCGGTGGCGACCTTGGAGATGTCGTCCGCGACGATCACCGCGTCAGCTGACTCGCTGGCCGCCGTCGAACCGCGGGCCCCCATGGCGATTCCGACGTCTGCTGCCGCAAGCACCGGGGCGTCGTTGACGCCGTCGCCCACCATGATCACCGGCCGCACCGGCAGCGCGGCCACGGCCTTCACCTTGTCCTCTGGCAGCAGCTCGGCGCGCACATCGGTGATGCCCACGGCGCGGGCCATGCTCTCGGCGGTGGCCGCACCGTCACCGGTGAGCATCACCGTCTCGCGGATGCCCAGTGCACGCAGGCGTTCCAGGGTGGCGGCGGCGTTTTCACGGGCCGTGTCGCTGAGGATCAGGGTGCCGGCGAACCGCCCGTCCACGCTGAGGTAGACCACCATCTGGCCCGGGGCCAGGTCCGCGGCCCGCGTTGCCGGGTCCACTTCCTCAATGAAGCGGCGCTTGCCCACGCGCACGGTCCGTCCGCCAATGTGGGCCTCGACGCCGTTGGTCGCCACTTCCTGGGCAGTCTCCGCCGGCTGCACCGGCAGGCCGCGTTCCTCGGCCGAAGCCAGCACCGACGCGGCCAGCACGTGGGAGGAGTACTGCTCCGCGGAGGCTGCCAGGCCCAGCAGCTCATCGGACGTGAAACCGTTGACCGGGTTCACCGAGACCAGCTCGGGACGGCCGTAGGTGAGGGTGCCGGTCTTGTCGAACGCGGCGCTGCGGGCTTCGGCGAGCTGTTCCAGGGTGGCCCCGCCCTTGACGATGATGCCGTGCCGGGCGGAGCGGCTCATGCCGCCCATAAACGCCACCGGAGCGGCGATCAGCAGCGGGCACGGGGTGGCCAGCACCAGCACTTCGGCGAACCGCACCGGGTCCCCGGACACCGCCCACGCAATGCCGGCGATCAGCAGGGAAACGATGGTGAAGGGAACGGCGAAGCGGTCCGCGAGCCGCACCACCGGAGCCTTGGACTCGCTGGCCTCCTGCACCAGGGCGACGATGCGCTGGTACTGGCTGTTCGCCGTCGTCGCCGTGGCCTGGATGCGCACCGCGTGCGTGCCGTTGACCGAACCGCTCATCACCGTGTCTCCGGCGGAGCGGGAGACCGGAATGGATTCACCGGTCAGTGAGGATTCGTCGAAGGCCGCGGCGGGGGAAAGCAGCACACCGTCCACGGGCACCACTTCGGAGGGCTTGATCAGCAGGATGTCGCCCACGGCCACCTCGGTGGCGGGAATGTCTTCGGCGAGTTCGGCCGCGGGTTTGCCCGACGCCGGGTTTCCGCCGGTGTCCGCGCCGGAGGGCAGCCGGTGCGCGATCTGCGGGGCACGGTCCAGGAGCGCATCGAGTTCGCCCTTGGCCCGGCCGGCCGCGTAGTCCTCAAGTGCCTCACCGCCGGAGAGCATCAGCACGATAATCAGCGACGCAATGTACTCGCCCACGGCAACGGTGGCGAGCATGGCAATGACCGCCAGGATGTCCAGGCCGTAGTGCCCGCGCCGAATGTCCTGCACCATGCCGTACCCGGTGATGCCTACGATTCCCAGTGTGTACAGGCTGGCGATCCACTGCGCGGGAGTGTCCGCGCCGGTTCCCCACAGGATCAGCACGACGGCGAGCACCACCACGGTGGCCGCGACTACCGGATAGTTCCGGACTGCCGATTTCAGGCGGGTGCCTGGCGTCTTCGCGGAGACTTCTTTAAGGGCCATGCTTACGTTTTAGGCCCCTTCCGACCCAGTTTCCAGCAAGAGAATGCTTGCCTAACTGCTTTCCGGCTGAACGGGCACGCGCTGGGAACCGCGCCTAATGCAGCTGCGCCTCGATCTGCTGGACGCTTTCGATGAGGCGCGCGCCGATGCCGGCGTCGTCCTTGCCGGTGCCGAAATACACCACGGACAGGGATGCCGGCAGCTGCCCGGGCACCTGCACCGGAACGGCAACGGAACCGACGCCGTCGATCACTTCGCTGTGGCTGGTTGCATAACCGCGGCGCCGGGCCAGCCGCGCTTCCTCGCGGTACGGCTGCCCGGGTGCCAGCCGGTCCCAGTGTTCCTCGGACACTGCTGACTGGATGGCGATGCCCGGAGCGCCGGCGGTAAAGGAGTGCCGGGTGCCCGGCCGCTGGATCAGGGCGGTGCGGCTGTGCCGGGGTTCAACGGTGACCAGGGTGACGCAGTCATGCTGGTCCCACACGGCGATGAACGCGGTCATGGACAGTTCGTTGGCCAGCACGGTCAGCTCCGGGAGCGCAGCCGACTGCAGGTCGCGGGAGACCCCGCGGGCCAGCGCGGCCAGTCCGGGCGCCGCCGAAACCCGGCCGGCGTCGTCGCGCATCACCAGCGAATGCGCTTCCAGGGTGCGCAGGATCCGGTAGGCGATGGACCGGTGGACGCCCAGGCCTGCGGAGAGCTCCGCGATCGTCAGGGGCGTCTCGGATTCGGCCAGAAGTTCCAGTGCCTGGATCCCGCGGGACAGGGTCTGGGACTGGGAGCCGGAACCGGTGGACGCAGAAGTCATGCGCCCATCATAGGCTCAGGCGGCCACCGCACGGCGCCGCCTCCGGGCACCCACGGCGCGGCCAATCACTCCCTGACGTGGGCTGAAAAGATACGCGAGGGCAAAAACGCTGCCCTGGGCCAGCACCACCATGGGTCCGGTGGCTGTGTCCAGGTAATAGCTGGCGTAGATGCCGGCGACCGCGCAGCCCGCCGCAAGTGCCGGTGCGATCAGCAGCATGCGGCTGAACCGGTCGGTCAGCAGGTAGGCAGTGGAACCGGGGATGATCAGCATCGCAACCACCAGGATCACCCCGACTGCCTGCAGGGCAACGACGGCGGTAAGGGCCAGCAGCCCCAGCAGCGCCGCGCCCAGCAGGCGCGGATTAAGCCCGACGGCGTGGGCCTGGGTGGGATCGAAGGCGTACAGCGTGAAGTCGCGGCGCTTGAACAGCAGCACGGCCAGGGTCAGTGCGGCCAGGACGGCAACCTGCGCCAGGTCCGCCGAGCTCACGCCCAGCAGGTTGCCGAAGATGATGTGGTTCAGGTCGGTCTGGCTCGGTGTCACGGAGATCAGCACCAGTCCGGCAGCGAAGAGCGTGGTGAAGACGATGCCGATCGCTGCGTCCTCCTTGATCCGGCTGGTATCGCGCACCAGCCCGATCAGGCCCACGGCGAGGAATCCGAAGACCACGGCACCCAGTGCGAACGGTGCACCCGCCACGTAGGCGAGCACGACGCCGGGCAGCACGGCATGGGACACGGCGTCGCCCATCAGTGACCAGCCGATCAGCACCAGCCAGCAGGACAGCACGCCGCACACCACGGACGCAATGACGGCGGTGGCCAGGGCGCGGACCATGAAGTCGTAGGCCAGGGGTTCGGTGAGCAGCTCGATCACTGGTTTCCTGCTTTCAGAGTCTCGGCAGAAACGGGGGTGCCGTCGTCCAGCACGTTGAGGCCGAAAGCGCGGGCCAGCTGCTCCGGACGCAGCACCTCCTGCGGGGCGCCGTGGGCCAGGACGCGGCGCATCAGCAGCACCGCTTCGTCGGCGAGCTGGGGAAGGGCATGCAGGTCATGGGTGGAGACGAGGATGGTCCGGCCGTCTGCGGCCAGTTCCCGCAGCAGTGCGGTAATGGTTGCCTCCGACCGCTTGTCGACGCCGGCGAACGGCTCATCGAGCAGCAGTACCGACGCGCCCTGGGCGATGCCGCGGGCCACGAAGGCGCGCTTTTTCTGGCCGCCGGAGAGCCTGCCGATCTGCCGGTCTGCCAGCTCGGTAAGCTCCACGCGTTCCAGGGCCTCGGCTACCGCGGCCCGGTCCGCAGTGCGCGGCCGGCGGGTGGGACCCATCTGGCCGTAGCGTCCCATCATCACCACGTCCTGCACGCTGAGCGGGAAGGTCCAGTCCACGTCCTCGCTCTGCGGAACGTAGGCAACCAGTCCGGACCTGCGGGCCTTCGCCGGAGCCAGGCCGCTGAGACGGACTGTTCCGGCAGCCGGCTTCACCAGGCCCATCAGGGACTTGAACAGGGTGGACTTGCCGGAACCGTTCATCCCCACCAGCCCGCAGACCCGTCCCGGCTGCACGGCGAGGCTGACGCTCTCAAGTGCCGTGACGTCGTCGTACTTCACCGTCACGGAGTCCAGTTCCAGTGCGGGAACGCTCATTGGGCGGCGGTTCCCGTCAGGGCGGCGATGATGGTTCCGGTGTCGTGGCGGATCAGATCGAGGTAGGTGGGCACCGGACCGCCCTCTTCGGAGAGGGAATCGACGTACAGGACACCGCCGAACTTCGCGCCGGTGGCCTCGACCACCTGCAGCATCGGGGCGTCGGAAACTGTCGACTCGCAGAAGACCGCGGGGACCCGGTTGTCCTTGACGAAC
The DNA here is from genome assembly GCF_035792275.1 of Arthrobacter koreensis. Taxonomy (GTDB): domain Bacteria; phylum Actinomycetota; class Actinomycetes; order Actinomycetales; family Micrococcaceae; genus Arthrobacter_B; species Arthrobacter_B koreensis_A. The sequence continues at coordinate 39,688 of NZ_JAMWKK010000014.1, read as the reverse complement.
TCGATGGCGGAAGCGATCTGCTGCGGGGTGGCCTGCTGCTCCGCGTTCACGGCCCAGATGTAGCGTTCCGTGAGTCCGGCGTCGCGGGCCAGGTAGGAGAACGCCCCTTCGCAGGTGACCAGGGCGCGCTGGTTCTCCGGCAGGGCTCCGAGCTCAGCGGCCAGCTCGTCCTGGACCTCCTGCAGTTCCTGTTTATAGGCCTCCGCATTGGACCGGAAGGCCTCCGCGTTTTCCGGATCGAGGCCTGCGAAGGCCTCCGCCATGTTGTCCACGTAGATCCGGGCGTTCAGCGGCGACATCCAGGCGTGCGGATTGGGCATCCCTTCATACGCGTCCTCGGCAATGCTGATCGGGTCGACGCCTTCGCTGACCGTTACCCGGGGGACATCGAGGTCTGCGGTGAACTGTTCGAACCAGGCTTCCAGGTTCATGCCGTTGTCCAGGATCAGGTCTGCCTGCGAGGCGCGGCGGACGTCGCCGGGGGTGGGCTCGTAGCCATGGATCTCGGCCCCGGTCTTGGTAATCGATTCGACCTGCAGATGTTCACCGGCGACGTTTTCGGCCATGTCCGCCAGGACGGTGAAGGTGGTCAGGACAACGGGTTTTTCGCTGTCGGGCGCGGAAGCGGCGGTCCCCGAACAAGCGGACAGGGCGAGCAGAAGGGCTGCGGCCGGCAGCGCTGCCAGGCGGCGGGAGCGGAGCTGGATGTTCATGCGGAACACCATAAGTTCGGCGTGCTGATTAAACAAGTTCGGTGCACCGAACTTTGTCACATCACGCAGATGGTGAGGGTTAGATCCGAAGGAATCGGGGATGTCAGGGAAGGCGTCGTCGGCTCAGCAGGCCGGATCCCAGCAGGAGCAGGCCACCGGCCAGCGGCCACCACAGGTACATGGAGACCGTCCCGCCTACGAAGGCAGTGACCATCACCGCGATCATTACGGTGCTGACCAGCAGGACACCCGCAACGATCCGGGCCCGGCCGCGGTGCGGGGGCGGGATGGGCGGCAGCCAAGTGGGACGTTCGTCGATCCACTCCATCCGGTCAGTCTAGAAGCGGCGGCAGCCGCTGCAACCCCGGTTTCCGGAAAACTTTCTCCTCACCGGCAAACCGGGCTCGCCGGCGTCGAACATCCCTTTTGCCTCCGGCGCGGAACTGGCACAGTGGCGTGGAGGACAGTTGCCACCCACCCGGCCAAGGAGGCCCCCATGGAATCAAGTGACCTGTTAGTTGATGCGTTCGGACGGCTTCCTTCCACCGTGCGGCGGGTGGTGCACGGGCTGAGCGCCGAGGAGCTGAACCACCGGCCGTATCCGGACGGCAACTCGATCTCCTGGCTGATCTGGCACCTGGCCCGGGTGGAGGATGCACAGGTGGCCGACGTCGCCGGCCACCAGCAGGTATGGACCGCCGAAGGCTGGGTGGACCGGGTGGGACTGCCGCTCGACGCCGAGGACACCGGCTACGGCCACACCTCGGAGCAGGTGGCCAAGGTGCAGGTGCAGTCCGGGGGCGTGCTGCAGGGCTACTACGACGCAGTGAGTGCACGGACGATCGCCTTCGTGTCCGGACTGTCCGCGGCGGACCTGGACCAGGTTGTGGACACGGCCTGGGATCCGCCCGTCACACTGGGGGTGCGGCTGGTCAGCTCCCTGGCCGACTGCCTGGAACACGCAGGCCAGGCAGCCTACGTACGCGGGATGCTGGCTGCCGGGGGTCCGTCGTGAACATCGTGACGAGCCTGTCGGAGTCCTTCAAGACGATGGCCGTGGCGCGGGTTTACGGCGAACCCGTGCAGGTCGGCTCCGAAACCCTCATGCCCGTGGCGCTGGTCCAGGCCGGTTTCGGCGGCGGGGGAGATGCCGACGGCGAAGGCGGAGGCGGGGGCGGCGGAATGGTGCTGCCGCTTGGCGTCTACGCCGCGAAGGACGGTGCCCCGGCGGTTTTCCGCCCGAATCCGGTGGCGCTGATCGCGGTCATGACGCCGCTGGCCTGGATCCTCATGCGGGGAATGCGCTCGCGGAGGTAGGGTTGCGGGCCGCGGAGCGCCTCCATGCTTTGGAAGCCGCTTCTCCTCCGGTTTGGGACGTCCCTGCCATTTCGGGACTTTCCTGCCGCGGCGCCGCGCGGGAACGTCCCGAACCGTACGGATTGTCCCTAACCGGAGGGAACCGCTGCGCAGGAAAGTCCCGAGGCCCCCGGTGAGCTCAGGAACCGATCGTCAGCAGCAGCGCATCACAGGCTGCGGCGCAGCGGTGGCAGGCCTCGGCGCAGATGCGGCAGTGGTCGTGAGCGGACGCGTGCTGCTCACATTCCTCCGCACAGCGGCGGCAGGCGGCAGCGCAGGCCCGAACCAGGTCGGCGGCCGTGGCGTAGTCCTTTCCTGCACGGGCCAGTACCTTTCCGGTAGCTGCGCAGATTTCCGCGCAGTCGAGATCGGTGCGGATGCAGCTGACCATGTCGCCGAGCATGTCCTCTCCAAGGCAGGCATCCGCACAGGCTGTACACGTCTGGACGCAGTCGAAGCAGGCCTCGATGGCCGCAGCCACTGCGTCCATGTCCACGGTTGAATTTCCCGCGGGGTGGGAGGTCAGCATGTCTTTGATCAGGCTCATGGCGTACTCCTTGGGTTGGCTTGCCGCGAGCCTAGCCAAGAGCACTCGGACCCCTCAAGCAGCCGGCGGCATTTTGCCCCCGGACTAGGCGGGTGCATAGAATCGGCGTAGCCTGACAAGGCCGGTTATCCGGAACAGGCACGGGGCTTTAGCTCAGTTGGTAGAGCGTTTCGTTCGCAATGAAAAGGTCAGGGGTTCGATTCCCCTAAGCTCCACGGATTCGAGGTCCCGTCTTCCCGCCCAGCGGTGAGGACGGGACCTTTTTGCTGTCCGAATGTGAAGTCCCGGTTACCGCGTATGAAATACGGGTTTTCGGGGCAGCCGGACCACCCCGATATATTTGCCGCACCCATGTAACGCACATCACACACGCAGGGGAAGTATGAACAACAAGGAACTGGTCCTCGATTTTTACGAGAAGTACAACAACCGCGACGTCGAGGGCGTCATGGCTTACCTGGGTGAGACCTACATCCAGCACAACCCCTGGGTGGCGGACGGTCCTGCCGCCTTCCGCCGGTTCGTGACCTACCTGCGGGAGAACTACCCGGACGGGCGCAACGAGGTGAAGCGCGTCATTGCCGACGGCGACCTGGTGGCGCTGCACGTGCACTCCCGCCGGGTGCCGGGTGAAGAAGGCCGCGCGATCGTGGACATCTTCCGGGTTGAGGACGGCAAGGTGGTGGAGCACTGGGACGTTATCCAGCCGATCCCCAAGGAGATTTATCCGCCGATCAATGACAACGGGTACTTCTAGCCGCCGGAACACCCGCCGATAAACTGGCCCAATGCTTCCCCAGGACACTGAACGGCTCCGCTTCCGCGAAATGACGCCGGCGGATCTTGATCCCATGGCCGAACTGCTCGGCGACCCGGAGGTCATGGCTTACTACCCGGCACCCAAAAACCGGGACGGCGCCGCGAAGTGGATCGCCTGGAACCAGGCGAACTACGCCCAGCACGGTTACGGTCTCTGGATCATCGAAACGCACGACGGCGCGTTCCTGGGGGACTGCGGCCTGACCTGGCAGAAGATCAACGAGGACAGCATCGAACTCGAAGTCGGCTATCACGTCCGGCCGGAGCTGCAGGGGCGCGGCTACGCGACGGAAGCCGCTGCTGCCTGCCGGGACTACGCGAGGGAAGTGCTTCAGGCGCCCAGGCTGGTGGCCCTCATCCACCCGGAGAACACGGCTTCACGCCGGGTGGCCGAGAAGATCGGAATGCAGCCCGTGGACGAAAACCATGGCGGGCCCATCCCCGTCCGCACGGTGATGGGCATGGACCTGCGCTAGGCCGATTCCCGCCCGTGCCGGTAGCCGCGGCGGACCTCGGCAATAGCGCGGGCAATGTTGGGATCCCGGCCCGACGCCGTCATGATCGTGTCAAAGTCGGCCAGTCCCACGTCGCCGTGGCGCCGGGTCACTTCGATCTCCGCGCGCTTGGCGTTGTGCGGACGGCACGGCTGGCCGGCTATGGCCGCGTTCCCGGCCAGCGCGGCCCGGCCCGTGCGGACCATGCGCATCTCGCCGCCGACGTCGTCCCGGAACCGGAAGGTTTTGCCCTTCCGTCCGGTCATCAGCTCCCGCCACTGCTCACGCTGCACCTTCGGGGCGCCCGGGAAGAACTGCGCGACGGCGTCGTTCAGTGCCGCGGTCTCCGCCTCTTCCCGCCGCGGGCGCAGGACGAGCCGCTCCCTGGCGATGAGCAGCGGGTAAACCACCAGCAGGATCGCAAGCGCCACCGCTATGACGTTGAACCCGCCGAAAATGATGAACGCGGCTGCCGTGAAGACCAGCCGGCTCACTGCCTTCTCCGAATACGAACGCGGCGGCGTATACGGAACTCCCACACGCACGCTGGATTCTTCACTCATGCCCATCCGCCTTTCAGCTCTGCCAGGGCTTCTGCTTCCCGCGCCAGCCGGGTGGCCTCGCGCAGCTCTGTATCGAACGGATTGCCGGGACCGGCGGGAGCGTCCGCGGGCAGTCCGCCCAGCCCGTCCAGCCGCATCCGGCTCTGTTCCACGGTGACGGCCAGCCGCAGCTCTGCCTGTGCCTTGACCAGGTCTGCCAGCAGCTGCTGGACCTTCTCCCGGCGTGAACGGATCTCCGTAAGGTGCGCTGCGGCCATCTCCTCGCGCTCCGTGGCCAGGGAGTGCATGCGCCGGGCGGTTCCGGCGAGGGTGAGGACGGCCGGCGACGGGCTGGCCGGTACAACAGTCTCAACGGCCTCACGCCGCAGCCTGTAGGCCTCGGCAACCGAAGCAAAATGGGCCGCCGTTTCTCCCGCTACCCGTTCCTGTTCGTCCAGGGTGCGTCCCGCGGCACGGGCAGAGGCCATGGCGCTCTCCAGCCGGGCATGGATTTCTTCGTGGTTGGCCCGCGGCGGCGGAAGTGTTCCCCGCCGGGCATCAATATTCGCCCGCAGGCTGCCGCCCAGGCGGCGCATTTCGTGGAGTAATCGGGCCATGATTCTCCTTGGCCGGGAATGGTTCCGGACTCCTGATACCCCGCAGGTCCCTGCCCGGCAGCTGCCGCGTATCAGAAGGAAGTGTGCAGGAGTCTAGCAGTGGCGGAGTGCCGCCGGGATGGGGTTGCACAGATTAGTTCCGCAGGCGGCCGGAGTTGTTCCGGGCGTGAGTCCTGCCACGTCGTGTCAGGGCGGATTATCCTGATCTGCCGCCCGGATGCAACGGTGCCGCCCGGTATCGGGCGCTCAACAGAACAAGAAATCACATGTTCCTGCGTTATGCTCCCATATCATGGCTGCGCGTAAATCTCCCGTGTTCACCACGGCAACCACATTCGGACGCCTACTCTCCTTCCTAGGGGTCAGTGTGCTCTGCGGAGTGCTCACTGCCGGGCTGTTCGTCCCCATGGCAGCCGGAGCCGGATCAGCGGCGTCGGCCTCCATCTCGTTCTTCGACGGCCTTCCGGCGGATCTGGAACGTGCCACCCTGGCCACGCCCACCCGGATCGTTGCTGCGGACGACTCGCTGATCGCCACCCTCTACGAGGAGAACCGCCAGCCGGTCACCTTCGACCAGATTTCCCCGCACATGGTGGATGCCCTGCTCTCGGTGGAGGACTACCGCTATTACGAGCACGGCGGCGTCGATGTCCAGGGCATCTTCGGTGCCATCGCCAGCAACGTCTCCAGCGGAACCAACCGCGGTGCCTCGACCATCACCCAGCAGTTCGTCACGAACGTGCTCATCAACTCGGCCAACGAACGCGGCGAAGAAGCAACCTACAGCGGCAGCAAGGGCGTTTCCGACAAGGTCCGGGAAATCCGGCTGGCCATCGCCGTTGAAAACGAGATGACCAAGGACGAGATCCTTGAGGGCTACTTCAACATCGTTCCCTTCACCGGCAACACCTACGGAGTGCAGGCGGCGTCGAAGTACTTCTTCAACGTCGATGTCAAGGACCTGAACATCCAGCAGAGCGCATTGCTGGCCGGCCTGGTCAACGGTCCCGGATACTACGATCCGCAGACCTACCCGGAGCGGGCGCTGGAGCGCCGCAACCTGGTGCTGGGCACCATGCTTGAACACGGCAAGATCGACCAGGCCCAGTACGACGCCGCTGTGGCCACCGGCCTGGACCTCACCATTACGCCCACCCGGCAGGGCTGCGTGGCTGCCGAGCAGGCACCGTACTTCTGCTCCTACGTGGAACGCCTGATCCTGAACAGCGAAGAATTCGGTGCTACCGAGGCCGAGCGCAGGTCGGTGCTCTACCGTTCCGGCCTCACCATCAAGACCACCCTGGACCCGGCCGTCCAGGCTGCTGCGCAGGACGCGGTCAACGAGACTGCCAACCCGGACACCACTGCCGGCCAGGTGGGCCACTCCATGATCAGCCTCCAGCCGGGTACGGGAAACATCCTGTCCATGGCGCAGAACACCCGCTACATTCCCGGGGATAATCCCGGCGATTCAGTGCTCAACTTCAACGTGGACCAGTACCAGGACGGCGATCCGGACAAGCGGCTGGACGGTGTGGGCGGATTCCAGCCCGGCTCCACGTTCAAGCCCTTCACCGTGGCCGCCTGGGTAGATGCAGGCAAGTCCCTGGGCACGCAGCTGGACGGCAGGAAGAAGACCTATCCCCAGGGTGACCGCTGGACAGCAAGCTGTCTTGATGGGGGCGCCTACGTTGAAGGGGCGGCCAACGGCTGGACTCCGCAGAACTACGGCGACACCAACTATGGCGATGCCACAGTGCTGCGCGGACTGGCCCAGTCCCTGAACACCATCACCTTCTCCACTGCCAAGCAGCTGGACCTGTGCCGCATCATGGAAATCGCCGAATCAATGGGTATCCATGACGGCAAGAGCTCCTCCGGCCAGGAAGAGCCGCTGATGATCAACCCTTCCGCCCTCATCGGTGGTGTGCAGGACGTCTCCCCGATGGCCATGGCGCAGGCCTTCGCCGGTTTCGCCGCTGAGGGCAACGTGTGCGAACCCCGCGCCCTGCTGGAGGTCACCGCGGCCAACGGCAAGACCTACGAGGTGCCGGAACCCGAATGTGAGCAGGTGATCTCGAAGGAGACCGCCCGCGGCGTGAATTACGCGACCCAGGAAGTCATGAAGTCCGGCTCCGGTTCGCTGCTGAACTACGGCGGCCAGCCCATGGCCGGCAAGACCGGTACCAATGACTCGCGGTCCCAGACCTGGTTCATCGGCTACAACTCCGGCATGGCAACCGCCAGCTGGATCGGCAACTGGAAGGCCGGCACGGAGTCCCTCTCCGGCCTGGAAATCGGCGGCCGTCTCTACCCGGAGATCGACGGCTCGCTGATCGCAGCCCCGTCCTGGGCAAAGTTCATGCAGCAGGCAGGCAGCCTGTACCCGGGTGAGCCCTTCGCCAACCCGCCCGCCAACCTGCTGGTGAACCCGAACCCGAGCCCCAGCCCCACGGAGTCGGAGGAGGCTGAAGAGGACGAGGAGAAGTCGACCCCCAAGGCATCGGCCACTCCCGTCCCGCGCCCGACGACGGCCCCTGCGCCGAAGCCCACGCCTACCGTGACGGAGACTCCGGAGCCGGAGCCAACGGATCCGCCGGCTGCGGAACCTGCTCCCAGCGAGACGAAGCAGCCCCAGGCCGGCGGCTAGGAATACTTCCACCGCACGTAAAAAACCGCAGGTCAAGGCGCAGAGCCCCCGGGTCGGATAGTGTTTCCGCTCGGGGGCTTTCTGCTGCCCCTGCCGCCGGCTGCACGGCGGGGAATTCATCTGGAGGATGAAGTGACTCAGAACCAGCCGGCCATATCGGTCCGCGGCCTGACCAAAAAGTACGGCGCCAAGACCGCCGTGGACAACCTGTCCTTCGACGTGAAAGCCGGAAGTGTCTTTGCGTTCCTCGGAACCAACGGCGCCGGAAAATCCACCACTATCAGCTGCCTCACCACGGCAATCCCCTTCGAGTCCGGCACAGCCGAAGTCAGCGGGTTTGACGTGCGGTCCGCGGGGGAGGGTGTCCGCGCCCGCATCGGCGTCGTCTTCCAGGAATCCATCCTTGACCCGCTGCTGACCGGCCGCGAGAACCTGCGTGTGCGTGCGCGCTTCTACTCCTCGGACCGCGCCGCCAACGAAGCACGCATCAGCGAGCTGTCGGACCTGATCGGGCTGGGCGACTTCATCGACCGTCGCTACGGAACGTACTCCGGCGGCCAGCGCCGGCGCGTGGACATTGCCCGGGCCCTGCTCCACGCTCCGCCGATCATCTTCCTCGACGAGCCGACCGCCGGCCTCGACCCGGCCAGCCGCGCGATCGTCTGGTCCACCATCCACGATCTCCGCGACCGCCACGGGCTGACGGTCTTCCTCACCACGCACTACATGGAGGAAACCGAGGAGGCAGACCGGGTCTGCATCATCGACAGCGGGCGGATCATTGCCGACGGCACCCCCTCGGAACTGCGCGCCGCCTACAGCTCCAGCATCCTCACCATCACGACGGCGGACCAGGCCGGGCTCACGGCCGCCGCCGCCGAACTGGGCGGGACCGTTGAAAGTGCGGAAGGCGCCGTCGTGCGCATTGGGGTGGAGACAGCCGAAACTGCCCGGCTGATCCTGGCCCGGCACGGCGCATCCGTGCAGGACTTCGAATTCCGGCACGGCACCATGGATGATGTATTCCTTGCCCTGACCGGCCACGAGACCCCGGCGTCGGCCGAGGCAGCTGAAGGAGCCAAGAAGTGAACGTGGTCCTGGACATCACCACCCGCAACCTGCGGCTCTTCTTCCGCGACCGGCTGGGAGTGTTCTTCTCCCTGGTCTCCGCACTGGTGGTGTTCCTGCTCTACACCCTGTTCCTGGGCAACCTGCAGACCGAAGGACTCGGCCAATCCTTCCCGCAGGCCACCGAGGATGAGATCCGCGGGTTTGTGGACAGCTGGATGTTCGCGGGAATCCTGGGCATTACCACCATTACGACGGCGCTGGGCGCCATGGTGGTGTTCGTGGAGGACTCCGGGTCCGGCCGCTTCCAGGACTTCCTGGTCTCCCCGATCCGGCGGGAGAAGCTGATCCTGGGCTACCTGCTCTCCGCCGTGCTCATCTCGATGGTGATGACTGCGCTGGTGCTGGTAGTGAGCCTGGCCTACCTGTTCGTGGTCAGCGGCGTGACCTTCGGCGCAGTGCCCCTGCTGAAGATCTGCGGCTACCTGGCACTGGCGTGCTTTGCCTTCTCCGCGCTGAGTGCGTTCGCGGTCTCCTTCATCCGGACTGCCGGCGCGTACTCGGCCCTCTCCACGATCGTGGGCACGGTGCTGGGCTTCATCGCCGGTTCCTACATCCCCGTGGGCAACTTCCCGGAGGGGGTCCGGGAATTCGTGAGTGCCCTGCCGTTCCTGCAGTCCTCCATGCTGGTCCGGCAGGAAATGACCGCAGAGACCCTGCCGGCCATGACGGGCGACCAGCCCGCGGCAATCGAGGAACTGCAGAGCGTCTTCGGCATTACCGCGCAGGTGGGGGACTGGCAGGTGGGAACCGGCTACGTGATCTTTGTGCTGGCCGCGATGACAGTGGTGTTCACCCTTGTTGCCGCCATCCGGATCCGCGGACGGGTGCGCGTCTAGCCGGACGGCTTTTCCGCGCCCTCTGGGCAGCAGGTGCCGGCGGTTCCACACTGGAGGAACCGCCGAAAGGAGCAGCCATGCCCACCGATTCCGTGATCATCATCGGCTCCGGTCCCGCCGGATACACCGCCGCCGTCTACGCTGCCCGCGCGGGTTTGTCTCCGCGGGTCATGGCCGGCTCCGTGACGGCCGGCGGAGCGCTCATGAATACCACCGAGGTGGAGAACTTCCCGGGCTTCCCGGACGGGATCCAGGGACCGGACCTGATGGAAGCGCTGAAACGCCAGGCGGAGAAGTTCGGTGCGGTGGTGGAGTTCGACGACGTCGCGTCCGTGGACCTGTCCGGCCACACGAAGCGGGTGGTTACCGCGGCCGGAACCACCCGGAAAGCGCGCACCGTCATCCTGGCCACCGGCTCGGCCTACAAGGAACTGGGGCTGCCGGAGGAGAAGACGCTGAACGGCCGGGGGATCTCCTGGTGCGCCACGTGCGACGGGTTCTTCTTCCGCAAGCAGCTCGTGGTGGTGGTCGGCGGCGGCGACTCGGCGATGGAGGAGGCACTGTTCCTGACCCGGTTCGCGGACTCCGTGACCGTGGTGGTGCGCCGGAACCAGCTGCGTGCGTCCCGGATCATGGCGCAGCGGGCCAAATGCCACGACAAGATCCAGTTCGCCTGGAACAGTGAGGTCACTGCAATCCACGGCACGGACAAGGTCACCGGACTCACGCTGACGGATACCGTGACGGGCCAGACCCGGGAGGTGGCGGCGTCGGGCATCTTCGTGGCAATCGGACACGTGCCGCGCACGGAACTGCTGCGCGGCCAGGTGGGCCTCGACGACGCCGGCTACATCCAGGTTGCCGCACCCACCACTCAGACGGACGTCGACGGCGTCTTCGCGTGCGGCGACGCCGTTGACCACCGCTACCGGCAGGCGATCACGGCCGCCGGCACGGGATGCTCTGCCGCTCTGGATGCCGAGCGGTACCTGGCCGCCGTGCAGGATGCCGATGCCATCGCCACGGCCCTGGTCGAGGGCGCCCTGGACGGCTGACCCCCCCAGCACCCCTCCCTACCCGCCGAGAGGCCAGTTACGGCTCTTTTGAGGGCTCAAAAGAGCCGTAGCTGGCCTCTCGATGCGGATAGACGAGACGACGGGAATCTTGCAAAGAAGCAGTTGCAAAGAAACCCTTGCAAAGGACTCTTTGCAAGCGTAGGCTGACGGGCATGGAAGAGCAGACATCCCCGCTGGACGCGCAGCTTTTGGACATCACCCGGCTGAAGGCGCTGGCGCATCCCATTCGGATTGCGCTGCTCGAAAGCCTTTCCCGCCACGGCGCGCAGACCGCCTGCGGCGTGGCTGATCGCCTGGGCGAGTCCAGCGGCTCCACGAGCTACCACCTGCGCCAGCTGGCCAAGCACGGCTTTGTCCGTGAGGTGGAAGGAAAGGGGACCGCCCGGGAACGCTGGTGGGAGAGGGTGCCCGAGGCGATCCAGACCTCGTCGCAAATGGCCAAATCACCGGCCACCCGGGATGCCACCCGGATCCTGGCCAAGAGTGTGAAGGACGGCCATTCCAAGGCCCTGATCGAGTTCATCAACAACAGTGACTCCCTGCCGGATGAATGGGCCGAAACCTCCATTCTCATGGGAGCCACCCTCCACCTGACCTTGGAGGAAGCCCAGGAAGTATCCCGCCAGGCGTCGGCACACCTGGACAAACTCCTTTCCCCGTACCGCGGACGCGCCGACGTCGACGGCACCCGCCCCGTGGAGCTGCACCTCAACTACTTCCCGCTTATCGACCCCGGAGCCCAGTCATGAATGCTGTGATGAGCTATGCCACCCTTGCCCCGCCTGCGCGGCCGGCCACCAGCCAGCCCGCCCGGCCCACCGGCGTCGGGCGCTTGTTCGTGAGAGCCGGAGAGCTGCTGATCAGCCTTGGCGAACGGACGGCCCGGCGGCCGCACCTGGATGCGGAGCTGCTGGCCGCCCACGCCGAGCGGCGGCGCGATCTCGAAGCCCGCGCCCATTCCGGGCTGTGGCCCTAACCAGCAGCCGGGACTATCCGGCACCCGTAAAGGTCAGGTAGAGCAGCGCCACGTTCAGCGCGATCAGCAGCCCCGCCACCACAATCCCCAGCGCGGTGGTCCACCAGCGGTTGAGGTGCTCACCCATGAGGTCCGGCCGCGTTGTCAGCCACAGCAGCGGAACCAGCGCGAACGGAATGCCGAAGGATAGCACCACCTGGCTCAGCACCAGCGCCCAGGTTGGGTCCACGCCCGCGGCCAGGATCACCAGTGCCGGAAGCAGCGTAATCAGGCGCCGCAGCAGCATGGGAATGCGCACCTTGAGCAGCCCCTGCATGATCTCCGCGCCGGCATAGGCGCCTACCGACGTCGAGGCCAGACCGGACGCCAGCAGGCCCAGAGCGAACAGGAGCGCGACGCCGCTGCCCAGCGCTCCGCCGATCGCGGCGTGGGCACCCTCCAGGGTGTCGGTACCCTCCACTCCCTGCAGTGACGTCGCAGCGAGCAGCAGGATGGCCAGGTTGACGCTGCCGGCTACCGCCAGGGCAATGGTCACGTCCCAGCGGGTGGCCCGGATCAGGGTTGAGGTGGTGAGCCCGGCGCTGCGCTGCGGGAACCGGTCACGGGTCAGCGCGGAGTGTGCGTAGATCGCGTGCGGCATCACGGTTGCACCCAGGATGGAGGCGGCCAGCAGCACCGAATCGGGCCCGTCGAACCGCGGCACCAGCCCTTCGCCGACGGCGGCCGGGTCCGGAGGAGCGACGAAGACGCCGGCGGTAAAGCCCACCGCGATGATCGCCATCATCGACACGATCACAAACTCAAAGCTGCGGTGCCGTCCGCTGCCCTGGACTGCCAGCACGGCCATGGAGACTCCGCCGGTGATGAGGCCGCCCAGCAGGAGCGGCAGGTCAAAGAGCAGCCAGAGCGCGACGGCGCCGCCAATCACCTCCGCGACGTCGGTGGCCATGGCCACCAGTTCCGCCTGCAGCCAGTACAGCCGTCTGCCGGTCGTTGAGCTGACCCGCGCACCGAGCAGCTCAGGAAGGCTGCGTCCGGTAGCCAGGCCCAGTTTCGCGGAGAGGTACTGCACCAGCCAGGCCATCACGTTTCCGGCGACCACCACCCACACCAGCAGGTATCCGAAGCGGGCTCCAGCGGTCATATTGCTGGCCACGTTGCCCGGATCCAGGTATGCCACCCCGGCTACCAGTGCCGGTCCAAGCAGCCAGGGCAGGCGGGTATTCGCCTTGGGCCGGGAGGCCCGGGGCGCAGGGTCCGTGGGAGCTGCCTTGCGGAGCATACGGCCAAGGTAACACCGGGAGTTCGGAGTGCCTAACAGTTACGGGCAGGTGTGCTCAACAACTCCCGGATCAGTTCCCCGGACCATACCGGCAGGTGGATCAGGCCACGGGATCGGCGCCGGGTTCGCCAGCCGCAGCAGCCCGGGTGCTGTGCTGGAGCACGGCCAGCCAGGCGACCGCCCCGGCGACAGGCAGGAGCAGCACAACCGCACACCAGAGCACGCGCCTGGCCCCCGTGACTTCACCGGTGCGAAACAGGCTGATCAGGGCGCCGGCGGTGAGGGTGAGGACGAGCAGCACCAGGAGCGCGGCGGCGGGAATCCACATGAGGTAATCCACGGACATGGTCTTGAGGCACTTTCAGGCAGGTCAAAAGGGGATAGAGCAGGAAGTGCGGGGGTGGTGCAGGCCGGAACAGCTGTTCGGCCAATGCGGAACCAGCCTATGGCCGGGCAGCGCGCCGGAACATCATCCCTGATGATGACTTTTGATCTGACGGCCTCATCCCGCGGTTCCGGAGGCAGCTTCGGCAGAGATTAAGGTTGAAGCATGCCTCTCCGTCCGCCTTCAGCCGTGTCCCGGGTCTTTACCGCCGTCCTGGCGGGCGCCAGCATTCCCATGGCCCTGCTGATACCGCTGTGGATCACGGCCGGAAGGATGCTTTTCGGCGCTGACGGCCGGCTAGTTCCCATCTTCGCGCTGACCGCGGGGCCGGTCCTGGCCGTGCTGATGCTGACAGCGGCGGTGAAGATCACCGTTGCCGCTGCCGCGCGCAGACCTTTTGGAGCGCCGCTGAAAACCTCCCTGCTGCTGCTCGCCAACTATGTGCTGGCCGGAGCATTCGGCTTTTTCGTGCCGGATTTCGGCACGCCGCAGGCTGGCTCGGTTTTCTCGGCACTGGCCGGACCGGAAGTGCTGGGCTATTCCGCTGCCCTGGCCAACCCGTTCGGTATTGCCACCCTGATGGTGACCGTGGCAGTGCTGGTATCCGCCGTTCGCACGCGCCGCGCAACCCCCGACCCGCAGCCCGCCGGTCAGCTATAACGGCGGGTCGGGCGCCTGCACCGGAGCGGGCTGCCGCTGCCACGGAAACCTGCCGGTGACCTCCAGCTGCAGCGAATAGCTCAGGAACGTCCGGATCAGCACGATTACTGCCAGCACCCCGAGCGATTCGAAGGTAGGGGTAACTGCAACCGTGCGGATGATATCTGCCGCCACAAGCAGTTCCAGGCCCAGCAGGATGGCCCTGCCCAGCTGCTGGCGGTAGAGCTCGTAAACCCTTGCGCGGCGGCCCAGCAGTCCCCGGACCGCCACCGCTGAAGCTACTACTGCCCCCGCGACGATCGCCGCGACGCCGGCCAGGTCCACGAAGGAGCCTGCGGTCTCAATAAGGTCGTGAAAGTCCATGCCGCTGACCGCTCCTGCCCACCTGGAAGCTGCCCTGCGCATCTTCCCTCATCCACTGAGCTCCGGAGGGCCGTGCGCTGTCAACGGACGGCGGTGCCGGCGGCCTGCCGGGACGGATAGTAGAACTCGAAATCGTCATACGGATCCCGCCAGGCCGAGTCATCGCGGGGAATGCGCACGACGGCGGATGCCGGCACCCAGCGGTTGTGGGCGCGGCCGTCGTCGTCGATCCAGTGCACCAGCACCTCGCTGCGTGTCCAGGCGACCGCTTTGCCGTCCACTGCCAGGGTCTCAAGGCTGCAGCGCACATACGGTTCCTGCCGGTAAGGCGCATGGGAAACGCGGGGCCGGGAGGTTTCAGGGCGGCGAACGGGTGCGGGGTACGCGGTGAGTGTCATGTGCCTACTGTTGCCGACGGCACTGACAACGGGCCTCCGGTTCCGCCGGGAACGGGGAGCGGCGCGGAGCGGCTAGGAAGCCAGGTCCCGCCATTTCGCGGCCGCGCGGGTGCCCAGCGAAGTGCTGCTGTCCTTGACCTTCCGCGGAATCATCCGGATCACGGGCGCCAGCTCCGTGCGCACCGAACGGTGCAGCTGCGCTCCGGCGGCAGGTGCCTTCGCCGGGTATGCCTTGCCGGGCCGGTTCATCAGCAGGTAAGCCAGGGCAACCGGAGCGATCAGCAGTGAGATCAGGGTGAGGGTGCCTAACGCATAGAGCGCCAGCATGGCGTAGAACGGGCGGTCGAACAGGGAAGCCACGAACGCGGCGCTGCCGAAGAGCAGCCACAGCCAGAAAACGGCGAGCAGGCCCAGGACGGTGCGGGCACGGCGGAAAAGCATAACGGAGCGACGGCGTGCCGAAGGCGCGCTTGCCTGAGACTCACTGCCCATTTTGGTTCTCCCCCAGCTACATGAGTCCAAGACCGGCGGACCCTAAAGCTGATATTAGTCGCTTTTGGTCCGTAACTCTGGCATACACAGGCAACAATGGTCTGTGTCGTTCCACGAGAGGAAAACCTTGCGTTCCACCCCCGGTCCCGGTCTGCTGTTCGTGCTGGTCTGCGCCATGGGTGCCGGGCCGGTCATGAACTACGGCATTTCGGCCACGAGCACGCTGATTATGGCTGATCTGGGCATCAGCGAATCCCAGTTCGGGCTGCTCGCGGCGACCTGCTTCGCCAGCGCTGCGCTGTCCTCCATGTCCCTGGGACGGCTGAGCGACCGGATCAGCTCCCGGTCCCAGATGCTGATCATTTTTGGGGGAACCGCCCTCGCCCTGATCCTCATGGCGGTTTCCGGCAACTACCTGTGGCTGCTCGCCGCCGTCCTCCTCTCGGGGCCCGCCCAGGCCATCTCCAACCCCACGACCAACCGGATCATCATCCACGCAGTCCAGCCGGGCAAACGGCCGGGGTGGATGGGGATCAAACAGTCCGGCGTCCAGGCCAGCCAGTTGTTCTCCAGTCTGTTCTTCCCGGCGGCGGCGCTTTTCGCCGGCTGGCGGGGCGCGGCTGTGGGAGCGGCGCTGGTCCTGGGCCTGCTCCTGGCTTACGCCTGGGCACGCCTGCCGGCTGAACCCCGCACCAAGTCTGCCCGAACGGATGACATCCGACCGCGCGCCGAACGCCGGTTCCCGGCAGCTGTCTGGCTGCTGGCCGCCTTCGCCCTCTTCTCCGGTGCGGGCATGCAGGCAACCAACGTTTACCTGCCGCTGTTTGCGCAGCGGGAACTGGGGTTCTCACTGCTGCTCGCGGGGGCAGCAGCCGCGGCCGCCGGTGTGGTAGGCGTAGCCTCCCGGGTGATGTGGGGGCGGCGCATGGCCGAAGGCGTCCGGGCCTCCACGCTCCTGCTCATCCTGGCCGCCGGCGCGATCTGCGGCGCGGTGCTGCTGCTCGCAGCCGGGGAAACCGGTATTCCCGCGCTGCTCTGGGCGGGCGTGGTGTTCCACGGCGCATCCGTGCTGGGCGTGAACGTCGTAGTGATGGCCGGAGTCCTGCGTGAGGTGCCGAAGGAACGCGTGGGAGCGGCGTCGGGCGCTGTTTCCCTGGGCATGTACGCAGGGTTTGCCTCCGGACCCCTGGTGATGGGTCTGCTCCTGGAATTCTCCGGCGGGTTCCTGGACGGCTGGATCTTTATTGGAACGTCCTATCTGGCGTGTGTGCTGGTTGGCCTGGCCTACCGGCGGCTTGGTGGCCGCCGGGCGGATGGATCCGGGCCTCAAAGCCATCGCGCAGCCGCTGGGCAGGAGGCTTAGCCCGCGGCGCCGGGTTCCGGGGACGGCGACGGCGGCGAACCGGTACCGCCGGTATCGCCCGTCTTCCGCTGGGCGTGCCGCGGGCTGTCCGGGTTCAGTAGCGAGTGCTTACGGCTGTAGAACCAGTACACGGCCATGCCGATGACCAGCCAGATCCCGAACCGCAGCCAGGTCTCCCAGTGCAGCTGGGAAATCAGGAACGCCGAGGCCAGCACGCCGAACGCCGGGATCCACGGCATCAGCGGCAGCCGGAACTCCCGCGGTGCGTCCGGCTGCGTCCGCCGGAGGACGATCACCGCGATGCAGACCACCACAAACGCCGCCAGGATGCCGATGTTGGTCAGGTCTGCGACGGCACGGATTGGGAAGAACCCGGCCAGCAGGGCCGAAACGCCGCCGGCAATCCAGGTCACCCGCTGCGGCGTGCCGTTTGAATCGGTGCCGGAGAACCAGCCCGGCAGCAGCCCGTCCCGGCTCATGGAGAACCACACCCGCGTGACACCGAGCAGGAAGGTGAGCATGACGGTCAGGATGGACAGCACTGCGAAGGCCGAAATCACCGTGGCGATGACCGGCAGCCCAACGTTCTGGAACGCGGAGGCGAATCCCGCCGTCGGGCTGATCTCGGTCCAGTTCTGCATGCCGGTGAGCACCAGCGTGGCGAGGATGTAGAGCACCATCGCCACACCGAGGGAGAGCAGGATTGCCTTGGGCATGTGCTTCTTGCCGTCCTTGGCTTCCTCTGCTGCGGTGCTCATGGCGTCATAGCCGAACACCGCGAAGAACACGGTGGCAGCACCGGTGAACACGGCGCCGAAGCCGTTGGGCAGGAACGGGGTGTAGTTGGACGTGTTGATGAAGAAGACGCCCAGGCCGATGATGAACAGGATCAGCAGGACCTTCAGGCCCACGGCCACCAGCTCAAAACGGCCGAACGTCTTGGTTCCGCGGCTGAGGATAAACGTGATGAACAGACAGACCACCAGCGCCGGCAGGTTCACCAGGCCGCCTTCCACCACGTCACCGGTGCCCTGCATCCACACCGGCACGTCCAGGCCGATTCCGCCCATGAACTCGGTGAAGTACCCGGAAATACCAATGGCGACGACGGCGACAATCGCCGTGTATTCAAGCAGCAGGTCCCAGCCGATGAACCAGCCAATGATCTCCCCGAGGGCCACGTAGCCGTAGGTGTACGCGGACCCGGCGCGGGGAACAATCCCGGCGAACTCGGCGTAGGAGAGCGCAGCCGCAGCGCTTGCCAGCCCGGCGATCAGGAAGGAGATCAGCACCGCCGGACCCACGCCCTCGGCGTCGGGCCCTCCGTTGGCCACCAGTCCGGCCAGCGTAAAGATGCCGATGCCGATGATGCCTCCGACGCCGATGGCGGTCAGCTGCCACAGGCCCAGGCTCTTGAACAGCTTGCTGCCGGTGGTTTCGTCTTCGGTTTCCTCGATTGGCTTGCGCCGGAAGACGGATGTTCCCTTTTCTGCCGCGGACATATTTGCTCCTTGGACATCATGGACGGTGGTGCTGCATGGAAGTATCTGCCCCGCACGTCCCTGCCGGAAGTCCCTGTGCTTTATTCATGCCCGCGGCCGGGTAAGCAACCCGTCATAGGAAAAGGCGCAGCCCGGGTGGGCTGCGCCTTTTCGAGTCCGGAGAACCCCGCGGCGGCTACTCGCCGGGACGGGTGGTCTGCTCGGCGAGGGTGTCCCAGAGGGAGGTGTCGGTGGTGTCGATCGAGCCATCCGCGATGGCCCGGGCGGTGGCGTCCAGGGTGGTTACCGTCTGCTTGATCAGGTAGCCGTTGCTCTTCTGGCCCAGGACGGCGGAAGGGTTGGAGTGGTCCGACATGCCGCGCATTTCGAACAGCAGCGTCGAGATTCCGTACTCCACAGCGATACCGTTGCGGCTGATGGTTTCAGCCGATCCGCCCACGTAGCGGCCCAAATGGCCCCAGCCGGTGGGATCGATTGCGTTGAACACCACGGCGCCGAGCTGCTTGGAGCCCTCCACAACCTCGGGTGAGGCGTTCGGCGTCGTCGGGTAGAGGATCGAGCCGGAGACCAGCTGGCCGTCGCGCTCGCTTTGGGTGCCCTGGTGGTGCAGGTCGATCATGTAGTCGATGTCGTAGGCGCGCATCACGTTGTTGTGCAGGGCCTGGGTTTCGGGTTGGATCTTCGCGACGTGGTCGCGGTTCAGGTCCGTTCCGGTGGCATTGGCGCGGGTCAGGTTGCGGCCGCTGGCGAGGTAGCCGTCGAGGGGGAAATCGACGTCGCCCATGGCGCCGTCCGGGTTCAGCATTGGCACGATCAGGATGTTGACGCCGTCGAGCACGCCCTTGGTCTTGCCGGTGCCCAGGTGCTTGACGAACTCCAGCGCACCCTCGGTGGTGAGCTGCTCGTTGCCGTGCTGCTGGGTCAGGTACAGGATGGTGGGGTTGGACGGGTCGCTGATGTACTTCGCCAGGTACAGGTCCCGCCCCTTGACCGACTGCCCGATCACTTCCAGCTCCATTGCCGGCTGCTTGGCTTCCTGCTTCTTCAGCACCGCCACCATCTCGTCATAGGTGTGCAGGATCGAGGTGTTGATGGTCTCGTTACCGTTGTAGTTCGGCCCCTCGCCGACGGCGAAGGCGGGAACGGACGTGCCGGCTGCGAGCAGGGCTGCAAGCGACAGTGCGGCAGCGGTTTTCGGGATCCTCATCGGGGTCTCTCCTCAGCTAGAGCGGGGTGCGGGTGAGAGCAGTGAATCCGGGCGGAACGGATGTGTCAATCGGAGGCCCTGAGGTCTGGTCTTTTCGGGGTGCCTCGTATATAAGCCCACGTCAGATGGCAAATTTGCCCCATGGGGGAGTGAGGGCGCCAGGGTGCGAATGTGAGCTGCGGCTCAGCGGCGGATAGGGTTGTTTGATTCGTTCTCTGAAAGGCCAGTTATGCGTGACCGTATTTCCCACCCCGGACTCTCCGAACTCGTCATGTCTGCGGAGCAGGCAGCAGCGATGATCAAACCGGGAATGACGGTCGCGATGAGCGGCTTCACGGGTGCCGGGTACCCCAAAGCCGTGCCTCAGGCGCTCGCCGCCCAAATGGAGGAAGCCCACTCGCGCGGGGAGCAGTTCCAGATCAAGGTACTCACCGGCGCCTCCACCGCCCCGGAACTCGACGGCGTGCTGGCCAAGGCCGGCGGCATGGAACTGCGCCTGCCGTACCAGTCCGACCCCACCCTGCGGAAGCGGATCAACGACGGCGAACTCGAGTACATCGACATCCACCTGGGGCACGTGGCCCAGTACACCTGGTTCGGGTTCTACGGACACATCGACCTGGCCGTCATCGAGGTTGTGGGAATCAACGAGGACGGCAGCCTGATCCCTTCCTCCTCGGTCGGCAACAACAAGACCTGGATCGAGCAGGCAGACAAGATCATCCTCGAGGTCAACCGGCAGCAGCCGGAGGCCATGGACGGCATGCACGACGTCTACTACGGCACCGCCCTGCCCCCGCACCGCAAGCCGATCATGCTGGTTAATCCTGATGACCGGATCGGTGAGCCCTACCTGCGCCTGGACCCGGCGAAGGTGATCGCCGTCGTCGAGACCGACGCGCCGGACCGCATGACGCCGTTCGCGGCGCCGGATGAAACGTCGCAGATGATTGCCGGGCACCTGCTGGACTTCTTCGAATCCGAGATCAGGGCCGGACGGCTCACGGACAAGCTGCTCCCGCTGCAGTCCGGAGTAGGCAACATTGCCAACGCCGTGCTGGCCGGCCTTTCCACCGCGGGCTACACCGGACTCACCGCGTACACCGAGGTGATCCAGGACGGGATGCTGGAACTGATCCGCGACGGCGTGATCCGGGTGGCGTCGGCTACCTCCTTCTCGCTGAGCCCGGCCGGAATCGAGGAGTTCAACTCCAATATCGAGTTCTACCGCAAGCGCATCATCCTGCGGACCCAGGAGATTTCAAACCATCCTGAACTGATCCGCCGGCTGGGCTGCATCGCCATGAACGGCATGATCGAAGCGGACATCTACGGCAACGTGAACTCCACCCATGTGGGCGGCACGGCCATGATGAACGGCATCGGCGGCTCCGGGGACTTTGCGCGCAACGGGTTCCTCTCTGCGTTTATGTCTCCGAGCACGGCCAAGGGCGGGAAGATCTCCGGGATTGTGCCGATGGCGTCCCACGTGGACCACACCGAGCACGACACGATGCTCATCATCACCGAACGCGGCCTGGCGGACCTGCGCGGCCTGTCGCCGAAACAGCGGGCACGGATGATCATCGACAAGTGCGCGCACCCGGACTTCCAGCCTCTGCTGCAGGACTACTTTGACCGGGCCAGCCGGGACTCGGTGGGCAAGCACACCCCGCACCTTCTTGATGAGTCCCTGTCCTTCCACCAGCGTTTCGTGGAGACCGGCACCAGCCTGCCCGAGGCCGTGCACAGCTAGCTGCGGTTTTCGGGCTCCGGCTCCGATCTGCCGTGCCCGTCGAACCGCGTTTCCCACGTTCTGTGAAGGTTGTTACCTGGTGTGGTCACACCTGTCACAGATGCAACGACGCGTGGGAATCCGTGCGTGCCGGAAGGTGTCGGCTTCCTCCACTTTGGGACATCCCCGCCACTTTGGGACATTCCTGCCGTGGCGCCGCGCAGGAATGTCCCGAACCGGAAGGGATGTCCCAGAGTGCAGGGGAATGGGCGGGTGTTGGTGTCCCAAACCGGAGGGATGTCCCAAAGAGCAGGGAAATGGGCGGGAGTTGGTGTCCCAAACCGGAGGGATGTCCCAGCTGCGGTGATAGCCCCAGCCCGGCCACCCCGCAACGACCAGATGCTTGCCCCGGACGCCGCCGCCTGTTTAGGTGAACCCCATCATCATGCAGCGACCCCAGGGGGAAACATGACAGCAACCACCGCCGCGGCGGGCACGTACCGGAAGACACTTCAGGCGGGCATCGTCGTCGGGATAGCCGGATTGGTTTTCGCGCTGTCCACGAATCTGTTCCTGCAGAACTTCGGGACGCTCAACTACAACGGCGAGAACGGGCTTTTCATGGCCGTAACCCAGCTCTACCTGCTGGCGCCCGAAGCCTGCCTGTCCTTTTCGGCAGCGCTGATCGCGGCAGCCCTGGTCATGCGGCACCTGGACATCACAAGGCGTGCACCTGAATCAGGCGTCGGCTGACTTTTCAGCAGGTTCGGAAACTGGTTCAACCGGTTCCGGATTGGGCTTGTCCACGAACTTCAGGCCGATAACGCAGCCGATGATTCCGGCCAGGAACAGCAGCTTCAGGACTCCGGGCTCCTCGGTGCCGGTGAACATCGCCCAGGCGACCGTCAGCACGGCACCCAGCCCGGTCCAGACGGCGTAGGCGGTGCTGATCGGAATGTGCTTCATGGCGTAGCCCAGGCCGGCCATGGACACGGCTGCCGCCACCGCAAAAATGATCGACGGCGCCAGGACGGTAAAGCCGTTCGAGGCCTCCAGGGCAGTGGCCCAGACGGCTTCAAGGACGGCACTGAGCAGGAGAATGATCCACGCCATGGCTATGCCACCAGCTTCAGGCCGATAACGCAGCCGACGATTCCCATCAGCAGCACCACCTTGATGACCGTGGCTTTTTCGCCGCCGAACACCATGGCATACCCGGCAGTCAGCACGGCACCAATACCGACCCACACCGCATAGGCGGTGCCCACGGGGATGCTGAGCATCGCCCAGGCGAGCCCTGCCATGCTGGCCGCGAGGGCCACGGCAAACACAATGGTGGGAAGGGGTTTCTTGAAGTTGTTCGACTTCCCCAGCGCTGTAGCCCAAACGGCTTCAAGCATTCCGGAGGCAATGAGGACAACCCATGACATGGCTAGCTCCTTTGGCCAGTCTTGTCGCGTGCCGGGTACTGAACCGTCGTCCGGGGGCCGGAGTATTCACGGCCCTGCCACCTAAGGTAGCAAATCCGGAAACTCCGTGCCGCAGGCGCTGCCACAACCGGCAGCGGGCAAAGGATAAGCACCTCCCGGCAGAGCACCAAATCAGCCTCCGGTGCGCGCTGTCCCGGATTTCGACGGCGGTAAAAGGGCCACCCGCGCGCCGATATCGTTAAATCCGGTGCCTGCCCAAAACGGGCCTTCGATGCTGCAGGATCCCCTTCTTTGAGCCGGTCCGGCAGCAGCAAGACACACTCCACACCCGGCTGACTGCGCCTTCGGCGACCGGCGGGCTGCGGGGTCCGGGGGCGGGACACTGCGGCGCCGGGACTTCGTGCCCGGGGCCTGGAACCTCAAAGAAGCGGAGATGCAATGCCCCACAAAATCATCCTGGACTGCGATCCCGGCCACGATGATGCGGTCGCCCTGCTGCTGGCACACGGCAGCCCGGAGATCGACCTTCTCGCGGTGACTACCGTCGTCGGAAACCAGACCCTGGAGAAGGTGACACGCAACGCGCTGGCGATTGCCCGTGTCGCAAATATCACAGGCGTCCCGTTCGCTGCAGGCTGCGACCGGCCCCTGGTCCGCACCATCGAAAACGCGCCGGACATCCACGGCGAGTCCGGCATGGACGGCCCCGAGCTGCCTGAACCGACCGTGGAACTGGACCCGCGGCATGCGGTGGACCTGATCATCGACACCGTGATGGCCCACGAGCCGGGCACCGTGACGCTGGTCCCCACCGGCGGACTGACCAACATCGCCCTGGCCGTGCGCAAGGAACCGCGCCTGGCTGAGCGGGTCAAGGAAGTCGTCCTGATGGGCGGCGGCTACCACGTTGGCAACTGGTCCGCCGTGGCTGAGTTCAACATCAAGATCGATCCTGAAGCTGCGCACATCGTGTTCAACGAAAAGTGGCCGCTGACGATGGTTGGCCTGGACCTGACCCACCAGGCGCTGGCAACGGACGAGGTAGCCGGGCGCATCGCCGCGGTTGGCACCAAGCCGGCCAAGTTCGTTGGTGAACTGCTTGAATTCTTCGGCCACACCTACAAGGACGCCCAGGGCTTCGACTTCCCGCCCGTGCACGATCCCTGCGCCGTCGCCTACGTGATCGACCCCTCGGTCATGACCACCCAGCGCGTGCCGCTGGATGTTGAGCTGACGGGAACGCTCACCCTGGGCATGACGGTCGCTGACTTCCGTGCCCCGGCGCCGGCCGACTGCAACACCTCCGTGGCCATGGAACTGGACCAGGAGAAGTTCTGGGGACTCGTCGTCGACGCCCTCGAGCGCATTGGCGAGGTGGACCTGTGAGCGCCACCGCCCAGCGCCGCGTCAATGTAGGCGCACTCATGGCAGCACTGCTGGCCGCCTGCGTGGCGTTCCAGCTCAACGCCTCCATGCTCTCCCCGGCACTGGTCACGATCGAAGAGGAACTGAACACCACCTCGGCCGCCGTTGGCCTGACCCAGACGGCATTCTTCACCGCTGCCGCGCTGTTCTCCCTGTTCCTTCCGCGCCTGGGCGACATCATCGGCCGCAAGAAGGTCCTGACCGGCATGCTGGTGGTGCTGACCATCGGTTCCGTGGTGGCAGCGCTGGCCCCGAGCATCGAGGTCCTCTTCATCGCCCGCCTGATCCAGGGTGTCTCCGGACCCGTTGTGCCGCTGACCCTAATCATGCTGCGCGTGGAGATCCGCGACGCGAAGCTCTACGGCACCCTGATGGGTGTCATCACCGCCGTCAACGGCGGCATTGCCGGCGTTGACGCCATTGCCGGAGGCTACCTGGCGCAGAACCACGGCTTCGCCTCCGTGTTCTGGGCCATGGCCGCCGTCGGCGCCGTCGCCACTCTCCTGCTGCTTTTCCTGGCCCCGGAATCCCGGGCCGAAAAGAAGGAAAAGATGGACTGGCTGGGAGTCATTCCGCTGGTCATCTCCGTTGGCACCCTGCTGACCGCCTTCAACGAGGCAGGGAAGCTGGCCGACGCCAACTGGCCGCTGGTGATCGGACTGATCGTCGTTGCCGCGGCTGCCTTCGCCGTGTTCTGGAAGGTCGAGAACCGCATCGAGCAGCCGCTGGTGGCCACGTACCACCTCAAGCAGCGCTCCACCTGGGCACTGCTGCTGACCACCCTGCTCACCATGACCGGCGTCTTCGCCGTCATGAACGGCATCCTGCCCGCACTGGCGCAGGACGGCGTAATCGGCTTCGGCATGGGCGCTGAGGAATCCGCCTGGTGGACCCTCACGCCGTATGCCATTGCGGGCCTGGTCATTGGCCCCATCGCCGGCCGGCTGGCCGCTACCTGGGGCTACGGCAAGGTGCTTCGCATTGGCATGATCGGTTCCGTGATCGGCCTGACGCTGGTGCTCCTGGTGGTCGGCAGTGATTCGAAGCTGGGTTTGCTGGGCGTGTCCGTGCTGATCGGCATCACCTATGCGGGCATCGGTAACATCATGCTCAACGGCCTGGGCATCGTGCTCTCTCCCAAGGAGAACCCCGGTTTCCTTCCCGGCCTGAACGCCGGTGCCTTCAACCTGGGTGCCGGCCTGAGCTTTGCCGTGATCTATGCGGTGAAGACGGCCACCACGCCGGCCGACGGCGGTGCCGGAGGCTACTACGGCGGTATTGTTGCCGGTCTGGTCATCCTGGTGCTGGCCCTGGCCGCTTCCTTCCTCATCCCCAAGCCCGTGAATGCCGAGGTGGCTTCCGAAGCCGCTCCGGCAGAACGCTGAGCCGACAGTTCTCAAGGAGATTCCCGCATGCCTGCCGGAAAAGTAGTAGTTGTAGGGTCGCTGAACGCTGACCTGACCGTGCGCACCGAGCGTTTCCCCTCACCGGGGGAAACGCTGAACGGATCCGAACTGGTGATTGTCCCGGGCGGCAAGAGTGCCAACCAGGCGGCCGCCGCGGCGATCCTCGGTGCGCACGTGCGCCTGTTCGGTGCCGTAGGCGCCGACGGGCACGGCGACCTGCTGCTGGAGGCGGCTGCCGCTGCCGGTGTGGACGCATCCCGCGTGCTGCGCCGCTCCGGCACCGCAACCGGAACAGCCATGATCGTGGTGGACGCGGCCGGGGAGAACACCATCATCGTGTCCCCGGGTGCCAACGGCACGGTGACCGGCGGTGAACTGCCGTCGGATCTGTTCGACGGCGCCGCCGTGCTCACGCTGAGCCTGGAGGTACCGCTGGAAGCCGTTACCGCTGCCGCACAGGCAGGGCACGACGCCGGTGCGCAGGTGCTGCTGAATCTCTCCCCGTACCGGGAGGTTCCGGCGGAGCTGCTTGAGCTGACAGACGTGCTGCTGCTGAACGCGCACGAAGCGGCCCTGGTAACCGGCCTGGCAGATCCGGCGGCGGACTGGGAAGCGGTCATCGCTGCTTTGGACGCACTGGGCGTGCGCCGGACCATCATCACCCTTGGTGGAGACGGCGCCGTCGTTCTGGACGGAACCGCCGCCGGCGACGGGCGTGTGGTTGCCGTTGCACCCACCAAGGTGAACGCTGTGGACACCACCGGCTGTGGGGATGCCTTCACGGCAGCCACCGCGGCGCGGCTGGCGGCGGGGAACTCCCTGGCCGAAGCGGCACGGTTCGCTGCCCGCGCCGGTGCCCTGGCGGCCACCCGCGAGGGTGCACAGTCCTCCTACCCGGTCCTGCGCGGGCTGCTGGAACAGGATGCCCTGAGCTAAGACTCCGTACAAAAGCAAAGAGGCCCCGCACCAGCCGGTGCGGGGCCTCTTCTGTTCAACCAGGAAATCAGGGCTTCGGCGCTTTGTGGGCGCCAGCGGTCCGCCGCCACTGTTTCTTCACAGCGGCGTTCACGTGGTCGGCCATCTGGTCCTCGTAGTGTTCCTGCATGGTGTCCTGGACGTGCTCCGTCACATGGGCGGTGATCTGGTCCCGGGCCAGCTTCCGCTGGGCACGCATGAGGGCCTCGTGTTCCTGATGGAAGGCCTTGGCTGTCGCCACGCACATCAGCAGGATGACCACGCTGAACGGTACTGCGGTCAGGATGGCCGCGGTCTGGATGGCCTCCAGGCCGTTGGCGAGCAGCAGGGCAATGGCCACAGCCGCCGCGGACAGGGCCCAGAAAATCCGAATCCAGTTCTTCGGTTCAACGTCGCCGCCGGTGGAGAGCATGCCGGTGACAAGGGCACCCGAGTCGGCGGAAGTGATGAAGAAAATGGCGATCAGCACAATCGCGCCAATGGTCAAGGCAACGCCGCCGGGCAGGCCGCCCAGCATGCCGAACAGCGAACCTTCCGTGTCCACCGTGCCGTCTGCCCCTACCAGGCCGCCCTCGCCGAACAGCTCACGGTAAATGGCCGTTCCGCCCAGGACCGAGAACCAGAGGAACCCAACGATGCTGGGAACCAGCAGCACGCCGGCAACGAACTGCCGGACGGTGCGTCCCTTGGACACACGGGCAATGAAGATGCCAACGAACGGTGCCCAGGAAATCCACCAGCCCCAGTAGAACGTGGTCCAGGCTGCCTGCCATGCCTCGCCTTCGGTTCCGGAGAACGCGAGCGTGTTGAAGGTCAGGCCAATGACGTTCTGCAGGTAGTTGCCGATCGACTGCACGAACTCGCGCAGCAGGAACAGGGTGGGGCCGGCGAACAGGACAAACAGCAGCAGCGCGCCGGCGAGCATCAGGTTGATGTTGGAGAGCCACTTCATGCCCTTGCCAACACCGGAGATCAGGGAAGCAATGGTGAGGGTGGTGATGCCGAGGATCAGGCCGACCTGCGTCATTTGCGTGGCCTTCATGATGTTGGCTTCTTCAAGGCCGGCTGAAATCTGCAGCACGCCAAGACCGAGCGAGGTTGCCACGCCGAAGAGCGTTCCGACCAGGGCGACGACGTCGATCAGGTTGCCCCAGCCGCCGGAGACCCGGCGCTTGCCCAGCAGCGGTTCCAGGGTCCAGCGGATCGAAATCGGCCGGCCCCGGCGGTGCACGGCGTAGGCGATGGAGACACCGACGACGACGTAGATCGCCCAGGCATGCAGTCCCCAGTGAAGGTACGTCTGGGTCAGCGCCTGCTGCGCCAGCTGGATGGGGCTGCCCTCAACGCCCGGGCGCGGAGAGGCAAAGTGGTTCAGGGGTTCGGCGACACCGAAGAACACCAGGCCGATGCCCATGCCTGCCGCGAAGAGCAGGGAGAACCAGGAGCGCATCGAGAACTCGGGCTCGTCGTCGTCCTTGCCCAGCTTAATGTCGCCGTAGCGGCTCAGGCCGATCCAGAGGGCAAACACCACGAAGATGGCGATGGCAGCAACGTAGTACCAGCCGAACCAGCGGATGACGTTGCTCTGCACGGAGTTGAACATCTCCGTAGCGGTGCCGGGGAAGATGATGGCGAAGGCCGCGAAGACCACAATGATGGCTGCAGAGGGCCAAAACACCCAGCGGGCGATTCCGTTGCCGGCTCGGACGGGGCCGGCGGGAGGCTCCCGGTCCACCTCATTCGGGGATTCGTTCCCCGTCTTTGTTGCCTTGGTGTCTTCCTCGGTACCAGCGCCTTGTGTGGCGGTCATTCCCAGTTTCTCCTCCTGCGCTTTTTGCCATGCGCTTCAGACGTTTTCTGGCGGATGCTCTTGCTGCGGCGACTTACACCTTCTATAAGCCTACTGAGTTACCAGGGGGTACAGAAACCGGGTGCGCTTTCTGACTAGGGAGCACGCATCCGGCGGGTGAGGAGAATCGCGGCTGCTGCCGGCTTGAGCGCTCTTTTGAAGACTGTGCGGCGGTTAGTTTCCGCGGTAGTGGCCGGGCCATTCGCCAGCCGGAATCCGGGTTATTTCCCGGACCTCGCCGATGGTTCCCCATTCGTTGAGTCCCAGCCGGGAGAGCGGGCGAAGCGCCTCGATGCGCGGGTGCGAGTCGCCGTCGAGCGTGTCCGGTCGGATGGCAGCACGGGTGATTTGGCCGTAGACCACAAAGCAGTCGCCCACCGGATGGATCTCATGCAGCCGGCATTCCAGGGCCACCGGTGAGCCGGCAACCCGCGGCGGACGCACGGTGCCGCTGGGCTCCGAAGCAATCCCGGCGGCGTCGAACTCGCTGACCTCAGCCGCGAAACCGGTACCGGTGGCGTTGACTGCCTCGAACATGTCTTCCGGGGTGAGGCTGATGACGAATTCTTCCGTGTCCCGGATGTTGCGCAGCGAATCCTTCTCACCCACGGAGGTGAAGGACACCACCGGCGGGTTAACCGAGGCGATGGTGAAGAAGGAGTGCGGGGCAAGGTTCTCCACTCCGTCCGCCGAGACGGTCGACACCCAGGCGATAGGGCGGGGGACCACTACGGAGGTGAGCAGGCGGTAGAAGGGGCGGCCGCCCATGTCGGCGGGATCGAAGTCCGTTCTCATGGTGCCCAAGCCTAGTCCGGTTTGCGTTCAGGACCGGCAGCCATAATGGGGTTCATGAGCATCATCAAAATCAACGCGATCACTGTTCCCGCGGACTCCGGCGACGAGCTTGCCCGCCGCTTTGCCGCACGTGCCGGCGCTGTGGACAACCAGGACGGGTTCGAAGGCTTTGAGCTCCTGGAACCAACGGACGGCCGGAACACCTGGCTGGTCCTCACCCGCTGGCGGGATGAGAAGTCCTTCCAGGACTGGGTGGCCTCCAAGAACTTCGGGCACGGGCATGGACACGGCGATGGAGCCGACGCCGAGCGCCGCAAGCCGGTGGGTGTCAGCGCTGAGCTGTGGAGCTACCGCACCGCCGGAGGCAGCACCCCCGAGGCGTAGGCACCGAGGCGAATCTCCGCGACGGCGTTCCCAAATGCCGGCCCGGCTGGAATCGTGGAAGAGGGGTTTGTTGACCGACCTACACGAAACCAGGTGCAGCATGGAACTCATTCCGGGAAACACCCTTCTGACCGCTTCTCCGGAGGAGGGCCGGAAACTGGCCCTGGAACTGGCGCTGCACAGCATTTACGCCATCCAGCCGGACGAGAAGGTCCTCAAGGCGGGCCGTGACGTGTACACGACGGATCCGGAGGAGCTGATCGCGTCCTCGCACGTGGTGGCTATCGAGTTCGCCACCATCGCAGCGGCCAACAACTACTGGCGCTGAGTTCATCGCAGGCGGCGCATTTACGCGGCACCCGGGGCAATGTTGTGATTGCGCCGGAACAGGTTGCCCGGATCGACTGCCCGTTTCAGCGCGGAGAGCCGGGCAAGCTTTTCGCCGGAGTACACGTCTGGTGCGGCTGAGGCAGGATTCTCGGCGCCCATAAAGTTCACGTACTGGCCTCCGCCGCTGAAGGGTTCCGCGTCCGCCGCCAGTCCGCGGACAAACGCGGTGTGGTGCGCGTCGTCGGCCGGGTCGGTCCAGAAGCCGTAGACGTTCAGCCAGTAACGCGCGTCGCGGACCGGGAAGGACGTCGCCTCCTCCGGGATCCGGCCGAACGCACCGCCCATGTGGTGCAGGTCGAACCCGGTGCCGCGCCACGACTGTTCCCTCCCACGCCGGGCCAGGACATCGATCAGCCCGGCGTCCAGTGCGTTGAAGGACGTGTTCTTCCAGTAGGCACGCGAACCGTCCGGAAACAGGTCATCCACGGCCGACTGCCAGTCCAGCCAGGGCACAGCCTGCACCAGCTCGGCATCCGGGGCGGCCAGATCCCGGAGCCGGTCTACGACGGCGGCAGCCGGCTCCTGGTCCTCTCCCGCCCAGGCGAAGCCCACGGCCATGATCGGCTCATCGCCCTGCTCCCAGTCCGGCGGCGGCACCAGGAAGGACACGATGGTGGTGAGCTCATCCGGTACGTCCGCGCTCCACGCCGAGAAGGCGTGCAGCGCGTTCTCGAAGTGGTCCGCCGTGTAGATGAGATTCCCGCTGTAGACCTCCTGCGGCAGCGGCCAGGCCTGGAACGTCAGAGAGGTGACGACGCCGAAGTTCCCGCCGCCGCCGCGCAGCCCCCAGAACAGTTCCGGTTCCTCCTCGGCCGAGGCGTGGACGGCGGTGCCGTCTGCAAGCACGACGTCGGCGCCCAGAATGTTGTCCACGCTCAGTCCGTGGGAGCGTGTCAGCCACCCCACGCCGCCGCCCAGGGCCAGGCCGGCAACGCCGGTCCGGGACACGACGCCCAGCGGAACGGCCAGCCCGAACGGCGCCGTCGCCAGGTCGATGTCGCCCAATGTCGCGCCGCCGCCGGCCGTCACGGTTTGCGCAACCGGATCAACTTCCACACTGCGCAGCCCGCCGACGTCGAGCACTATCCCGCCGTCCACCGTTCCGTTGCCTGCCACGTTGTGCCCGCCGCCGCGTACCGCCAGCGGCTGCCCGGTTCGGCGCGCAAACGCCAGGACGGGTGCGACGTCGTCGGGGCTGGCTGCCCGGTCGACGGCGGCCGGCTGCACGTCCACCATTCCGTTCCAGACCCGGCGTTCGGTGTCATACCCCGGGTCTCCGGGCAGCGTCACGGTGCCTGTGACGGCGCCCGCTAATCCGGGGTAGAGGCTGTTCCCTGGCTGGGGCCAGGGAACTGCAGGGGCCGCTGAAGCTGATGCCGGGTTGCTCGTCATGGTCCACCGCCTGGGGCAAGCCCGGCCGTCCGGGCCGGGACGGGAAAGCACTAAGGAGGGTCTGCTCCCATTCTTGGCCCGGCCCGGGCCCGGTTCAATGCCTTCCCTAAACCGCGGCCGGCGTCAACGCCGGCCTACCGCCGGTGGTGCACCTCCTGCAGCCCGTAGACCGGGGTGGGCAGGCCTTCCATCCGGGCCTTCAGCTGCTGGGCGAGGAAGATCGAGTAGTGCCGGCTCTGGTGCAGGTTCCCGCCGTGGATCCACAGGTTCTCCACGTTCGTGGGTTTCCACATGTTCCGCAGTTCGCCCTCCCACGGCCCTGGATCCTTGGTGGTTCCGGAGCCGTAGCCCCAGCATTTGCCCACCTGGTCGGCCACTTCGGGGGAGATCAGGTCCGCAAGCCAGTTGTTCATGGAGCCGTAGCCCGTGGCGTAGATGATGATGTCCGCCTCCAGCTCCATGCCGTCGTCGAGCACCGCCGCATTGCCGGTGAGCTTGGCAACCTGCCCCTGCTTCAGCTTCACCCGGCCGTCGATGATCAGCTGGGAAGCGCCGACGTCAATGTAGTAGCCGGAGCCGCGCCGCAGGTACTTCAGGAACAGGCCGGATCCGTCCTCGCCGAAGTCCAAGTTGAACCCTGCCTCCCGGAGCTGGTCGTAGAAACCGGCGTCGTGCTCCGCGATGGTCTCGTAGATGGGGATCTGGGCATCGGGCAGGATCCGGTAGGGGAGGGACGCGAAGAGCATGTCCGCCTTCTCGGTGGTGGTGCCGGCGGCCAGGGCGCGTTCGGAGTAGAGGTCGCCCAGCGCGTATTCCATTAGGGACTCGCTGCGGACAATGTGGGTGGAGGAGCGCTGGAGCATGGTTACGTCGGCGCCGTGTTCCCAGAGGTCCGCGGCGATGTCATGGGCGGAGTTGTTGGACCCGATGATCAGGGCCTTTCTGCCGGTCTGGTCGCCGCCGCCGGGGTACTTGGACGAGTGGTACTGCTCGCCGAGGAACGAGTTGGCCCCTTCAAATTCGGGAACGTTGGGGTAGCCGGAGACGCCCAGGGCGAAGACGAGCTGCTGCGGGTGCAGTGTCACGTCCTCCCCGCGGCGGCGGACCCGCAGTTCCCAGGTGCCGGCGTCGTCGTCGTATTCCGCGCCCAGGCACTCGGTTCCGGACCAGTAATCCAGCTCCATGATGGCGGTGTAGTGCTCAAGCCAGTCGCCGATCTTGTCCTTGGGCGCGAAAACCGGCCAGTCATCGGGAAACTTCAGGTACGGAAGATGGTCGTACCAGACCGGGTCATGCAGGGCGAGGGACTTGTACCGTTTGCGCCAGGAGTCGCCGGCGTTCTCATTCCGCTCGATCACGATGGTGGGAACGTTCAGCCGCCGCAGCCGAGCCGCCAGCCCGATGCCGCCCTGCCCGCCGCCGACGATCACGCAGTACGGCTGGTCCTCGTAGCCCAATCGGGCCTGGCGCTCCTGCTTCTGCTCGAGCCAGGTTTTCCGGCCGCGTTCCACCGTGTGCTCCACGCCCTTGGGACGGTTGGTGCCCTTCTGCTCCTCGAAGCCCTTCAGCTCCTGCATGGTGGTCAGCAGGGTCCACGCCTTGCCGTCCCGCAGCCGCAGGTGTCCCCATCCCCGGGCGGCAGCCGTCTCAAAGCTGACCCACGCTTCGGTCACGCCGTCCGCCTCGGTTGGCTGCTCGGTCAGCTCCCAGCCGGCGGGCTGCACGTGGTCCAGGACGGCGTCGAGCATGTCGGTGATTTCCCCGCGGCCCTCGAGCGTCTTGAGGTTCCACGTGAAGGAAACGAAGTCGCGCCAGAGGCCGTCTTCTTCGAACAGGTCCGCGGCGGCTGCAGTGTTCCGCGAGGTCAGCGCAGTGTTGAAGGCGTCGAGCCAGGTTTCGACGGCGGCAGACTCACCCATGTCCCACTCCTTTGTGGTTGCGTTTTGGAAGGTTCCAGTAAACGCCGCCGTGCCGCAGATAGGTAGGGGTCCGAACTGAACCTCACCCACCGAGAGGCCAGTTACGGCTCTTTAGGGCCCTCAAAAGAGCCGTAACTGGCCTCTCGATGGGCGGGGTTAGGCTGGAAGCAGTCCAACCCAAGGAGATAACCGTGGCATCCCTGCTGACCCCGCTCATCACGTCCGCCGGCCTGATCGGCGGCTTCAAGACCGCCCGCGACACCGGTAACCGCCAGCTCGGCGGCGCTGTGCTCGCCGCGGCCGGTGCAGCCGCGTTCGCCCTGTGGAAGCGCGACGCCGGCACGGGCACCGCCGTGGCCCTCACCTCCACCTACGTGGCGGCGTTCGGCCTGTCCCACCCGCTGGCCAAGAAGCTCGGTGCCTGGCCCTCGGTCTACACGGTCACTGCTGCTACGGCGCTCGCGTCCTTGATCTTCGGCCGCAGGAAGTAGCGGACGCCCTCCCCAAATCGAGATGGCAGAAACTGCCCGTTTGAGCGTTCAAACGAGCAGTTTCTGCCATTTGGATTTGGAGGACGACGGCGGTCCAAGCCGTGAAATGAGACGGCACCTGCCGTCCGGCGCCGTGAGCTTGACGGTGTTAGGCTCCCGTCATGCGCCGCCGATACCTGCTCGTTCTTCCTGCCACGCTCTCGATCGGCTTGGTGTCCTGCACCGCATCCCCGGAACCTGACTGGGAGGCAGCGCAGGCGCAGGCGGACGCCTTCACCACGGCCGCGTCGGCGGGCGCGGGTTACCTCGGCGGCGGCTGGCGCGCCGAACAGAACGAGGAGGTACACGGGGAACTGCACGAGGAACAAGGAGTAACTCTGGACTATGCGTCCGAGGTTCGCATCGACGGCATCAGCGTCGCCTGCTTCGGAGACGGTGAAGCAGGCTTTGGAGTCATGGTGCGCACAGAGTCCTTGTGGACCGGCCTCGACCCGATCACGCTGGCCTGCAACAGTGAACCGCATACGGTGCCGCTGGCCGCACCGCTCGAGCGCATCAATGGAATCCGCCTGAACGGATTCTTTGAGGGAGGCCCCGGCGCAGTGATCACGGCCGCCGTCACCGGAGCCTCCGAATAAGCCTGCCGGCTACCGCCAGCCGGCGTCGGGGGCCACCAGCTTGACGATGTTCTCCAGCAGCGCCGCGTTGTAGTCAACGCCGAGCTGGTTCGGCACGGTGACCAGCACGGTGTCCGCGAGCTGGACGGCGGCGTCGTCGGCCAGTTCCTTGGCAATCACATCCGGTTCGCCCACATAGCTGCGGCCAAACCGTGCCAGACCGCCTTCCAGCCGTCCCACCTGGTCCCGGCCTTCAACTTGGGCGCGGACACCGAAGTAGCGCCGGTCCTGCTCGCTGACCAGCGGAATGATGCTTCGGCTGACGCAGACCTTGCCCTGCCCGTGATGTCCGGCAGCGGCCCAAGCCTCTTTGTAAGCGTGGATCTGCTCAGCCTGCAGTTCATCGAAGGGGACGCCGGTGTCCTCGGTGAGCAGGGTGGAGCTCATCAGGTTCATGCCCTGTTCACCGGTCCACTTCGCCGTCGCGCGGGTGCCTGAACCCCACCAGATCCGGTCCCGGAGGCCGGGGGACTGAGGTTCAATTGGCAGCAGGCCGGTGTGCCCGGCCATCTGCGGGTTTGCCGGTGCCATACCCTGTCCGGTGATGGCTGCGCGGAAGATTTCGGTGTGGTGGCGGGCCATGTCGGCGTCGGTCTGTCCCTCACCGGGCACATAGCCAAACGATTCGGCGCCGCGCAGTGCGGGCTCGGGGGATCCCCGGCTGATGCCGAGCTGCAGCCGGCCGCCGCTGATCAGGTCCGTGGCCGCGGCTTCTTCGGCCATATAAAGAGGGTTTTCATACCTCATGTCGATCACGCCGGTGCCCAAGTCGATGCGCTTGGTCCGGGCGGCCATCGCGGCCAGCAGCGGGAACGGCGAGGCCTGCTGCGGCGCGAAGTGGTGCACGCGCACAAACGCACCGTCGGCGCCGACTTCTTCAGCCGCAACGGCCAGGTCGATGGCCTGGAGCAGCGCATCACCGGCCGTGGGCGTCAGGGAACCCGGGACGTCCTGGTAGTGGCCAAAGGAAAGGAATCCAATCTTCTTCACAAGAGGATCAGCGCCCGCGGTGCTTCGGATATTCCGGCCCCGAGTTTCCGGCTTCACTGTTCCACCCGCGGCGGCCCGTCTACACTCCCGGACCATGGAAAACGAACTCGTGGAACTTGAAACGGCCGGCTGGCACGCTCTGTCCACCGGGCCGGAAGAAGCAACGGCCTTCTACTCCGAGGTGCTGGCCAGCCAGCCCGTGGTCCTGCTAACCAACGGCCTGCGGATCACCGACCGGCAGCAGATCGTCGAGTCGATGGGCGGCCCGCCCTGGACGGCGTTCGAGATCATCGAGCCCCGGGAGGATTATCTGGGGGACGACGCCGGTGTCCTCACCTACCAGGTGCGGGCCGACCGCAACGGAACCCCCTACTCGGCCCTGCTCAGCAGCGTTTACGCCAAGGAAAACGGTGCGTGGAAGCTGAAGGTCCACCAGCACACGCCGTTCGAAGAGCAGGGGCTATAAGGGGTAAGCGCCCAATGCATCAACCCGTCTAAGCGTTTTGCACATATCTGCAGCAATGAGTGCGCAATGATGTCTGTAATTGTCGGACTAGGACCTTAGGGCTAGGGGATGCTCAGAAGAGCCGAAAATGTTGCTTTCAGCCATCGCAGAAGCTTCTGGACCGGTAACGGTCCCGCTGTCATCACGGTTGGTAAGAAGTCTTATGAACTGAGGAAAATCAGTGAGCGTGAATTTCTGGATCATTATGAAAGGCAGAGACAATATCCCAAGCTAGTGGCACGCATAGGTGCTCGTCGTTACTGGCACTATCGGGACAGGTTTTACTGGGAATCCGAGGGGTTCAACGCAGATCAGGTGTACGCGTTGATCACTGCCAAGGAACAGCGCCAACGGCAGCAGATGGACCGGGCTCAGGCGATCGTCGCAATGGGTTCGGCACCAAGGCATAACACGAAACGCGAGCGCATCCCGGACGATTTGAAGCAGCTCGTGTGGCTGAGGGATGGAGGGCGCTGTCAAGAGTGTGATTCGTCGTCAGAACTGCAATTTGACCACATCATCCCAGTTGCCATGGGTGGCAACAGCACCGAGGGCAATCTTCAGATTCTCTGCGGGCCATGTAACCGCTCGAAATCCGCTGGGCTCACGGTGAGGCGTCGTAACAGCTAGGCCGAAGCCGAAACCCGCTCGGCCACCAGCGCCTGCAGATCCGCAGCGGTGCGGCCGGAAAGGGTTTCCCAGCGGGTGATCCCGGGCTGCTCGGGGACATCGACGGCGTTGGGCACCGCAATGGTGACGGCGCCGGACGCCTTGGCCGAGGCAACACCCGGCAGCGAATCCTCCACGGCAACGACCCGGTCCAGGTCCAGGGATGTGCCCAGCTCTTCGCCCATCAGTTTGGCTGCCAGCAGGTAGGGCTCCGGATCGGGTTTGCCGTTGACCACCAGTTCTCCAGTGACCAGGAACCGGAAGGTCCCTTCGGGCAGCTGGTCGGCAATGACCTGGGCCAGGAGCGACTCGCTCATGGTCACCATGGCGCACGGAATTTCGGCGGCATAAAGTTCGGCCAGCAGTTCGCGGGCGCCGGGACGCCAGGGGATTTCCTCCTGCACGGACCGGACAACACTGGCTAGAAGCGTATCGAGGATTTCCCGGGTACCCAGGTCTGCACCGGCGTCCTGAAGTGCGCGGGCGGAATCGGGCAGAGCGTTGCCCACCAGTTCCATGGCCTGCTCATCGCTCCAGCTGACGCCGAACCGGCCCATCAGTTCCTTCTCGGCAGCGAACCAGTACGGTTCGGTGTCCACCAGGGTGCCGTCCATGTCCCAGAACACGGCTTGCAGGGCGGAAAGGTGCGGCAAAGGGTCCTCCTGGAAAGTCACCGCGGCCCGCGGTGAAGGCAGTAAACAACGACGGCGGCACCTCGCGGCTGCCGTCTGATCTGTTCTGATCGTGGCAGTGCCGGGCAGCGGGGTCAAAACGGAACGGCACTGTTCATGCCCGGTTCACCCGCGGTTCGCTGCATGACGCGGGCCGTCCGGGAAGTCCGGCCTCTGAAGGAAAGACAAGGTAGTTGGCTGGGCAGGGCTCAGCTGACGTGTTGCCGGGGCGAAAACCGCCGACAGCAAACCGACAGCAAACCATCGGGCAGTTGACGTCGTATAGAGCCCTGCACGGACAACCTTCGGTCAGTAGACGCTCCTCTGGGAGCTTCAAAACGGCGTTATCTGCGCGAGGGTTTGGGCCGGCGGCCGCTGAGCGGCGTTATCTGCACGAAGGTTGCGGCCCCTGAGGCTAACCGGAGTGCCGCTTGATAAACTCCAGCACGGGTGCTGCCAGTTCCGCGCCGATCACATCCTGCGGACGCTTGTTCCCCTTCACCTCGAACATGTGGTTACCGCCTTCAACGCGTTCAACGACGGCGTTCGGCCCGATCCTTTCAGCCACCGGTTCCAGCTCGCCCGGCAGCGCGAACGGATCCCGGGTGCCCTGCAGGAAGAGCATCGGCAGGGTACGCCCGTAGAGGTGCTCGTCGCGGAGCTTCTCCGGCTTGCCCGGCGGGTGCAGCGGATAGCCCAGGTACACGAGCCCGGCGGCCTGCATCCCGTCAGCCACGGCCATGGACGCCATCCGGCCGCCGAAGGACTTGCCGCAGGCCCATACGGGCACGCCGTCGGCGTTGTCCTCGGCAGCGAACATGACTGCCCGCCACGCCGCAATGGCTGCCGGGGCGCGGTCCGGGAACTTCTTCCCGGCCTCCCGATACGGGAAGTTGAACCGCCACGTGGCCACACCGCCGTCGTTCATTGCGTCGGTGAAACCGGTCAGGAAGGGATGTTCCATGCCCGACCCGGCGCCGTGTGCCACCACCATGGACGCCCACGCGTCGGCGGGCTGCGCGAAAACGGCGCTGACTGTGCCCTCGCCGACCGAGACTGTGAGGTGCTCCTGCTGCACTGGCATGGGTTCCAATTTACGGGACGGTCACCGGCCGGTCATCTCACAGCGGCAGACCGGCTTCTTCCTTGACGGTTTTCATCACGATGGTGCTGGTGAGCTTCTCCACCCCGGGCAGGTTCACCAGTACATCGTCGTAGAACTGCTGGTAGCCGGGAAGGTCCGCCGCCATCACTTTGAGCAGGAAATCCGGGTCCCCGAAGAGGCGGTCCGCCTTCACGATCTGCTCGTGCCGGCCCAGTTCCTTTTCGAACGCCAGCATCTGCGCCCTGTCACGCAGGGTCACGAACACCAGGGTCTGGAAGCCCAGCCCGACGGGGGCGGGAGCCACCACGGCGCGGTACCCCGTGAGCACGCCGGCGCGTTCAAGCTCCTTGATGCGGCGGTGGCAGGGCGCTACGGTCAGCCCCACCTCGGCGGCCACCGCCGTCGCACTCATTCGTCCGTCTTTTTGAAGTATGCGCAAAATTTCCCGGTCTATGGCATCAATCACGCAAAAATCGTACCGGAAACAGGCTTGGCAGGGGGCAATTAGGTCAGCACTTCGCGCGGGGTTTTTCCTAGGGTTGAGGAATGGATTTTTCGCAGCTCGCGGGTTTCGCGGCCGTTTCGATCACCCTGGCCATGACCCCGGGCGCTGACTGGGCGTACTGCATCTCCTCCGGCCTGCGCTCACGGCGCGTGACCCCCTCGGTAGCCGGACTGTGCACCGGCTACCTCTTCCACACCGCGCTGATCGTTGCTGGTCTCGCCGCACTCATCGCGGCCTCGCCCGGCCTCCTCACCGGCCTGACGCTGGCCGGCGCCGCCTACCTGCTGTGGCTGGGCATCTCCACCATGCGGTCATGGCGCGGTACCGGGTTCACTGACGGAATCACGACGCCGGTGCCCGCGGCCGAAGGGCAGCCGGAACCGTCTGCGGAGACCGGTTCCGGTTCCGGCGGATCTGTGGCGCTGGCAGTGCGCGCGCCGGTACGCTCCCGCCGCGCCGTCGAGCGCCGGGAATTCCTGAAAGGGCTGGGAACTTCCGGCACCAATCCAAAAGCCCTGCTCCTCTATCTCGCACTGATCCCGCAGTTTGTGGACCCGGCCGCCGCGCTTGCACTGCCGCTGCAGTCGCTGGTGCTGGGGCTGTCCCACTTCGGGGTGTCCGTGCTGGTCTACACGCTGGTGGCACTCGGCGCCCGGCGGCTGCTGCGCTCCCGGCCCGCCGCTGCCCGGGCGGTCACCTTGGGCAGCGGAATCCTGATGGTGTGCGTGGCGCTCGTCCTGCTCGGCGAGCGGTTGCTGCTCCTCCTCTGACCCGCGCTGCCCCGGACCCCCGGAACCCCCGGAACCAAAATCGAGAGGCCAGTTACGGCTCTTTTGAGGGGGTGAAGTCATATGGTCGTTGCAACGTTCTGATTGATGGAGCGTTTGATGGTCAAGGTCTTTGCCTCACATGTCCGAACGGATTTTGTGGACTTGGTGTGTTCGGGTGTCCCTGTTGGCGAAGCGG
>NZ_JAMWKK010000013.1:0-140324 GCF_035792275.1 Arthrobacter koreensis | reverse complement strand
ACGCCGCCCGCCCGCCGCACCCCGCCCGGCCCCCGCAACCTGCGCGACTCCCGCCCCCGCCGGTAACGATTTGGGCAGGAAGATTAGCAATATGGCACACTAGGTCCGTCTGCCTGCCGTTCTGCTGCCGCCGTGCGACTGGACACCGCATATCTACCGGCGCTGAAGAACCGGCACGGCTATTGGGGAATGCAACAGGGGGAACTACGTGTCAGCATTGAGGGGGGCTGTGCCTGCGCGTCTGCGTACGCACCGGAAAGCCATCTCGGCCGGCTCCGCCGTGGCAGCAGCCGCAGCGCTGGTGGCGACGGCCATCCTGTATCCCGGATTCGCCCGCGCGGACGTGGACCTCAACGACGGCGGCGTATGGGTCACCAACCAGACCCAGGGCATGGTTGGCCACCTAAACTACCCCTCCCGGATGCTCGACGGCGCCTACGCAGCGAACAGCGACAGGTTCGACCTCAGCCAGCATGAGGGCGCCGTCTTCCACGCCAACACTGACCAGTCCAAGGTTTCCCCGGTGGATGTCGCCAACGTGGCGCGCGGCACCGAGGTCCAGCTTCCGGCGTCGGCGGTTCTCAGCCAGGGCGGCAGCGCCGTGGCCGTTACCGATCCCGCAGCCGGAAATGTCTGGCTGACCAGCACCGGGTCCCTTCCATTCTTCAGCGATACCGAGCTTGAACCTGCCGTTGAAAACGCACCCGGCGCCGCTGCCGGCGTTTCCCCGGAGGGAACGGCTGTGGTGGCTGACCCGCGCGGCGGCCGGATCTACAGTTTTGAGGTTGCCGATGACGGCAGCTACGGCGACCCGCTGATCACCGACGCCGAGGAACTGAAAGGATTCGGCGATGTGCAGGTCGCCGCTGTGGGAAACAAGGCAGTGGTCTTCGACGCCGAGTCGGGCACCATGGTGCTGCCCGGCGGCCGCACCGTGGAGTTCGATGACACCCGCGGGGCCAGGCTGCAGGACTCCGGCCCCGGCGCTGACTCCGTGGCCCTCGCCACCTCAAACGCGCTCATCGAGCAGCCACTGAACGGATCTGCTGCAACCGTTACCGAAATAGCCGGAGGCGGCACACCCGCGCCTCCCGTTCTGGTGGACGGCTGCGTGCACGCCGCCTGGTCCGGTGCCGGGTCCTATGTGCGGAACTGCGCGCAGGAGGCCGACAACCTCCGCGAGGACATCCCCGGAATCGGAGCGTCCTCGGACCTGGTTTTCCGCGTCAACCGCTCAGTGGTGGTGCTCAATGACATCAACGGCGGCAACGTGTGGCTGGTGCTGGAGAACATGCAGCTCGTGGACAACTGGGGCGACGTTATTCCGCCCAAGCAGGACTCCAGCGACGACGAAGAGGAATCCGCCAGCGAGAACCCGGTCAACACGCTCCCGGACCGTACCGGGGAGAACCGTCCGCCGGTGGCTTCCGATGACCGCTTCGGCGTCCGGGCCGGCCGCACCACCATCCTGAACGTCCTGGACAACGACACCGACCCGGACGGTGACCTGCTGACCGTTACGCCCACGGGCGAGCAGCCGGCCGCGGGCGTGGTCCAGGAAATCTACAACGGGGCCGGGCTCCAGGTAGTGGTTCCCGCCGATGCCTCCGGCACCAGCACGTTCACCTACGAGGTCAGTGACGGCCGGGGCGGAACCGCTTCCGCCACGGCTACCATCCAGGTCCGAGGCGCAGGCGAGAACGCTCCGCCCGAACCCCGGCGCTCAACCCGCATCCTGGTGGAAGAGGGCAAGTCCGTCAGCCAGAACATCCTTAATGACTGGATGGACCCCGACGGCGATGACCTGGTCCTGCTCTCTGCCGAGCCAACCGCCGACGGCGACCAGGTGCGCAGCCGCTCCGACGGGCTGCTGACCTTCCGCGACATCGGCAAGACCCAGGGCGTGAAGGACGTGGCGGTTACCGTTTCGGACGGCACGGAGACGGCAACCGGAACCGTGACCTTCGACGTCCGCCCGGCCGGTGTGCTCCCGCCGGTAACCAACTTCGACCACTTCACCGCCACGGTCGGCGAAGCCGTCACCCTTTATCCGCTG
The DNA here is from genome assembly GCF_035792275.1 of Arthrobacter koreensis. Taxonomy (GTDB): domain Bacteria; phylum Actinomycetota; class Actinomycetes; order Actinomycetales; family Micrococcaceae; genus Arthrobacter_B; species Arthrobacter_B koreensis_A. The sequence continues at coordinate 138,268 of NZ_JAMWKK010000013.1, read as the reverse complement.
CAGAATGACCTGGATCCGGCCGGCGGACAGCTCAGCCTGGCCCGGGTGGACCCGGAGGACGACGACGGTTCGGAGCTGGTACCGAACTATGAAACGGGAGCTGTTTCCTTTACTCCCGCGGCGGCGTCGACCTACTACCTTGAATACCTGGTGACGAACGGGCCGCAGAGTGCCGCGGGCCTGATCCGCGTTGATGCTGCAGAGTCCGGGCGGCAGGGCGCACCAGTGGCGGTCCGCGACGTGGCCCTGCTTCCCCGGGGCGGAAGCGTGCTCGTGGATGTGCTGGGCAACGACACCGATCCCACCGGAGGGGTGCTGGTGGTCCAGTCCGTGAACACCGGTGCGAGTTCGCCGCTGGACGTGGAGGTGCTGGACCACAACATTCTGCAGATCCACGACGTCCGGGGCATGCAGCAGCAGGGAGCCATCCGCTACACCGTCTCCAACGGCACGGCCAGCGCCAGCGGCGAGGTGAGCGTGCTGCCGGTGGAACCGCCGGAAACACTGCTGCCGCCCGCAGCCTCGGCGGATACTGCCACGGTGCGGGTCGGGGACGTCGTGGACATCGCCGTCCTCGAAAACGACACCTCGCCGACCGGCGATGAACTGACCCTCAACCCCGTGCTGCCGCAGGGTGTTGACCCTGCAGACGGACAGCTCTTCGTCTCGGAGAACACGCTCCGCTTTGTTGCGGGCGAGACGGCTAAAACCGTGTACGCCATCTACGAGGTCCGCGACTCCACCGGCCAGAGCGACTCGGCGCAGGTGCGGATCAACATCCTGCCCCGGGACGACGAGAAGAATACGCCGCCGGTTCCGCGGAACCTGGAGGGACGGGCAATCGCCGGGACCACTGTGCGCATACCGGTGCCCCTGAACGGGCTCGACTCGGACGGCGACTCGGTCTTCCTGGACGGAATCGCTGCCGCCCCCGCACAGGGCGCCGCGGTTCCCGGCCCTGACTACATCGACTACACGGCCTCCGCCTCGGGAGCAGGCACCGACTCCTTCACCTATACCGTCCGGGACCGGCTGGGGCTGGTGAACTCCGGCACCGTGCGGGTGGGCATTGCCCCGGCAGCGGAGGCAAACCAGAAACCGGTGGCAGTGAACGACGCCGTCAGCGTGCGTCCCGGGCGGGAGGTTGCTGTACCGGTCCTGGCCAACGATTCAGACCCCGACGGCGATCCGCTTTCCCTGGACCCGGACGGCGTGACCAGCCAGGAAGAATCGATGGACGCCCGCGCCGACGGACCCCGCGTTCGCTTCACCGTGCCGGCGGAGGCAGGCACCTACAACGTCCGCTACACCGTGAAGGACAACCGGGGCGGCTCCGCGAACGGCAACGTCGCCGTCGTCTCCGATCCGAACGCTGAACTGCTGGCCCCCATCGCCCGCGATGACCGGGTGGAGGTTTCCGAGATCCGGGGCCGGACCGCCGTGGATGCTGCGGTGCTGGAGAACGATGAGGATCCGGACGGCGTAGCCGAGGACCTGCAGGTTTCAGTAGACCCCTCCCGTACCACTGCGTCCGTGGTGGGAGACAGCGTGCGGGTGGAACTGACAGAGGAAGCCCAGGCCATTCCCTACACCGTCCAGGACATGGACGGCGGGACCGCGACGGCGGTGCTCTGGGTTCCCGGCCTGAGCGCCCAGTATCCGACGCTGGCCAGCAGCGCCGTCCAGGAAGTCCAGGCCGGGGACACCCTGGACCTGGAACTGGGGGACCTCGTGGAAGTGCGCGAGGGCAGGACACCCCGGATCACCGAGACCGCCAAGGTCAGCGCGATCGGTTCCTCCAACCGGGACACCTGGGTCGCGGACGAGGACACCCTGGCCTACACCGCTGACGAGGACTACTCAGGCCTGGGCGCGATCACCTTCGAAGTCACTGACGGCTCGGGCCCGGATGACCCGGAGGGGCTCAAGGCGACCCTCACCGTCCTGATCAATGTGACGCCGCTCCCCGAACAGAATCTTCCCCCGGTCATGAACCCGGGCTCGCTGGAGGCAGCGAAGGGCGAGGAAGCAGTCAGGCTTGACCTGGCGCCGCTCGCCACCGACCCGAACCCGGAAGACGACGGACGCCTGAGCTTCGCCCTGGCCGGTCCGGTCCCGGAAGGCTTCGAGGCACGGCTTTCCGGAACCGTCCTGGAGGTCGCAGCTGCCGACGGCGCCGCCGTCGGCACCCTGGGCCAGCTCGCCGTCACCGTCACGGACGGGCGCAGCGACCCGGTGCCGGGCCGCGTTGACCTTACGGTGCTCGCGTCCACCAGGCCGCTGCCGGTCGCCGCCGACGATTCAGTGGACGACGCCGTCCAGGGCCGCCCGGTCACCGTGGACGTACTTGCCAACGACGACAATCCGTTCCCGGACACCCCGCTGCGGATCCTGGAAGCAACCGCTGACGGCAACGGTACGGCCGTGGTGCAGGGCGATTCGATCGTGGTCACCCCGGACGCCGACTTTGTCGGAAGCATGAGCGTGCAGTACCGGGTGGAGGACAAGACCGGGCAGGCGGACCGCCAGGCTTCGGCACAGATCAGGCTTTCCGTGCAGGGGCGCCCCGACGCGCCGTCCACTCCGGTGGTGGAAAGCACGCGCAGCCGCACGGTGGTCCTCGCCTGGGACCCGCCGGCCGCCAACGGGTCTCCCATCACCGGTTACACCGTCACCGGCAGCAGCGGTTTCACCCAGCAATGCCCGGCCACTACCTGCACCCTGACCGGACTGACGAACAACGTGGAGTACACGTTCGCGGTGACGGCCACGAACGCCAACGGAACCTCGGACCCGTCACCCCAGTCCGCTGCCGCCCGCCCGGACACCCAGCCGGCCCAGCCCGCCCCGCCGAGCCTTGCCTTCGGTGACCGGCAGCTGGACATCACCTGGACAGCTCCGGCCAACGACGGCTCGCCGATCGAAAGCTACGACCTGCAGATCTCTCCGGCGCCGCCGGGCGGCGCGTCACAGAAAACCGTTCCGGCGTCCATGACCCGGACCACCTGGACCGGCCTGGCGAACGGCACCAGCTACCGGGTGCGGGTCCAGGCACGCAACGCGGCCCCGGAACCGTCCGGGTTCAGCGACTACTCGTCTCCTGAGATTCCCGCCGGTGTGCCGGGAGTGCCCGGGACGCCGACGACGGCGAAAGCCAGTTCCGTCGGCGTCCAGAGCCAGCTGACGGTGGACTGGCCCGACGCCGCTGCCAACGGTGCGGACGTTACCGCCTACGAGCTGCGCGAATACCGCGGCTCCACCCTCGTACGCACCCTGGAGGCCGGTGCTGCTTCGAACATGACGGTGCGGGTGGACAACTCGGAACAGAACTACTCCTACGCCGTCCGTGCCTATAACAAGGCCGGCTGGAGCAGCTGGGGACAGGCCTCCGCGCCGCGCCGCGCCGTTGGCGTTCCGGATGCTCCCGCAGCTCCGTCCCTGGCAGCATCGCGCACCGGGGCCGAGGGACGTGCCGTCACAATTACCTTCACCCCGCTTGCACCCGGCGCCCGCAACGGCGCCCGGGCAGAGGAAATCAGCTACCGCGCAAGCTTCAGCGACGGCCGTTCAATGATGGTCATCAGCGGCCAGGAAATCACCGGCTTCAGCAACGGGGCCACGATCACTGCTCGGCTGACAGCCGTCGTGAATTCCGACGGTTCTTCCTACGACAGTGCCGCCTCTGCGGCGTCGGGCGGCGTCAAAGTATTCGGCAGCCCCGGCACGCCGTCGGCGTCGGGATCCAATGGCGGGCAGGGAAGCCGCACGGCCACTCTTTCCTGGGGCCCGCCCAACCAGAACGCGCACGACGTCGCGCAGGTCCAGATCTCCGTCAACGGCGGCGGCTGGGAGAACGTGGGAGTCTCCGGCAGCCGCAGTGTCGGCAATGGATACGAGCAGACGGTAAGCATCCGGGTCCGGGTGCTGAACTCGCAGGGCACCGCCGGCGGAATCGCGGAAGCCTCCGCGCGGACCGGCAGCGAACCGCCGCCGGCCACCTGGACGCTGACCGTGGGCAACCAGCTGGGAGGCGACCGCCGCACCTGCATGGACCCCGTGGGCAGCACCAACTTCGTGGGCGGCAATTGCGTTGGCGGTCACTGGGCGTACACCAATGACCGGATCGAGACCCGCTGCTATATCGTGCGCAGCAGCGGAGAAGTCTGGTACCGCCAGCACTCCGGTCCGAACGCCAGCAACAACGGCCTGCACATCAAGGGCATCCATACCAGCTTCGGCTTCAACCCGCCCGGCGGGATGGGCCGATGCTGAACCCGCTTCGAAACACTCCATCCGCACCACCTAGGGGAACACCACCATGTCCATGACCGAAGAACAGGCCGCCTGGTTCGCTGAGACCTTCGCCAAGCTGGTCACCAACGTTGGCCAGGCAGTGCTGGGCAAGCCGCAGGCCGTGCGGCTGATCCTCACTTCCATGCTGGCCGAAGGACATGTGCTGCTCGAAGACGCCCCCGGCACGGGCAAGACCATGCTGGCCCGCGCCCTGGCCGCCACGGTGCAGGGAACCACCTCCCGCATCCAGTTCACCCCGGACCTGCTGCCGTCGGACGTCACCGGCATCACCATTTACGACCAGAAGACCCAGGCCTTCGAATTCCACCGCGGACCGATCTTCGCCAACGTGGTGCTGGCGGATGAAATCAACCGTGCCTCGCCCAAGACCCAGTCGGCCCTGCTGGAAGTCATGGAAGAATCACGCGTCACCGTGGACGGCACCACCTACACGCAGGAGCGCCCCTTCATGGTGATCGCGACGCAGAACCCGATCGAGCAGGCCGGCACCTACCGCCTGCCGGAGGCGCAGCTGGACCGGTTCCTGATCAAGACGTCCATGGGATATCCGGATCACGCCGCCACCGTGGAACTGCTCGCCGGATCCGCCACGCGGGACCGCTCCGCTGCGCTGACTGCCGTCATCACGTCCGCCGCCGTTCGGGACATGGCCGACCTGGCGGCGACCGTGCACACCGACACTGCCGTGCTCGAGTACATTGCGCACCTGACCGCTGCCACCCGGGAAGCGCCTGAAACCCGGCTGGGCGTCAGCGTCCGAGGCGCCCTTGCCATGGTCCGTGCCGCCAAGGTGTGGGCCGCGGCAGAGGGGCGCAACTACGTGCTGCCCGACGACGTGCTCACGCTGGCACCCAGCGTCTTCACCCACCGGCTCGTCATGGACCCCGAAGCAGAGTTCGCCGGCGCCACCGCCTCTGCCGTCCTGGACCAGGTGCTCGCCTCCACCGCAGCGCCGCAGCAGCGCGTGAACGCCTAGGAACACCCGCGTGCCCAGTTTCCCCCGGATCCCCGCTGCCTTTCTCCGTGCCCCGGCAACGGCTGCCGCCGGCGTCACGCCGCTCGGCTGGACAATGGCAGCCCTGGCCGGCGCGTGCTGGCTGGCCGGGGGACTGCTGGGGTGGCAGGAGGCGCTGATCGCGGCGCTGGCTCTGTCGCTGGTGTTTGCCGCCGCCGTCGTCTTTGTCCTGGGGCGCCAGGCCTACTCCGTGCGCCTGGACCTGGCCCGTACCCGGGTGGCAGTGGGGGACGACGCCGTCGGATCCCTGACAGTCGGCAATCCCGGTGCGCGGCTGCTGCTCCCGGCCCTGCTGGAACTTCCCGTAGGCGCTGCCACCGCAGTCTTCGAACTGCCGCGCATGGCTCCGGGGGAGGAGCACGAGGAACTGTTCCGGATTCCAACCCAGAAACGGGCAGTGATTGTGGTGGGGCCGGTGGAATCGGTGCGCCGGGATCCCTTTGGCCTGCTTGGACGGCGGCTGCGGTGGACGGACCCGGTGGACCTGTTTGTCCATCCCCGGACCGTGAACCTGCAGGGATCGGCCACCGGGTTCATCAAGGACCTGGAAGGCCTGCCAACCCGTGACCTGAGCACCGCGGACGTTTCGTTCCATGCACTGCGCGAGTACGTTCCCGGGGACGACCGGCGGCACATCCACTGGAAAACCACCGCCCGGACCGGCACCCTGATGGTCCGTCAGTTTGAGGAGACCCGGCGATCCCATCTGGCCGTTGCCCTTTCAGCACGCGGTGCAGACTACGGCTCCGAGCAGGAATTTGAGCTGGCCGTCTCCGCTGCCGGTTCCCTGGGCCTGCAGGCCCTCCGGGAGCAGCGGGACCTGAGCATGCTGACCCAGGACGGTCTGCTGCGCAGCGGGAGCGGGACCATTCTGCTGGACGGAATGACGCGGCTTGAAACTGCTGACCGGAGGGAAGGAATCCGGGACCTCGCGGCGCTCACGGCTGACACCGTGCCCAACGCGTCCGTGGTCATCCTGGTGACCGGCTCCGTGCCCGGCGCCGGTGAACTGCGCTCAGCGGCTGCGGCGATCCCGCCGGGCATCCGAACCCTTGCAGTCCGGTGCGTCGAGGGTGAGGCTCCGGGCCGGCGGGACATCGCCGACCTCACGGTGCTGACCTGCGGCAGCCTCGATGACCTGCCGGCACTGATCCGAAAGGGCACGGCGTGAGCACTCAGGCACCCCTCCGGCCGCGGGAACGGCACCGCCCGCGCAGCACCAAACCGGCAGGTACCTGGCTTCCGGGTCCCGGCATGCTCCGGCGTGGGCTGGAGGCCGCGGCCCTGGGGCTGCTGCTGTTTGCCGGCGTGCTGGGCTTCGGCCCGAGCTTCGGCGGAGACCCCCGCTACCTCGCTGCCGGGCTGGGCGGCATCATCCTTGGACTGGCCCTGGCCGCGCTGGCTGCTGCCCGCCGGTGGGGCACCTGGACCACCGCCGGAGCCGCTGGCGGCACCTACCTCCTCCTGGGATCCGCGCTGGCAGCACCCGTCGAAGCTGCAGCCGGGGTCCTTCCCACCCCTGCATCACTCCGGGTGCTGGCCCAGGGTCTCGTTTTCGCGTGGAAAGACCTGCTGACCGTTGCCCCGCCTGTGGGCACCGCGGGCGGCATGCTGGTGGTTCCGTTCCTGCTCAGCCTGCTCACAGCGCTGGCCGCCGGTCTGCTGGCCTGGCGGGTCCGGGGCGCGTACTGGCCGGCTCTTCCCGTGCTGGCCCTGTTCGCCGCCGGGATTGCCTTCGGCACCAAGGACGCGCCGCTGCCCGGACTGCGTGCCCTGCTGCTCGCTGCCGGATTGCTGGTTTTTCTCTCCTACCGGCGGGCCCGGGTGCAGTCAGCCGCCGCGGCACCACAGGCGGCCCTGAGTTCGGCCCCGGCCAAGGCGGCCCGGCTGCGCCGCCGGATTTACGGCGGTGCAGTGATAGCCGCAGCCGCAGCTGTCTCTCTGGCGGCAGCGCCGCTGCTGGGAACCGATCTGGACCGCAAAGTCCTCCGTGACACCGTTGAACCGCCCGTCGACCTTTTTAATTTTCCCAGCCCGCTCACCGACTTCCGCCGTTATGTGAAGGACAACTCGGACACCACGCTGTTCACCGTCCAGGGACTGCCCGAGGGCCAGCGGGTCCGTCTCGCGGCGATGGACGCTTATGACGGGGTGGTGTACAACGTCAGCGGCGAGGCTGCCGGCGGGTTTGCCCGGGTGGGAGACGCCGGGGCACTTGGCGGCGGCGCAGACAACGGAACAGCCGCGGCTCTCCGGTTCGAGATCCGGGACTACAGCGGAGCGTGGCTGCCCTCCGGGGGTGAGGTCCATGCCCTGAGCCCCGGCGGTGACCGCGCCCGGGAGATCGCGGCCGGCCTCTACCACGACGCCGGAACCAGCACGATGCTCTCCACCTCCGGTGTGCGTTCGGGCGACAGCTATGAAATGGCTGTCAGTTTCCCGGAGGAGTACGACGACGCGCAGCTGGCCCAGTACGGCTTCGCCCAGACCGCCATGCCGCGCCTGCAGCAGGATCCGCCAATCATCGGGGCCAAGGCAGCGGAGTTCGCCGGCGAGGAAACCACCCCCATCCAGCGGGTCCGGCAGCTGCAGCAAATCCTGGCTACGGAGGGCTACTTCAGCAACGGCAAGGACGGCCAGACGCCCTCCCTCCCCGGACACGGCGCCGCCCGGATGGTTGGCCTGCTCGACGCCGAGCAGATGGTGGGCGACGACGAGCAGTATGCCGTGGCCATGGCGCTCATGGCCCGGAAACTGGGGATTCCGGCACGCGTGGTGATGGGCTTCTACCCGGACTGGGAGGAGCTGGACGGGACACCCGGGAGGATCGACATTACCGGCGACGACGTCCATGCCTGGGTGGAAGTGGAGTTTGAACGCGTCGGCTGGGTTCCTTTCTTCCCCACGCCGGATGAGGACAATGAACCCGTCCCGCCGCAGCAGCAGCCCAAGTCCACCCCCAAGCCGCAGGTGCTGCAGCCGCCGCCCCCGCCCCAGGAACCGGCTGAGCTGCCGCCGGACACGGCAGCGGATCCGCAGGACGCCGACGAAAAGGACGAGGACCTCTGGGAGAGTGTCTCAGGCTTCCTGCGCATCCTTGGACTTGCGTCGCTGCCCCTCGTGGTCCTGTTCGGGCCGCTGCTGGCCATCCTGCTGCTCAAGCGACGGCTGCGTACCAGGCGCCGCACCTCCGGCGGTACGGCACAGCAGGTAGCCGGCGGCTGGCGGGAAGTGCTGGGTGCTGCCGCCGATCTGGGGGTAGCCGTCACCGGCCGCCGGACCCGCAGGCAGGACGCCGCCGCCCTGGGCCGGGCTTTCCCCTCGGGCGCTGCCGCAACGGCGGCACTGGCCCGGCGTGCCGACGCAGGAGTCTTCGGACCCGGCGATCCGTCGGAGGACGAGGTGCGTGCCTACTGGGAGGACGTGGACAAAGTCCGCACGTCCCTGACGGGCACCGCCGGGTTCTGGCAGCGCCAGCGGGCCCGGTATTCGCTGCGTTCACTGCGCCTTGAATCCAGGCTCGCAGCGCGGTCCCCGGGAGCACTGGGCCGGAAGGCGGAACTGAGCCGAAGGCTGCGGCGTACGGCAACGAAAGTGACCCGCCGCACCGGCGCTGCTCAAGACCCCCAAGGTCCGTTAGGGTAATGAAGAGAACAGGTAAGACAGATCACTACAGTGAGCAGCTTCCGGATAGGGCGTGAATGAACTCCGACGAAAAGACATCTGAGCCCCTGGAACTCGAAGCGGTCTTTGGCTATGCCTCGGACCGCGGGCTGCGGCGGGAGCTGAACGAAGACTCGCTGATTGCGGCAGACCCCGTGTTTGCCGTGGCTGACGGCATGGGCGGGCATGAGGCCGGTGAAATTGCGAGCAGCATCTGCGTCCGCACCCTTGGCGATTCCCGGCTGGTGGGTGAACACCTGCCCGAGGTTCCTGCAGCCGAGATCGAGGAACTGCTGGCCAAGGCAGACAGCCAGATCCGCGAAGCCACTGGCGGCCGTGCCGGCACCACCCTGACCGGTGCGGTGCTGGTCCAGGAAGAATCCCGCCCCTACTGGCTGGTCTTCAACGTCGGCGACTCACGGACCTACCGGCTCTCCCAAGGAGCGCTGGAACAGATCACTGTGGACCACAGCGAAGTGCAGGAACTGGTTGACCTGGGCCAGATCACTCCGGACGAGGCCCTGGTCCACCCCCGCCGCCACGTGGTGACCCGGGCCCTGGGCACGGGCAGCGACACCAATGCGGATTTCTGGCTCATCCCGGTGGAGCCGGGGGACAGGCTGATGGTCTGTTCCGACGGACTCACCGGCGAGGTGAGCGACGGGCACATCTTCCAGATCCTCTCCTCGGTGGCCAATCCCCAGGACGCGTGTGCCGCCCTCGTGCAGGCAGCCCTGCGCGCCGGAGGACGCGACAACATCACCGTGCTGGTCATTGACGCGCACTCCGGGTCCGTAAACCCCGATTCCGGCGCCATCACGCTGCCTGGACTAACAGCGCCGGATACGGCAGCCAGCCAGGATGCGGCGGGGGAACCGGCAGGAAACGGACAGTGACCGGCTGATGGACGGACTGCGGTATAGGCAGGACCCCGGGGCAGCCTGGCTGGTGCTGTTGCGCGGCACCCGGGCAGTGCTGCTGCCGGCTGACAGCAGCCAGGAACGGGTGGATACAGTGTGGGCCTCCCTGCAGGGCAGCGCACCGCTGGAGGAAGTGTTCGACGCCGTCACCGGCGGGCTTGCAGGCTCATTGAGCCGGCTGCCGTCCTTTGGGCTTGTCTCGGTGGACGACCAGGTCAACGTGCTCCTGCGCGGACCGCTGGAACTTGAGATCGACGGTGTTCCGGCTGGTTCGGGCCGCAACCTGCGTACCTGGAGCGAGCAGGTCCTCCCGCCTTCGGGCAGGCTTATTCTGCGCGCTGCCGCCCCGCAGGATGAACCGAACCATCCGTCGGTGCCGCTGCTGCAGCTGCGCGAGGGCATGGCTGCCGTCCGGGAGATCGAGATGGACCTGAATGCCGTACCGGGTACCGCGTCCGTGCCGTCCGGCACTGCGGCCCGCCCGGTTCCAGAGCCGGCAGACATTCCACCGGCACCTGTGCAGCCGCCGCCCGCGCCCGCTGCGCCTCCCGCGGCCGCCGAGCCGCCCGCGCCTGTCGAACCTGCCGCGCCTGCCGATTCGCCCACGCCTGCCGAATCGCCGGTTCAGGCTGACCCGCCCGCGGAGGCTGGGCCTGCCCTGCTTCCCGGCACCCCGGCAACCCCCGCCCCGGCGGACGTCGAAGAAGGCACCGAACCCGCACCAGGCCCCGACCTGAGTGCGGCCGTTCCGTGGCTGAACCTCACACCCCCTCCGCTGTCTCCGGACACCGCAGCCGCTGCCGGCGAACCGGAAGCCGGCGGCGTCCCGGACAGCGGCGAGCCCACCGAGACCCTCCCTCCCGTGGACCACGACGGCCATACGGTGATGGGGTTCAGGGCCCAGCCCGGAACCGCGCTGCCGGGAACCCCGACGCCGGGTCCATCCGTTCCGGCAGCCCAAGACAGTTCAGCCCAGGACAGTTCAGTCCAGGACCGCGCAGGGGAAGCCGACGACGACGGCGAGACGATTCGCTCCGCCCCCGCAGTGCCGCCCGCCGGAACCCCTTCGGCCGGAGCCGCATGCGGCCCTGAGACCGGCCCCACCGTGCTGGCCCGTACCTGCCCGCAGGGCCACATAAACCCGCCCACATCATCCGCCTGCCGTTTCTGCGGGGCGGAACTATCCGGGGGCCCGCAGCCGGCCGCCCGGCCAAGCCTGGGCGTCATGCGGCTTTCCACCGGCGCGGTGTATGAGCTGGACCGGAACATCGTCATTGGGCGCCAGCCCTCGGCGTCGCGCGTCGCCGGAGCAGCCCTGCCGCGGATGGTGCAGGTTCCCAGCGACAGCGGGGACATCTCCCGTTCCCACGCTGAAGTCCGGCTGGAAGGCTGGCACGTGATGCTCCGCGACCTGTTCTCGACGAACGGCACGGTGCTGATCCGGGAAGGCTCCCTGCCCCGCCGGCTGGCGCAGGGCGAAGCCGCGATCCTGCTGGACGGTGACATCGCGGAACTGGGCGACGGCATCACGCTTCGTTTCGAAGGGCTCGCATGAAAAAGCGGCCCCCCGCGCCGCCGCCCCGGATTCCGGGATTCCGTTTCCTGGAACACCTGGGTTCGGGCGGTTTCGCCGATGTGTACCTCTACGAACAGGACCGTCCGCGCCGCCGGGTGGCTGTAAAGGTCCTGCTGTCGGACCTCCGCGGGGAGGCTTCAAGGGCGGGTTTTGAGGCGGAGGCGAACCTCATGGCCCAGCTCTCCACCCACCCGTACATCGTCACTATCTATGAAGCAGACACCACAGCAGAGGGCCGCTCCTACCTGGCCATGGAATACTGCTCGCGCCCCAGCCTTGACGCCAGGTACCGCCAGGGCGGCCTGCCGCTGGCGGAGGTGCTCGCCGTCGGAATTCAGGTCGCCTCCGCGGTGGAGACCGCCCACCGGGCCGGGATTGCCCACCGGGATATCAAACCGGCGAACATCCTCACCACGGACTACAACCGGCCCGCGCTGACCGACTTCGGCATCTCCGGCACCATGGACAGCGACGAGGACGGCGACGTCGGAATGTCCATACCCTGGTCCCCGCCTGAAGCCTTGTCCGGCGCCCGCGTTGACGGAATCCGCGCGGATGTCTATTCACTGGGCGCCACGCTCTACACGCTGCTGGCCGGGCGGTCCCCGTACCTGCGTCCCGGCCGCAGCAACGCCCCGCGAGACCTGGTGGCCCGGATCATTTCGGAACAGCTGCGCCCCACCGGACGCAGCGATGTGCCGGAATCCCTGGAACTGGCCCTGGCAACGGCGATGGCAAAGAGCCCGGAGTCCCGGTATTCGTCTGCTTATGCCTTCGCGCTGGCGCTGCAGCGGATCCAGGCCGAGCTCAATCTGGCAGTCACCGAATTCGCGGTGCTGGACGAGGCCGGGCGCCAGGAAGCGGCAGGGGACGACGGCGACCGCACCCGTGTGCGGCGGATCGTCTCCATCGACCCGGCTGCAACCACCTTTCCGCCCACCCTGCGGCGTGGCGGGAATCTGGTGCCGCCTATGCACGCGGACGCAGGGGACGACGCCGAAGGGACGGTCCTGCGGGCACCGGCCGACGCATCGTCTGTGCTCGTACCGCATGGTCCAGGCTCCGGATCGGGGACCGCAGAGCCTTCATCCGGAGCCGGTCCGCAGCCGGCGGTAACAGGCGGGGCGCCGGCATTGGCCGAAACCGAGAGCGCATCCGGCACTGCCCCGGACGCCGGACGGAAGCGGATCCGGCGGGGACGCATCCTGGCCGGAGCCGCAGGCGCAGCACTGGCTGCAGCAGCCGTGGCGGCACTGGTGCTGGCCCCCGACCCGGCTCCCCGCCGTGACGCTGCTGCACCGTCCCAGCCGCCGTCGAACGCACTGGGCGGGCTGGAAGGCTCGGTGGCACCGCCGTCGGACCTTGCCGGTGTGCAGGAAGCGGGAGAAGCAGTGTTCACCTGGAAGAACCCGGAGCCTCAGGAGGGAGACATCTTCCTCTGGCGCAGCGTGACTGCCACGAGCAAGGGCGAGCTGGTGCGCACGTCGCAGGCGGAGGCGGTGCTGCCGGCCGCAGGCACCCAGACATGCATTGAAGTCCAGGTTGCCAGGGCCAACGGAAGGGCGTCCGAACCGGCTGCAGCCTGCACCGGATAAGGTGCCGTCACCGCCGTGGGGGCGGCGGTGCGGGGATGAGTTGACGATGGGACATAATAAGCCTCTGAGGAGCGCCAACGCCGCGCTGCTCGGGCAAGGCTCCCGCTGCGCGCCACGCGCCGGAGCCGCTACGAAGGAGGGGGATCTTGGGGGATCTGGCGATTGACTTTAGCGGGGAATGGTACGAGCCCGGGGACGGAACCGTGTTCCGGATCGGGCGCGAGGGGGACCTCGCGATTGATGACAACCCGTACCTGCACCGGCAGTTCCTGACGATTTCGCAGGAGCACGGAATCTGGTGGCTGACAAACATCGGCAGCCGGATCTCCGCAACCATCTCCGACTCCAAGGGCGGCATGCAGGCCTGGGTATCCCCGGGTGCGCGCATCCCCCTGGTGTTCGAACAGACGCGAATCATTTTTACCGCGGGGCCGACCACCTATGAATTCGACGTCCACCTGAAGACCCCGGCGTTCCGGCCGGACCCGCTGGACGGTGCCGGATCCGGGGAGACTACCATCGGACCGGTGATGTTCACCGACTCGCAGCGCGCCGTCATCGTGGCGCTGGCCGAACCCATGCTGCGCCGGGACGGCACGGGTTACAGTGCCCTCCCTACCTCTGCCGACGCTGCGGCGAGGCTTGGCTGGTCGCAGACAAGGTTCAACCGCAAGCTGGACAACGTGTGCGACAAGCTGGACCGGGTGGGAGTCGCAGGCCTGCGCGGCGGGCCGGGGAAACTGGCAGTGAACCGGAGGGCCCGGCTGGTGGAGCACGCCGTGACGTCCCAGCTGGTAACGACAGCGGACCTTGTCCTGCTGGACCAGGTCTCCGCGGAATCCGACGCATAGGTTCGGCGGCGCTCCCCGGGGTGCGCGTTGAGAAGAGAAGCTAGGAACGAAGAGGCAATGGTAACCAACCCGAATCTTGTGAACGCCACCGCCGGCCAGCGGCTTGCTGCCCGGGCCGTGGACAGCGTGCCCCTGCTGGTCCTGGTGCTCGTGGCAGTGCTGGTTCCGGGACAGCCGGCCCTGTTGCTCTGCGCAGCCGGTGCTGTGGGATACCTCGCCTGGCTCTGGCTCTGGGAAGCCGGAAGCGGGCAGACACCCGGCAACCGCGTGATGGATCTGCGGACCGTGAACGACGACGGGCTGGCTCCGGGCATCGGGGCTGTCCTGGTCCGGAACCTGCTGCTGGTGGCCTCCGCTGTGACCGTGGTGGGACCGTGGATCCTGACGGTTTCCAACCTCTGGGACCATCCCACCCGCCGGCAGGGCTGGCATGACAAGGTTGCCCGCACCCTGGTAGTGGATGTCCGGGCAGGCCGGAATCCTCTGCTGACAGGAGGTCGCTGGGCAGGCGGTACGGCTCCCGGGCCGGCCCCGGCTGACGACCCCGGTGCCGGTGGACCTGCTGCCGGCTGGGTGCCGCGGGCAGCTGACCCGGCGCCTGCAGCGCCGTCGGCCGCTGCTCCGATCAGCAGTGTCCCTGGAGTGCGGGCAGCGACCGCCGTCCAGCCTGAGGCAAACGCTCCCGCCGCGGAAGACGAAGAGGATGTTGAGCTCACGCGGGTTGTCTCCCGCGGCCAGGGAACCGGCTGCCGCCTGGTGTTCGACGACGGCGCGGCCGTCCGCGTCACCGGAACCGCGCTGCTGGGCCGCAATCCTGCTCCCGCCATTGGCGAGAAGGTCAACCAGCTGATCGACTTCGCAGATATGGGCCGGTCCGTGTCCAAGACGCACCTGCATCTGCAGGCGGACGGTTCAACCGGGCTCTGGATCACGGACCGGGGCTCCACCAACGGCAGCTCCATCGTGGCTCCCGACGGCCGCCACGAGGCCCTCGCCGCGCACAGTCCCGTGCTCGCGCCGTCGGGCAGCACCGTCTACTTCGGGGACCGTCACTTCACCGTCGGCTGACCTAGGGAGGCGTTTCGCCGCCCCTTAGACACCTCGCTCGTTCCTCGCTCGGCGATGCGGGGCTACACGAAACGCCTCGCCTAGGAAATCTGCCTTGGAGCCAGCTCGACAGCGAGGCGGGCATAGGCCTCCAGTGGATGGATTTCTCCCGGAACCTGTTCCAGTGAATACCGCACACCCAGGGACTGCGCCGGGGCGGTGCCGAGCAGCTCCGCACGGGGACCGGCGGAGGCCAGCACGGATGACGCCTGCCGTCCGGCGAGGGCTTCCGGGCCAAAGAGCGCAGCACCGGGAACGGCTGTTCCGGTGAACCGGGCCGGACGCAGCAGGTCCCGGTAACCCAGCCCGTAGGCCAGCACCGCGGTACGCGCCCGGGCACGGTGCATGGCGGACAGGAAGGCATCCTGCCCGGCCGCATCCAGCGGGGCATCCGCCCCGGCCAGCAGTTCAACGCTTTCCACTACACCCGCGCAGGTGCGTTCCACCGTGACGACGGCGATGGATCCTGCGGCGGACCCGGGGCTGCCCGTGCCGCCGGATGCGGCTCCTAGGACGACCAGCCGGCTGGGATGCGGTGCACGGCGGTAGCAGTAGTCGGAGAAAGCGGCCTCGTCCCAGGTTTCGCTCACCGGTTCGTACAGCCCCCAGCCCAGCGGCGCCGAGCCGGTGACCGCTTCGAAGATCCGTGCGCTGAAGGACCCCGCACGGGTAGAGAGCGACGCCGGGTGCAGCACAGCGGCGCGGACGTGGACGTAGGTGCTGGGGATCCGCTCGGCAGCCAGGAAGTCGTCCGCAACGGACCCGCCGGGCATCAGATCGGCACCGTTCCAGACCTGCGTCTGGCCCGTCACTGCGTCAAAGAACCCGCCGTCGGAGCCGGTGGCCAGCCACGCGGAGGACTCGCCGTCGAACAGCGCCGAGAGTGGAAGGGTGATGGAGGAAGCAGACGGGGTCAGCAGCACAAAACGCCGGCCGGACTCCACGGCGCCCGCGTGCGCCCGGGCCAGCCATGGACTCAGCCCCACGACGGGCTGGTCGCAGAACACCATGGCCGTGGACGCGGTGAGGAAATCGTAGGCGGAATCGTGCATCAGGCCCGTACTCCGTCCGGGAGCAGGACCACTCCGCCGGCAAGCCGCGCGATGGCGTGGCTGAGCGCATCGGCCAGCCTGCCGCCGTCGGGCGCCCCTGACGCCGCATAGACCTCAAGCCACCACAGCGGTGCGGGGGAACCGGTGCCTTCCGCGGTGAAGAACTCCGGAATGGCGGATCCTGCCGGCGCACTGACCTCCGCACCCGGATGCAGGCGCATCACCTCGCCCGGGAGCCGGATCAGGCGGGGGAGTTCAACGACCAGGGGGACACTGTCTCCGTCGAGAATCTCCAGGACCTCCCCGGCGGCGGCTTCCCGCATGCTCATTTCCGGCATGGTGCTGGCCAGGGCCTCGACGACGGTGCGCCGGTGCGGCTCTCCGGTGCTCACCACCACCCAGCGCGAACTCACTGGCCCGTCCCCACCGAGGTAACAGCGCCGGCCGGATCATTGAGGAACAGCTGGAGCATCTGCACCGGACGGCCGGGCTGGATCAGCTGGGCGCGGCCCGGGGGCAGCACACGGGCCCGGACTCCGTTGATCAGTCCGCCCTCGGTCCGGTCGCCGGAGAGGATCAGGGCGGCGCTGCCGGAGTCGCGCAGCGCCGTGAAGAAGGATTCATACATGCCGCGGCTGGCGCCGCGGACCCGGCGGGTGAGCACGGCGTGCAGTCCGATTTCCGGGGCGAGCGGCAGGTACGGTGTCAGCCGCGCCAGCGGGGAGGAACCGCCAGCCGTCAGGACGTCATAGTCATCGATCACCAGGACGACGCGCGGTGCGGCGGCGACTTCCTCGGGGGAAGCACCTACCCGCTTCTCCAGTTCGGAGGCGACGGCAGCGGCAAGCTTCTCAGCCATGGCGGCGCTGGTGGCGTAGCCGCCCAGATAGTCTTCCTGCACCTCGCCGGCCAGGGCACGGCGCGGATCAAAGACCGCGAACACAATGTTCTCGGCAGTGTGCTGCGCAGCCAGCGTGCGGACCACGCTGCGCAGCACATTGGACTTGCCGGAGGCATCATCGCCCATGACCACCAGGTGGTGTTCGCGGCCCTGGAGATCCAGGTTCTCGGTGCCCAGGTCGGTTTCCCGCAGCCCCAGCGGCACCAGGCCCGGCACCGACGGCACCGCTGCCGGATCCGCCGGCGCCACGGAGGGAAGGACGCGCACGGCCATGGCCCGGCCGTCGGTGGACGCGGCGACGGCGGCCACCAGGTCCCGCGTCCCCTGGATGGCGGAACCTTCGTCCGGGTTTCCGTCGATGCGGGGCAGGGCAAGGTGTCCCTGGAGTTTGCGGTCGGTCAGCGCCCGCCCCGGTGTGCCGGGGCTCAGCGCCTCGGCCAGCTTGCGTCCGTGCGCGGATTCGCCGGGATCAGCCAGCCGCAGTTCGATCCGGTTGCCGAAGAAACTCTGCTGGGTAATTCGGATCTCATTCATCCGCGAGCAGGTGACCACCACATGGATGCCGTAGCCGCCGCCGCGGGAGATCAGTGCGTGGACGGACTTCTCGATGTCCTCGAATTCGTCCGAGAGCTGCCCGTAGCCGTCGACCAGCAGCACAATGTCAGCGCTGGGCAGCTCCGGGATCCGGCCCTGGGCATGGAGCGTGCGCAGCGTGCCGAGGGAATCGATCTGGTGCTTCTCGAAAATCCGCTCACGCTGGGTGAGCATCGCCAGGATCTCGTCCACGGTTCGGCGGACCACCTCGCGGTTGGTACGCACCGCCACCCCGCCGACGTGCGGCAGGCCTTCGAGGGGGAGCAGGGAACTGCCCAGCAGGTCCACGGCGTAGATGCCGGCTTCCGAGGGCGTGTGGGTCAGTGCCAGGGACGCGGCGATGGTCCGCAGGGCCGTGCTTTTACCGGTGGAAGGCCCGCCCACAATGGCGGCGTTCCCGCCGTTGGCGGCCAGGTCCAGGTTCCAGATGCCCTGCCACTGCTTGGCAGGATCATCCAGCAGCCCGATGGGGATGGACAGGCTGCCGCCGGCGTTCAGCCGCAGTCCCTGGCTGGTGGTGAGCACCCCGCCGGCCGCCGTATCCAGGGCCAGGCCGCGGGGCAGCGGCGGCAGCCAGATCGGGTCCACGGCCCGCGGGAAGCGGGCCAGGGTATCCATGAGGGTGGAGAGCACCGTGGGTCCGGTGGTGCGTTTGGCGGAAGACGCCGTGGCCGCCGCGGGCGCGCCGCCGCCGTCGCCGGGGGCCTGCAGCGAGGCCGCGTAGCGGGGGACTTCCAGGACCGGAGGCTGTTCGTCTGTTTCCAGTTCTGCCGGGGCTGCCGCGTCTTCCAGCGGGCCGGAGACGTACCCGGCCTTGAACCGGGTGTAGGTGGTGGTGTCCACCTTGAGGTATCCGAAGCCCGGAACGGGTGGAAGGTGGAAGGCATCCGGAGTGTCCAGGACAGTCCGCGATTCGGATTCGGACAGGGTCCGCAGGCCGATCCGGTAGGAGAGGTAGGTGTCCAGGCCGCGCAGTTTGCCGCCCTCGATCCGCTGGCTGGAGAGCAGCAGGTGCACGCCGATGGACCGCCCGATCCGGCCAATGGAGAGGAAGAGTTCGATGAAGTCGGGGCGTGCGGTGAGCAGTTCACCGAACTCGTCGATGATGACCACCAGGTGCGGAAGCGGCGGCAGCTCTTCGCCCTGTCCCTGCCGGTGTTTGCGGTGCAGCTGGTAGTCGGTGATGTTGGCCAGGTTCCCCGCGTCCTTGAGCACTTCCTGGCGGCGCTGGATTTCGCCGGAGAGACTGGCGTAGACGCGTTCGATGAGGCTGACGTCGTCGGAGAGGTTGGTGATCACGCCCGTGACCTGCGGCGCGTTCTCAAACGGGGCAAAGGTGGCGCCGCCCTTGTAGTCCACCAGGACCATGGCCAGCAGTTCCGGGGGATGCGTGGCGAGCAGGCCCACCACCAGTGACCGGAGCATTTCGGACTTGCCTGAGCCGGTGGCGCCGACGCACAGTCCGTGCGGGCCGTGGCCGAACTGGGCGGATTCCTTCAGATCCAGCAGTGCCGGCCGCCCGCGGTCGTCAGCGCCGAGCGGAACCCGGAGGAAGTCCACCTCGCTGCGCGGTTGCCAAAGCCGGCGGATGTCCGCTTCGTCCAGGTTCGGGGACAGCCCAAGCATGTCCAGGAAGCCTTCGGAGCTGCCCGTGCTCTCGTGCTCCAGGGAATCGGGGGAAAGCCGCAGCGGCGCCAGGGAGCGGGCCAGCGACTCCGCCAGCGCGACCGGAAGGGAGTCCAGGGTGCCGGTTCCGACCTGCGGATCCACCGGATCTTTGCGGTAGTTCTCCAGCACAAAACCGGACTCGGTTTCGGAGATGCGGACGGCCACCTCGCCGGGTTCCTGCCCGCGTTCGGCTGCGAGGAACACCGTGGTGATGCCCAGCTGCCCGGGCGCGGCCTGGCGGTCCGGCAGCGGCAGCTCCGAGGGCAGCGTGCCGTAGCTGTCGGCCACCACCAGCAGCCGGGGAAGCGCTGAGCCGATGCCGCCGCGCAGGAAGTTCTTGCGGGCTTCCGCAGCCATGTTGGAGCGGCGGGAGAGATCATCCTGCACCAAATCAGCCAGCGCGTCCATGCTCGGCGCAATGCGGCGCACCGGACCGGTCCGGTGGGTTTTGTCCTGGTCGGCCAGATGCGGCAGCCAGGTGGCCCACTCCCAGTCCGCGCGGGTTTCCTCGGGGGAAACCAGGGCAAGGTGCAGGTCTTCGGGGGAGGAGACGGAAGCCGACTGGAGCAGCAGCAGACGCGCCACCTGGAGTACGAAGGGCCGGGACCCGACCACGCTGACCGTTCCGGCGCCGTCCAGGGGCACCGTGACGGGCAGATCGGGGCTGGCTTCGTAGCGGCGCTTGAGGATCTGCAGCTCGGTGGTCATAAAGGTGTCGTCGCGGGCCAGCGCGGAACCGGAATCCAGGACGGTGATTTCCCGGTTGGTCCTGGTGCCGGTGCCAATGCGGGTCTGCAGGAAGTCCTCATTGTGGCGGCGGCGTTCCCACACGCGGCGGTGATTGCGGATGATGTCGAAGAGCGCTTCCGGCGGCGGGTTGGCGGCACGCGCGACGGCGGCGGCCTCCTGTTCCTGGACCCGAAGGGTGGTGCGGCAGCGTTCGAGGTATTCAAGGTAGTTCTCGCGCTGCTCCCGGCGGGCGCGTCCCTGCTTGCCGCGCTGGCTGACCATCATCACGATCGAGGCGAGGATGGTCACGATCATCATCAGCGCGCCCACCGCGGCGAGCGGCGAACCGCGGAACAGCATCATGACGGTCATCGAGACGCCTGCGCCGAGCAGCGGCACCAGGGACATCATGTTCATCCCGCCCTTGCCGCCTTCGAGCTGCGGCGGCGCGTCCAGGGTGAAGGGATCCATGCTGCGTGCCGGGGGAGTGGTGCGTGCCGGCCGGTGCAGCAGCTTCACGCTCATGTGCGGGCCCTCCTGCCGGAGCCTGCTTCGGCGCGGCGGGAGGCAACCGGCGTGCCGGGCCGGCTGGCGGCTGCGGACGCGGCGGAAAGCACGCGGGCAGCCAGCTCGGTGCCCTGCAGCCGGGCTGCACGGGAAAGCAGCCGCGGCTGGATCTCCACACCGGCAGCCAGGTGCGCGTCATAGTCCAGGTAAGCGGTATCAACGCCGGACCGGGCGAGCCTGCGCGCCTCTGCCTCAGGTTTGAAGGGGCTGCGCGCCGAAGTCCGGGTGAGCAGGACCAGGAGCGGAACCGAGCCAAGGTCCGGCCGGGTCCGCCACAGGTCGGCGGCGCGCTCGGCGTCGTCAAGGCCGGCGACGCTGGCGGGAGTGACGAACAGGGCCAGATGCGATTCGCCCAGCGCCCAGCGGACTGCGTCCGGCCCGAGCCCGGGCGGGCAGTCAAACAGGGTGACCGGACAGTAGCGGGAGAGCACCCGGGAAAGATGGGTGACGTCGTCGTCGGCCGTCTTCGTTCCGCCGGCCGGACGGCGTCCGGTGACCAGCAGGTTCTCCGGACCGGGCGAGGCAATGTACTCCCGCACCCCGGCCAGCGAACCCGGAATGGTGCGTCCCAGCCGCTCCGCGGCGGCGTCCAGCGACGGAGCCGCTGGAGCGGCCAGACGCGCCGCGAGCGTTCCGGCTTCGGCCAGGTCCACAGCGGCCGCGGCGTCGGAGCGCAGCGAAGCATACGTGCGGGCCAGCAGGGCGGAGGCTGTGCTGCGGCCTGCGCCGCCGCGGGAACCCACGACGGCGATCCGGCGCCCGGTGGTTACCGGCTGCTGGACGCCGGCCGCGGCCTCGGCCAGGGACTGCGGATAGTCGTCGCCGCGGAACATGTCTGCGGCCTGCTGCAGGAAGCGGCGGGCCGGACCTTCGGCAGGGCGGGTGCGCAGTGTGCGGCGCAGCCGCTGGGGTGTGGACTCAAAACCGTCGCCCTGGGCTGTTGCCGGCGCACCGAAGCCGTCGCCCGAAGTTATCTGTGTCATCTAGAAGCTCTCCAGCAGTTGCGCGAAGATTCCGAACATTCCTGCGGCCAGCGGGACGGATGCGAGGATTGCCAGGGTTTCCAGCCGCTTCGCCGCCAGCCGGAACCGGGCCTGGGCATGATCCGGCAGGTCCAGCGACAGCGCGATCCAGACGGCGGCCGCGAGCACCAGCACCATAACCCCGGTAGCCCAGGGCTGGTCGCTGAACCACCTGCTGCTCCCGGACACGAGTGCGGCAAGCCCGACGGCGGTCGCGGCGTAGAGTGCCAGCCGCTCCGGTGCCAGCGGGAAAGCCCGGGCACGCAGGAACACCGCGAGGGTGAGCACCGCCAGCAGGGGAAGTGACCAGGCCTGCTGCGCTGTATCGGTGCCCAAAAGCCAGAAGCCCAGGGCTGCCGAAGCCGCGGCGGCAGCGGTGCTGACCACCAGGCCGGTGTGCGCGGAGGCGACAGCGTCCAGCGCGTCCGGCCGTCCCACCTGGCCGCCCTTGGCCCGCCGGTCATCCAATGCGGCGAGCCCCGAGGCGGCCAGCGCCATGCCGGGGAGCAGGCCGAGCAGCAGCACGCTGGCGATGCCGGCCAGTGCAGCAGCCTGGACAGCGTTGCCGGTCAGCAGGACCGCGCCCGTCCATGCCGCGGCAGCAAGCGCGGCCACCAGAGCGCCGGTGTACATGGCTTTTGGCCGCCGGTCGGAGGCACCCAGTGCGAGCAGTGTCAGGACTGTTGCGGCAGCCAGCACCAGCCCGGCACGTCCGTAGTTTCCGCCGTCCATGCCGCCGGTGTGCAGGGCGGCCCCGAGTCCGGCAAGCCATCCTGCCGCAAGCGCGGCCGGGCCCGCAGCGGAGTCCGGGCTGCGCCGGGAAACCAGGACTCCTGCCGCTGCGGCGAGGACAGACAGGACGGCGAGCAGCCACCATGCGGCTTCCGGCGCCACTGCAGCGAGGAGCAGCTCTGCTCCTGCCCAGAGCCCGGCTGCTGCGAAGACGCCGGCGGTGGCGTTTTTCCAGTGCCGGTTCCAGCGCCCGCGCACGGCTTCGGTTTCGGCCACCACCAGGTCGGTGACGTCGTACACGATCGGAGCGGGCGGGGCTTCGGAAGCATTGCACAGCTGCAGGGCCGTGCCGTCCAGCACCTGGGCCTGCGCCAGGGTGTCCGTAGGAGCAAGTTCGGACCCGTCCGGAGCAACGAGGACCTTGGCTGCGACGTCCGCTGCGGGTTCATCGCCCAGGAGGTCCAGCACCTGCGGCATCAGGGCCGCCACCGGCTGGTCCGAGGGCAGCAGCAGATCCAGGTGACGCTGCTGGCCCACCAGTGTCACCCGTGTGTAGGCATGCGCCATGGCTGCCAGGCTCCCGTCTCGTAGCTGAGGTGTTCGATGCTTGTGTTTTCAGGGCCTGTGCTGCTCTCCGATCCGGCGCCTGCGGCAGCTGCCCAGCCGCCGTCGTAGGCCGTTCCGGGACCCGCTGCGGCGCTTTGCTGCTGCTGCTCCTGCTTGGCACGGTTCTGCTCCAGCAGATTCGTGACAAAGGAGTAGCCGACGCAGACAGCTGCGATCAGTGCCGCGACGGCAACGCTGAAGAGGAACAGTTTCACGGTGTCAGCCCAGCGGCGTTCATTGGGATTGTTCCCGTAGAGCAGGGCCGTAAGCAGCCGGTTGCGGCGGACAGCAACAGACTCAATGAGCTGGTTGTCGTAGTCGCTTGCCACGATGCGTATTCCCCCAATCACAAGTACGCTACATATCCTTACATGCCCCGGCGCCTTTCCCGGCGCGGCCCGGCGGTTATCCACATGGGTAGTTCTCCCCATTGCGGGCCGGAAGATGTGCGGCTTGTATGAGGGGGGTACCGCGCGGCGGCCAGGCCACGTATGTGGCAGGGGGACCGGCAGCGGGGGGAATGACCGGACAATTGGCACACAGGTGCCGGAGGTGGTTTGAGCATGAAATTCGATATGGGGTCATCGACCCTGGGCACACTGACGCAGCAGACGGGACACTCCAACGAGGACCTGGGCCAGCTGGTCCGTAACCTCATGGACGCTGTCACCCCGCTCCAGGGCAAGTTCAACGGCCAGGGCCGGGTGCGCTTCGACGAATTCAAGGCCCGCACGGATGAGATCGCCAACGAGCTCAACAGCTCGCTGTCCGCGATCCTGATGGGCCAGTCGGAAATGGACCGTTCCTTCCAGATGGGCGACCAGGAATCCGCGGACAACGCAGCCCAGCAGCAGGGTGCCGCCAGCTTTGACGCAGCACGTTTCGGCTCCTCGCGCTAACTCCCGCCCTTTTACACAGTCTTAGAGAAGGAATCGCCATGTCCCAGGACCGTTTGAGCTATGACACCGACACCTCCGCAGCCGTGCAGGGAGACATCCAGGCCATTGTTGCCCGGCTGGAGTCCCTGATCGGCGAACGGGAGAAGGCCGTGAACGCGGCCATGTCCGATTTCCAGGCCGACGGAGTCTCCGAGGAGTACCAGGCGGTGGAGAACCGCTTCCGCAACGCCGCCAACGAGACCCGCAACATCATTGCCCTGGTCAAGCAGACGCTGAACCTCAACGACCAGACCGCTTCCAACGCCGGCTCCCGCGCCAGGAGCGCTGTCCAGAACATTGGCTAGCCGGTGAGTTACAACGTCAACCCCGGTGCCGTTTCCGGAGTCCTCCAGCAGGTAGCACCACTGCTGGAGGACTACGGCACAGAATTTCCGGCTGTTGGGGAGAGAATCAGCGAGCTGGCCACGGCCTGCATGGCCGAGCCGGTGGCAGCCGAATTGGGCGCACTGACGGAGAAGCTGATCAACCCGGCTTTTACGAACATTGCCGGCCGCTCCTCAAACGCCGTGAACGCCGTCAACAACGTATTGAACATCTTGCTGGAAGCGGACGCGCAAATGGACGCCGATGCCCGCGAGGCGTCAATGCGCGCGGCTCAGGCTGCCGCGGACGATCCGCCGCCGGCTCCGGAACCTGCGGCCCACTACGGGCCAGGTCCGCAGGCCGTCTAGTCCTGCCGCAGGCGCACCAGCACTCGTATCCAGTTCTAACCGGGGGAATCCATTGAGCATCGACATCGCAGCATTCGAAGCTGTGCTGCCGGATCCGGAAGCGATCCGGGCAGCCGCCGCCGCGCTCGTCAGCGCCGTCGGCGAGGTCGTGGACACCGCGGAGGAATCGGCCGTCGCATGGGGACACCTGCAATCACCGGATGTTTACGACATTGCCGGTTCCGAAGTGGTGTTCAACGCTTTCCGCCCGGTTACGTCCTCCGCTGCAGATCTCGATTCGGACGTTGGCACCGTCGATACAGCGGTCCTGGCCTACGCGGATACCGTGGACTCCCTGAAGCTGCGGCTGGACGCGGTTAAAGCCGATGCAGCGAACTTCTTCTCCCGGACCCGCGGCCGAAGCCAGGATGACTGGGACGACGACGAAGGACTGATCCAGGCCGAGCAGAACATCATCGGCGACCTGAACCGGCTGTACTCGGATCTACAGGAAGCCCAGCGCGTCTGCGCCAACGCGATCAGCGCCGTCTACGGCGGCCCGAAGTACGTGCTGACCACCGAAGAAGGCGCCGGGACCGGCGAAGTGGAGTTCGGCTTCAGCGGGGAACAGCTCGACGCCGCAGCGGTGGAGGGCAACGTGCCCTGGGGGCAGCCCACCGAATGGGACAAACCCTGGTACCGGGACGCCTGGGATGGCGTGGCGTCCTTTGGCAAGGGTGTGTGGAGCGGTGTTACCGGCACCGTCACCGGGCTCGGCAACATGGTTGGGCTCGGCGGCGCTGAGGCCTTTGAACAGACCTGGAAGGGCCTGGGTAACCTCGCGGTCAACCTGGCCATCATGACCAGCCCCGTGGTCCAGATTGCCTTGCACGCCAGCGGTAACACTGACCGGGTTCAGCAGGCGGGGGATGAACTGCTGGCGGTTGGCAAGGCTGCCATCCACTGGGACGAGTGGCAGACCGATCCTGCCTACGCTGCCGGTGCGACGTCGTTTGACCTGGCGTCCATCCTGCTGACGGCCGGTGCCGGTGCCACGGCGAAGGTCGGTTCGGTGGCGGGGAAGATCGGCGATGTAGCCAATGCCTCGGGCAAGGTCTCGGCCGTGGTGAATGCCACCGGAATCGGGAAGGTAGCCGGGGTGACGGTGAAGGTTGCCGACGCCGCGCAGGCGTTCAAGATCAACGCCATCACCACGGTGGTGGATACCTCCCGCGTGACCGTCGGGAAGGTCGGCGCTGCGTGGCAGGCAGCGGATCAGTTTCTGATCGATTCGGGACGGGCGGCCGTGAATAAGGTGGATACTGCGTTGGCCAATGCCGGGCACGGCCGTTTTGGCACTCCTGCACTTGCTGGTGCCGGCGGGGCAGGCCCCCGCGTCATGGCCTTCACCCCGGATACTCCGCCGGCCCGCACCGGCGGCGGTTCGGGTGCCGGGTCCACGGTCGCGCATTCGACGGCGACGCCGGATGCCCCGGTGCGCACGAACGTTCCTGAGTCCTCCGGTAACGGCCGGTCATCTGCACCGGATGCCCCGGTGCGCGGCAACGGTTCTGGTGCTGAATCGCCGTCGGGCAAGCCTGGCCACGCCGTCCCGGAGGACCGCACAGCGTCGGGCAAGACCACGGAGACGTCTGCTCCCGCGGGACGTGTGGATGGCGACGACGCCCGTGCGGGTGGAAAGGGTGATGTCGACGATGCGCGGCCTGGTGCTGCAGCGGTTGACGATGGTTCCGGCGGACCGCGGAACGGTGATGCTGATTCGCCCGCGTCAGCTGATGCGCCGGATGCGCCGGCGCCCAAGCCTGTTGTGCACTACGACGCTGAAGGCCGGGTTGAGAAGGTTGAGTTCGGTGACCACACCCATACTGTCTCGACGCGGAATGACCAGATTGCGCAGCTGCAGCGTTCGCTGGATCCTGTGACGTGGAAGAACACTGACGATTTCCTTGCGACCCATCTCTCGCCTTCCGAGTTCCAGGCCCTGGACGGGCTGCGCGGCCCGGACGGCAAGCTGCCGCCGCATGTGGTGGAGACACAGGTTGCTGACCTGCTGGAGAAGGCTTTCGACGGCGAGACCCGCGGACCTGTTCGCCCCGGTGCCAGCCCGCTGGAGAACGCGCTGCGGGGAATCCCAACTCGCTACTATTACGACCTGACCGATACGCAGGCGGTCCTGGTGCACGACGTCCGGCATTTGCTGGGCAGCGGCGACATCAGCCAACCGTTCCAGAAGATTCTCGGAGCTGAAGGCGGACGCAGAACTTTGGCAGGAACGGATCAGTACCCAGGCAGTGTTGGTGGCTTCATATCCCAGGCATCGGACACTGTGCACCTTCGTACTGTGGATGAGATCATTCTCGGGCTTCGGCTCGACTATCGTCTCGAGGACGGAAGCATCCCGTTCAAGGTAGGCGCAGTGGACGAGGTATACGCGGTGAGGTTCCGGGCTGACAGTGCCGATCAAATCGGAATCCCGGACGCTTCGAACCGTGCCCGAGTTGAGGAAATCCAGCGAAACCGACACGCAGAACGTGGCCGGGCAGCTGATGGCTCTCAAACTGCGGCCGACCGTGAGTGGGAGATCCGGGACAAGATGCAGTATCGGGAAGACATGAACACCGAAGCGGGCGCCCTGATTTTCGACGATTCGGCCGTCTGGCCGAACACCGGTCACGGGCTTACCAGCAGCAGGGTTGATAAGTCGCCCCTGATCCCGGAACTTGACATTGATGGTGGTATTCGGCTGAACGACGGGGCTGAGATGTGGCGTATCGACCGCTACGGCAATGAGGTTCTAGTTGGCATTTATACAGGTCAGAAATGGGTTAACCTCTAGATATGTGGAGACGAGACGGAACGAAGCTGACTGGCGACTATGGGACATGGAATGACGTCGAATATGAGCTTCATTCCTGGGTTCCTGCCAACGGCACCCTAATTCTTGTTAAGGAAGGCGGCGACTCTCCGGGACCAGAGTGGGATACCACTGTTTTCCCCAATCGTTTTGCGCGGACTCCTTATCATCATTTCCGCAGGGTACCGGCGCTGGAAGTTTCTGATGTCAATTCTGTAAAAGTAACAGGATCCATGGGGCCGGGGCGCGAATTGGTAATCATCAGTGAAGATGATGAAGGAAACTTGGCCGTTGAGGCTTCCAATCGAATGGCTGCATTATACAAGCGGCAACTGATTAGCAATCACGGGTTTAAGCCCATGTATGAAAATGAACCGCTTGAAAGGACTATGGTTTTTGGTTGGCTTCCGGCGCAGCGTATAACCAACATTGAGAGCCGGACAGTTTTGCATGATACCCCAGAATAATAGTCTATTGGTTCACGGTCGACGGTAACCGGTCACGTTTACTGTGATTATGGTTTAGGTCCGGTGCCCGAGCGGCCTACGGGCACGTGGTGGAAGGATGCCGGCTAGGCCCCGTGAGAACGCGGAGAAATGATGAGGGGAATACTTTGGTTTTTATGCAGAAGGCTTTGAGTCCGGCGCAGGTTGAGTTCCTGGTAGGTGGGAACCGGGATACTGTGTCGGGGTTTGTGGTGAACGCCGCGGATGCGGTGAATGCGCGGACGCCGGAGGACTTGTTTGCGGTTCATGGCTTGGATTTCCCGGGGTCGCCGTGGGACCGGGCTGCCGGGTACGTTGATGTGCTGCGGTTCCAGGTGCCGTTGTCCGTTTATGTGCACGATGCGGCAGGTCCGGAGTTTGTGGACCGTCCGCCGTTTACGGGGACGGGGTTCGCGGCGTGGTCCGGTGGTGTGGTGCCGGTGTATTTCCTGGATGAATGTGCCATTCCGCCGGGAGCTGAGCTGTGGCGGATCCGGGCCGGTCAGCCCGAGGAACTGATTGCCGTCTATTTTGAGGTTGCGACCGGCTGGGGTGTGTCCGATGCCTCGGGGATTTCCCGGCCTGGTGCGCATACCCCGTCGCACATAATGGGCTGGTCCGCAGTGTGGCAAGGGCAGGTATTCCGTGCTGACTTGGTGAACGAGGGCCGTTCCGTTGAAGTGGCGGCTACATCGGATCCCGGAGTGGAGGGTTTTGAGCGGACCCCGAAGGGGGTCTGGCGCCGGACGGTGGGGCTGGGGGAGATCCAGGACTTCTATGATCTGCTGGCGACGTGTTCGTGGCAGGGGGAACCGTTCAGGATTACGGATGTCGCCCAGGGTGAGGACGGGCAGGTGTACCGGTTGTTCTATACCGGGCATAACGCGGATCGGGCTGAGGCGTTGGGGCTGAACAAGGCAGATGCCGGGGTGTATTGGACGGTGGTGCCGGCGTCGCAGGTGCAAGATGTTCAGGTGATCCAGAACCGGTTGCCGTCCCTGGCGTTCCGGGGGTGACCCCGTGACTGGATTGCGATTGGTCCCGCCTCTTCCCGATACCGGAGACGAGCGAGGGACACCCGGGCCAGAGTACCGGCGCGCACAGCGATACTTGCCCAACGGGATGCGGGTCCCGGGCATGTACGGTGTGCTGCAGGGTGAGTGGTTTAGGGCTAACTCAATGGGCCACGGACGTATGATTCTTTTTACGCCGGCTACCGAATGTCCTGGGGAACGCTGGCAGCCGTCAGTCGAAGTGGACGGCGCGGGCCGGCCGTTGTCATGGCACCTCATCGTCGAGGAAAGCGACCTGGACCGGCTGGTGGACGTGTCAGTGCTCGCCACGTGGCAAGGCCTCGGGCTAGGTATCCACGTATATATCGACGGAACGGCGTACTCCTTTGTCGATATCCGCCCGAAAGAGGAGCAGATTCGCCGCGGAGAAATCCCGGAGATCACTATTGCCGGACCGGGCGAGTATCACGGAACGTTCCGCTGGGAAGACCTCAGGGACCTCATTCTGACCGAGCACGATCTGCTGACGCGCTAAGGCATTCCAGCCGCGCGGCGCTCCAGAACCTCCCGCTCCCGGTCGTTGCGCGCCAGCGCAGCAGCAGCACTGAATTCAGTCCGTGCCTCTTCGACCCGGCCGAGGCGGGACAGCAGTTCACCCCGCACGCTGGGCAGCAGATATGAACCGCGGAGCGCACCCGTGGCAGCAAGCCGGTCCACCATCTCCAGCGCCGTCGCCGGACCGGTGGCCATGGATACCGCCACCGCGCGGTTCAGCTCCACCACAGGAGACGGTGCCAGCCGGCCCAAAGCCTCATACAGCAGCACGATCCGTTGCCAGTTCGTACCCTCGACACTCGGCGCAACGGCATGGCACTGCGCGATCGCAGCCTGCAGTGCATAGTTACCCCGGCCTCGCCGCAGAGCATCAGCCTGAGCCAGGGCAGCCCGTCCGCGCTCAATCTGGGCGCGGTCCCACAGTGTGCGGTCCTGGTCGGCCAGCAGCACTGGTGATCCATCCGCACGCGTTCTGCCGCGGAACCTGGATGCCTGGAACTCCATCAAGGCCACCAAAGCGAGCGCCTCCGGCTCCCGCGGAACAAGCCGGGACAGCAGCCGGCCCAACCTCAGTGCCTCTGCAGCAAGGTCCTGGCGCATCCACGATTGCCCGGCGGACGCAGCGTACCCCTCCGTGAACAGAAGGTAGATCACCGCTAGCACCCCGCCGAGACGGGCTCCCCATTCATTCGGTTCCGGTACATCGAAAGGAACCCGGGCAGCGGCCAGGGTCTTCTTTGCCCGGACAATCCGCTGCTGCACCGCAGCCACCGGAAGCAGGAACAGCCGCGCGATCTCCCCGGTGGACAGTCCGCCCACAATCCGCAGGGTCAACGCCACCTGCGCTTCACGGGACAGCACCGGATGACAGGCCACAAAAATCAGCTTCAGGACGTCGTCCGGCAGCGGATCCCACGCCGGGGCGGCTTCGTCCCGGAGCTCCCTGCCGAGATCCGCGTAACGCTCCTCGAGACGCTCCGCCTGCCGCCAGGCATCAATCGCCCGGCGCTTGGCGACGGAGGTCAACCACGCAGCCGGGTTCCGCGGCACGCCCCCAGCTGGCCAGGAGGCCAGCGCCTCAGCCACCGCTTCCTGGGCAACGTCCTCCGCCAGACCCAGATCCCCGGTGGCACGGGCCAGGGCCGCGACAATCCCGGCACCGTCAATCCGCCAAACGGCGTCTATCCGGTGGCGGACTGCCGCGGCCGCCGCGTCCTCACCAGCCGTCTCCTCACCCGCCGGGACCCCGCTGCCTGCATCCGCCATGGTGCTAGGGGTTCTCTGCGCGCAGCTTCTCTTCCTGCTCGCGCCAGCCTTCTTCCTTCTGGATGTACTCGTTGTCAGCGAAGTCCTCAAAGTCAGAGGCATCGGTAACCCGCCGGACTTCCAGCTTCGCGCCGGGGCCAAGCGGGCACCGGCTGGCCCACTCCACAGCCTCCTCCTTCGAGGAAGCCTGGATGATCCAGAATCCGTTGAAGAGCTCGTGGGTCTCGCCGTACGGGCCGTCGGTGATCAGCGGCGGGTCCTGGGCGAAGTCCACCAGGAAGTTGGCATCCTCCGTGGCCTCGGCCAGTCCTTCGCCGGCCAGCAGCACACCGGCGTTGATCATCGACTCGTTGTAGGCGCCCATGGCGTTGATGATTTCTTCAAACGGCATGTCCTTGGAAGCTTCAACGGCCGAATCAGTGGTCCGCATAATCATCATGTACTTCATGGCATTCTCCTGACCTCTAGAGGGAGCGCTCGGTGCAGCTCCTACTATGCCGTCGAATGGGCCGCACAGATATCGACAACCATCGGGAAATTTTCTCCCGGACCCGGGACGCGCGGCAGCCGGCGGGCCCCGCAAAGCTCCCGCCGCCGTCGTACATACGGCAAGATTGGGTAGGTGAGCACAGCCAAGACCTCCCCCGAAGAAGCCGTCGACGCCGTCAGCACGGATACCCCTCCGAGTGACAGCCTGCGCGAAGAGTACGAGACCCTCTCCGACCAGGTCCGGAAGTACCGCTTCGCGTACTACAACGAGGACGCCCCGCTGGTCTCCGACGCCGAGTTCGATGAGCTGTACCGCCGGCTTGAGAAGCTCGAGGCACTCCATCCCGAGCTGGTGACCAACGATTCGCCCACCCAGGAAGTCGGCGGAGAAGTATCCGCAGCGTTCGCGCCGGTGGAACACCTCTCCCGGATGTACAGCCTGGAAGACGTGTTCTCACTGGATGAACTCGATGCCTGGGTGAAGCGCGCCGAAGCCTCCATCGCGTCCATCGCACCGGGGTCGAAGGTCCGCTGGCTGACCGAACTGAAGATCGACGGCCTGGCGGTGAACCTCCTGTACCGCAACGGCGAGCTGGTCCGGGCCGCCACCCGCGGCGACGGCACCACCGGCGAAGACATCACCCACAACGTGCTCACGATTGACTCCATCCCGCGCCGCCTCCAGGGTGAGAACCTTCCCGCTGAGGTCGAGATCCGCGGCGAAGTCTTTATCCCGTCGAAGGAATTCACGCGGCTCAACGAGAAAATGGTCGACGCCGGGAAGGCGCCGTTCGCGAACCCGCGCAACGCTGCCGCCGGGTCGCTGCGGCAGAAGGACCCGAAGGTTACCGCGGAGCGCCCGCTGAGCATGTACGTGCACGGCATCGGCGCCCGGGAAGGTCTGGGAGCCTCCAGCCAGTCGGAAACCTACGAGCTGCTCAAGGCCTGGGGCCTGCCCACCTCGCCGTACTACAAGGTGCTGGACACCTATGACGAGGTGCTGGAGTTCATTGCCGCCAATGGCGAGCACCGGCACAGCCTGGCCCACGAGATCGACGGCATTGTGGTCAAGGTTGACGACTTCGCGCTGCAGCGCGCGCTCGGCCACACCTCCCGGGTGCCCCGCTGGTCCGTGGCCTACAAGTACCCGCCGGAGGAAGTGAACACGAAGCTGCTGGACATCCGGGTCAACGTAGGCCGCACCGGCCGCGTTACCCCGTACGGCATTATGGAACCGGTCAAGGTCGCCGGCTCCACCGTGGAGATGGCCACCCTGCACAACCAGGACGTGGTGAAGGCCAAAGGCGTGAAGATCGGCGACACCGTCGTCCTGCGCAAGGCCGGAGACGTGATCCCGGAAATCGTGGGACCCGTCGTCGCACTCCGCGACGGCAGCGAGCGGGACTTCGTGATGCCCACGCACTGCCCCTCCTGCGGCACCGAGCTGAAGCCGGCCAAGGAAGGCGATGTGGACATCCGCTGCCCCAACGCCCGTTCCTGCCCGTCCCAGCTGCGCGAGCGGGTGTTCCACCTGGCCGGCCGCGGGGCCTTCGATATCGAAGCCCTGGGCTGGGAAGCTGCCATCGCTCTGACCTCGCCCGCCGAACCGGAGAACCCGCCGCTGACCAGCGAGGCAGCACTCTTCGACCTGAAGATCGAAGACCTGGCAGACGTCCGGATCGAACGGCCCAAGCGCTCCAAGGGCGTTGTAGTGGGTACCGAGCTGGTGCCGTACTTCTACACGAAGGGCACCGCGAAGAAGCCGTCCGAGCCCTCCGCCAACACCCGCAAGCTCTTCGAGGAGCTCGAGAAGGCCAAATCGCAGCCGCTCTGGCGTGTCCTGGTGGCATTGTCCATCCGGCATGTGGGCCCGACGGCGGCACGCGCCCTGGCCACCGCGTTCGGCTCCATGGAGAACATCCGGGCGGCCACGGAAGAGCAGCTCGCGCACGTGGATGGCGTCGGCCCCACCATCGCTGCGGCGCTGGAGGAATGGTTCGCCGAGGACTGGCACGTTGAAATCGTCGACTCCTGGGCCCGTGCGGGCGTGCGGATGGCCGACGAACGGGACGACTCCCAGCCCCGCACCCTGGAAGGGCTCACCGTCGTCGTCACCGGCACTCTGCCGAACTTCAGCCGGGACGAAGCCAAGGAAGCAATCATCACCCGCGGCGGCAAGGCCTCGGGCTCGGTTTCGAAGAAGACCGACTACCTGGTGGCGGGGGAGAACGCCGGCACCAAGCTGGACAAGGCCGAGTCGCTGGGGGTCCCCGTGCTGGATGAGGACGGATTCCGGCAACTGCTTGAAAACGGACCGCTGGACTCAGCTCCGGCGGACGACGCAGAAAACAATGCAGAGGACGAGGAAACCGCGCCATGACGGAAGCACCCGCCCCCGATCCGCTTGAACTGCTCGACGTCGCCCGGCAGGCAGCTGCCGCCGGAGCCGCTGTGCTGGCCAAGCGCTCGGAGGCGGGGCTGCACGTGGAGAACAAG
This sequence comes from Arthrobacter koreensis, assembly GCF_035792275.1. Taxonomy (GTDB): domain Bacteria; phylum Actinomycetota; class Actinomycetes; order Actinomycetales; family Micrococcaceae; genus Arthrobacter_B; species Arthrobacter_B koreensis_A. The sequence goes on along the minus strand of NZ_JAMWKK010000013.1, from coordinate 104,568 downwards.
GGAGCCTCCGGCGACTGGGTCACCGCCTATGACACCGAGGCCGAGTACGCCGTCCGGGAAGTGATCAACCGGCTGCGTCCCTTTGACACCGTGACCGGCGAGGAACTCGAAGCCAGCGTTCCCGAGGACCCGTCCGGCATCCGCTGGTCAGTGGACCCGCTGGACGGAACCACCAACTTCATCCGCAACATTCCCTTCTACGCCACCTCGGTGGCCGCGGTTAACGCCGACGGCGAATGGCTGGCCGGGGTGGTCCACGCCCCGGCGCTGGTGCGCGTCTACTGGGCCGCGAAGGGCCACGGCGCCTGGCTGGCAGAGCACGGCAACCTGCGGCAGCTCCACGGCCCGGACCCGGAACGGACGGGCAAGCTGCTGGGCACGGGCTTCTCCTACGAACCGGAGGTCCGGACTGAACAGTACGCCGGTCTCGCGGAGCTGATGGACGGCTATGCAGACCTGCGCCGGCTCGGGTCCGCGGCGCTGGATCTGTGCATGGTGGCCGACGGCACCCTGGATGCCTACGCGGAGCGCGGCCTGAACGAACACGACTTCGCCGCCGGCGCGCTTATCGCGGAGGAGGCCGGCCTCACGGTGGACCGGCCAGGTTCCCCGGACCGCAGGATGGACGACGCCGAGCGGCTGGCAGCCGTGACCACGGCCTGGCTGGCGCCGCCTGCCTAGGCAGGTTCAGCCGTACCCGTGACCGCCGCGGCTGCCGGAGTGGTCTTCGCTCCGCTCAGAGTGCGGGGCGCCGATGAGATGAAGCAGCCGGTGCAGCGAATCATCCACAATCCGGTAGTGGTGTTCCCGCCCGGCCTTCGCCGCTTCCACCCACCCGCGGTCCCGCAGCCTCCGCAGCGACTGGCTCACCACAGTCTGCGAGACTCCGGAGGCCTCAGCCAGACGGGTCACGGTGATACCGGGGCTGAAGTGCAGGCACAGCAGCAGCTGCAGCCGCGTTGGATCCGCGGCCAGCTCAAACCGGGTGGACCAGGCCGGAACATCAACGGCGTCCAAGGCGCGGGAGATGGGATCTCCGGAGGTCCCGCCGGGAGGGGCTGCCATCTTCCACGTTCCTTCCAGGTTGTGGCCGCGGACGAATGTCGGTGGGAAACGTCCTTTCGATGCCTGAACCCTAGCTGGGTCCGGTGCGGGGGTCGAGAGTTGATCCACCAATAGCTGCACACGTATTCATACGTTGAGGGGTTTCCCTATGCCAGCAGAAAAGCACTCGGGCCGGGCCTTAGCCGCCGGCACAGTATTGATTTTTGGGGCAGTGGCGGGCTGCAGCGGACCCCCGGGGGAGGCAGCCGGAATCGTCCTGGCCGACGCCAATGAACCCGGGCAGTTCAACCCCGTGGGCGGGCACGGGGACAGCGGCCAGTCCCAGATCTACGACAGTCTGCTGCGCCTCTCCCCGGTGAACGGCTCCTCATCCCTGCCGGGATTCGAACCCTGGCTGGCAACGGATATGCCGCAGAGCAATTCCGGGGGAACCGAATGGACCGTCCAGGTCCGCTCCGGCGTGAAGTTCACCGACGGGACGGACCTGGACGCCGGTGACGTCGCAGCAACGTACCGGGCTGTTATCGATCCGGCCTCGGCCTCGGAACTGGCAACGTCCTATGACATGCTGCAGGACGTCACGGCCGCCGAGGACGGCACAGTCACGTTCAGTTTGAAATACCCCTATGCGGGATTCCCCAGCCGGCTGCTGCTGGGCATCGCCCCGTCCGAACGGCTGACGCCGGGCCTGGCAGCAGAGTCCTCCCTCAACACGGACCCCGTAGGATCCGGACCCTACAAGGTGACGTCCCTGCGTCCCGGTGAAGCGGTCCTCACAGCCAATGAGGATCATTGGAACGGCGCTCCCGAAGTGGAGACCGTCACCGTGATCCACGTGCCGGATGACAATTCCCGCGCCCAGCGGCTCCAATCCGGGGAAATCGACGGAACCGTGCTGCCGCCGCTGCTGGCCGCGCTGTATGAGGGAAAATCCGGGTACTCCTACGAGGCTGTTCAAACGGCAGACTGGCGCGGGCTTTCGCTGCCCGCAGACAACGCCTTTGCCACGAATCCGGCAGCTGTTCTTGCCATGAACATGGCTGTCGACCGCCAGGGAATGGTGAACCACGTCCTGGGCGGATACGGCACACCGGCCCATACTCCCGTGGCTGAGATCTACGGGAAAGCGTTCGACCCCGAAGCCGTCTTTCCCTACGACCCGCAGAGAGCAGGGCAGCTGCTTGACGACGCCGGCTGGCTGCGCGGCGCTGACGGCATCCGTGTCAGGGACGGACAACGTGCTGCGTTTGAGGTTGCGTACAACGCCACGGACACCCTCCGCCGGGACCTGGCGCTCGCCTTTGCCTCCGACATGGCCGAACTCGGCGTGGATGTGACGCTACTCGGCACGGACTGGAACGTCATCGAGGAACGCCGCCGGGAAGTGGGCATCCTGCTCGGCGGCGGCGACAAACCCTACGACCTGGACACCCAGCTCTTTGAAACCCTCCACAGCCCCCTTCCGGGAGGCTCGCCCTTCGCGAACCCGGGAGGCACCGGCAGCGCGGAAATGGACTCCCATCTCCAGGCCGCGCGCAGCAGCCTGGACGCGGACGAACGCACGGAACACTATCTGGCCGTCCAGGACCTGTACATCCAGGATCCCGGCTACGTGATGCTGGCGTTCATCGACCACAACTACGTCCAGGAGGACCAGGGCTGGAACAACGTCCAGACCGTGCTGGAACCGCATGCCCACGACGTCGGCTGGGGTTTCTGGTGGAGCCTCCGCGACTGGACGAAGGACTAACCCGGTGCCCGGCGTCCCGGCCGTCTCCCGGCCAGCCCGACGGCGGAGGCGCCTGCGGGAGGTGCGCCTGATCATTCTGCGGCGCCTTGCCTTAGGGCTCCCCGTCGCAGCGGGTGTCTCCCTGCTGGTGTTCCTGCTGGCCAGCGTCTCGCCGTTCGACCCGCTCGCCGCGTACCTGGGGGACCGCTTTGCGCAAACCTCGGCGGAGCAGCGGGAAGTGCTCTCGGAATCCCTCGGCCTGGGCAGCTCCTGGATCCAGGCGTGGTGGCACTGGATGACATCCGCACTGTCCGGGGACCTGGGCTATTCCCGGGTGTTCCGGCAGCCTGTCACGGCAGTGATTCTCGAACGGCTGCCCTGGACCCTGCTGGTGGCCGGCACCGAGCTGTTCCTGGCAGCCCTCGGTTCGCTGCTGATCGCTGCCCGCTGCGCCCGCCGTCCCGGTGGCGTCCTGGACCGGGCCGCTGCCGCCGCGGCAACGCTGCTGCAGGGGCTGCCGCCGTTTGTGATTTCCCTCGGGCTGCTTGCCGTTTTTGCCCTCGGCCTTGCCGTCCTGCCCGGGGGAGGACTGAGCGATCCGGGAACGGCGCCGACCGCAGGGCAGGTGCTGCGCCACATGGCGCTCCCCGTTGCGGCTACGGCACTTTCGCAGGTTCCCTGGCTGGTCCTTTCCCTGCGGGCCTCCACCACCGAGGCGCTCGCCTCCGACGCCGTGCGCGGGGCGAGACTGCGGGGGCTGCGCGAGGAAACCGTCATCCGCAGGCACGTGATGCCCTCCGCACTGGTTCCCTTCATCGCCGTTCTTGGCTCCCGCCTGCCGGAAATCATAGTCGGAGCCGTGCTGGTGGAGACGGTCTTTTCCTGGCCGGGACTGGCCGCAGCGGTGGTTTCCTCGGCACAGGCCCTGGACTTTGCGCTGCTGGCGGCCCTGACGGTGATCACCACGGCAGCAGTGCTGGCCGGCTCGCTCCTCGCTGACCTGCTGTACGTCTGGATTGATCCAAGGGTGAGGGCCGATGTCTAGCGCCGTGGCGGCAGCCGAGCTTCGGCTCACTGGTCCCGCCGCCCGGAAGCGGGGACTCCGCGCCGCGGGCACCATCCTCGGGATCGCCGTCCTGGTGCTGATCACGGCCTACGCCGTCTTCGTTCCAATGCTGGCCGGAACGGATGAGAAGCTGACCGATTTCAGCTCCGCCCGGCTTCCGCCGTCGTCCGAGCATCTCTTCGGAACCGACCATGCCGGACGCGACCTGTTTCTCCGGCTAGCCTCCGGACTGCGCGTTTCACTGCTCATCGCGGTGCTCTGTGCACTGCTCGCAATGGGACTCGGGATGCTCGCGGGAGCTGCGTCGGCGGCGCTCGGCAGCCGGACGGACCGAATCATCATGCGGGTCATCGACGGCATCAACGCGGTTCCGCATCTGCTGCTGGGGGTGGTGATCGTTGCGATGTTCCGCGGCTCAGTGACGGCCATCATCGCCTCCATCGCGCTCACCCACTGGACCCAGGTGGCCAGGATTATCCGTGCCGAGGTCCTCTCGCTGCGCAGCCGCGAGTACGTGGATGCCGCCTACCTCCTTGGGCTGACCCGGGGACAGGTGCTCCGGCGGCACTTCCTTCCCGGAACACTGGCCCAGGGGGTGCTGGCCACCGTGATGCTCCTGCCGCACGCCATCTGGCACGAATCCACCCTCTCCTTCCTGGGACTGGGCTTGTCCCCGGACCAGGCATCCCTCGGCACTCTCCTCAAAGAAGCGCAGTCGGAGGTGATGCTCGGAGGCTGGTGGGCGCTGGCCTTCCCGGCGCTGCTCCTGCTGGCTACCACCCTGGCTGTCGCGGCGTGCGGGAACGGCATCCTGTCCCGAACGGAAGGAAGACAATGAACAGCATCGCGATCCGGGCCGAGGGGCACACAGTACGCATTCCCGTCCGCAGGCGGCGGGGCACGGCGTGGGTCCACGCCGCAACCGACGTGGCGTTTAGCGCATACCGGGGACGGGTCCACGCGGTGGTGGGCGAATCGGGGTGCGGGAAAACAACCCTGGCCTCCGCGATTCTCGGCATGCTCCCCGCCGGAACGGTGGCAGGCGGACGGCTGGACTACGTGGCCGCCTCCGGCGCCCGGACCCCGCTGACGGCGGGCCGAAGCGGAGCAGCCCGGGCGGCCGCGCTTCGCGGCCGGACCATCGGTTACGTGCCGCAGTCCGCCGCCACCTACCTGACGGCGGTCAGGACGGTGGGGTCCCAGCTGTGGGAGACGGTACGGGAACTTGACGGACAATCCAGCCCGCTGGAATTGCTGGAACAGGTGAACCTGGACCGGGACGCCCTGGAGGCATTTCCGCATGAGCTCAGCGGCGGCATGCTGCAGCGGGCGGCGATCGCCTTCGCGCTGGCCGGCGGGCCCGAGGTCCTGCTGGCTGATGAACCGGTTTCCGGACTTGACCCCGACCTGGCGCAGCTGACCCTGGGGATGCTGCGGCGCGTCGCCGACGCGGGCGCCGCCGTCGTCCTCATCACCCACGATCTGCAGCGCCTCATGGAGTCCGGCACCGCAGACGAGGTGTCCGTCATGTACGCCGGGCGGATCGTGGAGACCGGCCCCGCGGCAGAGGTTCTGCGGCTGCCGGCCCATCCCTACACACGGGACCTGCTGGCAGCCCTGCCGGCGAACGGTCTTCAGGCTATAGCCGGTTCATCTCCGGAGCTGACGGACCTTGCCGTGGAGTACAGCTATGCCGACCGGCAGGCGTCCGGGGCGGAGGAGGCAGCAGGTTATGCCCGCTGAACTCGCAGCCCGCAACGCAGGCTTTTCCTACGGCGCTGTCCCCATCCTGAGCAATGTCACCGTCAGGGTGGCTGCCGGGCACCAGCTGGGCCTCACGGGGTCTTCCGGAACGGGGAAGACAACTCTGGCCCGGCTGCTGGCCGGCCTGATCCCGGCTGCTGCCGGAACGGTGACCTGCAACGGCGAGCCTGTTCCCCTCGCCGGCAGGGGACGCAGCGGCCGGAAAGGCCAGATCGCGATGCTCTTCCAGTCGCCCCGTGCCTCCTGCAGCCCGTGTCTGCCGCTGCGCCAGGTCATCGCCGAAGGGATACGCGGGCTAAACCGGCGGGAAGCAGCACACCGCGTCAGGGAACTCGCGGCGGAGGTGCAGCTGACCTCCGACCTGCTGGAACGGTATCCCCGCGAGGTCTCTGACGGGCAGCTGCAGCGGGCCTGTCTGGCGCGGGCGCTCGCGGCAGAGCCGCTGTATCTGATCTGCGACGAAGCGACGGCGATGCTGGACGCAGCGACCACCGCGTCGCTGGTGCGGGTAATCAGCACCGAGGTCCAGACCCGCGGCATGGGTGTCCTGGCGCTGAGCCATGACCGTCTGCTCCTCGACGCGTGGTGCACCACCGTCACCACGCTGGCGGCACTTTGTGCTGCTTCCAGGGAGCAGTGAACCGCAGGCAGCCCGGCCCCGCGGTTCACACTGGCGGGATTAGTAGGAACCGGTCCAGGAGGGCACGGAGGTTTTGGAATCCACCGTGATCTTGTCCCGGTCCATCACGATCACGTGGCCTTTCCAGTAATGGAAACTGTCCACGACGGCATCTTCCATGACCTGGACAATGACGCCCATCTTGCTGCAGCCGTCACAGCGGCTGGCCCCCATCACACGGAGCTTCACGGAGCTGATGCCTTTTTGGCAGCTGACAATCATGCCCGGAGCAAGCCGGATTTCCTGTTTCATCTCTACCCCCAGTGCTAGGACTCCGCTCCGAGACCAATCAGGAACGGTGAAGTGAGACTAGCTAACACATGTGTGAAAAGGAGCGGTCCCGGCTACCTGATTTTTGCTGGGCCCAAGAATTTCGCCTTTCCTGCGGATGGCTTGAGCCAATCTTGAGCTTTGGTGCTCTCCAGACACTCTGGCCACGTCTATTACGAACCTGGCCGAAAGGTTTAAGCCCTGAGGAAAGCGGGGCTTGCGGGGGCGGGTAAATGAAGGCCCCGCGCGGATAATTGATGGAACTGCTCGAGCAGCCGGAACTGTTCGAGATCCATGGACCCGGAAGGACGCCCCATGCCACGTAAAGTCACAGCGGCATCGCGCAAGCTGGCACCAGCCGTCACCACACGTGTCCGGGAACCGAAGCCTGAAACGCCCAGGGACCTGGATGCCGCCCGCTTCGCTGCCATTCTCGACGAACACATAGATTCCGCCCGGGCAAAAATCGACACGGTCCTGGCCGATATCCGGGAAGTGACCGCGGCGGCCAAGGACACGCCGGCGGACGACGAGCATGATCCCGAAGGCACGACCGTAAGCGTTGAACGTGCCAATGAGGTCTCCATGCTGGCCGCACTGGAGGCTTCGCTCGTCGAGCTCCTCGACGCCCGGGTGAGGCTCGACGACGGTGCTTACGGTATCTGCGAACGCTGCGGCGAGCCCATCCCCGAGGCACGGCTCGAAATCCGGCCGGAAGCACGGTTCTGCGTGGCCTGCGCAGCAGCATCCCGCCGGCGCTGACCAGCTCAGGGTCCGCTTTGCCGACCGCTGCCACCCACTGCTGTGCGCACCGTCACCACCGGCGCCTGAAGGTGCGGGCACGCGGATAGAATCAAGCGTGGAAATCAACCCCCATGTAAGGATTCGTAACACCAATGAGCATCACCGTCCGGCGGGCAACACCGGCTGACTATGAAGACATCCGCCGGATCACCCGCGAGGCCTACCTCAAGGCCGGGTTCATTGAAGCCGACAATCCTTACGTGCAGGAACTCGAGAACGTCGAGCACCGGGACCAGCACGCCGAACTCTGGGTAGCAGAGAAAGACGGCGTGGTAGCAGGCTCAGCGGCCGTTACGTTTGCCGGCCAGCCCTACACGGACATCGCCGTCGAAGGTGAACTCGAGTTCCGCATGCTGGCCGTAGACCCTGCAGTCCAGCGCGGGGGAGTGGGGCGCACCCTGGTCAACGCCATCGTGGAGCATGCCCGCAGCCTGGAGGGCATCCACGCTGTGTCCCTCACCAGCATGACCAGCATGCTCGGGGCGCACAGCATGTACCTGTCACTGGGCTTTGAACGCGTGCCCGAGCGCGACTGGACCGTTCCCGGCGAAGACTACGTTCTGTGGGTCTTCCGGCTGGAACTCTGACCGCAGGCGGAACACGCCCTCCGGCGTCGGACGCTGCGTTCCGCGCGTGCGTGAAGCAGCCGCGCCCTGTATGTCCCAGCCACCCGAACCGAAGGCCCAAACGCCGTAGACTGGTACGGATACCGGCGTAAAGGCCGAAAATACTGCATAAGACGCATGGGAGACTCATGTCTGAGATCAATCGTGAGGCTGTGGCGCATCTGGCGCGGCTGGCCCACATTGAGATGACCGATGACGAGCTGGACAAAATGGCCGGAGAGCTTGACGTCATCGTGGATTCGATCAAATCCGTAAGCGAAGTTGCCGGCGAGGACATCCCGGCCACCTCCCACCCGATCCCGCTGGCGAATGTGTTCCGCGAGGATGTTGTGGGGCAGACGCTGACCAATGAGCAGGCCCTGTCCGGCGCGCCGGACAACGCCGAAGGCCGCTTCAAGGTCCCTGCCATCCTGGATGAGGAGTAAAGACTTCCATGAGTGAACTGATTACCTCTCCCGCTGCCGTCCTGGCGGAGAAACTGGCCTCCCGCGAGGTTTCCGCCGTCGAGGTCACCCAGGCACACCTGGACCGGATCGCCGACGTGGACGGGGACATCAACGCGTTCCTGCACGTCAACACCGATGAGGCACTCGAAGTTGCCGCCGGTGTGGACAAGGCCCGCGCCGCCGGTGAAGAACTGCACACCCTGGCCGGCGTTCCCATCGCTATCAAGGACCTCATCGTGACGGTGGGGCAGCCCACCACCGCCGGGTCCAAGATGCTCGAAGGCTGGATGAGCCCGTACGACGCGACCGTGATCTCCCGGATCCGTGCCGCCCGCATGCCGATGCTCGGCAAGACCAACCTGGACGAATTCGCCATGGGTTCCTCCACCGAACACTCCGCGTACGGCCCCACCCGCAACCCGTGGGACCTGGACCGCATCCCCGGCGGCTCCGGCGGCGGCTCGGCAGCAGCCGTTGCCGCTTTCGAAGCCCCGCTGGCCCTCGGTACTGACACCGGCGGCTCCATCCGCCAGCCCGCTTCCGTCACCGGTTCCGTGGGCGTGAAGCCCACCTACGGCGGCGTCTCCCGCTACGGCGCGATCGCGATGGCCTCCTCGCTGGACCAGATCGGCCCGGTCTCCCGGACCGTGCTGGATGCCGCACTGCTGCAGGAAGTCATCGGCGGACACGACCCGCGCGACTCCACCTCCCTGACCGATCCGGTGGGCAACCTCGCCGAGGCCGCCCGCAACGGCAGCGTCGCGGGCATGCGCATCGGCGTCATCAAGGAACTGCAGGGCGAGGGCTACCAGCCCGGCGTGCAGGCCCGCTTCGACGAGTCGCTGGAACTGCTCAAGGACGCGGGAGCGGAAATCGTTGAGGTTTCCTGCCCCAACTTCAAGTACGCCCTGGGCGCCTACTACCTGATCATGCCCTCGGAAGCTTCCTCCAACCTGGCGAAGTACGACGGCGTCCGTTACGGCATGCGCCGCCTGCCCTCCGATCCGCCGCTCACCATTGAGCGCGTGATGGGCGCGACCCGTGCCGCCGGCTTCGGCGACGAAGTCAAGCGCCGGATCATCCTGGGCACCTACGCCCTCTCCGCCGGCTACTACGACGCCTACTACGGCTCGGCCCAGAAGGTCCGCACCCTGATCCAGCGCGACTTCAACGCCGCGTTCGCCCAGGCTGACGTGCTGATCTCCCCGACCTCGCCGAACACCGCGTTCAAGCTGGGCGAGAAGCTGGATGATCCGCTGGCCATGTACCTGAACGACGTCGCCACAATCCCGGCCAACATGGCCGGCGTCCCCGGCATCTCCATCCCCGGCGGCCTGGCCGACGGCCTGCCGGTTGGCATCCAGTTCCTGGCACCGGCCCGTGAAGATGTGCGCCTCTACCGTGCCGGCGCGGCACTTGAAGGCCTGCTGGAGCAGAAGTGGGGCGGCCCGCTGCTGGCCTCGGCACCCGTACTTGGAGGAGTGAAGTAATGTCCGTGCACACCCAGGAAGAAACCCTTCCCTTCGAGACGGCCATGGAGAAGTACGACCCGGTACTCGGGTTCGAGGTCCACGTGGAGCTCAACACCAAGACCAAGATGTTCTCCGATGCCCCGAACGTGTTCGGTGACGAGCCCAACACCAACGTCACCCCGGTGGACCTTGGCCTGCCCGGCGTGCTGCCGGTGGTGAACAAGACGGCCGTGGAGTACTCGATCCTGATCGGCCTGGCGCTGAACTGCAAGATCGCCGAATCCTGCACCTTCGCCCGGAAGCAGTACTTCTACCCGGACACCCCCAAGAACTTCCAGACTTCCCAGTACGAAGATCCCATCGCGTACGACGGCTGGCTGGACATTGAACTGGAAGACGGAACCGTGTTCCGCGTTGAAATCGAACGCGCGCACATGGAAGAGGACGCCGGAAAGCTGACCCACATGGGCGGTGCCGCAGGCCGTATCCAGGGCGCGGATTTCTCCCTGGTGGACTACAACCGTGCCGGTGTTCCGCTGGTGGAAATCGTGACCAAGCCGATCGAGGGCGCCGGTTCCCGTGCACCCGAGCTCGCCAAGGCCTACGTGGCAGCCATCCGGGAAATCGTGAAGAACCTCGGTGTTTCCGACGCGAAGATGGAGCGCGGCAACGTCCGCTGCGACGCCAACGTTTCGCTGCGCCCGCACGGCCAGGAGAAGTTCGGCACGCGTTCGGAAACCAAGAACGTGAACTCGCTGCGCGCCGTCGAACGCGCCGTCCGCTTCGAGATCCAGCGGCACGCCGCCGTCCTTGAATCCGGCGAGAAGATCGTCCAGGAAACCCGCCACTGGCACGAGGACACCCGCTCCACCACCTCGGGCCGGCCGAAGTCCGACGCCGATGACTACCGGTACTTCCCGGAACCGGACCTGCTGCCCGTGGTCACCACCCCGGAGTGGATCGAGGAACTGCGTTCCCGCCTGCCCGAGCCGCCGGCCGAGCGCCGCAAGCGGCTCAAGGCCGACTGGGGCTATTCCGACGCCGAGTTCCGCGACGTCGTCAACGCCGGCGTGATGGAAGCCATCGAGGAGACCATCGCAGCCGGTGCCTCCGCGCAGGTGGCCCGCAAATGGTGGATGGGTGAAGTTGCCCGCCGCGCCAAGGAAGCCGAAGTTGATCCGGTGGATACCGGCGTCACCCCGGAACTGATCGTGGAACTGGACCGCCTGGTCCAGGCCGGCAAGATCAATGACAAGCTGGCACGCCAGGTCCTCGACGGCGTCCTCGCCGGCGAAGGCACCCCGGAGGAAGTCATCGAGAAGCGCGGCCTCGCCGTGGTCTCCGACGACGGAGCCCTGCTGGAAGCCATCGACGCCGCACTGGCCGCAGCGCCCGACGTTGCGGACAAGATCCGCGGCGGCAAGATCCAGGCCGTCGGCGCGATCGTCGGCGGCGTCATGAAGGCCACCCGCGGACAGGCCGACGCCGGCCGCGTACGCGAGCTGATCCTGGAACGCCTGGGCGTCTCCGCCTAGCTGTACCCAACCCGCTCCGGCCCTGGAGCCGGTGCCCGGTCCCTGGACCGATGCACCGGCCCCGGGGCCGTTCGGCATTAACCGCCCTGCCCGAACGGCTTCGGGCGGGGTAGGGTGCAAGGCATGTCTAGCGTGCCGTCCCAGCTCAGGGTGGATGCAGAGCTGGTGCGCGGCCTGCTGCGGAGCCAGCAGCCGCAGCTGGCGGACCACCCGCTGGTGGAAGTGGGCGACGGCTGGGTCAACCACGTCTTCCGGCTCGGCAGCGAATTCGCCGTCCGGCTGCCCCGCCGGGAAGAAGCCGCGCGCCTGATGGCCAAGGAACAGCAGTGGCTGCCGGTGCTCGCCGAGGGGCTGCCCACGGCCACGTCGGTTCCCGTGTACGCCGGGGTTCCGCAGGAGCCGTATCCCTACCCCTGGAGCATCAGCGCCTGGTACGACGGCCTGGACGTCTCCCTGCAGCCCAGGGGCCGGAATCTGGACCTGGCGGCCCCGCTGGCGGAGTTCCTCAGCGCCTTCCACACCCCGGCACCTAAGGACTATCCGCGGAACCCCCTGGTGGGCGGTCCGCTGGCGTCCCGCGATTCGGCTGTCCAGGAGCGGCTTCATGCGGGGATGGTGCCGCACGCAGCCCGGGTTGGTGAACTCTGGGCCGAGGCCGTGGAGGTGCCGGGCTGGAACTCGGACCCGGTGTGGTTGCACGGCGACCTGCACCCGGCCAACCTCATCGCCGGAAACGGAACGCTGCGGGCCATCATCGACTTCGGCGACCTCACCGCCGGCGACCCGGCCGCAGACCTCGCCGCAGCGTGGCTGGTGTTCGAGCCGGCCGGGCGGCGTGCCTTCCGCAGCGCGCTGGGCACCCGGTACGGCGCCGACCCCTACGTCTGGCTGCGGGCGCGCGGCTGGGCGCTGTGCATGGCATCAAACCTGCTGGCCGCCCGGCACCACCCCGGCTTGTACCTGGTGGGCTCGGAGACACTCATGGAGATCCTTACCGATGACCTCTCCTGGCTTTAGGCGGCATGCCAGAATGAGCTATGCCCTTTTCCTGGAGTCACTCCGTCCGCGTACAGACCGAAGGAGACGGGCACGTCACCGAAGACAGCTGCGGCTTCGCGGCCGCCAGCGCCTGGGTAATCGACGGCGCCACGTCGCTGCTGCCGGAGCTGGACCTGCCGGGCGCATCCAACCCGTCCTGGTATGCACGGACGCTGGACCTGCTGCTTGCTGAAAGCGCCTGCACCCAGCCGGATCCGGGGACCGGTGCCGGATCCGAAGCCGGCGGGGTGCTCGCCGAAGCGCTGCGCCGGGTTGACCTGGTGGGGGAGGAGCGTGCCGGAAGCGAGCGGACCCGGTTCCCGAGCGCGGCCCTGGCCATTGCGCAGCTCACTGCGGCCGGCGTCGAAGTGCTGGTGCTGGCTGACTGCCACGCAGCAGTGGAACTGGAGGATGGATCAGTGGTGCACGTAACCAGCGAACCGGCGGACCTGCGGGTCCACCGGGAACACCCCGCAGACCCGGACCAGGCACGGGAACTGCTGCGCCGGGACCGGGAACTGCGCAACACCCCCGGGCGGCTCTGGGTGGCCCGGCGGGAGCCCGAAGCCGTGCAGCACGCGCACCTGGTCCGGCTGCCGGCACCACGCCGTGTGGTGCTGGCCTCGGACGGAGCGTGGCGGGCAGTGGACCTGGGCCTGGTGGACAGCCCGTGCAGCTTCCTGCGGGCAGCGTCCACCCCGGTCGGCGTGCAGCAGCTTCTGCTCGAGCTGCGGGAGCGGCAGGCAGCCATCGGCGAAAAGGCCGATGACGCCACGATCCTGACGGTGGTGCCCGGTGCCTGAAACAACAGCTGAAGTCCTGATCATCGGCGGAGGCATCGCCGGACTGTCCCTCGCCTCCAAGCTGGCCGGGGACACCGGCGTCGTCCTCCTGGAAGCCGAGAACGAACTCGGCTACCACACTTCCTCACGCTCTGCCCGGCAGCTTATCCCCAGCTACGGGCCGCCCGTGGTCCAGGACCTCACGGTGCGCACCCTGGCGCTCATCCGGGAACTGGAAGCCGGTCTGCCCGAACCGATCCTCAGGCCGCGGTCCTTTATGCTCGTCGGGCGCGAGGAAGACGTACGGGACCGGGCCAGCGGGCACATGCACCCCATCACGATGGCCGAGGCCGCAGGACTGGCACCGGAACTGGCGGCCGGGAACTTCGAGGCTGCGGGCCTGGACACCACCTCGGTCTCCTGCAACACGGACATCCTTATGGACTGGCACCGCTCGCGGATCGAGGCCGGAGGCGGGCGGATACTCACCGGCCGGAGGGTAGACGCTGCCGGGCGAAGCGCAGACGGGAACTGGGTTGTCTCAGCGGGCAGGGAGACCTTCACGGCACCCGTAGCCATCAATGCCGCCGGGGCATGGGCGGACGCGGTCGCGGAGCTCTTCGGGGCCCGCCGGCGCGGACTGCAGCCGTACCGGCGCACTGCGGCAATTGTGGATGCCGGTAATCCGCCCGCGGCGGACGGGCCGATGGTTGCCGGCGCACTGGACAACTTCTACTACCGGCCGGACCTCGAGGGTGTGCTGATCTCCCCGTCGGAGACAGTTCCCAGCCCGGCAGAGGACGCCCGGCACCGGCCCGAAGACGTGGCAGACCTGGTGGAGCTGGTCAACTCGCTGACCAGCCTTAGGCTTGGCCGCACGCTGCGGGCCTGGACGGGGCTGCGCACCCAGGCGGCGGACGGAGTGCCTGTGGTGGGGTTTGACGACGCCGTTGACGGGTTCTTCTGGCTGGCCGGGCAGGGCGGGTACGGGTTCCAAACCTCCTCCGGAATCGCCGAATTCGCCGCGGCCAAGCTGCTGGGCGAACAGCCCGTTTTGGACGTCTCGGAGGCGCTTTCGCCCGCACGCGCAGGGCTGTGACCAATCTCTCATCCCCGGCGCGTAACGAATCGGTGAAACGGCGCGGGAATGGTCAAAGGCAGTCCCAAGAAAACCTACAGTTGAAGGGCAGGCCGGCTCCGGCCATTTTCCTATTTTCCAGTCCTGCTGTTTGTGCTTTTGAGAGGTCTCGTCAGTGCCAGAAATCATGCCGCCGCAGCTTGCCGGCGTGCAGCAGCGTCCCTTCTACGTCAAAGCCCGTTCGGTCATTACCGCGGTCAGTGTTGTGTGGCTGGTCCTGGCGGTGGCGGGGTATGGCTCCTTCTCCGGCGGCACGACTTCCCTGGCACTCTCCCTGGCACTGATGTACGGCACGGGCATAGCGATCCTCGTGGTGGCCGCCGCCATCTACCGGCTGGTCAAGCGGTCGGCAGTGCGCCGCATGGAGCATGCACCCGAAGACGCGGCAGCCGCCGCGTTCATTGACGCCACCCGTTTCGCAGCGGAGGAAATCCGTGCTGCGCTGACTCCCGCGCGTCCGGGCAGCCGCCCTGCGGTATCCGCCTGGTCTGCTGCCGCTGACCAGCGTGCCGCAGCCGTGCCGGTATTCCGTGAGCCCGGAGCGGAGACGGCATTCGCCCGCGAACTGCTCACCCGTGAGCCCGGCAGCGCACCTGCCGCCGGTGCTGCAGCTGCGGCATCCGCCGCAGCCCCTGCCGGCAGCGCACCTGCAGCCGGCCGCCCCGACGGCAGCGCGCCGGCTGCAGGTGCGTCGGCCGGTCCGGTTTCCTCCGGGGCTGCGAAGAGTGCTCCGACGAAGAGTCCTGCTGCGGGTAAGTCCGTGGTGAACAAAAAGGCCTCGGCCAAAAAGAAAAAGAGCAGCAAGCCCCGCACGGCCCCCGCGGGCCGTCCGGCGGATTCCAGGCCCTCGGCCGGCCAGGACCTCAAGCGCGCAGCGTAGGACTGCAACCACTCTCAGGAAGTTGCCAGCTTGCTGACAGGAGCTTTCCAGACCCCTGTCCTAACGTAGTTAGTACCTCATAAGGGTGCGAGTGATGAATGGATAGCGTAGTGAACTATCCGGCGCCGGCAGACTAGGGTTGTTCCCCCCAACCAACCCACAGTCTGCCGGCGTTCTTCATGTCCGGGGTCTTTTCCCGTGCGGGGACCTCTCCGGAGTCCTTCAGCCGGCTCATCGTAACGCCGGCGCGGAGCCCGGGCTATCCGGCGTCGAAGCCGCTGAACTCACCGGTAGCAGGGGAGCGGCGCTCTTCCACGCTCTCGACAACTCCCGGTGCCGCGGGAGAGCGCACCCATTCGAGCAGCCCGTCAAGTGCTGAGGGCAGCCCTTCGGCGGTGATGACCACGGACCCGTCCGGAAAGTTGACCACCGTGCCGGTCAGATTCAGTTTCAGTGCCTGCCGCAGGACGCGGTACCGGAACCCGACTCCCTGAACCACCCCGCGGACCACGGCTGTGACCCGGATTTCGTCTCCGAGGCTGCCGGCAGGGCCCGCGGGTGTGTTCTGCGAATTCATGCCAGCAGCTTAGTGCAGCGGTGCAGCCAGCACACTGTTTGCCGCGGTAACCACGGTGCCGGCAGAAACCAGGCCAAAGACCGCTTCAATCTCAGGGGCCAGGTACCGGTCCGGCCCCGGGCCCTCGGCTACGGACCGGACTGCGGTACGGACTGCGGTCGAAACCGGCGCGCTGCGGGCGGTCGCCACCCCGCCGTCGCGCATATCCAGTGCCCGGGCCGAAGTCAGCACTTCGATGGCCAGCACCCGTGCCAGCCCGTCCAGGGCCCTGCGCAGCTTCAGCCCGGCCGCCCAGCCCATGGACACGTGGTCTTCCTGCATGGCAGAGGAGGGGATCGAATCGACCGACGCGGGCACGGCGAGACGCTTGAGCTCGGAGACAATCCCGGCCTGGGTGTACTGGGCGATCATATGGCCGGAGTCCACCCCCGGGTCGTCGGCGAGGAACGCGTTCAGGCCATGGCTGCGGTTGCGGTCCAGGAACCGGTCGGTGCGCCGCTCGCTCATGGACGCGACGTCCGCGACGGCGATGGCGAGGAAGTCCAAGACATAACCCACGGGCGCTCCGTGGAAGTTGCCGTTGGACTCAACCCGGCCGTCGGGGGTCACTACCGGGTTGTCCACCGCGGAGGCCCGCTCGCAGGCCGCAACGTGCTCAGCATGGGCCAGGGTCGACCGCGCTGCTCCGTGGACCTGCGGGGCACAGCGCAGCGAGTAGGCGTCCTGGACGCGGGTGAACTCTCCTGTCTTCTGTTCTTCCACCAGCACCGATCCGCGCAGGACCGTCCGGATGTTCTCCGCCGACTCGGCCTGACCCGGCTGCGGGCGCAGCGCCTGCAGATCGGCCGCGAACACGGCGTCGGTTCCCAGCAGACCTTCGACGCTCATGGCAGCGGCAATATCCGCGGTGGTCAGCAGCCGGTGCAGGTCCGCAATGGCCAGGGTGAGCATGCCGAGCATGCCGTCAGTGCCGTTGATAAGCGCGAGCCCTTCTTTTTCCTGAAGTTCCAGGGGTTCCAGGCCGGCGGCCGCGAGCGCGTCCGACGCGTCGAGTTCCCGGCCGTCCCTGTCCCGCACCCTGCCTTCACCCATGAGGGCCAGCGCGCAGTGGGAGAGCGGCGCCAGGTCACCGGAACAGCCCAGTGAACCGTACTCACCGATGACCGGCGTGATGCCCGCGTTGAGCAGCGCGGCGTAGGCCCGGGCGACGTCGGGGCGGACACCGGTCCTGCCGGTTGCCAGCGTGGAAAGCCTGTTAAGCATCAGCGCGCGGACCACTTCCCGGTCCACTTCACGGCCGGACGACGCCGCGTGGCTGCGCACCAGCGAGCGCTGGAGCACGCTTCTCTGGCTGGGCGGAATCTGTTTCGTGGCCAGCGCCCCAAATCCGGTCGAGACGCCGTAGTGCGGTTTGGAATCAGCGGCCAGCGACTCGATGACGGCACGGGAGGCCTCCATGGCGGCGAGGGACTCCGCGGTCAGGGCCACGCGGGCATCCCTGCGTGCCACGGCCAGGACTGCCCCGGGGTCCAGCGGGCCCGTGCCAACCTCCACCGTCAGGGCTGTCCCCGAAGCTGAATCCTGAGAAGAAAGAACCAAGACGTCATCCTGTCTGTTTGCTGTCATCACGCATGTAGCGCGGCTCTGCGCATACCGTGAAATGCCATCCAGTGGTATTGGCATTTCAACCAGTGAAATGCACACGGCAGTTATCCGCAAGTGGGGGAGCAGCGGCCCGGGAGGCCGATCAGGCACAATAGGCACATGCGCTCCGCTTCCGCCGCCTCCGTCCCTGATGCCGGAACCCGGCGCAGGCTGGTCGCCGAAATCCTGATCGTGCTGGGACTGTCCCTGGGGCAGTCAGGCGTCTACGCCGTCGTCCGCCTGATCGACAAGATGACGCAGGGGCCGCTGCAGGGCCAGACGACCACCCTCAACCCGGTCCTGGATGACAGCCCCGTCTTTGACCTCGTCTATCAGCTGCTGGGCATCTTCTTTTCCCTGGTCCCGGTGGCGCTGGTCCTCTACCTCCTGACGGAGCCGGGCCGCTCGGCGTTCCGGCGGATCGGCTTCACGTTCTCCCGGCCTGGCCTGGACTTCGGGCTTGGTATTGCCCTGGCCGCCGTCATCGGCGTCGGGATACTGGGGGTCTACGCCGCTGGACGGGCGATGGGCATCACTACGGCCATTGTTCCGGCCGCGCTGGACACCTACTGGTGGACGCTTCCCGTGCTGGTGCTCTCAGCGATGCGGCACGCGGTCCTCGAGGAAGTCATTGTGGTGGGCTACCTCTTCACCCGGCTGCGTGCGCTGGGCTGGTCCGTGCCCGCCATGATCCTTACCAGCGCCCTCGTTCGTGCCAGCTACCACCTGTACCAGGGGATTGGCCCCGGAATCGGCAACTTCCTGATGGGCCTGCTGTTCGGCTACGCCTATTACAAGACCAAGCGTGTCATGCCGCTGGTCATTGCCCACGCCCTTGTGGACATCGCCGGGTTCGTGGGGTTCGCCCTGTTCGGATCCGCCATCGGAATTGGAGACTGACGCCTCAATGGCATTGCTTACACCCTGGGGCGAAGCCCTGAACCCTGAAAACGTCCTGCCCGAATACCCGCGGCCCCAGCTGGTCCGCGGGAACTGGCTGAACCTCAACGGGCACTGGGACTATGCCATCACTTCCGCCGGCCAAACGGATCCGCCCGAGTCCTGGGACGGCAGGATCCTGGTGCCGTTCTCACCGGAGGCGCCGCTTTCCGGCGTCGAACGCCAGCTGCAGCCGGACCAGGCGCTCTGGTACCGGCGCACGTTCGCCCTCCCGGACGGACCGGAGGGACGCGTGCTGCTGCACTTTGGGGCGGTGGACCAGTCCTGCACCGTCACGGTCAACGGGCAGCAGGCAGGAACGCACGACGGCGGCTACCTCCCCTTCACCCTGGACATCACCGCGCTGCTGGACGCCGGTTCGGCCGAGCAGGAACTTGTGGTGCGGGTACTGGATGCCACCGATACGAACGGCGCATCCCGCGGCAAGCAGAAGCTCGAACGCGGCGGCATCTGGTACACGGCCCAGTCCGGTATCTGGCAGACCGTCTGGCTGGAGCGGGTGCCCAAAACCTGGATCCGGGACGTGGTGCTGAGGCCGCTGGACACGCTTGACGGCGTCGAAATCACCGTGCTCGCCGACGGTACCGGCGGGAACGGAGACCTGACCGCTGAGGCGGCCGTCTTGGCCGGCGGCACTGAGCTGGCTGCGGCCGCGTTTGTTCCCGGTGAACCGTTTCAGCTGACGCTGCCAGAGCCGCGGCTGTGGAGTCCGGGGGAACCGTTCCTCTATGACGTGCGGGTACGCCTCGGCGCTGACGAAATCCAGTCCTACTTTGGCCTGCGTACCTTTGGGACCGGCACCGACTCTGCCGGGCACCGGCGCCTGCTGCTCAACGGCAAGCCGTACCTGCACGCCGGCCTGCTGGACCAGGGCTACTCGCCGGACGGGCTCTACACCCCGCCGTCGGACGAGGCGATGGTCTTCGACATCCAGACCGCCAAGGACCTGGGGTTCACCATGCTGCGCAAGCACATCAAGATAGAACCGCTGCGCTGGTACCACCACTGCGACCGGCTGGGCATGCTCGTCTGGCAAGACCTGGTCAACGGCGGGATGGGGGAGGGACGGGCTCCCGAGCCTGTACCGCTGCCGGGGCGGGGAAGCCGCAGCGACCGCAGTTACGCCAAGTTCGGCCGCAGCGACGCCGCCGGCCGGGAAGCTTTCCGGCGCGAGATGCGCGGGACGGTCGACCTGCTGCGCAGTGTTCCCAGCATTGCCCTCTGGGTTCCGTTCAACGAAGGCTGGGGGCAGTTCGACGCAGCGGATATCGCCCGCGAGCTGCGGGAACTCGATCCCACCCGCAGCATCGACCATGCCAGCGGCTGGCACGACCAGGGTGCCGGCGATGCCAAGAGCCTGCATGTTTACGCCGTCCCGTTCCGGATCCGCCGGCGCTGGCAGCGTGACCCGCGGGCCATCGTCCTCTCCGAGTACGGCGGTTTCAGCCTGCCGCTGGACGGTCACACCTGGAACAGCAAGGTCTTCGGCTACGGCAAAACCCTGCACAGCCGGTCCGAACTTGAACGGGCATACACCGCACTGCACCGCACGCAGATTGAACCTGCCGTGCGCGAAGGTCTTGCCGCCACCGTGTACACCCAGCTCACCGACGTCGAGGACGAGGTCAACGGCCTGCTCACCTACGACCGGAAGGTGCTTAAGGTGGATCCGGCCGTGGTCCGCGGTGTGAATGCGGATCTGGTGCGTGCGTTCGGCTCTTCCCGTACGAATCCCGGCAAATAGACCGTCTAGCGTTTCTGCTGCCGGTTAGAGCAGGCAGCAGAAACGCTAAACGTGAGCAGATGTCGCAATTGGCAGCGGGATCAGCGACGTCGTTTTCGGGGCAGGCCCGCCCTCACCAACCGCTGAACCAGTCCGTCGGGATTCTGCGGTGAACCCTGGAGGTCGGCCCAGGACCAGCGTACGAATCCCACTCCGGTCGCCCGAATCGCGTCTTCACGCTGCTTCTCCCTCAGCAGTGCGTCCCGCCCAAGCTGCTGCATTCCGCCCGGGCGCTCGCCGTACTTGAGTGCACCGTCGAACTCTCCGACCACGTTTTGCTCTTCCCAGAAGAAATCAGTCCGGCCAAGCAGCCGCCCGTCCGGACCGTGGAACTCGCGCTGCAATACCGGGGCCGGGATTCCCTGCCGGTACATGAGCGCCCTGGAGTAGGACTCGCCGGGTGATTCGGAGCGGGCATCTGCGAAGTCGATGACCCGCGTCGCCCGCGCCTGCTTGGTTGCCGCGGCATATTGGCCTGCCAGGCGCCGAAGATGTTCCTTGTCCAGCGCTGGGAGTTTCTGGGCGTGGTCGATTCGAAGAACATGGTCCATGGCTGGCACGGCCTGTTCGAAGGGTAAATATGCGGCCATGTCCACGGCTGTCTGGGCGCGTGACGTGACTTGGATGCCGTCAATACTGGCCACAGGTTCAAGCAGGCGCCGCTCTGCCCAGCGCAGGTCGCCACGGGAACGTCCATGCGTTGCGCCTCGTGCCAGCAGCATGACCCCGGCTTGGCGTCCAACTACGGGAAGGCACCAGACTCTCGCAGCTGACTCCTGAATGAGGATTCTGCCCGGTGTCTGGTCACCTGCCACCGCCGCGAGCCTCACTCGTTCGCGCTCCCAGGGAGCGAGGCCCCGCCACTGCTCGGCGAGGATATAGACCCCCCGTCTGAGTCGAACGAGTTCTCCCTTGGAGCACCTGCGTGCCAGATCCCGGCGGCTCGTTCCGTCCAGGTCGGCCTCAGAGGAGAACACGAAAGTGGTGGGCATGGGATCACTCTGCAGCCTGGTTGCCGTGTCCGGCGGTCAGGGAGCAAATTTGTGGAAAGAGCCGCGAAATCGAACGGCCTCAGGCCAAAACCCTCCACTTGGGGACCTGCCCGCCACTTTGGGACTATCCTGCCGTCGCGCCGCGCAGGATTGTCCCCGGCCGGCAGGGATGTCCCGAAGTGGAGGGAAACTGTGCCGGGGGGGTGTGCCCAGTCGGCGGGGATGTCCCGAAGTGGAGGGAAACTGTGCCAGGGATGTGCCCAGCCGGCAGGGATGTCCCGAAGCGGAGGGAAACCGTGCAAACAACCCGGCGAAAGTGAAAACGCCCCGGCTTGTGACGATTCCTCTCCGGCGTACCGGAGCGGTCGTCACAAACCGGGGCGTTTTGCGCGAACCGGGAGCCGAACTAGATCTCGACGAGACCCTTCTCCGTAGCAAAGGTGACAGACATGATGCCCGGGGTGCCCTTGGGGGAGACCCAGGTGACGTCCACGGACTCCAGCGGCTTCTCCACGGGCATGCCCAGCCACTCGGTTACCCGCGCAGCAGAGCCGGCAATGGTGAGCGACTGCAGTGAGACCGTGCCTTCGAAGGCACGGGACGGGTGGAGGTCCGCCTTGTCTTCATCCCATCGGAGCATGTAAGGAACCTGCGGGTCGGCGATCAGGCCGTTGATGCCGATCTGCCGCCAGGTGAGTTCCTGTCCGTCGGGGAACTTGCGGTTGCCGGGGACGGAGGAGCGGCCAAGGCGTTCTTCGAAGGGAGCAAGGTCCTCAACGGCAACGCACCAGCCCATCCAGCCGCCGCCGGCTTCGGAGCGTGCACGGACGGCCTGCCCAAAGGGAGCCTTGTCCGACGCGGGGTGGTTCAGTACTTCAACAACCTCAACATACTGGTGGTTGGCCAGCGGGAGGATCATGTTGCGGGTACCAAAACGGGGGTGGACTCCGCCCTTGACGAAGTCGGTTCCCAGGGCAGCAGCAATGCGTTCCGTGGTGGCCAGCAGGCCGTCGGATTCGCAGGCGTAAGAGACGTGATCCAGGCGCATGCGAACATCTTGGCACGTTGTGACGTGTGTCTCGACTAAGGCAAGCCTAAGGCGCGTAATGAGCAACTTTCACGCTGCGTCATATGGGTTGCGCAACAGCCGGAGCGTTGGTTCTATAGGTACAGGTCATGAGTGCCAGCAGATAGCCCCGGCTTGCTGGCCGGCAACCCTCCAACCGCGGTGGGGTGCCCCGGGTGAAGACCTGGCCGTACGCAAACAGGCGTACCGGCAAGCGCGGGCCACACGTGTCGCTCCGGTGTATTCCGGCTGAGACCCTGTGGGGCCCCTGGTCATAGGGAGCACAAAATGTCTGCCAACTGGTCCTTCGAAACCCGCCAGATCCATGCAGGTCAGGAGCCCGACGCCGTTACCGGCGCCCGCGCCCTGCCGATCTACCAAACCTCGTCCTTCGTTTTTCCCAGCGCCGAAGCCGCTGCGAACCGGTTCGCCCTGGCTGAGCTGGAACCGATCTACACCCGGATCGGCAATCCCACCCAGGAAGCAGTCGAGAACCGGATCGCGTCCCTCGAAGGCGGCCTCGGTGCCCTGCTGCTCTCCTCGGGCCAGGCCGCCGAAACCTACGCCATCCTGAACCTCGCCCAGGCGGGCGACCACATCGTTGCGAGCCCCAGCCTGTACGGCGGCACGTACAACCTGTTTAAGCACACGCTGAAGAAGTTCGGAATCGATGTCAGCTTCGTCGCGGACCCGGACAGCCTGGACCAGTGGCGGGAAGCAGTCCGGCCCAACACCAAGGCGTTCTTCGGCGAAGTGGTTTCCAACCCCCGCCAGGACGTGCTGGATATCGAGGGGATCTCCGCCGTCGCGCATGAGGCCGGCATCCCGCTGATCGTGGACAACACCCTGTCCACCCCGTACCTGATCCGGCCCATCGAATGGGGTGCGGACATCGTTGTGCAGTCGGCCACCAAGTACCTGGGCGGGCACGGAACCGTGATTGCCGGCGTGATCGTGGACTCGGGCAACTTCGACTTCGGCGCCGATCCGGAGAAGTTCCCCGGCTTCAACACCCCGGACGAGAGCTACAACGGCCTGGTCTACGCCCGTGACCTGGGTGCAAACGGAGTCCTCGGCGCCAACCTGGCATTCATTCTCAAGGCGAGGGTACAGCTGCTCCGCGACCTGGGCTCGGCCTTGTCGCCATTCAATGCGTTCCTCCTGGCCCAGGGCCTGGAGACGCTGAGCCTGCGCATGGAGCGGCACGTTGAAAACGCCGTCGCCGTCGCGCGCTGGCTGGAAGCGCACGACGACGTCATATCGGTTGCGTACGCAGGGCTGGAGTCGAGCCCCTGGTTCGAAAGGGGACGCAAGTACGGCCCGCGCGGAACCGGGGCGATCGTGTCCTTCGAAATCGAGGGCGGCGTCGAAGCCGGCAAGCGCTTCGTCGACGCGCTGGAGCTGCACTCCCACGTGGCGAACGTGGGCGACGTGCGCTCGCTGGTGATCCACCCGGCGTCGACGACGCACAGCCAGCTCGGTGCTGAGGCGCAGGCAGCCGCCGGCGTGACCCCCGGCCTGGTGCGCCTGTCTGTGGGACTGGAGCACATCGATGACATCATCGCGGACCTCGACGCCGGTTTCCGCGCCGCCAAGGGAGCATGAAGTACAGCGTGACCACGTATCCTCCTGCACCAGAGCACCCCGTCCGTCTACAGGACGGCGTGCTGCAGTACGCCTCGATCGGTGACCTGGCCCTTGAGACCGGCGGTGTCCTGCCGGACGTAGTGCTGGGCTATGAAACATGGGGCCGGCTGAACGGCGACGCCTCGAACGCCGTGCTGGTTCCGCATGCCCTTACCGGCAGCACCCACGTGGCCCAGGGCTGCACTGACGAACCCGGTTGGTGGGACGGCCTGGTGGGTCCGGGCAGGACTATCGACACCAACAGGTTCTTCGTGGTCTCGATCAATATGGTTGGCGGCTGCTACGGTTCCACAGGGCCGGCGTCCGCCGATCCGGACGGACTGCCGTGGGGGTCCCGCTTCCCGTTTGTCACCATCCGCGACTCCGTCCACGCAGAAGCCCGGCTGGCGGACCAGCTGGGCATCCGCCGCTGGCACACCGTGCTGGGCGGTTCCCTCGGCGGTGCCCGTGCCCTCGAATGGGCGGTAACGGAACCCGAGCGGGTGGCACGCTGCGCGGTGATAGCCGCGACGGCAGCAAGCACGGGTGAGCAGATCGCCTTCGCCCAGGCGCAGGTGGCGGCCATTCGGCTGGATCCGGACTACAACGGCGGGGACTACTACAACGGACGCGCCCCGCTGGCCGGCCTGGGGCTGGCCCGCCGGATCGCGCACATCACTTACCGCTCCGAGGCAGAACTGCAGTACCGGTTCGGCCGGACACCGCAGCCGGGGGAGGACCCGCTGGGAGCGGCGCTTCCGGCGGAGCGCGGCCGGTACCAGGTGGAGAGCTACCTGGACCACCAGGGACAAAAACTTGCCGGCCGGTTCGATGCCAACAGCTACGTCATCCTCACCGAGGCGCTGATGAGCCACGACGTGACCCGGGGACGGGGCAGCCTGACCGAAGCCCTCGCGGGCACCCGGGCGCAGTTCCTGATAGCAGCCGTGGACTCGGACCGGCTGTACTTCCCCGAACAGTCCCGCGAACT
This sequence comes from Arthrobacter koreensis, assembly GCF_035792275.1. Taxonomy (GTDB): domain Bacteria; phylum Actinomycetota; class Actinomycetes; order Actinomycetales; family Micrococcaceae; genus Arthrobacter_B; species Arthrobacter_B koreensis_A. The sequence continues at coordinate 79,635 of NZ_JAMWKK010000013.1, read as the reverse complement.
GGCCGCAGCGCTTCCCGGCGAGAACCGCGTGCACCTGATCAGTGCGCCCATTGGCCACGACGGTTTCCTCACCGATGTGCTCCAGCTCCAGGATGTTCTGCGGCAGGACTTCTTCGCCTGAGCACTGCGCGGCACCATGGGGGGGGATGCGCAGTGCACCGCAGGAACCGCCGCGGCCAGCGGGCACCGGGACCCGGCGCGGAATCATTTTCCTGTGGGCCGCCGGCGTCCTGGGCCTGGTCCACGCGTCCTTCAGCGCGTACTGGGCCCTCGGCGGGCAGTGGCTGCTGGGCACGGTGGGCGGCTTCGCCGTACAGGCCAGGCAGGAGTCTCCGGTGCAGGCTGCGCTGGTCCTCACCGGTGCCGCGCTGCTCAAGGCAGCAGCAGCGGTTATTCCGCTGGCCTCCGGGTACGGCAGGTTTCCGTTTCCCCGGCTCATCCGGGTCCTCTGCTGGGCAGGCGGCACCGGTTTGGTCCTGTACGGGGCGGTCAACACAGCAGCAGCCTGCGCAGTGCTGGCCGGCTGGATCCCGGCAGGACCGGACGCTGATCTTGAAGGGCTGAAAGGCCACGCCTGGCTGTGGGACCCGCTGTTCTTCGCCTGGGGTGCAGCGCTGGTGGTTTATCTGTGGCTTTCGCGGACGGGGCCGGCACGGCCGGCCCCGTCCACCGCCGGCTAGCCCCGGCTCAGCGGACCGGTTCCGCGCCTTCGGAGGAGCCCTGGGGCATGCGCTGGCCGAAGTAGGGGCCGGCATCCGGACGCTTGGCCGTTATCCCGTCACCGGAGGAGCGCCGGCGGACCCGCCGCATCACCCACGGCATCAGGTATTCGCGGGCCCAGAACAGATCCTCGGAGCGCGCGGTCCGCCAGTTCTTGGGCGGAAGTTCCTTGACCTTGGCGGGTTCGAGGGTATGCGGAACCCCCAGGGTTTCCAGGACCATGGCCGCAATGGTCTGGTGGCCCATCGGAGAGAAGTGCAGCCGGTCTGGCGCCCACATCTGCTGGTTGCTCAGCTCCCGCAGCGCCCACATGTCCGCGATGACGGCGTCGTGCCGCATGGCGACGGTGCGCAGGTTCTCGTTGTAGATGGCTACCCGTCCGCGGACGCTGCCCAGCACCGGGGTGGCGCCAATGTCCGGTCCGGTGAAGAGCACCACGGTGGCCCCGGTTTCCCGCAGCCTCGCGATCGTCGTGTCCATGGTCTCGGCCAGCCGGTCGGGGTCGCCGCCGGGGCGGATGACGTCGTTGCCGCCGGCGCAGATGGTCACCAGATCCGGTTTCAGGTCGATGGCGGGCTGGACCTGCTCCGCCACGATCTGGTTCAGCAGGCGTCCGCGGATCGCCAGGTTGGCGTAGGCGAAGTCGTCGTGCCCGGCAGCGAGTTCCTCTGCCAGCCGGTCGGCCCAGCCGCGGTGTCCGCCTGGACTCTCCGGGCTGGGATCTCCAATTCCTTCAGTGAACGAGTCGCCGATCGCCACATACCGGTTGAAGGGATGGTCCGGGTGGCCTTGGACCGGAGCAGCCTGCGCTGCCGGACCGGAGCCGGTCTGCTGTTCGGATGATACTGGGGGGTGCTGTGCATTTTCGGTCACCAGACCATGATTGCCCGCGGGTGCCTGGCTACGCGACCGTAGGTTGGCCCAGCCGCATGCCAGAATGGGTTTTATGACTGAAAACTCCCCCTGGAACCCCGTTGTGCTCTTCTCCAAGCCGGAGGAGGAGCGGGCCGGAACGCCGCTGCTGGTGCTCTTCCACGGCTACCTGGCCAACGAGGAAGACCTGATGGGGCTGGCACAGTACCTTCCGCAGGAGTTCACCATCGCTTCAGTGCGTGCCCCGCAGGCGCTGGGCCCGGGATACAGCTGGTTCCCGCTGATGCACGAACCGGAGTACTCAGTGGACCGGGTGGTTGCGGCAGTCCAGGACGTCTCGGACTGGCTGGACGGCACCAGGGAACAGCACTCCAGCGTCAGCCTGCTCGGCTTCTCCATGGGCATGGCGGTGGCCAGCACGCTGATGCGGCACCGGCCCGAGGAGTTCGCCGCCGTCGTCGGGCTTTCCGGTTTTGTGGTGCCGGCCGAAGGAAACGGCTTCTTCCATGACGAGGAGCTTGCAGCACTGAAGGTGCCGTTCTTCTGGGGACGGGACCAGGCCGATCCGGTGATCGACGCCGAGCGGATCGAGTACACCCACGCCTGGCTGAACGGCCACACCAAGCTCACCAAGGTGCTCTACGCGGGCATGGGACACAGCATCAACATGCAGGAACTGGGACACGTGCGGGAGTTCCTGACCCACACGGTCCTCGGTTCCCGGTAGGGCTAGCCGCCGGAAACGATCCGCACGGCCTGGCTGTTCACCTCAACGGTGTCGCCGGCGTGCAGCTGCCGGCCGCGGCGCTCCTCGATGTCGCCGTTGACCTTCACCAGGCCGTTTTCGATCAGTTCCCTGGCCTCAACGCCGTCCTCGGCAAGGCTGGCGAGTTTCAGTGCCTGGCCAAGGCGGATCATGTCGTCACGGATGGGCAGGTCCTGGGGATCGGTTGAACTCATGGATCCTATTCTGCCGGAGAAAGCGTACGACGCCGGTACACGGGCAGCTGCGCAGGCTCCGGGAAAATGCGCGGGGCGGGGGAGGAGCCCAACCGGGAGTAATGTGAAACGGTGCCACAGCCTGCCCGTATCCCCGCCGCCGTCGGACTTCCCCTTGCCCTTGCCTCCGGGGTTGCTATTCCCGCCCAGTCCCGCATCAACGGTGCCCTGGGCGTAGCCCTGGACGATTCCCTTGCCGCCGCGCTGGTGAGCTTTGGTACCGGACTGGCCGTGATGATCCTCGTCACTGCCGTGTTTCCGCGCGGCCGGGCCGGTTTCGGGCAAATCCTCCCCGCCCTGCGGGAAAGGCGCTTTCCTCGGATCTACATCCTGGCCGGTGTCATCGGAGCATGGTTCGTGCTCACACAGACGCTGACCATCGCCGTCCTGGGGGTTGCCGTCTTCACCGTTGCCACGGTTGCCGGCCAGACGCTGACCGGGCTGGTGGTGGACCGGATGGGCATTGGTCCCGGCGGCAAGAAAACCCTCACCATCATGCGGGTAGTAGGGGCAGTGCTGACCATCGCCGCCGTCGCGTGGGCCGTGAGCCCCAAGCTTTCCGGCGGCGGGGGAGGCGCCGACTGGCTGCTGACCGTGCTGCTGCCGCTGAGCGCCGGCATGGCCATGAGCTTCCAGCAGGCCATGAACGGAACCACCGGGATGCATTACGGAACCCCCATCACCGCAACCCTGATGAACTTCGTTTCCGGATTCGCAGCCCTGCTGGTGGTCTGGCTGGTCAAGGTAGCGGTGTCCGGTTTCGGCAATCCGCTGCCGGACACCTGGTGGTACTACCTCGGCGGAGTAATGGGCTGCATCTTCATTGGCGTCAGCGCCATGCTGGTGAAGACGCTCGGTGTCCTGCTGACCAGCCTTGGCCTGATCGGCGGGCAGCTGATCGGGTCCCTGCTGCTGGATCTTTTCCTTCCGGCTCCGGGCTCCGTCGTCGTCGCCGCGACCGTGCTGGGCACTGCCCTGACGCTGGTGGCGATCGTCATCGCCACACTGCCGTGGAACATGCCCGGATTCCGCCCCTGGGCGCGGCGGCGCAACGGGTAGCCGGCTTTCGCTGCCGTGACCTTAAGCTGGTATCTATAGGTTTTGCCCTCCGGCCCGCACCTGCGCACTTCCGCGCCGGAAAGCGAGGCGGAACGGGATCAAAAGCGGACCGCACCCAGCGGCCTGCGTGAGCAGAAAGAACGGCGGTACCATTCACATGGCTTCGACCAAATCCAAACTGGATCCGATCATCTCCCTGGCCAAGCGCAGGGGCTTCGTCTTCCAGTCGGGTGAGATCTACGGTGGTTCGCGTTCCGCCTGGGATTACGGGCCCCTCGGCGTAGAGCTGAAGGAAAACATCAAGAAGCAGTGGTGGCAGTCCATGGTCCGCGGGCGCGACGACGTCGTCGGCCTTGATTCCGCTGTCATCCTCCCGCGCGCCGTGTGGGAAGCTTCCGGCCACGTTGAGGTCTTCTCCGACCCGCTGGTCGAGTGCCTGAGCTGCCACAAGCGCTACCGTGCGGACCACCTCGAAGAGGAATACGAAGAGAAGAAGGGCCGCGCCCCGGAAAACGGCCTGGCGGACATTGCCTGCGCCAACTGCGGCACCAAGGGCCAGTGGACCGAACCGCAGGAATTCTCCGGCCTGCTCAAGACCTTCCTGGGTCCGGTGGCCAGCGAAGAAGGCATGCACTACCTGCGCCCTGAAACGGCCCAGGGCATCTTCGTGAACTTCAACAACGTGCTCACCACCTCCCGCAAGAAGCCGCCGTTCGGCATCGGCCAGATCGGCAAGAGCTTCCGCAACGAGATCACCCCGGGCAACTTCATCTTCCGCACCCGTGAGTTCGAGCAGATGGAGATGGAGTTCTTCGTCGAGCCCGGCACGGACGAGGAATGGCACAAGTACTGGATCGAGACCCGGAAGAACTGGTACACGGACCTGGGCATCGACCCGGAGAACCTGCGCCTGTTCGAGCACCCGCTGGAGAAGCTGAGCCACTACTCCAAGGGCACCACGGACATCGAATACCGCTTCGGCTTCCAGGGCTCGGAGTGGGGCGAGCTGGAAGGCATCGCCAACCGCACCGACTTCGACCTGGGCACGCACTCCAAGCACTCCGGCACCGACCTGAGCTACTTCAACCAGGCCACCAACGAACGCTTCACCCCGTACGTGATCGAGCCTGCGGCCGGCCTGACCCGTTCCTTCATGGCTTTCCTGGTGGATGCCTACACCGAGGACGAGGCTCCCAACGCGAAGGGCGGCGTGGACAAGCGCACTGTGCTGCGCCTTGACCCGCGCCTGGCCCCGGTCAAGGCAGCCGTACTGCCGCTGAGCCGCAACGAGGACCTGTCCCCGAAGGCCAAGGAGCTGGCTGCCCAGCTGCGCCGGAACTGGAACATCGACTTCGACGACGCCGGCGCCATTGGCCGCCGCTACCGCCGCCAGGATGAGATCGGCACCCCGTTCTGCATCACGGTGGACTTCGACACGCTCGAAGACCAGGCCGTCACCGTCCGCGAACGGGACACCATGGCCCAGGAGCGCGTGAGCCTGGACAAGGTGCAGGGTTACCTGGCCGAACGGCTGATCGGCGCGTAATGGCAATCTCTTTCCGCGAATGGCGTGAGGACGACGACCTCGCCCTGATCCAGCTCTGGGGGGACCCGGAGACCGGTGAGGCTGCGCACTTTCGTTCCGTGCTGCGGCCTTCGGCGAACGAGCCGTGGAGCCGGTGCATCGTGGCTGAGGACGACGGCGTGCCCGTGGCCGCCGGCGTTGTCTACGAGACCAGCCTGCACCCGGACCGGCTGTGGGCTTACATCGAGGTGGCCCGGGAGAACCGGCGCGCCGGCCTGGGCTCCACCCTGCTGGGAATGCTGCGCAAGGAAGCCGAGAACGCGCCGTCGGGCGTCACGAAGCTCCGCGCCAAGGTATCCCCGGACACCCCGGGGGCGGCGTTCGCTGCTGCCGCCGGGCTGGAGCCGATCCAGCGTTCCCGGTCAGTGATCGTTGAACCGGGCAAGCTCAAGCTGCCCGTCTTCGAAGACCACGGACCCCAGCTGGAGGAAGCGGCAACCGGGTCGGTGGAACTGACCCGCGCCGTCGCCGACTTCTACAACGCCGTCCACGGCTGGGACCGGGCGGACATGGGGATCGGCCGTGCCCAGCAGATGCTGCTGCACGAGGCGACTGGTGCCTCCGGCGCCGTGGTGCTGCGGGACAAGCCGAAGCATGAAGGCGGGAAGATCGCGGCCTTCGCCGTGAGCTACACCTCCGAGCGCACCGACGCCCCGGCGGACGTGCTGCTGGGCTGGGACACCTCGCTGGAGGAGACCGAAGCGGAAGCTGCGGTTGAATCTCTGCTGGCCATGCTCGCCTACCAGTACCCGGTGCAGCTGGAAGTCGATGACTCGATGACCGCGCTGGTGCGGGTCCTGGAGCCGCTGCTGGCAGCGGGTGCCGCCCGGCAGGACGGGCCGGACACCCTGATCCTGTCCAGCTAGGCCGGGAGCAGGACCCAAACAACGACGGCGCCGGATCCCTGAGGGGATCCGGCGCCGTCGTTGCTGGTATCGGTTTTTAGGCAGTCAGCCGCCCGGAGAGCGTAAAGAGCACCGACTCGGAGACTTCCCGCACGCTGCGCTCGGGAGAGAACGCCAGCCACTCGATGCCGCCCACCAGGACGGCACCGAAGACGGTGCCCGCCATCAGCTCCGCGTCCGTTCGCTCCGGCTGGGTTTCGCGGATGACCGCCGTGAACTCCGCGAGCGCCTCACGCCGAACCGTCTGCAGATGGGTCTGCCAGGACCGATCGGTGCGGAAGATCTCTGCCGCGATGAGCTTGGCCAGCGGCTGGTTTCCGGCGATCACCTCCAGCATGGCGGTGATCATGGCACCCAGTGCGCCGGCTCCGGACTTGCCTTCCCGGGCCTGCCGCAGGGTTTCCGCCAGCGCGCCGATCCCGTCCAGGAGCAGCTGTTCGAAGAGCTTGTCCTTGGACGAGAAGTTGTAGTAGACGCTGCCTTTGGCCACCCCGGCACGCACCGCGACGTCTTCCATGGTGGTGCCGGTGATCCCGTTCAGTGACGCCAGTTCCAATGCGGCATCCAGGATGGAGCGCTTGGTGCCTGTTACCCGTGGCATGCAGTGAGTCCTTTGTTTCTCCGGTGCTTCCCCTCTGATCTTAGAGGTGCAGCTCCGGGTGCAGCCGCTTGATGGTCCACATGCGCTGCCGGCCGGCACTTAGGGCGCTTACCGCCACGCAGGCCGCGGTCAGCAGGCCCAGGACGGCGACGGCGGTCCACATCCGGGCATCCACGCCGCCGGTGATCAGGGCGCGGAGCCCGTTCACCACATAGGTTGCGGGCATGAACGGATGCAGGGCCTGGAAGAAGCCCGGCGTGGTTTCCACCGGATAGGTGCCGCCGGAGGAGCTCAGCTGCAGCATCAGCAGCACCAGGGAGGCCACCCGGCCGGCGGCCGTTCCCAGCACGATGATCAGCATCTGCTGCAGGGCCAGGAACGCCACGGTGGTCAGGTAGAGGAAAGCGCCGGTGCCCAGCAGGTACGCGGGATGGATGTCCAGTCCCCAGACCAGCACGGCCATCATGATCAGCACCTGTCCCAGGCCGATGGCCAGGGCGGGGATGAGGCCGGTGGCTGCGGCGCGGAAACCGGAAATCCCCGCGGCCAGTGCCCGGGTGGGCAGGGCACGGAGCAGCAGCCAGGTGATCAGCGCGCCCACGAAGGTGGCCAGTGCCAGGAAGAACGGAGCGAAGCCTTCACCGAAGCTGTCCGCCTGGGTGGCGAAACCGGCGTCGAGCTCCACGGGGTCCGCCGCAACGGCTGCCTTGGCGCCGATCAGGGAGTCATCGTCCTGCGGAAGGGCGTCCCCGCCGTCGGCAAGTGCATCTGCAAGGGTGTGGCTGCCGGCGGAAAGTTCCCCGGCCCCTTCAGACAGCGCGGTACCGCCGTCGAGCAGCTCACCGGCGCCGGCCGCCAGGTCAGTGGTGCCTCCGCTGAGGGTGGCAGCTCCGGCGTTCAGTTCAGCGGCACCCTGGGCAGCGGACCGGGCACCCGCGTCGACCTGCGCAGAGCCCGCCGCAAGGTCCGAGGCGCCCGAGGAGAGGGCAGCTGCCCCGTCCGCCGCGGACTGTGCCCCTGCGGAAACCTGGGCCGCGCCGGCGGAGAGGTCGGAGCTTCCGGCCGCGAGCTGGCCCGCACCGTTTGCTGCTTCGCCGATGCCGGCCTGGAGGGTGTCCGTTCCGGATGCCACCTGGTGTGCTCCTTCGGCCAGCGGCTGGAGCTGTGCCAGAAGCGGACTGTTCGGATCCTGGGCGGTGATTCCGGCTATCACCCGGTCCAGTCCGGAGGAGACCTGTGCAGCGCCGGCATCCAGCTTCTGCGCCTGCGGAACCGCGCCGCTGAGCTTGCCGGAGAGCAGGGCCAGGTTCTCTTCCAGCGACTGGGCGCCGGCTGCCACGCCTGAGGCGCCGATGGAAAGCTGGGCGGTTCCGTCGGAGAGGGACTGCGCACCCGCGGCGAGGTCGCCGCTGCCAGCAGACAGGGCTGAGGTTCCGGAAGAGAGGTCGTTCAGGCCGGAGGCCAGCGAGCCGGCTCCGGCGGAGAGGCGGAATGCACCGTCCTGCAGGGTGAGCGTTCCGTCCGCCAGGCTGCCCAGTCCAGCGGTCAGCTGGCCGGCACCGGATACGGCGGAATCGATTCCCTCGGTGAGCTCACCGGCACCGGCAGCTGCGTCCCGCAGGCCTGTTCCGGCGTCGTTCAGGCCCACCAGGAGCGTGGAGGCAACCTGGTTGCCCAGTTGGGAGGAGACCGCAGCCTGGACCTGTGCCATCGCCTGCTTGCCGAGCACACCGGCCAGGAAGTTGTTGGAGTCGTTGTAGTCGACCTTGAGCTTCGCTGCCACGGGATGGTCGGTTCCCACGGACACTGCGCTCGCGGAGAAGTCTTCCGGAATCGTCAGGGAGAGGTAATACGTCCCGTCAGAGACGCCGTCGGCCGCATCTGCGGCATCCGTGGCATGCCAGTCCAGGTCTGCGCCGTCCAGGAGCTTCTGTTCGAGTTCTTTTCCGGCGTTGAGGGCTTCACCGTCCCGGTCTGCCCCCTTGTCCTCATTGACCAGTGCCACGGACAGTCCGTCCAGGTGCTTGTCCGGGGAGTCAAAGGCCCACAGGTACAGGGCGCCGTAGATCAGCGGAATGAACAGCATGACAACCACTGCGATCTTCGGAAGGGTGCCGCGCCTAAACCGGCTCAGTTCGGTGCCGGGGGAAAACATGGCAAACATCAGTGCGACTCCTCTGCGATCAGCACGGTGGCGGGCTCAGTCTCGGAACCGCTCCACGGTTGGGTTGGCACCGAGGCTGCTCCGGCAACGACGGCGGTACCGGACAAGGCGATGGCCGCCAGCCGTTCCTCCACCAGGGCGCGCGCCTGGCTGCTGTGCACCTGTTCCAGGTCGTCAACGAAGAGGATGCGCGGGCGGGAAAGCATGGCCAGCGAAATGCGCAGCAGGAACTGCTCCGCCTCGCCGAGGTCCCAGATCACGGTTTTAGCGGCAGGTACGTCCAGGCTGCCAAAGACGGGGCTGCAGACCCGGGCCAGCTGGCGGTCGGAGACCTTGGGAACGAACTGCCACCACGGGGCCAGCCAGGCCAGGCGCTCGCGAACAGCTGCGCCGGCGGTGACGCCCGGCTCCAGGTCGTCTATCCCGCTAAACCCGGCAATGCCGGTCTGCTTCTGGACCTGGCGCGCGTCCCGGGGGAGTGCCGCACCCAGCACCTCGAGGCTCCCGCTTCCGGCTTTCATGCGCCCGGACAGGGTAAGCAGCAGGCTCGTCCTACCGCTCCCCGCCGGACCGCACAGGACGGTGAGCGGATCTTTGACAGTGAAACTAAGCGGGCCGTAGACGCGGCCCCTGGCAGCGGTGAGGCTGAGCTCTTCCGCAGAGATAACCGGTTGCACGAAGTGCCTTTCGGGAAATCGACTTTTTGTACTGACCAGTCAGTCTAGACCCTGAGGGCGGCGAATTCGGAAATCCGCCTGCCGCATGGGGAGAATGGAGGGCGCCCCGCACCGGGCATCCGGTCAGCCCAACCCAGTGAGGACCTGCATGGGACACAGCCACCAGCACGACGCCGGAACCCCCAGCCGCGCGGCGCTCGCCGCCCGCCGAAGGGCCAACCGCCTGCTCACGGCGCTCCTTGTTCCCCTCGGCCTCCTGGCTGTGGCAGGCATGATCGCGCTCTGGCCCAGCGGCCAGCCGGGGGAGATCACCATTGCCGACCCCTACGCCACGGCCCAGGGCGTCAGCATCGACACCGGCTCGGTCCAGCGGGTGGGAATCGAGGACTGCCCGTCCTCGGCAACACTTACCCAGGCCGGCGCCCAGGCGCAGCAGTGCCAGGTAGCCCACGTGCTCCCGTCTTCCGGCGGCGCGGCCGTAGCGGTGGAAGTTCCGCCCGAAGTCGCCAAGACCAACGCCATCGAGGCAGGGGACAGCATCCGCTACCTCAACCTCGAGGGCGTGATGGTGGACAGCGGGGCGCCGCCGTACATCTTCATGGACTTCGTCCGCAGTGTTCCCATCGCCGCGCTCGCCGTGCTGTACGCCGGCGTCGTCATCGCCGTCGCCCGCTGGCGCGGACTGCGTGCCCTGATCGGGCTGGGCGGTGCGTACGCCGTGCTCGCCGGGTTCATCCTGCCCGGCCTGGTCGAGGGCAAGCCTCCGCTGCTGCTGGGACTGGTCGGATCCAGCGTGATCATGATCGGCGTCCTGTACTTCGCCCACGGATTCTCCGCCCGGACGTCGACGGCGCTGCTCGGCACACTCTTTGGCCTGGGCATCACAGCGGGACTGGCTGCCTGGGCCACCGATGCCGCGCACCTGATCGGCGTCGACAACGAGAACGCCTACACGCTGATCAACGCCTCCGATGAGCTGTCCATCTCCGGCATCATTCTGTGCGGCCTGATCATCTCCGGCCTCGGCGTGCTTAACGACGTGACCATCACCCAGTCCTCCGCGGTCTGGGAAATGTACGAACTGGCACCCGGTGCCTCTGCCCGGCGGCTGTTCGCCGGCGCAATGCGCGTGGGCCGGGACCATATTGCCTCCACCGTCTACACCATCGCGTTCGCCTACGCCGGTGCCGCCCTGCCGGTCCTGATCCTGGTCTCCCTGTACGACCGCACCCTGCTTGAAACCCTGACCAGCGGAGAACTGGCCGAGGAAGTGGTGCGCACCCTGGTCGGCTCGATTGGACTGGTGCTGGCGATCCCGGTGACCACCGCCGTCGCGGTTCTGGTGGTCAAGGCCGTGGGTCTCTCCGGTGCCCGGGCGGATTCGGGCGGCGGTGTGGCAGGGGACCCGGAGGAACTCCAGGGTGCCGGGGCTGCAGAACGTGAACCGGCCTGGATTCCGGCTGGTACTGAAACCGGGGACGGGACTGCCCTGGACACCCCCGGCACACGGCGCAGTGCCAGGGCCCGGCGCTCGGCGTCCGGCGTGACTGCGGAGGACCAGGTTCCGGACTAGCAGGCCGCTCCGGTAGGGGACACCCCTGCCACTTCGGGACAATCCTGCCCCGGCGCCGCGGAGGATTGTCCCCAACCGGCCGGGATGTCCCGAAGTGGAGGAACGGGGCGACCCCGCAGTGTCGCAGCCGCACCGGCACAGCAGCAACACCAGCCGCACCGGCACCCCGGGGAGACCCCCGGCAGCAACACCCCCGGCCGAAAGCAGCGCAGGATTTGCACCCGCTTGCGAGAATAGGAAGGTGAGCGTTGCAACCACTAAGACCAGGCTCGAACTGCCGCCGCTGCAGCTGGGCAAACTGACCATTGATACGCCGGTGATCCTGGCTCCCATGGCAGGCATTACCAACAAGGCGTTCCGCCGGCTGTGCCGTGAGTACGGCGGCGGACTCTACGTCACGGAGATGGTGACCTCGCGGGCGCTCGTAGAACGCTCGCCGGAGTCGCTGCGCATCATCCAGCACGACGACGACGAGTCGATCCGCTCGGTCCAGCTCTACGGCGTGGACCCCGTGACCGTCGGCGCAGCCATCCGGATGCTGGTGGACGAAGACCGCGCGGACCACATTGACCTGAACTTCGGCTGCCCCGTCCCCAAGGTCACCCGCAAGGGCGGCGGCTCAGCCCTGCCCTGGAAGCTGGACCTGTTCACCGCGATCGTCCAGACCGCAGTCCGGGAAGCCTCCAAGGGCGGGATCCCGCTGACCATCAAGATGCGCAAGGGCATCGACGAGGACCACCTGACTTTCCGCGAGGCCGGCAAGATCGCCCGCGACGCCGGCGTGGCCGCAGTGACGCTGCACGGCCGTACCGCCTCGCAGTTCTACTCCGGCAAGGCCGACTGGAACGCGATTGCCGAACTCCGTGAATCCCTGCCCGATGTTCCGGTGCTGGGCAACGGAGACATCTGGTCGGCCGAGGACGCCATCGCCATGGTCGAGCAGACCGGTGTTGACGGCGTCGTTATTGGCCGCGGCTGCCAGGGCAGGCCGTGGCTCTTCGCCGACCTGCAGGCAGCCTTCGAAGGCCGTGACGAACGGCACCGCCCCGGGCTGAAGGAAGTCGCGGACAGTGTTTACCGCCACGCGGAACTCCTGGTGGAAACCTTCGGCGACGAAGTCATTGCACTGCGGGACATCCGCAAGCACATGGCCTGGTACTTCAAGGGCTACGTCGTAGGGGGAGAGCTGCGGGCTAAGCTGGCGACTGTGCCCTCCCTGGAGGTGCTCCGCGGGCTCCTGGCGGAACTCGATCCCACTGCGCCCTACCCGGGCGCGGATGCCGAAGGCCCGCGCGGGCGGGCCGGCACACCAAAGAAGACAGCCCTGCCGGAAGGGTGGCTGGACGGCCGGGAACTGAATCCCGCCCAGAAAGCCATCATTGCGGCAGCCGAACTCGATGTATCAGGTGGCTAAGAACACATGACCCTTCCGCAGGTTTTCCGTACCGCCGGCTACACGGACGTCGATCTGGCGCGCTGGGTAACCGAACCGGCCAAGAGCACGCACCGGACCCAGTTCGGCCGCGACCGCGCCCGGGTACTGCATTCCTCGGCCCTGCGGCGGCTCGGCGCCAAGACGCAGGTTGTGGCTCCGGACACCGACGACTTTGTCCGGACCCGGCTCACCCACAGCCTCGAGGTCGCGCAGGTGGGACGCGAACTGGGCAACGCGCTGGGCTGCGATCCCGACGTCGTTGATGCCGCCTGCCTCTCGCACGACCTGGGGCATCCGCCGTTCGGGCACAACGGCGAGACGGCGCTGAACGACATCGCGCACGCGATCGGCGGGTTCGAGGGCAACGCACAGACCCTGCGGCTGCTGACCCGGCTGGAACCGAAGATCATCGCGCCGGACGGGTCGCCGGCCGGCCTGAACCTGACCCGGGCCAGCCTGGATGCTTCCTGCAAGTACCCGTGGTCCGCCGTCGACGCCCCGCTGGTCAACGGCCACCGCACCACCAAGTTCGGCGTGTACGAGGATGACCTGCCGGTCTTCACCTGGCTGCGTGACGGTGCCCCGGTGGGCCGGTCCTGCCTGGAAGCGCAGGTCATGGACCTGGCCGATGACATTTCCTACTCCGTGCACGACGTCGAAGACGCGATCGTCGCCGGACACGTGCAGCTCAAGTGGCTGGACAACCCAGACCAGCGCGCCCGGGTGATCGGCTACACCCAGCAGTGGTACGTGCCCACCGCTGATCCCGCCGCAGTCGACGCCGCCCTCGCCCGGCTGGAAGCCGAAGGCGTCTGGGTCCGCGAAGCCGACGGCAGCCGCCGTTCGATGGCGGCGCTGAAGGACATGACCAGCCAGCTGATCGGCCGCTTCTGTTCCAGCGCCATGGACGCCACCCGGGAGATCTACGGGCCGGACCCGCTGACCCGCTACAACGCGGAGATGGTGGTGCCGGAGGAAACCCAGCTCGAAATCGCCGTAATGAAGGGCCTGGCCACAACCTTCGTGATGACCACGGACCAGCGCCAGCCGCTCTACGAGCGCCAGCGCGAGGTCCTCACCAACCTGGTTGCCCAGCTCTCCGCCACAGGCGACCGCCACCTCGAACCGATGTTCGCTGCGGACTGGCGGGAAGCTGCCGACGACGGCGCCAGGCTCCGCGTGGTCATCGACCAGGTGGCCTCGCTCACGGACGGCTCCGCGCTGGCCCTGCACGAACGCCTGGTGGGCCCGGTTCCGGCCCTCTGGTAGGAATCCGGGTTTGGTGCCGGGGAATAAGGTAGAACCATGGCCGGCCTGATTAAACGCGAAGACATTGATGAAGTACGCTCCCGCACCGACATCAAGGCGGTAGTGGACGGGTATGTCACGCTCAAGTCCGCCGGCATCGGTTCGTTCAAGGGGCTGTGCCCCTTCCACGACGAACGCTCCCCGTCCTTCCACGTCCGGCCCCAGGTAGGCACCTACCACTGCTTCGGCTGCGGGGAGAGCGGCGACGTGATCTCTTTCGTGCAGAAGATGGACCACGGCACGTTCTCCGAGACGGTGGAAAAACTCGCGTCCCGGCTGGGCTACGAACTGCACTATGAAGACGGCGGCACCGGCCCGCGCCGCGAGGACGTCGGCAAGCGCCAGCGCCTGCTGGACGCCCACAAGGTTGCCGCAGAGTTCTTCCGGGAGCAGCTGCTCATCCCGGGAGCTGCCGCAGCCCGCAGTTTCCTGGCCGAACGCGGCTTCGATCCGGCCGCCGCGGAGCACTTCGGCGTCGGTTACGCACCGCAGGGCTGGGATTCCCTGCTCAAGCACCTCACGGGCCGTGGCTTCACCCGGGAGGAACTGGCCCAGACCGGCATGTTCTCCACCGGACAGGATGCCTCCCGCTTCTACGACCGGTTCCGCGGCCGGCTCATCTGGCCCATCCGGGACCTCACGGGTGCGACCATCGGCTTCGGCGCCCGCAAGCTTTACGAGGACGACCAGGGTCCCAAGTACCTGAACACGCCCGAAACCCCGCTCTATAAGAAGTCCCAGGTGCTCTACGGGATCGATCTGGCCAAGCGTTCCATCGCCAAGGACCGGCAGCTGGTAGTGGTGGAAGGCTACACGGACGTCATGGCCTGCCACCTGGCCGGGATCACCACCGCCGTCGCGACCTGCGGCACCGCCTTCGGCACCGACCACATCAAGATTGCCCGCCGGCTGCTTTCCGACGACGGCACCGGGGGAGAGGTCATCTTTACGTTCGACGGCGATGCCGCCGGACAGAAGGCGGCACTGCGCGCGTTCGAGGAAGACCAGCGCTTCAACGCCCAGACCTTCGTGGCCGTTGACCCCAACGGAATGGATCCCTGCGACATCCGCCAGCAGAAGGGCGACACGGCGGTTGCCGAGCTGATCCGTTCCCGCCGCCCGCTCTTCGAATTCGCGATCCGCTCCACCCTGGCCAAGTTCGACCTGAACACCGTGGAGGGACGCATCTCAGCCCTCAGGGCGGCCGCTCCCGTGGTGGCCGAGATCCGTGACTCTGCTATGCGCCCCGCCTATGCACGGGAGCTTGCCGGATGGCTGGGCAGCGAAGTTGACGACGTCCTGCGCGCCGTCAACGCAGCAGCCAAGCGCCAGCGCGAGGCCCGGGATCCGAACAGCCCGCAGCAGCAGAAAAACCAGCAGGGAATGCACGGCCAGTCCGGACAGCACGGCCAGCAGGGCCAGCCGCATGCCGGGCATGACGCCGGCCGCGGCGGGACTCCGCAGGGCGCCGTACCGGAAACCCAGTCCTTCACCCGCCCGGATCCCAACGACCCTGCAGCAAGAATGGAGCGCCAGGCGCTTGAAGTCGTGCTCCAGCAGCCCGGACTCCTGGACGCCGGGCAGTGGGAGCGGTTCAAGGCAGCGCGGTTCACCGTGCCGGCGTACGTTGCCGTGCACAACGCCGTGCGGGCCGCCGGAGACGTACCTGCCTCAGCGGCTGCCTGGGTGGAGCAGGTCCGCCAGGAGCTGCCGGACGCGCTGCGCGGTTTTGTCAGCGAACTGGCTGTCACCCCCATTCCGGCACGCGACGCGGATGCACTGGCCATGTACTGCCGCGACATCCTTAACCGGCTTTTCGAACTGCAGGTGACGCACCTGAAGGCAGAGAAGCTCGGCCAGCTGCAGCGGCTGGATCCCAACGCGGATCCGGCCCTGTTCCAGCAGCTCAACCGCGAGCTGATGGAGCTTGAAATGCAGCGCCGTGCCCTGCGCGAGATGCAGTGAGACGCGGATTTCGTTTCTGCGCGCTTCGTCTGTAAAGTAATAGTCGCGCTTTCCCCCGTAGCTCAATTGGCAGAGCATTCGACTGTTAATCGAAGGGTTACTGGTTCGAGTCCAGTCGGGGGAGCAAATGGGCTCCTGACCTGTATAAAAACAGGTCAGGAGCCTTCTTCCTGCGTCGGTCTCCGAAAGCGGGAAGGCAGGACAGGCGGTCGGTGGCAGCTGCCTGTTCGGTGTAGACTGATTGTCGCCGCTTTCCCCCGTAGCTCAATTGGCAGAGCATTCGACTGTTAATCGAAGGGTTACTGGTTCGAGTCCAGTCGGGGGAGCAACTGCCGAAGGCCCGTAACTGCTGTTACGGGCCTTCGTGCTTTCGTGCTGCCGGCCGGTTTCCGGAGCGGCGTCCCGGTGTCCCGGCCGCGCCACACCCGCCGCCCGGTTTGCGGAATCCGCGCCGGGCGTGGCTACACTGGGGATCTGCCGCCGCAAAGAGCACTGGACCCACAACAATCCGGTGCCGCAGGCGCCAGGGGCGTACCTATCCTGATGCCCATGCCGGAACCGTACTGTTCCGCCGCGTAACCGCGCACACGAGGCCGCTGATCCAGCGGGAACCTCAGCCGCGGTCCTCTTCTCTTCCGTCATCAGGAGTACAGCCATGACCTCTACCGCCGCACCCGCAGCCATCAGCCAGCAGGAAATCTTTGCCTTCCATGAAGGCGGGAAGCTTTCCGTCGAAACCACGCAGCCACTGGATTCAACCCGCGCGCTCTCCGTGGCCTACACCCCGGGCGTGGCCCAGGTAAGCCGGGGAATCGCCGCCGATCCGCAGCTGGCAGCCACCCATACCTGGGCGTCCCGGCTGGTAGCCGTGGTCAGCGACGGAACCGCCGTCCTGGGGCTGGGTAACATCGGTGCTGCAGCCTCCCTGCCGGTCATGGAGGGCAAATCGGCGCTCTTCAAGACCTTCGGCGGCCTGAACTCCATCCCGCTGGTGCTGGACACCACGGACGTGGACGAGATCATCGAGACCCTGGTGCGGCTGCGTCCCAGCTTCGGCGCGGTGAACCTCGAGGACATCGCCGCGCCGCGCTGCTTCGAACTTGAACAGCGCCTCATTGAAGCGCTGGACTGCCCGGTGATGCATGATGACCAGCACGGCACCGCGATCGTGGTGCTTGCCGCGCTGACCAACGCCGCCCGGGTCACCGGCCGCGGGATGGCAGACCTCCGGGTGGTGATCTCCGGAGCGGGAGCCGCCGGGGTTGCCTGCGCCAATATCCTCCTGGAGGCCGGGGTGGACGACGTCGTTGTCCTGGACTCGCGCGGGATCATCTCCTCCGGGCGCGCACTGGGCGGCGTCAAGGGAGAACTCGCTGCCCGCACGAATCCGCGCGGCCTCGAAGGCGGTCCGGCCGAGGCCCTGGCAGGCGCGGACGTCTTCATCGGGGTTTCCTCCGGCACCGTACCGGAAGAAATCCTGGCCACGATGGCCCCGGAAGCGGTCATCTTTGCCCTTTCCAACCCCGATCCCGAAGTTCACCCGGACATCGCTGCCCGCTATGCCGCCGTTGTCGCTACCGGCCGCAGCGACTTCCCCAACCAGATCAACAACGTCCTCGCCTTCCCCGGAGTCTTCCGCGGAGCACTGGACAGCGGTGCGCGGCGCATTACCCCTGCCATGAAGGTTGCCGCAGCCCGTGCCATCGCGGACCTCGTGGGCAGTGACCTGGACGCCGGCCACATAGTGCCCAGCCCCCTCGACCCCCGGGTGGCACCCGCGGTGGCTTCCGCAGTCGCCGCCGCGGCTGGCTAGACCGGGCGGGGGAGGCGCCCCGGTCCGGCTTGGGCCAGGCGTGCGTTCTTCGTGCCGTGCACGGGGAACACACACCGGGCCTTTCCCCAAAGCCCTGAATCACGCTGCCGCAGTTCCCAGCCACCTAAAGCATGCTTAGTGTTGGAGTAGGCTTTATTGGTTATTTCCCAGTATTAGGAAAGCCGAGGAACCGATGGGCGCCAGCCAGACAGGCCCTAGCCAGGGAAGCACCGGAAGTGTGTCGCATCCGGCGAAGGTCATTGCCGTTACCGTGGCGGCCGCCGTCGGCGGCCTGCTTTTCGGCTTTGATACTGCCGTCATCAACGGAGCCGTGGACGCGATCGGCGGCGAATTCTCGCTCAGTGCAGGCGTCCTGGGCTTCACGGTCGCCATCACGCTGCTGGGCTGCGCGATTGGCGCGTGGTTCGCCGGCCAGCTGGCGGACCGGCTTGGCCGCAAGACCGTCATGGTCACTGCAGCCATCCTCTTTGCCGCCAACTCAGTCGGATCGGCCTGGGCGTTCAGTGTCTGGGACCTGATGCTGTGGCGGCTGATCGGCGGCTTGGCTATCGGTACGGCGTCGGTCATCGCTCCCGGATACATCGCCGAAGTTGCACCGGCGAAATGGCGCGGCGCGCTGGGCTCCGTGCAGCAGCTGGCCATTACCATCGGTATTTTCGCCGCCCTGCTCTCCGATGCCTGGCTCGCGAGCGCGGCCGGCAGCGCCTTCAACGAACTCTGGTGGGGCATGGCCGCGTGGCGGTGGATGCTCCTGGTGGGCGTCGCTCCGGCCATCGTGTACGGGATCCTGGCCCTGACAATCCCCGAATCCCCGCAGTACCTGGTGCGGAAGAACCGCGACGAGGAAGCGGCCAGGGTGCTGCGGGACATCACCGGGGTCCGCGACACGGACAAGAAGATCAGCGAGATCCGGGAAAGCTTCGAAAACGAAGAACGCGCCACCTACGCGGACCTGCGCGGAACCATGCTCGGGCTCAAACCCATCCTGTGGGTCGGCATGTCCATTGCCGCCCTGCAGCAGCTGGTCGGCATCAACGCGATCTTCTACTACTCCACCACGCTGTGGCAGTCGGTTGGCTTCAGCGAATCGGACTCCTTCACGACGTCGGTCATCACTTCCGTGGTGAACGTGCTGATGACCATTGTCGCAATCGCGTTCGTGGACCGGGTGGGCCGGCGGAAACTGCTCATGACCGGTTCCATCGGCATGTTCATCGGCCTGCTGGCGGCTACCGTGTCCTTCTTCCAGGCGGACAACAGCAGCGGGGAAATCGTGCTGCCCCAGCCCTGGGGAGCCATCGCGCTGATCGGCGCCAACCTCTTCGTCGTGTTCTTCGCTGCGACCTGGGGACCGGTCATGTGGGTGACGCTGGGAGAGATCTTCCCCAACAACATCCGGTCGCTCGCCCTGGGCCTGAGCACCATGGTGAACTGGATCTTCAATTTCATCGTCACGCTCTCCTTCCCCTGGGTCAGCGAGAACTTCGGGTTGTGGATCATGTACGCCATCTTTACGATCTTCGCCGTGGTGTCCTTCTGGTTCGTCAAGACCCGGCTTCCCGAACTCTCCGGTCGGGAGCTGGAGGAGAACCGGGACAAACTGTGACTGATGGTGCTGGGGCGGCTGGGCATCGGCTAGTGAATCCTGAGGAGAATGGTAATTTTGGGTAATGGCAACGGCGAACAGTAATGAGCAGACGGAGGCAGAGCCGATGAACAGCTCCGCAAGCACCAGGACCCAGCGGGCTAACGGAAGCTCCTCCCTCGCTGGACTTACCAAGGTGATGGCGCGGCTGCTGCCGCGCCAGGTCAGCGACGAACTGTCCCTGGCCCTGGCGGAGATGAAGCAGAAGGGGATCAAGGCCGGCGTCGCTGCCGCTTTCCTCGTCGTCGCGCTTCTCTTCCTTGCCGCCCTGGGCGTGGCACTGATTGCCGCTGCCATCCTGGGCCTCGCCACCGTCATGCCGGCCTGGCTGGCAGCCCTGCTGGTCGCCGCACTGTTCCTGATCATTGCCGCTGTCGCTGCCCTGGTGGGCGTGAACCGGTTCAAGAAGACCATGCCGCTGCTGCCCGAGGACGCCCTCCGCGGCATCCGCTACGACCTCGGTGTGCTCAAGGAAGGCCGCAGCTTCGATCCCTCAACCCTTGATGCGAAGCCCAAGGAAAAGAAGCCCGAAGACGGCAAGCAGGAAAAGCCCGAGGACGCAGTGCAGAAGCCGACCCCCGAGGAACTGCGGATCCGGCTGCGCCAGCGCCGCGAACACATTGCCGCCGTCCGCGACGGACTGGGCGAGAAAGCAGACGTCAAGAAGCAGATGGCGGACCTCAAGGCCCGCCGCGCGGCAGACCGCCGGAACGGTACGGCCGGATCCGGCGCCCGGCAGGGCGAGGGCATGGCAGACGAAGTCGGTGCCATGTTCCGCGAACGCAAGCAGCCCCTTGCGGTGCTTGGTGCCTCCCTGCTGGCCATGGGGATCCTGCTGCGCAGGCTCCTGCGAAAATAACGCCTTGATAAGGAAGGCAGAAGGAGTTCAGCAGTGATCAGGCTCATCGGCGCCGGGACACGACCGGGCCGGGGCGAGCGGGTCCTGGAAACCTTCTGGACGATCCCCAACCTGATCACCATCCTGCGGTTCTTGGGCGTACCGCTGTTTGTCTGGCTGATCGTGCAGGACAACTACGGGGCAGCGTTCATCACGCTGGTCATCGTGGGTTCCACGGACTGGGTGGACGGCTATCTTGCGCGCCGCCTGGACCAGGTTTCAGCGGCCGGGAAATGGCTGGATCCAGTAGCGGACCGGCTGGCCCTGATCATCGTTGCCACCGTTTTCGTTGTGGACCGGATCGCGCCGGGCTGGTTTATCTGGGCAATCGTCATCCCGGACATCATCCTGATCATCAATTCACTGATCCTGTTCCGCGGCAGTCCCAATCTCCCGGTAAGCAACATCGGCAAGATCCGGACGGCGCTGCTGCTCGTTGGTGCGCCGATGCTGCTGCTCCAGAAAGTTCCGGGCTTCGATTATGAGTGGCTGGTCATTGCCGGCAACACGGTTCTGGTCCTTGGCTGCATAGGCCACATCGCGGCCTTCTTTGGCTACCTCCGGGCCTCCTGGCAGAAGCACCGGCGGCAGCTCGCGACGGCCGGGGACGCCCATGGTTCCTAGGCCCGGGCGGGGGACGCCTCCGCCATGACCGCCGTCGCGATCGCCTGTGCGCTTGCCAGCGCCGTCTTCCTCGCCTTTGGTGCCCAGCGCCAGGGGAGCGCGGTCAGCGCGGATACCGGCGGGCTCAGCCTTAATTCCGCCGGCCTCGGACGCCTGCTGCGCAACCCGCGGTGGCTCTTCGGCCTCCTGCTGCTGGGAACCGGAACTGCCCTGAACGTCGCTGCCCTGGCGATGGCTCCGCTGACGGTTGTGCAGCCCATCGGGTCCCTCGCCCTGGTCATCACGACCATAGTGAATTCCCGCGACCAGGGCCTGCGCCTGAACCGGGTGACTGTGGTTTCAATTGTGGCGTGCGTGCTCGGCAGCATGCTCTTTGTGCTGCTCGCAGTGGGAGCGACCAGGAGCGAGGCGGTGGTTGAGCCGCGGCAGGAGATCGTGATCGTCCTGATCCTCGCCGTCGTCGTCGCGTTCTTCGGCATGCTGAACCTCGTCTTCGGCAAGCGGCTCGGGGCGATCGCACACATCCTCGGAGCAGGCATCCTCTTTGGCTTCGTTGCAGTGCTGACCAAGACCATCGCCGCCGACCTGCTGGATCCCAACGGCCGGTTCCTGCTCAACGTCCCCTGGTACACCATTGTGGGCATCGCCGTTGCGGGCGGGCTGGGCGCCTGGTTCGTGCAGAGTGCCTATTCGAGCGGCCCGCCCGACCTGGTCATCGCGGGCCTGACCGTGATCGATCCGATGGTGGGCATCGCCATTGGAATCGGCGTGCTGAACGAACTTCGCCCCGATGTCCCCGCCGTACTGGGAGTCGCGATGGGCGTCTGCGCTGTGATTGCTATTGTTGGGGTGGTCGCTTTGTCCCGCTACCACCCGGACGTCATAAAGCGCCGGGCAATGAACAAGCGGCGGCAAAAGCCCGCGTCCACCCGGACCGGGGCCACCCGCAAGCCCTGATACCGTATGGCCCGACCGCCACAACACCAATAGAGGACTTCTTACGTGACCGAGGAACCGGCAGACAAACCGCTGACCATCCTGATCGCCTGCGACACCTACCCGCCCCACCTCAACGGCGCCGCCCAGTTCGGCTTCCGCCTGGCGCAGGGAATGCACGGACGAGGCCACAACGTGCACGTGCTGGCACCCAGCCCGGAGAGCGGGCCCGCCCACTCTGAGACAGACGGTCCCTGGACCGTGCACCGCCTCCGCTCGCACGGGGTGCCGACACACGAGTACTGGCGCATCTGCCTTCCGTGGGAAATCAAGAAGCACATCTCGATGCTGCTGGACAAGGTCAAGCCCGACGTCGTGCACATCCAGTGCCACTACATGGTTGGCGAATACACCCTCTACGCGGCCCGCAAGCGCGGCATCCGGGTGATAGCCACCAACCACTTCATGCCTGAGAACCTGGATCCGTTCCTGCCGTTCCCCAAGTGGTTCAAGCGTATTGTTGCCCGGAACTCCTGGCGGGACATGGGCAAGGTCATGGGCAAGGCGGCCGTCGTGACGACGCCGACCCCGCTGGCCGCCAAGGCCATGGTCAAGTACGCACGCCTCCCGGACGTCATGCCGCTGTCCAACGGAATCGACGCGTCCACCTACGAACTCCGCACCGGTGAATCGGTTGACCGTCCGGACCATCCCACTGTGCTGTTCGTGGGCCGCCTGGCCGAAGAGAAGCATGTTGACGTGCTGATCAACGCCGTTGCCAAGACCCCGCGGGAACTGAACGTCCACGCTGAGATCGTTGGTGGAGGAGAGGTCAAGCCGACCCTCATCGCCCTGTCCAAACAGCTGGGAATCGAAGACCGGGTGGCGTTCCGCGGCCTGGTCAGCGATGAGGAACTGCGCGAGGCCTACCTGCGCGCAGACATCTTCTGCATGCCCGGGACCGCCGAACTGCAGTCCCTGGTGACGCTTGAAGCGATGTCTGCTTCCACTCCGGTGCTGCTGGCCAACGCCATGGCCCTGCCCCACCTGGTGGAACAGGGCCGGAACGGCTTCCTGTTCGAACCCGGCAACAGCACCGAAGTTGCCGGCCGGATCACCGAAATCCTGGAACTGCCCGAGGCCGAGCGCGTGAAGATGGGCCAGCACAGCCGTGCGATGGTGGATTCGCACAGCCTTGAAGGCACACTGGCCACGTTCGAGAAGCTTTACCAGACCGAGAGTCCCAGCTAATCCCAGCCGCACCCCGGGCATCGCTGGATTCGGTGCCCGGGGCTGCAGCCGATTAGGATGTTCCTACTGCCTTTGGGGAAACCCCGCGGCAGTACGCGGGGCTGTAGCTCAGCCGGTCAGAGCAGCGGACTCATAATCCGTGGGTCGTGGGTTCAAGCCCCACCAGCCCTACCCGCCCGGTGCACCGCCTTCCAGTGACGGCGGCACGGCACCGATCAGCACCCCGGTCTTCGGACCGGGGTGTTTTTGTTTCTGCTGCGCTCCTTCCGCCGGCGCCCGTCCGCCCGTCCGCCTCGTTCCATTGGGGGGGATTGTGCCCGATGTTACTGGCGAGTAACATAAGGGTCAGCCGGCTTCACGGCCCGGATCAGACTGGATCAGCGAAGGACATTCCATGGCAACTATCGACGTCGATAACCTCCCCTACGCGGACGGCGACTTCTACGCATTTGAGGACCTGCTCAGCGACAAGGAGCGCGACCGCCTTCACGAGGTCCGGTCCTGGCTGACGGCTGAAGTGAAGCCGTATGCCAACGACTGGTGGAACGCCGGTACCTTCCCGACCCACATGATTCCCAAGCTGGCCGAGCTGGACGTTGTGTCACCGGTCTACCGCCAGGGCTACTCCAACCTGTTCGCCGGACTGTGCCACGCAGAGTTCACCCGCGCAGACACATCCTTCGCAACCTTCATGGGAGTGCACGACGGACTGTTTACCGGCTCGATCGAAGCACTGGCGTCCGAGGAGCAGAAGGAAGCCTGGCTTCCGGACATCTACTCCCTGAAGAAGATCGGCGCCTTCGGCCTGACCGAGCCGCTGGGCGGCTCCGACGTGGCCGGAGGAACCCGGACCACCGCGCGCCGCGAAGGGGACAACTGGATCCTGAACGGCGCCAAGCGCTGGATCGGCAACGCCACCTTCTCCGACTGGGTTGTCATCTACGCCCGCGACGAGGCCGACAACCAGGTCAAGGGATTCCTTGTGGACACCAGGACCGAGGGATACTCCGCCACCAAGATCGAGAACAAGATCGCACTGCGCACCGTCCAGAACGCAGACATCGTGCTGGACAACGTTGTGGTCAGCGACGACTTCCACCTCAAGGGAGCGAACAGCTTCCGTGACACCAACAAGGTCCTCAAGGTCACCCGCCTGGCCGTGGCCTGGCAGGCTGTGGGGCAGCAGATGGCAGCTTTCGACGTGGCACGCCGCTACGCCGTGGAACGCCAGCAGTTCGGCAAGCCGCTGGCCTCCTTCCAGCTGGTCCAGGAGCAGCTGGTGCAGATCCTGGGCAACACCGTCAGCTCCATGGGCATGATGGTCCGGCTGGCTCAGCTTGAAGATGAGGGCCGCGCCAAGGACGAGCAGTCAGCCCTCGCGAAGGCCTTCACCACCTCCCGGATGCGGGAATCGGTGGCGCTGGGACGCAGCATCCTTGGCGGCAACGGAATCGTGACTGATTACGGAATGGCGAAGGTCTTCGCCGACGCCGAGGCCATTTACTCCTACGAGGGCACCTACGAAATCAACACGCTCGTCACCGGCCGCGCCATTACCGGAATAGCCGCCTTCGTCTAGGCGTCCCGTTTTCTCCGGCCTTCCTGCGGGACCGGCGCCGAGCGGGAGCAGCACGCTCGGACGCCGGTCCAGCAGGAAACCCAGCGGGTCCACGTAGTCCCCGTCCAGCCGCACGCCCCAATGCAGGCAACTGCCGGGGCAGTGTGGCTTTCCGTTTTCCGGCCCGGAACCTTCCCGCTCTTCAATGACTCCTATGCGCTGCCCCTGCCGGACCTGGTCACCGGCGGACAGTTCGCCTGCCACCGGTTCGAAGCTGCTGAGAAATCCGCCGCCGTGGTCGATGGTAACCACCCCGCGGTCCACTACCCGCCCGGAGAAGCGGACCGTCCCGCCGGCGGGAGCAATGACAGCCGCTCCGGCCGCTGCAGCAAGATCCACCCCGCGGTGTCCGGGAAGCCAGCGCTGCTGGGGCTTGTCGAAAGCGCGGACCACCGCCGGAGCAGGATCCAGCGGCCATTTCCATGCACCGCCGGGCTCAGCGCGTGCCAGGCCCGGTGCCGCCGGCAGCACTGCGGCAAAGACGAGGACCAGCGCCGCCAGTGCGGGTGTGAGGGCGGCCCGTGAACGTAGTTCCATCAGCCCATTCCATCCGCCGGGACCGGCCGGCGGGGGAGCGGGCCGGTGTGCCGGTGGAATCGCTGGGCCTGCCGCGACGGCGGGCGGCAGCTGTGGAGGAGCGGTGGTCTCCGGGCGGCCGGAAGACCGCTGCCGCTGTAGTACACTTGACGAAGCAGTTTGCTGCGCGCTGATCCTCCCTGCCCAACCGGGAAAGTCCCTCCTGCCGCCACTGGCGCACCGGAGAGCCGCCCCGAGAGCAGGACGGGATTAGGACAACGCGCCTCAGGCTGACTACGCGTGCCCCAACTATCCAGGCTTTCCACACCGGAAAAACTGGGTGTGATCCTGCGGTCCGGCCAACACCGGAAAGGAACACGCGCCAACCGCCCCCCGGGCGGAAGGCTGATGGGCACCAGGAGCAGCACCCGCCGGGTGCTACTAACTAACCGTCAATTGGCAGCTTATCGAAGCGTGCGCACTGCGCCGCGTGCTGCCGGAAGGAGTGACGACATGCCCGTCGTTACCATGCGCCAGCTGCTCGACAGCGGCGTCCACTTTGGTCACCAGACCCGCCGCTGGAACCCGAAGATGAAGCGCTTCATCTTCACCGAGCGCAACGGCATCTACATCATTGACCTGCAGCAGTCGCTGTCCTACATCGACCGTGCATACGAGTTCGTCAAGGCCACCGTTGCCCACGGCGGAACCGTGCTGTTCGTCGGCACCAAGAAGCAGGCGCAGGAAGCCATCGCAGAGCAGGCCACCCGTGTTGGCCAGCCCTACGTCAACCAGCGCTGGCTCGGCGGCATGCTGACCAACTTCCAGACCGTTGCCAAGCGTATCCAGCGCATGAAGGAACTCGAAGAAATCAACTTCGACGACGTTGCTTCCTCAGGCCACACCAAGAAGGAGCTGCTGCTCCTCAAGCGTGAACTGACCAAGCTGGAATCCAACCTGGGCGGCATCCGCAACCTGACCAAGGCTCCGTCCGTGGTCTGGATCGTGGACACCCAGAAGGAACACCTCGCCGTCGACGAGGCCAAGAAGCTGAACATCCCCGTCGTTGCCATCCTGGACAGCAACTGCGATCCGGACGACGTCGACTTCCCGATCCCGGGCAACGACGACGCCATCCGCTCCGTCAACCTGCTGACCCGCGTTATCGCCGACGCCGTTGCCGAGGGCCTCATCGCCCGCCACAACAAGTCCGGCAACACCGAAGCCCCGGCTGAGCCGCTGGCTGAGTGGGAGCGCGAACTGCTCGAAGGCGCAGCTGCTCCGGCCGCTGAAGCCGCTGCTGAGGCTCCGGCCGCTGAGGCTGCTCCGGAGGCTCCCGCCGCCGAAGCTCCCGCCGAAGAAGCAAAGTAATTCGATTTTCACTGTGATGGCAGCTGCGCAATAGCAGCTGCCATTGCGGGACCTTCGCCTGTGCGGCGGGCCGGAACGCCGGCCCGCCGCACAGGCGGAACTGCACCAATACTTTTATTACGGGAGGACTGGAGTCCAAATGGCGAACTACACCGCTGCTGATATCAAGGCTCTGCGCGAGCGCACCGGCGCCGGCATGATGGATGTGAAGAAGGCTCTCGACGAGGCCAACGGCGACGCCGACAAGGCCATGGAGCTCATCCGCATCAAGGGCCTGAAGGGCGCAACCAAGCGCGAAGGCCGTTCCACCGCCGAGGGCCTGGTTGCTGCCAAGGTCATCGACGGCACCGTCGGCGTGATGATCGAACTGAACTGCGAGACTGACTTCGTTGCCAAGTCCGCCAAGTTCATCGAACTCGCAGACCGCGTCCTGGCCGCAGCCGTGGAGTCCGGCGCCGCTGACGCCGAGACCCTCCTGGCTTACGAGGTTGACGGCAAGCCGCTGTCCGAGGTTGTTGTCGAAGAAGGCGCAATCCTGGGCGAGAAGGTTGTTGTCCGCCGCGTGGCACGCGTCGAAGGCAAGACCGTCGATGCCTACCTGCACAAGACCTCCAAGGATCTGCCGGCACAGGTTGGCGTACTGTTCGCTGTCGACGGCGAAGGTGACGCTGCCTTCACCGCAGCCCACGACATCGCAGTCCACACCGCTGCATACGCTCCCACCTACCTGACCCGCGACGAAGTTCCCGCGGACCTGGTGGAGAACGAGCGCCGCATCGCTGACGAGACCGCACGCGCCGAAGGCAAGCCCGAAGCTGCACTGCCGAAGATCGTCGAAGGCCGCCTGACCGGTTTCTTCAAGGAGATCGTGCTGCTCGACCAGCCGTTCGCCAAGGACGCCAAGAAGACCGTCGCCACCGTTCTGGACGAAGCCGGCGTCAAGCCGACCGCTTTCGCCCGTTTCCGCGTCGGAGCTTAAGGCACCGAGACGGCGCGCACGCACAGCGGACGCGAAATGATGGCATAGAGGGGGTGGCCACCGAAAGGTGGCCACCCCTTTTGCCTGTCCAAATCCCCTTATTACCCTTGAATTAGCTGACAAGTTCACGCACCAGCACTGCCCCGGGAGGCATCATGGACCACGCCCTGACAGAAACCGACACTCCGCGCCGCCGCGTGCTGCTCAAGCTCTCCGGTGAGGTGTTCGGCGGCGGGAAGCTGGGAGTCGATCCGGAGACCGTGCGCTCCGTAGCCAAGCAGATCGCGGCAACCGTCGGCGAAGTCGAAACCGCGATCGTGGTGGGCGGCGGCAACTTCTTCCGCGGGGCAGAGCTCTCCCAGAGCGGCATGGACCGATCCCGCGCCGATTACATGGGCATGCTGGGCACTGTCATGAACTGCCTCGCCCTGCAGGACTTCCTGGAGCAGGCCGGGGTGGAAACCCGTGTGCAGAGCGCCATCACCATGGGCCAGGTTGCCGAGGCCTATATCCCGCGCCGGGCTATCCGGCACCTCGAAAAGGGCCGGGTTGTCATTTTTGGCGCCGGGGCCGGGCTGCCCTACTTCTCCACCGATACCGTGGCCGCACAGCGTGCCCTGGAAGTGCACGCCGACGAAGTGCTCATGGCAAAGTCCGGCGTGGACGGGGTCTACACCGCTGACCCGAACAAGGATCCCAGTGCCCAGCGCCTGGAAACCCTGACGTACGACGACGCCCTCCGCCAGGACATCCGGGTCATGGACCAGACGGCCATGACCATGTGCAAGGACAACGACCTCTCCATGGTCGTCTTCGGAATGGAAGGCGAAGGGAACGTCACCCGAGCCATCCGCGGCGAGAAGATCGGTACCGTCGTCTCCAACTAGGAGCTCCTTCCGCGCGGCTCCCGCCCCTGCACCCGGATCGGCATCGCCGCAGGTGCCGGCGCGGGAGCCGCGCGGGTTAGGATGGTAGAAGAGCCCAATTTCGCCGCTGCACGGTATTTTTCGTGCACCGGCATATCCCTGCAATGAGGAGACACCGTGATCGAAGAGACCTTGAAAGAGGCAGCCGACAAGATGGACAAGGCTGTGGAGGTTGCCAAGGAGGACTTCTCGACCATCCGTACCGGCCGTGCCAACCCCGCACTCTTCTCCAGAGTCCTGGTGGACTACTACGGTTCCCCGACTCAGCTGCAGCAGCTGGCCTCCTTCGCGACCCCGGACGCCCGCACCCTGCTGATCACCCCGTACGATGTCACCGCACTGCGCGCCATTGAGCGTGCCCTCAGCGACTCCGAGGTTGGTGCCAACCCGTCCAACGACGGCAAGGTCATCCGCGTGATCATGCCGGAACTGACCCAGGACCGCCGCAAGGAATACGTCAAGATCGTGCGCGGCAAGGGCGAAGACGCCAAGGTCTCCGTGCGCAACATCCGCCGCAAGGCCAAGGACGCCCTGGACCGGCTGGTCAAGGACGGAGAAATCGGCGAAGACGACGGAAACCGGGCCGAAAAGGACCTGGATGCACTGACCAAGGCTCACACGGACTCCATCGATGAGCTGCTTAAGCGCAAGGAAGCCGAGCTGCTCGAGGTCTGATGAACCAATCCCAGCCTTCAACCCAGGCTGGCGGTACCCCGTCTCCTGAGGCAGACCCGGCAGCGAAGGGCACGGACATGAGTGTTCCCGACGGCCGCAGGGCCCGCAGTGCGGCTGCCCGAACCAGCAAGCAGCGCAAGCCCTCCAAAGCCGGACGGAACCTGCCTGCGGCCATCGCCGTCGGCGTCGTCCTGCTGGGCGCGCTCCTGGTGGGCCTGCTGTTTTCCCCGGTGGCGATCGCAGTGATCGCCACCGGTTTCTCTGCCGTCGGCGTGTGGGAGGTTTCCCGCGCGCTGGAGGTACGCGGCATCAAGGTCCCGCACGTACCGGTCCTGGTCGGTGCGGTCGCCGTGCCGCTTGCCGCGTATTTCGGCGGCACCGAGGCGCTGGCCATGGCCCTGGCCGGGACGGGAATCGCGATACTGCTCTGGCGTACCATCGACACGGCGCAGGACGCGCTGCGCAGCATCCTCGCCGGGGTCTTCGTGGTCCTCTGGATACCGTTCCTGCTCAGCTTCGCGCTGCTGCTGCTCCGTGAACCCGAGGGACAGACCCGCGTATCGATCCTGCTGCTGCTGGTGGTTGCGAATGACACCTTCGGCTACCTGGTGGGCGCGATCTTCGGCAAGCACCCAATGGCCCCGAAGATCAGTCCCAAGAAATCATGGGAGGGTTTCGGCGGATCTGCCGCCGGCGCCACCGTGGTGGGCATTCTCTCCGCGGTGCTCTTCCTGGACCAGCCGTGGTGGTTCGGGCTGGTGCTGGCGGTGGCTACGGTTGCCGCTGCGACGGCCGGGGACTTTTCCGAGTCCATGATCAAGCGCGAGCTCGGCGTGAAGGACATGTCCAACCTCCTGCCCGGGCACGGTGGAGCCATGGACCGCCTGGATTCGGTGGTCTTTGCCTCCCCGGTGGTTTTCCTGCTCTCCGTGCTGCTGGTTCCGGGAGCAATGTAGCGTTCCCCGGGGAGTCCTGCCGGGTCCCGGGCCGGCGAACACGTAAGATATTTTCGACGGTCCCGCATCCCGTGGCGGAAACAGACTTGACACCAAAGGATTAGCTGAACATGAACGATGCGAGGCAGGCCAGTGCCCCCTTTGAGCGTGTGAGCCGCAGGGAGTACGGCTACAACGTCCGCCAGGTCGACGACTTCCTGACCAAGGCCCGGAACTACTACAACTCAGAGACACCGGGAGCAAAGGTCATCACCAGCCGCCACGTCCGTTCCATGGCATTCGATCCGGCCAAGGGAGGCTACGAGGCCCAGGCCGTCGACGCCGCCCTGGACCGGCTGGAAGATGTCTTCGCCCAGCGTGAGCGCGACCGCCTGATCCAGGAGAAGGGCGAAGAAGCCTGGCTGCTGCAGATCGGGCGCACCTCCGCCGTGCTGCGCGCCCGCCTGCACCGCAAACCGGGGGAGCGGTTCCGCCGCCCCACGAAGAAGCGCGCCCACAGCTACAACGTGCGCGACGTGGATGCGCTCTGCAATGAGCTGCTGGGCTATTTTGAGCACGACCGCCCGCTGAGCGTCGACGTCGTCCGCCGCGCCGTGTTCCGCGAGGCCAAGGGCGACGCCGGCTACGAGGAGACGCAGGTTGACGCGTTCCTGGACCGCGTCGTCGAGCTGATGGCCGCGATCGACTAACCCCGTCCCCAGCCTTCGAGAGGCCAGTTACGGCTCGTACCAGCACTGAAACGGGCCGTAACTGGCCTCTCGGCGTGTTGGCGGAAGGGGATCAGGGGCGGAGGACGCGCTCCGGGGTGTGCAGCCTGGCGAGGAACCTGCCGGTGCCGGCCGGAATGCCTCCGGGACCGCGCAGCGATACCAGGACCGTGACCGCGAAGGCCGCCGGAACGGTCCACGCCGCAGGCTGTTCCAGCCAAACCGGGACCGCCGTCCCGCCAAGGGAGAGCACGCCGCCGGCCAGGATGGCCCCGCCGCAGAGCACGGCGCCGGTGAGCATGCCCGATACTGCGCCGGCCGCGGTCAGGCGGCGCCACCAGATGCCCAGCAGCAGCAGGGGACAGAGGGTCGAGGCCGTGAAGGCGAACACCATGCCCACACTGCCGGCCAGCGCCTGCGTGTTCGTGAGCAGCGCCAGCCCCAGCGGAACAGCCCCGGCGAGCAGTGTGGCGGTACGGAACCCGCTGATGCTCCCGCGGAAGAACTCCTGGCTGATTACCCCCGCCAGCGAAACAATGAGCCCGCTGGAGGTCGACAGGAACGCGGCAAAGGCACCGGCGGTGACGAACGCCGCCAGCAGGTCGCCGAGGGCACCGTCGAACACTGCTGCGGGCAGCAGCAGCACGGTCGCGTCCGCATTTCCCTGGGCAGCGAGCTCCGGCAGGTACGTGCGGCCCAGGATGCCGTAGAGCGTGGGGAAGAGGTAGAAGACGGAGAGCAGGCCCAGCACGATCAGCGTGGTGCGCCGGGCGGATACACCGTCCGGGTTGGTGTAGAAACGGACGAGTACGTGCGGCAGGCCCAGGGTTCCGCACAGCAGCGCGATGCTCAGCGAAACATTGCGGTACACGGAATCAGCCACCGCCGCGTCCGCCCCAAACTCAAACGCGGCGCCGCCGTTGGTCCAGGAGACACCGTCGGCTCCCAGCCGGAACAGGATAAAGAGCACGGGGACTGCCAGTGCCACCAACTTGAGCCAGTACTGGAAAGCCTGTACGAACGTGATGGAGCGCATCCCGCCGCTGAGCACGCTCAGGCAGACAATGACGACGACGGCGGCAGATCCCGCCCAGCCCGGCAGCCCGGTGGTCAGGCCCACGGTCAGGGCGGCGCCGTGCAGCTGGGGAACGATGTAGAGCCAGCCCACCGCCACCACGAGCAGGCTGGTAACCCGCCGTGCCGGCAGCGAATCCAGCCGGGCACGGGCGAAGTCCGGAACCGTGTAGGCGCCGGAGCGGCGCAGCGGAGCGGCGACGAACAGCAGCAGCATCAGGTAGCCGGCCGTGTAGCCGATCGGGAACCAGAGGGCGTCCGCTCCGGAGACCAGCACCAGCCCGGCCACGCCCAGGAAACTTGCCGCCGAAAGGTACTCCCCGCCAATGGCCGAAGCGTTCCACCACGGCTTCACCGTGCGGGATGCTACGTAGAAGTCCCCGGTGGTGCGTGAGATCCGCAGCCCGTATGCGCCGATGAGCAGGGTTGCTGCCGTGACGGCAGCCAGCGCGGCATAGCCCACCCCGGGGCTGACTTCCCAGTTCACGGCCCGCTACCCCTCATCCAGCAGGTCCTGGAACCGCTTCTCGTTCCGGTTGGCGCTGCGTACGTACAGTGCCCCGCTGACGATCACCAGGGGATAGACGCCGAAGCCCAGCAGGACCCACGGGACCGGAATTCCAAGAAGCTCCAGCGCGCCGATCTGCGGATAGGCGGCCAGCAGCAGCGGAACGCCCAGCAGGATCAGGCCGAATCCGCCGGCCACTACCAGGGCCAGGCGCAGCTGCGACCGGATCAGGGAGGAAAGGAACACCTCGCCGACCTCCGACTGCTCGTCGAGTTCGCGTGCCACCGGGAACGCCGGCGGAACGGCACCGGGACGCGGGGGAGCGGTTACCCGGACGCGCTGGGGCCGGTTTTCCCCGTTCATGCGGTGGGCCTGACCCTTCCTGAGGCCAGGGTGCTCCGCACCGTAGGCAGGTGCCGGCGGCTGACCGGCAGCTCGTCGGCACCGATGCGGATGCTGGCCCGCCCGGCGCTGAGGCGGACCTGGGTGATCTGGCTGCGGGCCACGAGGTAGGAGCGGTGGATCCGCAGGAAACCGGCGTCGGCCCACTGCGCCTCCAGCTCCGCCAGCGGGATCCGGACGAGGTAGCTGGTCTCGGCAGTGTGCAGGCGGGCGTAGTCTCCCTGGGCCTGCACGTAGCGGATGTCTTCCCTTCGGATCATCCGCGTTGTGGCGCCCTGCACCACGGTGACCACGTCTCCCTCCTCGGCGGCGTCCGCCCCGCCGGCAGCGAGGGCGTCGCTGATCCGGCGGACGGACTCGGTGAGCCGTTCCTGCCTTACGGGCTTGAGCAGGTAGTCCAGCGCCGCCAGGTCGAAAGCGGCCAGCGCGTGGTCCTCGTCCGCGGTGACGAAGACGACGGCGGGAGGGCGCTCCTTGCGGGCCAGCGCACGGGCGATGTCCAGCCCGGAGAGGGCGGGCATATGGATGTCCAGGAACACGGCATCCACGTCGGCAGTCTCAATGGCGTGCAGCGCCTGGGCGCCGCTCGAGGCACGCAGCACTGTGCCGATGCGTGCGTCCCGGCCCAGCAGGAACGCCAGCTCCTCGACGGCGGGTGCTTCGTCGTCGGCCACCACCACGGTCAGCAGCTTTGCGGGTTTCGGCATGGTAGACAGACTACTTCCTTCACGTTTGGTGGCCCGGCTGCGACTTGGGGATGCGCATGGTGATCAGGGTTCCGGCGCCTTCAGCGGTATCGATCACCAGTCCGTGGGCATCTCCATAGACCTGGCGCAGCCTCAGGTCAACGTTGCGCAGGCCCACATGGTCGCCGTCGGCGTGGCCGGCCAGCAGGGCCGCCAGTTTGTTGGGATCCATGCCCACCCCGTTGTCCTCCACAGTGATTTCAGCCAGGGCGCCGGCGTCCCGGGCGGAGATGGTGATGTGCCCTTCGCCGTCGATCGAATCCAGTCCGTGCCGCACCGAGTTCTCCACCAGCGGCTGCAGGGACAGGAACGGAATCACGGTCCCAAGGACCTCGGGGCTGATCTGCAGGCTGACCTTCAGCCGTTCACCAAACCGGGCGCGTTCCAGCAGCAGGTAGCGGTCGATCGACTGCAGCTCTTCGGCCAGGGTGGTGAAGTCCCCGTGCCGGCGGAAGGAGTACCGGGTGAAGTCAGCGAACTCCACCACCAGTTCCCGGGCCCGCTGCGGGTCGGTGTTGATGTAGGAGGCAATCGCGTTGAGCGAGTTGTAGATGAAGTGCGGGCTGATCTGCGCCCGGAGCGCCTTCACCTCGGCCTCCATGAGCAGTGCCCGGGAAGTGTCCAGCTCCGCCAGCTCCACCTGCGCGGCAACCCAGTCGGCGACGTCGTTCGTTGCCCGGATCAGTCCGGCACTGATCGACGGCGCGAAAACACCCAGCGTGCCGACCGCCTGGGCGTTGACCCGCAGCGGGCAGATCAGCAGCTCCCCGCCGTCCTGCAGCCCCAGGGCGCGAAGCGCCGGGCCCCGGAAAACCTTGGTCCGGCCGCTGTCCAGGACGCCGCGGGCTGCGAGCAGGATCCGTTCCCGCCGCATGGGGTTATCCGGAAGCGAGCCTTCCCAGGCCAGTACGGCGGCGGTGTCCGTCATGAGCAGGGTTTCACAGCGCAGCAGGCCGCGCAGGTGCCGGCTCGCCCGGGAAGCTCCGGCCGGTGTCAGCCCGGCCCGAAGGTGGCGGGACGCGAGCGATGCCGTGTGCAGGGTCGCGTAGGCCGCGCGTTCGGCGTCGGATCCCAGGTCGCGCTGGGACCGGCTGAGGCGGTAGCCCAGCGCGGCGACCGCTGCGAGCGTTAGGACGGCAACGGCGCAGACCAGAGCGACTTCGACGGCGGCGGGCATGCGTCCCAGACTACCGACACCAGTGAACCGTCGAGGGCACCAAACGTGCCGTTTGGCGCACGGATTGCCCCGTTCACCGACGCAGGGGCGCGATAAGTGGCCGCAGATGCGTCCGCATTGGAAAAGTGATGCCCATCACAGCCGGCGTGCTGGCGGCCCGGGTTCCCGATGGACCCGCGGTTCTTATGCCGTACCGCCGCACGTGCCCAACCCAAGGAGGAGAGATGGCTGCTCACCAGCCACAATCACACCCCGAAAGCGAGGCGCCGGTCGACTTCCGGGAAGTCCAGCGGTCCCCGCAGTTCCAGGAGCTGCGCAAACGCCAGCGCAGCTTTATTTTCCCCATGGCCGTGGCCTTCCTCGTCTGGTACTTCGCCTACGTGCTGCTCGCTGACTACGCGCACGGCTTCATGTCCACCCCGGTCATCGGGAACATCAACATCGGCCTGATCCTGGGGCTGCTGCAGTTCGTCAGCACCTTCGGCATCACCATGTGGTACGTCAGCTACGCCAACCGCCGCCTCGATCCGATCGCCTCCGAACTGCGCGGCGAGCTGGAGGCCAAGGGCGTGTCCCTTCCCGAGGAGACCAAATGAACACCCTCTACATCCCCGCCGCCGTCACCGCCGACGCCGTCCGGGAAACCGGCTGGCTGAACATGCTGATCTTCGGCCTGTTCGTCGCCGTCACCCTGGTGGTGGTGCTGCGCGCCAGCCGCAACAACAAGACAGCAGCCGACTACTACGCCGCCGGACGTTCCTTCACCGGCCCGCAGAACGGTACCGCCATCGCCGGTGACTACCTCTCCGCGGCCAGCTTCCTCGGCATCGTCGGAGCCATCGCCATCAACGGCTACGACGGCTTCCTGTACTCCATCGGGTTCCTGGTGGCCTGGCTCGTGGCACTGCTGCTCGTTGCCGAAATGCTCCGCAACACCGGCAAGTTCACCATGGCGGACGTGCTGTCCTTCCGCCTCAAGCAGCGCCCGGTCCGCATCGCCGCGGCCATCACCACCATGGCTGTCTGCTTCTTCTACCTGCTGGCCCAGATGGCCGGTGCCGGCGGACTCGTATCCCTGCTCATGGGCATCGACTCCCGGGTGGGGCAGTCTCTCGTGGTCGCCATCGTCGGCGCGCTGATGATCATCTACGTACTGGTCGGCGGCATGAAGGGCACCACCTGGGTGCAGATCATCAAGGCCTGCCTGCTGATTGCCGGAACCGCAGTCATGACCGTCTGGGTCCTGGCCATCAATGGCTTCAACCTCTCCGAGCTGCTCGGTTCCGCCGTCGAGATGTCCGGCAACGCCGCGATCCTCGATCCGGGGCTGCAGTACGGCAAGTCCGAAACCTCCAAGCTGGACTTCGTCTCACTGGGCCTGGCGCTGGTGCTTGGCACGGCTGCCCTGCCGCACGTGCTGATGCGCTTCTACACGGTTCCCACCGCCAAGGAAGCCCGCCGCTCCGTGGTCTGGGCCATCTGGCTGATCGGCCTGTTCTACCTGTTCACCCTGGTCCTCGGCTACGGCGCCGCGGCCCTGATTGAGCGGGAGACCATCATGGGGGCTCCCGGCGGCGTGAACTCCGCTGCTCCGCTGCTGGCCTTCGCGCTGGGCGGACCGGTGCTGCTGGGACTGATCGCCGCCGTCGCGTTCGCCACCATCCTGGCCGTTGTGGCCGGCCTGACGATCACGGCAGCTGCGTCCTTCGCCCACGACATCTACGCCAACGTTGTCCGCAAGGGCAAGGTGGATGCCGACGGCGAAGTGAAGGTTGCGCGCCGGACCGTGCTGGTCATCGGTGTGGTCTCGATCCTCGGCGGCATCGGCGCCCAGGGCCAGAACGTGGCCTTCCTGGTTGCGCTGGCCTTCGCCGTGGCAGCCAGTGCCAACCTGCCCACGATCATCTACTCGCTCTACTGGCGGCGCTTCAACACCCGCGGCGCCATCTGGAGCATGTACGGCGGACTGGGTTCGGCGATCGTGCTGATCATCTTCTCGCCGGTTGTCTCCGGAGCTGAAACCTCGATGATCACCGGAGCCGACTTTGCCATCTTCCCGCTGAACAACCCGGGCATCGTCTCGATCCCGCTGGCATTCTTCCTGGGCTTCCTGGGAACGGTCACCAGCAAGGATGACGAGTCGCCGGAGAAGCAGGCGGAGATGGAAGTCCGCTCGCTCACCGGCGTCGGAGCGGAAAAGGCCGTGGACCACTAGGTCTGCGCCACTGCGAAGGGCGTCTCCCCGTCACGGGGAGGCGCCCTTATCCGTGCCCGGCGGTGGCACGTCAGCGGGGCGCGAAGGGGGATTTGGCTCGGCGGCGCGGGAAGCCCCGTTCCGGGAGGCCCATCGGCGCATGGGCGGACGCGGGCGGCGCGTGGTGGGAGCACCGGCATCCTGTGTAGCGGTAACGCAGTTTAGCGGCCCGTTTGGCATCCTGTGTCGCGGTAAAGCAGTTCTGGCCGATTCAGAGGGCCGATAACGCGACACAAGATGGGAGGGCGCAGGTCAAAGAAGCGGTATTGCGGCACAGGATGACGCCGCCAGCGATCAAGGGCCCACACTCCGGAGATAACGCGGTTCGGGAGGGTGCTTTGGAATCTCTCGGTGAGTTGACGTTGTTTAGGGGCCGCGCCTGGAATCCTTCGGGGAGATGACGCTGTTTCGGGTTCCGGCAAGGGACGTTATCTCCCCACACGATGACGGGGATCGGCGTTGAGGGACGTTATCTCCCCAATGGATGCCCGAGCCAAGATCCATCCGGCCGTCCGCCCCGTCCCAGCCGCCCGGCTTCCCCGGGCCGGGCGGGCTACTCGCCGGCCGGACCGCGCTCGAGCAGCGGGGCAACCCGGTAGGGAATGAGCTCGCCCATGGCCAGGGTGGTATCCGAACGTTCAACGCCGGGAACAGAGAGGATGGCCTTGTTGACCCGAAACAGGTCCTCGGCGTCGAGTGCCACGATCCGCAGCAGCAGGTCTGCGGCACCGGTCAGCCCGTGCGCCTCAACCACCTCCGGCACAGCCGAAAGATCGGCCGTGATCTCCGCCAGCCGCTGCTGCTGGACGTGCACGTGGACAAAGGCCATCAGGGGATAGCCGAGTGCCACCGGGTTGATCCGGCGCTCAAACGAGAGGAAGGCACCCTTCTTCTCCATCCTGGACAGCCGCGCCTGCACGGTATTGCGGGAGATTCCCAGCCGTGCTGCAAGGGCGACCACTGTCCGGCGCGGATCGGTGGCCATGGCCCGCAGAACGCGGAAGTCGGTGGTGTCCAGAATCTGCATAGTGCGCAACGCTAGCACGGCCCAAACCGCGGATGCAGGGCAGTATGCGCAATCGGAGGGCGTGTGGTTGTGCCGCATGCCCGGTGTGAGTAGGGTCACATCTATCTGGGCAAAGGCGCCCGGCATCAGGTTCGGACCCCACCACCCCCGGGGCCCCAACACGGAAGGATGCGTATCAAAGTGTCCCTGCATATCCCGGTAGACCATCCCGAAAACACCGGGACGGAACCAAACGATCCATATGTCCAGCTCATCCGCCCCAGCGGCGCACGCGTTGAAGATGCGTTCTACGGCCGGTGGGTCCAGGACGTCGACGCCGAGACCCTCCGCAGCCTGTACCGGGACATGGTCCTGGTCCGGCGCATCGACACTGAGGCCACCTCGCTGCAGCGGCAGGGTGAGCTGGGGCTCTGGCCGCCGCTGCTCGGCCAGGAAGCCGCGCAGATCGGCTCGGCCCGTGCGCTGCGTCCCTCTGACTTCGTCTTCAGCAGCTACCGCGAGAACGCTGTTGCCTGGTGCCGCGGCGTCGGCTTTGCAGACCTTATGCGCGTCTGGCGGGGCAACGCGGCAGGCGGCTGGGACCCGTATTCGGTGAACATGGCACCCACCCAGGTGATCATCGGTGCGCAGGCCCTGCACGCCGCCGGCTATGCCATGGGGATTGCCCAGGACGGTGCGGACGACGCCGCCATCAGCTATTTCGGCGACGGCGCCACCAGCCAGGGCGATGTCAACGAGGCCATGGTCTTCGCAGCGAGCTTCCAGGCGCCGGTGATTTTCTTCTGCCAGAACAACCAGTGGGCCATTTCGGAGCCGGTGGGCCTTCAGGCCGCCATCCCGCTGGCCAACCGCGCTCCGGGGTTCGGCATTCCGTCCATCCGGGTGGACGGCAACGACGTCCTGGCAGTCCTGGCAGCCACCCGCGAGGCGCTGGACCGTGCCCGCAGCGGCGGCGGCCCCACCTTTATCGAGGCCGTCACCTACCGCATGGGACCGCACACCACGGCCGATGATCCCACGCGCTACCGCGACGCCGCGGAACTCGAGGATTGGCGCCTGCGGGATCCCATTACCCGGCTGGGCGCACTGCTGCAGAACGAGGGGGAAGCGGATGACGCCTTCCTCGCTTCCGTGGAGGCCGACGCCGACGCGCTCGCCGCCGAGCTCCGGGAAGCCTGCCTCACCCTTCCGGATCCCGGCCCTGCGGACGTGTTCGCCCATGTCTATGCCGAGCCGAACAGCTGGCTGGACCGCCAGCAGGAGCATTACACGGCCTATCTGTCCATGCTGGACGGCCCCGCGGAAGGACACACCCGATGAGCAGCATGACCTTTGGCCGGGCGATCACGGCCGGGCTGAACGACGCACTGGC
Organism: Arthrobacter koreensis; assembly: GCF_035792275.1. Lineage (GTDB taxonomy): Bacteria > Actinomycetota > Actinomycetes > Actinomycetales > Micrococcaceae > Arthrobacter_B > Arthrobacter_B koreensis_A. Next base: position 40,275 of record NZ_JAMWKK010000013.1, on the reverse strand, counting down.
GGCAGATCCCAAAGTGGTGCTGATGGGCGAGGACATCGGCAAGCTGGGCGGCGTCTTCCGCATCACCGACGGACTCCAGGCAGAGTTCGGACCCAAGCGCGTCATGGACACTCCGCTCGCCGAATCCGGGATCATGGGCACCGCCGTCGGGCTCGCCTACCGCGGCTACCGGCCGGTGGTTGAAATCCAGTTTGACGGGTTCATCTACCCGGCCTTCGACCAGATCGTCTCCCAGGTTGCCAAGATGCATTACCGGACCCGGGGTGCGGTGAAGCTGCCGCTGACCATCCGGGTGCCGTTCGGCGGCGGGATCGGTTCACCGGAACACCACTCCGAATCCCCGGAGGCGTACTTCACGCACACCTCGGGCCTGCGGGTGGTCAGCGTATCCAATCCCCAGGACGCCTACACCATGATCCGCCAGGCCATCGCCTGCGATGATCCGGTGCTCTATTTCGAGCCCAAGCGGCGCTACCACACGAAGGGCGAGGTTGAGCAGACCCTCGACGGCGCCCTGCCGATGGGAGCTGCCCGGGTGGCGGCCGCAGGAACCGACGTCACCCTGGTTGCGTACGGGCCGCTGGTGATGACCGCCCTGGACGCAGCCACCGCCGCGGAGGATGAAGGCATCTCAGTAGAAGTGATCGACCTGCGGTCCCTGGCCCCGGTGGACTATGCCGCCGTTGAAGCCTCGGTTCGGAAGACCGGCCGCCTGGTCGTCACGCACGAGGCCGCCCAGTCGGGCGGGCTCGGCGCCGAAATCGCCGCCAGCATCACCGAGCGCTGCTTCGATTTCCTCGAACACGCGCCGGTTCGCGTCACCGGCTTCGACATTCCCTACCCGCCCGCCCGGCTGGAGAAGCACCACCTGCCGGACCTGGACCGGATCCTGGACGGCGTGGACCGGGTCATGCGCCGGCCAAACTCGCTGGAGCCGGCCGCCGTGCTGGAAGGAGCTGGCCGATGATCCGTGAATTCCGGCTTCCGGACCTCGGTGAAGGACTCACCGAGTCCGAAATCCTGTCCTGGCGGGTGACCGAGGGGCAGGCGGTGGCACTGAACCAGGTCATTGCCGACGTCGAAACCGCCAAGGCCGTGGTTGAGCTGCCCTCACCGTTCGAAGGCACAGTGGCGCGCCTGTATGAGGCCGAAGGCACGGTGGTGGAGGTCGGGTCGCCGATCATCAGCTTCGATGTTCCCGACGCCGCCGGGGCGCTTTCTCCGGTGCAGCCTGCCGCTCCGGCGGGGGAGCAGCGCCGGCAGCCGACGCTGGTGGGCTACGGTGCCGAACCGGAGAAGGCAGGCCGTCCGGCCCGCCGTGCGCGCCGCGGGATCCCGGTCCCGGATGCTGCGGTCCCGGATGCTGCGGTCCTGGCCGCTGCTCTCCCTGCGCCCCAGGCCGGCGTGCCGGTGAGCGGGCCGGCGAGCGTGCCGGTGACCGCGCCGCCCCCGGCCACCGCGGCCCCGGTGCAGGAACGCCCGCGCTCAACACCGCCGGTCCGCAAGCTTGCCCGTGACCTCGGCGTCGACCTGGCCACGGTGGACGGTACCGGCCCGCAGGGCCGCATCATGCGGGGCGACGTCGAAGCTGCACTGCTGCGCAGTCCTGCAGGTCCGCGCGGGACCGCCGGCCGGCCGGAACCTGCACAGCCGGTGGTCGCAGATGCCCCGCACCTAGGCCAGGAACGGGAGGAGCGGATTCCGGTTGCGGGAATCCGCAAGCACACCGCAGCCGCCATGGTGGCCAGTGCGTTCACGGCTCCGCACGCCACGGTTTTCCTCACCGTGGACGTCACATCCTCCATGAATCTGCTGGATAAGCTGCGCAGCCGAAAGGAGTACGACGGCGTGCGGCTGACACCGCTGGTCCTCGCCGCTAAGGCTGTCTGCCTCGCACTGCGCCGGCATCCGGAGCTGAACGCGCGCTGGGACGAGGCTGCGCGGGAGATCATCAGGTACCGGTACGTGAACCTCGGCATCGCGGCAGCGACTCCGCGGGGCCTTATGGTTCCAAACATCAAGGATGCACAGGACCTGGGCCTGCGTGAGCTTGCACTGGCCATTTCGGATCTGGCCGGAACTGCCCGGGAAGGGCGGACACCGCCGGCCGCGCTGACCGGCGGCACCGTCTCGATTTCGAATGTAGGGGTATTCGGCGTGGACGCCGGAACACCCATCCTGAATCCGGGGGAAGCAGCAATCCTGGCTCTCGGAGCCGTCCGGAAGCAGCCGTGGGAACACGAGGGCGGCATCGCGCTTCGCCAGGTCACCACGCTGAGCCTCTCCTTCGACCACCGGCTGGTGGACGGGGCGGAGGGCGCGGCGTTCCTGCGCGATATCGGCGACGTGCTCGCCGAACCTGCAATGGTCCTGGCGCTGGACTAGGGAACCGGCGCTGCCAAGCGGCAGCAGGGCCCCTCCCACCGTCCGCGGGCAAGGGGTCCTGCTGCAGAACGGATTCCGTGCCTGGCCGGTCCGGCTAAGCCGGGCTGACCAGCTGGATCAGGTTCCCGCAGGTGTCATCAAGGACTGCCGTGCGCACCGGGCCGGCTTCCGCGGGCTCCTGGACAAAGACGACGCCCTTTCCGAGGAGTTCGCGGTGTGCGGCATCCACGTCATCGACGGCAAATGACGCCGCCGGGATGCCCTGTCCGACCAGTGCCCGGGTGTAGTCGCGCGCCGCGGGGTTCGCATTGGGTTCGAGCAGCAGCTCGACGCCGTCGGGATCGTCGGCGCCGACGACGGTCAGCCAGCGGTACTCACCCAGCGGCACATCGGTTTTCGCCCTGAATCCCAGGTTTTCGGTATAGAAGGCCAGGGCTTTCGCCTGATCGTCCACGAATACGCTCATAACGTGCAGTCGGGCTTTCATCTTGAGGTCCTTTCCCGCAATCGGCCGCTGCGCACGCACCGGTCTGCATCATGGAGTCTACGGCTGCGGTCCCCGAACCAGGCAGGGGGCAGGGCACACAAAAAACAGCAGGGCCCCGCCTTCCGGAGAAGGAGGGACCCCGCTGCAGGAAGGTGGGGTCAGGCGAGTTCGAGTTCGAGCTCGCGCACGACGGCGCCGCGGGCGTTGGCAAAGGACTGCGCCTCGCCGATCACCTTGAAGCCGTAGCGCTCCAGGATCCGGATGGAACTCGCGTTGTCCGCAACGGCACGTGCACGGACGGGACGCTCAGGGAACTCTTCGAGGAACAGGCCCACGGCCGCCGTCGTAATTCCCTGTCCCCAGCGGGAACGGTCGATCCAGTAGCTGATCTCGGGGATGCTGCCGTCGCGGTAGGCGAGGATGGAACCCACCACGTCGCCGTCGGCCACGATAGTGCGCACAGTGATGCCGGAGTCGCTGAGGATCTGCTGCCAGTGGAGGTCAAAAACACCCCGGTCCGAGGGATTCTTGGCGGCAAAGGCAGCCATATGGTTGGCGCCCGGGTCCAGCTGATGGCTGAAGAACTCATCAACGTCGCCCGGTTCTACGGCACGAAGCTCAATCACGGCAGGTCTTTCTGCTCGGGGGTTTTCTCCAGCGTACTAGGCATTCAGGGCCGCCCACGCCATGCGCTCGAGCAGGGAGCGGAGTTTGACCGTCTCGCGGGCGGTGGTTTTGCTGGTCAGTGTGTGGGAGGTGGAGTTGATCAGCCCGAACACGGCCTGGGCCCGGTGGCGCAGCAGCGCCAGTTCGGCGTTGGGGTGCAGCGCGCCGATGGCATCGACCCACACTTCCACGTACTGGCGCTGGAGCTGGCGGACGGTGCGTTCATCGTCCTCGGGAAGGCTGGCGAGGTCGCGGTCCTGGACCCGGATGACGTTGGGCTGGCGCAGGGCGAAGTCCACCTGGAACTCGATCAGCCCGCTGAGGGCAGCCTCTGCGGTATCGGACTCGGCAACGACGGCGATGCCGCCTTCCAGCAGGTCCTTGCTCACCCCGATCAGCAGCGCAGAGAGCATGGCGGCCTTGCCGCTGAAGTGGCGGTACACAGCCGGTCCGCTGACGCCCGCCGCGGCACCGAGCTCCTCGATGGAGACGCCGTTGTAGCCCTTCTCAGCGAAAAGCGCGGCCGCAGCGTCCAGCATCGCCGCGCGCCGGGAGGCTTTTGCAGCGCTCCGGCCCGTAGCGGTGCGCGGGGTGCTCTTAGTGGAATCCATGCCTGCCTTTCCGCGGTTTCATTCTGGCAACCCCTCCATTGTGGTGGACACGTCAGTTAATAGCCACTAACCTAATTTGAGTTAGCGGGCATTAACCAGCGCCGGTCATCCGGCGGGCAGTGCCGGAGACGCTCAACCTAAGGAAGTCGATGGAGACCCTTGCCACAGCGCTGGACCCGGCATCCGGGCAGTATGCGGCCAACGAGGCAGCCCAGCGGATGCTCGCGGAAGAACTGCGCAAACGCCTCGCCGAAACCGCACAGGGCGGATCTGAGCGGTCCCGGGAACGGCATACCTCCCGCGGCAAGCTGCTTCCCCGGGAGCGGGTCGAAGCGCTGCTCGACGACGGCAGCCCTTTCCTGGAGATCGCGCCGCTGGCCGCGAACGGCATGTACGGCGATGAAAGTCCGGCTGCCGGGCTGATAGCCGGCATTGGCCTGGTCCACGGCCGGCACGTGATGGTGCTGTCCAACGACGCGACGGTCAAGGGCGGAACCTACTACCCAATGACGGTGAAGAAGCACCTGCGCGCGCAGGAAATCGCACTCGAGAACCGGCTTCCGTGCATCTACCTCGTTGATTCCGGCGGCGCCTTCCTGCCGCTGCAGGATGAAGTTTTCCCGGACCGGGAGCACTTCGGCCGGATCTTCTACAACCAGGCCCGCATGTCGGCAGCGAAAATCCCGCAGGTTGCCGCGGTCCTCGGTTCCTGCACGGCCGGCGGTGCGTATGTCCCGGCCATGAGTGATGAGACCGTGATCGTGCGCAACCAGGGCACCATCTTCCTGGGCGGCCCTCCGCTGGTGAAGGCGGCCATCGGGGAAGTGGTGACGGCCGAGGAACTGGGCGGGGGAGAGCTGCACTCACGGACCTCCGGAGTCACCGACCACCTGGCGGAAAACGATGCCCACGCGCTGGAGATCGTCCGCGACATCGCCGAGACGTTCCCCGCACCCTTCCGGGCCTGGGAGCCGGCGGAGACCGTTGAACCGGAAGCTGATCCGGAAGAGCTCTACGCCGCGGTGCCGGCTGACCTGCAGACCCCGTACGACGTGCGTGAAGTAATTGCCCGGATTACCGACGGGAGCGGGTTCCACGAATTCAAGAAGGAATACGGCACCACCCTGGTCACCGGATTCGCCCGGCTGCACGGCCACCGCGTGGGCATCGTGGCAAACAACGGAGTGCTCTTCAGCGAATCCGCGCAGAAGGGTGCGCACTTTATTGAACTGTGCGACCAGCGCGGCATTCCGCTGATCTTCCTGCAGAACATCTCCGGCTTTATGGTCGGCCGCGACTATGAGGCAGGTGGAATCGCCCGGCACGGCGCCAAGATGGTCACCGCCGTTGCCACCTGCAGGGTACCCAAGCTGACCGTGGTGATCGGCGGTTCCTTCGGCGCCGGCAACTATTCAATGTGCGGGCGGGCGTACTCGCCGCGTTTCCTGTGGATGTGGCCGGCCGCCCGGATCTCCGTGATGGGCGGGAACCAGGCCGCCGCTGTCCTGGCCACGGTGCGCCGGGACGGGCTTGAGGCCAGGGGCGAGGAATGGAGCGCCGCGGACGAGGAATCCTTCCGCGAGCCGATCCGCCAGGACTACGAATCCCAGGGCAGCCCCTACTACTCCACGGCACGGCTCTGGGATGACGGAATCATCGATCCCCGGGATACCCGCACCGTGCTGGGCCTTGCCCTGGATGTCTGCGCCAATGCACCGCTGCCCGAAACTTCCTTCGGCCTCTTCCGGATGTGAGCACATGAGTTTTTCAACTGTCCTGGTGGCGAACCGCGGGGAAATTGCCTGCCGCGTCATCCGCACCCTCAAACGCCTGGGGCTGCGCAGCGTGGCCGTGTACAGCGACGCCGACGCCGGTGCCCGCCACGTGCGCGAAGCCGACACCGCGCTGCGGCTGGGCCCCGCTGACCCGCGCAGCAGCTACCTCGACGCCGAGGCCGTGCTGGCTGCCTGCCTGGCCTCGGGTGCCCAGGCAGTGCACCCGGGCTACGGGTTCCTGAGCGAGAATGCGTCCTTTGCCCGGCTGCTGGCAGAAAACGGCATTGCCTTCATCGGACCGGGTATCAAGGCCCTGGAACTGATGGGCGACAAGATCCAGTCCAAGAACCATGTGGCCGGCTACGGAGTGCCGGTGATCCCCGGCATCGCCGAACCCGGGCTGAGCGACGCAGACCTGGTATCCGCAGCGGACGGCGTGGGGTACCCGCTGCTGATCAAGCCCTCAGCCGGCGGCGGCGGCAAGGGCATGCATGCAGTCGCGCACCCGGCCGAACTGGCCGGCGCGCTGGCCTCGGCCCGGCGCGTAGCGGCGTCGGCCTTTGGCGACGAGACGCTCTTCCTGGAGCGGCTGGTTTCGGCACCGCGGCACATCGAGGTGCAGGTGCTCGCTGATGCCCACGGGAACGTCATCCACCTGGGCGAGCGCGAATGCTCGCTGCAGCGCCGGCACCAGAAGGTGATCGAGGAAGCGCCGTCGGTCCTGCTCGACGCCGCCACCCGGGAGAGGATCGGCGCCGCAGCCTGTGAGGCGGCACGGTCGGTTGACTACACCGGCGCCGGAACCGTTGAGTTCCTCGTCTCCGGCGAAGCGCCCGATGAGTTCTTCTTCATGGAAATGAACACCCGCCTGCAGGTGGAGCACCCGGTTACGGAAATGGTCACCGGGATCGACCTGGTGGAATGGCAGGTCCGGATCGCCGCCGGTGAAGAACTGGCCATTTCCCAGGACCAGGTCCGCCTGGACGGTCACGCCGTGGAAGCCCGGGTCTACGCCGAGGACCCGGCCGCGGGGTTCCTGCCCACGGCAGGCCGGGTGGAGACCCTGCAGGAACCAGGCGGCGACGGTGTCCGTACCGACTCCGGCCTGCTCTCCGGACAGGCAGTCTCCTCCAGCTACGATCCGATGCTCGCCAAGGTCATTGCCTGGGGTGCTGACCGGGAACAGGCACTTCAGCGTCTGGACACCGCCCTGGAGCAGACGGTGATCCTGGGCATCGGCACCAACATCGAGTACCTCCGCCTGCTGCTCGCCGACCCGGCTGTGCAGGCCGGCGACCTGGATACCACCCTGATCGAGCGGCGCCTTCCCGGACTGGCCTTCGGTAAACCCGGCGCACCCGAGTTCGCGGCTGCGGCGCTGCTGCGGCTGGCCGGGGTCCGGAACCAGGTGCCGGTCCCTGCCGGCAGCCAGGCGCAGGCACCGTCCCAGGCCTGGGGGAAGGCCGGCGGCTGGCGGATCGGGGGCAGGCGTCCGTTAACGGTGACTGTCCGTGCAGCAGGCACTGTCCACACCATTGAGGTGCTGGGAACTGTGCAGGACGCGGAGGTGCGCATCGACGGACAGGCCCCGTGCACCGCCGGGCTGGAGCTGGACGGTGACCGGCTGCGGCTGGTGCTCAACGGCGTCGTTCATTCACTGGTGTATGCCTTTGGGCCAGGCGTGGACGGCACCCCGGTGCTCTGGACCAGCCGCGGCGGCTTCACCGCCGCCCTTGAACTGCCCGGCCGGCGGGAAATACTGCGCGGTGCCCTGGCAGCAGCAGGGAAGAGCGAAGGCGCGGCGGACCCGGTGCTGCGCTCGCCGATGCCGGGGACCGTCGTCACTGTCGCGGCAGCCAACGGGGACACCGTCGAAGCCGGACAGGTACTCCTTGGCGTGGAAGCCATGAAGATGGAGCACCAGCTCACCGCCCCGGTCGCCGGACGCGTTGCGATAACCCTCCGGCCCGGCGACCTGGTCAAAGCCGGCCAGGTCCTGGCCACAGTCGTTCCCCTGGACACAGAACCCGGAACCCTAACCCAAGGAGCAGGCAATGCCGAGCTTTGAACTCAGTGAAGAACACCAGGTCCTCTCGGACACCGTCCGGGAGTTCGCCGACGAAGTCGTAGCCCCGGTTGCCGCCCAGCACGACGCCGAACATTCCTTCCCCTACAAAGTGGTGGAGCAGATGGCGGAGATGGGCCTGTTCGGGCTGCCCTTCCCGGAGGAATACGGCGGCATGGGCGGAGACTACTTTGCCCTTGCCCTGGCCCTGGAGCAGCTGGCCCGGGTGGACCAGTCCGTGGCCATCACCCTGGAGGCCGGCGTCTCGCTGGGCGCCATGCCCATCTACCGGTTCGGTACTGAGGAACAGAAGCAGCGGTGGCTGCCGCCCCTGGCCGAGGGAAGTGCGCTCGCAGGGTTCGGCCTGACCGAGAGCGAGGCAGGGTCCGATGCCGGCGGCACCAAGACCACGGCCCGCCTCGAGGACGGCCAGTGGGTGATCAACGGCAGCAAGGAATTCATCACCAACTCCGGAACCGACATCACGTCCCTGGTGACGGTGACGGCCGTTACCGGCACCACCGAGAACCCCGACGGCAGCATCCGCAAGCACATCTCCACCATCATCGTTCCCTCCGGTACCCCCGGATTCACCGTGGAGAAGGCCTACAACAAGGTGGGCTGGAACGCCTCGGACACCCATCCGCTCTCCCTCTCGGACGTGCGCGTGCCGCAGGAGAACCTCCTGGGCACCGAAGGCCGCGGCTTCGCGAACTTCCTGCAGATCCTCGATGAGGGGCGCATCGCGATCGCTGCCCTGGCCACCGGTGCCGCACAGGGCTGCGTGGACGAGGCGCTGCGCTACGCGAACGAGCGGACGGCGTTTGGCACCACGATCGGCAGCAACCAGTCGATCGCGTTCAAGATCGCCCGCATGCAGACCCGCGCGCACAACGCCCGGCTCGCCTACTACGATGCCGCGGCCCGCATGCTGGCCGGCAAACCCTTCAAGGTCCAGGCCGCGATGGCAAAACTCGTTGCCGGGGAAGCCGCCATGGACAACGCCAGGGATGCGACGCAGGTCTTTGGCGGCTACGGTTTCATCAACGAATTCCCGGTGGCGCGGCATTACCGGGACTCGAAGATCCTGGAAATCGGGGAAGGCACCTCCGAAGTCCAGCTCATGCTCATAGCCCGCGAACTGGGACTGTAGAGCCTGAAGAGGTTAGTCAACGGCGATTAACGAACGGACAGCACCATGATTGACAAGACAATAGCCACGGCCGAAGAAGCCGTGGCGGACATCCCCAGCGGAGCATCCCTGGCCGTGGGCGGATTCGGGCTCTGCGGCATCCCCGAAGTCCTGATCTCAGCCCTGCATGCCCAAGGCGCAGACGACCTGGAAACGGTCTCCAACAACTGCGGCGTGGACGACTGGGGGCTGGGCCTGCTGCTGGCGGACCGCCGGATCCGCCGCACGGTCAGCTCCTATGTGGGGGAGAACAAGGAGTTCGCCCGCCAGTTCCTGGCCGGTGAACTCGAAGTCGTCCTCACCCCGCAGGGAACCCTGGCGGAGAAGCTGCGCGCCGGCGGCGCGGGCATCCCGGCGTTTTATACCGCGGCCGGTGTCGGCACGCAGGTCAGCGAGGGCGGGCTGCCGCAGAAGTACGACGCCGAGGGCTCGGTGGCGCAGGCATCGGAAGCCAAGGAGGTGCGCAGCTTCGGCGGCCGGGAGTACGTGCTGGAGGAATCCCTCACCCCGGACTACGCGCTGGTCCACGCCTGGAAGGGCGACCGGCACGGAAACCTGGTGTTCCACGCTTCGGCCATGAACTTCAATCCGCTCTGCGCCATGGCCGGCGGAATCACCATTGCGGAGGTTGAGGAACTCGTGGAACCCGGGGAACTGGCTCCCGGTGAAGTCCATGTCCCCGGCATCTTCGTCCAGCGGGTAGTGCATACCGGGCCGGGGGAGAAGCGGATCGAGAAACGGACCGTCGCGGCGAAGCCCGAGCCGGCGGACACCGCACCCAAGGAGGCAATGTAATGGCGCTGACCCGCAATGAACTGGCAGCCCGCGTGGCGCAGGAACTTGAAAACGGCCAGTACGTGAACCTGGGCATCGGCATGCCTACCCTGATTCCGAACTTCATCCCTGAGGGCGTGGAAGTGGTGCTGCACTCAGAGAACGGGATCCTCGGCGTCGGCCCTTACCCGGAAGAAGCGGCCCTGGACCCGGACCTGATCAACGCCGGCAAGGAAACCGTCACGGTAAACCGCGGTGCCGCCTACTTCGACTCGGCACAGTCCTTCGGCATGATCCGCGGAGGGCACGTGGACGTGGCAGTCCTCGGTGCCATGGAAGTGGCGGCCAATGGCGACCTGGCCAACTGGATGATTCCCGGCAAGATGGTCAAGGGCATGGGCGGGGCCATGGACCTGGTGTTCGGGGCGAAGCGCGTGATCGTGATGATGGAGCACGTGGACCGCGCCGGCAGGCCCAAGATTGTCCCTGAGTGTTCCCTGCCGCTGACCGGACGCGGCTGCGTGGACCTGATCGTCACGGACCTGGCGGTCATCGAGGTAGGCCCGGAAGGGCTGATCCTGCGTGAAACCGCCCCCGGTGTCCCGATCGAGGAAGTGGTTGCCGCCACCGGTGCGCCGCTGGAGGTGGCCCTTGGTGTCTGAGGCAGCGGACAGCGCTCCCGGACAAACTGTGCCGGGCAGGGTGGTGGTGCAGCGCGGACTCTTCTTCGATGAGCTTGAGCCCGGGACGGTGTACGCGCACCGGCCCGGACGCACGCTTACCGAGGCGGACAACGTCCTGTTCAGCACCCTGACCATGAACACCCAGCCCCTGCACCTGGACGCGGCCTACAGCGCCGGCCAGCCCTACGGGCAGCGCCTGGTCAACTCGATGCTCACCCTGTCGGTGATGGTGGGCCAGTCCGTCAGCCAGCTCACCCAGGGAACCCTGGTGGCCCAGCTGGGGCTGACGGACGTTGCCTTTCCCCACCCGGTCTTTCACGGGGACACGCTTTATTCACAAACCCGGGTGGAGGCCAAACGGCTCTCCGGATCCCGGCCGGGGCAGGGGATCGTCACTCTGGAGCAGACCGGCCACAACCAGGACGGCACCGTGGTGGCAACTTTCACCCGGACCGCACTGATGTGGACCTCCGAAGGCTTCCCGCAGGCCGGAGGGGGAGCGCGGCCGGCATAAACGCCGGTACGTTGGTAAGGATCTGTGAACGCGAGGCAAGGAGCACAACCGGATGACCACTTTCCCCATGGGGCCTGCACTGCTGTTCTGCCCGGCGGACCGCCCCGAGCGCTTCGAGAAGGCCGCCCAGCGCGCGGACGCCGTCATCCTGGACCTGGAAGACGCCGTCGCCTTTGAAGACAAGGAGCAGGCCCGGGAGAACCTTGCGGCTTCCGCCCTGGACCCGGAAAAGACAATCGTGCGGGTGAACCCGGTGAACAGCACCTCCTTCCGTGCCGATATGGAGGCGCTCGCCGCCACCGGCTACCGGTACGTCATGGCGGCCAAGGCGGAGGATCCCGGGGAGATCGGCCATGCACTGCGCCATGTGAACGTCATCGCGCTGGTAGAGACCGCACTCGGGGTGCTGCGGGCAGGCGACATCGCCCGGGAAAAGAACGTGTCCGCGCTGATGTGGGGAGCCGAAGACCTGCTGGCCTCCCTTGGCGGCGAATCGAGCCGGCGGCCCGACGGTTCCTACCGCCCGGTTGCGGTCCAGGCCCGCTCCACGGTCCTGCTGGCAGCCGGCGCGTACGGCAAGGGCGCCGTCGACTCCATCTACGGAAACATCGCCGACACAGCCGGTCTCGAGGACGAAGCACGCGACGGCGCCGCGTCCGGGTTCGCTGCCAAGGCCTGCATCCACCCGGGTCAGGTAGCGGCAGTGCGGGCCGCGTATGCACCTTCCGAGGAGGAAAAGGCCTATGCCCGCGAACTGCTCGCCGCGGCACGGGGCCAGGGCGGCGTGTTCAGCTTCCGCGGAGAAATGATTGACGGGCCGCTGCTCCTCCAGGCTGAGCAGACCCTGCGCCGGGCGGGTATTCCGGGCTGAACCCGGATAAATCTCCGCCGGGTACGCAGCAGTTTGCGCATAAGCGGGACGCTGCGGGCCGAAGCCGCTGATACTGGGGCTATGCGCATTGTCATAGCTGGAGCCCACGGGCAGATTGCACGAGAAACCGGCCGGCTCCTGGTTGCGGCCGGCCACGATGTTGCCGGCCTTATCCGGAACCCCGACCAGGCCGGGGACCTGGAAGCAGACCGCGTTGCTCCGGTGGTCCTTGACCTCGAAAACAGCACGCTGGAAGACCTCACCCAGGTGCTCACCGGGGCGGACCTTGCCGTGTTTGCGGCAGGCGCCGGGCCGGGCAGCAGCATCGAGCGCAAGGACAGTGTGGACCGTGCGGGAGCCGTCCTGCTGGCCGAGGCCGCCGAGCAGGCCGGCGTCGGCCGGCTGATCCAGGTGTCCTCGGCGGGTACTGAAGCCGTCATCGGCGGAGCGCGCCCCGAAGGCCTCCAAGACGCCATGTACGCCTACCTGGTGGCCAAGCGTGCTGCGGAGGAAGACCTGATGTTGCGGACAGACCTGGACTGGACCATCATCCGGCCCGGAACGCTGACCAACGGCGATCCCGTGGGGCTGGTGGAGCTGGCGCCGGTAGTTGCGTCCAATACGGTCCCGCGCCAGGACGTGGCAGCGGTTCTGGCCGAGCTGGCAAAATCCGGCCGCGGCAGCGGCCAGGTACTGGGACTCGTCACCGGAACGGACCCGATTCCGGATGCCGTGGCGGCCCTGCCGGTGGCGCTGTGAGCCCGGGTCCGTGCGCCGCGCCGGACCCCGAAAAGCGTGCGCCGCAGCTGGCGCCGGCACGTGCCGGGGTGCGGGATACTGGAGAGCATGCAGCTACCTGAGCCCGAAACCGTAACAGCGGCAACCAGTGACCGGACCGTGCCGGCCGGCAGCGAGGGGGTTCCCCGGCGCGTGGTCCTCCTGGGCTCCACCGGTTCCATCGGCACGCAGGCCATCGACGTCGCCGACGCCGCCCCGGACCGGTTCAGCATTGTTGCCCTGGCTGCCGGCGGAAACAACCTGGACCTGCTGGCCCGGCAGGCGGTCCATACCCGGGCTGCCGCCGTCGGCTGCGCCGCAGTGGACCTGGCGACGCTGGAGGATGCACTGCGCCGAGCCTGCACCGAAGCGTCCGTGACCGGCTACGATCCCGAACTGTTCGTGGGCCCGGGAGCAGCCACCGCCGTCGCGTCCTGGCCGGAAGCCGAGGTGGTCCTGAACGGGATGACCGGTTCCATCGGACTTGAACCGACGCTCGCGGCGCTGGCCGCCGGACACATGCTGGCACTGGCCAACAAGGAATCGCTGATCGTGGGCGGAGCGCTGGTGAAGCAGGCAGCCCGCCCCGGGCAGCTGGTGCCGGTGGACTCCGAACACTCAGCCCTGGCGCAGGCCCTGCGCGCCGGCACCTCCGACGAAGTGGACCGGCTGGTGGTTACCGCCTCCGGCGGTCCGTTCCGCGGCCGCCGCCGCGAAGAACTCAAAGACGTCACCCCCGAACAGGCGCTGGCACATCCCACCTGGAAGATGGGCCGGATGGTCACCACCAACTCCGCCACCATGGTGAACAAGGCACTGGAAGTCATCGAGGCGCACCTGCTCTTCGACGTCCCGCTGGACCGCATTGACGTGGTGGTCCATCCACAGTCGGTCGTGCACTCAATGGTCCAGTTCACGGACGGCTCCACCATTGCCCAGGCGTCCCCGCCGGACATGAAGCTGCCCATTGCCCTGGGCATGGGCTGGCCGGAGCGGGTGCCCGGCGCCGCCTCACCCTGCGACTGGACCAAGGCCACCGAATGGACCTTCGAACCGCTGGACGAAGATGCCTTCCCGGCAGTCCGCCTCGCCAAGGAAGCAGCGGCCTCCGGCGGAACCGGCATGGCCGTCTACAACGCCGCCAACGAGGAAGCCGTGGACGCCTTCCACGACGGTCTCATCGGATTCACAGACATAGTTGATACGATCGCCGCCGTGCTGGCCGAGCACACCGAGTCCGGCGAACTGACGCTGCAGTCAGTGCTGGCGGCTGAAAAGTGGGCCCGTTCCGCAGCCCGGGCCCGAATCGGCAGAGGCTGAGCAAATGAAGGAAGTCCGTTGAGCGTTCTACTTTTTATCCTGGGCGTGCTGTTCGTGGCCGCCGGCATCGCGGTTTCGATCGCGCTGCATGAGGTTGGCCACCTGCTGCCGGCCAAAGCGTTCAAGGTCCGGGTCACGCAGTACATGATCGGTTTCGGTCCCACCGTGTTCTCCCGGCGGCGCGGTGAAACCGAATACGGCGTCAAGGCACTGCCCCTTGGCGGCTATGTGTCCATGGTTGGCATGTTCCCGCCCAACACGGAAACGCACGACGGCGACGTGCGCCGCTCCAGCACCGGCATGTTCCAGCAGCTGGCCGTGGATGCCCGCCAGGCCGAGACTGACCGGCTGGAACCCGGCGACGAGAACCGGGTGTTCTACAAACTGCCCGTGTGGAAGCGGATCATCATCATGCTCGGCGGGCCGTTCATGAACCTGCTCATCGGCACCGTGCTCTTCGCCGTGCTGCTGATGGGCTTCGGCAACGCCCAGGCCACCACCACCCTCGCCTCCGTGAACGAGTGCGTGATCAGCGGCAGCCAGGCTGCCTCCGGGCAGACCGAATGTACAGACACCGATCCCGCAGCGCCGGCCCACGAAGCCGGGCTGCTGCCGGGGGACACCATCACGCGCTTCGACGGCCAGCCGGTCCAGGACTGGACGGAGCTCTCCGGCCTGATCCGCGAGGCCGCCGGACGCAGCGTCACCGTGACCTATGAGCGCAACGGCGTCGAAGCCGAAGCCAGCATCACGCCGCTGCTGACCGAACGCCCCGTCACCGAAGAGGACGGCACGCCGGTCCTTGACGACGGCGGCAACCCGGTGACCGAGGAAGTCGGCTTTATCGGGGTCGGTTCGCAGACCGCGCTGGTCCGCCAGCCCGCCACCGAAGTGCTGCCCATGGTCGGGGAGAACCTGCAGGGGATTGCCGGCGTCGTCATTAATCTTCCGCAGCGGATCGCCGACGTGGCCCAGGCTGCGTTCTCCTCCGAGGAGCGCGACCCGAACGGCCCCATGTCCGTTGTTGGTGTTGGCCGGATTGCCGGCGAGATTTCCTCGATGGAAGAAGCGCCGGTGCAGAACCGGGTGGCCACGCTGATCGGCCTGGTGGGCAGCGTGAACCTGGCGCTGTTCGTGTTCAACCTGATTCCCCTGCTGCCGCTGGACGGAGGGCACGTGGCCGGTGCGCTCTGGGAGTCCCTGCGCCGGGGCATCGCTAAGCTGTTCCGCCGCCCGGATCCGGGGCCGTTCGACATGGCCAGGCTGCTGCCGGTGACCTACGCCGTCGCCGTGCTGCTCATGGGCATGGGGGCGCTGCTGATTTACGCGGACATCGTGAAGCCTGTCAGTCTTTTTTAGTTTCAAACATACTTGAAACCGATTTTGCTTGTAAATATTTTTACAACCGGATACGGTTTCAAGCATGTTCGTGCTGACGATAGACCAGAAGGACAGCCGCAACAGTTCAGACCGCGTTCCCGAGCTGCTTGAACTGCTGGGTTCCCAGGACCTGGCGCTTCCGTTTGAGCGCACTGTCGGAGATGAGGTCCAGGCCGTTGCTTCATCCCCGGCCGCCGTCATCGACGCGGCCCTGCTGACTCTTCGGCAGGGCGGCTGGTCCGTGGGGATCGGCGTGGGAAATGTGGGATTGCCGCTGCCGGCATCAACGCGCGAAGCCGGGGGAGAAGCGTTCATAGCCGCGCGCGCCGCCGTGGACCGGGCCAAGAAAACCGGCGACCGTCCGCCCATCGCGGTGGCTGCGGACCCCAATGCCGGCCCGGAAGCCGCCGAGGCTGCCGCCCACGCCGAAGCCGTCCTGATCCTCATCGCCGGGCTGGTCCGTGACCGCAGCGAAGCGGAGTGGCGGATCCTGGAACACGTCGACCCGCACAAATGGGGCTCCCAGAGCGCAGCAGCACGTATGCTCGGGATCAGTTCCCAGGCAGTGAGCAACGCCGTCCAGCGGGCCAAGTGGCAGGAAGAATGGGCCGCACGCCCGGCAGCGGAGGTGCTGCTGGACCGGGCGGACCAGGCAGCCTGCTCCCCGCCGAGATAACAGAAACTGCCCGTTACAGCGCTGAGACGTGCAGTTTCTGCCATCTCGGAGAGGACAAGGAGTTCCATGGACCTGCTCTGGATCGTGCTAGGCCTGCTGGGGGCCGCCGTCGGAGGCTGGCCGGTCACCGGTGCCGTGCTGAAGCTTGCCCGCGCGGTTGAGGCAGCCCGCCCCGGCCCGGACCCGGCCCGGGATCCGGCGGCGGACCAGGTCCACGAACCGGTCACACGCCCCGCACTGCCGCCGCTGCCCAGCCGCCCGCCGCAGCCGGCCGGACCGGTGATCCTGCGCGGCGGCCTGGTGATCGGGCTCCTGGAACGGCTCGCCGTGGCCACCGCCGTCCTGGCGGATGAGCCCGTGGCCATCGCCTACGTCATCGCCATCAAAGGTCTTGGCCGGTATGCCGAGCTGAAGGAGACTCCCGCCGCCGCGGAGCGGTTCATCATCGGAACCCTCGCCTCCATGCTCTGGGCAGTGGGCATAGCGGTGGCCGTCCGGGTGGCGCTGCTGCAGGGCTGACATCCCTTAGGGTGGGAATCATGAGTATTTTCGCAGTTGAGTACGTGTACGACGCCGAATCAGCAGCTGTGCGCGACGAGCACCGCCCTGCCCACCGCGAGTGGCTTGCAGCCCTGGTCGAAGAGGGCAAGGTCCTGGCCAGCGGCCCGTTCACGGACGGCGCCGGAGCGCTGCTCATCTTCACCGCCGCGGACGAAGACGAGCTGAACAACCTGCTCAAGCAGGACCCGCTGGCCGTGGGCGGCGGCATTTCCGGGCTCAAGACCACCGAGTGGAAGCCGGTTACGGGTGCCTTCGCGCACCTGGCGGGCTAAGCCCTGAGTGATATTCCACCTGCCTGCGGCACACGGTGCGGCGGGCAGGTGGATAATAGGACAGGCGCGCTTATCCCCGCCGCCACAGACTAATACCTGCCCCCAGGGCACATGGAGGATGTTTTGACCTCGGTCAACCTAGGAATGCCAGCAGCACCGCCGCCCGTCCTTGCCCCGAGGCGCAAAACCCGCCAGATCAAGGTGGGTTCGGTCGGCGTCGGGTCGGACTTCCCGATCAGCGTCCAGTCGATGACCACCACGCCGACCACGGACATCAACGCCACCCTCCAGCAGATCGCCGAACTGACGGCGTCGGGCTGTGACATTGTGCGCGTTGCCTGCCCCAGCGCCGATGACGCGGCAGCACTGCCGATCATCGCCAAGAAGTCGCAGATTCCGGTCATTGCGGACATCCACTTCCAGCCCAAGTACGTTTATGCCGCGATTGAAGCCGGCTGCGCCGCTGTCCGCGTGAACCCGGGCAACATCCGCAAGTTCGACGACCAGGTCAAGCAGATCGCCCAAGAGGCCAAGGACGCCGGGGTGTCCATCCGGATTGGCGTGAACGCCGGTTCCCTGGATCCCCGCCTGCTCGCCAAGTACGGCAAGGCAACACCGGAGGCGCTGGTTGAATCCGCCGTCTGGGAGGCATCCCTCTTCGAGGAACACGACTTCCACGACTTCAAGATTTCCGTTAAGCACAATGACCCCGTGGTCATGGTCCGCGCCTACGAGCTGCTCGCCGAACGCGGCGACTGGCCGCTGCACCTGGGCGTGACCGAAGCCGGTCCGGCATTCCAGGGAACCATCAAGTCCGCCACCGCTTTCGGTGCGCTGCTCTCCAAGGGCATCGGCGACACCATCCGCGTCTCGCTCTCCGCCCCGCCGGTGGAGGAGATCAAGGTGGGCAACCAGATCCTGCAGTCGCTGAACCTGCGGCCCCGCAAGCTCGAAATTGTCTCCTGCCCCTCCTGCGGCCGTGCCCAGGTGGACGTCTACACCCTCGCCGAGCAGGTCACCGCCGGACTGGAAGGCATGGAAGTGCCGCTGCGCGTCGCCGTCATGGGCTGCGTCGTAAACGGTCCCGGAGAAGCACGCGAAGCTGATCTGGGTGTAGCCTCCGGTAACGGAAAGGGACAGATCTTCGTCAAGGGCGAAGTCATCAAGACCGTTCCGGAAGACCAGATTGTTGAGACCCTGATCGAAGAAGCGATGAGGATCGCCGAGGATATGGGGGAAGCCGATGGCGAGGATGCTGGCACGGGTGGCCCCATGGTTACCGTCGGCTAGGACGGAGACGATGCGCAGCGGGAACGCGACAGGAACGCTGCGCATCCTTGGTGCGGCCGATACCGCGGCCCTCACCGAACTTGCCGCCGCCGATCCGGTGGCGAATACTTTCCTGCTCTCGCACCTGGAAACCACCGGGACCGCTGCTCCCACAGTGTCCGGCGGCCAGGTGCTGGGAGTGTTCGACGACGGTAAGCTCACCGCCGCCTGCTGGGCGGGTGTCAACGTTGTGCCAACCGGCGTCACCGCCGAAAACGGCCCGGAAATCGGCGCCTACCTGGCCAGTACCGGACGGCGTTTCTCTTCCCTGTTCGGTCCCGCCGAGGCAGTGCTTTCCCTCTGGTCCCAGCTGCAGCACACCTCGCCGCGCCCCTTCGACGTACGCAGCGACCAGCCGCTGCTTGAGATCGACGGCCCTTCGCCGGTAACGCCGGCACCGGGTCTGCGCCGGGCCCGGCCCTCGGACCTGGACCGGCTGCTCCCGGCGTGCACGGCGATGTTCGAGGAAGAAGTCGGTTACTCCCCGGTGGCCGGCGGCAGCCGGCACTACCGCCAGCGGGTTCTCTCACTGATCCAGAACGGCCACTCGCTGGTGGAGTTCGACGCCGCCGGACAGGTGATCTTCAAGGCTGAGCTGGGCACGGTCTCCAGCAGGGCCGTGCAGGTGCAGGGAGTCTGGATGAACCCTGCGTACCGCGGACGCGGCCTGAGCGCGGCCTATATGTCCGCCGTGGTCCAGTTCGCCCGGGAACTGGCGCCGCTCACCAGCCTCTACGTGAACTCCTACAACGCCCCTGCCCGGGCCACCTACGAATCGGTGGGCTTCCGGCAGGTGGGCACCTTCGCCACGATCCTCTTCTGACCCGGGTTCGCTGATCACCCGGCGCACCAACCCCGGCAGGACGGCAGCCTTACGCTCCCCGCGGGTGCGCCTTAGGCTGGGACGACCATGAGACGAATCAGCCGCGCGTCCTGCCTGCTCGCCGCAGCCCTGCTGCTGACGGCCTGCACGGGCTCGCCCGGAGGCGGCCGGAGCGCCCCGTCCGTTACGGTGCCCGCCGATCCCGCGCCCGCTGTCACTGCCGAAGCCCCGCTGCCGACCGGACCGGAAACCGACAACGGCAGCCCAGCCGGATCGGGAGCGGCCCCCGGCTCCGACCGCAGCACCGGGAGTTCCCCGGCCACGGAAGGAACGCCGGAAAACGCCGGGCCCGCCTTCAGCGCCGCCGAGCTGGAAGCCGCCGTCACGGCGGCGAACCGGTCCCTTGGTCTGGACGGGGAGGTGCTCAGCGAGGAAACTCTCCGCGCGGTGCTTCCCGACGCGGGGTCAATCGGCCCTGAGGTGGCCTTTGAACCGGCTGCCTGCGCACAGATCGCCGCCACCGATTCGGTTGCGGCCGTGCAGGACGCTGCGCTGGCCGGTCTGGCCTACGGTGCGGAAGCGGAAGCCGCCAGCGTCCTGAACGTCGCGGCGTACGCCGGCAGTTCGGTCCTGGACACACTGGACTTCATTGACGAGTCGGTCCTGGCAGACTGCGCGGAGGTACAGATGTCCCGGGACGGGACCACCGTGACGGTGACCAACACCCGGCTGGATGTGTCCTCCACTGCTGAGGAAACCCTGGCGCTGGATACCGTCGTCACCTCACCTGCGGGCTCAACACAGCTCGTGGTGGTCAGCGCACGCACCGGGAACGTGCGCCTGGTGGCCTCGATTCCGGCGCCCGGGGATGCCCGCCTGGCTGCGGGGGAAGCCAGTCTGCTCATCGATGCCGTCCTGGCTGAACTTGAGGCCGGTTCCCTGTAACCCCAGCCCGTCCCGCCACGCGGCTGCCGTGTCCGGCGCAGCGTGCGCCAGGGGCTAGATTAGTAGGGAGAACTTCTTACTTAGCGTGCAGCCTGCGGCTGCAGAAACGGATTCGACGCGTGGTCCTTCGACTTTCCACCCTTTTCCTGCGCACCCTGCGCGAAGACCCGGCAGACGCCGACGTCGCCAGCCACCGCCTGCTGGTGCGTGCCGGCTACATCCGCCGTGCCGCACCCGGCATCTACTCGTGGCTGCCGCTGGGCCTGCGCGTGCTCGGCAAGGTGGAGACCATCATCCGCGAGGAAATGGCAGCCATCGGTGCCCAGGAAGTCCACTTCCCGGCCCTGCTGCCGCGCGAGCCGTACGAAGCTTCCAACCGCTGGACCGAGTACGGCGAGAACCTCTTCCGCCTCCAGGACCGCAAGGGCGCGGACTACCTGCTGGCGCCGACCCATGAGGAAATGTTCACCCTCCTGGTCAAGGACCTCTACAGCTCCTACAAGGACCTGCCGGTCTCGCTGTTCCAGATCCAGAACAAGTACCGCGACGAAGCCCGCCCGCGTGCCGGCCTGCTCCGCGGCCGCGAGTTCATCATGAAGGACTCCTACTCCTTCGACATCGACGACGAAGGCCTCGAGGCCAGCTACCAGGCGCACCGCGGTGCCTACCTGCGCATCTTCGAGCGCCTGGGGCTCGACGTCGTTGTGGTCTCCGCTGTCTCCGGCGCCATGGGCGGGTCCAAGAGCGAGGAATTCCTGCACCCGACCCCCGTCGGCGAGGACACCTACGTCCGTTCGGCCGGCGGCTACGCAGCCAACGTCGAGGCCGTTACCACGGTCGCACCGGAACCGGTTGACTACACCAACGCTCCGGCTGCACGGGTCGTGGACACCCCGGATACCCCGACCATCGACACCCTGGTAGCGGACGTCAACGCCCGCTTCCCGAAGGACTACGGCGAATGGACCGCCGCGGACACGCTCAAGAACGTGGTGCTCGCCGTGAGCCTGCCCACCGGAGAGCGGCAGATCGTCGTCGTCGGTGTTCCCGGCGACCGCGCCGTGGACCTCAAGCGCATCGAAGCCAACATCGGCCCGCACCTTGAAATGTCCGGTGAACTCGGCGTTGAAGCCGCATCGGATGAGGACCTCAAGAAGCACCCGGGCCTGGTCAAGGGCTACATCGGCCCGGGCCTGACCACGGAAGAAGCCGTCCTGGGCACGGAGTCTGCCACCGGCCTGCTCTACCTTGTGGACCCCCGCGTGGTTGCCGGAACTGCCTGGATCACCGGAGCCAACCAGCCGGGCAAGCACGTGATTGGCCTGGTTGCCGAGCGCGACTTCGGCTGGGACGGCGTCATTGAAGCCGTCGAGGTCCGTGAAGGTGACGAGGCTCCGGACGGATCCGGTCCCCTGGAGGCAGCCCGCGGCATCGAAATGGGCCACATCTTCCAGCTTGGCCGCAAGTACGCCGAAGCACTGGGCCTTAAGGTCCTGGACAAGAACGGCAAGCTCGCAACCGTCACCATGGGCTCCTACGGCGTAGGCGTTACCCGCGCCGTCGCGGCGCTGGCCGAGTCCAACCGCGATGACAAGGGCATCATCTGGCCGCGCGCCGTCGCGCCGGCCGACGTCCACGTAGTGGCCACCGGCCGCGGCGACGAGATCTTCGAAGCGGCAGCCAAGCTCTCCGAGGACCTCGAAGCGGCCGGACTGGAGGTCATCTACGATGACCGTCCCAAGGTTTCCCCGGGCGTAAAGTTCGGCGATGCCGAACTGATCGGCGTTCCCACCATCCTGGTGGTCGGCCGCGGCCTGGCTGACGGCGTCGTCGAAATCAAGGACCGCGCCACCGGCGAGGCAGAAAACGTTCCGGTAGCCGAGGCTGTGGAGTACGTGCTCCGCGCTGCCCGGGCCTGAGCCCTTAGGTGGTCTCGGGGCTTGAGGACATAACGCTCGCCACCATCGCCCTCGTGGTGGTGGCGGGCCTTGCCGCAGGCTGGGTCGACGCCGTCGTGGGCGGCGGCGGACTGCTCCAGCTGCCGGCCCTGCTGCTGGTTCCCGGCATCACGCCCGTCGAGGCGCTGGCAACGAACAAGATGGGGTCCGTCTTCGGGACCACCACCAGCGCCGTCACCTACTACCGGCGTGCCCACCCCGACCTGAAAACGGCGCTGCCCATGGCCGGGGTGGCCCTGGCCGGGAGCTTCGGGGGAGCGGTGCTGGCGGCGTCCCTGCCGGCTTCGGTCTTCAAGCCCATCATCGTCGTGGCACTGATCGTTGTCGCCGTTTTCACGGCCACCAAGCCGACGGTGGGGGAGCTGACCAGGCTCCGGCACACCGGGAACCGGCACTACGTCACCGCCGGCGCCATCGGAGCCGTGATCGGCTTTTATGACGGACTCATCGGCCCCGGCACCGGGTCCTTCCTGATCATCGCCATGGTGACGCTGCTGGGATATAACTTCCTGGCTGCCAGTGCCAAGGCGAAGATCGTGAACATGGCAACCAACATCGGCGCCCTGGCCTTCTTCCTCCCGCACGGGTCACTGCTCTGGGGCCTGGGCCTGGTCCTGGGGCTGGCCAACATGACCGGCGGCTATATCGGTGCCCGCATGGCCGTGAAACAGGGCAGCAGGTTCATCCGGATCGTCTTCCTGGTGGTGGTCGGTGCGCTGATCATCAAGCTGGGCACCGACGTCTGGATGGAGAACTTCCAGGGCTAGGGGCAGCCGGCTACGCCGCAGGCAGCTCGCCGACGGGCGGAAGGCCGGGATGGGCCCGCCCTGCCAGTGCCGAGGCCACCCATACCGAGCGCCGGGCGTCACCGTGCATACCGTCGCGGAGGTATTCCAGCGCGTTGGCGACTTCACGCAGGATGCTCCACTCGGCCGCTGCCTCCGGTTCCAGTCCGCCGGCCTCGCAGAGATCCAGCAGCCGCTGTTTCAGGGCGTGTTCCGGCGCGGCGGGATCCAGGTCCTGCAGGCGGTTCCAGAGCATGGGCGCCACTGCGTATTCAGCCTCTCCGCAGACCGCCTGCGGATCAATCGCCGCGTAACCGCTGCCGGGACGGGCAAGGATGTTCCCGTAGTGCAGGTCCGCGTGTACCAGCACGTCCTGGCTGCTGCGGCGGCCCACGATCCCGCGGGTCTGGCTGACAGCCAGCGCTGCTTCAAGGAGCCAGCGTTCAAACGGCTGCCCCAGCGCCTCCCAGTCGGCGGGCAGCTCATCTGAGAGCTGCTCGGCTCTTTCGGCAGCGGAGGGGATGCCGGCCCACTCCGGTTCGTCCGATTCGGGGATGCCCAGCCGGCGGATGATTCCGCCCCAAACCCGTACTGCCTCGGCCACGGGAACCTCAAGCAGTGATTTCTCCGGGTCCAGCCGTTCGAGCAGCAGCGCCCCGCCGGCGGGGTCCCTGTCCAGCAGCCGGACCGCGCCCCGCCCGGCCCAGACCTGCAGCGCGGGCGCCTCAGCTGCCGCCTCGGGATGGGGGAACGGCAGCTTCAGGACTGCTGGGGTGCCGACGTTCGCCAGGACAGGAACCACCAGGGCGCCGTGGCCGTGCCAGCTGCCGGCGGTGGAATCATCCGGTGCGAGTCCAAAGGCATCGAATGCTGAGTCCACCAGGTCCGGGAGGCTTTCGACCCAGTCCCGGTCTTCGCGCGAGCGGCGGTAGCGCTGGCGCAGGGCTTCGGGTACTACGACGGCGGATGCCATAAAGGGTGCCTCCTGCTGGCCGGGGTCCGCGGCCGGGCGGGCGCCGACCTGAAAGGGCACCTGTTTTGGCCACCAACCCAGCCTAGGGTGCCTGCACCGAGTCATGCCAGCGCCGGGCCGTGCAGGCCCGGCCACAGCTCCAGGCGGTTGGTGGTGAGCCGTTATCCGGCAGCCCAGGGAAGGGAAGCGGGCTCAGCGTCCAGCCCCGGAGCGGGCGGGATCTCGGCGGAGGAGTACAGCAGCCGCGCACTGGCTACCAGGCGGTCAATCGCCCAGGACCGTACAGCGCCGTCGCTGCTTCCAGCGAGGTCGGCGTAGAGCGCCGGCATGGTCTCTTCAAGCTCTTCGAGCGAGGAGACGGGATCTGCCAGGAACCGGGCGTCCAGTGACCAGGCCGGGAGCGGGGTGATCTCCGGCAGGCACAGGACCGGCAGCAGCTCAGCGCCATCGCGGCCCGCTTCCAGGTGTGCGCTGCGGCGTTCACTGGCCGGCTGCCCCAGCACGGTGAAGGTCCTGCCGGCCTGGGCCTGCGCCACTTCATAGCCGTAGGCGGCGCCGTACTCGGCATTGACTGCGGCTTGCAGTGACTCGGCGGCGCCGGGCCGGTCCCGCAGCACGGCGCGGTCCCCGGTGGTGCACCTGGGCTGCTCCGAGTCATCCAGCACGGGAGTCCAGCCGGATTCCTGCAGCGGCAGGGGATCCTCTCCGAGCGCCGCAGCGGCACGCTCGGCAAGGAGTACCTGTCCCGCTCCGGTGGCGGCCAGCAGGCGGGCGGCACCATAGTCGGCGCGGCCGGCAGCAGCCAGGTTCTTCCGTGCGGATTCAAGCAGGGCCCGGGCGTAGGGGCGGCCCTGGACACCGGGTGCCTTCTGCAGGGCTGCGGCGCCCCCGGGGGACGTCAGCATCAGGGCCTGCCGGTTCAGGGTCTCCGCCGTGGAAAGCAGTGCAGCGGCTGCCCCCGCGTCCGCGGAAGCCGCAAGGGACTCGGCTTCCGCTGCAAGCAGGCGGGAAGTGGCGAACGCCTCATTCAGCGCCTGTTCGGTAAAGGTCCTGGGCCGTTCGGGTTCAACCCCGGAACCTGCGGTGAGGCCCAGCGAGGCGATCACGCAGGCCAGAAGCCCCAAAGCGAGGGTACGCCGCAGGAAGCCGGCTGCAGCGGCAGCCCGGGAAGGGCGTGCAGCGGGCCGCTGCGGGGCGTTCGGGGGCTTCTCCACAACACTCGATCATGCCACGAACGGGCCCTCACCTGCGGCGGTGACCCGGGGCCCCGGGAAAAGTCGGTAGTCTAGGAGCTACAACAACATCTAGTGGGAGGCAGTAATGGCGGGTCGCCCCAGCCCTAAAAAAGACACGTCGTCTAACTACCGCAAGAACGCACAGCGCGCCGAGGTGGCCGCAGAGACGCAGCGGCTGAAGGACTACCTGGCTCCCACAGTTGCCGGTGAGAACCTCTTCCTCGAGGACATCGAAATCAGGATTGCCGGCGCCCACCGGACCATCCACGTGATCGTGGACCTTCCGGAGACGGAAAGCGGCGGCGTGAGCCTTGACCGGATTGCGGACGTTTCCCGCGTCCTTTCCGATGCCATGGACCAGGACCCGCAGGATGACGGCCGTCCCTACAGCCTGGAAGTCTCCTCACCCGGCGTCTCCCGCCCGCTCACGGAGCCCAGGCACTGGCGCCGCAACACCGGCCGGATGGTCAGCGTTGTCCCGGTGCGCGGCGATGCCGTGACCGGACGCCTGCTCGAGGTGGACGGCTCCGGCATCACGCTGGTTCCCGAGCTGGCGGTCAAAAAGGGAATGAAACCCAAACAGGGCGAGAAGTTGCACCTGGCGTTTGACCAGATTGCCAAGGGACGGGTCGAAATCGAATTCGCCCACCTTGAGGACGAACCGGCTGGCGAGGACGCCGACGGAATGAACAGCACAGCCGAGGAGGCCTAAATGGATATTGATATGAGTGCGCTGAGGCTGCTGGAAGCGGAACGCGAGATTCCGCTGGACAAGCTGATCCCCACGATCGAGCAGGCCCTGCTTGTTGCCTACCACAAGACAACCGGGTCCCAGGAAAAGGCGCGGGCTGAACTGGACCGCAAGAGCGGCCACGTGACCATCTGGGCCACGGAGCTCGACGACGACGGCGAGGCCGTGGGCGAGTTCGACGACACTCCGGCAGGCTTCGGGCGCATTGCGGCCAGCACTGCCCGGCAGATCATTCTGCAGCGCCTGCGCGATGTTGAAGACGACAACATCCTGGGCGAGTTCAAGGGCCGTGAAGGCGAGCTCGTGTCCGGCCAGATCCAGCAGGGCAACAACCCGCACATGATCCAGGTGAACCTCGGGTCGGTGGAAGCACTGCTGCCGCCCACCGAACAGGTGCCGGGGGAGAAGTACCTGCACGGATCACGCGTCCGTGCCTTCGTCGTCGACGTCCGCCGCGGTTTCAAGGGCCCGTCCATCACGCTTTCCCGCTCCCACCCGGGCCTGGTCCGGAAGCTCTTCGAACTGGAAGTTCCGGAAATCGCAGACGGCTCGGTTGAAATCGTTGCCCTCGCGCGTGAGGCCGGCCACCGGACGAAGATCGCGGTGAAGGCGAACGTTCCCGGCATCAACGCCAAGGGGGCCTGCATCGGTGAAATGGGCTCGCGCGTGCGTGCCGTAATGACCGAACTGCATGACGAGAAGATCGACATTGTGGACTTCAGCGAAGACCCCGCAACGTTCATCGCCAACGCGCTGTCGCCGTCTCGGGTAAACTCGGTGACCATCACTGACCCGGATACCCGTTCCGCACGGGTCGTGGTGCCGGATTACCAGCTCTCCCTGGCGATCGGCAAGGAAGGGCAGAACGCCCGCCTCGCCGCAAAGCTCACGGGCTGGCGGATCGACATCGTTTCCGACGCAAAGTCCGCCTAGCATCCCTGCCCGGCGGGCGGGATGAAGGCAAGAGAATAGAAACGCGGTAGAATGTACATGGCCGGGTCACCGTCCGCCTTCCAGCAACCGCAGGAGCCCGTGGAATCGGTGCGGCCTGCGGCAGGATCGGCGCATGTTCCACAGCGGACATGCATTGGCTGCAGGAAGAAGGATGACCAGGCTGCACTGATGCGGCTGGCGCTGGATTCAGAAGATGGCAGCAACGCCGTCCTTGTAGATGAGAGCCGCCGTATGTCTGGCCGGGGCGCCTGGTTGCACCCCGAGACAGCATGCCTCGCAACAGCTGTGAAACGCCGGGCTTTTGGCCGCGCCTTCCGGGCGCAGGCTGATCCCTCGGCCGTCCAGCAGTGGTTCGAAGCTCA
Organism: Arthrobacter koreensis; assembly: GCF_035792275.1. Taxonomy (GTDB): domain Bacteria; phylum Actinomycetota; class Actinomycetes; order Actinomycetales; family Micrococcaceae; genus Arthrobacter_B; species Arthrobacter_B koreensis_A. Next base: position 13,151 of record NZ_JAMWKK010000013.1, on the reverse strand, counting down.
AGAGGCGGGTCCCACTCGGAACCCCCTCGAAACCGTCCAACCTGAAAGCGGGTCAGAAATCTGATGGAAACCCGATGAGTACCCAGCGATGAGTACTTTGTTGTGCTCTGTGATGGGCCCTGCTGCATCCGCAGCGGAAGCCCGCAGCAAATAGACGGTTCGTGCCTGGCTCGGTGCGGACCGAGACAGGAGAAATGTGGCCAAGGTCCGCGTACACGAGCTCGCCAAAGAGCTCGGCATTACCTCGAAGGACGCAGTCGCAAAACTGCAGGAACTGGGCGAATTCGTCCGGTCGGCGTCTTCAACCATTGAAGCGCCCGTAGTCAAGAAGCTGCGCGGGGCATTCCCCGACGCGGCGTCCAAGCCGGCAGCAAAGCCGGAAACCTCTGCTCCCCGCCCGGCAGCCCCGGCGCCGGCAGCTCCCGCAGCCAAGGCTGCCGCAGAAGCTCCGGCACCTGCCGCGGAGAAGCCTGCTGCTCCGGCACCGGCCGCTCCCGCCCCGGCCGCACCTGCGGCTCCGGCACCGGCACCGAAGGCTGAGAGCAAGCCCGCAGCCCCGGCACCCGCCCCGGCTGCCAAGACCGAGGACAAGCCCGCCGCTCCGGCAGCACCGGCTGATTCCTCCTCAGCACCCCGTCCGGGTGCACCGCGTCCCGGAGCTTCCGGTCCGCGCCCCGGCAACAACCCCTTCGCTACTTCCCAGGGCATGCCCCGTCCCCGCGGCCGCGGTGAGGGAGAGCGTGGCCAGGGCGGTCCCCGTCCGGGCAACAACCCGTTTGCTACTTCCCAGGGCATGCCCCGTCCCGGCCAGCGCCGCGACGAGTCCGAGCGCACCGGTACCCCCGGCGCAGCAGGACCCCGTCCGGCAGCCGGCGCAGGCGGCCCCCGTCCCGGCGCACCCCGTCCGGGTGCACCGCGTCCGGGTGCTCCCCGTCCCGGCGCGCCGCGCCCCGGCGGCGCTTCCGGAAACCGTCCCACTCCGGGCATGATGCCCAACCGCACTGAGCGGCCCGCAGCCCCGGCACGTCCGGGCGCAGGCGGACCCCGCCGCGGACCCGGCGGAGCTCCGGGCACCGGCGGCGGTCCCGTTGGCGGCGGCTTCGGCAAGGGCGGCCGCGGACGCGGCGGCACTGCCGGCGCTTTCGGCAAGGGCGGCGCAGGACGCGGCAAGCAGCGTAAGTCGAAGCGGGCAAAGCGGCAGGAACTGGAGCAGATGTCAGCTCCGTCGCTGGGCGGCGTTTCGGTACCCCGCGGCGACGGCAACACCGTTGTCCGGCTCCGCCGCGGCGCGTCCATCACGGACTTCGCTGACAAGATCGAGGCAAACCCGGCAGCACTGGTCACCGTGCTGTTCCACCTCGGTGAAATGGCAACTGCCACCCAGTCCCTGGACGAAGAGACGTTCGGCGTACTCGGCGAAGAACTGGGCTACAAGATCCAGGTTGTCTCACCGGAAGACGAAGAGCGCGAACTGCTCTCCAGCTTCGACATCGACTTCGAAGCCGAGCTGGAAGCCGAAGGCGACGACGAGCTTGAGGCACGTCCTCCGGTAGTCACCGTCATGGGCCACGTTGACCACGGTAAGACCCGCCTGCTCGACGCCATCCGCAACACCAAGGTTGTTGAAGGCGAAGCCGGCGGCATTACCCAGCACATCGGTGCCTACCAGATCGCCTTCGAACACGAAGGCACTGAGCGGGCCATCACCTTCATCGATACCCCGGGCCACGAGGCGTTCACCGCCATGCGTGCCCGTGGTGCGAAGGTCACCGACATTGCTGTCCTGGTTGTGGCAGCGGACGACGGCGTTATGCCGCAGACCGTTGAAGCCCTCAACCATGCACAGGCAGCAAACGTGCCGATCGTGGTTGCCGTGAACAAGATCGACAAGGAAGGCGCCAACCCGGAGAAGGTCCGCGGCCAGCTGACCGAGTACGGCCTGGTTCCGGAAGAATACGGTGGCGACACCATGTTCGTTGAGGTCTCGGCTCGCCAGAACCTGAACATCGACGCCCTGCTCGAGGCCGTGCTGCTCACCGCAGACGCTGCCCTGGACATGCGTGCCAACCCGGACAAGGACGCTCGAGGCATTGCCATCGAAGCGAACCTGGACAAGGGCCGCGGCGCCGTCGCGACCGTCCTGGTCCAGTCGGGTACGCTGCGCGTGGGCGACACGATCGTGGCGGGCACCGCCCACGGCCGCGTTCGCGCCATGTTCGACGAGAACGGCGACGCCGTAACCGAAGCCGGACCGTCGCGTCCGGTCCAGGTCCTCGGCCTGTCTAACGTCCCGCGTGCCGGTGACACCTTCTTCGTGACCGACGACGAGCGTACCGCCCGCCAGATCGCCGAGAAGCGCGAAGCTGCGGACCGCAACGCCGCCCTGGCGAAGCGCCGCAAGCGCATCAGCCTCGAGGACTTCGACCAGGCTGTCGCTGACGGCAAGGTCGACACCCTTAACCTCATCCTCAAGGGTGACGTTTCCGGTGCCGTTGAAGCCCTGGAAGACTCGCTGCTCAAGATCGACGTTGGGGACGGCGTGCAGCTGCGCGTTATCCACCGCGGCGTCGGTGCCATCACGCAGAACGACGTCAACCTGGCGACCGTGGACAACGCGATCATCATCGGCTTCAACGTCAAGCCTGCAGAGCGTGTGGCCGACCTGGCCGAGCGCGAAGGCGTGGACATGCGCTTCTACTCCGTCATCTACGCAGCAATTGATGACATTGAGCTGGCCCTCAAGGGCATGCTCAAGCCGGAGTACGAGGAAGTTCAGCTCGGCACCGCCGAGGTCCGCGAAGTCTTCCGTTCCTCCAAGTTCGGCAACATTGCCGGCTCGATCGTCCGCTCCGGTGTCATCCGCCGCAACGCCAAGGCACGGGTCACCCGCGACGGCAAGGTCATTGGCGAGAACCTCACCGTTGACTCGCTCAAGCGGTTCAAGGACGACGCCACCGAAGTCCGCACGGACTTCGAGTGTGGTATCGGCCTGGGCTCGTTCAACGACGTCAAGGAAGGCGACATCATCGAGACCTTCGAGATGCGCGAGAAGCCGCGGGTCTAATACCCCGGCCAGGGGCCGCCGGCAACGGCGGCCCCTGCCTTGCGGGCCTCCGGCCCGCTCCGCCCCGGCCGGCAGCGCAGTCCCTGCCGGCCCGAGGCACTTCAGCGCACGGCGGCGGCCCTTTGCGGCCGCCCCCGGTGCGACCCAAATTTTTATCTAAGGAGAGGTAATGGCAGATCCAGCACGCGCTGCGAAACTCGCTGACCGCATCAAGGTGGTAGTTGCCCAGGCGCTCGAGCGGCGGATCAAGGATCCCCGGCTGGGATTCGTGACCATCACCGATGCCCGCGTTACCAATGACCTGCAGCACGCCACCGTGTACTACACCGTCTTCGGAGACGAAGCCCAGCAGGCCGACACGAAGGCTGCGCTCGAATCCGCGCGCGGAATCCTGCGTTCGGAGGTGGGCAAGAACATCACTGTCCGGCTCACCCCGACCCTCGAATTCGTTGCTGACGAGATTCCGGTGAACGCCAGCCACCTGGAAGAACTCATCCGGGAAGCCAAGAAGCGCGACGAGGAACTCGCGGCGCTGAAGCAGGGAGCCGCCTACGCCGGCGACGCCGATCCCTACCGCAGGGACGATGACGACGACGAAGAGGACCTGCAGGACGCACCGGCAGAAGACTCCGACGCACGCAGCTAGTCCTGCGCGAACAGGCTTAGCACAAGGAGCGGCACCCCGCACCGGGGTGCCGCTCCTTCCTTAACGCCGGGGGACCGCAGGTGCCTTAGCTGACGCCGGGCAGCCGGGAAACTCCGGTGACCAGTTCATCCCGCCCGCCGCAGAGGGCAATGCGGACCCATCCCTCGCCGATGGAACCGAACGCGGTTCCCGGTGCCACTGCTACGCCGTCCTCCGCCAGGAACTGCCGTGTCCAGGCCCGGATATCACCGCCGGATACGTGCGAAAGATCCGCCCACAGGTAGAAGGCCCCCTGCGCCGCGAGGTAGGGAATGCCCTTGGCGTCCAGGACGGCCGACGCCGCATCCCGGTTGCCGCGGTAATGCGCGGCCGCTGCCTGCACGTAGTCCTGCGGCCCGGTCAGCGCCGCCAGCGCAGCGTACTGGGAAGGCGACGCAACGCAGGAGACGATGGATTCCATCACCGTGCTCAGCTGTGTTTCCAGTCCGGCGGGTGTCACCAGTGCCCCCACGCGCAGTCCGGTCAGGCCGTAGGTCTTGGACAGTGTGTAAGACGCGATGACCAGGTCTTCGCCGCCGTCGAAGGCCAGCGGGGAGACGTGCGGAACGTCGTAGGTAAACGCCTCGTAGCATTCGTCGGAGAGGATCCAGAGGCCCCTGCGCCGAGCCAGCTCCACCAGCTCACGGGTCAGTTCCGGGCTAAACACGGCTCCCAGCGGGTTCGACGGTGAATTGAGCAGCAGTACCCGGGTGCGCGGGGTGATCCTCGCCTCAATATCTTCGATCCGCGGCTGGAATCCGTTGGCAGGATGGAGCGGGTATTCAACCGGTACCGCGTGCAACAGCCGTGCCGTCATGGCGAAGGTGGGGTAGCCGGGATTGGGGATGAGGATTTCGTCTCCGGCATCCAGGAGCATGCTCATGGCCAGGTGCAGCCCCTGCTGGGCCCCTGACGTCACGAACACCCGGGACGGGTCAATCTCCCGGCCGGTCTGCGCAGAAACCCGTTCGGCGAATGCGGTCCGAAGCGGAGCGATGCCTGCATTCGGGGTGTAACCGGTCTCATCCCGGGCCAGGGTTTCCTGGGCGGCCTGCAGCACGTGCACGGGCGTTGGGAACCCCGGTTCTCCGATGCTGAGCACTACCGCATTCGGTGTTGCCCAGGCTGCCTGCGTTATTTCGCGGATCTGGTTGGGGTCGACGGAACGCACATGGGCGGAGAGCTGGGGCATATCCGCATGCTACAGCCGGGGCGGCCCGCGGCCCCGCAGGCCGGGCCGGAGCATGAACGGTGTGAAGGGCGCCGGAGAATGAGCACCGGCGCCGCGCATATACTGAAAGGCGTGAATTCCGGGCAGGTCCGATCAGGACTGATTATTGTGGACAAACCGCAGGGATGGACCAGCCACGACGTGGTGGGCCGCCTGCGCAGGCTCGCCGGGACCAGGAAAGTCGGCCACGCCGGAACTCTTGATCCCATGGCAACAGGCGTGCTGGTGGTGGGGATCAACAAGGCCACCCGCCTGCTGACCTACATTGTGGGGACGTCCAAGACATACGAGGCCACCATCCGGCTGGGCCAGTCCACCATCACGGACGACGCCGAGGGCGAAATCACTGCCGAGACCATTGCCGCGGCGGTCACGGACGAAGAGATCCGGGATGCCGTAGCGGCCCTTACAGGTGACATCCTGCAGGTTCCCAGCAGCGTCAGCGCCATCAAGGTGGCCGGCGAACGCTCCTATGCGCGGGTGCGCGCCGGCGGTGAGGTGAATCTCCCGGCCCGGCCGGTAACCGTGTCCCGTTTCGAGATCCACGGCATCCGCCGTGAGCACGGCGGCAAGCTGCGCGACGTGGACGTCACCGTGCAGTGCTCCTCCGGAACCTACATCCGTGCCCTTGCCCGCGACCTCGGTGCCGCACTCGGCGTCGGAGGCCATCTCACTGCCCTGCGCCGGACATCGGTGGGCCCCTACAGCGAAGACCAGGCGTCCACGCTGGAGCAGCTGGCCGAGGACCTCCGCCTCCTGGACCTGAACGATGCCGCGCGCGCACTTTTCCCGGTCCGCGAACTCAGCGAGGAAGAGGCAGCGGATCTCTCCCACGGCCGCCGCATCGCGGCTTCCGGGATGCCCCCGCAGGACGGGGAGCCGGTACCTGTTGCGGCTTTTGCCCCGGACGGTGAGCTGATCGGCCTGCTCGCGGACAAGGCCGACACTGCAAAGGCGCTCCTCGTCTTTGCCCCTGGAAACGAAAGGTCCTAAGTGGTCATCGACCCTCTGTTCATTGTCGGGACGATTGTCTGCCTGGTCTCAACCGTGCTGTGCGTCAGCGCAGCCGTGCTGCGCCACGGACCGAACGATCTCACGATCCTTTCCGCCGCTGCCGTCGAGCTCTTCCTTATCGTCTACGCCGTGGCCGCAGTCATCCGCCAGACCGGAGGCGAAACCCTCAACGGTCCCGCCTGGGAGTTCTGGGGCTATCTCTTCACGGCAGCCGTGATTCCGATCGGCGCCGTCTGGTGGTCCCTGATGGACCGGTCAAGGTGGAGCAACCTGGTGCTGGGTGCCGTCGGTATTACCGTGTTCGTTATGTTGTTCCGGATGGAACAGATTTGGGATGGAGTGCAGCTGGGATGAAGAAACTGATCAAGCCCCGCCCCGAGGCCGCCGCCGCTTCAACGGCACGCAACGCCGGTCCGGGACGGCTCATCGTCGCGGTCTACGGTGTTTTCGCACTCGCTGCAACGGCACGTGCCGCCTTCCAGATCGCCACCAAGTTCGACCAGGCACCTGTGGCCTACCTGCTGTCCGCCTTCGCCGCCGTCGTCTACATCGTGGCAACTGTTTCCCTGGCCCGCTCGGGGGAGACGTCCTACAAGGTCTCCGTGGCGGCCGTGAGCATTGAGATGTTCGGCGTCCTGTTCGTGGGACTGTTCGGTCTCCTGGACCCGGCTGCGCTCCCGGATGACACCGTGTGGTCCGGCTTCGGCATGGGCTACGGGTTTGTGCCGCTGATTCTTCCGATCATCGGCCTGTGGTGGCTCTATAAGCACCGGAGCGCCAAACACGCCTAGCCGCGCCGGGGTTCTTGTCAGCTGCCGGCCGTGAGACGATGTGGAAAACTGCGCCGTAAGCGGTGCGCCGCCAAACCCAGCAGGGGGCAGGACCATGACAATTCCAACACCGGGGCCGGAAAAGAACGCCGGGGGTGCCGCCGGCATGCCGCGCCCGCCGGCCCGCCCGTCAGCGGCTCCCGGCGCCGCCGGCCCGGACACCGGAACAGCCACCGGTTCAGAGGGCGGAAAGAAGGCTGAGCGCAGGGGCGGCAGGCTCCGCGTCCGCGAAGGAAAAACCGAACCGCAGGCCGCGCGCGGATCCTGGAAGAACACCGACGACTGGGGTGTCTTCCGGGCAGTTGTCGTAGGGGTCGGCGTCGTGATCGCCGCGATCGGAATTTACTATCTGATCACCGGCACCGCCGGGGTAGCGGAAACCAGCGGGGGAGCGGTCAACGCTTCGCTGGAAAGCCAGTTCCGGTTCTTCTCGGCCATGATGGTGGGCGTGGGAGCCGCGTTCGTCGCAATCGCCATCAAGTTCCAGTGGGCAAACATGCTCTGGCTCGTGTGCCTGATGGTCTTCCTGGGCGGTATTGGGCGGGTGCTGTCCTGGGCCTTCTCCGGAACCCCGCATTTCACCCTGATCATCCTGATGATCCTAGAGCTGGCCTTCCCGCCGGCCCTGCTGGTCTGGCACCGGTTCATCGTTAAGGCCAGCGAACTGCGGCGCGAAATCCACCAGGGACCGGACGGCGGGACTGCGGCTGCAGGAGCGGGTGCGTAACAGGCCCTGCTTTTCCGCCATAATGGATGAAGCCTTCCGCGTGCAGCATGTGCTGGACGCCGGAGGGAATCATGGATGACTGTCCGCTGGTAAGGAGCTCGGGTGTATTACTGGAAAGACCTTGCGGAGGTGCCGTCCGACCTTGGTCCGACAGTAGTGACAATCGGCAACTTCGACGGCGTCCACCTCGGTCACCAGCACGTGCTTTCGAAGCTGGTGAAGACCGCGCGGGACCGCGGTGCGTCCGCCGTCGCACTCTCCTTTGACCCCCACCCCGCCGCCGTGCACCGCCCGGAAAGCGCTCCGGTCCTCATCATGGGGCCCGCAGACCGCACCGAGGCACTGGCTGAAACGGGGCTCGACGGGCTGCTCATGCTGCACTACGACCTGGATCTCGCCTCCCTGAGCGCAGAGGAATTCGTCCGCACGTTCCTCGCTGACGGGCTGCACGCAGTTGCCGTCGTGCTCGGCCACGACGCCCGGTTTGGCCGGGGAAACACCGGGGACCTGGACACCATGCGCGAGCTCGGTGCCGAACTTGGGTTCGACGTGGTTGCCGTTGATGACCTGGATGCCCTTCCTGAAGGCCCCGGAGACACGCCCGGCCGCCGCTGCTCCTCAACCTGGATCCGCGAAGCCCTGGCAGCCGGCGACGTGCGCACTGCTGCTCGCCTGCTGGGCCGTACCCACCGCATGCGGGGCACCGTGGTGCACGGGGCGGCACGCGGACGGGAGCTGGGCTTCCCCACCGCGAACCTCGCACCGGAGTCCACGGGACTCATCCCGGCAGACGGAATCTACGCCGGCTGGCTTGTCGATTCAGCCGGCACCCGCTGGCCTGCAGCCATCTCCGTTGGCTCCAACCCGACCTTCGACGGCGTCAGCCGCCAGGTGGAAGCGCACGTGATCGACCGCCCGCGGGAAGCGGTGGAGGACTTCAACCTCTACGGACAGTGTGTCGGCGTGGAATTCGTGGACCGGCTTCGGGGGATGGTTGCGTACACCGGACCCGAAGCACTTATCGAGCAGATGCGGCTGGACGTCGCGAGGACCCGGGAAGTCCTTTCGACAGAACGCACCGCGGACAGGTAAACTGGATCAAAATTCGGCTGCGGTCCGTGGCGGCTGAATTTCTTTGTGTCTGCCGCGTTTGCGCGGACGGGGCACAGGGTTCCCGGCAGCGAAGTGCTGATTCGGGCCTCACGGCACAACTGTAGGAGTTACATTGGCACTCGATCCCGCCGTCAAGCAGGCGATCATTCAGGAATTCGCACTCACCGAAGGTGACACCGGATCCCCCGAGGTTCAGGTTGCTGTTCTGTCCCGTCGCATTTCCGACCTGACCGAACACCTGAAGACCCACAAGCACGACCACCACACCCGCCGCGGCCTGATGGCCCTGGTTGGTCGCCGTCGCCGCATGCTGGGTTACCTGCGCGAGACCGACATCACGCGTTACCGTGCGCTCATCGAGCGTCTCGGCCTGCGCCGCTAGTTCTGCTTTGAGGGCGGTTCCTGTGCATCTGCGCAGGGCCGCCCTTTAGCGCAGGGTACCCAAGCGGCAGACATGGACACCGGCTAAGGGCCGGAAGCGCACCTGCCCCAGCGGTACCACAAGCAGTACAGCACTAAAGAAAAACAAGTACAGGAGTCAGCCAGCATCGCAGCATTCGCGGTCCTCGGTAGTGGTCTCCGGGAGAAAATGCCCGTGGACCTCGATCGAAGACCGGGTGTTGGGTCCCTTATCCGCCAACCGGCGGCGGGACTCATGGGACGATGCTGGGTGCCTCCGAAAAACAGAAACGGAGGTGACTCTCTATGGAGGGTCCCGAAATCCAGTACTCAGAAGCAGTAATTGACAACGGCCGCTTCGGCAAGCGCGTTATCCGCTTTGAGACCGGCCGCCTGGCCGCCCAGGCCGCAGGCTCCGCGATGGTCTACATCGACGAAGACACCGCACTGCTCTCGGCCACGTCTGCCGGCAAGTCCCCGCGTGAAGGCTTCGACTTCTTCCCGCTGACCGTGGACGTCGAGGAGCGTATGTACGCTGCCGGCCGCATCCCGGGCTCGTTCTTCCGCCGTGAAGGCCGCCCGTCCACCGAAGCCATCCTGGCCTGCCGCCTGATGGACCGCCCGCTGCGCCCGGCATTCGTCAAGGGCCTGCGCAACGAGGTCCAGGTTGTCGTCACCGTAATGGCGATCAACCCGGACGTGCTCTACGACGTGGTTGCCATTAACGCATCCTCCATGTCCACCCAGCTTTCCGGCCTGCCCTTCTCCGGCCCGATCGGCGGCGTCCGCGTTGCCCTCGTTGAAGGCCAGTGGGTTGCCTTCCCGAAGCACTCCGAACTGGAGCGCGCAGTCTTCTCCATGGTGGTTGCCGGCCGCATTGCCGGTGACGACGTCGCCATCATGATGGTTGAAGCCGAAGCTACCGACAACGCCTGGAACCTCATCAAGGAAGAGGGCGCCACCGCCCCGACCGAAGAGGTTGTGGCTGAAGGCCTCGAGGCTGCCAAGCCGTTCATCAAGGCTCTCTGCGACGCCCAGTCGGACCTGGCTGCACGCGCGGCCAAGCCGACCGTCGAATTCCCGCTGTTCCTGGATTACCAGGACGACGTCTTCGAAGCCGTTGAAGCCGCTGCCGCCGCCAAGCTGGCACAGGTCTTCACCATCGCTGACAAGCAGGAGCGCGACGCCGCTTCCGACGCTCTCAAGGACGAAGTCAAGGCTGAACTGGCCGAGCGCTTCGAAGGCCGCGAGAACGAAGTTTCCGCAGCCTTCCGCTCGGTGACCAAGCAGGTTGTGCGCCAGCGCATCCTCAAGGACCAGATCCGCATCGACGGCCGCGGCCTGACGGACATCCGCCAGCTCACCGCCGAGGTTGAGGTTCTGCCCCGCGTGCACGGCTCCGCCATCTTCGAGCGCGGCGAAACCCAGATCCTGGGCGTCACCACGCTGAACATGCTCAAGATGGAACAGCAGATCGACTCGCTGTCGCCGGTAACGCGCAAGCGCTACATGCACAACTACAACTTCCCGCCGTACTCCACCGGTGAAACCGGCCGCGTGGGCTCGCCCAAGCGCCGCGAAATCGGCCACGGCGCCCTGGCAGAGCGTGCGCTCATGCCGGTGCTGCCCTCGCGTGAAGAGTTCCCGTACGCCATCCGCCAGGTCTCCGAGGCACTGTCCTCCAACGGCTCCACCTCCATGGGTTCGGTCTGCGCCTCGACGCTGTCCATGCTCAACGCCGGTGTGCCGCTGAAGGCTCCGGTTGCCGGCATCGCCATGGGCCTGGTTTCCGACCAGGTTGACGGCGAGACCCGCTACGCGGCCCTGACCGACATCCTCGGCGCCGAAGATGCCTTCGGCGACATGGACTTCAAGGTGGCCGGTACTTCCGAGTTCGTCACCGCCATCCAGCTGGACACCAAGCTCGACGGCATCCCCGCCTCGGTCCTGGCAGCAGCCCTGAAGCAGGCCCGCGAAGCACGCCTGCACATCCTCGGTGTCATGGACGCCGCGATCGATACCCCGGATGAGCTCTCCGAGTTCGCTCCGCGGATCATCTCGGTGAAGATCCCCGTGGACAAGATCGGCGAGGTCATTGGCCCGAAGGGCAAGATGATCAACCAGATCCAGGAAGACACCGGCGCTGACATCTCCATCGAAGATGACGGCACGGTCCTGATCGGCGCCACGGACGGCACGTCCGCCGAGGCTGCCCGGGCTGCGATCAACGCGATCGCCAACCCGATGGTTCCCGAACTGGGCGAGCGTTACCTGGGCACTGTCGTGAAGACCACCACCTTTGGTGCCTTCATCTCCCTGACCCCGGGCAAGGACGGCCTGCTGCACATCTCCGAGCTGCGCAAGCTCTCGGGCGGCAAGCGCGTCGACAACGTTGATGACGTTGTTTCCGTGGGCCAGAAGATCCAGGTTGAAATCACCAAGATTGACGACCGCGGCAAGCTGTCGCTTTCGCCGGTTGTTGCTGAAGACGACGCCGAGGCCGAAGCGGCTGCTGAGACAGCAGAGTAGATGCCTGAAAACATTGCAGACAGCCGTTCCGGCGCGGGTTTTTCCCGCACCGGGACGGTTGTCCCATTTCCACTGACATCCCGTGCGGGCGATCCGGCGCTTGAAATCGGAGACCCGGCCGGCGCCGTCGTCCGCCGTTCCGTCCTGCCGGGCGGCGTGCGTGTACTCACCGAGTCCATGCCCGGCCAGCGCAGCGCCACGATTGGCTTCTGGGTTGGCGTCGGCAGCCGTGACGAGGCCGAAGGCCGCCACGGGTCGACCCACTTCCTGGAACACCTGCTGTTCAAGGGCACGTCCCGGCGCAGCGCCATGGACATCGCCTCCGCGTTCGACGAAGTGGGAGGGGAGTCCAACGCCGCCACGGCGAAGGAAACCACCTGCTACTACGCCCGCGTGCTGGACACCGACCTGCCGATGGCCATTGACGTCATTGCGGACATGGTGACCTCAGCCGTGCTGGATGCCGAGGAACTGGAACAGGAACGCGACGTCATCCTCGAGGAAATCGCGATGGATGCCGACGACCCGGCGGACCTGTGCCACGAGAAGTTCGCCGAAGCCGTGCTGGGGGACCACCCGCTGGGCCGCCCGATCGGCGGCACTCCGGAGGCGATCAGGGCTGTTGCGCGCGAAGCCGTGCTGGAGCATTACCGGCGCCACTACCGCCCGGAGACCCTGGTGGTCACGGCCGCCGGGGGACTTGAACACGACATTGTGGTTTCCCTGGTGCTGGACGCACTCAAGCGTGCCGGCTGGGAACTGGACGAAGCAGCCGAGCCTGCTCCGCGCCGGGACACCACCCCGGCGCAGATCACCGGCACCGGAGGCGTGCACGTCATCAACCGTCCGGTGGAGCAGGCAAACATTGTGCTGGGCTGCCCCTCGATTTCCGCCACGGACGGGCGCCGGTTCGCCATGAGCGTGCTGAACACCGTCCTGGGCGGCGGCATGTCCTCCCGCTTGTTCCAGGAGATCCGCGAGAAGCGGGGTCTGGTCTACTCGACCTACTCCTTCTCCGCGTCCTACACCGACGCCGGGTACTTCGGCATGTACGCAGGCTGCTCTCCGGCCAAGACCCGGCAGGTCATCGACCTGCTGCAGTCGGAGCTGGAACGCCTGGCGGCCGACGGCGTCGAACCCGGTGAACTGGCCCGTGCACTGGGGCAGATTTCCGGGGGACTTGTGCTGGGCATGGAGGACACCGGTTCGCGGATGTCCCGCCTGGGCAGCGCCGAACTGGTCCGCGGCGAATACGTGGACATCGAGGAATCCCTGGCCCGGATCCGGGCCGTCACGGCTGAACAGGTCCAGGAGCTCGCCGCCGAACTGGCTGCCGCGCCGCGGACCATCACTGTGGTGGGGCCCTTCAACTCTCCGGCGGACCTCGGCTTCTAGCCCGCCTTCCATCGAGAGGCCAGTTACGGCTCGTTTCAGCCCGGCTAAGTCAAGTGGTGGGTGCAACGCTGGGGGTTAGGCTGCTGGTTGCAGCAGCATGTTCAGCCGGTTGGCTGGGGTGTCCATGTCCAGGGTTGGTCTGGGTCTGCGGTTGAGCTTTGCTG
>NZ_JAMWKK010000012.1:0-146219 GCF_035792275.1 Arthrobacter koreensis | reverse complement strand
GGCGGGGTGCGGGCGGGCGGCGTTGTGGCCGGGCAGGGTGCGAGACCGGGGGCGTTGGAGCCGGGCGGTCGGGCGGGGGTCGGGCGGGCGGAGTCGGTCCGTCAGCAGGCCGGAGCCAGCTCTCCCCTAGGCCAGGATGCCCTCCGTTTTGGGACATTCCTTCCAGTTCGGGACTTTCCTGCCACGGCGCCGCGCAGGAAAAGCACAAACTGGCAGGGAAGTCCCGAAGTGGAGGGAATCCAGGGCGAGGATGCCATGCTGCGGCACAATCGCTCCGGTTTGGGACAAATCGGACGACGCGTACCCGCCGAAACTGCCAAACCGGAGCGATCGTCTTCCGGACGGGCGGCGGACACGGCCGTCACCAGCTGCTGCGATGCCTACCCTTCATCCGGGCCAGGACGGCGGCGGATCTTCAGCATGCCGGCCCGGCGGCGGTCCCTGGAGACTTTGACCAGCAGCAGAATCGTGGCGACAGCAGCCCAGGCGACGGCGAACAGGATGCGGGGCAGGGAAGTTCCGGGCAACGCAAAGACAAGGGCTAGCACGTACAGCAGCCCGATCTGGGCCCAAGACGGATCACGGTACCTCCAGCGCCTGCGGTCCTCTCCCATTCCCGCAGTCTAAAGGGACCATGCGCTCATCAGGCGGCGGCAGCAGAGCCCCGCTGACGAAGGACGGGAGGCCGTGCAGTGTTCCTCCTGGCGCGGAGGCTTCCATCCTGTGGGGCGATACCGCTGTATAGGCCCCTCCGTCGAAATCCTGTGCTGCAATAACGTCCCTCTGAACCCGCGAAGGCGACGGCACTGCAACACAGGACGACGAGACCCACCACAAAACGACGGTACTGCGACACAGGATGCCCAGCCCGAACCAGCCCAGCCCCACCACGGCCAGTCGAGCCACACTGCGACCGGCCACAGCAGGTTTCGAAAGGAACCTAGTCCAGGACAAGCCCCGGGCCGGCGCCGCGGGCCAGGGTCACCGGATGGATTTCGCCGAAACCGCGCACGTTCCGCGGGGAATGCGGGATCAGGATAAACCGCTCGTTGTTCCGCAGGGCCGCTGCCGTGGAGGCGTCCGTGAGGACGGTGCCGGGTTCGGCGAGCGAAGTCAGCCGCGATGCGAGGTTCACGGTGGGCCCGTAGATATCGCCCAGGCGTGAGAGCACCCGGCCCCACACCATGGCCACCCGGGCCGACGGCAGCAGCTCATCCTCGGTGAACGCCTTGGCCAGCGCCAGGGAAATTTCCGCCCCGGCCTGCGGAGTCTCTGCGTTAAAGAGGACTTCGTCGCCGATGGTCTTCACCAGCCGGCCGCCGCCCACGGAAATGATCTCGGAGCATTTGTGCTCGAAGCGCTGGACCATCTGCGCCAGGGTCTTCTCGTTCATCTGCCGCGAGAGGCTCGTGTAAGACACCAAATCGGCAAAGCCGACGGCGCGGGCCAGCGGCAGCGGATTGTCATCGGTGTCCGACTCGTGGCTCGCCAGGCCCGCCTCGGCCCGAAGTGCCAGCCGCTGGACGGCAGCGTTCAGCTGCCGTTTCCAGGCGTAGACCAGCGTCTTTTCCAGCGGTTCGATCAGGTCCGGCAGCGCAGCGACCAGCCGCTTGCGCGCCTCGGCGTCGGTAATTCCGCGCTGGACCACCATTTCCTCAACCAGCGCTTCGATCTGCCAGACCACCATGCGGTCCGTCATCTGGCCGATCGAGCGCATGATGGAGATGGCGGCTTCCTCGGTCAGGCGTTCTTCCCGGACCAGTTCAATCACGGTGCTCAGGGCGTCCCTGTCCGCTTCGGTGAAGAACACGGCGTCGTCGTCGAGGTTGGGGAAACCCATGGCACGCCAGAGCTTGCGGGCAGAGAGCAGGGAGACGCCGGCACCGGCAGCAGCTTCGCGCCGCTTCAGCGTACGCGGCCCGCCAATGAGCTGCGCTTCCAGCCGGCGGACGTCTTCGCGGTCGATCGCCCCGCTACCCTCAGGCAGCACGGGTTTGTCAGGCATCGGCACCGCGTTCATCGAGAGTGTCAGCGGCTCGGGCTCGGCGGCACCCTCCGGTGCGTCCTGGCCCTGCTCACTCATCGGTGCTCCATTCGTCGTCGTAGCCCGTGCTTCCTTCAATATCTACACCATCGAACATAACGGTCATTGGCAGGTCTTCTATGGTGGCCAACACAATTGACTTGAACCGGTGGACCTCCGGCACCGAGGGGTAGTCGATGATCCGGTCCCGTCCCAGGTCGATGCGAAGGGTGCCCGACCGCTGCATCCGTTCCGCGATTCCCTGCCGGGCCTCCAACTGGTAGATCGAGGCTAGCGGCAGGTCGTGCTCACGCCGCCGCAGAACTCCGCGGCGGTGGATCATCCGGCGGTTGGTCAGCACGTACCGGGTGCCGTTCCAGCGCAGCACGGGAGGAAGGCAGAAGCGCAGCAGGACCAAAAGCACCACCAGAACGACGGCGGGCCCCAGCACGGGCGCCCATTCCGCCAGCTCTGCGGGGACGGTGTCCCGGCCCAGGTACCCAAGGGCAAAACCACCGAGAGCACAGGTGAGAACGGCCAGCAGCACTGGCCCGGCCAGCGGCCCCGCATGCGGGCGGGCCGCCACGATCACCTGCTCCCCCGGCTCCAGCCTCATCCGCACCGGAATCCGGTGACTCGAATCCGGGTCATGCCTGCGCGGGCCTCAAATGAACGACGTCGGCAGCCGTGACGGTGTGCCGCTGCCCGGCTTCCGTGTCCACAACCACCAGGCCGCCGTAGGCATCCAGTTCCACGGCCCGGCCGGTCAGCGCCCCTCCGCCGGGCAGTTCGGCCCGGACCGGCTGGCCCAGCGTCACCATGCGTCCGGCCACCCTGTCCCGCAGGCTGACGCCGTCCGGCCAGGGTGCCAGGGCATCGCCTTCGACGGCGCAGAAGGACCGGTAGTCCCCAGCCAGCTGGAGCAAATAATCCTCAAGCAGCACGTTCCGGTCCGTGGTGGAGGCGTACTCCATCAGCAGGCTGGTGGCGGTGGGAACGGGCTGGTCTTCGTCAGTCAGTGAGACGTTCAGTCCGGTACCGACCACCACGGCGGGTGGATTGCCGGAGGTTTCCGGAACCAGCTGGGCCAGCACTCCGGCGAGTTTCCGTCCGTCCACCAGCACATCATTGGGCCACTTCAGCCGCGGCTCGACGCCGGTGCGGGCCGCCACGCTTTTGGTCAGTGACAGCGCTGCCAGCAGGGACAGCCAGCCGTAGGCCTGAGTCGGCAGCGGCCGCCCTTCGGCATTGACCGGGCGGAGCAGCACGCTGACAAAAAGCGAAGACCGTTCCGGGGCCTGCCAGCTGCGGCCCAGCCGCCCGCGGCCGGCGGTCTGCAGCTCAGCGGTAAGCACGGACAGATCCGGGTACTGCGAAGGAACCAGCCGTGCGGCGTCGGCCAGGTCTGTGTTGGTGGAGCCGGTTTCGGCAACGACGTCCAGCCGCGCCAGGGGCCCTTCGGGGGCCACAAGGCGGCTCTGGAGCCGCTCCGGTTCCAGGGGCGGACGCTCCATGCTGGAGTAGTGCAGGTGCATGGTTCCGATCTTACGCGTACCCTCCCCCGGAGCCCTGTGAGCCAAGCGGCCCGCCGGATCGGCTAGAGGAAGAAATCGGCCATCAGCTTGTCCTCGGGCGCGCCCAGGCTGTACTTGGCGAAGTCGGTGACGCCTTCCTCGCGCAGCACCTCTTCGTCGGTGTAGAAGTTGCCGGTCGCTTCCCGGCCGGAGCGAGTGAGGATCGCATGGGCGGCGTCGGCCATGATGTCGGCGCTGCGGGAAACGCGCGCCAGCTCCGAGCCGCCTGGCATGTTCCGGATGGCTGCGGTGTCGATCGAGGTGCAGGGCCAGAGCGAGTTCACGCCGATCCCGTCCTCCTTCAGCTCCTCCGCCAGGCCCAGTGTGGTCAGCGACATGCCGTACTTGGCCATGGTGTAGGCGAGGTAGCTGCCGGCCCACTTCGGGTCCAGGTTCAGGGGCGGGGAGAGGGTAAGGATGTGGGCATTGTCCGATTCCCGCAGCACCGGAAGGGCTGTCTTGGAAAGCAGGAAAGTACCGCGGGCGTTGATGTCCTGCATGAGGTCGTAGCTCTTCATGCTGACGTCGTCCGTCTTGCGCAGGTCGATCGCGGAGGCGTTGTTAAGCACGATGTCGATGCCGCCGAAGTGCTCTGCCGTGGCAGCCACTGCGTTGGCTACGTCTTCGTCGCGGCGCACGTCGCCGATGATCGGCAGTGCCTTCCCGCCGGCTGCTTCGATCTGCTCGGCCGCCGTATAGACGGTGCCTTCCAGCTTGGGGTGCGGCTCTGCCGTCTTGGCGAGCATCGCAATGCTGGCACCGTCGGCGGCGGCCCGGAGAGCGATGGCCAGGCCGATCCCGCGGCTGCCGCCGGACATCAGGATCGTGCGTCCGGCCAGCGAACGCGAAGAAGAGGGTGTGTTCGAAGTCATACGGACAGGGTAATGCACCCGCGGGAAAAATGTTACTCGTCAGTAACATCGGCGAGAGCAGCGCCGGTGGCGTGGCAGCAGCAACCCCCGGGCAGCCGCGAAGGGAAGCAGGCATGCCCGCCCGAAGAACCTTGCAGGTGCGTGGCTCGGCGGCCGGCTGTCAACCCGCAGGGCCGCTTTTCACTGCGCCAAGGCTCAGGGACACAAATTGTAGGTTTCCTACACCCGGGATGCGTGTTGGTGCTCACTAGACTGGGGGAATCGCCCGCACGCTTGTAAGAAACCTACTGAACCCGCCGCGTGGCACCCCCGGGCGGCGATCCGCACGCCGTCCGTCACACCCAGCACCGGAGAGTAAATGAGCATCGACCAGGACCTCGATCTGCAGACAACTGCCGGGAAGATCGCCGACTTCCGGCGCCGTCAGGCCCAGGCAGAGGCGCCCTCCGGAGCCGCTGCGATCGAGAAGCAGCATGCCCGCGGCAAGCACACCGCCCGCGAACGCATCGACCTGCTCCTGGATGAAGGCTCCTTCGTCGAATTCGATGCGCTGGCCGTCCACCGGTCCACTGCGTTCGGCATGGAAAAGAAGAAGCCGCTCGGCGACGGCCTCGTCTCCGGCTACGGCACCGTGGACGGACGTCCGGTGGCGGTCTACAGCCAGGACTTCACGGTTTACGGCGGTTCCCTCAGCCAGGTCAACGGCGAGAAGATCGTCAAGGTCCAGGAATTCGCGCTGCGCAACGGCTGCCCCGTGGTCGGCATCCTCGACGGCGGCGGAGCCCGCATCCAGGAGGGTGTTGCTTCCCTGGCGATGTTCGCCGATATCTTCCGCAACAATGTCCACGCGTCCGGCGTCGTACCCCAGATCTCGCTGATCATGGGCCCGTCGGCCGGCGGCGCCGCGTACTCCCCCGCACTGACCGACTACGTGGTGATGGTGGACAAAACCTCCCACATGTTCATCACCGGGCCGGACGTCATCAAGACCGTCACCGGCGAAGACGTGGACATGGAAACCCTGGGCGGCGCCCGCCAGCACAACGCCACCACCGGCACCTCCACCTACCTCGCCTCCGATGAAGAGGACGCCGTGGACTTTGTCCGCGAGCTGCTGGACTTCCTGCCCAGCAACAACCTCGCCGAGGCGCCGCTGGCGCCCTTCGACCAGGACCCGGAGCCCAACGACGGCGACCTGGCCCTGGATGAGCTGATCCCGGACTCGGCCAACCAGCCCTATGACATGCGCACCGTCATCGAGCAGGTCGTCGATGACGGACACTTCCTGGAGATGCAGGCCCTCTACGCGCCGAACGTCATCATCGGCTACGGCCGGCTGGAAGGACATACCGTCGGCGTCGTTGCCAACCAGCCGATGCAGTTTGCCGGCACCCTGGACATCGCGGCCTCGGAGAAGGCTGCACGGTTTGTGCGCAACTGCGACGCATTCAACATCCCCATCCTGACCTTCGTGGACGTGCCCGGGTTCCTGCCCGGCAAGGACCAGGAGTTCCAGGGCATCATCCGCCGCGGGGCCAAACTGCTGTACGCCTACGCCGAGGCCACGGTTCCCAAGCTGACCGTGATCACGCGCAAGGCCTACGGCGGCGCTTATATCGTCATGGGTTCCAAGAAGCTCGGAGCAGACCTGAACCTGGCCTGGCCCACAGCGCAGATCGGCGTCATGGGCGCGCAGGGTGCAGTGAACATCCTCTACCGCGGCCAGCTTGCCGCGGCCGCGGCCGAGGGGCGCGATGTCGAGGAAGTCCGCCAGGACTACATCACCGCGTATGAAGAGGAACTGCTGAACCCGTACCAGTCGGCGGAGCTCGGCTACGTGGACGCCGTCATTGCGCCCTCCGAAACCCGGCTGCAGCTGATTCGCGGCCTGCGGGTGATGCGGGAGAAACGGGCCACCCTGCCGCACAAGAAGCACGGAAATATTCCGCTGTGAGCGTCTTCGGCTACGACCCCGAACCCGCTGCTCCGGCCGATCCGGCCATGGCAGCGGAGCCGTTCCTGCAGGTCATCTCCGGGAACCCGACAGCGGAGGAGCTGGCGGCGCTTACCGCCGTCGTTATTGGCCTGGGCGGCTCTTCGGCGGACCCCGGACCCGCTCCGCAAACACCGTCCGGCCTGGACCCGGCACGCACCCGCAGGGCATGGACACGGCGCCGGGCACTCAGCCTGCAGCCTGCTCCCGGACCGGGCTCGTGGCGGCGCAGCTACCGGTGAGGCGCTACGCTCGGAACTGTGACTGAACAGACAACCTCACCAGATAACCTGTCCAACGCCGGTTCGCGCACCCCCACTGCGATTGACGCCGTCGCCGAAGCTTTCACGGAGAATCTGCTCACGCTGGATCCGTCCTTTGCCACCACGCTGGGCATTCCGGGACACGAAACCGAGTACGGCGACTACTCCCCTGCCGGCCTGGAGTCCATGGCCGAGGCGATGCGGGAAACCCTCGAGCGCCTTGAGGACCTCCAGCCCGCGGACGACGTCGACCGCGTAACCCTCGATGCCATGCGCGAACGGCTCGGACTGGCCCTGGAGATCCACGATTCCGGCTGGGACCTGGCAGACCTGAACAACATTGCCTCCCCCGCACAGGACATCCGCGCCATCTTCGACCTCATGCCCACGGACACCGTGGAGGCCTGGGAGCACATCGCCGGCCGCCTGCATAACCTGCCCGACGCCGTCGCCGGGTACATCACCTCGCTGCGCCACGGTGCAGAGCAGGACCGCGTGGCCGCCCGCCGCCAGGTTCGGATCGTCATGGAACAGGCGGCGAAGTACGCCGAGGACGGCGGTTTCTTCGACTCCTTCGCCTCCGGCGCCAAGCTGGCCGACGGCACCGCACTGCCCGAGCACCTGCAGGCCGCTTTGAAGGAAAACGCCGACGGTGCCCGCGCCGCCTACCGTTCGCTCGTCAGCTTCCTGGAAACCGAGCTGCTGCCCGTGGCACCGGAAAAGGACGCGGTCGGCGCTGAGCGCTACGCACTGTTCTCCCGCCAGTTCCTCGGTTCCGCCGTGGACCTGGAAGAGACCTACGCCTGGGGCGTGGCTGAGCTGGACCGCATCATCGCTGAGCAGGAGGAGGTGGCCAGCCAGATCAAGGAAGGTGCCTCCGTCCGCGAAGCCATGGACCTGCTCGACGCCGATCCCGAGCGCCAGCTGCACGGCACCGCCGAGCTGCAGGCCTGGATGCAGGAACTCTCCGACCGCGCGGTCGCCGAGCTCTCCGAGACGCACTTCGAGATCACCGGCCCCATGCGCCGGCTGGAGTGCATGATCGCCCCCACCAATGAGGGCGGCATCTACTACACCGGCCCGTCGGAAGACTTCTCCCGCCCCGGCCGCATGTGGTGGTCCGTCCCCGAGGGCGAAGACACCTTCACCACGTGGAAGGAAACCACCACGGTCTACCACGAGGGTGTTCCCGGCCACCACCTGCAGATCGCCACGGCCACCGCCGCCAGCGACACGCTGAACAGCTGGCGCCGCAACGTCTGCTGGGTTTCCGGCCACGGCGAAGGCTGGGCACTGTACGCCGAGCGGCTGATGGAGGAACTGGGCTACCTCTCCGATCCCGGAGACCGGATGGGCATGCTGGACGCGCAGCGGATGCGTGCCGCCCGCGTGGTCTTCGACATCGGTGTTCACCTGGAGCTTGAGATTCCGGAGCGCTGGGGATCGGGCACCTGGACTCCTGAAAAGGGCTACGACTTCCTGAAGCAGAACATCGCCATCTCCGAAGGCCAGCTGAACTTCGAGTTCACCCGCTACCTCGGCTGGCCGGGACAGGCACCGGCCTACAAGCTGGGCCAGCGGCTCTGGGAGCAGATCCGGGACGAGGTGCGCACCCGCGAAGGCGACGCCTACGACGCGCGGACCTTCCACACCCGCGCCCTGCGCCTGGGCTCGGTGGGCCTGGACACGCTGCGCCGGGCGCTGCTGGAGAACTAGCATCCCCGAAACGCCCGGCCGGGTTTTCCGGCCGGGCGTTTTTTGTGCTGCCCTTCGGGTCGCCGCCGTCCCGTCCCCGATGGGACAATGGTCACAGTGCGTCCGGGAATAAGATTTATGTTCGGCGGCCCCGCGCCACAGAATGCTTTTCCGCCCCGGATTCTCAGGGCACCCGACCCCCTGGCCGCGTAACATTTCGCAATACCGAAAATGCTCTGGTAATGGCTGCCGTCTAGCATCGAACGGTG
The DNA here is from genome assembly GCF_035792275.1 of Arthrobacter koreensis. Taxonomy (GTDB): domain Bacteria; phylum Actinomycetota; class Actinomycetes; order Actinomycetales; family Micrococcaceae; genus Arthrobacter_B; species Arthrobacter_B koreensis_A. The sequence continues at coordinate 137,530 of NZ_JAMWKK010000012.1, read as the reverse complement.
ACATCACCACAGACCTCCCCACAGTCCCCCGCCGCAGCCGAGACCCGGCGCAGGCTTCCGCGCTGGGCCACATCGTTTGGCCCGCAGATCATCGCAGCCCTGCTGGTCGGCCTCGGCCTGGGCCTGCTGGCCAAGAACATGGGCACCGTCGACGGCGAGCCCAACTGGCTCACCACCACGCTGTCCACGATCGGCTCGAGATACGTCTCGCTGCTGAAGGCCGCCGTGGTTCCCCTGATCTTCACCGCCGTCGTCAGCTCAATCGCCAACCTGCGCCAGGTGTCCAACGCCGCCCGGCTGGCCTGGCAGACGCTGCTTTGGTTCGCCATCACCGCGCTGATCGCCGTCGCAATCGGCATTGCGCTTGGCGTTCTCCTGCAGCCCGGCGCCAACGCTGATGCCACAGCCCCGGACGGGTACGACGGCGGCACCGGCAGCTGGATCGGTTTCCTCACCGGCCTGATCCCGGGCAACTTCCTGGGCCTGACGGCGTCCACCACCGAAACCCTGACCACGTCGCTGAACTTCAACGTGCTGCAGGTGCTGGTTATCGCCATCGCCGTCGGCATCGCCGCCCTGAAGGTCGGCAAGCCCGCTGCTCCCTTCCTGGCCCTGAACGCCTCGGCACTGGCCGTCATCCAGAAGGTCCTGTGGTGGATCATCCGCCTGGCGCCCCTGGGTACCGTCGGCCTGATCGGCCGTGCCGTCGCCACGTACGGATGGGACACCATCGGCTCGCTGGGTACCTTCACGCTGGCCATCTACCTGGGCCTGGCCCTGGTGCTGTTCGTGGTCTACCCCGTGCTGATCAAGGCCCACGGCCTCTCGGTGCGCCAGTGGTTCTCCGGCGCCTGGCCGGCCATCCAGCTCGGCTTCGTCTCGCGCTCCTCCGTGGGCACCCTGCCGCTGACGCAGCGCGTCACCGAGCGGAACCTCGGCATCCCCCGCGCCTACGCTTCGTTCTCCGTACCGCTGGGCGCGACCACCAAGATGGACGGCTGCGCCGCCATTTACCCGGCCATCGCAGCGATCTTCGTGGCACAGTTCTTCGGCATTGACCTGAACATCGGGCAGTACCTGCTCATCGCCGTCGTTGCCGTCCTGGGCTCCGCGGCAACTGCCGGCACCACCGGCGCCGTCGTAATGCTGACCCTGACGCTCTCCACCCTGGGCCTGCCGCTCGAGGGTGTAGCGCTGCTGCTCGCCGTCGACCCGATCCTGGACATGGGACGCACCGCGGTGAACGTTGCCGGCCAGACCGTGGTGCCGACCATCGTGGCCAAGCGCAACGGCCTGCTGCAGCCCGAGCTGTACGACGCCAAGCGCAACGGCGACCCGTTCGATGACGACTCGTACACCGAGACCCCTGATGCGGACGAACTTTCGTCCCAGAAGGACACATCCGAAACAACCGCTTCGGCGGGAGCCGCGAACAGAGGGTAAGGTTTTCCCTGCTCGCACTTTTCAGGAGAACGGCCGTCCCACTGCTGGGGCGGCCGTTCTTCGTTTGCCCACTAGGCTGGGAGGCGTGACTGAACTGATTCTCGCCTCCGCTTCCCCGGCCCGCACCAAGCTCCTGGCCAACGCCGGCATTGCCCACCGCGTGCTGGTTTCCGACGTCGACGAAGACGCGGTGACCGCCCGCTACGGCCTCACCGACCCGCACGACACCGCCCTGCTCCTGGCCCGCGCCAAGGCCGAGGCCGTGGCGTCCCTTCCGGAATCAGAGGTCGCGCTGGTGCTGGGCTGCGATTCGGTGTTCGAGTTCCAGGGCGAGGCACACGGCAAGCCGTGGGAGCCCGACGTCGCCCGCGAACGGATCCGCCGGATGAGCGGGAACGTCGGGGTGCTGCATACCGGCCACTGGCTGGTCGACTGCCGCGACACCGATGAGGACGGCTCCGGTGCCACCCTTGGCGCGGTCAGCTCGGCCGAGGTTCATTTCGCGAAGCTGCTCGACGACGAGATCGAGGCCTACATTGCCACCGGTGAGCCCCTGGAGGTTGCCGGTTCCTTCACGATCGATTCCCTGGGCGGTGCCTTCATCGAGAAGGTTGTCGGGGATCCGCATGCCGTGGTGGGGCTTTCGGTTTCCACGCTGCGTCATCTGCTGGCCAGTGCCGGAGTTGGCGTGACTTCGCTCTGGAAGTAGGGCCTGGGGGGCGGGGGCGGTGCGCCGGCGGTGCCGACGGTGCCGCCGCGGGTCGGCGGGCGGCCAGCCAACCTTCGGGGAGATAACGCCCCTCAGCGTCCCATCCTGCCAACTTTCGGGCAGATAACGCCGCTTAGCGTGAGCTCTAACTGCGACAACTCACCGAAGGTTCAGGTGCAGGGTTTCCAAAGTGCAGTATCTCCCCGAAGGCTATGGACCAGCTGAGCGCGTCCAGCCACCCAGCTTCAGGCCACGTGCAACCTTTCCGGCCACCCAACCGGAGCCCCGGCGCATGTCCAGGGCGGACACCTTCACTTGATGCCAGCCCAGCTCGCTCACCAGGAGGTCCCGGTTGTGGTCGCGGAGCTGCTGTTCACGGGTCAAGTGATGCTCGCCGTCGTACTCCACACAGGTCCGGAACTCCGGACACCCAAGATCGGACCAGACAACAGGCCGCCCGGCGTCGTCCAGCAGCGCAAAGTTGGGGTGGAAGGCTGGAAGCCCGGCGTCGTGCAGCATTAGCCTCAGGTACGTCTCGGGAGGTGAATCGACCCCAACGCACAACAGTTCCAGGGCTCGGCGCGCAGCACGAATCCCCGGATTTCCTGCCCAGCCCAGGACACGTTCTCTGAGCTCAGCCAGTGAAACAACCGCAGTCCGCGGTCTGCCATAGCTGCGGCCGTGCTCCGACACCAGCCAGTCTCCGGCAGCCACCATTGCGGGAAGCGGCAAGAGCCTTGCGAGATCAAACCAAGTGCGGGCAGGAGACGTGACACTGAGTCCCTGTTGGAAAAGCACCACATCCTCCGGTGTTAGCGCGAGCCGGTGGCACCGTACGTTCCTCCGCCGGGCTCCCGGCTTGTCCGGCCCACGCGCCAGATGCAGCACAGGGTCGTCCCGGTACGGCGCCGGGAGCGGGATTCCGTGCAGCAGCGCCGCCGACGTGTGGCTGAGGACGGCATCAGGCAGCAGCTGCAGGTACGGCCGGGCACGGGCCGCCAGCCCGGCAGGCCCGTCCCCAGCACCACCGTCCAAGGCCCGCGGTACCCGGATCCCCCGGCTCGGAATCCGCAGGTCTGAGGCACGGAGCCGCCCCTCGGTCAGCCCCGCCTGCAGCGCATCGGCAGCCAGGAACGGCTCAGAGAACGACGGCGGAAGCGGCTTAGGCGTACGCATCCCCCAGTTCTACCGGCGGGCCCGCGCGGCTGCCGCAGTTGTCCACAGACCCACACAGGTCGCTACACCACGACACCTTTGTAGGGTCCCCACAACTAAAGACGCCGCCCCACGCAGAAACAGCACGGATTATGGCGGGACACAACAAAACCGCGCTACGCTCCCAAGAGATCAAAGGAGCCAGTGCATTTCATGAGCCAGTTCACCCCCGCCCCGCTGGGCAAGGTCCTGATTGCCAACCGCGGTGAGATTGCCGTCCGGATTATCCGGGCCGCCCGCGACGAAGGTATCGGTACGGTCGCCGTCTACGCCGAGCCCGACAGGGACGCCCTGCACGTCCGGCTCGCCGACGAAGCCTATTCCCTCGGCGGCAGCACCGCCGCTGACTCCTACCTGGACATGGAGAAGGTCCTGGCCGCGGCCGCGCGGGCCGGTGCCGACGCCGTCCACCCCGGCTACGGTTTCCTCTCCGAAAACGCCGAGTTTGCGCGCCGCGTCATCGACGCCGGCCTGACCTGGATCGGCCCGCCGCCTGAAGCCATCGAACAGCTTGGCGACAAGGTCCAGGCACGGCACCTGGCGGCAAAGGTTGGCGCACCGCTGGTCCCGGGAACCTCAGATCCTGTCTCCAGCGCCGATGAGGTCCTTGCCTTCGCCGCCGAGCATGGCCTGCCCGTCGCCATCAAGGCAGCGTTCGGCGGCGGCGGGCGAGGCATCAAGGTTGCCCGCACGCTGGAAGAAATCCCCGAGCTCTACGACTCGGCCGTCCGCGAGGCCACCGCAGCGTTCGGCCGCGGCGAGTGCTTCATCGAGCGGTTCCTGGACTCCCCCCGCCACGTCGAGACCCAGTGCCTGGCAGACGCGCACGGCAACGTCGTCGTCGTATCCACCCGCGACTGCTCGCTGCAGCGGCGCAACCAGAAACTCGTCGAGGAAGCACCGGCGCCGTTCCTCAGCGAGGAGCAGACGCGGCGCCTCTACGAGTCGTCCAAGGCCCTGCTCCTGGAAGCCGGCTACCAGGGCGCCGGCACGTGTGAGTTCCTGGTCGGAACCGACGGCACCATCTCCTTCCTGGAGGTGAACACCCGCCTCCAGGTGGAGCACCCGGTCTCCGAGGAAGTCACCGGCCTGGACCTGGTCCGCGAACAGTTCCGGATCGCCCGCGGCGAGGAGCTGGGCTACACCGATCCCGAAATCCGCGGCCACTCGATCGAGTTCCGCATCAACGGCGAGGACGCCGGCCGCGGCTTTATGCCCTCCCCCGGCACGGTTGAAACCCTGCGGCTGCCCACCGGACCCGGTGTGCGCGTCGATTCGGGCATCGAGGCGGGAGAAACCGTTGGCGGCAACTTCGACTCCATGCTCGCGAAGCTGATCGTCACGGGTGCCACCCGCACCCAGGCGCTGCAGCGCGCCCGTCGTGCCCTGCAGGAAATGGAGATCACGGGCCTGCCGACCGTGCTGCCCTTCCATGCCGCCGTCGTCGCGGATCCGGCCTTCGCCCCCGAAGAGGGTCCGTTCAGCATCCACACGCGCTGGATCGAGACTGAATTCAACAACACGATCTCACCGTTCAGCGGTGATCCGGCAACCGGGAACGACGACGACGCCTCCCGCCAGCGCCTCACGGTAGAGGTGGGCGGCAAGCGGCTTGAGGTCGTGCTGCCCGCCGGCCTGGCCTCGATCGCAGGCCGGGGTGCAGCCTCACCCAACGGCAAGCAGCGCAAGGGCCGCTCCCGGTCTGCCACCGCAGCTGCCACCGGCAACGACCTGACTTCCCCCATGCAGGGAACCATCGTGAAGGTTGCGGTCGAGGACGGCGCCCAGGTGGCCGAGGGTGACCTGATCGTGGTGCTCGAAGCCATGAAGATGGAGCAGCCGCTCACGGCGCACAAGTCCGGAACGGTCAGCGGCCTCTCCGCAGCTCCCGGGGCCACCGTGACCGCCGGTGCGGTCATCGCAACCATCGTCGACTAGCAGGCTGCCGGCCCCGCGGCAGGCATCCGCGGGCACCGCCGCTCCCGGTTACACACAAACAAGAAGGCCCGGATCCAATCGGATCCGGGCCTTCTTGCGTTACAGCAGGCGAACTAGCTGGAGTGGTTTACGTAGTCCACGTCCTTGGTTTCGCGGGTAACCCACAGCGCGATGAAGGTCAGCACAGCCATCGAGGAAAGGTAGACACCTACCAGCCAGGGGCTGCCGTCTGCGGCCTGCCACAGGGCCACGGCGATGAACGGAGCAACGGCTGCGCCGAGGATCGAGGAGACGTTGTAGGCGATCGCCGAACCGGTGTACCGGACGTTGGTCGGGAAGAGCTCGGGCAGGACAGCACCCATCGGACCGAAGGTGAGGCCCATCAGCGTGAAGCCGATGATCAGCAGTGCCATGGTGCCCACGAAGCCGCCGCCGAACAGCGGATCGAACGCGAAGCCGAAGGCGAAGATCGCGGCGGTGACCCAGAGCAGGGTCTTGCGGCGGCCGTGCTTCTCGGCCAGCGGACCGGCGACCATGGTGAAGATGCCGAAGAAGACGACGCCGACAATCAGCATGATCAGGAAGTCATTGCGCGCGTAGCCCAGGCCTGACGCGAAGGAGTCCGGATCGAACGCCTTGCCGGCGGCTTCCGCCTTCGCAGCAGCTTCTGCCTCCGTCTTGGCGGCGGTGCCGTAGGAGAGGGTGAAGGTGGTCATCAGGTAGAAGAGCACGTAGGTGGCCAGCATGATGAACGTGCCGGCGATCATCGGGCGCCAGGAGAACTTGAACGCAGCGGCCAGGGGCAGCTTGCTCACTTCGCCGGAATCGACAACCTTCTGGAAGGCCGGGGTTTCCACCAGCTTCAGGCGAACGTACAGGCCAATGATGACCATGACGGCGCTGGCCAGGAACGGGATGCGCCAGCCCCAGGACATAAACGCTTCCTCGGAGAGGTTGAAGCTCAGGATCAGGAACAGGCCGTTGGCCAGGATGAAGCCGATCGGAGCGCCCAGCTGCGGGAACGTGCCGTAAATGGCGCGCTTGTTGGCCGGGGCGTTCTCGGTGGCCAGCAGGGCTGCACCGGACCACTCGCCGCCGAGGGCGAGGCCCTGGGCGAAGCGCATGACAACCAGCAGTGCCGGCGCCCAGAAGGTCCAGCCGGGCATGTCTGCGGTCGGCAGGCACCCGATCAGGAACGTGGCAATACCCATGGTGAGCAGGGACGCCACGAGTGTGCCCTTGCGGCCCACCTTGTCGCCGAAGTGCCCGAAGACGATGGATCCAAGCGGACGCGCGATGAATGCCACGCCAAACACGGCAAAGGAACTCAGCAGCGCGGTGACGCCTTCTGCGTTCGGGAAGAAGAGGATCGGGAAGACCAGGACTGCGGCCGTCGCGTAGACGTAGAAGTCGTAGAACTCAATGGAGGTTCCGACCAGCGACGCTACGATCACGCGACCGCGTGAGTTTGCGGGTGCCTTTTCGGTTGCGGCACTTGGTGTGTTTGTTGACATGGCGAGTCTTTCGGGTGCGGTTGGAAAGTAGGTTCATCCTAGAACCCGGCGTCCGCCATTCGGACATTGGTCCACAATGTGGACGTAACGTTGGACAAACCTCGGATTTCCGCGCCAAAAAGCCCGCGTCAGGCACGCCGAAAACGTCCGTAAGCGGGCTTCCCACCCCTCGAGATGACGGAAACTGCCCGTATCAAGGCTGATACGGGCAGTTTCTGTCATCTCGTTTGTGGGCGGGAGCCTCCGCTAAATGTGCACGTGCAGCCGGCGTGCTGCTTCGGAAATCGAGCCGGTCAGCGACGGGTAGACCGTGAAGGTGTTGGCGACGTCGTCGACGTGTAGCTTCTGCGTGACGGCCAGCGCGATCGGGAAGATCAGCTCCGAGGCCCGGGGACCGACGACGACGCCGCCAATCACCGTTCCGGATCCCTTGCGGGCAATGATCTTCACGAAGCCTTCTTTCACGTCCATCATCTTGGCCCGCGCGTTGGTGTGCAGGGAAAGCTTGATGACGTCGCCCTGGTAGCGGCCGGCATCGACGTCGGCTTCGGAAACACCCACGGAGGCGATTTCCGGCGACGTGAAGATGTTCGAGGCCACCTGCTTGAGCCGCAGCGGCTTGACGCTGTCCCCCATCAGGTGCGCAATCGCAATGCGGCCCTGCATGGCGGCCACCGAGGCCAGGTTGAACACGCCGGTGCAGTCGCCCGCGGCGTAGACGTTGGGAGCGGTGGTGCGGGAAACGCCGTCGACCTTGATCTGGCCGTTGTCATCCAGCGCGATGCCGGCTTCCTCCAGCCCGATTCCCTGCGTGTTGGGAATGGCGCCGACGGCGACCAGGCAGTGCGAGCCCTCCACGGTGCGGCCGTCCGAGAGGGTGACCAGCACGCCGTCGCCGGTGTTCTTCACTGAGTCTGCGCGGGACCGGGAAAGCACCGTCATGCCGCGGGCCTGGAAGACATCTTCCAGCACGCGGGCGGCGTCGGCGTCCTCTCCGGGCAGCACCCGGTCGCGGCTGGAGATCAGGGTGACGCGCGAGCCCAGGCCGTTGTAGGCGGATGCGAACTCGGCGCCGGTGACGCCGGAGCCGATCACGATCAGGTGCTCGGGAACCTCAGTGAGGTTGTAGATCTGCTTCCAGGTGAAGATCCGCTCGCCGTCCGGCATGGAGGTCTCCAGCTCACGGGGGTTGGCGCCCGTGGAAATCAGCAGCGCCTCGGCTTCCACGGTGCTGGTGGTGCCGTCGTCGGCGGTCACTTCGATGGTGTGGTTGTCCAGCAGGCGTCCGGCGCCGGGCACAACGTTCACGCCCATGCGCTCGAGTGTGCGGCGGATGTCATTGGACTGTTCACGCGCCAGCGCCAGCAGGCGGTGGTTCACCATTTTCAGGTCCGCGGTCACCGGGCTGGCATCGCCGAAATCGACGCCCAGGCTGGAGGCCGAGCTGAAGCGCGTCATCACGTCAGCAGTGGCAATCAGGGTCTTGGAAGGCACGACGTCGGTAAGTACGGCGGATCCGCCCAGGCCGTTGCGCTCCACAATGGTGACGTCCGCCCCCAGTGATGCTGCCACCATGGCGGCCTCGTACCCGCCGGGACCGCCGCCGAGGATCGCAATTTTTCGGGCAGTGAAATCTAGTTGGCTCGTCACAACTGTCCATTGTGTCTCATCCGGGGAAAGCGCTCAAACGGGTCATCCGGGGCGCGCACCGGCAGGCACTGCCAACACACGGTAAGTTGTACGGGTGAGCAACGACGAACCCTTTGAACTTGCCCGGCACGCTGCAGCGTACATTGCCGAGAAAACCGGCGTACCCAGCCATGACATCGCCCTGGTCCTGGGCAGCGGATGGGGTGAGGCAGCCGAACTGATCGGCGAAACCACCGCCACCATCCCGGCGTCGGAAATCCCCGGCTTCTCCGCCCCCGCGGTGCAGGGCCATGTGGGAACCATCCGGTCCATCCTGACTCCCGGCGGCAAGCGCGCCCTGGTGCTGGGTGCCCGTACCCACTACTACGAGGGCAAGGGCGTGCGCGCCGTTGTCCACGGCGTACGCACGGCCGCCGCTGCCGGTGCCAAGGTCATGGTGCTGACCAACGGCTGCGGCGGGCTGAACCTCGATTGGAAGCCGGGCACCCCGGTGCTCATCAGCGACCACATCAACCTCACGGCAACCTCGCCGCTGGAGGGTGCCACGTTCGTGGACCTGACAGACCTCTACTCTCCCCGCCTGCGCGACCTCGCACGCACCGTGGATCCGAGCCTGGCCGAGGGCGTCTACGCGCAGTTCCCCGGCCCGCACTACGAGACGCCTGCCGAAGTCCGGTACGCCAAGACCATCGGCGCCGACCTCGTGGGCATGTCCACCGCCCTGGAGGCCATTGCCGCCCGCCACGCCGGCATGGAGGTGTTCGGCATCAGCCTGGTCACCAACCTCGCCGCGGGCATCAGCCCCCAGCCGCTCAGCCATCAGGAAGTGCTGGAAGCCGGTGCCGAAGCAGGCCCGCGCATCTCACGCCTCCTGGCCGGAATCATCGGCGCCCTCTAGCCGGACACCTATATAGGACACCCCATGAGCTTGACCGCCAACGAACGCGACGAACTGACTGCCGTTGCCCGCCAGTGGGCGGACACCGACCCCGACCACGCGACAGCCGCCGAGCTGCGCGCGCTGCTTGAAGAAGCTGCGGCGGAAGGGGAAGCGGCAGAAGCAGCACTGGATGAACTGGCAGACCGTTTCTCCGGAACCCTGGAGTTCGGTACCGCAGGCCTGCGCGCCGCCCTCGGTGCCGGGCCCATGCGGATGAACCGCGCCGTCGTCCGCCGCACCGCCGCCGGGATTGCGTCCTTCCTGCAGGACAAGTCCGAAGGCTGGACGCCCAGCGCCGTAATCGGCTACGACGCCCGCTACAACTCAAAGGCCTTCGCCCTCGAGACGGCAGCGGTCTTCAGCGCCGCGGGCATCGAAGCGTTCCTGCTGCCCTGCACACTCCCGACGCCGGTGCTCGCCTACGCGGTCCGGGCGCTGGACACGGATGCCGGGGTGATGGTCACGGCCAGTCATAACCCCGCGCAGGACAACGGCTACAAGGTGTACCTGGGCGGACGGACGGTGAAGGGCCCGGGGCGCGGAGCGCAGATCGTCCCGCCGTACGACGCCGAAATCGCCTCACGCATCGACTACACGGTGCCGCTGTCATCGATTGAGACCGCGCCGGAAGGCTGGACGGACGTGTCCGAGTCGATCGTGGCCGACTACATCAACGCCGTCGACGCACTGGTGTCCCGCGACGGGTACCCGGCCCGGGACCTGAAGATCGTCCTGACGCCGATGCACGGTGTGGGCGGGGAGACCATGACCGCTGTGCTGCGCGACGCCGGGTTCACGTCCGTGAAACTGGTGGCAGCGCAGGCCGAGCCGGATCCTGACTTCCCGACTGTCGCGTTCCCCAACCCGGAGGAGCCCGGCGCCCTGGACCTCGCCGTCGCCATGGCAGCGGAGACCGGGGCGGATATTGTCCTGGCCAACGACCCCGACGCCGACCGCGCCGCCGTCGCTGCCAAGGACCCGGCCACGGGCGAGTGGCGGATGCTGCGCGGAGACGAGACCGGAGCCCTGCTGGGCGCCCACCTCGCCACCCGAATCCGTTCCGGGCACCTGAAGGTTCGCGGCAGCGCCGGCCGCTCCCCCGTTTTTGCCAACTCGATCGTGTCTTCCCGGCTGCTGGCCCGGATTGCTGCTGCCGCCGGTTTTGCCCACAAGGAGACGCTCACCGGGTTCAAATGGATTTCCCGGGTGCCGGGTCTGGTCTACGGGTACGAGGAAGCGCTGGGATACTGCGTAGCCCCGGGCCTGGTGCGGGACAAGGACGGCATTTCCGCCGGACTGCTGATCGCTGAACTGGCCGCCTCGCTGAAGGCCTCCGGGCACACCCTGTTCGACATGCTGGATGACCTGGCACTGGAACACGGCCTGCATGCCTCGGACCAGCTCTCGGTCCGGGTTTCGGACCTGGCACTGATCCCGCAGATGATGACCCGGCTGCGCGAGCAGCCTCCCGCGTCCCTCGGCGGCTCGCCCGTGATGTCTGAGATTGACCTCTCCGCGGGTTCGTCGGACCTGCCCCCGACCGACGGACTGCTTTACCTGACCGGGGACGATACCAGGATCATCGTGCGGCCCTCCGGCACGGAGCCGAAACTGAAGTGCTACCTCGAAGTCATCGAGCCGGTCTCCGGCCGCGGAGAACTCGCGGCCGCGCGCTCGGCCGCTGCGGAACGCCTGGCTGCTGCGAAGAAGGACATCGCGGAAGCGCTGGGACTGGACGCCTAGCAGCTCCGGCGGGCGGGTCCGCGGCGGCGCTAGCCGGCTGCTGCCGGGGCCTGCACCAGCGGCAGTGTGGTGCCTGCTTCCAGGATGGCCTGGATCTGTCCGGCAGCCAGCGGGCGGCTGAAATAGTACCCCTGGCCGTTGCGGCAGCCGAGCACCAGCAGGTCCGCTGCCTGGTCGAGTGTTTCGATGCCTTCGAAGACCGCTTCCATCCCCGCTGCGCGGATCAGTCCGTGGACCGCGTCGACGAACTCGCGCTGGCCGGGGTCCGCGCTGATGTCCCGGATGAGGCTCCGGTCCACCTTCACTGTCTGGACGGGCAGCCGGCGGAGGTAGCTGATCGAGGAGTATCCGGTGCCGAAGTCGTCGATTTCTATGCCGACTCCCAGGGCGTTGAGCGATTTCAGCGAGTACATTTCCACGTCACCGCCGCTCACGAACGCGCTCTCGGTGATTTCGATGACCAGCCTCGATGCCCGGATGCCGGTTTCCAGGAGGTCCTGGCGCACGTGGTCCACCAGGTCCAGGCGCTGCAGTTCCATGGCCGAGAGGTTCACCCGCACCTTGAAGTCTTCATCAAGGTCCAGATCTTCTTCCCAGCGGGCCAGCTGCTCCAGTGCCGCGCGCAGGACCCACCGGCCCAGGTCCAGGATGATTCCGGTTTCTTCCGCGATAGGAATGAAGTCATCGGGCATGATGAGGCCGCGCTGGGGATGCTGCCAGCGGATCAGCGCTTCCACGCCGCTCATCCTGCCCGTGGCCAGTTCGACTACGGGCTGGTAGTCGAGGAACAGTTCGTTGCGCCCGACCCCTTCACGCAGCTCGGCGGCCATGTCCCGGCGAAGCTGCCGGGCGTAGAGCATTACCGGTTCAAACGCCTTGCTTTGTCCCCGTCCGGCGTCCTTGGCAGCGTACATGGCGGTATCGGCCCTGACCATGATGTCTTCGGCGCTTTCGCCTGCCGCCGCTGTGTGGACACCGACGCTGGCGCGCGGCCACACATCCAGTTCCTCCACCCGGATGCAGTCTGCCAGGGCTTCATGGATGCGGGCAGCAACGCCCATCGCGGTGCTTAGCCCGGTTTCCGGAAGCAGGACGGCGAATTCGTCCCCGCCCAGCCTGGCCACGGTGTCACCGCGGCGGACTGCCCACCGGATCCTCCTGGCGACTTCCACCAGCACCAGGTCTCCGGTTTGGTGGCCGAAGCTGTCATTGATGTCCTTGAAGGCATCGAGGTCTATCAGCAGCACGGAGGGCCGGCCGGCGCCTGCGTGCGAGGCGAGCAGCGCCGCCTCGATCTCGTGCATGAGTGCCGTGCGGTTGGCCGTTCCGGTCAGGGCGTCGCTCATGGCCATCCGCTGCATCTGCCGGTGGGCAGCCTGCAGCTCCCGGGTCCGGGATTCAACCCGTTCCTCAAAGTCCTGGTAGACGGAGTTCAGTTCCTCGGCCAGCAGGTTAATGCCGGTGATGACGGCGTCCACGTCGTCGCGCTTGGGCGAAGTGCGGATCCTGGTGCCGAGGTCTCCGGCGGCAATGCGGACTATGCCGTCCACTACCTGCTGGAGTCTGGGGTCTCCGTCCTCAACGCCCGTCATCCGGCTTTCCCTTCGAGCCAGCTAAGGGCCTCAGTCCTTGATGAGAAGTACCTGGTGGGACAGGACGGCAAGTCACCTCCGAGCAGGAAATTCGCGATGACACGGTCAACCTGTGAAGACCCGAGGACGGCGACTGCCGAGGCTGAATGCGCTCCGCCGAAGACTGAGCGGGCGCTGCGCGTTATGGATTCGATCCCGGTCAGCTCCAGCAGGAGCGGCATCATGCCTGATCCGGTCAGTTCTTCGAACTCCGAGGCAGCCCGTGCCGCGATTCCCCCGGTGATAACAGCGCCGGGCGGAAGGACCAGGCTGATGAAGCCGTCCTCCAGGGATACCTCGGCATACCCTTCGGCCAGGCCTGTTGCTGCAGTCCCGGCAGCAGGCGAGGCTTTTTCCGGCAGCGGCGCTGCGCTCTCAACGACCGTCATATGGTGCCCCCGGCGCGGCTTGGCGAGGTGTTGCGGAACGGATCAGTTCCGTGCGGCCCTGCGAGATCTAAAAGTCGATACTTTCCCATGTTTCCCCCCAAAGCCAAAGGTACCCCAGCGATTCATGAAACGGAGGATTTCGAGACACCATTTCAAGCTGGGTTGAAATTTCCAAGCGTGCTTACCGGCACCGGGTTCACGCTCCGAATCCGTCGAGCATTACCCGTCCGTTGTTTCCTGCAATTGGGTCAGGAACCTTCTGGACTGCTCAGCACGGGCGCCGGCCCCTGCCGAGTCGAACAGCCGCGCGCTCTCTGCAAAGCGGTCGGCGGCATGCTGCAGATGACCTTCGGCACGAAGAATCCGCGCCAATAGAAAGCGTGCTTCACCCTCGATGTGCGGGGCCATCATTTCCGACTTTTCCATCACTACGTTCATCTGTGAGCGTGCGGCCGCAAGCTCTCCCGTGAGGAATGACCAGTAGGCGCGCGTTATCGCCAGTTCAATTTCGTCCTGCGGCGTGCCGCCGGTGATGGAGATAGCCATTTCGGCACGTTCAATGCACTGCAGCGTTTCGGGCTCGACAAGGTTGGCGGTGAGACGCATAAAAGCTGAGGCCTTGTTAAAAAGCGCCCATAAGCTTACATCGTTGATAGGCGAAAGGGATGCTGAGGCGAGCCCGTGATAATGCGTAGCCTCGCGGTGCCGCCCTGCCAGGAAGGCAGCGTTTCCAACTGACCAGTAAGCCTTGCCAGCCCTCTCCAGACCAGCATCCTCCCCGACCATCGCTGCGAGCACTTCCGCTTCTGCCCAGGCATCCTCAAAATTACCGCTCTCGGCCAGGACCGCCACGAGGACCTGCTGGGCCTCGATTTTTCCCCGGCCCCCCACGTCACCGTCAGGAAGATCGAGCGCTGCATCCCTGGCAACTTCCAACGCCTGCGGCAGAAGCCCCTGCCCTTGAAGGCCAAGGGACCGGAGCGCCTTTGCCTTAGCCGCCAGTTGCGGATCCTCCAGCGAAAGCCGGTGGTCGGCCAATTCCCGTGCAGTTTCAGCGCACTCACTCATTTGACCAAGTTCAAGCTGGCATTCCCCCAGCAGGAACGTCATACGCCACCACCCGGCCTCATCACCGTTCTGGCTGGCTGCTGCCGCTGCCTTTTCGGCGTACCGCCTGGCTTCAGCATAGTCCCGGCCTTCCCAATGCTGACGAGCCTTGTACTCGCTTAGTATGAAGTCATTGATCATCCAAAAGCCACGACTTTCTCGGTATCCTGCACGGCGGTTGCAACACCATGTTTCATTCTTGCGCATGGGGTGCCGTCCTGGCCGCAACGTTACGCTGCAACGCGGGAATGAGGCGGCCGCTGCGGGCCGCCGCAGCATATACGCAAGATATCCTGAAATTTGGATACACGAACCGATTTCTCGTCTGTGTGTTAGGTACACTTTCATTGTCAGCTAGGCGTGAATCACTCACCAAGGAGCACAAATGAAGAAACTAGGCGCATCGCTTCTTCTCGCGGCGGCCATTACGGCTGTAGGAGTAGCCGCACCGGCGAATGCGGCACCGTCGTTCGGGAACAATGGCGGCGGGACGGTTTCTCCGCTCGTCAACTGGTGGCCGAACTAAGTCAGTGCCGGCCGGGCTCCAGTCCCTTGGGACTGGAGCCCGGCTTTTCCTCTTTAACGGCTAATTCATACCCCAAAGTGCCGAGGGAACCGGCGCACGCATGTCTCCGTCATATGGGAGACTGGAAGACCAGTTTGGAAAGGACCGCCATGCCCACGAACGCCGCGCCTGAAGAGACTCCGCAGACCGCTGACCTCGCCTCCTACATTGACCACACGCTGCTGAAGCCGGAAGCTTCCCGCGAGGACATCCTGCGGGTCTGCGAAGAAGCAGCCCAGTACGGATTCAAGTCCGTCTGCGTCAATCCCCTCTGGGTTTCAACAGTGCACACAGCCTTAAAGGACTCAGGTGTGGACACCTGCTCCGTCATCGGCTTCCCGCTCGGAGCCACCACCACTGAAGTGAAGGTCTTCGAAGCACAGGGTGCCCTGCAGGACGGTGCTGACGAGATCGACATGGTGATCGACATCGCCGCTGCCCGGCGCGGTGACCGGGAAGCACTGGTCCGCGACATCGCTTCCGTTGCCGAGGCCGTGCATGAGGCCGGCGCGATCCTGAAGGTCATCATCGAGACCTCGCTGCTCACCGACGAGCAGAAGGTCCTGGCCTGTGAAGCATCCGTAGAAGCCGGAGCAGACTTCGTGAAGACCTCCACCGGATTCAACGGCGGAGGCGCCACAGTCCAGGATGTTGAACTTATGCGCCGGACAGTGGGCCCTGACCTGGGTGTGAAGGCTTCCGGAGGCGTCCGCAGCCGGGAAGATGCACTGGCAATGATCGCTGCCGGCGCCACACGAATTGGAGCTAGCTCCGGAATCGCTATTGTTAAGGGTGGTAACGGCGGGTCCGGTTACTGATCCGTCCGCCGCTGAAAACTTTTTGAAACGGAGAAACTCCCATGGCACGAACCAAGGCCAAGCAGCCCACCCACTCGGGCGAAGGACACCTGGTCTCGAACCTCGTCACGTTCATCGTCTTCTTCGGGCTCTTCCTTGCCTCGATTTACGCCCTGAACTGGCTGACCCTCGACGTCGTCTGGCCGATGGTGGCCTGCCTCGTCGTAGGTACGCTCGTTTATCTCATCCCGTTCATGATGGGCCGTTCGGACACCACGGTTGAACTGGCCGAAGGCAAGTCACACAACGAGTAATCGGCAGGGCTGATAGCCCCGCAAATGAAAAGAAAACTGCACGCCGGGCATCGCCCGGCGTGCAGTTTTGTTTTACTGGCGGTGGTTTTTTCGGGTAAAGCAAGGCAGGAAACAAGTAGTAAGTACTCTTAGCACTTAGCCGGCACCGTTCTTACAGTCATCCGCATGAGCACAACACTGACCCGCAGGCAATGGCGCGCTGAACGTATCCGCCAGCAGCGGTTTACCCGGTTCTCGTACTCGGCCATCGCAGCCCTGGTGCTGTCGGCGGTCATCGTCTTTGCGATTGCCATCCAGCAGACGTAAACCGGTCAAGCACCGGTCAAACCGCTGGAACCAACCCGGCAGACGGTCCTGCCTACAGGACAGTGCCTGCAGTGACCTGCGCGCTCCAGGAGTGCTCCGGGTCCTTGCTGTACCAGTCCCAGGCCAGCAGTTCCGGCACCATTGTCTCCACCAGGGCAGAAACCAGCCACTGTTCCTGCCCCGGATAGGAAACGGTAAGTGCCGCTTCCGGAATCCCTTCGCCGACGGCGACGACCTGCGCCCCGCGCGGAATCATCCAGTCCAGGGCCTGCTGGTCCCACCGCGAGCCCGTGAAGAGCAGCGCCCGGTAGTCAAGTGTCTTGGACAGGTAGACATCAACGTGGGACCAGTCCCCCGTCTCGCTGCCGTAGGCCGGGCGGCGGGGTACTTCCCGGATCATCAGCGACCCCTGGGCCGCACTGGAGAACCGTTCGGCGGGCGCCAGCAGGAAGGTTCCCTCGGGACCCAGCAGCAGCTCGGAGACCTGCGGCAGCCACTGGTCCGAAGTGCCCAGGACCGACCGCGCACCAACCGCTGCACGCTGTGCCGTTTCCGCGAGAGTTCCGTAGGAGGCGCCGTAGCGTTCCAGCAGCGCGGCTATGACCAGGAGGGAATGCCGGAAGTTCCGGCAGGAAATCCCGGAGACCTCCTCCCCTGCGTTCATCTCCACCGTGTAGTCGGCCATGGCTGCCAGCGGAGAGCCGGGCCTGTTGGTTACCGCAACGAGGCCGCCGGTGCCGCGGTAGCGTTCAGCCGCTGCCAGGACCTCCACGCTGGTTCCGGTAGCGGACACGGCAATCACCAGGAGGTCGGGTGCCGGCGGCGGGAGCAGCGCCGTGCTGGCCAGCTCCACCTGGACATTCACTCCATCCGCGCGCGCCTTCCGCGCCGCAGTGGCAGCGGCGTAGGCACTGGATCCCATGCCGAGGATCAGGATGCGGCCGGCATCCGGCAGTTCCGCTGCGCCTGGGTATCCGGCCTGGAGCAGTGCTGCCATCCGGTCAAGATAGTCAGGGACCAGCTGCAGGTCCTCTAGGAAGCGGGAGGTGTCCACGCGGGCTCCTTTGTCTGTGTGGTGCGGGCAGGGTCCCGCTCGAACCGGTAGGTGATGGCGCCGTCCGCGGCGTATTGCCAGCGGGGCAGGAAACGGTGGGCGTAGATGAGTTCGCGCAGCAGCTGCTCAGCTATCAAACCGGGCAGCATGGCCTCATCGAGAAGCTGCGGGAAACCGGCAGCAGCTGCGGTGGAACGGTAGGCAGAAACCAGCTGTTCCTGCGCCTCGCCCGCCCAGCCATACAGCCTCTCCAGCGACGCAGCGTCACCCGCCTGCAGCCGCTTTGCGGCCACGGAGGCCACCATGTCCAGGCTCGCCGCGAGATGCGCGACGTCGCGGGCGGCCGTATCCGGACGGTCACGTTCAGCGTCCGGCAGCTGGGGGTCGCCGTCGAAGTCCAGCAGCCAGTACCTGCTGCCGGAGCGCAGCACCTGGCCCACATGCAGGTCACCGTGCAGGTCGAAAGCGGGTGCGCAGGTTTCGGGTATTCCCGCAAGCAGGGCACGCAGGCTGTGGGCCCGGCCCGCAAGCCTCTCTCCGGCGTCGCCTCCCGTCAGGGCCAGCGCAACGTCCAGCACACCGTCGGCCCGAGCCCGGACCTCGGCTGCGCCCGGGGCAGGCAGCGGATCACCTGCAAACAGTGCCGCGTGCACCTCAGCGGCGAGACGCCCCAGCGCGGCAGGGAAATCCGGGAGCGCCCCGCCGCGGAACCAGTCCGCGACGTCGTCCGCTGCCCAGGTCCAGCCGTCTTCCGCATCAGGGATCACCGCGCTGACCAGCGCCACGGTGGAGCGGCCGTGTTCGGGATGTTCCCAGTCCAGGGATCCGAAGTAGCCCGGTACGGCATCGACACCGGCAGCGGCGAGCCGGGCCAGCAGCCGGGAAGAGCGGTCGGCCCCGCCCCAGCGGCGCATCAGCTTGATGATTTTGTCGCCGCCCACGACCACCGACAGGTTGGTCATGTCCACGGGCACAGGAACCTCGTCGAATCCGGGGCCGGCGGCCAGCCGGGTCCGGACCGCATGCAGCTCCCCGGAGGTCACAGCCAGGTCCGCCGCGCTGCCGGCAAGGACCGCCACCGCAAGGTCTGCAGCAAGGCCCGACCCGGCCGACGCGGGCCTGCCCTGGGAGTCCAAAGCTGTCAGGACGCCGTCGGGCTCAAGCCGCAAACAGCCGTGCACGGCCCTCAGTTCATCCATAAAACCACCTTCACATTCCTTGCACGTCGATTCAAGGACCGTTTGTTAAATGCTTGTTACGGCTGAAAATAACCGTTGTATTCCTTGAACTCTAATGCAAAGATCAATTTCACCACCCGGCCCGGGTGTGATCCAAGACACAAGCGCCTGAGTAGGAGCCATCGTGAGTTTCCAGCGCATTACACGGACTGCCGCCGTAGTGGCAACAGCGGTCCTTGCCCTGTCAGCTTGCGGCGGAGGAAGCGGGTCTGCGGACCTGAACCCCGAAGCCGACATCAGCCAGCAGAAGCTCGTAGTCGGCATCTGGGCCGACTACTACCCCGAAGACCTGGCCGAGACCTTCGAAGCGGAGACGGGCGTTCCCGTCCAGATCGTGCATCACGCCACGAACGAAGAGATCATGGCCAAGCTGACCGCCGGCGGCGACTCCGGCATTGACGTGGCCTTCGTATCCGGTCAGTACGCCCAGGCCCTCAATGAAGGCGGAATGCTCCAGGAGCTCGATCATTCCCTGATGCCCAACATCGAGAACCTGTACCCGGAGGCCATGGAAATGGCTTACGACGACGGCAACACCTTCTCCCTTCCCTACGCGTGGGGAACCACCGGGCTGTGCTACCGCTCGGACCTCCTGCCGGCAGAGCCCACGTCCTGGAAGGATCTCCTTGAGCCGTCCGCAGAGGTTGCCGGCAAGACCACCATGCTCTCCACCGAACGCTGGATGGCACTGCCGGCGCTGAAGGCCCTGGGCTACTCGGTGAACTCCGAGAACCCGGATGAGCTGGCTGCCGTGAAGGAACAGCTCACCGCCACCAAGCCCACCCTGCTTTCCTTTGATGACACCACCTTCTACTCCAAGCTCGTGACCGGTGAAGCCGTGCTGACCGAGGCCTGGGACGGCTGGTGCAACTACGGCATCACCGAGGATCCGAACATCAAGTTCACCGTTCCCGAAGAAGGCAGCGACCTCTGGGTGGACACCATGACGGTGCTGAAGTCCTCGCAGAACAAGGAGGCCGCCATGGCGTTCCTCAACTACGTGCTGGAACCCGAGGTCCACTCCTGGGCTGCCGAGAACATCCTCTACAAGGTCCCGAACAAGGCGGCCATGGAGGCACTGGATCCGGAGCTGCTGGCCACCTATCCGAACCTGGCCATGACTCCCGCCGAACTGGCAGAGCAGGAAGTCATTGTCGACCTGGGTGACTACAGCACCGAGTACACCCGTCTCGCCACGGAAATCTCCGCGAAGTAGCTTCCCGTGCCTGCTCTCCGCTCCGCAGCCTCCGGCGCCGCCTGGCGCCGGAGGCTGACCGGGCTTCCCATCCTCGGCCCCGGCGTTCTGGTCCTCTTTGTGCTGGCGGTCCTCCCGGTGGCGCTGGTCACCGTGTATGCCTTTTTTGAGCGCGGCCGGTTCGGCGGCGTCGAATACAACTTCACGCTGGACAACTTCATCCGCCTGGCAGATCCGCTGTACCTGGGCGTGGTGCTGAAGTCCATCGTCATTGCCGGTGCCGCCACAGGTATCACCCTGCTGATCGGCTACCCCGCCGCCCTGTTCATTTCCCGGTTGCCCAAGCGCTGGCGGACCCTGGCACTGATTGCCGTGCTGCTGCCGTTCTGGACCAACTTCCTGATCCGCACGTACGCCTGGATCCTGCTGCTGAACAACGCCGGATGGATCAACCAGGGCCTGCAGTGGCTGGGCATCACCACCGAACCGGTCGCCATGCTGTACACCGAACCGGCCGTCGTCGTCGGACTGGTCTACATGTACCTGCCGCTGATGATCCTGCCGCTCTACGCGTCCCTTTCCTCCCAGGATCCGCAGCTGACCGAAGCCGCCACCAACCTCGGTTCCTCCCCCTTCCGGGTTTTCCGCACCGTGACCCTGCCGCTCTCCGCCCCCGGCGCATTGACCGGCTGCATCTTCGTGTTTGTGCCCGCGATGGGCAACTTCATCATTCCGGAGCTGATCGGCGGCGGTAAGACGGTGCTGATCGGCAACCTCATCCGCGACCAGTTCCTCAAGGCCCGGGACTGGCCCTTCGGCGCCGCGCTGGCACTGGTCATGACCGCGTTCCTGGTGCTCCTCCTGGTGCTCCAGCAGCGCGCGTCGCGTGCCGTCAGCGAAGGCAAGACCTCACGGAAGGCGGACGCATGAGCACCACCGCAGCCACATCCGGCACCTCCGCGTCTCCCCGCCCGGCCGGAGTGAAGAATGTACGACGCCGCGGCGCGCGGCCCGGCAGCGGCTGGCACCTGAGGGTGCCGTTCTGGGCAGCCATCGGGTTCCTCTACCTGCCCATCCTCGTGGTCACCGCCATGTCCTTCAACGCCTCCTCCAACCTGTTCTCCTGGTCCGGGTTCTCGCTGAAGTGGTACGCGGAGGTCTTCCGCTCGCCGGAGATCCTCGCGTCCCTGGGCAACACCCTGATCGTGGCCGCGGCCGCAGCAGCCCTGGCCACCGTGCTGGGCACCCTGACCGCCGTCGGAATCCACCGCTACACCAGGGGCGGGCTGATCCGGGCGATTGCCATTGCCCCGGCCATGCTCCCGGACCTGCTGCTGGCCATCGGCCTGCTGAGCTTGTTCACCCTGCTGAACTTCACCCTGGGCCTGCTCTCCGTGATCCTGGCCCACACCGTGTTCGCGATGGCCTTCGTGACCGCGATTGTCCTGGCCCGGCTGGCACAGGTTGACCCGTCCCTGGAGGAAGCTTCGCGTGACCTGGGTGCCTCCCCCGCCCGGACCCTGCTGAAAGTGACCGTTCCGCAGCTCGGACCGGCCATCATCTCCGGCGGACTGCTGGCGTTCACCCTCTCCCTGGACGAATTCGTCATCGCGTTCTTCACCACCAGTCCTGCCGTCTCCACCCTGCCCATCAACATCTACTCGATGGTGCGCTTCGGCGTCTCCCCCGAAATCAATGCACTCGCCACCATGCTGCTGGGCCTGACCGTCCTGGCGGTCCTGGGCACGCAGCGCCTGACCAAGATTGCGGATTCACTATGACCACCGGACCGAACACCGTTTCCGCGGACCAGCCGCTGCTGCAGCTGCGCTCCCTCAGCCACAGCTACGGCGCCGTCCAGGCACTGCACGGCATCGACCTGGACATCGCCGGCAACGAGTTCTTCGCGCTGCTGGGTCCCTCCGGCTGCGGCAAGAGCACCCTGCTGCGCTCCATCGCCGGTTTCGAGACTCCCGCCGAAGGAGAGATCCTGCTCGACGGCGAACCCCTCACCCGGCTGCCGGCCCACCGCCGGCCGGTGAACATGATGTTCCAGTCCTACGCCCTCTTCCCGCACCTGAGCGTGGAGAAGAACGTGGCCTACGGCCTGGAGGCCGAAGGAGCAGGCAAGGCCGAGGTGCGCCGCCGCGTCGGCGAAGCGCTGGAGACCATCGGACTGACCCGGTTCGCCAGGCGCCGCCCCGGACAGCTCTCCGGCGGCCAGCGCCAGCGGGTTGCCCTGGCCCGCGCCATCGTGAAGCGCCCCCGCCTGCTGCTGCTGGATGAGCCGCTCTCTGCCCTGGACCGCAAGGTCCGCGCCGAAATGCAGCTGGAGCTCAAGCGCCTGCAGCATGAAGCGGGCATGACGTTTGTCGTGGTGACCCACGACCAGGAAGAAGCCATGTCCATGGCGGACCGGGTGGCGGTGCTCAACGCCGGCCGGCTGGAGCAGGTGGACACCCCGGTGGCGCTTTACGCTGCTCCGCGCACCCGGTTCGTGGCCGACTTCATCGGCACCGCCAACGTGCTGGACGGCACCGCCGTCGCCGGCGGCATCGCCCTGGAAACCGGACTGGTGCTTCCCGCAGACCACACGCTGCCCGCCGGAACCGCAGCCACCGCCGTCGTGCGTCCGGAGGACGTCACCCTGGCACCGGCCGGAGCGGGCACGCTGGAGGGCACCGTAGTGGACACGTTCTTCCTGGGCGGCACCTCCACCGTGTCGGTGCAGGTGCCCGGCCTTGCCTCACCGTTTACGTGCAATGTCCGGGCAGTGCAGGTTCCGCAGCGCGGCTCGCAGGTTGGCCTGGTCATCGACGCGGCACGGACCGTGGCCGTGGAAGATGACCGCGCGGCCTCCCCACGCGGTGCCGCTCAGGAAACGGTCAGCCCGTGAGAAGTTGCGATGCGCGCGTAGTCCGCGATCAGCTCCGCCGCCGCTTCTGCGTCGATGCTGGGGTGGCGGGCAATGATCCGGTAGCCATAGGCATCTTCCAGGGCCACCAGGTTCCGGGCCACGGTCAGCGGATCCTGCGCCAGGGCAAACATCCCGCGGGCGGCGCCCTGCTCCAGGACCACCAGGTACATGCCCACCTGACGCTCATACAGCGAGGTCAGCAGCGTGGCGGTCACCGGATTGTTGCCGGCCGATCCACCCAGGGCACAGAGCATGGCCACCTGCGCGTCGTCGGGGCCGGAAGGCAGTCCGGAGCGGATCAGGGCCAGCAGCCGTGCGGCCGGATCATCAGGCAGCGAGGCGAGCATCTGCACCCGCTGTTCGTAGAAGCGCTCCATGGCTTCCCGGTTCGCCTCAAGCATCAGGTCATCGATGTTCGGGTAGTAGTACAGCACCGCCCCGCTGGTCAGCCCGGCTTCCTCGGCAACGCGGTTCAGCCTCGCCCCGTCCGGACCGTGCTTCGCCACCGCCCGCTGCGCGGCCGCCACGATTTCGCTGCGGCGTGCGGTCTGGTTCTTCGGGCGTGCCATGTAAAACCTTCCTCGAATGGACTGAGTCACCACAATAGGGCACGTCCGCCAAAATAGCCGCATTTCGAATAAGTAATTTGCATCACCCACCGATTTCAGGAGGCACCATTGACAAATTCACGCACTTTTCTTTTCATGCCGGAAAGCGCCTACGGGCCTACCAATAACTGCATTGGAATCGGCAACGAACTCCTGAAGCGCGGGCACCGGGTGGTCTTCGCCGCCGAGTCGTCCTGGCAGGGCAAACTCGCTCCGCTGGGCTTCGAGGAGGCGCTGGTCGACTTCGCACCCCCAGCGGAAGACAACGGCGAAGCGCAGGCCGGCGACTTCTGGAAGGAATACATCAAGGCCATCTCGCCCGAATTCCGGAAATCCACCCTGGAGCAGGCTGAAACAGTTATCCGGCCGATCTGGGAAGGCGCAATTGAAGGGGCAAAATACTGCGAGCCCGAATTGCGCCGCATAATTGCCAAAGTAAATCCCGATGTAATCATCGAGGACAACGTGGTGGCATTTCCTGCCCTGGTCACCGCAGGCAAGCCGTTCGTGCGGATCGTCTCCTGCAACCCGCTGGAAGTTCCCGGCCCGGGGATCGCCCCGGCCTACTCCGGGCTGGGCCAGGACGATGAGACCGGCTGGCAGGAGTACCGGGCGGAGTACGAACGGACGCACAAGGATCTCTGGGAAGACTTCAACGCCTGGGTCCAGGAACAGGGCGCTCCGGAACTGCCTCGGATGGAGTTCATTCACAGCGGAGTGCACAACATCTACGTCTACCCCGAGGAACTGGACTACACCGCCCGCCGCCCGCTGGATTCCAGCTGGACCCGCGTGGACTCCGCCGTGCGGGAGACCGAATCCGCCGTCGAACTTCCCGGGCACTTCACCGACGGCACCAAGCCGCTGATCTACTTCAGCCTGGGCTCCCTGGGCGGCGCCGACGTCGAACTGATGCAGCGCACCGTGGACATCCTCGGCACCGCCCGCGAGTACAACTTCATCGTCTCCAAGGGCCCGCGCGCGGAGGAGATCACCCTGGCGGAGAACATGTGGGGCTGCGAGTTCCTCCCGCAGACCCGCATTATTCCGGAGGTGGACCTGGTCATCACGCACGGCGGCAACAACACCACCACCGAGGCGCTGCACTTCGGCAAGCCGATGATCCTGCTGCCGCTGTTCTGGGACCAGTACGACAACGCCCAGCGTGTCCACGAATCCGGCTACGGCCGGCGGCTGGACACCTACACCTGCTCACCCGAAGAACTGCTGGGCTCCATCGCTGAACTGCTGAACGACGCGGACCTCCAGGCCCGCTGCCAGGCAGCCGGAGAACGGATCCGCGCCGTCGACGGCCTGTCCGCCGCAGCGACCGCACTGGAACAGGTCGCCGCAGCACACTAGCTCCAGCCCAAACGCACCAAATCTCCACATCGATACCAATGCAAGGAACCACCATGGCATCCGGAACTTTCATCTCCAACGACTACCGCACTTCCAACGGCGAAGTGCAGGAGCTCATCAACCCCGCCACCGGCGAAGTCTCGGGCACTCTCACCGCGTCCACCGTGGACGACGTCGACTCCGCCGTTGCGGCTGCCCGCGACGCCGCGGCGGGCTGGGCTGCGCAGACCCCGGGACAGCGTGCCCGCGTGCTGCTGAAGCTGGCTGACGCGCTGGAGGAGGACGCCGAGGCGCTCACCGAGCGTGAGGTCACCGAGGGCGGCAAGCCCTGGACCACAGTGCTGGACGGCGAGATCCCGTTCGGCGCGGACAACCTGCGGTTCTTCGCGGGCGCGGCCCGGTCCGTAGACGGCACCGGAGCAGGTGTGTTCTCCGACGGCTACACCTCCATGATGGTCCGCCGCCCGGTGGGTGTGGTTGCAGGCATTACGCCGTGGAACTTCCCGCTGATCATGGCGCTGTGGAAGGCCGGCCCCGCGCTGGCCGCCGGCAACACCGTGATCCTCAAGCCTGCTCCCCTGACACCCGGTTCAACGCTGCGGCTGGCCGAGCTGGCTGCCTCGGCAGGCCTGCCCGCCGGCGTGCTGAACGTGGTCACCGGCGGCGGGGACATCGGCTCCGCCCTGGCCGGACACCGGGGAGTGGACATGGTTTCGGTCACCGGTTCCACGGCCACTGGACGCGCCGTCATGCAGGGCGCGGTCAAGGACGTCAAGCGGGTGCACCTGGAACTGGGCGGCAAAGCCCCGGCGCTGGTCTTCGCCGACGCGGACGTAGCCCAGATGGCGCGAGCCGTCGCCCTGGGCGCCACCTACAACACCGGGCAGGACTGCACCGCGGCCACCCGCGTGTACATCCACCGCAGCATTTTCGACGACGCCGTTGCCGCCCTGCGCGCGGAACTTAAGGGCATCAATATCGGCGATCCGCACGATCCGGCCACGCACATCGGCCCGCTGATCTCCGCAGCACACCGGGAAAAGGTTGCCGGGTTCGTGCAGCGGGCGGTCGACGCCGGCGCCCAGGCGCTGGAAGGCGGCTCACCGCTGGAAGGACCCGGCTTCTACTTCCCGCCCACCCTTGTGGTTGGCGCAGGGCAGTCCTCGGAACTGGTGCAGGGCGAGATCTTTGGCCCGGTGCTGGTGGCCCTGCCATTCGACACGGAGGACGACGCCGTCGCCCTGGCCAATGACAGCGCGTACGGTCTGGCGTCCTCAGTCTGGACCGCCGACGTCGGGCGTGCCATCCGGGTCAGCCACCAGCTGGAAGTGGGTGTCACTTGGATCAATGACCACCTGCCGCTGGCCTCGGAGGCTCCGCACGGCGGAGTGAAAGGGTCCGGTTTCGGCAAGGACATGAGCATTGAACCGCTGCTGGACTACTCCGTGACCCGCCACCTGATGATCCGCCACGCGGTGCCGCCGGAAACCACCGGCTACCGCCCGGCCTGATCCGCGGCGCCCTGCCCCTCCCTGCGAACCACCACCGATCGAAAGCAGATACCGTGCCACGCACCACCCCAACCGCCTACGACCTCGCCGAGCAGCGCATCCCGGCCGCCGCCGTCACCGCAGCCCTTTCCGCTGCCTCCCCCGCCCCCTACTGGCTGGACCGCCCCGAACGCCCCGCTCCGCTGCCTCCGCTGGCAGCACCCATGGCCGCTGACCTCGTGGTGGTCGGCGGCGGGTACACCGGGCTCTGGACCGCGCTGCTGGCCAAGGAACGCAACCCGTCCGCTTCCGTGGTCCTGCTGGAGGGGCAGGAGGTGGGCTGGGCGGCGTCGGGCCGCAACGGCGGGTTCGTCTCCGCCAGCCTGACCCACGGCTACAGCAACGGGGTCAAGCACCTGCCCAAGGAGGTGGACCTGCTCAAGGACATGGGCGACGAGAACCTGGCCGAATTCGCCGAAACCATCGACCGCTACGGAATCGACTGCGGGTTCGAGTGGAACGGCACCCTGGCCCTGGCCACCGAACCGCACCAGGTTGAGTGGCTGCAGGAGGAAGCCCGGCACGACGGGACGGAGTTCTTCGACCGGGACAAGGTCCAGGCCGAAGTGAAGTCCCCCCTGTATCTGGCCGGGGCCTGGAACAAGAAGGGCAGCGCCCTGGTCGATCCGGCGCGGCTCGCATGGGGCCTGAAGCGCGCCTGCCTGGAACTCGGCGTGCAGATCTTCGAGCACTCCCCGGTGCGTTCGCTGGCCAAGTCGGGCAACGGCGTCGAGGTGGAGACCGACGGCGGCAGCGTGTCGGCGGCGAAGGTGGCCCTGGCGACCAACGTGTTCCCGTCGCTGCTGCGCCGCGCGCGGCTGCACACTGTGCCGGTTTACGACTACGCGCTGATGACCGAGCCGCTGACCGAGGAGCAGCTCGAATCGATCGGCTGGTCGCGGCGCCAGGGCCTGGACGACGTCTCAAACCGGTTCCACTACTACCGCCTCACCGAGGACAACCGGATTCTCTTTGGCGGCTACGACGCGCCTTACCACTACGGACGCAGCATGAAGCCGGAATACGACCAGAGCGAGGAATCCTTCCGGCGCCTGGCCGCGCATTTCCTCGCGACCTTTCCACAGCTCGAGGGCATCCGCTTCACCCACAAGTGGGGTGGAGCAATCGATACCTGCAGCCGGTTCTTCTCCTTCTTCATGAAGGCCTACGGCGGACGGGTAGCCTACGCTGCCGGGTTCACCGGCCTGGGCGTAGGTGCCAGCCGGTTCGCTGCCAACGTGCTGCTGGACCTGCTCTCCGGTGCCAAGACCCGGCGCACCTCCCTGGAACTGGTCCGCAAGCTGCCGCTGCCCTTCCCGCCCGAGCCTGTTGCGTGGCTCGGCGTGAAGATCACTACCGCTGCCATGGTCCGCTCGGACCGCCGGCAGGGTAAGCGCGGTCCGTGGCTGAAGCTCATGGACGCCGTCGGCATGGGGTTCGACTCCTAGCCGGCCTGCCGGTGTTCCCCTGGGGCCTCCTTTGCCGGGGGCCCTTTGGGCTGTCCGGCACAACAAGCTGCGTGCCTCCTTCGGCCTGATCCCCCTCCCGAAGGAGGCACGCTTTTTTGGGTCCAGCGCCTACTCCTTGAAGATCGCGTCCAGCACCTGGTGCGCCCACTGCAGCATCTCGGCGTCCTGCAGGTCCCGGCCGCCGATCTTCGCCGTCTTCGGCTTGGGAATCAGGATCGCGTTCAGCGCCGGCTTCACCTGCGAGCCCGGGTACATCCGCTGCAGGCGCATGGTCCGGGATTCGGGCAGGTCGCCCGGGGAGAACTTGATGAAGTTGCCCTGCAGCGCGACGTCCGTCAGTCCGGCAGAGCGGGCGTCCACCCGGAACCGGGCGACGTCGATCAGGTTCTTCACCTCCTGCGGCGGTTCGCCGTAGCGGTCCACCAGCTCGGCAAGGACTTCGTCGATCGCCTCGTTCGTCAGCGCCGAAGCCAGCTTCCGGTAGGCCTCAAGCCGCAGCCGCTCCCCCGGCACGTAGTCGTGCGGCAGGTGCGCGTTGACCGGCAGCTCGATCTTCATCTCGGCGGCCTTCTCCTCGGCCTCGCCGCGGAAGTCCGCCACTGCCTCGCCGACCAGCCGGATGTACAGGTCAAAGCCGACGCCGGCGATGTGCCCGGACTGTTCCCCGCCCAGCAGGTTGCCGGCACCGCGGATCTCGAGGTCCTTCATGGCCAGCTGCATGCCGGCACCGAGCTCGTTGTGCGCGGCGACGGCCTTCAGCCGCTCCAGCGCCACCTCGCCCAGCGGTTTCTCCGACGGGTACAGGAAGTACGCGTAGGCCCGCTCCCGTCCGCGGCCCACACGTCCGCGCAGCTGGTGCAGCTGGGAGAGGCCGAAGTGGTCTGCCCGGTCCACGATCAGGGTGTTGGCGTTGGAGATGTCCAGGCCGGTTTCGATGATGGTGGTGCACACCAGCACGTCGAAGCGCTTCTCCCAGAAGTCCACGATGATCTGCTCAAGCTTCGCCTCGCTCATCTGCCCGTGCGCGACGGCGATGCGGGCCTCCGGGACCAGCTCCTGCAGGTGCGCGGCGGTCCGGTCAATCGAGGAGACCCGGTTGTGGACGAAGAACACCTGGCCTTCGCGCATCAGTTCGCGGCGGATCGCGGCCGAGGCCTGCTTGTCTGTGTACGGGCCGACATAGGTCAGGACCGGGTGCCGTTCCTCCGGCGGGGTGGCCAGCGTGGAGGTTTCCCGGATTCCGGTCAGGGACATTTCAAGGGTTCGGGGAATCGGCGTAGCGCTCATGGCCAGCACGTCCACGTTGGTGCGCAGCTTCTTCAGCGCTTCCTTGTGCTCGACGCCGAAGCGCTGCTCCTCGTCCACGATCACCAGGCCGAGGTCCTTGAACTGGACCTCCTGCGAGAGCAGCCGGTGCGTACCGATGATGACGTCCACCGACCCGTTCAGCACACCCTCGATCACTTCCTTGGCCTGCTTGGCCGTCTGGAAGCGGGAGAGGGTGGCGACGCGGACCGGGAAGCCGGAGAAGCGTTCCGAGAAGGTTTCCAGGTGCTGCTGGGCGAGCAGCGTCGTCGGCACCAGCACCGCAACCTGCTTGCCGTCCTGCACGGCCTTGAACGCGGCGCGCACCGCGATCTCGGTCTTGCCGTAGCCGACGTCGCCGGAGACCAGGCGGTCCATCGGAACTTCGCGTTCCATGTCCGCCTTGACCTCGTTGATGGTGGTCAGCTGGTCCGGGGTCTCCACGTACGGGAACGCTTCTTCCAGCTCGCGCTGCCACGGGGTGTCCTGCCCGAAGGCGTGGCCCTTGGACGCCATCCGTGCGGAGTAGAGCCGGATCAGTTCCCCGGCGATTTCCTTGACGGCCTTGCGCGCCTTGGACTTGGTCTTGGCCCAGTCGGAGCCGCCCATCTTAGACAGCACCGGGGTTTCCCCGCCCACGTAGCGGGTGATCTGGTCCAGCTGGTCGGTGGGCACGAACAGCCGGTCCCCCGGTGCCCCGCGCTTGGACGGCGCGTACTCCAGCACCAGATACTCACGGACAGTTTTGTTCACTCCGGCCCCGGTGGCACGCTGCAGCAGTTCCTTGAACCGGCCCACACCGTGCTGCTCGTGCACCACGTAGTCGCCTTCCTGCAGCTGCAGGGGGTCGACGGCGTTGCGCCGCCGGGAGGGCATCTTGCGCATGTCCTTGGTGGAGTAGGTGCTGGCCCGGCCCAGCAGGTCCGCCTCGGTGAGCAGGCCCATCTTCAGGTTGTCGAAGACGAAGCCGCGTCCGGCGCTGGCGGTGGTGATCTCGATGATGCCCGGCTGCGGGGCGGAGTCCAGGGACTCCACCCGGGCGGCGGGAATGTCATTGTCGTGGAACAGTTCGGCCAGCCGGGAGGCCGGGCCGGGACCCTCGGTGACGACGACGAGGCGCCACTGGTCCCTGATGCGGGAGCCGATGAAGTCCATCATCTCCGCGACGTCGCCCTTGTAACCGCGGGGTTCGCGGGCGTTGATCGTCAGCGTGTCGATGTCCAGGACGGTTTCGTCATCCGGGTTGAAGGAGGTGATGGCCCACCACGCGACGTCGTTGGCCAGGGCCGCGGAGCGGGTGTCCGTCAGGGAGCGGAAGCTGGCAGCTTCCAGGTCCGCGCTGAGGCCGGCGGAGAGATCGACCGGCGCCGCACCGCCGTCGGACGCTGTGGCCCAGGCGGCGGCGAGGAATTCCTCGTTGGTGGATTCGAGGTCGTGGGCACGCGCGCGGACCTTCTCGGGTTCGATGACCACGGAGATGGAACCGGCCGGGAGCTGGCTCATCAGCGGAACCATTTCCTCCATCAGCACCGGAGCCAGGGATTCCATGCCTTCGACGGCGATCCCGCCGGCGATTTTCTCCAGCATGTCCGCAGCGGCCGGCATCTGGCTCTGCAGCTTCGCAGCCCGGCTCATCACGTCCGGGGTGATCAGCAGTTCGCGGCACGGCGGGGCGTAGAGCTCCTTGGGGTGGACCACGTGCTCGCCGGTGAGGGTGCGCTGGTCGGCGACGGCGAACCAGCGCATCGAGTCCACCTCGTCGCCGAAGAAGTCGATGCGGATGGGGTGGTCGTCGGTGGGTGGAAAGACGTCCAGGATGCCGCCGCGCACGGCGAACTCTCCGCGGTGGGAGACCATGTCCACGCGGGCGTAGGCGGCGTCGGCGAGCGCCTTGACGACGGCGTCGAACGGGCGTTCATCCCCTACGGCCAGGGACACCGGCTGCAGGTCGCCCAGTCCTTTGACCAGGGGCTGCACGACGGCGCGGACCGGCGCGACAACGATTTGAACGGGATCGTTTTCCGGATGCGCCAGCCGGCGCAGGACGGAGAGCCGCCGGCCTACGGTGTCCGAGCGGGGTGAGAGCCGTTCGTGCGGCAGGGTCTCCCAGGACGGGAACTCCTCGATGCCGGCCAGCGGCAGGTAGCTGCGCAGTGCGGCGGCGAGGTCCTCGGCTTCACGCCCGGTGGCGGTAACGGCCAGGACCACCGGCGGTGCGCCGGCGGTGTTGCCAGCAGCGCCGTCGTGCGCTTCGGCCAGCCCGTCCACCATTTCCGCCAGCAGCGCGGCCCGCATTCCCTGCGGCGCGCCGATCTCCAGGTCCTGGCTGCGCTTGGCCGGAACCCGCGCGGCATGCGCCCTGAGGCGGGAGTAGGACTTGTCCTCGGCGAGGGCGGCGCGCAGACCGTTCAGGCTCATTGCGGGGGTATCTCCTTCAGGGCAGGCAACGCAAGAACCCGAAGCTGGCAATCAACCCCGGGTAGGTAATTCCAGCCTACCCGCTGCCCGCCTGCCGGAAGCGGGGATACCGCTGAGGGCGAATTCCTGCCCCTCGCGATGGCACCGGGCAAAGGGGAAGGCCGCCCGCAGTTTCCTGCGGACGGCCTTCCCTAGTGGGTGCGAGCGTTCTGCTAGCGCAGGGCCTCGTGGCCCTTGTAGGTGGGGCCGGAGCTTGTCGGAGCCGAGGGCAGCGCCCGTGCCGACACGCCTGCACCGCCGCGGATATCCGCGTCCGACTGGGCGAAGGTCAGCGTGGTGTGGGCCACGGCGTCGGACATTTCGCCGAGTACCTGCTTGCTGATGTTGCCCAGGTCGTCGCACGCCGCGTGGTAGCAGGGGTCGTAGGACTCCCCTGCGGTTCCGCCGAACAGCGCAGCTTCCTCGTCCGTCTTCAGGCCTTCGGCACCGGTGAACAGGCCGCCGGCCGGAATGCCGTTGTTGATGAACGCCTGGTAGTCCGAGCGGCCGTCGAACTCCGTGGGAGCCGTTGCCAGTCCCTGGGATGCGAAGTAGTCCTCAAAGACACCTTCAATGACGTCGGAGCCGGTCGGACCCGTTGAGCCGAAGGCGTCTCCGTCGCCGTCATAGACAAACCGGACGAAGTTCGTTGAACCGAGCATGTCGAAGTTCAGGTTGAGCAGGGTGTTGGCGATGGCCTGCTCGTCCAGCTGCTCGACGTAGTGTGCCGAACCCAGGAGTCCGTCTTCCTCGGCGCCCCAGAAGGCAAACCGCACCTGGTTCTCCAGCTTGAACTTGCCGGTCTTGCCCAGCTGGACGGCAGTCTCCAGGATGGCCGCGGTTCCGCTGCCGTTGTCGTTGATGCCTGGTCCTTCGGATACGGAGTCGAGGTGCGCACCAACCACGATCTGGCGGGTCGGGTCGCCCTTGGGTGTATCCGCGATGACATTGAACGTCTCGGTTTCCTGAACCGTGGAGTCAACCGCCAGACGGAGTGCGGCACCGGCCGTTCCGGCCAGCTCCTCGCCGAGCTCGAAGGTGACGCCGACGGCGGGAATCTGCGAGAGGCTGTCCCCGAGCGTGCCGTTGACGAGTCCAAAGCGGTCATCACCCGGCACCTCGTTGCCCTGGTTGAAGACGATCGCGCCGGATGCCCCGGCGGCGGCGGCGTTGGCCACCTTGTCTCCGAAGGGGCAGGTACCGCGCTGCAGGAGGGCGATGTTCCCGGCAGTGAAGTCCGCGAAGTCCCCGGCTTCACAGCCGGAGGTGTTGGCGCGGTCGCCGCTCAGGTTGATGTCCACGGCGGTAACTTCGCCGGTGACATCCCCGGGGCCGGAATAGCTCATGGTGAGATAGTCCTCCCCGGCAGTGTAGGCCGCCGGATTCGGCGAGACCTGCTCCAGTGCGTCTCCGTTGAGGACGAACTGTTCGTAGGTGAAGGGCTGGCGGAACGGCTCGTAGCCGGCCTTTCGCAGCTGTCCCTCCACATACTGCGCTGTGGCTTCGTATCCCGGTGTTCCGGCCGCACGGTTTCCGCCGTTCTGGTCGGCCGCACGCTGGAGGGCTTTCAGATGGGAATAGACGCCCTCTACGGTCACCTTGTCCCGCAGCTTCTCTGAATCATCCTTCCCGGGTTTGCCGGGACCATGGCCCGGTTTTCCGGGACCGTGCCCGGGTTTCCCCGGTTTGTCCGGTTTGCCGTGGCCGTTCCCCGGCTTTCCCTGGTTCTTGCCCGGGCCCTGCTGCGAACCCTGGTTTCCCTTCCCGCCCGAGTTCAGTTCTGCGGAAAACGCTGCCGGTGCGCCGGCTGAAAGCGTGAGGACAACGGTGGCGGCCAGGCCAGCCCCGCGCATGGATTTACTGAGTTTCATCGTTCCCCTACTAAGAGTGCGAGTGAATGAATGGCCTGCTGCGCGCCGCCCCCGTGGCACAAGCCGTGCCGCGACGCTAGTGGGGATTTCGGCGTCCTAACAGAGCGCCCGAGGAACCGCGCCCAATATCCTTCGGCCCCCTTTCCAAATCCTGCGGATTCGGCTAGGTTTCCCGCCTGCGTGAGGGCACGGACTGTGGCTTTTCCCCGCCCCTGCTGCCACGCTGGGATAGCACGTGCATCACTGGAACCGCCTCATCCCAGCGCATCGGAGGCCTGCCCCATGGGACGTTCACCGGGACTCACCAGCAAAACCCTGTTCCTGCTCACGGCACTGACTGCGGTTTCGCTGTTCTTCACAGCCTGCTCCAACGCCGGGAACCAGGAGGACACAGCAAACAACGCCACGTCCCCGGCGGCGTCGTCCACCCTGCCCAGCGACTGCGAATCCGGACCCGAGGCGACGTCGTCGTCCTGCCAGGCCGCCGGACCGGGCCGCACCGTCGCCGCCGACCGGTGCCCGGACACGTCGCCGACGCCGCTGGACGGCGGAGTCATCGAGGGCAGCTTCGGGCCGTGGTGCGAGAACGCCATTGCGACGTCGTACCCCACCGAAGACACGGAGTCCCTGATCCCGGAGGGTACCGAAGTGGAGCTGACCATCTCTGAAACGGACATGGACACCACCGTGGACATGCAGGGGCAGGACTTCCCGGCCAGCGCCACGTACCAGGGCATCCTGCACGAGGGTCCGTGCGCCGAGAATCCCGGGGACCTGGGGCCGGAGTACGTCCACGAAGGCAGCGGGGACAACCCGAACGCCACCGTGGTGCTGGACTTCACCACCGCATCCGACGGTTCGGCAGCCGCCACCGTCACGGTGCCGTTCCTGGTGCCGGACAACGCATCCGGCAACTCGATCGTGCTGCAGAACACGGACATGGAGATCGTGGGGTGCGTACGCATCCCCTGAGCCGGACGGGACCGGCCGCTTTGGGGGCTCCCCGGGGAAAGCGACTAGGATGTTTGGCGGGCCAGGTGCTGAAAAGCCGGGCCTGCCGCACATTTCCTACCGGAGGACCCCATGGCCCTGTCTGCTTCCACCACCCTGCCTTACGACGCCGCCGCGCTGACCAAGACCTTCACTGACGAAGGATTCGTCCGCAGCATCAGCGAACACGTGGGCGGTTCCCTGGTTTCCCTGACGGTCGACGGCGATACCTCCGGTCCCTTCACCCTCACTGCCGTGCGCCAGCTGCCTACGGACCGCCTTCCGGACATGGCAAAGAAGCTCGTGGGGTCCTCCCTGACCGTGACGCAGAAGGAAGCGTGGGACGCCCCGGCCGCTGACGGCTCCCGCACCGCTTCCGTTGACCTGTCCGTGGGCGGCGTGCCGCTGAAGGTCAGCGCTGTGCAGCGGCTGGTTGTCCTGGCCGAAGGCACCCGTGTAGACGTAGAAGGAACCGTCAGCTCCTCCATCCCCTTCCTGGGGGACAAGATCGCCAAGGCCGCCGAGCCGATGATCGGCAAGGCCCTGACCATCCAGGCTGCCCAGGCCGGCAAGTGGATCGAAAACAACTAGCAGCCGCGCCCTACCAGGAGTATTCACTTGGAGCTTTCCACCCCGCTTGCCTTCGTTCTGCTGATCTCCGGCCTGTGGTCGATCATGGTCTGGCCCGTGTTCCTCAAGCGAGTCCTGAAGGACCCGCAGGCACGTGATGCCAGCGGGGCGCCCACCCGTTTTCTGACCACCAACCTCATGATGATCAGCACGGCGATCATCTTCGCGCTGGCCACCGCCGTAATCGGCGTGCGGGGCCTGCTCGGCTAGCCTTTTGTGCTGCTGTGTCCCTGCCCCGGGGCCGCAGCCTCGGTAAAATAGGGGACGGTGAGCCGGGAAGTCTGGTCGGCAGCAAATCTTCCGTACCCGCTTACCTTTTAGGAGCCTTCGTTCATGGCCTCACACGAGCCAAATTCCCAGCCGTCGGGCGGCACCAAGGTCTTTTTCGGGCGCTCCAGTTACCGCGAGCACCTGCGCATTGGGGAGATCCTGCGCAAGGAGACCGTCGGCGGCGTGCTGCTGCTGATCGCCACCGTGGCCGCGCTCATCTGGGCCAACTCACCGGCGTCGGAAAGCTACTTCGCGATCCGTGACTTCAGCTTCGGCTACGAGCCCTGGCACCTGGACCTGAGCGTCGGCGCCTGGGCCGCTGACGGGCTGCTGGCGATCTTCTTCTTCCTGGTGGGCCTGGAGCTCAAGAAGGAGTTCGTTGCCGGCGACCTGCGGCAGATCAGCAAGGCGATCGTGCCCGTGGCGGCGGCCTTTGGCGGCGTCATCATTCCTGCCCTGATCTTCGTTGGCGTGCAGCTGGCCACCGGGTCCGACGGCATCCGCGGCTGGGCCATTCCGACGGCGACCGACATCGCCTTCGCACTGGCGGTACTGGCTGTCATCAGTTCGCACCTGCCTACGGCACTGCGCATCTTCCTGCTGACCCTGGCGGTGGTGGACGATCTCATTGCGATCACCATCATCGCGCTCTTCTACTCCGAAGACGTGAACCCGCTGATGCTGGGCCTGACGCTGATTCCGCTGGCGGCCTTCACGCTGCTGGTCCAGCGCGGGCAGCGGTTCTTCGGTGCCCGGCGCTGGCCGTTCTGGGTGTTCCTGGCGCCCCTCGCCGTCGCCGTCTGGATCCTCATGCACGCCTCGGGAGTGCATGCCACAGTGGCCGGCGTGCTGCTTGGCTTTGCCGTTCCGGTGCTGCGCCGCGACCCGTCCGGCGGAACACTGCCGCACAGTGAGGACAAGCCCGGCCTGGCGGAGATCTTCGAGCACCGCTTCCGTCCCATCTCCACCGGTTTTGCCGTTCCGCTGTTCGCGTTCTTCTCTGCCGGCGTCGCTTTCGGCGGGCTTGACGGCCTGGGCCGGGCACTGACCGATCCGGTGGCCGTCGGCATTGTCGCCGCCCTGGTGCTGGGCAAGCCGATCGGCGTGCTGCTGACCACGTGGGTGCTGACCTTCTTCACCAAGGCGACCCTGGACAGGTCCGTGAAATGGGTGGACCTGACCGGCATCGGCATCCTTGCCGGTATCGGCTTCACCGTGTCCCTGCTGGTGAACGACCTCAGCTTCGGTCTGGGTTCGGCGCACCATGAAGATGCCAAGATTGCCATCCTGACCGCATCCGTGCTCGCCGCTGTCCTGGCATCAATCCTGCTGACCATCCGCAACCGGCACTATGCCGTCCTGGAGAAGGCCGAGCGGGTCGATGCAGACAATGACGGCATCCCCGATGTGTTCCAGCAGGAGGACGGGCAGCAGGGACGCTAGCCCTCCGCTGCCGGTCAGGTATCCCCCGGCAGCGGCCGGCCCTCAGCCGCGCAGCTCGTTTCCGGTAGCCCAGCATTCGTGGCTGTTGGCCCCGAGCTGGTAGGTCAGGTACACCGGGTCTCCGGCCGTTGTTCCGTTCATGGGCTGCACCCGCACCGAGTACTGGCCAAAGTGCTGGGTGGATCCGCCGGGCTGGGTGAGGCTGGTCCGGAACCGGGTCTGGGCTGCTGCCTGGTTGGCCTGCGCACCGTAGCGTCCGTTGGCTGCACGGATCGTCACGTCATAGCTCGCTGCGCCGGAGGAAACCGCCCAGTTCAGCACCAGATCGGCGTATCCGTCCCTGCCCCGCACAAGCTCCGGGAGTGTGCATGTGAGGGGATTGATCTTGCCCAGGGGCGCAGCGTTGGGTGCCGCCGCGGCGTGCGGATCCGCCCAGTAGCAGTTGGTGACGTTGTAGTGCTCGTACTTGTACGTCCAGTAGAGCGGGTCACCGGCTACCGATCCGTTCATGGGCATGACGCGAACACGGTAGTCCGTGTAGTACGGCGTCGGGTTCGAGACGGGCTTACCGTACTGGTCGACGGCCGAGCGGTCGAACCGGAACGTGGCGCTGGCAGCCGGAACAGTCTGTGTCTGGGCGTACGGGTAGGCGGCGTTCGTCGAGGTCACGGAAATCACGTAGTGCGTTACCGGTCCTGACCCGGCCCAGGTGAAGGTCGTGTCCGTGCGCAGATTCCCGGTGGCTGCCGTGCAGGTGCCGGGGGACAGTTTTCCGGGGCGAGCCGCGAACACGGGATCTGCCTGGTTGACGATGGTCCCGGGCGGAGTGGACGGCTGCGTGGGTGTGGGCTGCGGTGCAGGAACGGACGGCACCGGTTTGCCGGCGGTTACCGTAATCGCTGCGGTGCCCTGCTGGCTCCAAAGGGCCCATGCAGCCGGTGCGCCCAGTCCCAGCACAACGGTTACCGCGAAGGCTGCGGCAGCGACCCGGGATCCGGGAAGCTGCCGGAAACGCTGCAGCGCGTTCTTCTTCCGTGGCTGGCCCACCTGCTCGTTCTCCTTCATTGCGTCCTTCGGGTTATGCGTATCCGTGCAGCAGCGGCCGCGAAGAAGGCGGCTGCCAGCAACACCATCAACGTACCCTGCCAGGTGCGGATGATTGGCTCCACGGTGCTTTCGATGAACGACGCCGGTGCGATCCGCGGCGGAAGGTCAGGGGTACCGGAAGCCTTGGCTAGGCCTGCCGGTCCCGCGCCCGCCCCTCCGGACACGGGTACGGCATTCAGCGGAGCCGCCGCTCCCCCGGTTCCGGGGACAGCGAGTGCGGCGGCAGCTCCGGGCGTGTCCTGCACGGCGTTTCCGGATCCACCGGTGTTGCTCCCGCCGTCCTGCCCGCCGGGGGCCGGAACCTGGTTGTCCGGAGCCTCAGCGGACTGGCAGGCCGAACGTCCGCCGGCCGAGTCCAGCAGCAGGAGGATGTCGAAGGACCCCCGCTGGTTCATGGTGGAGTTCGGGGCTTCCAGGACCAGGCCTGTGCTGAGATCTACCCGGCGTGCTGCTCCGGCTTCGAGCAGCACGGGCGTTCCAAGGTCGCTGCAGGCGACGCTGCCGGGCAAGGCAGCGGATTCAGCGCCTGCACCATACCGGGAACGGAATTCAAGGTAACCGGCAAGCTCTGGACCGATTCCGCGCCCGGCCACTGCCAGGGACAGATAAGCCGGTTCGGCTGAATTGTTCCGCACCCACAGGGCTCCGGTCTGCGAGCTGCCGGGAACCAGGTGCAGTCCCTCAGGAAAGACCGGCTGGCTGGCGGAGCCAGTGAAGCGGGAGCCGTCGAAGCTGACCTGGAGGGAGTCGGCGTCCGCGTGGGCAGCGGGGGCGGCTGCCAGCGACATGGCAGCGAACACCCCCGCTCCCAGGAGCGCCAGGCCGGCCCTGGCACCGCGGGGCGCATGGGGCCGGCGGAGGGGCATCATCAGACTGCCACGCTCTTGGGGGCGCGGGCCGAATGGAACCCTGAAACAGCGTGGTCGCAGTGGTCGCAGTCGTGCAGGACCGGGTCGTCGCTGAAGGCATCAGTGCGGGATTCGCCGGAGCGCGAGTGGAGGCCGGTGTCTTCGCGGACGGGAAGCTCCAGGACCACCGCGTCCACTTCCGGTTCCGGAGACTTGCGCCTGGCTTCAAGGGTGCCGCGGACCAGCAGGACGATTCCGTAGCCGAGCAGGCCAACAGCAGCCCACTGGGCGATCTCACCGCGGTCACTGCTGCCGAGCCCGTTCGCCACGAATCCTACGTACGGCACGGCGTAGGAGAGCTTGCCGCGGATCTGGGCTTCCTGGACGGCAGCTTCATCGGCCAGGTCGTTGTTGTCTCCCTGGGTTGTGAACAGCCGCTCGCCGTTCTGGCCCGCGGAGATGCCGATGATCCGGTGGGTGATGACCGTGGGATCCCCGGACTCGATCTGGTAGGTGATGACGTCACCGGTCTTGAGCTCGTCTGCCGGGATCGGCTTCACGACGAGGAAGGTGCCGGGTGCGTAATTCGGTGCCATGGAGCTGGTCAGCACGGTGTAGGTCTGCGATCCGGTCACCAGGGGAATAACGATCAGGACCAGGGCGGCCAGCGCGGCAGCGCACATGGCCACCAAGCTCAGGGCTGAGCCGGTGAACTTCAGTGCCCGGAGCGCCGGAGAGGGATTGCTGCGGCCTGTTGACATGGAAGTCACTATCCTTTTTGTTCGACGGTGAGCGGAATCGAAATGGTGGAAGTCTGGCCCTCTGCGTTTGCCTCCGCTGAGAGCGTTACTCGAAAGCAAAGGACGCCTGAGGCGCTCTTCGGGAGCTCGAGGGTCCGGGCAGCAGTGCCCGTGAAAAGAGCCGGGTTGGAACAGGCGGCAAGGTCCGCGCCGCTGACGGCGCGCTGTTCGACTGCCAGCAGGGGCGCCAGGCTGCCGCCAACCACCGGCTGGCCGGCAGCCGCTGCCAGCGTGAACGTTCCACCGGCATCGGTGAGGTTGGTCAGCTTGACGCCGGCGTACACCGACTGGCCGGCGTTCACCGGCCCGAGCGGAGCGGTCGCCAGGCCAACGGTGCCCTGGCTGCCGTCAGGCTGGCGCATCATGACGACGCCGGTGCCGCCATCCATCTCGACGTTGAAGGACGCGGCCTGGAGGCTTCCGGCCGCTGCCGGTGCAGCAGCACTCCACAGGGCGTAGGTGCCCTGAACGGTCATGAGCCCCAGCAGCACGGCGCAGAGCACAAGCCCTGTTCCTTTCAGTGCTGCTCTCATTGCCATGCCCTGCTTTCCGACGGTGCTGAAGTTTGGAGGGGGTGCCGTGCGCGGCGTGCTGCCGCGCACGGCCCGAATGAACGGATGAAGCGGTACTTAGCGGACGACCTGGTCCAGCTTGTAGATGATCTTGGAAAGGTCCTGGGCCGCGTTCTGGGTGTTGTTGCCTGCGGCCTGGTTGAAGGTGACGGTCGCGGTAACCGTGGCTGCACCGTTGTTGGCGGAGGTGAGGTCGCGGCCCTTGAGCTCGGTGCCGGCCTGCGTGATGTTGTAGTTGTAGCTCAGCTGGCTGAAGAAGCCGTTCGACGTTCCGGCGAACTCCGGTGCCAGGGTGGCCTTGAGCTGGTCGCCGGTGAGCTTGATGGTCAGGGGCTGCTCGAACTTCAGCACCTCACCCGGGACCACCTTGTAGCTGGAGATGTCGGGGATGACGGTTCCGTCGGCCTTCTTCCAGACGGCGGCACCGGACGTGAGGTCCAGGTTGCCGGCCACGATCGACCCGGTGGTGGCGTTGGCGGTGTCGTTCCAGATCGCGAGCGTTCCGCCGCCGCCGAGAAGCAGTGCCACGCCTACGCCGGTTGCCAGTGCGCCTTTAGCCATCTTGTTCATTCGGTTCCCCTAAAGAGTTGTGTTCCGGGCGGGAACTGTTCCCGCCGACATGGCTAATCTGCTATCCGATTCTCAAGAAACCGGACGGTCCCGGCACAGGGTTTGGAAAACCTTGCAACAATGCTCAAGAGCCCCGCAACGGGGCCGCAAAATCTGCGCAATCCAGTTCAGGCACCCGCACTTTCAGCCGATTTCGCCCGCGGGGGGGCGCTCCACATGACGAGGACCCAGTGAATATGCAGGCAGCTCCAGCGGGCCGTAAACCCCGTCACCGGCCGCTATTGGCGCTTGGTCTGGCGGCGTATGCGGCTCTGCTGGCATGCATTGTCTTCTGGCCCCAGCCCGTTGACCGGGGCATGCGCGGCTACCTGGACCAGGCGCTTGGACTGCTGCACTCCCTGGGTGCTCCGGGATGGGTCGGCTACACGCTCGTAGAGGCGGCTGCCAACGTGGCGCTGTTCCTTCCGGCCGGACTGCTGCTCGCCGCCTGGCTGAGCCCGCGCTGGAGCTGGCTTGCCGCCGTCGCCGGTCTTTGTCTTTCTGCGGGCATAGAGGCAGCGCAGGCCCTGCTGCTGCCCGAGCGGTACGCCACGCC
The DNA here is from genome assembly GCF_035792275.1 of Arthrobacter koreensis. GTDB lineage: Bacteria > Actinomycetota > Actinomycetes > Actinomycetales > Micrococcaceae > Arthrobacter_B > Arthrobacter_B koreensis_A. The sequence continues at coordinate 96,418 of NZ_JAMWKK010000012.1, read as the reverse complement.
GCACGACGTTATGGCCAACGGGCTGGGAGCGGCGCTGGGCACGGTTGCGGTCTACGCCTGGCGTGCCCGGGGAACCAGAAGCCGGCCGGGAAAACCGCAGCAGCGGCAATGAGGGCCGCTGATCCCCCGGTTCGCGTCACCATCAGGCATTTTGTTTACCCGGGAGGGCGTTTCGCGGCATGATGACATAACCCACATAAATGCGTAAGGAGTACGGACGTGAGCACCACTTCCAAGACAACGGCCAGGTCCTACCGGGTAGTGAACCCCGCCACCGGTGAACCGGGAGAAGAATTCCCGCTGGCCACCGACGCCGAGATCCAGGATGCGCTTGCAGCGTCGCAGGCAGCTTTCGAGTCCTGGCGGGAAGTTCCCATTGAGGAACGCAGCCGGATCGTGAGCCGCGTTGCGGAGCTCTTCACCGAGCGCATGGACGAACTCGCTGCCATCATCACCGAAGAAATGGGCAAGCCGCTGCCGGAATCGGCAGGCGAAGCCGAGTACTGCACCGACATCTTCAACTACTTCGCCACCGAAGGACCGTCGCTGGCCGCCGACCAGGAGATCAAGGCAATCGGCGCAGGCCGGGCCGTTATCCAGAAGCTGCCGGTTGGCCCGCTGCTCGGCATCATGCCGTGGAACTACCCCTACTACCAGGTTGCCCGTTTTGCGGCACCCAACCTGATGCTGGGCAACACGATCATCCTCAAGCATGCGGAGTCCTGCCCCAAGTCGGCGCTGGCCATCCAGAAGATCATGGACGACGCCGGCGTGCCGGCAGGCGTGTACCAAAATGTCTTCGCCAGCCATGACCAGATTGCGGACATCATCGCCGATCCCCGCATCCAGGGTGTTTCGCTGACCGGATCCGAGCGTGCCGGCGCCATCATCGGCGAGCTGGCGGGCAAGAACCTCAAGAAGGTTGTGCTGGAGCTCGGGGGCTCGGACCCGTACGTTGTGCTGGACACCGACGATGTGAAGGAAGCGGCGGCCAACGCCTGGGCCACTCGCCTGGAGAACACCGGCCAGGCCTGCAACTCCAACAAGCGCATGATCGTCGCCGAGGACATCTATGACGACTTCGTCGCCGAACTGACCAGCCTGGCCAAGGACCTCAAGCCCGGGAACCCGGCGGAAGCAGCTGAGGGAACGTACGCCCCCCTCTCCTCCCGCACTGCTGCCGAGGGACTCGCAGAGCAGATCAAGGACGCCGTGGACAAGGGTGCGACCCTGCACGCCGGCGGCACCCTGCAGGACGGGCCGGCCGCTTACCTGGCACCGGCGGTCCTGACCGGCATTACTCCTGAAATGCGTGCGTACCGCGAAGAGCTCTTCGGTCCGGTAGCCGTGGTGTACAAGGTAGGCAGCGATGAGGAAGCTGTCCGGCTCGCCAACGACTCCGACTACGGCCTGGGCGGAGCGGTGTTCTCCACCGACGAAGAGCGCGCCCGCAAGGTGGCACAGCAGCTCCAGGTTGGCATGGCCAACGTCAACGGCGTCGGAGAGGGAGCTGACATTCCCTTCGGCGGCGTCAAGCGTTCAGGCTACGGCCGTGAGCTCGGACCGCTGGGCATGGATGAGTTCGTGAACAAGCGGCTTTTCTACATCGCCGACTAAGTATTCGGTTTGTCCGGCGACGCCTGCACCCTCCCGGGCGCAGGCGTCGCCGCGTTGTGGGTGCTTTTCGCCCCTGCAAACTTTCTGTGATCTTGAGCCTCGCCGGGGACTGTTCCTGAGCTTGGCATGGGACCGTTGGCGGTACTGATCCACACTGCCTTCCCCCAGAAGGGGACGGCTGCCGTCCAGGAGGACCCCCATGTCTCCCCGTCACAGCACTGCGCCTCCGGGCCGCGCGACCCGCGCCCGCGCCATTGCTCCTGCCCGCCCTTTCCCGGCATGACCGCCGTGATCGAGAGCCCGGTTTCCCAAGTCCTCGTGTCGCGTGCGTCCCTGCGCGACCTCAGCGACCAGATGGGCCCGGATGTATGCCGCCAGTTTGTCGGCAACTACATAAACATGTGGGAGGGACGCTACGCGCGGCTGGTGAATTCCCTCGACGGAGGCGATTATCCCGGTGCCATGGACGTTGTGCTGAGCATCAAAATCTCCAGCCAGATGGCGGGAGCGAAGCAGCTTGCCGGCTACGCCGGAATTGCACAGGACATGGTGGGGCGAACCGATATCCACGGTCTGCAGTCCCTGCTGGAACCGATGCAGCAGTGCGGCGAAGCCACGCTCGCGTCCCTGCGTGACATGCTGGCAGGGATTTAGCCGCGTCCGCAGCCTTCCAGGCGCAGCGCCAGGGCGTGGACGCCGGGCCTGGCGTCCTTAGTTTGCCGGTGCCAGCCGGTAACCGACTCCGCGGACGGTCTCGAGCCAGCGGGGTGAACGCGAATCATCGCCCAGCTTGCGCCGGAGGTTTCCCACGTGGACTTCGATGGTGCGTTCATCCGACTCGCTGATGTAGGACCCCGTGTCGTAGTCCTCGCCGCGCAGCCGCCGTACCAGGTCCGTCTTGCTCCGCACCCGCCGGCCGCTTTCCAGCAAAGCGTGCAGAAGATCGAATTCAGTGCGGGTCAGCTCAACGTCGCGCCCGGACAGCAGCGTGGTACGCGTCCCGGCGTCGAGCACCAGTCCGTTGTGGGTAAACACGTCATCGCCGTTCGCCGCAGCGGGCTCCGCCGCCGCTGCCGGCTGCGCAGCCGCCGGTGCGGGGGCCGCCTCCGGAACGGCAGCCGCCGAATCCTTGCGGGGACGCCGCATCATCGCTGAGATACGGGCCCTCAGTTCGCGCGGGCGGAAGGGCTTGGTGATGTAGTCGTCCGCGCCGGCCTCGAGGCCCATGAGGGTATCCAGCTCTTCGGCACGTGCCGTGAGCATGACAATGTAGGCGTCGCTGAAGAGACGCAGCTGGCGGATGACTTCAAAACCGTCAATGTCCGGCAGACCCAAATCGAGGGTGACAACGGCCGGGTTGTGCCGGCGGACGGCCTCGACCCCTTCAAGGCCGGTCGGGCTTGCATGGACTTCAAAACCCGACTGCTGGAGTACTGCATGCAGTAGGTCGCGAATGTCCTTGTCGTCTTCGATAATGACGGCGACGCGCTGAGTTTCCATAGGTTCTTGGTTTTTCCTGTCCTGCGAGACCTGCTGTACCCGCTCCCCTTATTGGGCATCCTACAGGCTCTGCGGATAAACTGAGGATTCCATTCACGGCGAAATTGCGAGGTACCGGGCAGATGTCCAGCTTTCGGGGCAATGCCCTGTCCGTGCTTGGAATTCGAAGGGATTTCCATGAACTCAGCCTTCGCCTTCGCGTCACGCTAAGCCAGCTTCCGCTGTTCGTTGCGGTCCTCGTTTCGGTACCCGTGGTTTTCATGAACAAGCCCTCGGCTTTTTCCGATCCCGCTTTCCTCACGGGTCTGGGACTGATCACTGTTTTGACCGTGCTGTCCGCTGCCCTGCCGTGGGAGAAGTTCTTCCAGCCCGCCTACTGGGTTATTCCCATCCTGGACTTTGCCGTCATTGCCCTGCTTTACCGGGCGGTCCAGCCCGATGTCACCGGAATGCTCCTGCTGACGGTTTTTCCGGTTTTTTGGCTCGCCTGGTCCGGCTTCGCGCCGCGGACCGCGTCCGTAGTGACGATTACGGGTTCGCTGCTGATCATCTGGAGCCCGCTGGCCGGAACCCAGCCGTCCCTCCAGGACTTCGCCCGGTCAATCCTGGTGCCGGTCATTATGCTCCTGGTCCATAAGTCGGCCACAGTCATGACGCAGGATGCCTCCGGCCAGCAGCGCGCCCTGGAGGCGAAGGACCGGGAACTGAAGCAGAGCCTGCAGGACAGCCGCCGGCGCGCCCGGCTCCTGGACGCGGTGCTGGACACCATCGACGTTGGCGTGGTGGTACTGGCCAAGGACGGCCACGTCATGCTGATGAACAACCGCCAAATGGCCACCCACGAGCTGGCTCTTCCTTCCGGCCCGGGCGAATGGGACGAAGCGGACATGCACATTTTCAAGCCCGACGGCGTTACGGCGCTGCCCGCCGGGGAACGCCCCGTTGCCCGGGCAATGCGCCGGGAAGCGTTTTCGGATTGCCTCGTCTCGGTTGGCATCGGAATCGAGCAGCGTGCCATGTCGGTTTCCGCCCGTCCGCTCGCCGACGAGAAGGGGGAGTTCAACGGGTCGGTCATCGCATTCAGCGACGTCACGGAGATGCTGCAGGCGCTGCGTGCCAAGGAAGACTTCGTGGCCAGTGTCTCGCATGAACTCCGCACACCTCTGACTTCCATCATCGGTTATCTCGATCTGGCGATCAGCGAAACGGAAGACCAGGATGCGCCCGGATCCCTGGCGGCGTCGCTCTCCGTTGCGATGCGCAACGCCGAGCGCCTGCTCGTCCTGGTGGCGGACCTCCTAACCACGGCATCCGGTTCGGTGCATCTTGAGCCCGTTGAGTTGTCCCTCCGCGAGCTGGCGGCCTCGGCGATCTGGTCCGCCCAGCCGCGGGCAGACGCGGCAGGAGTGCAGCTGGCCCTGGATGCCCAAGACGATGTGCGCGGTTTCTTCGATTCGGTCCGGGTGCAGCAGGTCTTCGACAACCTGCTCTCCAACGCGATCAAGTATTCGCCCGGCGGCGGCACCGTCACCATCAGGGTCTGCCTGGAGGGTGACAGTGCCGTCATCGAGGTCCAGGACCAGGGCATGGGCATGACTGAGGCGGAGCAGGGCGAAGCCTTCACCCGTTTCTTCCGGTCTGCAGCTGTGAAGAAAGCTGCCATTCCCGGCGTCGGGCTCGGCCTGGGCATCACGCGGGACATTGTGGAAGCCCATGGGGGAAAGATCACCCTGAGGTCCCGGCCTGGAGCTGGAAGCGTGTTCCGTGTTGAGCTGCCGCTCGTTCCCCGTGCGGCTGCTGCAGGCTAGTCCTACTCCGCTGCCCGCACAGCCTCTTCCAGCGCAACCCACGCCAGCATGGCGCACTTTACCCGTGCCGGGTAACGGGAAACCCCGGAGAACGCCGCGGCGTCGCCAAGCACTTCTTCGTCTGCCTCAACAGTCCCGCGCGAACGCATAACCTCACGGAAGTTCTCCACCAGGCTCAGTGCCTCCTCCCGGGGCATCCCGGCCATCAGGTCAGTGAGCACCGAGGCCGATGCCATGGAGATGGAGCAGCCCTGCCCCTCCCAGCTGATCCCGTCCAGGTTTTCCCCGCCCAGCACCGCGCGCAGGGTGATCTCATCCCCGCAGGTGGGGTTCAGCTGGTGGGACTCCCCCGCTGCCGCGCCCTCGGGCGCGTCCTGGAGGCCTTCGCCGTGCCGGGTCTTGGCGTGGTCCAGGATGATCTGCTGGTACAGCTGTTCCAAATCCGAGCTCATGGCTACTTCACTCCAAAGAACGGACGCACGCCGGCTACCGCGTCCAGGAACGCGTCGACGTCGTCAGTGGTGTTGTACAGGTAGGTGCTCGCCCGGGTGGTGGATACCAGGCCCAGCCGTCGGTGCAGCGGCTGCGCACAGTGATGACCCACCCGCACCGCGATTCCCTTGTCGTCCAGGAACTGCCCCACGTCGTGGGAATGCACGCCCGCGACGTCGAACGCTGCCAGTCCGATGCGCTCAACGCCTGACGGCGGACCCACCACGCGGATGCCCTCGATGGCTTCCAGCCCGGAGACCAGTCGCTGGCCCAGTTCCATTTCCCAGGCGTGGATCCGGTCCATGCCGGTTTCCTGCAGGTAGTTTGCGGCGGCGCCCAGCGCCATGGCCTGGGAGATCCGCTGCGTGCCGGCCTCAAAGCGCTGCGGGGCAGGCAGGTACTCAGCCTTGTCCATGGTCACGGTGGTGATCATGGAACCGCCGGTCAGGAACGGCGGCATGGCATTGAGCAGCTCGGACTTGCCGTACAGCACGCCGATCCCGGTGGGGCCGAGCATCTTGTGCCCGGAGAACGCGGCGAAGTCCACGTCCAAGGCCTTCACATCCACGGGCAGGTGCGGCACGGACTGGCAGGCGTCGAGCACCACGAGCGCGCCGTGGCGGCGGGCCATGGCCACCAGTTCCGGCACCGGGTTGATGGTGCCCAGCACGTTGGAGGCGTGGGTGAAGGAGAGGATCCGGGTACGCGGGCCGATGATCTGCTCGGCCTCGTCCAGGCGCAGCGCACCGGCGTCGTCCACCGGAATCCAGCGCAGTGTTGCACGGGTGCGGGCAGCCAGTTCCTGCCAGGGAATCAGGTTGGCGTGGTGCTCCATCTCGGTGACCACAATTTCGTCACCCTCCGCCAGAGCGAAGCGGCGGGCCGCTTGCCCGCCGCGGCCAGCCGCTGCGTTGGAGAAGGAATACGTCAGCAGGTTCAGTGCCTCGGTGGCGTTGGAGGTCCAGACAATCTCATCGGGAGCGGCGTTCACAAAACCTGCGATCGCGGTGCGGGCGTCCTCGAAGACATCTGTAGCGGCTACGGCCAGGGTGTGCGCGCCGCGGTGCACGGCGGAATTGCGCTGCTCGTAGAACTCCTGCTCCGCTTCGATGACGCTCAGCGGGTTCTGCGACGTGGCCCCGGAATCCAGGTACACCAGCGGACGGCCGTTGACCTGCTGGTCAAGGATCGGGAAGTCGTTGCGGATCCGCAGCACCTCGGCGTTGTCAATCGGCCCTGCGGCGGGCTTGAGGGTCTCGGGGGTTGAAACCACAGGCACGGGGGAAACTCCTTGGCTGGCCGTTGGGGATGCGCACAGGTGACCGGCACCATTACGCAACACAAGTCTGTGCTAATCATCCCACTGCAGGACCGCGAGCGCACCTGAGCAGTGCCTTAGTTCCGGTGGCAGGCACACAGGAGACTGTGCGGGGGCGGTGAATAGTTCGGAAATTCGGTTACGTAATGACCGCGGATATGCCACTATGACGCCGATTAGAGGAGGAAGCGTGTCAACTGGGGGCAATTCGGGCAGCGCGGGAAAAGAACGGCTGTCCTGGATCGATTTTTCAAAAGGTCTTTGCATGGTCTTGGTGGTCCTGTATCACCTGTCCCTGTGGATGGAGACGGAGGTCCACAGCGGCCCGGGCTTGTGGTGGGTAATCAGCGATGCGCTCAATCCCCTTAGGATGCCGCTGTTCTTTTTCATCTCGGGATATCTGAGCATCTCAGCGCTGCGCCGCCCGTTGGGCAGCTCCCGGTCACGCACGCTCGGGTTGTATTACGTCTATGTCCTGTGGACTGCGCTGTTCCTGCTGCGCCGGTGGCTCCCGTTCCTCTCGACCGAAACCGAGCCGGAAGTGGGGCAGCTGCTCCTGAGCCTGGTGCTCCCCACATCATTTTGGTACTTGTATGCCCTGCCCGTATTCTTCCTGGCCACGAAAGTTCTCCTGGGGGTTCTGGGGAACCGCAGCGCATACGCCCTCATTCCCCTCGCCGTGATGAGTGCGTTGTCACCCCTGGTGCAGCCGTATACCCAGGGACTGCTGACCGAACCATTCGATGCCGCCAAAATACCCTCGGTCCTGGCGAACTTCCTGTGGTTCTACCTGGGCGTGCACGGCGCTGCATTGTGGGCGAGGTTCAGCCGCCGTCGAAGCTATGCCGTCCTCGGCCTGTCAGCCGGCCTTTACCTCGCTGTTTATGCAGTAATGACGGCGTTCCGGATGGAGCTGCTGCTGGAGACTCTGCTCTCTTGCCTGGCCTTGTTCGTCACGGCGCAGCTTGTTTCTCGAATCAACATGGATTCAAGGGCGGCCCTCGGCCTGCGCCGGGTTGGTTCCCAGACGCTACCCGTCTATATCTTCCATATTGTCCTGGTTTCTGCGCTGAGCGCGATGGTCAAATTGACCGGCCTGATGCCTCTGCTGCAGAGTGCGCCGGGAGTGGCTGCCGCCGTCGTGCCGCCCCTGCTGGTGCTGCCGACCATACTGCTATGCCTAACGGCCGGATCGCTGATCAAACGCTCGCCGTTCGCCTGGCTCCTCGATGCTCCGCCGTTCCTAGTGGGGACACGGAAGCCTAAGCTGGACGACGGCGGCCGTGAACCGGCCGCCGAGTCCCCGAACGCGGAACTGAATTCGGTTGATCAGCCGGGAAAGTCCCCCGGATTCAGTCCCGCTACAGCAACGGAAGAGCATTCCTGATGTCTTTTCGAAGGGGCAGCCTCCGATCCGGATGCCCTAGTCAAACATGATGCTTTGCAGCAGCGGCGCCAAGAAGCGGGAATAGGCCGCCGTGATGTGGGAGGTGTCTACGCGTACAGGGGTCGTTCCCACGAATCCCGGGCAGGCACCTGATGCGTCACAGAACCATCTGTCCGTGGCGGCGTAGCGTGCACCCGTGGATCCCGCGGCGCCTTCTTGTGCCTCCTGCATCTGGCGCCACTGTTCGGAGACAGTGCTCACACAGTCAGCCGGAGATCCAACGCGCGTTACACAGTCCTGGAGATTCCGGCCGGCGGGCGGCGGGGCGAGCAGCAGCACCTCGCCAACACTGTCCTGAACCGCGGCGATGGTGTCCGCCAACCCGCCCTCTACCTCGTTGACTGCGGACGGAGTGCCGTCTCCGCCTGAACCGGAGGCGAGACGGGACAGTGTGTTGTCAGCATCCGCAAGGATGAGGAGGTCCGGTTTGATTTCCCTGACCTGTGCCAGGGCCCATTCCCGGTGCTCTCCGCACTCCGGATAATCCGTGCCGCCGTCCCGTGTCACCTGGACCGATGCGGACGGGCACTGGCCCTTGGTCAGAGGTACCACTCGGTAGTTTGCGTCCTCGGCTACTGCACGGATGCCCGGCATCCAGGCGATGGCATAGGAATCCCCCAGCACCGCTACGGTCTTGACAGGACTGGCAGGTCCTTCGGCACATTTATCGAAGTTACTGGCAGAGATCTCGGCACAGCCGTCGCTGTTGACCTCGTTAATCCATGCCGAGGTGCCAAGGGACTCCACGGATGGCGAAAACTCCGGGAACTCTCCGGCAGCCAGGGCGGCTGAAACGGCTGCGGCAACGTCGGCACCAGGCTCCGGCTGGACGGCTGCGCCGGCGTCTGCAGCTGCGCCGGCGTCGGCACTCGCCGTCGGCGTACCCGTCGCAGTTGCCACTGAGGCACTGGAAGAGGCGCCCGCCCCTAGCCCGGCAGGGTTCAGGAGCAGGACTCCGGCAAGCGCCGCCGTCAACACGCCCTGTCCGGAAAGAGCAACAGGCTTCCAGGGGGAAGGTGCCCGGCTGGAAATGCCCTGCCGCCCTTCGGGCGCCCGGGGTGTCCCTGCCCTGCCAAACAGGCCAGAACGCCGGATCGGGTCCTCCACCAGATGGAAGGAAAGGACAGAAAGGACAATGGTCACAGACAGTACGGCAAGCGCGTAAGCCATCCCGGCATCGGGGAAGAAAACGCGCAGCAGAATGATGGCGGGAAAGTGCCAGAGATACAGCGAGTAGGATATCTGGCCCAGGTATTGGGATACCGGGTTCGTCAGGAGCAGCATGCTTCGTGTGGTGTGTCCGGTTCCACCTGCAATCACCAGGACGGCCCCGAGCACAGGAAGGGCTACGCCGGGGGCTGGGATCCCGCTGCCCGGATGGACTACGAACAGGCTGGCGAGGATTATCACCAGCCCGGTAACCGCCATTGCGCTGCGCAGCCTGGTGTCCAGCCGCCCGAAGAACGGCAGGGCCAGCGCGGCCAGCGCACCGGCAGCGAGTTCCCAGGTGCGGGTGAACGTCGAGAAGTAGGCCCAGGTGGGTGCGGCTGCCACTTGCCACACTGCATAGCCAAACGACGCTGCTGCCACGAGCACCATCAGCCCCGCGGTGACAGCAGTTGCGGAACGGCGGCCCGTCCTCATTCCAATAAAGGCGGCGGCAATGATCAGCCAGGGCCAAAAGAGGTAGAACTGTTCCTCGACCGCCAGCGACCAGTAATGCTGTAGGGGAGATACCACTCCGTCGGTCTGCCAGTAGTCCGTTCCGACGGCCGCGAAATGCCAGTTCGCGGCGAACAATGAGGCGAAAATGCCGTCCGTCCGTACGGATGCTCCCCTAGCCGGGTTATAGAGCAGATATGTGGCCGCCACAGTGACCGCCACTACCAAGAGCGCCATGGGAAGGATTCTGCGGGCGCGCCGGACATAAAAGGCGACAAAATCGATTCGGCCGCTCGCCGCGACCTCGCGCACCAGCAGTCCGGAGATGAGGAAGCCGGAGATAACAAAGAATACGTCCACACCCACAAAGCCGCCCACAGGCCGCTCGAAAAGGTGGTTAAGGATCACCGCTACAACAGCCAGGGCACGCAGGCCCTGGATGTCCCGCCGTTGCCGGGAGACGCGGTGCGTTCCCGCTGGACCGGCGATCCCGGCGTCGTTCTCTAGGGACTTGCGCGACCCGGACAGTGCGTGGCTGTTCATACTTTCCCCTTCGCGAAGGACCCGTCGGACGGCAACAAAAGCGTGGCAATTCTGCTTCGGTACAGCTCCGGGCTGTGGCGGCTGGCCGCCAGCACCGCGTCCTCAGTGGCAAGGTCGGAATACCGGTCCCACTGGGCCAGCATTTTTTCCACCGCCTCAGCGATGGCCAAAGGGTCCGACGGCGGAACCAGCCGCACGCTGCCGTATTTGCCGGCCGCCTCCCGTAACCCTGATGTGTCGCTGACCACGGCCGGCCGCCCGGCGAGCATCGCTTCGACGGCGGTGTTGCCGAACGGTTCATCAACGCGGGAGGGCACCAGCACAATGTCCGCCTTGGCCAAATACGGCCAAACGTCGGGTTGGAAGCCATGGAAGTGGACGCTGTCCTGGAGGCCCAAATCCCGAATGGTCTGGCGAAGCTGTTCCTCATACCCCTCGTTGCCGGGGTAGACAGCCCCCACTATGTCCAGGCATGCTGCGCTCCCGGCTGCCCTGAGCTCGGCGAATGCCGCCACGGCCACGTCCACCCCCTTGCGGTGCGCCAGGCGGCCCACGTAGGTGATCCGGGCGTCACCGCGCACTTCCTGCCGAAGCGGCAACGGGGCGGAGGGCCCGGGGACAGCATTGTCCACGACTGTGGTGCGGCGCCTCAGGCGCGGCTGGGCCGCATGCAAAACGGCTTCGCTGAACCGGCTGTTGACCAGGATCCGGGAGGCAAATAACAGCGGGGCAGCCATAGCCCGCTTGACGAGGGGGCGGGCTGAGTCCTCCCCCTCATGAACATGCGCAACGACCCTGAGTCCAAGCAGGCGCGGCAGAACCGACCACAGCGGGAGCGTGAGCGTGCTGACGTACACGCTTTGCGGCTTCAGCCTCCGAAGCAGCACCAGCATCCGCCCGGTTGCCGCAACGCACGCGGGCAGCAGCATGGGCAGGGCGCGCGGGGACAACAGTGCCTTGCGTAGAACCACCGTCCGGCACAGCACCACCTCGGCGCCGCATTCCAGCAGCTCGGACACGAGGGGACCTTCGGCGGGAACGGTCACCACCACGCGGGCGCCACCCTCCTTCAGCCCCCGGACGCTCTCCAGCAGCACCCGGTCCGATCCGTAGAGCTCTGCCGAGGGATGGGCGACCAGCACGGCATTCCGCTGCCCGGCCCGGACGGTCATCTCAGGTCCCCTGCGGAGGCCCCGAGGGGCTGGCCGGCGCTTAATGCAGCCAGCGCGCGCCGGAGGGCTGTGCTGGAAGTGTGCACGGTGTAGGGGAAATAGACAACCTCAGTGCCGACGGCGGCGAAGCGCCTTTCCAGGTCACTCCCCTTAGCTGTTCCACGCCAGTCGTCCCCTTTGAAGAAAACGTCAAACCGCAGCTCTTCCCATGTGGCGAGCCGGTCCGATTCAACCTCGGCGTAGGCCCTGTCCACACACTTAATGCTGCTGACAATTTCCAGGCGTTCAGCCAACGGAATAATCGGCCGGGCACCTTTGGTGCTTTCACACAATTCGTCCGATACCACTCCGGCAATCAGATAGTCGCAATAGCTTTTTGCGTGCCTGAGAATATTCAGGTGTCCAATATGGAACAGGTCAAATGCTCCGGCTGCGTAGCCGACGGCATACTTTTTCACAGCATCCCCTTCAATAACATGTTGGCAACGAAGCCATTTTGTGGTTGACTTCGGGAGGTCTCGGTTGATCACACTTTTCGTTTGTCTGTAGCTGGGCGGCAGGCCTACTCGAGAGACCCCTATGAATCCCCCTTCTTCCAGCACCTTCCAACGCGTCCGAAAACGCCGGCACCTTCCCGTCCTCACGGCGGTACTGCTTAGCCTCGTTGCCTTTCAGGTCCCCGCCTCTGCAGCTGAAACGACCGAATACGTTCCGGATACCCCGATCCTGCGCGACACCATGTCCCGCTCCGTCCAGGACGGCTGGGGTAAATCCGAGAACGGAACCGGGTACACCACCAGCTGGCTTCCGTCCCTCGCCGTATCCGGGGGCACGGGCACCGTGAAGATGCCGGTGCCCGGCACATCGCGCACTGTGGAAGCAGGCGTGTCCCTTGCGGCAGACCTCTCGGCCTCCTACGGTGTTTCGGTATCCGAACTCCCGACGAGCGGAGGCGGAGTCCATACCGGACTCCAGGTGCGCTACAAGGACGGCTCCTTCTACCAGGCCACGCTCCGTGTCCTGCCGGGCGGCTATACCGCTCTTGACATCTCCCGCACCAAAGACGGAGCGGACACCAAATCGGCGCTGGCACCCTCGGTTGCCCTGCCATTCCGCGTTGGCGCGGGACAAAAGGTGAACGTCGAACTGCAGGCCACAGGGAGTTCGCCGGTGGAGATCAAGGCCCGCGCATGGCTGGCCGGTACAACAGCGGGCGAATGGCAGCAAACCGCCTCGGACTCGGGCGATGCCCGGATCATTGGTGCGGGAACGCTCCGGATCACCACCTATGTCTCCGCAGCCAGCCAGCCAGTGACAGTGGCCTATGATGATCTGGCCGCGCAGAAGCTGCGGAAGGCTACGGGGCCCGTTGTGCCACCGCCCGTTCCGGTACCGCCGGTTCCCCCCGTTGAGCCGCCGGTTACCCCCGCACCGCCCACCGTGCCCGAGCCGCCCGCCGTCCCGCCGCCACCGGCAGAACCCGGTTCCCGGAACGCGACAGGGTCCGCCCCCGTGGGAAGCACCGCGTACGGCATTCCCGCCCGTGCAGTTTTCGCAGCGCCGGGCGGCTCTGACTCCGCCGCCGGCACACTGGCGGCTCCGCTCCGCACCATCGGCGCTGCTATCGCCCGCGCTTCCCAAGGCGGCACGGTTGTTCTGCGTGGCGGCACCTATCACGAGGAGGTGACCATCCCGGTCAACAAGCCGTTGACCGTCCAGGCCTACCCCAATGAGGCCGTGTGGCTGGATGGAAGCCGTCAGGTCAGCAACTTCGTGCCGACCGGTAAGGTCTACGCAGCCTCCGGGTGGACTCCCACTTTCGATTCGAGTCCCACGTACCAGTGGGGAAAGCCGGGAACCGAGCACGGAGGTTCCTTCGTAGACCCGGCCTACCCGATGGCCTCGCATCCCGACCAGGTATGGATCGACAATGCGGCGCAGAAGCAGGTAGGTTCCCTGGCGGAGGTTGCGGCCGGGACCTTCTACGTTGATTACGCTGCCAAGAAGCTCTACCTGGGGACGAACCCGGCAGGAAAAACCGTTCGAGCCAGCGCGCTGGCCAAGGCCATGAGCGTCCGCGCCGAGAACTCCGTAGTTCGGGGAATCGGCATTCGGAGATTCGCCACGTCGGTGCCCCACATGGGCGCTGTCACCGTTGAGAAAACCGGCGTCGTCTTCGAGAACGTGTCTATCACCGACAATTCCACTACCGGTATTGCCGTAGGTGCCGGAAAGGTCACCCTGCGGAATGTCACCTCGGCCCGGAACGGGCTGATGGGTGTCAGCGCCGTGTATGCCGACGGACTGATGGTGACCGGACTGGATGCCAGCGGCAACAACGTGGAGCGTTTCAAGACCGCGCCGGTCGCCGGCGGCATGAAAGTCGGACGAACGCGCGGCGTCAGCGTCCTGCAAAGCACTTTCCGCAATAATGCCGGCACAGGGCTGTGGCTGGATGAGTCCGTATACAACGCTGACCTGGCCGGCAACGCCATGACCGGCAATGCGAGTCACGGTGTCTCCGCCGAAATCTCCGCCAAGGTGCGGTTGGTGGACAACGTCATCGCTGACAACCGGAACTTCGGAGTCAAGGTCAATAACACCAGCGAGGTGGAGATTTGGAACAACACCTTCAGCGGCAATGGCCGGCAAATAAACATTGTCCAGGACAAGCGGCGGGCCAGTAACCAGTCGACTCCCGGTCACAATCCTCGCCAGCCCTTCCCCGACAGGACGATGACGTGGATCAACGGACCGGTAACCGTCCGCAACAACATCATCGCTTCCACCTCGGCAGCCGGAAACTGCCTGCTGTGTGTGGAGGACTATTCCAGGGAGTTCACCGCTGAACAGCTCCGGGTCACCGCCCAGGGCAACGTGTACCACCGGGTCAATGCGCAGCAACCCGGCTGGGCAGTGGTATGGTCCGGCGGCAAGTCCAACGCCCGTGTGTACACCGGTATCGCGGCATTCCGCACGGCCACTGGACAGGAGAAAACGCATCTGGAGCTCACCGGGCCAAGTCCCCTGGCGCCTAACACGCTTATCGCCAACCGCACGGTCCAGGACCAGGCCGGCGCAGTTGCCGTTCCACTGCCTGCTTCCATTGCCGGCTTGGCCGGACAGCCTTCGGGAGCACGTCATCTGGGCGCCTTTACCAACTGAGGCATGACGGAAATCGGTGACCTGCTGATTACCGTGTAACCCCGGGAGGGAGCAGCCTCCGCTGCCGTCTCCCGGGGTTCCCAGACCACCAGCGAAATGGCAAAAAACAGGAGGAAAGAGGTGCTGACTTCAGTCAGCCCGTTCTCGAGGAAGCTCCGCAGCAGCAGAAACAGCAGCATGGCCGGCAAAAATGAGTCCTGCGCCCTTCGCAGGCTGCGGGACAGCAGAGAGAAAGCCCACACGGCAAGGACAAGTGCGCCGAGAACGCCGGCCTGGGCAAGCGCGGAAATCCAGCTCGAGTCCAAGACCTGGGAATCCCAGTACTGCCCTTCGACGGTTACCGTCTTGATCGACAGACCCCCGCCGACCCACCGCTCCCATGTGCGGGGGGAAGTATCCAGCACGGCCTCCCAGGCCAATGTGCGGGAATTCAAGGTCAGCAGGGAGGCGCTTCCTGGCCTCATCACCATGTTCATCAACGCCGAGGTGTAGAGGAGAACCGGGAGCATAACCGTTCCGAGCACGAGCAGTCCGGTGGCGACCGCACGCCGCATCCTCCCGAGGCCGAGGACAATCACGACTGCCGCCAGAGCTAGGCCCAGCAGAGCCGTCCTGGATTCAGTGGCAAGGACTGTGCCCAGCAATACTCCGAGAAGGCTTACCTGGACGAAGGTTCCTTTGCCCCGCAGGATGTTATGAGCCAGGGCGATGGCAGGAACTCCACACAGCATGGCGATCGCGTTGGGCCGAAGCGGCGGAAGGACACCTGCAAGCCTTTGTCCGCTCAACAGGCCGGGCAGACCAGTGGCAGCACTGATCAGACCGACGATCGCCATCGCCACTAGCAGCGGCTTGAGGGCTGTTGGGGTGGGAGAAGCCGCCAGTAAAAATCCCACGGTCGCCGCTACTAGAAGCAGGCGCGCGGCCAGGACAACCGAGGCTCCCACGTCTCCAACGGCGACAGCACCGAGCATCGCGACCGAAACGAAAAGAGACAGCAGCAGGAAAGGCCTGCCCGGGATCTTCCGTCGCTGCGGAGCGTTAGCCGCAAGGGCGAAAGCAAGGAGGCAGGCCAGAGCCTGGCAGGCAGCCTTTGCCAGGACTACCCCATCGGCTCCGCCTTCGTAATAGAACCCCTTGCGCCAGGCCACCGTGCTGCCCAGCAGCAATAGCCATATCCCGTACGGGGCGGACCTCTGGATCCAGGTATTCACTGGCGTTCCTCCGTGGCGGCCAGAGGCGCCGCCTGGCGGGACCTAAGGACACCCTTCAGTACCCCTGCAGGCACGTCCAGCATGACGATCCCCAGAGGTTCGATGCCCAGGGAACGCATCTCCATGACTGCTGCATCCAGCTGGGCCTCAGTCGTTGATCCGTAAGAGACCAAAACCAGCGCACACTGTGACACGGCGCCTGCCATTTCCATATTCAGGGGCACCGAGGAAGCGGTAGCCAGCGTGAGCAGCACATCGAAATCCTCTGCGAGCTCCTTGATGAGGGTTCCCGCGTCCCGGCCAGTGTCAGTGGCCAGATGGGAAGCCCCCGATCCGGCGGCAACAGCGAACAGCGAGCCTTTGCCCACCTGGCGAACCACCTCTCCGGCCGCCACAGTGCCGGTGACCAGATCGGTGAATCCCTGGCTCTCTTGCGGGAGTCCGAACGGAGTACGGACTGCGTCATCCCCCTGAAGGACGCAAACCCTTCGTCCGCTGTCGGCGATGAAGCGGCCCCATTCCTCGAGCATCATCTCTCCGGACACAGTCGAGCGCTGGCATGCGCCCGTTGCCAGGACGATGCGGGGCAGCTGCCCTCCCGTGCGGAGCAGAATGCGCGTCAGCAGGGAACGCAGTTCCGTGTCCGCGCTTACCTGCTTGCGTAGTGGAAGACGGGCACTTCTGCCCAGCACCGGCATCCGTCCAATAAGTTCCACTCCTGAAGCGGTGACCACGTCTTCCGCGGAATGCAGCGCAGCGCCCCTGCGGTCCGTAACAATGGCCGCCAAGAGGCCTAGGAATAAGCCTCCAAAGGCCCCCAGGACCAGGTTGGTGACGATGTCCGGTGACGAAGGATGGGCTGGAGGGTCAGCGGGGACCGTGATTTGGGGGTCGACTACAGCCGCCCGCGAATCCTCATCGTTCTCCAACAGCCGGATCTGATCGGCCAGGCTTTCGGCGACAAGGTTGGCGATGACGGATGCTTCCTCGCCCGATGCAGCGGAGGCCGTGACCCTTACATACACAGTGTCCTTGGGGTTTTCGGCACTGACCCGCTGGGCAAGGCTGGAAGCAGTCATGTCATTGCCGAGTTTTTCGGCCACCGGCACCAGGACCTGGGGACTCCTGACCAGATCCGGGTAGTTCTTCACCCGTTGAAGGGTGAACTGCGAATCCTCATAGGACGAACTGCTGGAGGACTGAGCCTTTACGAAAAGGTCCGCGCGGGCCTCATAGGATTTAGGGCTTACCCAGCTCACCAGGATCGCGGCGTCCACAGCAAGGAACACAATGAACAGGATCAGCAGCAGGCGCCGGCGGAACAGCAGCAGGTATTCACTCAGTTCCATGACTTCACCTCTCGGTACCACTTGCCCAGGGCCAGAACGAGAAACGCGGCGGTACAAGCGAAGAGGAACATATAGAGACCGGTAAACAGCCAGGGAACAAACAGCAGAAGTGACAGTATGCAGATAACTCCGAAATCCGTGGGCAGTACTGCCAGTGAGTACAGCGCGGAGGAGGAGCGGTTGGCGTCCATGGGCGCTTTTCCGGCTGCACCGAGGCTGCGCCGGAGCTGGTCCATCAGCAGGGTGGAGAAAAAGTGAACGGTGGCAAGGACCTGGAACAGCAGCGGCAGCAGCAGCCACCGCGCCTCGAGGTCATAGAACCGCCACCAACAGACCAGGAAAGCGAGGTGGATAGAGCCGACCTTGAAGGCATCTATAGTGTGGTCCAGCCACTCCCCCGCCATAGACCCCCTGCCGGTTAGCCGGGAGAGTTGTCCGTCCGCGGAGTCAAGGGCGTACCCCAGCACCAGCAGTAGTGACACTGTCAGGGAAGCCAGAAAGGTTGGCTGGACAACAACGATGATCCCAATGCCGCTGAAGGTCGAAAGTGCGCTAAGCGCTGTCACCTGGTTTGGACTCAGGCCCACGGTGCAGGCGGCTGCAGCCAGATACCGGCCAAGGCGCCGGTTTACATAGCGGGAGTATGCAGGTGCTCCTTTGGAGCTTTTTTGGGCCGTTGAAAGTCCGTCGAGCGCTTCTCGGAATGTTGGCTGCGCCCCAGTTCGCAGTGTCATTTACTACCTCGTTCTAGTTTGGACGACATCAGTCGCCGGTCGTGGGTCCGGTCTGGTGGGTGGGGGTGCGGATGCGGGAGCAAGTTCCGGCATGAGGTTGCGGAGCGTTCCCGGCCCGTCAGGACCGTTCGCCTTCCACCCGGAGTCCGGGTTGCGGACGGCCCGTCGATTCCGGGTGCTGCTTCCGCTGGCGAGGTCTTTGGCGAGCCGCAGGTAACCTTCGGCGACGTCGTCCCAGCGGTAGGCGGCCTGCGCCCTTTCCCTGGCGCTGGCACCCATGGCTCGTGCCTGCCCCTCATCCGCGTCCAGTTCTTCGATCAGCCCGGTCAGGCGCGCCGCACTGTCGAAGTAACGGCCGGCATCTGCACCGAGCACTTCGCGGTTGAAGACGACGTCATAAGCCAGCACCGCTGTTCCAGACCCCATGGAGCGCAGCAGGGAAGGATTGGTTCCACCGACGGAATGGCCGTGAATATAGGTCCTGGCGTGGGTATAGAGCTGGCTCAGCAGTTCCTGGTCCCAGACGCCGCCCAGCAACCGGATCCGGCTGTCCCCTGCCGCCAGGGATTTGATCTGCTCGGTGTACGCCGCCGCGTAGGGCGCGGATCCCACCACGACCAGGGGCAGCTGCGCTTTGCTGCTCCGGTATCCCTCCAGGATTTGGTCAACGTGGTTTTCCGGCTCGAACCGGGCCACGACCAAGTGGAAGCCGCCGGGGACCAATCCCGCGGCGTCCAACTTGTCGATGGCTAGGTTGCCTTTCTCCGGCGCCCCGTAGACCAGAAGCCGGGTGTCGGCGTTGAACTCATTGCGGTAGTAGCTGGCAATTCCTGCCGCGTCGGCGATGAGCGCATCCGCTCCGCGGACGGAGGCCTGTTCCGCCCAGCGGTAGTAGCTTCGGCCTCTGCCGCCCCACTTGGATCTCTTCCACTCCAGCCCGTCCACATGAACGGCCACACCCCTGGCGGAGCGACGCAGCAGCGGCAGGAACGGTGCGTTGGCGGCGTTGAACAAGAAAGCCGCATCGAACTTGGGCCCACGGAGCATGTGCATGGCGGACAAGGCCGTGTGGCTGAGCGTCTCACCGGTTTTCAGCCGAAGCGCGGGCAGATGAACCAGTTTCATGCCGAGGTGGTGGGAAGGGCGTTCTTCATTATGGGGACGGCAATAGACGGTGACCTCAACTCCCCTGTCCACCAACCGGGATCCGATTTCTTCAATGGCCGTCTCGAACCCTCCGTAGTGCGCCGGCACACCGCGTGTGCCGACCATGGCCACCCTGAGCTGGCTTTGTTGGGTATGCATGTTGCTGTTCCTTCTGTCGGAGGGAGAGGTTTGGCGGGACGTGAATCTCCCGGAATCAGGGACGCGGCTGGCCGGCCCAAAGATTGTCCGAGAATGCGGTGACCGGAGCGTTCGTGGCCGAGCCGGAGAGGTACCCGCCCAGGCCGATCCGGCCCGGAGCCTGCAGCGCCGCTGTGGAGTCGGTCGCCGAGAGCTGCCACTGCACTGGTTCTGCCTCTCCCGTCTTCCACACCTTGGCCCGCAGGGTTGTGGGTGAGGTACCGGTGGCCTGAACACGGACCGTCAGCCGGTCACCGGGCCGGTAGGTCAGACCGGTGATGGTGGTTTGCGGGACCAGGTAAACATCGCCCCGGTTCAGGCTCACTCCCACCGTGCCGTTGGACATGTACCGGATTTTCGCCGAGTAGTTGCCCTTCCCTGCGATGTCACGTGCATAGACCGACTGGTAAACGCCGCCGCCTGTGGCTGCTTTATCCAGGCCCATCTCCACCTGCACTTCCGTGTCCGCTGCGCTGACACCGGACAGGTACGTGGTGAGGCCGGCCCCGGCCGTAGCGAGGCGAAGACGCCCAACTCCGTCTGACACCGTGAAGTTCGCAGTCGAGCCGACAAGGGTGTAGGCACCGCCCTGGTCCGCCGTTAGCCAGCCGCTGGCCGAAGTTCGCCCGAACGAGTCCTGGGCGTAGACCATCGGTACGGTGCTCTCAATCCGGATCTGCCCGCTCTGCTCAGCGGTAGCCCCGTCGGAATCCGTGACGGTCAGGGTCACGGTGTACGTTCCGGACCGGGAATACGTGTGCGCGGCAGTCTTGCCTGTTCCGGAGGTGCCGTCGCCGAACGACCAGGCATAGCTTGCCGGTGCCCCCTCCACGTCCGTTGAACCGGAGGCGTCGAAAGCCGCTGAGAGATCCGAAACGACGGAGGTGAATGCAGCGACAGGCGCGGCATTGGCAACCCGGATATTCTGGGTCACTGATGCCGTGGCGCCGTTGGCCGCGGTGACCGTGAGCCGCACTGAGTAGTCGCCGTCCACGGCGTACAGCCGTGTGGGCGTTAGACCCGTGCCGCTGGTTCCATCCCCGAAGTCCCAGGAATAGGTGGCTCCTGTTCCTGCGTTCTCTGCCGAGAACCCGGCCGACCGTCCATTGGTGCTGGAGGTGAACGCAGCCACCGGCGCAGGATTGCTGACCGCAATGGTCTGAGAGACGGAATCCCTCAAGCCGCTGCTGTCCGTGACTGTCAGCGTGACGGTGTATTGCCTGCCCGTGGCGTAGTCGTGGACCGGGTTGCGGCCGGCTCCTGTCGAGCCGTCCCCGAAGTCCCATGCGTACGTAGTGATACTGCCTGTCCCGGCGCTGGTCGTCGAAGCGTCGAAACTGGCCCGAAGCGCATTGACGGATGAGGTGAAGGCCGCCGTAGGCCCGGCGGGAACCGGGGCCTGCGGACTGGCTGTAGCCGTTGCTGTGCTCGCAGCTCCTCGGTTGTCCACGATAGTCAGCGTTACGAGGTAGTCCCCGGCGGCTGCGTAGGTGTGGGTTGGATTAACTCCGGTGCCGGTTGTGCCGTCGCCGAAGTCCCAGGCGTATGAGCTGATTGTCCCGTCCGGGTCAGTGGAGTCTGCGGCATCAAAGACGACCGTCAGGTCCCGCACCTGGGTGGAGAAAGAAGCGATTGGCGTTACGTTTGTGCGGTCCACCTTCAGCTCTGCCTGGGCTGTTGCCTTGGCACCGAGGTTGTCCGTGACAGTCAACGTGACCGTGTAGGTGCCCGGCCCCTGGTAAGTGTGGCCTGAGGTGGCGCCGCTGCCCGTGGCTCCGTCGCCGAAGTCCCAGGCGTATGAGCTGATGGTTCCGTCAACGTCCCGGGAAGCGGCAGCGTCAAACGTCGCGTCCAGTCCCGAGGCCAAGCTTTCGAACTGCGCCGTCGGAGCAGCGTTGGCCACCGTCACGCTTTGTGTGGCCGTTCCTTCACCGCCCCTGTCATCGGTGACCACCAACCGGACGGTGTAAGTGCCCGCTGCGTCGTAGGTGTGGCCGGCATTGACCCCGGTGCCGGTGGTGCCGTCGCCGAAGTCCCACCGATAGCCTGTGACTTCTCCATCGCTGTCGGCAGACGTTCCGGCATCAAGGCTCACTGCCAGTCCCTGCGCTGTGGCGGTAAACTCCGCTTCGGGCAGGATATTCGGTCCGCTGGTGACGATTGTTGCCGTAGCCGTGGCGGTGGCCCCAGCGTCGTCGGTCACGGTGAGGGTCACAAGGTACTCACCCCGTTCCTCAAAAACATGCTGGACCCGCTCGCCCTCGGCGGTAACACCGTTACCCAGATCCCACTCATAGGAAACGATCCTGCCGTCGGAGTCAGTGCTTCCCTCTCCTGACAACACCACGTTTGATCCGTCGACGGTGGAGGTGATCTTCGCAACCGGGGCTGCATTGGCCAGGTCGCTGGCGTTGTAGTGGGCGCGGATGCGTTCTTCGGAGAGGGCCGTGCTGTACACGGCCGCTTCGTCGATGGTGCCGCGGAAGAAGGGACTTGAGGCACCGCCCCAGGTCCGGTCACCGCCAATACGCCAGAACCCGGTGTACGGCTCGGCTGCTGTTTGCGGGTTGGTGCCCTTCAGTACGCCGTCGACGTAAAGCTTCATCCCCTCTGCGGACTGGGTGGCGACCACGTGGTGCCACCGGTTGTTGTTGTAGGAGTCGGCAGTCGTGATCGTGTTTTCGGACCCGGTGTAGGTGCCGAACGTCAGCTTTCCGTCATCGCGCATGTACACGTGCCGGTCGTAGCTGCCGGACAACCCGGTGTTGGAGTTGCCGAATCCGATGATCTTTCCGCCCGCGTTCGTGTCGGTCTTGAACCACGCCTCGGTGCTGTACACCGATGGGTTGCTGGCGGAAGCCCCGGCAGCGGCGATGCCGTCCGAGCCGTTGAAGGTGAAGCTTCCGCTTCCGCCGACTCCGCCGGAGGTGTTCCTCGTGACACCCCCGGAGACAAGGGCATCGTTCATCGACGAACTCGTGTCCTGGGCTGTTGCCGTGCCACTGTCATTGAGCCGCCAGAAAATCTCAGGCGAGTCGCTGTAAACGGATTTTCCATAGTTGTCCGTGGGGACCGCAGGGGTCTTCGGTATGCGGCCGCTGGCGGTGTAATGGTCAGCCACGCGCTGCGCCGTCAGCGCGGTCGGGTAGACGGCAACTTCATCGATGTTGCCGTTGAAGCTCCCCGTGGCGGGCTGGCCGGGCCAGCCGCCCATGTTGTCGCCGCCGATCCGCCAGTAACCGTCGTATGCCTGTCCCTGGGTGTTGTCAGCCCTGAAGGCAGTGCGGACGCCGTCGACGTACAGTGCCATGCCGGCGGCGCTCATGGTGGCGGTGACATGGTGCCATTCGCCGTCGTTGTAGGACTTGGCCGAATTGACCGTTACAGTTCGGCCGGGATAAGCACCGAACCAAATCCGGCCCTCGTTGTCCATGTAGATCATGCGGTCGTATGAAGACGAATTGCCCGTCCGCTGGTTGCCGAAGCCCAGGATCTTTCCACCTGTGGTGGTCGTTGTCTGGAACCAGGCCTCAGCCGTAAAGGTGTCCATACCCGGGCCGAGCGTGCGGTTTGCTATGGACGCGGTGGCGCTGCCGTCGAAGCGAGAGGCCGCATTATCGGTGAGGGCGCCTGCGGCGCCGCGGGAAATCCCGGCCCCCGCGTCGCCGTCGTCGTAGCCCACGTGGTTGTAGGCGATGCTGCCTGCGGGCTCGTCCAGGGGATAGTACAGAAGTGCACCGTCCTCCTTGACCATTCGTGAATAGGCCGAGGGTGTGGAGTTGGAAATCGTCACAGGATCAGAGCGCGGGCCAATGTACTCATTTCCCGAGGCATCCTTTACCCGGATGCGGTAGGTGTGTGTGGCCCCGGGCGTGCGGCCCGTGTCCGTAAAGCCCAGTGCCTGTCCCTTCCACCACACGGAGCGTGCGTCGACTGATCCAATGGCGGTGAGGCTGTTGTCCCGCAGCACTTCGTAGGTGAGGACGGCGTCGTCGTAATCCCAGGTGTTGGGCCACGCCACACGAACGTTGCCCGCACTTGTTGAGAGCGGTGAGGGCTTGAGCGCTGCGGAGTAGACCGGCGCCACCTTGTTGGGAGCAATGGACCTCTTCGCGAAGACGGCAAGTCCCTGCTGGGCTTTACCGTTGACAGTGGTGAATTCTCCGCCCTCAACCAGATAGTCGTCGTTGTTGTCGAGTGCCCATCCGCCCTGGTACTGACCGGTGAAAGAGCCCGTGTTGATCGAGGGATACCAGTGCAGCAGCGAGGGTACCGGCTGCCCGGAGTACTTGCTGTTGCTGCCCGGAGGCGCCTGGTCAGTACCGGTTGCATAGATGGTTTCCGCCAAGCTTCGCCGCCAGGTTTGCGGAGTAGTTTCCGGGAATTCGCCCAGCGACGAGCAGTCATGGGCGTGTGAAACGCTGTAGAGCACTTCGCCCATGACGGCCACGTCCGTAGAGGCTCCGTAGCAGTTGTCCAGCCAGACAAGGTCGCCGGTCCAGAAGTCCGCGGCGAAGCGGCCGTCAAACCAGTGATGGCCCATGCCATTGGCCGACGCGTAGATGACACCGTCCTTCTCAATCATCTGGGTAACCCAGGACGTGTTGTTCTTCGGGACGCTTATCTGCGTCTGCGGGATGGGTGTGCTGATCCACGGCTGGCTTGCGCCGGACGCTCCGTCCACGGCGCCGATACCGATCTGCAGGGAACCATTCAGTGTCTGGAAGCGCCCGCCCAGCACGACCCGGCTGTTGTCCGCGGACGCAATGATGCCGTGCACGATGTCGTCGGTCTGGGGCGCCCATGGCAGCAGCGCTCCGGTTGATCGGTTGAAGGCAGCGGCATTGCCGCGCGGCTGGTTGCCGGCCTGCTTGAATGATCCGCCCACGTACAGGGTGGTTGCGGTGGTATATACGGTTTGGACGCTGCCGGCGATGCTGACGCTGAAGGGCTGGAGCGCTCCCGATGATGCGGAGAAGATGGCCAGTTTGCTGCGCGGTTGACCACCCACCGTGGTGAAGCTTCCGCCGACGATGATTTCTGAATTGTCCGAGCTCATTTCCACCTCTAATGCCTGCGCATTGAGGTTCGGGTTCCACGGCAGGATCTTTCCCGTGGAGATTTCGAAAGCCATGGCGTTGTTGCGCACAACTTCCCCGGCACCTCCCGCAGGAACGCCCGAGGGACGCGCTCGGGTGAAGCTTCCCACGGCGTAGGCTACATTCCCATTTACCGCGGTGCTCCAGACAACCCCGTTGATCTGCGGAGTGGTGAGAACATCAGCGCTGAGGGTCTCGGGAAGCTCCTTTTCCAGGGCCGCCTCCGGCGAGGGAGCATCCGAGAGTGTTCGAGGCTGCCCTACCGCGGGACCGGGCGCGGCTTGGGCAGGTGCCACTACCAGACCCGTTAGCAGGGACGCTGCCCCCAGGACTGCCAGAAGTTTGGTGAAGCGATTTCTGCTGGCTGCTTCCCCACGAAAAGACTCCGTCCGATTTCCTTTACGCATTCTTCTCCAGCTCTCTTTCGTGGGGCGTGCTGACGATAGTGTTTTTTGTTTCTGCAGTTCGCAGCGGCACCAGGAGAATCTGCCGGATGGCAAGCCCTCCCAGCGCTGCCCCGAAGGCTGCGGCCAAAGGAGCCAGAGCAGCATTTGCGGTGAAATGGACGACGAGAACGACGGCACCCAGGGAAACCACCGTGTCGGCGGATCGAATGAGGAAGATCCGTGCAGGGTTGCATCTCACGGCTGCCAGGACCCCGTAAGGAGTGGCGGCGGAAACCGCTGCGGTGTAAATCAGCCAGCCGGCCACCGCTGTCAGCTCAGGCAGGCTGCCGAGGAGCAGCGGCCCGGCCGTGGGCAACGCCGCCATAGCCACTGCGGTACACACCGCGGTCATGCAGAGCAGTGCCAGTACGCCGCGGTCCGCCCGGCGAAGCAGCTGTTCCAAGGGAACGGTGCGGGCACGGGCAAAGGACGCGAAAAGGTACGAGGAGATGCCGCCCACGACCAGCATTGCGGGCGCAGCGTACACCCGGGCGAGTTCAAGTGCCCCGCTGGCTTCGAACGCAACCAACATGACCACTGCGCTTCGCAGGGCGGTGAGCAGGGCCGGGCGGAGAGCCTGCTGTGCCGCGCGCCAGCTGCCATAGGCTGCGACCGTCCGCCATTGCGCACCTCGCAGACTGACCAGGACCCGCTCGGCGGCGGGAAGCGCAACCACTCCGGCAACCGCGCCGGCGGCCTGGCCGACGGCGATGGCTGCCAGGAATGACGTCACCGTCAGTTCCGTCTGCTGCCCCACCAGCAGCAGGAGAAGGAGAGCCGCCGCTATGACAGTCAGATCCATCAGCACGATCCGCTGGAAGAGCAGGCACGCCATATGCAGGCGCCGGAGCACGTCCTCCACCAAGTAGGCAGCAATAGCCACGCCGAGCAGGAAGGCCTGCATCGGGTCGACCAGGCCCAGCGCCCAAACAGCCAGCGGGACAGCGACGGCACATCCGGCAGACAACAGGAACAACCACACTTGCAGTCCCCCGCGCAGCGCGTTGGACTGGCGGTTCAGCACGGTCAGGGAATCACCCACGAACCCGCTGGTAGTTGCGGCCGAGAGCACAAGCAGTCCATACAGCAGGCTCAGCAGTCCAAGGCTTCCCAGGTCCAGCGAGCGTGCCGCTACAGCGAGGATCAGGAAGCTGCCCAGGGCCTGGCTGGCCTGGGCTCCCACAGCCCCAACAACGGCACCATAACGGGTGGCGCCGCGGGAAAGGAACGGACTGCGGGTCATGGCAGGTCACCGCGGAAAATCAAAGGTGCGTGGGATCCGTTCAGATCCAGGTAGAGAACGGGATCCGTGGCTCCCGCCGGCAACTGGAAAGCGTACTCGGCTTCGGTTGCCGCCCCGGGCTCCAGGTTTCCGGTCAGGTCGAACGCTTTAACACCTCTATACACAGGGGCAGCAGACACGCGGTCCTCCCCGTAAAGCAGTGTCGGAACAACTGCAGTCAAATCCAGGGTTTCGGAGGATCCATTGCGCAGCGAGACCGTGAACACGATGTATTCGGCTCCTGCCACCACGCCGATGCCCTCTTCGTCGACTGTCCCCCGCCGGATGTTCGACGTTTTTGCGACAACACCGTCCTCGTACACCGCTTCCCCGCCGAAGAGCGAGGGTTCCACCGGTACTGGATTCTCAGCGGCATCGCTGCGGAGAACCATGGGGGCTTCATCGGCAGGCTGCGCGTTGTCCGGCTCGAATGCGGGCCCGCCCAACGGTCCTTCGCTTTCGTCCGGTTCAGGAGTTGGGCGCGGATCCGCCGGCGCGGCTGACGCGGAAATTTCAGCTGACGCGGAAGGTCCAGGAACCTGCACAGCATCGGTGGAATTCCAGGAACAGCCCGCCAGCAGCAGCGCGGTTACACCCAGCAGCACGCGCTGAAACTTGCGGGAGTTATGGCCCGGATTTGCCCCTGCCGTCGTTCTATTAACCATTACGAGACCGCTTATCTTTTGAATTAACTGGTATGAAGAAACTGAAGAAACTTATCTTTTGCAGGAAGGTCAGCGCCCGAGTACCGGCTACTGCCTTATATGTTTTTCACTCCGCATCCCAGAAGTGAATTACTTGGTTTAGTTTCCGACTTACTTGCATCGTTGAAGCAGGCTGGGCTGCGCTCCTGGAACAGGGCTTAGTAGGCGCCGACCGGACGAAGCAGCATCTTCGCCGTGCGCCAGAGAATGATCAGGTCGCCCGCAACAGACCAGTTCTCCACGTAGTAGAGGTCCAGCCGGACGCCGTCTTTCCAATTCAGTTCCGAGCGCCCGTTGATCTGCCACATGCCGGTGAGGCCGGGTTTGATGTACAGCCGCCGGTGCACCCGGTTGCCGTACTGGGCCACTTCGCGCGGCAGCGGAGGACGGGGACCGACCAGGGACATATGCCCGAGGAAGACGTTCCAGAGCTGGGGCAGTTCATCAAGGGAGTACTTGCGCATCCAGCGGCCCACGTTCGTGACCCTCGGATCGTGCTGCATTTTGAACAGCAGCCCGGAGCCTTCGTTGCGGTCCAGCAGTCCGGCGAGGTCGTCTTCTGCTGTCTGCACCATCGAGCGGAATTTGAGCATCTCGAACACTTCTCCGCCGCGTCCCACCCTTTCCTGGCGGAAAAGGACCGGTCCGGGGCTGTCGCGGCGGACCAGCAGCGCCAGGATCAGGAAGACGGGAACCAGGGCAAGCAGCGCCAGCCCCGACAGGACTATGTCCATGCCGCGTTTGAGAAGGTGTTTTCCGCCGGCGTACTGGGGCAGTTCCACGTGCATCAGAGGCAGGCCCTCGACCGGCCGGGAGTGGATGCGGGGGCCGGCAACGTTGGTCAGCCCCGTGGTGAGGATCAGCTGCACCGCGGATTCCTCCAGCTTCCAGCCCAATTCCTGCACGTAGCCGCTCCCGCCCTTAGTGGGCCCGGCAACGATCACGGCGTCAGCTCCGAGCCTGCCCACCGCATCGACCACGTGCTCTGTATCGGAGACCACCGGAAGACTGACACCGTCCACCTCCAGGGTGGACCGGGGTTTGCCTGAAACCGCAACGCCCACCACCTTGTACGCAGCTCCCGCTTTCGCAGCGATCTGGTGGGCCACGTAGCGCACGTCCTTGGGGCGGCCCAGGACCACCACGCGAGAGAGGAAGCGCCCGCGCTGCCGCTGGCTCTTCAGCCATTGCCGCAGCAGCCACCTGGAACAGACAAGTCCTGCGGTGCCCGCAGGAAGGACAAACGCGAAGTATCCCCTGGCCAGGTCGAACTGCAGGACGAAGGAGGCAAAGACCATCCCGGCTGTTACCGCAAACGCTGCATTGACCAGCCGTTTGTATTCGTCTGTTCCCATTCCCGCGATCCGGGGGTCCCGGCTTCGGTATGCGTGCAGCGCCAGCATCCATCCAGCTCCGAGCAGCACCGAGAAAACCCAGTAGGTGGTGGCGAGGTTTCCAACGCGCAATTCGGCCGCCTGCGTACCGAATCTGGCCATGGTCCCTGCCAGCAGCGCCAGGGTTACTACCAGAGCGTCAGTGAGGATCAGGATTCGTTCGTAGCGCCGGTTCCAAAAGACGGCAGGAGTCTTCGACGCCCGTGATCTGCTGGAGGAACGCGTGATAAAGGAAGGGAACACAAAAGGCTGTACCGGCAGCACCGCGGATGTTCCTCCGGCCGGTTCCGCTGTAAGTGTCCGGGCGGCAGGAGGTGGGAACACGTACTCGTTTTGCAGTGCACTGCCCGATGCAGGAGCCTGCAGCAGTGCCTCACCCCCTCCGTGTCTCTGGGTCTGAGTGTGACGCCGGATTCCCGGAGGGGCCTGGACTTGTTCGGTAACACGTCTTGCTTCCCCCTCCAGGACTTTGCCCGGCAGCCGATGTGTATTTGCGCTCATAACGAGTCCGTCATCCTTCGTAGCTACGCCTTCCAACGGCCACCAACCTAGGATCGCCGGCGCCCCGCGGCACGAGTACCGGGTACTCGCCTCACTGGCCCAACCTCGCCCCTGCAGATGTACCTACTTGCACGGCTACGCGCTTGGAAAAAGGCGCCTTACCAATCCGGTGGCGAAAAGCGGTGGAGCCCGAGGTCATTGGGGATTCAGCACCGTACGGGCGGTAGAAAATGACGCCGTGGACGAGGCAGATAAGGGAAGCGAAGAGGGGAGCCGGCGACGGCTGGGGGGAAGTCTGGGTCTCAGCAGACTTCGACGCCGCCGGCTCCGCTTCTGGGAGGCCCGCGCACACACGAGGTGCGGTCCTGACGGTCAGTGGAGAGGAGCTGCCATTTGACGAACCGAGCAGATTTACCTGCCGCTGGCTTTGGCTCCCTGCCGTGCTGACAAGCCAAGTCAACGGCAGGTTTTCCCGGGCCACACCAGTAGTTCGCACTTCAAAAAGCAGGAACGTCACTTGATCCGGTTGGTTCCGTACCCTATGGTCCGTAGCTTCTACTTGGCCCGCGGCAGGCACGGGATGAGTCGCCGCCGGGGTTACAGCACTGCATGAACCTTCGGCTCAGCTTCCAGCGCCCGGTAGACAGCTTCCAGCTCTGTCCTCTTGCTGATGCCGAGCTTGACGTAGATACGGTAAACGTGGCCCTCGACCGTACGCTGCGACAGCGTGAACTTCGCCGCGATGTCCTTGGTGCCGGCGCCTTCGAGCAGGAGCTCGACTATTTCGTGCTCGCGCCTCGTGAGCCTGACCTGATGAACGCTGGGGCTGAGGTAGGACACTGTTACCCCTGCCAGTTCCTCGCGGCGGCGGCGCAGCTGCTGGATCAGCGCACGCTGGCGGCGCAGGTTGTTGTGCGCACCGTAATAGCGGATGGCATGTCCTATGCATTCCACCGCCACCAGGTACTTCCGCCGGCGCACAGCTTCGTCTGCGGCGGTGACCATTCGCTCCGGGTTGTCCGCGGCAACGGCCGCTGCATAGGCATGCAGGGCAGCTGCTTCGCCGCCTTCGAAGCCGTCGGTGAGGTCCATGAGACGCCGCGCCTGCTTCAGGTCGCCCACCGCCAGCGCCAGTTCCAGGATGTCCTTTTCCGCCGCGAACTGTCCAAGCGCACGCGCTTCTTGGGCCAGCGCCCGCACCTGTGGCGGCGGCGGCTCTTCGCCGCCCTGCGGAGAGAGGGCGGCTGCAGCGAAGGCGCGGGCTGTGAGTTCCAGTCCCTTCGGTCCCGAATACCCCAGTCCCCTCAGCTCGCCTGCAAAACTTGCCGCCGGTGAGTCGTCCTCCACCACCACTGCCGCGTACCCTCCGACGGCCAGCGCGTAGGGAAGCAGCCGCTCGGGGTCCCGGAACCGAAGGGCTGCGATGGCAGGTTTCAGGCGGCGAAGACCCTTCCGGAACCGGCCCTGATGGATTTCGAGGGCCCCTTCGATTACGCCAATGCTGCCGCCGTAGGCCAGCAAATACTGCGGAGAAGTGCGCAGCTCCGCCGCGAGCAGCTCTCCCAGTTCCTCGAAGTTTCCGGCGTGAAGCAGCGCGAAAGCGCGCCGGACCCAGACGGTCCCCCGCACCCGGCTTTGCACCTGTGGATTCGCTGCCAGTTCCCGCGCCGCTTCTTCGGAAGCTCGCAGCGCCTCACTGGTGGCTCCGGCCGCGGTATGTACTTCACACACGAGCGCATAGCCCAGCGCCCTGAGTCCTGTACGGTCCGCTGTCCGTTCCGGGTTGGCTGCGTCCTCGTCCAGCAGTTTCCGGGTCACGGCCGCGGTTTCTCCGGGGGTCAGCAGATTCCCGTCCGCGATCCGCGCCCACAGTGCCAGGACGCTTTGTCCGGCAGCCACCCAGCGTTCCCGGCTGGTGCCTGAACCCGTTCCGCCAAGCAGGGCTTCCCGTGCCGACCAGTCCCGGGCCAGGGCACGGAGCCGTTCGGCGGCGAACTCTGAGCATGCTGCCAGCTGTGCTGTGGCCAGTACTGCCATGTCCAGGGTTTCCACATCCGCTGCACCGCTAACCGCGTCTTCCAGGCCGGCCCTGGCGTCGGAGAGATTTCCAAGTGTCAGGTGGGCAACAGCGGCTTCAATGCGTGCGCGCGCAGCCAGTGCATCTGCCGGGACAGCCTGTGCCAGGCGGAGCGCCAGCTCGGCATCTCCTTCAGCATTCGCTGACCGTGCCGCCTGAAGCAGTTCGAAGGGCTCGGGTGCTTCACCGCAGTCCAGCGCCCATGCGGCGTAAAGAGTGTTCTGGAACCGAAGCGCGTGCCCGCTGCCCTGCATCAGCTGCCGGCGGATCTCTATGCTGCGTACCGGGGGAACCAGGGAACGGATGGCGTGGGCATGAAGCGGCTGCGCCAGCTGAAGCTGGTCAGGAACATCGGGCACCTGGAGGAGGAGTCCCTCGTCCACCAGAGCCTGCACGGCGGATGGACCTGCGACGGCTGACAGGGCAGGACGGGGAAGGATCTTGGCCAGAGCAACTGCTTCCAGCGCTGCACGTTCTTCGTCTGACCGGCTTGCCAGAAGGCGTTTGGCCAGATCCTGGACAGTTGGTTCCAGCGCAGCCGGAAGGGTACGCAGGTACCAGGACCCGTTGCGCTGAAGCAGTTCGCCGCGCCTCCGCGCCCCATCCAGCAGCGCTTTCGCGTACAGCGGGTTTCCCCCTGATACCTGCGCCAGGACGGCGCTGGAGGCACGAAGCACAGTCCCGCCCAGTTCCTGCACGCACAGGCGGTGGACCGCGTCCCTGGACAGAGGTTCAAGATCCAGGCGCGCGAGCAGCCCGTCTCGTGCCAGGGAGAGCAGCTCTTGGATATTGGCGCTTCGGATGCGCGAAAGGACGAGCAGGCGCAGCTCACCTGACATCGCAAGCTGGACCAGTACGTGGCTGGACGCCTCATCAAGGTGGTGGGCATCTTCCACTACCAGGAGCGCCTGTGCCTGTCCGGCTTCAGCACGTACCCGGAACCACTTGCGGATGTTCCGAAGCACCACGAGGGGAGAATCCAGGTCTTCTGCCAGGGCCCGCTCCATAAACGGAGTCAGCGCCCCGTACGGGATGCGTGCCAGCACCGGGCTGCTGTGGATCCGGTAAGGAGTT
Source organism: Arthrobacter koreensis (assembly GCF_035792275.1). Lineage (GTDB taxonomy): Bacteria > Actinomycetota > Actinomycetes > Actinomycetales > Micrococcaceae > Arthrobacter_B > Arthrobacter_B koreensis_A. The sequence continues at coordinate 64,476 of NZ_JAMWKK010000012.1, read as the reverse complement.
ACGATCCCCTCCAGCCGGCGGAGCACCTCTTCTGCCAGGGCGCTCTTTCCCATGCCCTCGGGCGCCAGCACAATCGATCCGCGCAGCATTGGGTCGAGGAGGTGGTTCGCGACCTGGTCGGCCTCAGCGCTCCTCAGCACTTCCGGCACGGTCTGTTCCTGGTGCTGCATTACCGTACCCCCTGTGCTGCACCTGAATGGTTGGCCCCGGGCGTCTGGCCGGCGCTGAGCAGCTTCGCCAGCTCCCGCCGGCTCCCAACATGCAGTTTGGAGTAGATCTGGTAAAGGTGGCCTTCAACGGTGCGAACCGAAATGGAGAGTTCAGCGGCAATCGTCTTGTTGCTGGTTCCCGCCGCTGCCTGCCTGGCGATAACGCGTTCACGCGCCGTAAGTCCGCGCAGGCAGTCCTCAACCTCGACGTCGTTCTCCGACTCTCCGGATTGGAGCCGCCGGGTTCGATGGATGAAGCGGACCGTTGCCCGGTCCCCGGCGCCGGCGGCGATTTGCAGGGCGCGTTCCCCGGTTTCGCGGGAAAGCAGTTCGTGCCCGAGCGCGGCACCCGCGTCAGCAGCGAGCAGCAGCAGCTGCGGATCGCATCCCGCTGCTCCCTTGGCATAGTCCTCGCACAGCCGGGCAAAGCGTCCCTGCAGCCCGGACGCCACGTCCAGGAGCTGCTGTGCCTGGCCCATGTCCCCCATCCGGACGGCGCTGAGCAGGCTGAGCACGGCATACGCGCCCGCCCCGCGGGCTTCGTCCCGGACCGCCAGCTCAGCGAGTGCCTCACCGGAGTCGTTCGAGCCAAGCAGGTTCCTGGCAAGCACGGCGAAGTGCGCGGCCGTACGCTGCAGTGCCCACGACGGCGTGGCGGGCACTGCATCGGCTGTCCGCAGGTGCCCCTCGGCGCGCTGGTGCTGGCCCTGCAGCGCAGCAGCATAGGCTGCGACCGCGCTGACGGTGTGGAGCAGGCCGTCCGGGTCGGAAATCGCCAGCTGCCCGGCTGCCGGAAGCAGCCGCGCCGTCGCAGCGGCGCCCCGCCCGGCGAAAGCGTGCAGGACTCCTTCGCAGACTTCGTGAAGGGTGCCGCCGAAACTTCCGGCGCCCTCTGTGCCGGCTCCCCGGGCAAGGAACTCCGCAGCGGAATCAAGGGCACCGGCAACCATGAGGACGTGGAGGATCCGGGCCTGTGCCTGGGCAGCTTCGGAGGGCTCGAGATCCGGTTCCTGGACATCGGAAAGCAAAGGCCAGAGCACGGACGCAAGTTCCAGTGCGTCGGACTGCCGGTCTGTCATACCCCAGGCAACACAGAGCCAGGATCCTACGAGTGCCCTGAACCCGCGGCCGTTTTCATCGCCGCGGGCATACACAGCGGACAGGAAGGACGCGGCCTGACCGTATTGGCCGTGCTGTGCCAGGCACCGGGCACGGGCCAGGACCAGTTCCCTCTCCAGCTGTGCGGACTCGCCGCGGCCGAGCCCGCCGGCGGTCAGGGAGCCAAGGATTTGTTCTGCTTCGTCCAGGCGGGCCGCGTGGCTGTCGGCTGCACCGGTGTTGACGAACTGCTGCTCTGCGCTGGCCCGGCAGCCGGCAGCAGCTTCGAGAAGCAGCAGCCGCACGGTGTCAGGGACGGGCGCGCCGGAATCGTCGAACCCGCGGTGCCGGACGACGGCGTCGGCCGCTCCGGCAGCATCGCCGCGTGCCAGGAGGGCACGGGCAAGTTCAAGGACGGATGCCGGCGAGGACAGGTGGTTGGGGTCTGAGGTGATGAATTCCTGGGCCGCTGCCGGATCTCCTTCGGCGTTTGCCGCCCGGCCGGCAGCGAGCGCCAGGGCCGGCGGTACCTTGGCACCGGCGGAAAGCAGCCACCGTGCCGCGTGCACCGGCCAGGACACATCCGGATCCGGCGGCAGCTGGTCAAGCAACTCACGCCGTCTGGCGGCGTCCGCCTGGCCCCGAAGGACCATCCCCAGGCCGGGATCAACCAGGGACAGGGCAGGAGCAGTCCGGTGCTCAAGCTGGAGCAGCCCGGCTTCCTGCAGTGCGTCAACCTGCCTGCTCTCCACCTTCTCGAGTACCTGGTTCAGCGGAAGCGCGCCGGCCAGCGCCAGCAGGTCAAGCAAGTCCCGCTGGTCTTTGCTGAGTCCGGCAAGCTTCAAGCCCATCACGGAGGCCAGCCGCGTGAAGGCACAGGACTGATCTCCGTCCAGTACCCAAACGCCGTCCACGGCCCTGGCCCGCCCGCTCTCCCGGTAATCTGCCGCAGCGGCAAGGAGCATGCTGGGGTTGCCTCCGCTGATCCTGGTCAGGTCTTCCGCGGCGGCGCGGCTGACGGGTCCCCGCAGCTCCGCTTCCAGCAGGTGGGCACATTCAGCGGGCAGCATGGGCTCAAGATCAAGGCGGGTCAGGAGGCCTTCGCGCCAAAGTCCCATAAACTCAGCCGGCGCTGCACTGAAATCGCGGAACGCGGCGAACATGTGGGCCGACCGGTTGATCACCATCTGGCTTAGCACCATGGCGGAAAACTCATCCAGCTCTTCGGCATTGTCCACGGCCAGGACGACTGGGCGTCCTTCCGCGCGCTCGCGGATCAGCTCCGTGAGGCCCCGCAGGATCAGCACCGGATGTGAAGCTGACTCCGGATCGAGCTCGGAGAGCATAAAGGTAAGGGCTCCGAAGGCCGTCCTGCCTGCGAAGGCCGAACCGCGGATGTTGACGGTGTAGGCGTCCCGCCCGTACAGGGCCAGTACGTGCCGCATCAGTGCACTCTTGCCGCTCCCGGCCTCGCCGATGATCAGGCAGCCGGAGGCAGATGAGTCAGGATTCAGGCACCCTGCCATGGCCTTGACCAGTCCTGACCTGCCCAGGAACGGTGACTCGTGGCCCTGCCGGGTCGCGGCATGTTGCGTATGGGCCGGCGTACGCGCCACAAGTGAGTAGGCGCCGGACGAATGTTGCTTCTCCACTGTGAGACCTCTTCCTAGCAAACCGTCTATGCCCGCGGCAGCAGGCGTTCAACAGACTAGGTAGGGCCCATGGCACCTGCCTGAGTAGCAATCACCAGTAATCAGCAGTACCTACTCGGGTTACACCGGTGTTATTCGGGACCGCTACTTGGATGAGCCTCCGGAGAGACACATGCGCTACTTGAAGTACTGGGTCACCTCCGGCAGCCGGGCGCTCTTGCCGTCACCCAGCAGGCGCCTTAGTTCCGCTCTCCCGGATACATGAAGCTTTAGGAAGATCCGGCCCAGGTGCCAGTCAACTGTTCGGGGTGAGAGGTGCAGGACGCTGCCCAGGCGGGCGCTGCTGGCACCTGATGCGGCCCTGCGTGCGAGGTCACGCTCAAAATCGGACAACGTCCCAAGGCGGCTCGCCAGGCTGTTCGCTTCAGCGAGCATGCGGTAGCACTCGTTGGCCACCATTCGGGCCTGCCGCCCCAGTTCACGCTGGTTTGCAGTCTCAGCGGCTTCCTGGGCAGCCAACGCCGCCCGGTAGCCGTGCCCGTACAGGCCACGGGCGAGCAGCGCGGCAGCGGCATCAAACAGATCCCGTCCGGATTTCCGCGCCAGCCCGGCCCCAAGGGTTTCCCACATGCGGGCAGGAGCACCGTCCCCGGACCCTGCCGTTGTTTCGAGCAGCGCTGCAGCTGCAGTGTCACCGGACAGCGCCGCCGCCGAAAGGCACAGGACTGCTGCGGGATAATTGCCCAGCCCCGCAGCGCGGCGTCCCTGGGCGGCCAGTTCCGCGGAGGGCTGCCCATCGGTACTGAAGCGAAGTGCCGCGGCCAACTGGAAAAAACGGGTGGCGGTGAGTACGTGTGCGGGTGGGACGGTCTTGAACTCCGGGACGGCAGCCAGGTACTCCGCCATCATGTCCCACTCGTCCTGTTCCGCGTAGCAGAACCCCATGGCGGCGAGCGCCAGCGGCAGCAGTTCACCGCGGTCGTCAACCTCCAGCTGGCGGTGTGCCGGAAGCAGGCATTCCAGTGCGGCATCAGACCGCCCGCACAGTGCATGGATGACACCTGCCGGCAATTCGGACCAGGCACTTAAATGGGTTTCCAGATAGCGGACCTTCCTGGCCTGGTCCAGCAGCGTCAGCGCCTGCAGCGGTTCGGCGCACATGATGTAGGTGCACAGGATCCCGTCCAGGATCTCGGCGCCGGCGGCGAGCGGCAGCCCCCGTGCCTGTTTCAGGCTCTCCCACAGCTCCGCCGCTTCGAGCCGCGCTTCCTGCGCCCTGCCCTCCAGCGCCAGCAGCTGGCAGCGGCTGGCGCGGGCGGGGAGCAGGACGGCGGCGGGAACCGCCCAGTCCAGGCAGAGCGCCCCGAGTTCCGGAGGGGCAATAGCGGGATTCGAATCCAAGGCCGCGAGGAAGGCGCGGGCCGCAGTCACCTGATGGAGCAACCCGGTTCGGGCCGGCTCCGGCTGCGAGTGCGCAGCCGCTTCGGCCAGGCCCAGTGCTTCCAGCGGAGACATCGACGGCTCCGGCATCGACCGGACCACCAGCGCCAGTTCGAGCAGCGCCGGGACGGTCGTCTCAGGATCGTCCCGTTCAAGGAGCCGGCGCAGCTCCGCTTCGGCTGATTGCAGCTCCTGGACGGCACGGAGAGCCCGGGCCCGCTCGAGCTGCAGGCGGGGGTGCGTCCCCGGGTTCTGCACTGCGTCGGCAATGCGAAGGGCATCGGCCGGTTCCCCGTCCCGGTTCGCGGCGGCGCAGGCCCGGGCAGCCAGCGCGGCGTCAACAGGGCTGCCGGCGGCCGCCGCCCACAGGGCGAAAGCCCTGGCCGGCCGGTCCGGCCACGACTCAGGATCAAGGCCGGCGGCCAGCAGCTCCTGCCAGAGTTCGAAGAAGTGGCCCATGGGCACCCGCTCCGCGACCAACCGCGCGTAGAGGGGGTCACTCAGCAGGACTGCTCCCTCTCCGTGGCTGACCGTCAGCACCCCCTGCTCTTCGAGGGACTCTATGCATTCGGCGTCAGCGACGCCCAGCAGTGCGTGCAGCGGAATCCCGGGGCACAGCGAGACCAGGTCGACTATCCGGCGTTCCCGGCTCCCGATCCGCCGATACCAGGATTCCAGCCAGTCCGCGATTTCACCGTTGAAGGAAAGCGGCCCGGCCAGTGTCCAGATTCCCCCTCGCTCCTTCAACCGTCCCGCAGCTACCTGGTCGCGGCAGAGCAGTGACGTGAACAGCGGGTTTCCCCGTGTCTGGCGCCAGACAGTATGCGCGGCGAGTGCTGACAGCCTGCCGCCGGTGATTTGTTCCATGAGCGCGACGGCACCGGCCGGTTCAAGCGGGCCCAGGTCGATTCTGCGGATCATCCCTTCTGACCACAGGCGCACCAGCTCCTCTCCGCAGCGGAGCAGGTCCGGCGTCGTCGCCAGCATCGCGGCTGCGGACTGCCGCATCAGCTGGACTATTGCCGTCTGACTCAGGGCATCAAGCTCATGGACGTTGTCCACCACCAGCAGTGTCCGCCGCCCTTCGGCCCGCTGAGCCAAATGCTCCTTAAGCGCCCGCAGCACGTGCACCGGATTTCCCAGCGGGGTATCAGGCATTTCACTGAGCACCCAGGCCAGGGCGCCGTACGCGGTTTCGGCCGAAAAACTGCTGCCGCGGAAGTGCACTACGTGAAAGTCCTCCTGTGCAACCGCCCGGGCCGCGGCGTTGGCCAGTGCGGTTTTTCCTATTCCTTCAGGACCGACGATCACGGCGCCGCCGTTCGACTCCACCGCAGAGACTACAGAGCTGAATTCTTCGTTCCTTCCGACCAGCCGGATCTGCGTTCCGGCGGCGGCACGTCCGCGATACAAAGGTGGGGGTGGTGCAGCGCGCATTTGATTCCTGCCTCAAGGTATTAGGCCCGAATCAGAGCGTAGGTACACGGAGTTCCAGCGCCAACAGGTAGTTGTTACTGGGCTTTGGACCACTTGGTCCGTGTGGCCGCACACCCCGGATGCCGTGACTACTTGGGAGCGAATGCCGCCTACCCGTCCGGCGGACCCGGCTGTAGGGTGTGGCAGGCACGCCGGACAAACGGTCCGCGGGAGGGAAGGGAACTTGCATGAAGGGCAGGATCGAGGCGTCGGCAGATGTCGCCGCAACTGCAGCGGTGGGCAGCGGGACCCTTATCTGGCATCTGGCCCAGGTTCGGGAAGACGCTGTGATTGGGACGGACTGCATCATCGGCCGGGGCGCCTACATAGGCCCGGGTGTCCGGATCGGAGACAGCTGCAAGATCCAGAACCACGCCTTGGTTTATGAACCGGCGGTCCTGGCGAACGGAGTTTTCGTAGGGCCGGCCGTGGTGTTCACCAACGACGTCTATCCCCGCGCGGTCAACCCTGACGGTTCCCTCAAGACCGCGCAGGACTGGGATCCCGTAGGCGTCGAGGTGGAAGAAGGTGCCTCGATCGGCGCCAGGGCGGTCTGCATAGCGCCCGTCCGGATCGGGTCCTGGGCAACAGTTGCCGCCGGGGCAGTTGTGACCCGGGACGTTCCTGCCTATGCGGTGGTCGCTGGTGTCCCGGCGCGGCAGGTGGGATGGGTTGGCCCTGCGGGTCACCCGCTGACCGCCGGCCCCGGTCCGGACGAGTGGAGCTGCCCCGTCACCGGCGCCGTCTTTGAGGTTGCTGCAGACGGCGTACTGGCGCCGTCCTCCAGCCGCGAACAGGAGCAGACCAGCTACCGGGACTGAGCAGCTTCACCCGGCAATGCCTGGAATATGCCTGACAAGATCCCCCACCCGGGTACGGCCTAGCAGAATTACCCGCCGCCGGCGATGCAGCCCGCGCAGAGACCAGTAATCGATACCCAGTGCCCCTTCTGCACTCCCTCCTATTCTCGCTGGCGGTAGTAACGAGGTGGAGGAGAAGGACTTGGTTCAGCTAGGCAGTAATCCGGGCACCGCCGTGCCCGTTCGGTACGGATCCAACCCCCAATGCAGGAGCACCCAGCTGGTCCTGGCCGGCATGCGTGTCGACCTGCTGTCGGCCCGCGACGCAGTAAGCACCATAGTGGGGCGCGCAGGTTCAGGTGCCTGTCCTCCCCTGGCTGTGGCGTCGGTGAATCTGGACCACCTGCACTATTTCGGCAACGGCGGACGCTGGGCAGGCGCCTTGGACAGCTGTGGTCGCAGCGGGCCCGTGGAGTGGCTCAGCCTCGTGGACGGTGCGCCGGTCGCCGCCCGGGCCAGCAAGATCACCGGGCGGCAATGGCCGCGCCTGGCCGGAAGCGACCTCATCAACCCGCTGCTGGACCGCTGCGAAGAACACGGCCTGAGCGTTGGCTTCCTGGGCGGGGCGCCGCAGACCCACCAGCGGCTGCTCCGGATACTGCCCCGGCTGCGGCCGAAGCTGCACATTGCGGGGTGCTGGGCACCCGAACGCGCCAAGCTGGGAGATACCGCCGCCAATCTGGCCCTGACCGCTGAGATAGCGCGGACCGGAGTGGACGTGCTGATCGTCGGACTCGGGAAACCGCGGCAGGAACTGTGGATAGCAGAGAACGGTGCGGCCACCGGGGCCGGGGTCCTGCTGGCTTTCGGAGCGGTGGTGGATTTCCTGGCCGGACGCATTCGCCGCGCGCCGGACTGGGCCAGTGCCAACAGCCTGGAGTGGGCCTGGCGGCTGGCACTGGAACCGCGCCGGCTGTCACGGCGCTATCTGCTGCAGGGTCCGCCGGCGTACGTACGGCTGCAGCGGCCGGCTGGCGCTGCCCCGCTTCCCGTACCCATACGGGAAGTACCTCCTCCCGCGGCCCCGTCCCCGTCGCCCGTGTCCCGCAGCTTCGTGCCGGCCGGCAGCTACGCAGACGTGTGTGTGCTGGCCGTCACCCATAACAATGCTGGTGACATACCGGACCTGTTTGCCTCCCTGCGCGCCGAAACCGAGGACCTTGCCATTCGCGTTGTGGTCGCGGACAACTCCTCCACGGATGCCACGGTTTCTGAAGTGGCTGCCCATCCCGACGTCGTGCTGGTGCAAACCGGCGGCAACCTCGGTTATGCCGGCGGGATCAACGCTGCTGCGCGGCATGCCGGGGATACCGGAGCAGTGCTGGTGCTGAACCCTGACCTTCGAGTCGGCCGCGGCGCCCTGGCAGCCATGCTCAAGCGTCTGCAGCAGCCGGGTACCGGCATTGTCGTTCCCCTGCTCGCCGACGAGGACGGAAGCACTTACCCTTCCCTCCGCCGGGAACCCAGCATCATGCGTGCCGTCGGTGATGCCTTCGCCGGCCGCCGCTTCCCCCGGCGCCCGGGCTGGCTCTCGGAGATAGAGTACGACGCCGAAGCCTACCTTTATCCCCATCCCGTGGACTGGGCAACGGGAGCGGCTCTCCTGGTGGACATGCCGCTCGCCAGAAGGCTCGGCGGGTGGAACGAGTCATTCTTCCTCTACTCGGAGGAAACCGAGTATTTCCACCGCGCCCGGAGGGCGGGAGCGCAGGTGTGGTTCGAACCCGCCGCCACGATGACCCACCGGCGCGGCGGATCCGGCCAGTCCGACGACCTTGCGGCACTCATGGCCGTGAACCGGGTCCGGTACGCCCAGCTGCACCGCGGGCGCGGCTATGCGGCAGCCTTCCGGGCCGCAGTCCTGCTCTCCGAGGTGCTGAGGACGGGCAGGGCCGGGCACAGCAAGGCGGTTCCGGCCCTGCTGCTCGAGGGCAGGCGCCGCCGGCTCCCCCATGCGCGCCGCGCCGCTGTGCCGGAGCATCACCTCCACGCAGCAGAGGCGGCTGCAGGAAGGGCTTCTTCTCCTGCTCCCTTTCCCGCGGGAACGGTCATCATTCCCTGCCATAACGAGGAACAGGTCATCGGCCCGACCCTGGACGCCCTTGGTCCTGCAGTGGCGGCCGGCGCGGAGGTGATCGTGGTGTGCAACGGATGCACCGACGGCTCCGCCCGTCAGGCCCGGCTGCGGCCGGGGGTCCGGGTTCTTGAGCTGGACGAAGCGTCCAAGACCGCCGCCATCAACGCCGGAAACGCCGCCGCATCGCACTGGCCGCGCTTGTATCTGGACGCGGACATCCGGGTACGTCCTGAGACTGTGAGAGCCGTCTTCGAGGCACTGGTCAATGGCTCCCTTGCCGTGCGCCCCGCCGTCGAATATGACCTCGACGGCGCGAACCCGCTGGTCAGGTCCTACTACCGGGCGCGGAGGAACCTGCCCGGTTCCAGGCAGGCGCTTTGGGGGGCCGGTGCCTATGCCCTCAGCGCAGAGGCCGGCGAGCGCCTGGGGATGCTGCCAGCGGTCGTCGCGGACGATCTGTACGTTGAGCGGTTCTTCCCCGAGGAGGAGAAAACCGTGCTGGATTGCCCACCCGTACTGGTCCGGCTGCCCCGGGACATCCCCGGGCTGCTGGCCGTCCTGCGGCGTACCTACCGCGGCAATGCTGAACAGGGAGCCCTGAACAGTACGGCTGCGTCGAGTGCCGCCGGCATTCTGGGCGCCATCCGGGGACCGCGCAGCGCGCTGGACGCCGCTGTCTACGCCGCCCTCACCCTGGCTGGCCGGAGGCTCGCGTCAGCGGCCGGGCCGGATACCTCGTGGGAACGCGATGAAAGCACCCGCCCGGAACGGCAGCAGCAGAACGTTGCGTCCTGAAAGCCTCCCGTCCGGAACCGTGGAGCGGGGCAGCCGGCAGCCGCAGACCCGCCGGGTCCTGGTGTTCCTTGGGCTGGTGGTCTCTGTCCTGCTTGTTGCCGCGGGTATGATCCTGTCCCGGATGCCGGGGAACAGCGGGGCCCAGGCTCCCGGAGAGAACGGCCAGGGAATCGCGGCAGGTGAGGTTCCCGGCGGCGCCGTGCCAACGGAAACCGATGCCGCATCCAACACGCTTCCGCCGGCGCCTGCACCGGACCAGAGCCGTCCGCTGGAGGTTCCCCCGGGTGGTGCCGGGCAGCCGGCGGGCTCACTTCCGGCCTCCCGCGTGCTCCCGGAGCCGCGGGCCCTGCTCTCGCTGCCGCTGCCGGACGCGGACGCCGCCGAGGACCGGCTGGTGGATGCGTTCCCGCAGGAGCTGGTGCCCCCGGTACCCGGTTCCCGTGTGATCTCCTCCTCGGTGGCGTCCTCCGGGAACACCCTCCAGGCCGGGCTGCGCGCAGCAGCTGATCCGGCAGCCGTGCTGGAGTTTTACGACGGCCACTTCGCGGCCCTGGGATTCCAGCCCGGCGCCCCGGAAACCGCTGGAGGAGTCACCACCGCGGTCTTCTCCTACGGCGACAGTTCCGTGACGGTAACCGCGGGCGGCTCCGTGCCCGGAACCGGCACCGAGTACTTCGTTTTCGCCGTCCTGCGCGCCGGCCTGTAGGAGTCCCGTGTACCTTTCCCTTGCCGACCAACGGGCCCGCCGGCTCAACCGTGCGGCCACGTCCGGGGTGCCCTTCCGGCTCTCTCCGGTAATCATCTGGCTGGGCATCGTCAGCCTGCTCACCGATGTTTCCTCCGAAGCCGTGGCTGCGGTGCTGCCGGTGTACCTCACCGGAGCGCTGGGACTGTCCATCCTGGCGTACGGTTTCCTGGACGGCCTGCAGCAGGGCATCAGTGCCGTAGTGCGGATCGGTGCCGGCTGGACCTCTGACGCAGTGGACCGGCCGAAGTGGGTGGCGGCAGCCGGTTACGGGCTGTCCATGGCTGCTCGTGCCGGGCTGCTGCTCTCAGCTTCGGTGGGGGCGGTGGCCTCCGTTATTTCACTGGACCGGATCGGCAAGGGCATCCGGACCGCACCGAGGGATGCGCTGATCACCGCCGCGGCGCAGCCGGAGCACCTGGCCCGTTCCTTCGGCGTGCACCGCATGCTGGACACTGTGGGGGCAACCGCCGGACCGCTGCTGGCCTTCGGGGTCCTGCTGGTCATTCCGCAGGGCTACTCAACAGTGTTCGTGCTGTCCCTGGGTGCTGCTGTCCTGGGCGTTGCCGTACTCGTGCTGCTGGTCCCTAACCTGCGTGCGCAGTCCCGCGGGGACATCGCGGCCGGCGGAAAAACAAGCTCCGTTTCCGGGCCGCTGGCCCGGGAACGGGACGGCAGACGCCGTGCCCTGCGGTCGCTGAACACTCCCCTGGTCCGTCGCCTGCTGCTGGCCGCCGGGCTGCTTTCCGTACTGAGTGTGGGCGACGGTTTCCTGTATCTGCTGCTGCTGGCCTCGGGCGGGTTCAGCCCGGTGTGGTTCCCGCTGCTTTTCGTGGGAACCAATGCCGCGTATCTCCTGCTGGCCATTCCACTGGGCCGCGCCGCGGACCGCTGGGGCAGGCACCGCGTGTTTCTGCTGGGCCATGCCGGCCTGCTGGCCGCTTATGTCTGCGCCGGTTTCGGCGGCCCGGCGGCCACTTCGCTGTGTCTGCTGGCTCTAGGCGCGTTCTACTCGGCAACGGACGGAGTGCTGGCAGCGCTGATGGGAGGACTGGTGCCCGAAAGGGTCCGCGCGACCGGAATCGCCGCAGCCCAGACAGTGGTTGCCCTTGGCAGGTTGGTTGCTTCGAGCCTGTTCGGCGTCCTCTGGTACACCTTGGGGCCGCAGCCCGCGCTGTGGCTGGCGGCGGGCGCCCTGGCCCTGGCGCTGCCCGCCGCGGCCTGGCTCATCCGGTCCGCGGCCCGCCGCCCGGTCCCCGCTGCGGACACCCCATGACGACGCCGGCAGGCTCCGGACCATATCCGGCTGCCCCTTCCCCCGATGCGCTTCCCGATGCCGGGATCCCGCCGGCCTCGGCAGCCCGGTGGCGGGTGCTCGCGGGGGTGACTGCCGCCGTCGTCGCCGGCAGTGCACTGTACGGGTTTACCGCGTTGCAGGATTACCGCGAGCGCTCAGCTGCTGCGCCGCAGGTGGCGGTGGACGCCTCCCGTGCGCTGCCGGCAGGTGCCTATCTGGTGTTCCGCAACACGGCGGCGGGAGACGGGTACGGGCACCTTGCCACGGTGCCGCTGGCGGACCCCGCCGGTGCGCGCCGGGTAGAGGACACGGTGTGCGACCGGGTCCACGCCGCCGGCACCGTGCGCTCCTGTCTGCAGACCGCGGCCGGCGTGCTGACGGCGTTTTCAGACGTGCTTCTCGACGCCGAGGGCAACACACTCGCTTCCTGGCCGCTGGCCGGGATCCCGAGCCGCACCAGGGTCTCTGCGGACGGCGGGCTGATCGCGTCCACCGCTTTCGTGACGGGGCATTCCTACGCCGGCACGGGGTTTTCAACGGAAACCCGGATTACCGGCGCGGACGGCACGGAGCATGGCAATATCCAGGACTTCACTCTGCTGGTCGACGGCGCGGAGGTGACCGCCGTCGACCGAAATATCTGGGGCATAACGTTCGGCACGGACGGGGACACCTTCTACGCCACGGCGGCCAGCGGATCCTCGACCTGGCTGGTGCGCGGCAGCCTCTTGGCCCGTACGCTCACGGCGCTGCGGGACGGCGTGGAGTGCCCATCGCTCTCACCGGACGGGCGGCGGATCGCCTACAAAAAGGAGGTCTCCGGGTCGGCCGTTCCGCACTGGCGGGTCGCCGTGCTTGAGCTGGACACTCTCACCGAGACGGTCCTGGGCGAAACACGGAGCGTCGATGACCAGGTTGAGTGGCTCGATGAGGGCACGGTGCTGTACGGGATGCCCCGGGACGGAACACCCGGCGACTCGGACATCTGGGCGCTCGACCTCGCCGGCGGGGAACCGAGGCTGTTCATCGAGCATGCCTGGTCTCCCGCCGTCGTCCGGTAACCCGGTCCGGTAACCCGGTCCGGCATTCTTAGTCCGGATCCCGCCTGAACACCACGTCCACCAGATACGTGGCCCCGGTCTGCGTGGTGGGGAACGCCGCGGAGTACGAGTAGCGCCCGCCGTTGGCCGGGACCAGCAGCGGTGTCCGGTCCCGTCCGGCAGCGAAACCGCCGGGGGTGGCGGAGTAGACGCCGGCCGGCGCGGTGTACGCCACCGTGTACTCGGTGCCGGGCACCAGCCGGACCGGCTGCGCCAGCAGCGCGGACTGCCAGCCGGAGCCGCCGCCGGCCGGGAAAGTGACCCGGCCGAGTTCGGTTCCGTCGGCGTCGTAGAGGTACCCGGTGTGCGGGCCGGTGTTGCCCTGCCCGCGGTAGAAGCGCAGCGCGCTGATTTCTCCTGCGCCGGCAACGGAGAACGCGGTGCCCAGCGTGACCGGTGTTCCGTCCAGGACCCGATCGATGAGCGGGACGTCCGTCTGGGCGTACAGGCTGCAGGGGCAGCCGGTGTCCGGGACTTCAGGTTCTTCTGGAAGCTCGGCGGGCTCGAACAGGACATCCACCAGGTAGCTGGCCGCTGAGGTGCTGCCGGGATATCCGCCGGAGTACGTGAAGCGGCCGCCGGAGGGATCCACCGTGAGCGGGCCGGATTCGTAGGCCGCGGCGAACTGGCCCGGGGTGACGGAATACGTGCCCGACGGCGAGGTGTAGGCGGCTACGTACTGTTCCCCTGCCCGGATCGGAACCGGGGTGGTGAAACGTACGCTTTGCCAGCCGGTACCGGCTGCGGCGGTGAACGTGGCCGAGGCCAGGACAGAGCCGTCAGCCTTGAATACCTGGCCCGTGTGCGTGCCGGTGTTGCCGGGTCCCTGGTAGAACTTCAGGCCGCGGAGCACGCCGTCCATGGAAGAACGGAAGGCAGTGCCCAGGACCACCGGGGAGCCGTCCGCGACCACCGCCACGGCCGGAACGGTATCCGGCGGGAACAGGCTGCAGCACTCGGTCTCCGGCGGTGGTTCCGCCGTCGTGAATCTCCAGCTGCCGCTGCCGTCCGGGGCCAGTCCGCCCACGGCGGTGGCGTGAAGCTGCACCGTGTACGCGGCGCCCCCGGCCAGCCGGGCGGAGGGGGTGAACGTGGCGGTGCGGGTTCCGGCGTCGTAGGAGGTTTGCCCCGGCACCGTCTGCCCGTCCGGCCCGCGGACTTCAAAGGCGGCGGATCCCGGCACCACGTCGTGGGAGAACGTCCCTGAAATCCGGGTGTCGGCAGGGACGCCCGTGGCGCCGTCGGCCGGTGCCTTCGCGTGCACGCCCAGGGCCGGGCCGCTGCGCTCAAAGACCACGTCCACCAGGTAACCGGAGGTGGACGTCCGGTCCGGGTAGGTTCCGCCGTAGACATACCTGCCGCCGTCAGCCGGAACGGTCAGCGGCCCGAAGGTGTAGCTGCCGGCGAACTGCCCGGGGTTGGCTGAGTACCCTCCGGTTGGTGAACTGTAGGCCGCCACGTACTCGCGGCCGGCCTGCACCGGAACCGGAACCGCGAAGGACGCGGTCTGCCAGCCGGAGGAGGATTCGCCGGTGAACGTCACCGCTGCCAGTTCGGTGCCGCCGGGGCCGAACAGCCGCCCTGTGTGGACACCGGTGTTGCCCGGTCCCTTGTAGAAGCGGATACCGGTAACCGTGCCGGCGGCGTCCGGGCGGAACGCGACGCCCAGGCTCAGCGGAATCCCGTCGGAGAGCTGCGGCAGGGCGGGAATCGTGTCCTCGTTGAACAGGCTGCAGGGGCATTCTCCTTCTGCCACGTTCCGCGCGGTGGAGAAGGACCAGGTTCCACCGGCCACCAGGGCACGGCCCTCGGTATCCGTGGCAGTGAGCACGGCGGTGTACCGGGTGCCCTCGGCGAGGGGTTCCTGTGGGAGGAACTCGGCCGTGCGGCTGGCCGCGGAGTACCGGGTGGTGCCCGCGGCCGGGTTCCCGGCAGCGTCGCGGAGCTCCATGCTCACGCTTTCACGCAGGACTTCCCGGGACAGCACGGCGCTGATCCGGGTGGCCGTCTGGACTCCGGTGGAGCCGTCTGCCGGGGTATGGGAGGACGCGGAGAGCGGGGCGTTGCTGGTCGTTTCAAAGACAGCGTCCACGAAATAATTGGTGTTGCGGTAGCTGTCTGCCGGGAACCGGCCGGGTGTGGTGTTGAATACCCCGGCAGGCGGAGCCCCGAACCCTCCGGCGACCAGGAGCGGGGCTGCGTTGCTGCCGTGTGCCGACCAGTATTCCGGGGCGGTGGAGTAGTGGCCGGCCTGGGTGCTGTAGGAGACCACGTAACCGCTCCCCGCAGTGACGGCGACGGGTTCTGCAAACACTGCCTGCTGCCAGCCAGATGCGCTCTCTCCGGTAAACACGGTGCTGGCCAGGGCGTTTCCGGCGCTGTCCCAGAGGGTTCCGGTGTGCTGGCCGGTGTTGGCGGCTGACTTGTAGAAGCGGACTCCGCTGATGAACCCTGACACTGACGGGGTGAAACGCATGCCCAGTTCCACCGGGGAGCGGTCCAGGCCGTCCGGTGTCTGCGGTTCCACCCCGCCGAAAACAGTGAACGGGCCCTGGACGCTCACCGGGGCAGAGACCCCGGCTGCGGAAAAGTTCCCGCTGTCATCGACGGCGCGGGCGCGGATCGTCTGGGTGTCCATGCCGTGCTGTGTGTAGGTATACCGCCAGGCGGTGGTGCCCTCGGCCGCGGACCAGGTTTCGCCGTCGTCGGTTGACACCTCTACCCCGGCAACCTGGCCGCCGGTGTCCGCGGCGGTTCCGGAGATGGTCACGGCCTGCCCGTTGGCGACCGTGCTTCCGGGCAGGATCGAGGTGATGGCTGTGGACGGCGCGGACGTGTCAGTGCTTTTGGAGGTGCGGGTCAGGGAAGGGTCCAGGGTTGCCGGCTGGGCGTCCATGTCCGCCAGCAGGTTGACCTGGGCCTGCTGCATCCTGCGGTCCGCCGGTGCGCCCCAGCCATCATGTTCCCGGTCCAGTCCCCAGGTCCACTGCACGCTGCCGGCGGAGAAGACCAGTGCCCCGCCGGGTACCCGGTACTGGGTGACGTGGTGGGTGGTGGTGCCCTCCGTGACCGTGTTGCCGAAGTCGCGCAGGTACTGGGGTGTGGGACCGGTGGTGGTGGAAAGCCGGGCGAGCCCTGGCGGACGGAAGCCGTTGTCCAGGTCCTCGTTCGATTCGTAGCCGATGGTGTGCGCCGCCAGCTCCGTCCGGGTGCCGGGATTCTGCGCGGCGAGTTCAGTGTGCCGCCAAAGCCGGTACTTCCCTTCCTCAGCGCTGACGGTGACCGGCAGGTCGGAGAAGTTGGCCACGTAGGCGGTCCCGGTGAGGCCGTTTTCGGGAAGGCCGCCGCCCTGGTTCTGCGCGGCGAACCGGGGATCGCGCCAGGTGCCGGTCCACTCCGGCACCGGGTCGATCTTGGTGTTGGCCCACGTCTCCTTGTAGCTGACCAGGGTCCGGTGGGCGCCGCCGTCGGCCGGTGAGGGTTCGTACCGGGTGCGCCAGTACATTTCGTTGCCGGAGAGGAACTGCAGGTTTACCCCGGCGTCCCGTGCTGCTTCCACGTTGCGCCGCTGTGCACCGGACCAGTATTCGTCGTGTCCCACGGAGAGGAACACGCTGTGGTTCAGCAGCCGCTCTCCGTAGCGGTCCGTGTCCACGCCGGACTGGTAGGTGACGTCGTAGCCGTTCTTTTCCAGGAAGCGCACCAGCGGGTATTCGGCGCTGAAGTAGAAATCCCGGCCGTCGTTGTCCGCCCGGGTGGTCACCGGCCGGTTATAACTGAGTTTGTAGGCGCGTCCGTTGGCGGCGCCGCGGTAGAAGTCGGACCCGCCGTAGGTGTTGTAAGCCTGCCAGGTTGGATCCGAGGTCTGGAAAACGACGTCGGCCGTGGACGCATCGCTGCGCACAATGAAGGTGATGTGGCTGGCTCCGCCGGTGTCCGTGCGCTTCAGCAGCGCCACGTAGACCCCGGAGACCGCCGTGTCGGGGACGTGCCAGGTGGCAGAGCGGTGCCAGGTGCCGCAGTCCACCAGTTCGGTGCTGACGTCGCGGAGGCATTCGGGCTGGTTCTGCGGCAGCGCGGCCGACGGCGTTACCGAGTCGATGTGCCGGGCCCCGAGTCCCTGGTACCAGCCGGTGCGGTAGATCTCGATGGTGTAGGCGGAGGCATCGGTGTCGATCTTGAAGTCCAGGCTGTCCCCGGCGTTGACGCTGATGTCGGTGGAGAACCCCTGGATGCTGGGGTCTCCGGCTTTCTCAATGTCCCATTCATCCGGGTCCGCGCCGGGTTTCGCGTTCTCGCAGGCCACCGGACTGGCGGCTGCGGAACAGTCTGCCGCGGCCGCCGCGGGGACCAGCAGTGCGTCCGGCAAAGCCGGCTGTGCTGCAGCCAGCAGCACCGCCAGCATCAGTGCTGCTTGGGCGCGGAGGCTGCGCCGGAATGAACTGTTTGGAGCTGCACTGTTCATCTGTGGTGACCTGTTCTTCACTGACTCTTCAGGTTCCCCACGGTAGGAGTCCGGGCTGCGATGTATGCGAGTGGCGGCTACCGGCGCATGCGTGTATTCCTCCCCCGGCCGGCCGGACTTTCGCTGGCCCGCGTCCGGCGCAGAGGCACCTTAGACGGGTAATCCGGTTTAGCCCGCCAGCGGGAGCCGGTAGATGTGGAACGAGTATTCGCGGTCAAAGGCATCCTCGAACGTTCCATCGCTCCCTACAGCCAGGAAACGGTCCTCAAAAAGCACCTCAGCATCTTCTGCTGCAACGCCCGGGGGCAGGAAGAACGTCCGCCTGCCGGCTTCGGTACCGCCCTCAAGCATCGCGAACACGTAGGCGTGTCCGTCGTGGACCTTGAGCATGGTGTCCAGCCCGGGACCGAATGAGTACCCGTACGACTGCGTATTGATCACCGGCGCCAGCTCGTGGATGCGGCGGTTCACTTCCGCAACTGCCTGCACCTGCGCCGTGCCGCAGAAACCCGGGTCCATTTGGGCAGCCCTGAAGACGTTGGAGCTCTGGCAGTCCCCGGAAAAGCTCTGGTTGAAGTAGAGGATTCCCCGGGCTTCATTGATGACCGCGCTCATGACGGCTCCCTGCACCTGTCCCGGTTCCACATACCCCGAGTACGTCCCCTCTATGGGTCCCCCATTCAGGTTCTCCACGAAGTGCCAGAGCTGCTGCAGTTCCCCGTCAGCGGCGTCGCGCAGCCGCAGGGCCTCGACGGCATGGCCGTAGCTGGAAGCCGTCCGGCAGGCCTGCCTGCTGATCTCCACCAGGTAGGGGCTGCGGTAGGGGTCCTGGGAACAGTGCGGAACCGTGTACCAGTACATGTCCAGGGAGACTACGTCCGTGGGCCCGTTCACGAGCGCCTCGGCGTCCTCGGCGGGAAAGTCATTGCTGATGATCATCTGGGTGAAGTTCGCCATCCGGAAGGTGCCCGGCGGGGCCTGCGCTGCCCTCCTCTCCAGCTGGCGCAGGCCGTCCGGCGGGCTGAAACGGCCATCCACCTCGTCATCCAGGAACGTGCCCACCCAGTTGGGGCTCGCGGGGTCGAAGGAGTCGTTGATCCGGTCGCCGATCCAGAACACGTTGTTGTCTTCGAAGAGGCTGAACGGTGTCTCCCGGGACACTCCGATGTAGGTGTTGATGCCCAGGGACTTGTCATACTGCACCTCGGCATCGGTGCTGATGCCGTTGTGCCAGGCGACGATGGGAAAGAACCCCGGCTCTGACCACCCGGCCGCTTCGGCGTTGGAGAATCTGCTCCAGTAATCCGGCCCGCCTTCCCACGGGATGCGGGGCAGGGCGAGCCCCGGTTCGGACGGGGGTGCCGGCGCGGGTTCGGCGGCACCGCTGCATCCGGCCAGGGCAGCGGCGGCCGCCAGTACGCAGGGAAGCACCCGGGTTCCGGCGCGGGAGCGGGCACGCATTACTGTTCCCCGGAAGGCGACGGTTTGCCGGGCAGCCGGCCCGCCGGCCCGGGGACACCGGGCCCCGCCATACCCGGCTGGAACATTCCCAAACCGGGCTCGGGGAACCCCGGATGAGCTCGGGCCAGGCCACGGTAGGCGCCGGCCAGCCCCGCCGCCAGGAACAGCAGTGCTGCTGAAATGGGGAAGTTCAGGCCGTCGAAAAAGGACAGCAGCACCGCCCCGGCCAGTATCGCTGCGGCCAGCCCCGTGCCCAGCGCCCGCGCCAGGCTCCTCGGCGGAGCCAGGGAGTACGCCGTGGACAGGGCTGCCCAGACTCCGCTGGCCAGGAGCAGGACCAGCAGCGCCAGGCCCGCGAGCCCTACTTCCACCAGGGCCGTCAGATAACCGTTGTCGAAGATCCGGTAGTTGGGCAGGAAGGTGCCAAAACCACGGCCGAAGAACAGATTCCTGGACGCAATCTCCGCCGCGACAACATAGCTCTCGGTCCGGGACAGGGAACTTGAATCGTTGCCGAGGGTCTGGAACATCCCGCGGATGGTTCCCGCAATGCCGGGAACGCTCACGTACACCAGTCCAAGCATCACGGTGAGGGCACCGAGCACCCTGATCCGCACGGCGGAGGGCCAGGTGGGGATCAGCACCAGCACGCCCACCGCTGCTCCGATAAACGCGGAGCGCGAGCCGGACATAAGGCATGCCAGCGCCAGCGCCGCCGCCGGCAACCAGCGCGCCGCCGGACTGCGGTCCTTGTCTGTCAGTGCCAGCGTCAGCGCCAGGGGCAGCGCCATTGACAGCACGACGGCGTATTCCAGCGGCTGCGTTGCAGTTCCGGAAGGCCGGATGAAATCGCCCCGGCTGGAAACCTCGTGACCGCCGTCGGCGCTGAAACCCGGAATGGACAACCATTCCAGCAGGCTCTGTCCGGCCAGGAACTGGGCGAGTCCCAGCAGGCCCGCCAGGCCGCTGATCAGGGTTAGCCGCCGGACCAGCGTCAGCCAGCGCCCGGGGCTGCTGATCCCGTCGTTGGCCAGCAGGGCAATGCCCACCCAGCCGGCCACCCGCAGCATGCCGCTGTCCGCCGGGGAGGATTCGCTGGGCGGTATTCCCTGAAGATTCGAGACCGCGTAGCTCACCAGGACAGCCGCCAGGAACAGGAGCAGGATCCACCGCACGGCCCGTGATCCCGCGTTCAGCCTGGTGGTTCGCCGCAGCCGCTCAAAGAACCACCAGAAAAGTCCCAGCAGTGCCCACAGCGTGGAGGGCCTGCCCATGGACCCCAGCGCGCTGAGAGTCAGGTAGGACGGAACGGCCAGCGTAAGAATCAGATAGACGGTCAGGAAGGAAACGACGTCGCCGGCCGCCGGAGCATGAGGGGGTCGCCGGAGGGCGTACGGGTTCCGGGGTCCCGGCGCTGTCACGGGATCCTCCCGGCCGGTTCCGGCAGCTGCTTCGGTCCTGGACTCCGGTGCCTGCCGTGTGCCTGCGTGCGGCGGGCCAGCAGAACGTCGCTTCCAGCTGCCGCGGCGCAGGACAGGCCGAACCCGGTCAGCGTAAGAACCACCAGAGCTTTGGCCTCCCCCATGCGTGTCTTTCCAAAGGAGCTGATAATGAGGTCCTCCGGTGCGCGCTCAACGATGATCAGTGAATCCGGCCGTGCGCCCGCCTTAAGCTGCAGTTCATCGCTCACCGCGCGAACCTCCGCATGCACCCGATCGATTTCCGCCGCCACTTCCCCGGGGCTGGGACCGGCAGACTGTACCGAAAGCACCGGACGGTTGAAGGACGACAGCCACTGCCCTCCGGTATCCAGCATGCCCACGGACGTTCCGCGGCGGATTCCGGTGCCGAACAGGGACGCAGTGGGCGAGGCGAGTTTGGCCGATTTCGTTCCAGCCAGGTACGTCCGCTCCACGATCGCTGTGAAATCTATGAGGGTTTGGGGCTCTGTCCCGGTAAGGGTCCGGCTTTGCCCGGGAACAGCTGGTTCCATGAAGACCAGATCCGCCTGCGTGGCATAGACCGTCGCGGACTGGGTTAGCGTCAGGAACGCGAATGCCGTACAGCAAAGGCCAGCCAGCAGCACATACCAGCGGCGCCGGAGGACTCTCAAAAGCTGGGCTGGAGTCACCGGGCCCTGGCGTCTTCCCCCGGGACGGTATCAGCCGGGGCCTGCCTGGCCGATGCCCTTGCCGGACTCTTTCCCGGAGTGCCGGCCCTGGTCTGCTTCCGCTTTGCGGTGACCGCCGCTGCGGTTCGTCCGCCTGCGTGCGCCGGTACATGGGGAGCAGCGGCCGGGTCGGGTCCGGCAGCCCCGCTCGCCGGGTCTGCCGCAGTGTTTTCCATCCTGTTTCGGCGCGAGAGCAGCAGCCCGTCGGCCAGCCCCGTGAGCAGGAACGTCCCGGCCAGCCCGGCGACGGCGGCAACAGCCAGTACCTGCAGGGTCTGTTTCGAGTTCAGCGCCGCTTCGTCATCCACTACCACGGGCATGATGTCGATCCGCTGTACCGGAATGACCGCCAGTTCATCCTGCATCCGGGTCAGCACGGCAGGGAGGGTTTCCAACGCCCGGTCCAGGACGGTCAGGGACTCAGCTTCCGTTTCGGCCGTCGCCTGCACCACCACGATTGAACCGCTGGTGCTGCGGTCCGGCTCGATCGTGTAGGTCGCCGAGGGATAATCCTCCAGTACCCGGTCCCGGACCGCCGGGGCGCTGGCCTGGCGGACCAGCACATCCAGCGCTTCGCTCATCCCGCCCAGCTGCAGATAAGGATTTCCTTCGTCCCCCACTGCCGCAGGCGGAGGCATCAGGACCATGCTGCCCTGGGCGTCGTAGGACGGCGGCACTACCTGGACCGCTCCCCAGCAAAGAACCGCGGTGAAGAGGATGCCGGAAAGGACCAGGTACCAGCGCCGCACCAGCACCGCCAGGCTCTGAGGTGTAGTCACGGCGTCCCCCCTCCTGAGGCACTCCGCCGGGCGCCGAGGTGTTCCTTGACCCGGTCCAGGCCTTCCTTGCCCGCAACCCGCAGCAGCACGGTCTTTGCCGCAGTCCGCAGCCCGGAACCGAGCGTCCGCCGCGGCGTCTCAACCAGGGTGTCCCTCACCCGCTGTGCCGCGGTAGGCGGCTGTGCACCGGCAATCAGGCCGGGAAAACGCTGCAGGTGGCCTGCAGGGGAAACCCGGTGTCCACGCACCCGGTTACTGACATTTCCCCCGTGCACTACCTGCAGCCAGCCCGGCGGCCCCTCTACTTCCCGGACCGGCATGCTGCGGCCCAGCATCGTGTGCCAGTCGGCCCAGCACGTAACCGCATCAGGCCAGGGTTCGGCCACGCTGCAGAAAGCGTTGGTCCTGTCCCGGCGCGCGAACAGCCCGGGCCCGGCGAGGATCAGTCCGTTCGGCAGGTACAGCGCCGTCCTCCCCCGCACCCGGGCGGCAGCGTGCTGCAGCCGCTCCACAAAGTCCGTGGCCACGCCGTCGTCGTTGTCCAGGTTGGTGGTCATCAGCTCAGGTGACGGCAGGGGAACCAGGCTGCGCAGGTCAGCCAGCAGATCGGCCCGGTCCACTGCGGTCCGGTAAACGGGGGTGAAGAGTCCGTCTGCGGACCACTCGCGGATACGTTCGCGCAGCCACGCCGGGCTTTCGGGATCGAAATAGACCAGCCAGCGGAACCGGGAGCTTGATTGTGCCGCCACCGAGGGCAGGCAGTAGGTTTCGAACAGTCCGGCCCGTTCGCGAAGCCAGCCTTCGCGTGCCCGCACCAGGGATTCCGGCCCAGGTGTAGGCAGGTTGAACCGGGTAATCAGGAAGTGGTCGCCGGTCCAGGCCGGGGCTGCCGCTTCGACGGCGTCCAGCAGGGTGCGCGCGCGGGCATCCCAGGAGTGTCCGCGCGCAAACTGCTGGCGCTCCCGGGTCTTCGCGGAATCCGGTGCTTCGGACAGGACCCGCCGGAGGGCGTCCGTGAATTCAGCCGGAGTGCCGGTACGGAGCACGTGTCCGGTGCCGAGCCAGCGTGCTGCCGGCAGGTCGGTCGAGACGACCGGCAACCCGGCGGAGAGGTAGTCCAGAGTCTTCAACGGGAAACTGGACCGGTTGAAGTCCGTCTCCGCATACGGCGTGATGCCTGCCCCGGCGGCGGAGAGCCGGGACGGAACCGCCTCAGCAGGGATTTCCCCCTCCCACGCCACGCTCCTGTTCTGCAGCAGCGCATCCAGCCGGGCCCGGACAGCGGGGTCCCGCTCCGTGCGCGGGCCAACGAGCGCCAGCGGAATGCCCGCTGCCGCGACGGCATCCAGGATGTCGAGATCGAGGCGTTCGTTCAGCTGCCCCAGCAGCACGGCGCCGTGCCGTTCCCCGGCGGCGTCCCCATCCGCCGGGGCGGCCGAGGGCACACAGCCGTTGGGAAGGTGAAGCACGGCGGTATCCGGCCGGAGCTGCCGCAGCCGGCCGGCCAGGTCTTCGCTGACCGCTGCCACGAGGTCCGCCTCTTCAAGGTTTCGGAGCATGCAGCGCCTGATCCGTGCTTCGGAGAGCCCCATGAGCGCGGCCCCGGAAAGCCAGTCGTCCGTGACGAAATAGACCTTCACGCCGGTTGCCAGGCGCGGAAACCGCGTCAGCGGTCCCGCCGCGACGACGGCGCCGGGTGCTTTCCGCTTCCCGGCCGCGGAGCGCACCGCCCGATGCAGCAGCCAGCCCGAAACGGTGTCCAGCACCGGCCGCCAGGCTCCCGGCGGGACCGGGACTATCAGCCGGGAGAGCTGCGGTGCCGGCTCATCTGTCCGGGGACGCAGTCCGCGGGCCGTGCCGCCAAAAACCGGCGCCGGCGGATCGACCCACAGGACTTCCCGGTACTGGGCCAGCGCAGCAGCGAGCCGCTTCTCTGTTCCGTCCAGGTTGTCCCAACGGGTGCCGGCCATCCACACCAGAGTGCCTTTGCTGCTCATGGGAGGCTCCCTTCCGTGCGCCGTGCCGGATACACCTCAGCGCCGCCGGGGCGGCCGCGGACCCGTCCGGTACTGCCCAGCAGTGCTGTCCCCCGGACCGGGTCGTGGGCCAGCAGGACCAGCCGGTTCCCGGAAGCCAGCCCGGAAAACACCCGGTATCCGCCTGGCGAAACGGTGTTGGCCAAAACCACCAGGGCGCAGCCGGAGAGGAAGTCCGCTGCCCCCGTCGCCGCTTCCGCGTCGGATACGAAGGCAGCGGTCCGTGCCGGGTCCAGGTTCTCCGGACCGTTCTGTGCGCCGGGCTCCGCAACAACGAGAGGTGGAAGGGACGGGTTCAGCGCGAGGCCGCGCTCCAGCGCCCGCTGCAGCGGCGAGGAGGACGGTTCCCCAAACAGCACCGCACCGTCAAGTCCCTCCCGGCGCACGGCGTCCGTGAGGATTCGGGAAAATTCGTCTGTTACCAGCCGCTGCTTCAGCGGGGACAGCCCGATCCGCAGCCGCTTCACCGCTCCGGTGCGGAGCCGCCAGCGGAGACGGCGCAGTGCACGCCGGCGGGCACGGCTAAGCACATGCTCCGCTGCCCGCAGCTTCGGCACTGTGTATGAACGCGGACGCAGGCCTGAGGGCGGCGGCATCCCGGCCGCTGCGCTTCCCCGGACGGCAAGGTGCAGGCCCTCCGGGGACTGGCCGCAGGCCTCCAGCTGGCGCTGGATCCCGGCATCCCAGCTTTCCCCGGGATGGTCCGGCACCGGGCAGACCGAAGGGCGGGCAGTCCCGGGCGCCGGCACCGGCACGCCCAGCCTGCATCGCATCCGGTCCAGTTCGCGGTGCCGCAGTTCGGGAAAGCGCAGCGCCCCGGCTAACGCCTGCTGCCGTTCCCCCGAACACAGCAGCGCCCGCAGATGGGTTGCCCACAGCACCGGGTCCGGGTCCGGCGCGGACCGGTCGGTAAACGTGTCCACCAGCGCCTGGGTGGTCCAGTCCCGGGCCGCCTCGGCGTCGCCTGCAGCCAGTTCCGTCCACGCCGCACCGACCACGGCTTCCGGAATGAAGTAGAAGTTCAGGCATTTCAGGAACTCGCGGCGGGCGCCCTCGGTGTCCCTGTCCGCCAGCAGCTGCCAGCCTGCCGCTAGGTTTTCCCGGTCCCGTCCGCCGGTCCGGAAAGGGGCAGGCACGTTCCCGGCCGGAGCCAGGAAGAGACTGCCGGCTGGTCCGGCCTGGACAATGCGTTCGCCCGGGCTACGGGTTGCCTGGAGCTGCAGCCACTGCAGGACCTGGTTCCGGCGGGACTGTACATGGTTTCCGTGCACCAGATCGTGTCCCGCCGCGGTGATGTTTTTCAGCTGTTCGGGATCGGACAGCAATGCGTCCAGTTTCCCGGCGATCTCCCCAGCCTCGCCCAGTACACAGTTCTGCATGTCTTTGAATCCGAATGCTGCGAGCGCCGGGGTGTCCTCCGCGACCAGGCAGGCGCCGGCAGCTGGAATCTCCAGGTGCTTGCGCACCAGGTCACGCGACATACTTCCGCACGCGGGTACGAAAATGCTGGCACTGAGCAGCCGGGCATAATCCTGCCCAAAGACCGTGCGGCCGCCGGCCTTGCCCCATCCGTAGTGCGGCATGGTCATAGTCGCGAAGCTGCGGGACAGGACCCGCCCGACGGCGTTGCGCCACGGATAGTGGCGCTCCTGGCTCCCGGTAAAGAGGACCGGGATGTTTTTCTCCACCGGGTAGGGATGGAAAACGGCGGGGTCCACAGAGTTGGGCCAGACGAAAAGCCGGTCAGCGATTTCCGGGGTGTACTCGGCCATAGCCACTGAGGTGGTGAAGAACTGGTCAACGCCCCACCGGTCCATATCCGAGAGGAAGACCGCGCGGGCCAGGTCGTAGGGGTCCGAGTGGAGGAAGCCGAGTTTGGGGACCTCCGGGTGGCTGGAGGTGTTGCGGATGCTGCGTTCTCCCGCGTAGACGCCCGATTCGAAGATGCTGAGGGCCGGTTCAAAGGCGTCGCACTCGGCCTCGTAGTCACAGTCCCGGTCGATGACCCGGACCTCGAAGAAGTGCTCCAGCGTCTGGACATGTTCATCCAGGTGCCGGTTCAGGAATCCGGGAAGCCCTGGTTTGGCCCAGCGGAAGAACAGAAGCCGGGGCTTCTCCTGGCTCGGGTGGATCATCGGATCCCCTCCCTGACGGGCCGCAGCCTTGCCAGCAGCGGACGTTCAAATCGGTCGTAAGCTGCCAGCAGCTTTCCGGCGGAGCCGCCGGCCCGGGCCGGCAGCACCCGGCGGAGCATGGGCGCACTGAACGCGAGATAGCCCACGCAGCCGGCGAAGCCTCCCAGCAGCAGCCTGCCCAGGTCCCCGCCGGCGAAGGAAACTGCTGCCAGGGCCAGCGCAGCGGCTGCCGCGGCGGCTCCCGCCGGGCCTGCCGCGGCCCGCAGCAGGAGCCGGCCCGGAGCCGGAACCGATCCGCGGACGGCGCGCAGATACAGCGGCATGATCACGGCAACGATCACGGCGACGTGTACCCACGCGGCGCCGGTCAGCCCGAACGGCCCCAGGCTGAGCCCTACTGCCGGAATCAGCAGGACCAGCCAGACGGCCTGCACGCCGAAGACGGCACCCGCCCGGCCCTGCCCAACCAGCAGGTTCGAGAGCAGCAGCGAAAGCGCAAAGACTCCGCCGTACAGGGCCAGGACCCGCAGGACCGGAGCAGCCGGCGCCCAGGTTCCGCCGTAGAGCACCGCCACCAGTTCCCCGGCGAGCACCAGCGTCAGCGCCGTGACCGGGAAAGCGATCAGCGCCACCAGCCGGGAAGTCCGCGCCAGGAATGCCCGTAGTTCCGCGGACCCGGCACCCAGCGCGGAGAACGCCGGCATGGCAACTGAATTGATCGTGGAGCTCATGACCGAGGTGGACCAGGACGCCACTGTGAAGGCCAGCGTGTAGATGCCAAGCTCCACCGGGCCCAGGAAGGCGCCGATAATTGCGTAGTCAGCGTTGAGCAGGCTGTAGCCCAGCAGGTTTGCACCCGCCAGCGGCAGGCCAAAGCGCAGTACCGGCCCCACTTCTGCCCGGCGGAGCAGGGGCCAGTAGGTCCTGTCCACACTCAGGGCCATGACTATCCCGCTCACCAGCTGGCTCACGACGCGGGACCAGGCGAAGGCCATGGCGCCGTCGCCCTGCAGTGCCAGCAGAACCAGGACCAGGTTCCCCGGCACAAAGGCGACAGCGGAGGCCAGGAACACCTTGCCCTGCCGGAATTCACGCACCAGCAGCGCACCGGGAACGGTGAAGACACCGCCCAGGACGACGGCGATCGCCAGCACGCGGATCGGTGCGGCTGCCTCCGGGGCACCCAGCAGCCGGGCCAGCGGATCTGCTGCCAGCGCCATGCCCCCGGCCAGGACGAAGGAACTGGCGATGGCCAGCAGGGCGACCGTCGAGGCCACCCGTTCGGGGTCGAGGTCCCGCCGGGCAACACACGAGGAGAGCCCAAGCTCGCCGAAGGATGAGACGATCGCGTGGACCACCAGAGCAGCGGCGAACACCCCGAACTCGTGCGGAGTCACCAGGCGAACCACCACCACCATGACGGCGATTCCAGCCAGCTTCATCATCAGGGCATTGGCACCGCTCCAGAGGGCGCCGCGGGCGGCACGCGCCCCAATGCCCTCCAGCCCGGCTGACTCCGGGGGTGCTGTCACCGCAGCGCCTCCGCCAGCTTTTCAGCGACGTATTCCTGCTGTTCCCGGCTTAGGTGCGGATGCAGCGGCAGTGACAGCAGCCGCTCAGCAGCGTCTTCGCTGACCGGGAAGTCGCCGGGCCCGTAGCCAAGGTGTGCATAGGCACCGGTTAGGTGCACCGGCACCGGGTAATGGATTCCAGCGCCGATGCCCGCGTCCGTAAGGAACTGCAGAATCCGCTTCCGCTCCCCTGCCGGCACCCGCACGGCATAGATGTGCCAGACGTCCGTGTTGCCTTCCGCGCTGGCGGGCAGCACCAGCCCCGGAATCCCGGCGAGCAGTTCCCCGTAGGCCGCCGCGGCGTCCCGGCGCCGCTGGTTCCATGCGGCGAGCCGTTTGAGCTTGGCACTGAGCACAACGGCCTGCACGGCATCCAGCCGGGAGTTCATGCCGGCCGCTTCATGCCGGTACTTGACCCGGCTGCCGTGGTCCGCAAGCAGCCGTACCCGGTCCGCAGTGTCAGCGTCCTCCGTGAGGACCGCCCCGGCGTCCCCGGCGGCGCCGAGGTTCTTTCCGGGATAGAAACTGGTTCCCGCGGCGTCGCCCAGGGTGCCCGCCTTCCGGCCGAACCGTTCGGCGCCCTGGGCCTGCGCGGCGTCTTCCACGATCGCGGCGCCAAACCGCCGCGCGGTGAAGGCCAGTTCCTCCACCGGTGCGGTCTGGCCGAACAGATGCACGGGCATCAGGGCACGGGTTTTGGGTCCGGCTGCCGAGGCCGCGCTGGCGGAGTCCAGAAGCAGGTGCTCCGGATCGACGTCCGCGAGCACCGGCAGGGCTCCGGCGCGGCTCACTGCCTCCGCGGTGGCAATGAAGGTATTGGCCGGCAGGATCACTTCCGTCCCCGGCTCCACACCGCAGGCCCGCAGCGCAAGTTCCAGTGCGTCCGTGCCGTTGGCTACGCCAATGCAGTGCGCGGTTCCCAGCCACTGCCCGTAGGCATCCTCGAAGGCCGCAACGTGGCGGCCGCCGATGAAAGCGGTGGCGGCAAAGACTTCCTTGAGCCCGGCTTGGATCTCCTCATCAACTTCCGCATGCTGCGCGGCGAGATCCACCAGCGGCACCGTAACGGCGGGAGGTGTTTTCATCGGTGATCCTTCCAGCTGCTCTCCGCACCCGGAAGGGCGGCGGTAAGGTGTGTGCCGGCCCGGCGGAGTTCCCTGGCGGGAACACCCGCCCAGGTTTGTCCGCCGGGAAGGTCCCTCAGGACTGCCGATCCCATGCCAACGACGGTCCCCGCACCAATCCGCACACCCTGCCGGACGGTCGCTCCCATACCCAGGTACGCTCCGGACCCGACGCGGACGCCGCCGCCCAGGCATACGCCCGAGGTGAGCGTGGCGTAGTCCTCCAGGACGTCGTCGTGCGTCAGGGTGCAGTTGGGCATGACGGCAACGTGCCGGCCTACCGTAACGGCTGCCGTCAGGACTGTTCCGGCGAGGAGGATGCTCCCGGTGCCCACCGTGCACCCTTCGGTCATGTGGACTCCCGGGTCCACGAAGGTCGCGAACCGTTCCTCGGCCACCCCGGTGCGCGCCAGGGTCTGGACCATCCCGGCGCGGGCGGCTCCGGATCCGGCGCAGGCCAGGAAACTGCAGCGGGGGTAGTTCGCCGCGTCGCTCAGGCCGCCCAGGACCGGGACTCCGTCCACCAGCGTTGAGTGCAGGGCTGCGTCGTCGTCAAGGAACCCGAAAATCCGGTAGGACCGGGTCCGGCGGAGCGCGGCCAGCACTTCCCGTGCCAGTCCTCCGGCGCCGAGCAGCAGCAGCGTGGGCATGGTCATGGCTTCCTGCCGCTGGCGGCCACGGTCTCGATGACCCGGGCCTGTTCGGACTCGGTCATTTCGTGGAACAGCGGCAGGATCAGGGTGCCGGCGCTCAGCCGCTCGGTGGCTTCCAGCGAAGCCGTACCGGTGTCCCTGTTCCGGTATGCCGGTTCCAGGTGGGCTGCCATGATGCCCCGCCGTGCTGAAATCTCCTGACGGGCCAGTGCCTCAAGCACTCCGTTGCGGTCGGTCCCGAATCCGGGCAGCACCTCGATCCAGTAGGACTGGAAGTTTGATTCGCCCCAGGGCGGGTCCTCGACCGGGCGCAGGAACTCGATTTCCGCGAAGGCCTTGGCGTAACCGGCGGCCAGTTCGCGCCTGCGGCGCACCACGGCGTCGAGCCGTTCCAGCTGCACCAGGCCAACGGCGGCCTGCAGGTCTGTCATGCGGTAGTTGTAGCCGACCTCGGTGTAGGCCTCCGCCGGGGCAAGGATGCTCGCGCTGCGCTCCGCCGCCGAAAGGTTCATGGCGTGTTCGCGCAGTGTCCGGGCGCGGGCCGCCCAGTCCGGATTCGACGTCGTCAGCATTCCCCCTTCCCCGGTGGTGAGGATCTTCCGGGGGTGGAAGGACCACGCCGCGATCTCCGCACCGGCCCCGGCAGGACGCCCCGCGTACCGGGAGCCGGCGGCGCAGGCAGCGTCTTCCAGGACCGTGATGCCCAATGGATCGCACAGTGCACGCAGCGGTGCCAGGTCTGCCGGGACTCCGCCCTGGTCGACGGCGATCACCGCTCGGGTCGCCGGAGTCAGGGCGGCCTGGACCGTCTCCGCGGTGAGGTTGCCGGTGCGGGGATCCACATCGGCAAACACCGGCCGGGCACCGACGTAGGTGGGTGCGTTGGCGGTGGCAATAAAGGAAAAGGAAGGAACTACGACGTCGTCTCCCGGACTGACGCCGGCGACGATCAGCGCCAGGTGGAGCGCGGTCGTGCAGCTTGAGGCGGCCACGGCATGGCCAGTTTCCATCCGTTCGGCGAAGGCAGCCTCGAACTGCGCCGTGCGCGGCCCCTGCGCAATCCACCCGGAGGCTATGACCTCGCTGAGCGCTGCGGCTTCCTCTTCCCCCAGCCACGGCTTCATCACGTTGATCCGGCTCATGCTCCGGCGCTCCCGCGTCCGGCTGCGATCTCCGAGCGCAGCGGAAGCCACCACTGGACCAGCTCCGTCAGGCCCTTGTGGAGGGGAACTTCCGCTTTGAAACCCAGGTCCGCCGCAGCCGCAGAGGTATCGGCCAGCCTCCGGCTCACGCCGTTGACCGTCCGTTCCGGGCCGAACTCGACGTCGAGGTCTGAGTTCATCACCACCAGCAGGGCCCGTGCCAGCTCCAGCAGGCTGGTTTCGGTCCCGCTGGCAATGTTGTAGATCCCCGCCGGGGTGTCCTGGACTGCGGCCAGCAGGTTCGCCCGGGCTATGTCAGTGGTGTAGATGAAGTCCATGGTCTGGGCTCCGTCGCCGAAAATCAGCGGCGGACGCCCGTCGGCGATTCGTTCCATCCATCGAACCAAAACCTCCGTGTAGAGGCCGTGAACGTCCATCCGGGGCCCGTAGACGTTGAAGTAGCGCAGTCCGGTGTAGGCCAGCCCGTACATGGCGTAGAAGCTGCGGAGCATTCCTTCGTTGAAGGCCTTCGCAGCCCCGTAGAACGTGTCGTTGCTGTGCAGGTGGTGGTTCTCACGCGTCGGGAACTCCTCGGCCAGGCCGTACACCGAGGCGCTGGAAGCGGCGATGACGCGTGCCGCGCCGTGCGCCGCCGCTGCCTCGAGCACGTTGAAGGTTCCGTCCGCCAGCACTTCCAGGGCCAGCCTGGGGTCCTCGGCGCACTGGGTGATGCGGATGGCAGCCTGGTGGAAGACGAAGTCGGTGCCCCGGGTCAGGTCGTTCACCGCGTCCCGGTCCCGGATGTCTGCCTCATACAGGCGCACCCGTGAATCGGCCAGCGCATCGGCAAGGTTGGCGCGGCGTCCGCGCACCAGGTTGTCCAGGACCCGGATCTCTCCGGCCCCGGCGTCGAGCAGCTGGTCCACGATGGCCGAGCCGATGGTGCCGGCGCCGCCGGTGACGAGGACAGATGCTCCGCGGAGCGGTTGGATGTGTGTCATGAGGCGGATTCCAGTTCATGAGTGGGGCGGAGCGGGACGGGAGCACCGCTCATCTGGCTGTGGGTGGCGGCTTCGAGCACTGACAGGACCCGCACACCGGCTGCTCCGCTGGTCAGGGCGGGACGCCGGGTGCGGATGCTGGCGGCGAATTCAGTGGCCATCGCCGCGAGCGCCTCGTGTTCGGGCAGGGCAGGAGACCAGGTGTCGCCGAGGCGGTAGGAAATATTGGACTGGGACCGTTCCTCCTCCCCGGCCGCACGGGAGAGGTTGACGCCGCGGTCGTAGACGCTCAGCCGCTGCTGCGGGTTGAGGTCGTCCCAGACGAGGGTGCGGCGGCTGCCGCCAATCACCAGCTGGCGGATTTTGGTGGGGCTGAGCCAGTTCACGTGAATGTGGGCCATCGCCCCTGATTCCAGTTCCAGGACCAGGTGTCCGACGCAGGCGCTGCCGGCGCCCAGCGGATCGGCTCCGTGTGCCGAGACACGGACCGGTTGCAGCCCGCCGGGCAGGACGAAGTCCAGGATCGCCAGGTCGTGCGGGGCCAGGTCCCAGAAGACGTCGACGTCGGGCTGGATAAGTCCCAGGTTGATGCGCACCGAATCGATAAACAGGATTTCGCCGAGCTCGCCTCCGGCTATGAGCTCGCGGATCTTCAGGACAGCCGGCGTGTAGCAGTACGTGTGGTCCGCCATCAGCACCAGTCCGGCTGCTTCCGCCTGCTGGACCATCTGTTCGCCGCGGGCCAGCGAATCCGCCAGCGGTTTCTCCACCAGGACGTGTTTTCCCGCGGCCAGCGCGGCCGTCGCCAGGGCGTGGTGGGTCCGCGCCGGCGTCGCTATGGCCACGGCGTCGAGCTCCGGATCCTGCAGCAGTTCCTGGACTGAACCGGTGACCGGCACGTTGCCCACGCTCCGGGAAAGCCGTGCGGCACGGTCGGTGTCCAGGTCGCAGATGGCTGAGAGCTGCCAGTCGGAACCGGCATTGAAGTTGCGGGCGAGGTTGGGACCCCAGTAGCCGGCGCCGATGACCGCCACCGAAAGCGGCGCTTCGGGCAAAGCCGATCCAGGGATTGGGAAAGGGGGCACTTGGAGACCTGCGTTCTGTCCGCAGCCGGGCGGCTGAGCTCTGATACTGCGCGACACCCTACGAAGCGGCAGCAGCAGGCCGGATGAGTACCGCCTACGGGTCGTTACTCGGCCATGCAGGCGGGTACTGCGGACGCGGCGGGTAGTCCCTCCCGGGAACTACTCCCCCATCAGCTCGGCGGTGAGTTCCTCCCGCCTGCTGATGCCGAGTTTCTCGAAGATGCGGTAGATGTGGCCCTCCACGGTCCGCACCGACAGGAACAGCTGCCCGGCGATCTCTGCGTTGCGGTACCCCTTGGCCACCAGCCCTGCTACGTCCCTTTCCCGCCGGGTCAGGGCCGGCGCAGAGGCACTGCGCCCGGTTTCCGCACCGGCAGAGGATTTGCCGATCATCCGCTGGACCCGCTGGATCTGGGTGCGGTCCCCCTGCGACTTGGCGATCCGCAGCGCCTCCTGCAGTGCCATCGGCCCAAGGGCACGCGCATCGACGTCCTTCGGCTCGGAGGCAAAGCGCAGCAGCCCTTGTACGTCCTGGTCCAGGACAGCCCTGGCGAACACGTTCACGGCACGGCCCCGCGGGCCCTGGATTTCTTCGGAGAGTTTCAGCAGGCGGTTCATAACTGTGGGGTCCCCTGCCCGCATGCTCAGGCAGCGCAACTCGAATTCAGCTGCTGCGAGACCATGTTCCTCGGCCTGCTCACCCGCCTCGCGCAGGGCCGCGAGCGCCTTGGGATCCCCGGTCCTGGCATATCCGGCGGCAAGGCGGTTGCCCCGGGCTATGAAGCGTGTGCTGACCGTGCCCCTTGGCTCCAGCCGGTCGCAGTCTGCCAGCAGTTCGTCCGCCCGCTCAAGATCTCCCGCACCCGCGGCCAGCTGGGCGGCAATGGAGAGGGCAACAGCGAGGTTGCCGTCCGGATCATGGGTCCGCATTCCTTCGATCGCGGCGGTGAGCTTTGGCAGTGCCGCCGCCAGGTTGCCCCGGCGCAGTTCCATGATGGCGAGGCAGAAGTCCACCGTGCCGCCGACCCGGAGCGCGCTCTGCGAGGCCCCCACAAGGTCCTGGTGCACGGAACTGAGGACTTCGTCCCAGTAGCCGGCCCACAGCAGCGCCGACAGGTGGCGGTGGAGGACAAACTGGTAGTACGTCAGGAACCGGTGCTCGCTGTGGGCCACGATGGAGAGCGCCTCGCGCGTCAGTGCCACAGCGCTTTCCGCACGCCCGCTGCTTGAATGGATTTCCCCCAGGAGCGCCAGGGAGACGAGCACTGCCTCAGCGTCCTGCGCTTCCCTTGCCTGAACCAGCAGGTCCCTGACCGCGGACTCCGTGCCGCGGTGGTCTCCGCCGGCCACCGCAATCAGTGCCCCCAGGAGTGCGGCGCCGCGCCACGAGGAGGCGATATCCGCCTCCAGTTCCTCATCCAGCGTTCCGGCGGCGGCAGCTGTCTGCTCAATCCGCTGGATCGCAGCTTCCCAGGCCGCCCGTGCCTCGTGGAACCCGTCAGGCACGTGGGCAAGCCTCTGCAGCAGCTGGACCCGCACCAGGGTGCCCAGCTTCGCCGTCGTCAGGTCGGCTGCGGCTTCCACTGTTCCGGTCACGAGCTCCCGTGCCGCATCGAAGTTGGCACGGTGGTAGTGGGCGCGGGCCTTCTGGATCCTGGCGGCGGGCAGCAGGGCCGAATCCTTGATCTCTCCTGCGGCTCGGAGCGCAAAATCGCTGTCGAAGAAGTTGTTGGCCATGTACGCGGCCCTCAGCAGCTGCTCGTCCGGGACAGCGGCTCCGCAGTCCAGCGACCAGCCGACGCTTCGCAGCAGGCCGTCCATGGACTCCGTGTCATCAGGCATGATGGCCAGGACCCGCTGGCGCAGGCGTGCGCTTCGCGCAGCCGGGACCATGTGCCGCACCAGCTGCCCGTACAGCGGATGCCGGGGCCGGAGCAGCCGGTTGCCCTCGTCTTCCACGGTGACCAGGTTCGCCGCCGTCAACGCGTCCACAGAACGGTGCAGGCCAAGCTTGAACGCCACCGCCACGGGCACCGGTTCTGCCAGCGCAATGATTTCCATTGCTTCCCGTTCCTCGCCGGACAGCCCGGAGAGCTGTGCCTTCAGCAGATCCGCCAGCCGGCCCTGCGGCGGGTCGGCGTTTTCTCCCATCAGCCACACCCCGTGCCGTTCGGTCAGAGCGCCGTTGCGGCGGGTCTCGGCGACCAGCGCCAGCACGAACATGGGATTGCCCCCGCTCCGCATGGCAAGTTCAGCGCTGGTAGTGCTGAGCACCGGCCCGCCGAGCACCTGGCTGCAAAGCTCGTGGACCTGGGATTCAGTCAGCGGCTGGAGGTGGTGCCGCGCAATGGCTCCGCTCCATACCTGGGCCGGGATTCCTGCGGGGATCTCAGTGATACTCCTGGTCAGCACCAGCATCCGAACCCTGCCCGAAGCCATTAGCTGGGACAGCAGGTCGGCACTGGCTTCATCCAGGGCGTGGGCGTCGTCTACGACCATCAGCGGAGTGGTATCCGTGCCGCGCGCGGCTGCCGGACGCAGCTTCCCGAGCAGCGCCCGCATGACAGCCAGGGGCGAGTCCGTATCGTCCGCCGAAAGCACAGGCAGCAGCGGTGCCAGGGCACCGAAGGGGATCCCGGTCAGCGCTGCGCTGGCATGGATCCTGAAAACCGGCATTTCGTGTTCGAGCTTGCTGACGACGACGTTGGCCAGCGCGCTTTTGCCCATGCCCGCTTCGGCCACCAGCAGGGCGCCGCTGAGCTCAGCGGAGCGCAGGTCGGCCAGGACCGACTGGACCTCCGCCTCCCGGCCCACCAGCTGCTGTGATGCAAAACCCTGCATTCTTCCCCCATACCTCATTCTGCGGAGCGCAGAACATCCCTCAACTCAGTTCTTCCCGACACATGCAGCTTTCGAAACAGTTTGTTCAGGTGCCAGTCCACGGTGCGCGGCGACAGGTGCAGTTCCTCGGCAATTTCGTTCCTTGATGCTGTCCCTGCCGCCAGCTGAACCAGCCGCGCGTCGAAGTCGCTGAGGCCCTCCAGCATGTTCTGGATGCTGTTTTCCCGCAGGAGCCTTCGGTACGCAGCGTTCTCCACGGCAGCGGCCCGGCGGGCGATGCTGCCCCCGCCGGCGGGGGACACAGTGCGGACCAGGCCTGCGGCGTGATGGGCCAGCAGGTGATGGCCAAGCTTGGCAGCGCCCTCGGCTGCCTCCAGCAGGATCCAGGGATCGCTGCCCAGCAGCCCGCGGCCATAGGATGCCAGGACCTGGGCCCAGCGGCCCGTTGCGGTAGGGGCGAGCCTGGCGAGCTGCGCGGCCGCGGACATGTCTCCCCTGCTTGCGGCCGCTTCGTAGCAGCCCAGGGCAAAGGAAATGTTGCCCCGGGCTTCCGCTTCCTCGCCCATCTGAACCAGGCTTCGTGCGGCGGTTTCCTTCTCCCGGCCCTGGCGGGCCAGCGTCCGGAAGAACTCGGTGACCCGTGCCGCATGCCAGAACGGGTGGTTTCGGAAACGGGGGGCAAGCTTTTGGTAGAGGGCGGCACGGGACGGGTTTCCGCTGAGTCCGTGGGCATAGGACAGCAGCGCCGCGGCGAGGGGCAGCAGGTCCTGGGGATCCCGGAACCTCAGCTGACTCACTGCCGGCTCGAGGGCCTCTACCGCTGCATCGGATTCACCGGCGGCCGCACGGACCACGCCCCAGACCAGCTCACCGGCAGTGCCCCGGTAGGCATCGTGGATGCCTTCAGTATTCTCACGGACAAAGCGCAGCGCACGGTCCAGGTCTCCGGCCGCATAAAAGGCGTAGAACAGGCGGTTCAGAATGACGCTCTGGTCCGGTGCCGGATGGGGAGCACGCAGCAGGGCCCAGTGTTCATCCACCAGGCCCAGCGCTTCGCCGGCCTGCCCGGTGACCGCCATGGCCTCCGCTGCCGCAGCCACGGCAAGGGCACGCATCCGCTCCGATATGCCGCTTCGTGCCGCCAGCGACCGCAGGGGCTGGACGGCCTGGACACAGTTCCCGTCGGCCAGCTGGAGTTCTGCCTGGGCATAGTCGATTTCGGCGGTGGTTTCCGGGGTGTCCGGCGCCTCCCCGAGCCCGTCCGGGGCCTGGCGCAGGCTGCGCAGGACCAGACCGGGGTCCCCTGATTTGGAAAGACTGCGCAGCAGCGCAGCCTTCAGGATCATGAGCGAAACCCAGCTCCGGCGCCTGTGCGGATCAAAATCCGGTTCGAAACCCGTCAGGACGTCGAGGGCAGCCTGGTCTTCCCCCAGCGCCATCAGCGCCCGGATTTCCTCGAGGACTAGCTCCTGGTCACGGGTATCGGGACTGATCGAACCTACGAAGGCCAGCGCGGATGACGGCTTGCCTGAATCGTTGGCGAACCTGGCGGCGATCTGGACCCAGTTCGCTCCTGGTTCCGCCTCGCAGGCCAGCGACCAGGAGACAAAGCCGGACAGCGCCGCAGGGGTAAGGACCCCGGGGTCCGGCAGCGAATCGGACAGTTCCTTCCACAGTTGGTGGCTCCGGCCCAGGGGAACGTTGGCAGCGACCACCGAGACGAACAATGAGTCCGAGAGCTTCACCGCCGGCAGCGCCCCGCGTTCGAGCACAACCGTTCCGTCTTCTTCGAGGGCGTCCAGTGTTTCGGGGGCAACCAGTACCAGCACTGTGGGCAACGGCAGCGGGCTGACATGCGAGAGGACCTCCACCAGCTTGCGGTGGTCCGCAGGCAGCCTGGACAAACGCGTGAAGATGACTTCTGCTACGGCGCCGTTATGGGAATAGGACCCGGCACGGACCCATGTCTGATCGGAGAGGACCAAACGTCCCTGCCGCACCTGTTCAGCCGTCATGAGGATGGTGAAATGCGGATTACCCTGCGTTTCCACCCACATGTCACGGGCAGCCGGTTCGGATACCGGCCCACTCAGGAAACCTTCCATCAGTGTCCGGGTTTCCGTCCGGCTGAGGGGTTCGACGTCGATCCGGTCCAGGTGCCCGTCTGCCCAGAGTGAGAGGACCTCCGGTTCAGCGCGCAGCAGATCCGTGGCCGTGGCCACGAGGATTATTTCCCCGGAACGCACCAGCTGGGCGATGACCTGGACGGAGAGTTCATCGAGCTCGTCGACGTCGTCAACCACCAGCAGGAGCGGTACGCCCGCTGCCCTCGCACGGAGCAGCCTGCGCACTTCGTGGAGTGCGCTCACAGGATTCAGGCCTCCGGTCAGCGGCAGCTCGCTCAGCAGCGGTGC
Source organism: Arthrobacter koreensis (assembly GCF_035792275.1). Taxonomy (GTDB): domain Bacteria; phylum Actinomycetota; class Actinomycetes; order Actinomycetales; family Micrococcaceae; genus Arthrobacter_B; species Arthrobacter_B koreensis_A. The sequence continues at coordinate 26,850 of NZ_JAMWKK010000012.1, read as the reverse complement.
CAGGGCACCGTAGGGGCTGCGCCGGGAGACTGCTGTCCCGTGCAGCGTCTCGACCCGGAATCCGCGGGCACGGTCGATGAGCGCCAGTGCAAGCGCTGACTTGCCAACGCCCTGCGGCCCGACGATGAGCGCTCCCCGTCCTCCAGCCAGGGCGGACTCCAGGCGTCCGAGCACAGCGTCACGGCCCACGAGTCCCGCCAGCGGCCTGGGCAGCCTCATATTGTGCCGGCCGGCAACAGATGCGGCCGCCTGCCAGGACCGTACGAAGCAGGCCCTTCCATATGTTCCCCCCAGATCCCCGATTCAGTGCCTGATGTGGCTCGCTGCGCAGCCGCGCTTGCCATCAATCCGCTGCAGGAAAGAGTACGCTCCATCAGCGCCCATAGGAAGGCATGCAAGTGCGGATGTCGCCGCCGGGAAGTGCCGGTCGGCTGTCCGGGATAGGTGGAGGGCTCGGGCCACGGCGCAAACCGATGCTGCCGGCAAACGCCGGATGAAATGGGCTGAGGGAGGAAGTACTGCTTCAGGAGAGTTGTAAGGGACCGGCGCCGGGATGGGGGTGGCCCAGTCTCGGAGGCCTCCCGACGCCGGCCCCGCTTCAGGAGCCCGAAGGCTACCGCCAGTGTAGGCCCGGCCCGGGGACCAAACAATGCTCCCTTGGGGGACCGCGGGCACGGGTTCTATACCTAAATATTCTGCGGCGGCTACTCGTGGCAGGTGACCTGCGGCTTTACCCGCCGAGGACGCCGGAAGGAGCGTCAGGCCCCGCTGTGGAACTTCTGCTGGGCGGCGAGCAGACCGTCGGAAAGCAGCAGCTCAACAGCGTCTGCGCCGTCGGAAAGCAGGAAGGGCAGCTCCTTGGACTCAGCCGTGCCGAAGTCCTTCAGGACCCAGTCCGCTGTGTCCATCCGGCCCGGAGGACGGCCAACGCCCACACGTACCCGCAGGTAGTCCTTGGTGCCGAGGGCCTTGCTGATGTCGCGCAGTCCGTTGTGCCCGCCTTCACCGCCGCCGAGCTTGAGCTTGACCGAGTTGAAGGGAATGTCGATTTCGTCGTGCACGGCAACGACGTTCCCCGGATCGATCCCGTAGAAGCGCGCCAGCGCGGAGACCGGTCCGCCGGAGAGGTTCATGTAGGTGAGCGGCTTCGCCAGGACCACGCGGGGACCGCCGATGCCGATGCGGCCTTCCAGGACCTGCGCACGGGACTTGTGCGATTTGAACCTGCCGCCCATGCGTGAGGCCAGCTCGTCCAGGACCATTTGGCCAACATTGTGCCGGTTACGGCTGTAGCCGGGCCCGGGGTTCCCGAGCCCGGCTACAAGCCAGGTGTTGCTGGTCAAGAAGGACTACGCCTCTTCGGCAGCAGCTTCTTCGGAAGCTTCTTCAGCCTCGTCGGCAGCCGAAACGACCGGCTCGGAGATGTTGACAACCATGGTCTCCGGGTCCAGCAGCAGCTCGACGCCTGCGGGGAGCTCAATGTCACCGGCGGTGACATGCTCGCCTGCGGCACGGCCTTCGACGGAGACCGTGACGGTTTCCGGCAGGTTGGTGGCGTCGGCGGAAACGAGGACGGTCACGGCTTCCTGGTTGTAAACGGCGCCGGGGGCAACTTCGCCTTCAACGTGGACGTTGACCTCGACGTCGACCTTCTCGCCCTTGCGGACGGTCAGGAGGTCGATGTGCTCGATGATCTGCTTGATCGGGTCGCGCTGGATGTCCTTGGCCAGGGCCAGGTGGCCTTCGCCGTCGACGTCGATTTCCAGCAGCGCGTTCGGGGTGCGGACGGCCAGCGTGGTTGCCTTGGCGGGCAGCAGGATGTGCATGACATCGGCGCCGTGGCCGTAGATGACTGCGGGGATCTTGCCGGCGGCGCGGGCCTTGCGGGCTGCACCCTTGCCGAAGTCGGTGCGGGTCGAGGCTGCGAGCTTCTGCTCAGACATTGCAAACTCCTGTGTTGGTTCTTCCGGGATTTCAGTTGCCTATTCGGCGCCGGTATCGGAACGAACCAGCTGCATCATCTGCGCCGGTCCTCAGAAACTGAGTCAGGGCGCGTGCAGTTGAGAAGTTGCCAGCCACCGTCGATAACGGAGTGCCTCCGGGATATTCCGGGGCCTCCCTCGCCTAGGCATCGGAGACAATGTTACCAGCTTCCCGGCGTCGCGCTGTCCATCCCGCTCCCGCTCCCCCAAACCACCGAGAGGCCAGTTACGGCTGGTTTGAGCGCTCAAACCGGCCGTAACTGGCCTCTCGACGAAAAGGGGGCTGCGGATGGCTACGCCTTGCCGTCGAACAGGCTCGTCACGGAACCGTCTTCGAAGACCTCGCGGATGGCGCGGGCGATCAGCGGGGCGATCGAGAGCACAGTGAGCTGCTCGAAGCGCTTGTTGACCGGGATCGGGAGGGTGTTGGTGACCACGACTTCGCGGGCGCCGGACTCGGCCAGGGTGCGCGCTGCCGGATCGGAGAACACGGCGTGGGTGGCGGCGATGATGACGTCCTTGGCACCGGCTTCCTTCAGCACGCGCACGGCACCGGCAATGGTTCCGCCGGTGTCGATCATGTCGTCGATCAGCACGCAGGTGCGGCCTTCGATCTGGCCCACGACCTGCTTGGAAACGGCCTGGTTGGGCACGGTCAGGTCGCGGCTCTTGTGCACGAACGCCAGCGGAGCGCCGCCCAGGCGCTCGGCCCACTGCTCGGCAACGCGGACGCGGCCGGTGTCCGGGGAAACCACGGTGACGTTGGAAACGTCCACGCGGGTGCGGATGTAGTCGGCCAGCAGGGGGATGGCCATCAGGTGGTCAACCGGGCCGTCGAAGAAGCCCTGGATCTGCGAGGTGTGCAGGTCTACGCTCATGATGCGGTCGGCGCCGGCGGTCTTGTACAGGTCTGCCACCAGGCGGGCGGAGATCGGCTCGCGGCCGCGGCCCTTCTTGTCCTGGCGGGCGTACGGGTAGAACGGGGAGACCACGGTGATTCGCTGGGCCGAGGCACGCTTGAGTGCGTCGATCATGATCAACTGTTCCATCAGCCAGTTGTTCAGCGGTGCCGGGTGGGCCTGGATGACAAAAACGTCCTTGCCGCGCACGCTCTCGCCGGGACGTACGTAGATCTCGCCGTTGGCGAAGTCATAGGCAGCAAGCGGCAGCAGCTCCGTGTCGAGGCACTTGGCCACTTCCTCCGCCAGCTCAGGGTGTGCCCGTCCTGTTGCTAGGACAAGCCTTTTTTCACCTTGTGCGGTGATTACGCTGCTCATGACTGTTCGCTTTCTCGCGTGGGGATATCAGTACCGGAGAGGGAAGTCTGTGTCTGGGCGCGCTCGGCGGCCTGCGCAGCAGCGGAACCGGGGCGGTTGGCCGACACCCAGTTCTCGAGGTTGCGCTGGGGTGCAACGTTGATGGCCAGCGAGCCCGCCGGAACGTCCTTGCGGATCACCGTTCCAGCTCCACTGTACGCCCCGTCCCCAACCGTGACGGGCGCCACGTACATGTTGTCACTGCCCATCCGCACGTGCGATCCGACCGTGGTGTGGTGCTTGTTTTCGCCGTCGTAATTGACGAATACGGAAGCTGCGCCAATGTTCGAGTGCTCACCGATGGTGGCATCCCCCACATAGGAAAGGTGCGGAACCTTGGAGCCGGTGCCGATCTGCGCGTTCTTGGTCTCCACGAACGTGCCGATCTTCCCGCGCTCTCCCAGCCGCGTGCCGGGGCGCAGGTAGGCGAAGGGCCCGACGTCGGCGCCCGCACCGATCACGGCGTCTGATCCGTGCGTGCGGATCACCTTTGCGCCTTCGCCGATCACCACGTTGGTGAGGGTAGTGTCCGGGCCGACGACGGCGTCGCGCGCCACCGTGGTGGTGCCGTGCAGCTGGGTGCCGGGAAGGATGGTGACGTCTTCGTCCAGGATGACGGTTGAATCGATCCAGGTGGTTGCCGGGTCCGCGATGGTGACGCCGGCACGCATCCAGCGGATAAGGTTCCGGCGGTTGTGCTCAGCGTTCAGGGCTGCGAGCTGCACCCGGTCGTTGGCGCCTTCAACCTGCCACTGGTCGGTGGTTTCAACGGCGGCGACGCGTCCGCCGGCTGCGCGGGCGATGGCCAGGACGTCGGTCAGGTACATCTCGCCCTGCGCGTTGTCGGTGCTGACCGAGGCCAGGGCCGAGCGGAGCACGGCGGCGTCGAAGGCATAGATGCCGGAGTTGATTTCGTTCACAGCCAGCTGCTCTGCCGTGGCATCCTTCTGCTCCACGATTCCGGTGACCGTTCCGTCTTCGGCACGCAGCACCCGGCCGTAGCCGGTGGGGTCGGCGACCCGTGCCGTCAGTACCGTGACGGCGTTGGAGTCCACGTTGTGCACCGCGACCAGCTCGCGCAGGGTGGCGGCTTCCAGCAGCGGCACGTCGCCGTAGGTCACCACAACGGTTCCCTCCAGCGGAGCAAGGGCGTCCACGGCCTCCACGGCGGCCTGGACAGCGCGTCCGGTCCCGGGGATTTCATCCTGGTCCACGATCATGGCGCCGGGCATCAGGGAAGCGATGTGGGAGGCCACCTGGTCGCGCTCATGGCGGACGACGACGGCGAGGGTCCGCGGGTGCAGGGCTTCGGCGGCATTCAGGGCGTGCCCAACCATTGAAATGCCGCCCATGGGGTGGAGGATCTTCGGAGTACGGGATTTCATCCTGGTGCCCGCGCCGGCGGCCAGGACTATGACCGCGGCTGGTGCGGCGCCTTCGTTCGGTCCGGTTCCCTGCGTATCCTGCATGCTCACGAAAAGGCGCTCCTACACGTTGTCCGGCCACGGCACCGGGGCAGTTCCAGGCGTGCCGCACGGCTGCTTCCCAGCGTTCCGCCCATAGGATTCGAACCTATACTCCACGGCTCCAAAGGCCGGGGTGCTGCCGTTACACCAGGGCGGAAAATGTGTGGCTGATGCCGCACACAAGAGTCCAGTTTGCCATGTCCGAACCCCGCTCCGCGACTTGGAGCACCGCCGGCCCGCGGGGTGGCTCACGCCAATGCGTAGACTGGGACGGTGGCGAGAATAACAACTGCGCGGTCACGGCCGCGTATGACAGGAGTCCAGCGGCGGGCCCAGCTGATCGGCGTCGCCCGCTCCCTTTTCGCCCTGCGGGGACTTGAAGGTGCGACCATCGAGGACATTGCCGCCGGGGCCGGAGTGTCCAAGCCGGTGGTCTACGAACACTTCGGTTCAAAGGAAGCGCTGTACACGGAAGTAGTGGACACCGAGTTCGACCGCCTGCTGGCAGCCATCACGGAAGCCCTGGGCGCCGACGCCGGTCCGCGGGTGCTGCTGGAACGCGCGGCCTATTCACTGCTTGATTACATTGAGAACCACACCGACGGTTTCCGCATCCTGGTCCGGGACGCTCCACCGTCGCAGCCTGAAGGCACCTTCTCCACCCTTCTTTCCCGCATCGCCGCGGACGTTGAGCACATCCTCTCCAAGGAGTTTGGCAGCCGCGGGCTGAGTGCCGAGGTGGGCGGAATGTACGCCCAGATGCTCGTGGGCATGGTCGCCATGACCGGCCAGTGGTGGCTTGACGCCCGCACACCGGACAAGGCCACGGTGGCAGCGCACCTGGTGAACCTCTCCTGGAACGGCCTGACCGGTCTGCAGAAGGAACCGGCACTCGGGCACATTCCCGGAGGCGGCATACCGCTGGTCCTCACGCTGTCCGCTGTCCTCGTGCGTGATTCGGAGGGACGGATCCTGCTGGTCCGCAAGCGCGGCACCCGGAAGTTCATGCAGCCCGGCGGAAAGCTGGAAGCCGGCGAGGATTTCCGCTCGGCCGCCGCCCGCGAGGTGAACGAGGAGCTGGGCCTGGCGGTCACCCCGGGCGACCTGGCGGACATTGGCCGCTGGTACGGTCCCGCAGCCAACGAGGCGAATACCCACATCGACGCCGGGCTGTTCGCACTCAGCCTTTCCGGTCCCTGCGGAACGGGGAACACCCCTGCACCGAAAGCCGCGGCGGAAATCGAGGAGACGCTCTGGCTCACGCCGGCAGAGGCGTTCGCCCGCGATGATATTTCTCCGCTGCTGCGCGACCACGTGCTGCCCGAGCTGCTGGCCTCCGAAGGCACCGACCTCAGCGTCTCCGGCTGACCCCGGCGTCACCCGCAGGGGCTACTCGAGGATCTCCGAAGCCTCGAGCCACTGCATCTCCAGCTCCTCCTGCTCGGCCGCCACGGCCTGCAGCTTGGCGTTCAGGTCCGCTAGCACCTCGAAGTCCGGGCTGCCGCCGGCCGTTTCCCTGCTCATCTGTTCGTGGATCTTCTCCGACTGCCCGGCGAGCTTGGTCAGCTGGCGCTCAATCCGGGTGAGGTCCTTGCGGGCGTTTCGCTTATCCGCTTCGGAGTACGCCGAGCCCGCCACAGCGGTAGCCACGGCACCGGTGCCGGCAGCATCCGGCCGGGAGGCACCTGCCTGCGCTGCCCGGCTGGCCTGCGAGGAACTTCCGCCGCCGGCACCGGAGGCCAGCGCTGCTTCACGCAGTTCAAGATACTGGTCGACGCCGCCGGGCAGGTCCCGCAGCTTCCCGTCGCCGAGCAGGGCCATCTGGGTGTCAGTGACACGCTCCAGCAGGTAACGGTCGTGCGAGACGACCACCAGGGTTCCGGGCCAGCCGTCCAGCACGTCTTCCACCGCGGCCAGCGTGTCGGTATCGAGGTCGTTGGTCGGTTCGTCGAGCATCAGCACGTTCGGCTCCCCCACCAGCAGGCGCAGCAGCTGCAGCCGCCGCCGCTCGCCGCCGGAAAGCTCACGCACCGGCGTCCACTGCCGCTGGGAGCTGAAGCCCAGCTGCTCCACCAGCTGCCCGGCGGAAAGTTCACGCCCGCCCACGTTGAAGACGCGCTTTTCCTTCTCGATCACTTCGATGACCCGCAGGTCGGCGACCTCGTCCAGTTCACGGACTTCCTGGGTCAGCACCGCGGTCTGCACGGTCTTGCCGCGCTTCAGCCGGCCCGACGTCGGTTCAACAGTGCCGTTGAGCAGGCGCAGCAGCGTGGTCTTGCCGGCGCCGTTGACACCCACGATGCCCAGCCGCTGCCCGGGAGCCAGCCGCAGGGTGATGTTCCGGAAGAGCTGGGTGTCCCCCAGTTCCAGGGACACGTTTTCCAGGTCCAGGACGTCCTTGCCCAGCCGCGCCGTCGCCATCTTGTTCAGGGACAGCGTGTCGCGGGGCTCGGGCACGTCGGCAATCAGGGTGTTCGCGGCCTCGATGCGGAACTTCGGCTTGGAGGTCCGTGCCGGGGCGCCGCGGCGCAGCCAGGCCAGTTCCTTCTTGATCAGCTGCTGGCGCTTGTTCTCGACGACGGCCGCCATCCGGTCGCGTTCGGCGCGGGCCAGCACGTAGGCGGCGTATCCGCCGTCAAAGGGCTCGACGACGGCGTCGTGCACTTCCCAGGTACGGGTGCAGACTTCGTCCAGGAACCAGCGGTCGTGGGTGACCACCAGCAGTGCTCCGTCGGTGGCCCGCCAGCGCTGTTTCAGGTGCCGGGCCAGCCAGGCCACGCCTTCGACGTCGAGGTGGTTGGTGGGCTCGTCGAGCATGATGACGTCGTCGTTCCCCATCAGCAGCTTCGCCAGCGCGACCCGGCGGCGCTGGCCGCCGGAGAGGGAGGAGACCTGTGCGTTCCAGTCAACTTCCTGCACCAGGCCGCTCATCACGTCGCGGATCTTCGGGTCCGAAGCCCACTCGTAGTCCGCGGCGTCGCCCACGATTGCCTGCCCCACGGTGAGGTCGCCGTCGAGCACGTCGGACTGGTCCAGGTAGCCCACGGTGACATCGCGGCGGCGGGTGACCCGGCCGCTGTCCGCACTTTGCCGCTCAGCGAGCAGCCGCATCAGCGTGGACTTGCCGTCGCCGTTCCGGCCCACCATGCCGATCCGGTCCCCCTCGTCGAGCCCAAGGGAGACGGCGTCGAGGATGGTGCGGGTGCCAAAGGCGATACTGAGGTTCTCAGCGCCAAGCAGGTGTGCCAATCGGAACTACTTTCGTCGGTGTTCAGGTTTTGTCGGCCGCGGGCGCTGCCCCGGCAACAGGGCCGTGGACGGCCAGTGCATTGTGCCCGTCGGCGCGAAGTGCCGTTTCCAGCGCTGCAGCGGAGCCTGCGTCCGCAGCCAGGAAGGCAAGTGTGGGTCCGGAGCCGGACACGATTCCGGCCAGCGCGCCCAGCCGGCGTCCGCGGTCCAGGACGTTTTCAAGTTCGGGTGCCAGGGACAGGGCTGCGGGCTGCAGGTCGTTAGAGATAACGCCGGCCAGCGCCGCTGCGTTCCCGGAGCGAAGTGCCTCGAGCACACGGGGGTCGGCGGCATCGGGTTCGGGAGCCGGAGCCGCACCCACGGCCTGGGCTTCAGACCTGAGTGCGTCCAGCCGGCCGTACACGGCAGGGGTGGACAGGCCCGATCCGGAGGCGACCAGGACCCAGTGCAGCGGGGTCTCTGCCGGGACGGCGGTGAGCCGGTCACCGACGCCAAGCCCGACGGCGGCGCCGCCTTCCAGCGCGAACGGCACGTCCGCACCCAGGCCCGCAGCCAGTGACCGGAGTTCAGCTTCGTCCAGTCCGGCTCCCCAGAGCAGGTTGCAGGCAACCAGCGCGGCTGCGGCGTCAGCCGATCCGCCGCCCATGCCGCCGGCTACGGGGACACGCTTAGTGATGGTCAGTTCCACGGCCGGTTCGGTGATTCCGGCGTGTGCGGCCAGCGCCGCCGCGGCGCGGGCCACCAGGTTGTCCGGCCCCAGGGGAATCCCGTCCACGGGAATCCGCAGCGGGCCGCCGCCTTCAACGGAGACGGTGATGCCGGGACGCGCCGCGTGCGCGGCACGTACCTCTTCGCGCAGGCTCAGCGCCAGGTAGACACTGGCCACCGCGTGGTAGCCGTCAGCACGCAGCGGCCCCACCTGGAGCGAGACGTTTATCTTTCCCGGCGAGCTGACCGTTACGGCTGCCGGGTCCTGGAAGGATCCGTTCACGATGCGGCTTTTGCCTCTGCAATCCGGGTATAGGCGGCAATGTCGAGGACTTCACCGCGGGCGCTGGGGTCCACCCCGGCAGTGCGGAGCGCAGTTTCCGCAGCGGCAGGGCTGCCCGCCCAGCCGGCCAGCGCGGCGCGCAGGGTCTTGCGGCGCTGCGCGAAGGCAGCGTCAATCACGGCGAACACCTCTTCGCGGGTGGCTGAGGTGGCAGGCGGTTCATGGCGTTCGAAACCCACAAGGCCGGACGCAATCTTGGGCGCGGGCCAGAAGACGTTCATTCCGATCACCCCGGCCTTGCGCATGGTTCCGTACCACGCTGCCTTCACGGAGGGGACGCCGTAGGTCTTGGAACCCGGCCTGGCAGCCAGCCGGTCGGCCACTTCGTCCTGGACCATAACCAGGCCGTGGCGCAGGCTCGGGAAGGTTTCCAGCAGGTGCAGCACCACCGGAACTGCAACATTGTAGGGCAGGTTCGCCACCAAGGCAGTGGGCTCGGCGGGCAGCTCGGTAACGCGCATCGCGTCCTCGAGCACCACATGGAGGTTTTCGGACTGCTCCGGGCGCCAGGTCTGCACTGTCTGCGGCAGGCGCGCGGCCAGCACCGGGTCAATCTCCACGGCAACCACTTCGCGGGCGGCATCAAGCAGCCCCAGGGTGAGCGAGCCCAAGCCGGGACCAACCTCCAGCACGGTCTCTTCAGGATCCACCGAAGCGGCAGCGACGATGCGGCGGATCGTGTTGCCGTCTATGACGAAGTTCTGGCCAAGGGTCTTGGTGGGCCGAACGCCCAGCTCCTCCGCCAGCGCACGGATATCGGAGGCGCCAAGGAGCGGTTTGGGCCGCGGAACGGGTGCGGAAACGGATTCAGTCACTGCCTCATACTAGCGCCCGCGGCCGCTGGAGGCCGTGTGCGCAGGCGAAGCTGCTAGTCAGGCCAGTCCCCCACACGGGACTCACGGGCCGGCGGAAAAGATGGCTGGAAAAGACTCATGGGATTCCTTCCGCTCTTTCACAGTTGCTCTGCCGTAGCCGGAGACCGGACTGTAGCGTCCTTTACCGCGGCTGATCCAAGTCTGGCGCACCGGGAGAACGGCGGTAACTGTCATGGGTAAAACCTTCGGGAAAAGGCTTCGAACAGCCCGGCAGGAGAGATTCCTCAGCCGCAGGGAACTGGGGGCACCTGCACTGCTGCGTGAACGGGAGGTCTCCCTGCTTGAAGCCGGCCGGCGGGAGCCGGGACGGGATGTCCTTGGCCATCTGGCCAGCGGGCTGGCAGCAGCCCCCGGATGCAGGGCGCGGCCGGGCGGCCCGGAGGGGTCCCTCTGGCTGGGGCTGGCCGCGTGCCAGGCCTGGGATGAGAGAAACTACTTCGGATGCCTGGAGACCGCGGTGGCTGCAGCAGCCGCAGCCCGGTCCGAGGGTGACCTTCAGGACTGGTGGGAACTGTCCCTGCTGGCAGGCAGCGCCCGGCTCCGGCTGGGCCATTACTCGTTCTGCATTCATCAGGCCACCGCGCTGGCCCGGCATCCCCTGGCCCGCAGCCGACCGGACCTTCGCTCACGGGCGCTGGAGCTGCTCGCCCGTGCCTGCCAGGGGGCGGGGAAGCTGCCGGATGCGGTGCGGCACGGCCGGGAGGCAGTTGCCTCCGCCCAGGATGGTCCGTCCGGACAGGAAGTGACACTCGCCGCGTACCTGAGCCTGGTTGCGGCGCTCACGGAAAGCGGCCGGCTGTCCCAGGCCTGGGAGTACTGCCGGGTGATGGTCCTGCCCCTGGCGGAGACCGTGCCGGACAGCCTGCTGGCAGGCAAGGCCTATTGGGCGGCAGGCAACGTAGCATTCCGGCGCGGTGACCCGGGGACCGGCGTGCGCTACCACCAACGGGCGGCGGCGCTGCTCAGCCCGCGCCTGGACGTGGGGCTGTGGGCTGCGTTCAACAAGGCCTCCGCCAGCATGCGCCTGGCCTCGGGGCTGCACGATGCCCAGACGTTCGCCTGCATCCGGCAGGCCGAGGCTGCCCTGGCCGTTGTGGGGGCCTCGGCCAGCGACGCGCTGGACCTGGTTCACGCCCACGGGCGCTGGCAGCATCTGAACGGCAATTATGCCCGGGCAGTGGACCTGCTCTCCGAGGCATGGGCCGGGCGTGGCTCGTTGTCCCCGCAGACGGCGGGGGAAGTGGCACTGCAGCTTGGCCTCAGCCTGGAGTCACTGGGCCGGGTCGAGGCTGCCGCGGACAGATTCCAGGAAAGCGAGTCGCTGTTTCGCCTGGCCGGCGCAGCAGACCGGTCCGGGCATGTGCAGGCGCTGGCGGCGGCGCTGGCAGCAGGCACGGGCACGGTCCGGTGAAACTGCTCCGGAACGGGAAAAGCCGGCCACAGGGGCCGGCTTTTCCGTCGGGGTTCCAGGGGAACTAGAGCAGCCCGAGTTTGCGGGAGCAGGACGGCCAGTGGCCCCAGCCGCCGTTGGCACGGAGGTTCTCCGCAACCGCGATCTGCTGCTCGGGAGTGGCTTCGCTTGCCACCGGGGCGTAGGCACCGCCGCCGGCGCCGAGCCAGCTCTGGGTGCTGAACTGGAGTCCGCCGTAGTAGCCGTTGCCGGTGTTGATGTGCCAGTTGCCGCCGGACTCGCACTGAGCGAGCGCGGCCCAGGCGCCGCCTGCCGGTGCAGTACCTGACGGGGCAGGCGCCGCGGGGCGCTTCTTGGTGCCCACGGCCACTGTTTCGGCAACGGGCTCGCGCGTCAGGCTTTCGCTCGCAAGGACACGGCTTACTTCACGGCCGTCCACCACCACGGTGTTGAACACCAGGGTGCGTTCGCCGGCAGTGCCGGGTTCGGTGACTTTCTTTTCGCCTTCGAGCAGCTCGGCGTCGTCAACGGTGCGGGTTTCGAACGGCACGGCCTCGGTCACCGTGTCCTGCGTGCCCTCGGCGACCCGGGTCACTTTGAGCGTCATGCCGTCGGCGATGGCAGCCCGTGCCGGCACAGAAAGACGGTCGGAGGATCCAAGGCTCACGCCGGCCTCGGCGAGGAGCTCCTCGACGCTGGAGGCGGTGGTCTCCAGCTGGGAGGTCTTGCCGTCAACCAGCAGGGTCACCGTCTTGGGGGTGGAGATGGAGAGTCCGCGCACGGACAGCAGGGAGGTGTCCAGCGAGGCGGAGACCGATGACTTCGCGGAAACACGGAGTTCGGAGATAAGGTCGGCCACCGTGGACCCGGTGGTCTGAACGGTGTGGCCGGTACCGTCTACGTTCACGGCTACGGTCTTGGCCGTGGTTACTTCAATCGTGGTGCCGTCCCGGACTTCGGTTGCCGGATCGGGAACCACGCGGTCAGCGGCTGCAAGCTGGACGTCGGCCTTTTCCAGGACGTCCTCAACGGTGCCGCCGAAGGTCATGATGTCGCTGGTTTCCCCGTCCACGTTCAGGACGACGGACTTGTTGGTGCCGACGAAGGCCACGAGTCCCAGGATGAGCGCCACCATAACGGCGGCCTGGCCTCCGAGCTTCAGCCCGCGCCTCACGATTGCAGTTGCCACGGAATTCCAAACTTTTCGAGCTTCCGGGCACGGGGACTTGGGCGCACACCGGGCAGGGCTCCGGATCTCACGGAGTGCCGGCGCGCGCAGGCAGGGACCATCGCCGTCGTGGCTACACCGGCTGCCGAGGCAGGGCATGGTTCTCTAAGGCGGTTGGTATCAGTCCGGAAGCCTTCCCCGACCCCGGCTAATAGGTCCCTACCGTAACCGAACCGTGATCTCCGGGCAAACTGCAGTTTCGGCCTATGGGATTGACACCTAGTCCCAGGAGCCGTAGACGCCGGTCGTATTCTCGGCGATTCGGCTGCAGAACTGCTCCAGCCCGGCGCCTCGGATATCGGCCATCGCCCGTACCGTATAAGGGATCATGTAGCTCGCATTGTTCCGGCCCCGGTACGGGTGCGGAGTCAGGAACGGGGCATCCGTTTCCACCAGCACCAGTGACGGATCGGCGATCGCCAGCGCGTCCCGGATCCCTTCGGCGTTGCGGAACGTCACGGTCCCGGCGAAGGACATGTACCAGCCGTTCTCGTTGCAGATCCGGGCCAGTTCGGCGTCACCCGAAAAGCAGTGGAACACCACGGCGGGCGGAAGCTGCTCCTCCTTCAGGATCCGGACCACGTCATCGTGTGCCTCGCGGTCATGGATCTGCACCGCAATGCCCTTCCGGCGGGCAACGCCGATGTGCTGCCGGAAGGAATACTGCTGCGCGTCGACGCCTTCCGGGCCGGTCCGGTAATAATCCAGGCCGGTCTCGCCCACGGCACGGACGCGCGGACTGGCAGCCAGCGCCTCGATTTCCGCGAGCGCGTCCTCCAGGGTCCCGGCGGCGGCCAGTTCCGGGGCGTCATTCGGGTGGATCGCGACGGCGGCCAGCAGCCGCGGTTCTTCCTCGGCCAGCCGAACGGCCTCACGGGAGGATTCGAGGTCCGTTCCTACCTGGACAGCGCCCTGGACACCTGCGGCGGCCGCCGCGTCCAGCGCCGCTGAAGCGGTGCGTGCGCCAGCAACCCCGAAATCGAGGTGTGTGTGGTTGTCCATCACCGGGACGGGCAGGGGTTCCGGCGCGGGCGCGAAGGCCTTTTCCGCACTGCGGCCTTCCTCCCGCTGGCTGTGTCCGCGGGCAAGGTAGGTCTGCGGTATTTCTCCCGGAACATAAGCGCCGTCGATAGTCATGTCTTTAAGCCTAAGTGAGCTTGTACCCTGTACGTACTAAGTGCCCCGGCGGCTGCCGGGAACGGCTTTGCGGCACCCCTGGGGCCTGCCTGTGCCGGGAGGGCAGCTGATGGGGCACTCAACCGCCGGCCGGGACTGGGCTCTTCCCGGCTGACTGCGCCGAGGCTTGGAAGGTATCCATGGACACTCGCAACACATCCGCTGCCACCGCCGGATTCGATGCACCGGGCGCCGGAGCGCCCTTCACCGGCAGCGCGGCAGAGGAGGCGGATTCCTTCCTGGCCGCCAGCACCCGCATTCTTGACGCCGTCAACACCGTTATTGACGGCAAGGACGAAGCGGCCCGGCTGGTACTGACGGTGCTCCTCGCGGAAGGCCATGTGCTGCTCGAAGACGTGCCCGGCGTCGGCAAGACCATGCTCGCCAAGACCCTGGCGCGGGCGGTGGACTGTTCGGTGACGCGCATCCAGTTCACTCCGGACCTGCTCCCCTCGGATGTGACGGGGGTGTCTATCTACAACCAGGATGCCCACCGCTTCGAGTTCAGGCAGGGGCCCGTATTTGCCAACATCGTGATCGGCGATGAGATCAACCGCGCGTCTGCCAAGACCCAGTCCGCCCTGCTTGAGTGCATGGAGGAACGCCAGGTCACAGTCGACGGCGGAACCTACCGGCTTGCCGAGCCCTTTATGGTGGTGGCCACGCAGAACCCCCTGGAGATGGAAGGCACCTACGCCCTGCCCGAGGCACAGCGGGACCGGTTCATGGCCCGCATTTCACTGGGCTACCCGGACACGGCTTCGGAGATCGAGATGCTGGAAACCCACCAGTCCGTCTCTCCCCTGGACTCGATCGTGCCCGTTGCTTCCGTGCGGGACATTGCCGCGATGACCGCCCGGGTACGGGATGTCTACGTGTCCGCCGCGGTCAAGGAATACACGGTGGCGATCGGCGCCGCCACCAGGGACCACCCCCTCATCCGGCTCGGAGCCAGTCCGCGGGCACTGCTGCAGCTGCTCCGCGCATCCAAGGCCCGTGCGGCACTGGAGGGCCGGGACTTTGTCCTGCCCGACGACGTCGCCCGCCTGGCCGGATCTGTCCTGCCGCACCGGCTCATCCTGGAGCGCAAGGCGCTCAGCGCCGGCGAGACCCCGGCCTCCCTGCTGGCCGCGGTCCTTTCCAAGGTGCCCGTCCCCCGGCCTCCGGGGGCGCGTCCCGGAATGGTCCGGCCCTAGCCGATGAGAAAACCTGCGCTGCTCTCGGCGAGCAGGCCTGCACTGACCGGCCGCGGCTGGGGGCTGGTCGCGTCCGGTGTGGCGGCACTTCTGGGGGCCCAGGTGCTCGGCCGCCGGGACCTGCTGCTGCTGGGAGTGTTCCTAGTCCTGCTGCCGCTGGTCTGTGCCCTTGCGCTGCGGCTGCTGAAGCCGAAGTTCAGTGTGCAGCGCACCTTTATGCCGTCAACTGCGGAAACCGGAACACCGGTCAGCGTGGGGCTTGCGGTGCGTCCGGTCCAGCCCTTTGGCGGAACCGCGCGCATGACAGAGGAACTGCCGGCCCGTTTCGGCACCAGCCCTGAATTCCGCTTCCCCGCCGCGCGCGCGGACTCCAGCCACGCCAGCCGTTACGAGTACCGCCTGCGGTCCTCCCGCCGCGGTCTCTACCGCATCGGACCGGTCAGCGCCGGGTTCCTTGACCCCTTCGGGCTGGCGGTGGCACGGCACACCATTGGCGGCACCGACGAACTGATCGTGAAACCCGTCCCGGCGGAGCTGCCCGCCGCCGTGCTGCACGGCCTGCGCGGCAGCGACGGGTCAGTCTCGACCCGGGTCCAGGGAGTGCCCAGCCAGGACGACGTGACCACACGCGAGTACCGGCACGGAGACCCCATGCGCCGGGTGCACTGGTCCGCCACGGCGCGGCACGGCGAGCTCATGGTCCGCCAGGAAGAGACGGTGGCAACCCCGCGGGCGACCCTGGTCCTGGACCAGCGCGAATCGAGTTACGAGCAGGGCTTCCTGTCCCCGTTCTGGAACGAAAACGCCGACGACGCCGCACCGGCCAGTTCGGAAACCTTCGAATGGGCTGTCTCCGCCGTGATGTCCGTAGGCGCTGACCTGCTGGAACGCGGCTTCGCGGTCCGGCTGCTGGATGCCCTGGCCCGCCCGGGGCTGCTGCGTTCCCCCTCGGCAGCTGATCAGGGTGCGGACATCTTCACCGGAGCCGCGGCCGTCAGCGATCTCGGCGAGGGCCTGGCTGCCCTTGGACTGGAGCAGGCTGCCGCGGCGTCCTCCGCCCCTGCGACGCCGCGTTCCCGGCCCTGGCGGCCGGCAACCGGTCCAACGCCGGCGGGGGCCCATCCGCTGCCTGAGCGGAGCGCTTCCCCCGGTCCTGCCGCGCACCGGCCCTTTGGCGATGCCCTGGTGGAAGCACTGCTGGACGGCCGGCACCGGGGTCCGCTGGTGGTCATCACCGGTGCGCTCAGCGAAGAAGACGCCCGGACACTGGCACCGGCGGCCGATGCCGTTCCTTCAGCCCTTGCACTGGTGATCACCGAACGCCCGGCCGCCGCGGCCGCCCAGCTGGCCCTCCTGCGGGCAGCGGGATGGACTGCCGAGGCGGTGGCTCCATCCCAGCCGGTGGCCGCAGCCTGGTCCGGTGCGGCAGAGCAGGCCGCTGCGCTCTCCCAGCCGGGACACCGGCCATGACGGCGACGCTTGCCCCGCCCCGGGCGCAGCAGTCCGGACCGGCACCGCGGGCACGCCGTACGGGCAATGCCCAGTGGGCTGCCGGAGCTGTATCCGCCGTGGCCGTGCTGCTGTGTGCCCTCAGTGTGCACGGAGTCCTGGACGGCCTCGCCTGGCTCTGGCCGCTGGGCACTGCAGTGGCAGCAGTCGCAGCGGGCACCGCAGCAGCCCGCTGGTTCCGGTTCCCCACGGCGCTGGTGCCGGTAGCCGGCATGGCTGCGCTCACCCTGATCCTCACCCTGATGTTCTCGGCCGATTCGGCCTTCCTGGGCATCATTCCCACGGCCGCGACCCTTGAGCGGGCCGGAACCCTGCTCGCCGGGGCGCAAACCACGGTCATCACCCAGGTAATTCCCGTCACCCCGGATACCGGCGTCGTCTTTGTCGCCTGCCTCGCCGTAGGCCTGATCGCCGTGCTGGTGGATACCCTCGCCGTCACCCTGCGGATGCCCGCAGCCAGCGGGTTTGGGCTGTTTACCGTCCTGCTGGTTCCTGCGATCATCAAGCCGCAGAGTGTGGGAGTTGCCGGTTTCGCGGCCGCTGCCGCCGGCTACCTGCTGATCCTGGCTGCCGGGACCTGGCAGGAACGGCGGGAACGGTCGGCAGCCACCGCCGGATCGGATGTTCCTTCCCGCCCCTCCGGCCCACAGGCCGCAGGCGCAGCAGGAATCGGTGCCGGGGCCGTAGTGGCAGCCCTGCTGGTGTCACTTGCCATCCCGGGCTTCAACGCCGGCGCCTTTCCTCAGGGTGCGCGCTTCAATTTCCTCAACGGAACCACGGGGCTGAACCCCGTTGTCTCGCTCGGCAATGACCTGCGCCAGCCCACGGCCACCGGGCGGATCACCTACGCCACAGACTCCACCCGTCCCCTTTATCTGCGCAGCACCACCCTGGAGGATTTCTCCGGCAGCCGCTGGGCACCGGATACCCGCGAGAATGACCGCCTCACCGGCGTGGATGAAATGACCCCCGCCCGAACAGCGGACCCGGCAATCCCCACAGACACCGTGCGCACCGTGATCAGCTCACCCAGTTATGCCAGTCCCTGGCTGCTGGCTCCCTACGCGCCCTCGGCGGTATCGGGCCTCGACGGCTCCTGGACCTGGGATCCGTCCACCATGACCATCCTCTCCGCCACGGGCAGTTCCAAGCCACGCGCCGGGTACGAGGTCCTCAGCGAGGCTCCGGTCGTCACCGGCGACGCTCTCGCCGGCCTCCCCGCCTCCCCCTCCGATGCCGTGGACCCAATGTTCACGGATCTCCCCGATGACCTGCCCCAGATCATCCGGGACACTGCGCGGGAGGCGGTGGCGGACGCTGAAGGTCCGTACGAGCAGGCACTGGCGCTGCAGTCTTTCCTGCGCGGGCCAAAATTCGACTATTCCCTGGAAGCTCCGGTCGAAGGCGGATACGACGGCAACGGGATAGATGTCCTGGCGCGGTTCCTGGAACAACGGTCGGGCTACTGCATTCACTTCGCCTCGGCGATGGCCGTGATGGCACGGGAGGTTGGCATCCCCAGCCGCATGGGCCTTGGCTACGCCCCCGGGCGCGCAACCGGCAGCACCATCGAAGGGCCGGACGGCACGGAACTGGACGAGTACGCCGTCGACGCGCGGGACGCGCATGCCTGGCCGGAACTCTATTTCGAGGGCGCAGGCTGGGTGCGTTTCGAGCCCACGCCTTCCCGCGGCGTCGTGCCCGGCTACGCCGTGGAGCGGCAGCAGAATGCTGCGTCCGCGGCACAGGCCGACGCCGATCAACGGGAACTGCAGAATCCGGTGCCTCCGGCACTTCCCTCTGCCGCTCCCGAGCCCGGCGCCCAGTCGCAGCCGCTGGAACCGGAGGAAACCGCCGGAGCACCCTGGGCCGGCGTCGGAATCGGCCTGCTCGTGGCGGGGGCCGCGATACTCACCCCCTGGGCACTGCGCCGCCGGCGCAGCGGACTGCGCAGAAGCGAACACGGCCAGACCGGCAGCGCGGCGGCTGCCTGGTCCGAGGCCACTGACCTGGCCCAGGACTTCGGCTACCGGGCCCGTACTGCCGACAGCCCGCGTTCGTTTGCGGACCGCCTCGCCGTCCAGGCAGCACTGCCGCAGCCGGCCGCTAACGCCCTGGCACGGCTGCGCACCGCCTACGAGGCGGAGGCCTACGCGGACCCGGCACGGGTGGCCGGTCCACGCACCGTCAGGTCACCGGCTGACTGGCAGGACGTCGAGACCCTGCACACCGCGCTGCGCGCATCCGTGTCCGTACCTGCCCGCCTCCGGGCCCGGTTCATTCCGGCGTCCTTCTTCCCGGCTTCGCGCGGCCGTTCCGGACAGGCGGAGCCACGGCCTGCCGGTTCGCAGCCGGACGGAGTCTCCCCCGGCCGTTAACCGCCGCTGGTCCCGATCCAGGGGAAATCTCTCCCCGGAACGGGACCAGACGGCAGGCCGCGGAGCGCGGCGTCAGGACTATGCCGTGGGGTCGGCGATTCCGATGTACTGCGTGTACAGGTATTCCTCGATGCCTTCGTCTCCGCCTTCACGGCCCAGGCCGGACTGCTTGACGCCGCCAAACGGAGCAGCCGCGTTGGAAACGACGCCGGCGTTGAGGCCCAGCATGCCGGTTTCCAGCTTCTCGCCGATCCGCAGGCCGCGGTTCAGGTCCTCCGTGAACACGTAGGCAATCAGGCCGTATTCCGAGGCGTTGGCCAGCTTCACGGCTTCAGCTTCGGTGGAGAAGGTAATGACCGGAGCCACCGGGCCGAAGATTTCCTCCTGGAGGATGCGGGCGCCTGCGGGGACGTTCTTGAGCACGGTGGGTGCGTAGAAGTAGCCCGGGCCGTCCACCGGTGCGCCGCCCACGACGGCGGTTGCGCCGCCGTCGATCGCGTCTTCCACCAGGGAGTGGACCTTGTCACGGGACTTGGCATCGATCAGCGGACCGATCTTGGATTCATCTTCCGTGCCGCGGGCCGTGGTCATTGCCGCGACCTTGGCTGCGAACTTCTCGGAGAACTCGTCGGCGACGTCCTCGTGCACAATGAACCGGTTGGCTGCGGTGCAGGCTTCGCCCATGTTGCGCAGCTTTGCGGCCATGGCTCCGTCAACGGCCTTGTCGATGTCTGCATCTTCGAACACCAGGAACGGCGCGTTGCCGCCCAGTTCCATCGAGGTGCGCAGCACCTTGTCCGCGGCATCGCGGATCAGGCCCTGGCCCACGGGAGTGGAGCCGGTGAAGGAGACCTTGCGCAGCCGGTCATCCTTCATGATCGGGCCGGTGACTTCGCCGGCCTTCGTGGTGGAGACGACGTTCAGGACTCCGGCCGGCAGGCCGGCTTCCATCATGACGGCTGCGAACAGCTGGGAGGTCAGCGGGGTCAGCTTTGCGGGCTTGAGCACCATCGTGCAGCCGGCGGCAACCGCAGGAGCGATCTTGCGGGTCGCCATCGCGAGCGGGAAGTTCCACGGAGTGATCAGCAGGCAGGGGCCCACCGGCTTCTTGGTGACCATGATGCGGGACTTGCCGTCCGGAGCGGTGCCGTAGCGGCCGGTCACCCGGACAGCCTCTTCGGAGAACCAGCGCAGGAATTCGGCGCCGTAGGCCACTTCCCCGCGCGCTTCGGCCAGGGGCTTGCCCATTTCAAGGGTCATCAGCAGCGCGAAGTCTTCAGCACGGGCGGTTACCAGTTCAAAGGCACGGCGCAGGATTTCTCCGCGCACCCGCGGCGGGGTGGCGGCCCATGACTCCTGGGCGGCCGCAGCGGCATCGATGGCAGCCGCGCCGTCTTCGGTGCTGGCGTCTGCGATGCTCAGCAGCACCTTGCCGGTCGCCGGATCCTCGACTTCGAAGGTCTTTCCGCCCGTGGCTTCGCGCCACTCTCCGTCAATCAGCAGGCCGGTGGGAACCTGGGCCAGCAGTGCGGCCTCGCGTTCAGCGGTTACAGCCATGGGTGAGCCTCCAAAGTATGCGGGTTTTCCGGATCACAATCTGCCCGGTGCTGACTTCACCGTAAAGCCCGCCGCCGACCAGTGTAAATGCACCTCTGCACAAGGACATTCCGGCAACCCTGTGCAGTTGGCTAGGAAGGCTGCTGCGGCGTGCTGCCGCGTGCGGCCAGCACCGCGGAGTACAGCTCCCGCTTGCTGATCCGGGCATCGGAAGCGACGGAAGCCACCGCGTCCTTGAGCCTGGATCCCTGGGCAATGAGGTCGTTGACAGCACCAACGTGGTCCTCGGGGGCTTCCGGCTCAGCTTCTCCGGCTCCCCCGACCACGACGGCGATTTCCCCGCGTACCTCGCTGGCTTCAGCCCATTCCAGCAGTTCACGCAGCGGTCCGCGCAGCACCTGTTCATGCAGCTTGGTCAGTTCCCGCGCGACGGCGGCGGGCCGTTCCGGGCCGAAGGCCGTGTCGAGTGCCCGCAGCATCGGTTCAAGACGGTGCGGTGCCTCGAAGAACACCATGGTCCGCTGCTCGTGCGCCAGCTCGGAAAGCCTGGCAGAACGTTCCCCGGATTTCCGGGGAAGGAATCCCTCGAAGCAGAACCGGTCCGTGGGCAGGCCGGAGAGTGCCAGCGCAGTGAGGACCGCAGAAGGACCAGGGGCTGTCGTCACGGCGATTCCTTCGGCAGCCGCGGCTTCCACCAGCCGGTAGCCGGGGTCGGAGACAGAGGGCATGCCTGCGTCGGTGACCATCAGCAGGGTGGCTCCGCCGCGCACCAATTCGAGCAGTTCCGGCGTGCGGGCCTGTTCGTTGTGCTCATGGTAGCTCATGATCCGCCCGCTGGTGCTGATTTTCAGGGCGCTGACCAGGCGGTGCAGGCGGCGGGTATCCTCGGCGGCAATGACGTCAGCGTGCTGCAGCAGGTCGATCAGGCGGACGGTCGCGTCACCCATGTTGCCGATCGGCGTGGCGGCCAGCACTATCTGGCCCGTGCCTGCCGGAGCGCCCGTCCCTGCGTGCTCGGCGTCAATGGGCTGCTTGGGTTCGCTGCTGCTGGAGTTCACCCTCCAACCCTACGCGACAGGCTATAGAGTTGAGCCCGTGACCCAGCCCCTGCCCACCGCCCCGGCCCGGGACACGGCACCCGTAATACAGGCGCCGGGGAGGGCCTTCACGGAAGAGTCGCTGCGGGAGAGGCTGCTGGGTGCGGCGCTCCCCTCCAGCTCATGGGCGTGGGCCGCAGCCCTGGGCACCGCGTTGCTCGCCGGACTGCTCCGCTTTGTCCGCCTGGATGAACCGGGGACCCTGGTTTTCGACGAGACCTATTACGTCAAGGACGCCTATTCCTACCTGGTCTCCGGATACGAACGCGCGTGGCCGGAAGACGCGAATGACACCTTCGCTGCCGGGCAGCCGGACGGCCTGCTTGAGGGACCGGAGTACGTTGTCCACCCGCCGGCAGGCAAATGGCTGATCGCCTTCGGCATGGCCTTGTTCGGCCCCGGCTCGAGTTTCGGCTGGCGCTTCTCGGCGGCCCTGGCCGGGACGCTGACCGTACTTCTCTTGGCGCTGATTGCCTGGCGGCTTTTCAGGTCTCCCCTGCTGGGCGGCATTGCCGGCCTGCTGCTCGCCGTTGACGGGCATCACCTGGTCCTGTCGCGGACCTCCCTGCTGGACATCTTCCTCACCTTCTGGATTGTTGCCGCCTTCGGTGCGCTGCTCCTGGACCGCAGCGACGGACGGCGAAGGCTTGCCCGGAAACTGCACCGGCCTCCGGACGTCCCGCCGGAGCCGGCTGCACTGAGGACCGGTCCGTGGCTGCTGTGGCGTCCCTGGCGCCTGGCAGCCGCCGTCTGCCTCGGACTGGCCGTGGGAACCAAGTGGTCGGCGCTGGCTTTCGTGGCGGTCTTCGGCATCATGACCGTGCTCTGGGACGTCAGTGCCCGCCGGGTGGCGGGCATCCGCAGCTGGCCCGCCGGCCTGCTGAAGGACGGCATCCCTGCGTTCCTGACCATGATCCCGCTGGCTGCCGCAACGTACCTGGCCACCTGGACCGGATGGCTGCTTTCAAGCGATGCCTACGGACGCCAGTGGGCCCAGTCCAATCCGGCCCCGCCGGGACTCGGATGGGTCCCGGATTCCCTGCGGTCCCTCGCCGAGTACCACCGCAGCGCCTACAGCTTCCACAACGGCCTCTCTTCTGAACATTCCTACGAAGCCAGCGCCTGGACTTGGCTCTTCCTGGGCCGTCCCACGTCTTTCTACTACGAAAGCCCGGACGCCCAGCAGGCCGGCTGCGGGGCTGACTCCTGTACCTCGGCGATCACGTCGCTGGGGAACCCGCTGATTTGGTGGGCTGCACTGCTGAGCCTGCTGGTCCTCCTGGCCTACTGGCTCGGCCGCAGGGACTGGCGGGCCGGAGCCGTGCTGTCCGGCATCGCAGCCGGCTATCTGCCCTGGTTCGCTTTTCCGGACCGGACCATGTTCTACTTCTATGCCGTCTCCTTTGTGCCGTTCCTCGTGCTGGCTTTGACCTACGCTCTGGGGCTGGCCCTGGGACGGGCAGCCGATCCGCCGTTGCGCAGACGCCGCGGTGCCACCCTCACAGCGTGCTTCCTGGCCGCTGTGGTTCTGGTCTCCGTGTTCTTCTATCCGGTCTGGACGGCTGAAATCATCCCCTATTCTGATTGGCGGCTCCGAATCTGGATGCCGAGCTGGATCTAGGTCTCAACGCAATGTGCTTGCACAGAAAGGGAGGGCCCGTGCGCGAATCCTCCACCGGATTGTTCGTGAAGCTCCCCGCGGACTCCAATATCACCGACCTGCTGCTGGCTACGGCAGCGCGGACCCCTGATCTTGCGCTCTATGCACGCCAGACCGGTTCCGGCTGGCAGGACGTGACCGCCGTCCAGTTCCTGGAGCAGGTCCGGGCAGCTGCGAAGGGCCTGATGGCACAGGGCGTCCGTCCCGGAGACACCGTGGCAGTGATGTCCGGAACGCGCTACGAGTGGACGGTAGTGGATCTGGCAATCTGGTTCGCCGGCGCCGTCACCGTTCCCATCTACGAAACCTCCTCCCCCAGCCAGGTCCAGTGGATCCTCACCGACTCCGGGGCGCGCATAGTCTTTGCCGGCGATGAGAACAAGGCCCGCGTCATCGAAGCAGGTGCGGCAGCAGCCGAGCTTCCGGTCCGGATCTGGAAACTGACAGGCGAAGAGGGACCGGATACGCTGACGTCCCTCGCTGCCTCCGGAAGCGGCATCCCGGATGAGGAACTGGAGTCTGTCCGCTCCTCCCGCACGCTCTCCGACACGGCCTCCCTGGTGTACACCTCCGGAACCACCGGACGCCCCAAGGGCTGCAGCATCAGCCACGGCAACTTCGCTGTCTTCGCCGTCAACGTGATCGAGCTGCTGCCGGAAATGCTGAAGCGGCCCGGCGCCAGGACCCTGATGTTCCTGCCGCTGGCCCACGTGCTTGCCCGTGCCGTGCAGGTAGGCTGCCTGGCGGCCGGCGTCACCGTCGGACACAGTTCCAGCGCCGCCGCACTGGTCGATGACATGCGCACATTCCGGCCGACCTTCCTGCTCGCTGTGCCCCGCATCTTCGAGAAGATCTACGCAGGCGCCCAGGAGAAGGCAACCGCCGCCGGAAAGGGCCGGCTGTTCGAATCCGCGGCCTCCACAGCCATCGCCTATTCAGAGGCCCGGGACAGCGCTGCCCGCGGCGGAACGGGTCCGTCCCTGGCCCTGCGCCTCCGCCACGCGGCCTTCGACCGGCTCCTCTACCCGAAGGTGAGGGCAGCGTTCGGCGGAGACATGGACATCGCCATTTCCGGAGCCAGCCCGCTGAGCCCGCAGCTGGCGCACTTCTTCAGGGGTGCGGGCATAGCAGTCCTGGAAGGCTACGGCCTCACCGAAACCACGGCTCCGGCCTCGGTCAACACCATTCCCCTGACCCGGGTTGGGACCGTTGGCCTGCCGATGCCGGGGAACTCGATCCGCATTGCCGACGACGGCGAGGTGCTGGTCAGCGGCGTCGGCGTCTTCACCGGTTATCACCGCAATCCCGAGGCGACGGCTGAAGCGTTCAGCGGCGAATGGTTCCACACCGGTGACCTTGGTGCGCTGGACGACGACGGTTTCCTGAGCATCACGGGCCGCAAGAAGGATCTCCTGGTCACTGCGGGCGGCAAGAACGTAGCCCCAGGGCCGCTGGAGGAAAAGGTCCGTGAGCACCGGCTGGTCTCGCAGGTAGTGGTGGTTGGCGAGGGCCGCCCCTTCGTGGGTGCCCTGGTAACGCTCGACGATGAGGCGATGGCCGCCTGGGCGCGTGAAAACGGCGTCGGCCTTTCCGGAGCACCGCTGGCCGAGCATCCGCTGGTCCTGGCCCAGGTGCAGGAAGCTGTGGACGCTGCGAACGCCACTGTCTCCAGGGCCGAGCAGATTCGCCGGTTCACCGTCCTGCCGCGGGATTTCTCCCTTGACGCAGGCCACGTGACGGCCACGCTGAAACTGCGGCGCCAGGCCGTGATCGCGGACTTCACCGCGGAAGTCGAGAAGCTTTACGCGAAGTAGCCGCCGCAGTTGTAAGCACGTTAAAGAGCTAAGGCCCGTTGGAACGGGCCTTAGTCCTTTAACGTGCGTCTAGAGCGCGTCGAGGGATTCCAGGTAGCGCCGCCGGCTTTCTTCCCTGGCAAGGCGCGAGCGTTCCCGGCGCTTCTTAGTGGGCCAGGTGAACACCATGACCAGCACGCAGACCAGGAGCACGATCGCCGCGATGGCCGCACCGGCGTCCATCCAGAACTGTGCCGGGAACAGGCGGATCAGCGTGTCATCAAGCCGGAAGGTCCAGTTGCCTTGGGCAAAGAAGATGTTGTGCACCATGGTGAAGAACTCTTCCCAGGCCAGGACAGCGGCCACCAGCAGCCCCGCAATGATCGCGAGCGTGGCCACGGCTCCGGCGAACAGTGCCCGCCGGATTCCGCCGGGGCAGCGCCGGGCCAGGTAGATCCCACCCGCAAAGCTGAGCAGCGCCATCCCCAGTGCCGTCACGAACGCGAGGGTCAGGACCGTCTTCACGTCGGCCATGTGGGAAACTTCGCTGGCCAGGTAGAGCGGATCGCCGTCCGGGGTCACCAGGTCTCCCAAGTACCGCGGAGACGCAAAGTTCAGCAGGTAGTCGACCGCATAGGACCCGTAGGTCATGCGGTCTTCGGTGCTGAATCCGAAGCTGTCGGCCGGGAATCCCGGGCGGTTGTACTCAAACCAGAGGAAGACCGGAGTGGCCACGGCGCGGATGGCGGCGGCCAGCAGCATCACCGGGAAGAATACTGCGACGGCAATCTGGATGATCCTGCCCAGGACGGGCCTGGCGCTGGCAGCACGTTCGCGTTCAGCACTGCGGCGGGCGGCTTCGTCGGCAGGGATGACCGGGTCTGCGGCGGCCTGGGACGTGGTCTCGGACTCGGCTGCGTTCCCCGGACCCTGCTGCCCCGCTTCCCGCGGTTCCGACGCCCCGGGCCCATACCAGGGGCCGCCTTCTGCCGCTGTTGGGTGGGGGGCGGAGGGTGATTCAACCCGGGCGGAGGGTGATTCAACCCGGGCGGAGGGTGATTCATCCCGGTCGGCTGTGCCGGACTGTTCCTGGGCGTCGTAGCGGCTCAGGTCCGGCATGGTGCTGGCAGCGCGCATCGGCAGCGTGCTTCGCTGTGCAACGGAAGGATGGCCTCCCGGGACTTCCTCGCGCTCACGGCCTGGCCTGGACCCGCCTGCGCTGCGGGACGCTTCGTTTGCCTGGGCCGCAGAAGCCCCGGCGCCGGCTTCCGCGGCGGGTACGCCGGAGGCGGCTTCGGCGGCGGCAGTCCCACCGCGCGATTCAGTTGCGGCGGCCGAAGCTCCTGCCGCGTCCTCCTCGCTGCGGGAGCCCGTGGTCTCCTTGCCGTCGTCTGACGCGGCCGGGGGCTGGACGGGATTCGGATCCGTTCCAGCAAGCCCGGAGAACTCTGCGTCCCAGGCATCGTGTTCGTCCGGAGCCGTCCTGTCCCCGCGGGAGCCTGTCGCAGCGGCGTGGGTACCGCTGACTATCGTCTCGCTGGCGTCAGACGGGCTGGCGCCGCGTCCGTCCGGCGTTCGGCCTGAAGGGACGCCTTCCGTAGTGGGGTCTTGGTCCTGGCTTGCCACTGCTTCGTCTCTCATCCCAATCCTGTATGAAGTCACCGGGGTGGTGGGGGGGGGTATCCGGTTTCGTCCTTCATAGACACTACCGGCCACGGGTCCCTGAACCGAAGGAGTCACCGGCGAGTCCGGACAACGGGTTTGTCCAGGCGCAGCGGCCTAGGTGTACTGAGACAGCACGTTAGTTACACCGGGTGATGGGTGCTTTGCCTCCGAGGCTGCTGTGTGGGCGTTGGTGGTTGTAGAAGTCTAGCCACGGTTGCAGGGCATCGGTGCGGGCTTGGTT
>NZ_JAMWKK010000011.1:0-150459 GCF_035792275.1 Arthrobacter koreensis | reverse complement strand
GCCCCCTGGGCTTCCCCACCAGCGGCGAAGTCACTATCCCCGGCGGCAAGTACCAGAACTACCAAGGCGGAGCCATCCTCTGGTCCAAAACCACCGGAGCACAAATCTCCCCCACAGGCCCCATCCGAGACGCCTACCGAAGAGCAGGATTCGAAACAGGCCGCCTCGGGTTCCCCACCAGCGGAGAAGTCGTCTCGGGATCGGGCCGCATTCAGCGGTTCCAAGGAGGCCAGATATCGTCAGACTCTTCCGGCCGGACTTCGATCACCTATCGGTAGGTTTTGGTAAGGCGGCGACTGCACAGTCCACTAGCCCCACTTGGCAGAACGGCCCCAAGTGAGAGATTGTTGCAATTGTTACTTTTGACGCCGGTGCCCTGAAGCAAGGGCACCGGCGATATCTCTCCTTCGAAAGGCTCTTCCTTGCCAGGTATGAATCTCACCCGTGCTGAAGCGCGTGAACGGGCGGAACTGATCAGTGTCGAGTCCTACGACATCAATCTGGACCTGACCCGCGGCGACGAAGTCTTCGGCAGCACCACCGTGGTGCGCTTCGGCGCACAGCCGGGAGCCTCCACCTTCATCGATGCCGTTACGGCCAAGGTGCACCGCGTTACGCTCAACGGCGTCGCCCTGGATCCGGAGGAAGTCTCCGACGGCGTCCGCATCCAGCTGCCCAACCTGGCGGCCAGCAACGAACTGGTCGTTGAGGCCGACGCGCTCTACATGAACACGGGTGAGGGCCTGCACCGCTTCGTTGACCCGGTGGATAACGAGGTCTACCTCTATTCCCAGTTCGAGGTCCCGGACTCCCGGCGGATGTTCGCAGTTTTCGAGCAGCCCGACCTGAAGGCAACGTTCCGCTTCACCGTGACCGCTCCCGGGCACTGGGACGTCATCTCCAACTCCCCCACGCCCGAGCCCGTCCGCGCCAGCGCGGAGGACGCAGAAAAGCCCTCAGCCACCTGGTCCTTCGAACCAACACCGCGGATCTCTTCGTACATCACGGCACTGATCGCCGGTCCGTACCAGTCCGTCCGTTCCGAACTCACGAGCTCCGACGGGCGAACTATCCCGCTGGGCGTCTTCGCCCGCAAATCGCTGATGGAGTACCTGGACGCAGAGAACATCTTCGAGCTCACCCGACAGGGCTTTGAGTTCTACGAAGCCCAGTTCGGCACTCCTTATCCGTTCGAGAAGTACGATCAGCTCTTTGTGCCGGAGTTCAACGCCGGTGCCATGGAGAACGCCGGCGCCGTCACGTTCCTGGAGAGCTATGTCTTCCGCGGGCGGGTGCCGGATGCAACGGTTGAACGCCGCGCCATCACGGTCCTGCACGAGCTGGCCCACATGTGGTTCGGCGACCTGGTCACCATGCGCTGGTGGAATGACCTGTGGCTGAACGAATCCTTCGCGGAGTTCATGTCCGCCCTGGCCGCTGCCGAGGCTACCGAATTCAAGCAGGCATGGACCACCTTCGCGTCCATGGAGAAGGCCTGGGCCTACCGGCAGGACCAGCTGCCCACCACGCACCCGATTGTGGCCGAGATTCGTGATCTGGAAGACGTCCAGGTCAACTTCGACGGCATCACCTACGCCAAGGGCGCTTCCGTGCTGAAGCAGCTGGTGGCCTGGGTTGGCCAGGACAAGTTCATGCAGGGAGTCCGCGAGTACTTCGGTAAACACTCCTGGGGCAATACTGAGCTGTCCGACCTGCTGTCCGAGCTGGAAGCCGCAAGCGGCCGCGACCTCAGCCAGTGGTCCGCCCAGTGGCTGGAGACTGCAGGTGTCAACACGCTGCGCCCGGTTATTGAAACGGACGACGACGGCGTGATCACTTCGTTCGCCGTCGCGCAGTCCGCGGTGGCCGAGTACCCGATGCTGCGGCCGCACCGCCTGGCGATCGGCTTCTACAACACGGCCGAGGACGGCAGGCTCCGCCGTACGCACCGCGTGGAACTGGACGTCGACGGGGAGCTGACGCCGGTTCCCGAGCTGACGGGCCACCAGCGTCCCGACCTCATCCTGCTCAACGATGACGACCTGGCGTACGCCAAGATCCGCCTCGACGACGCGTCCTGGCACCTGGCCACCCGCCGCCTGCGGGACATCGCGGAATCGCTGCCGCGCACCCTCGTGTGGGCGTCGGCCTGGGACGCCACCCGCGACGGGGAAATCCCGGCGCGCAACTACGTGGAACTGGTCCTGCAGAACATCGCCTCGGAGTCCGACTCCTCGGTGGTGCAGGTCCTGCTGCGCCAGCTCGCGACCACGCTGACGTTCTATGTGGCGCCCCAGGACCGCGAGCCCATGACTGCCGCCGCAGCGGACAGCCTCTGGGACCTGGCGCGCGCCGCAGCGCCCGGTTCTGATTCCCAGCTGCAGTTCGTCAAGGCCTTCGCCGCCCACGCACAGACCCCCGAACAGCTCGACTCGGTTGCCGCGCTGCTCTCCGGCGACCTGGTCCTGGACGACCTGGAGGTCGGTTCCGACCTGCGCTGGGAACTCCTCACCGCACTGGTGGCCGGCGGCCGGATGGGCGAGGCCGAAATCGCGGCCGAGTTGGATCGCGACGCCACGGCCACCGGCCAGCTGGCCGCTGCCGGAGCCCGTGCGGCTCTGCCGTCAGCCGAGGCCAAGGCTGCGGCCTGGGACGCAATCGTCGTCCGCTCGGATCTGCCCAACGCTGCGCAGCGGGCAGCCATCGGCGGATTCAGCCGGGTCCACGACACTGCGCTCCTGGAACCGTACGCCCAGCGGTACTTCGATTCGCTGCGTGATGTCTGGGCGACCCGTACCCACGAAATCGCCCAGCAGATCGTCGTCGGCCTGTATCCGGCACGGCTGACCACACAGGAAACCGTCGACCGCACGGACGCCTTCCTTGATTCCCTCGGTGACGAAGCTCCGGCGCTGCGCAGGCTGCTGCTGGAGAACCGCGACGGCGTCGTGCGCGCGCTGAAGGCCCAGGCAGCCGACCGCTAGCCAGCAGGCTCCCCCAGCCCGCCGCGTTCGTGCCGGATTCCGGTCCCAGCTCCTGGGACTGGGATCCGGCACGGTAGCTTAAAGCTGTGAACCTCTCTGAACACCGCTACGGCGTGAGCCTCGAATGGACCGGAAACCGCGGCACCGGCACGCAGACCTACCGCGGCTACGGCAGGGACCATGTGCTCCGCGCCCCAGGTCTGCCGGACCTGCCGGGCACTGCGGATCCCACCTTCCACGGCGACCGGGACCGCTGGAATCCGGAGCAGCTCCTGCTCTCGGCACTTGCCCAGTGCCACATGCTTTCCTACCTCCATGTAGCCGTGAAGAACGGCATCAGCGTCGTGTCCTACCAGGACGACGCCGAGGGAACGCTGCGGCTGAACCGGGATGGAAGCGGCGAGTTCACCTCTGTGCTGCTGCGTCCCGAAGTCCATATCTCGGACGGCTCGCCGGAACTGGCCACCTCCCTGCATGAGGAAGCTCACCGGCTGTGTTTTATAGCCCGCAGCGTCAACTTTCCGGTGGAGCACGCGGCCCGCACGATCGTCTGACCCGGCCGCCGGAAACCGTTCCGAGGGCCGTTCGGCAGTAGGCTAGGTAGGACCCCTCCCCCAAGGCCAAAGGACATCCAGCACCTGTGCAGCTAACGGCAACGACTGACACCCCAGGCATCGAAGTGAGCGAGTTCGATTTCAGCGGACTCCTCGAAGGCGGCATTATCATCCTCGCCGCCATGATTCTCTGGCTGGTGGCCCGCTTCCTCATCGCAAAAGTAGTAGCCCGCGCCCAGAAAGGCTCCACCCTCCTGCAGTCCCAGCGGCTGCGCTGGGCCCAGCCGGTGATGCGCAACCTGGATAACAAGAGGCGGGCACAGCGCGCGGACACCATCGGTGCCCTGCTGCGCAGCTCCGTGAGCGTAGCCATCTGGACCGTTGCAGTCATCATGGTGCTGGGCGCTATTGGAATCAATGTTGCGCCGCTGATCGCGAGCGTAGGCATTGTGGGCATCGCCCTGGGCTTCGGTGCCCGGGAAGTCATCCGCGATGCCTTGGCCGGTTTCTTCATCAGCATTGAAGACCAGTACGGAATCGGCGACGTGATCGAGGTAGGCGCCATAACCGGCACTGTCCAGTCCGTAGGCATTCGCATCACCCGCCTCGTCGATGAACGCGGGGTCGTCTGGTACATCCGCAACGGGGAACTCGCTATGATCGGCAACCGGTCCCAGGGCACCTATGTCCCCCCGGCCGAACCAGCCGCAGCCCCCGCGCAGGCAGCACAGGAAGAAGACAGCAAATGACCGAGCCGTCCCGTCCCGGGCCGTCACTGCCGCTGACGGCAGCCGCACCGGGGACCGGTTTCAATACTCCCGCCTACAATTTTTACGAGGCCGTAGGCGGCCATGACACGTTCGTAAAGCTCGTCGACGTGTTTTACGATGGCGTCGCTGAGGACCCGCTGATGCGGCCGATGTATCCGGAAGAGGACCTGGGACCGGCCAAGGAGCGGCTTCTGCTGTTCCTTGAGCAGTACTGGGGCGGTCCCAAAACCTACGGCGAACTGCGCGGCCACCCGCGCCTGCGGATGCGTCACATGCCGTTCGAAGTCACCCCGGCGGCAAGGGACGCATGGCTGCGCCACATGCGCGCCGCCGTCGACTCCCTCTCACTTGCACCGCTGCACGAAGCAACGCTCTGGGACTATCTTGAGCGCGCGGCGCACTCGATGGTCAACTCGGCTTAGAACAGGACCGACGGCGGACGCACCAGCACGTGCCCCGTGCTGGTGCTCAGGCGCTGCCACCGGCCGTTGCTGAACAGCGCTGCGGTTCCTGTCTTCGGCAGGAAGCCCAGGGTCAGTGCCGCGAACGCCGCACCGGCCGGCAGCTGTGACGTTAAGCCGGCAACCGGTTCGCTCCAGACAGGTACCCGGACATTGCTGATCATCGCTGCGCCGGGGTTATCCGGAATCCGTGCCGCTACCTCTTTAATTCCGCGGTGTGCGGTCTGCTCCAGCAGGGTGGCGTCCACGTCTTCCTCGCGCTGCCACCCGCCGCGCGGAGCAGCGATTCCGGCCCAGCTCTCGGAAACTGTCACGGGCGGAACCGGAAGTTCCGTTCCTCCGTCGTCCAGCCGGGCCAGCCGGTCCGCGACTGCGGAAAGCTGGACCGTTGTATCCAGCTCGGCGGGAACGGCCAGCGGCATGGCACGCATGCCAATGACCGTGGGCATGGCCTCGCCGAGGACCCGGGGCCGCAGCACGCACACGTAGGCGGCCAGCACTCCCCCGACCGCCTGCAGGCGCACAGCGCCGTCGTCGGCACTGCGTGCCCGTGAAACGAAGTTGCGCAGGTCGGCGGTGACCTGTGGATCAGCGAGCACGAGGCTCTGCGCCTGCGTCATTTCGCTGCCTCCGAGACTGCGCCGCGAAACGGTACGCTGCTTCCTGCCCAGCTTTCCAGGATCTCCCGCTGCCGCTCGGAAAGCGGTTCCGGGCGCCCGCTTTCCCGCCCAACCATGACCATGGCCGCTTCAGCCACGGCGTAGACGTTTGCGCTGTCCTCATCAGTGAGCCGGAATCCGTAGGAGAAGCTGGACCGGCCGACGGCGCTGACCCAGATTTCAATCCAGACGGGGTCGGAACGGTAGGTCAGCGGGGTCAGGTATTCGATTTCCTGCCGTGCCACCAGTGTGCTGCCCGTTTCCCGGGTGACGCTGCGGAAGGTCTCCCCCTCGGCACCACTGCCCGCTTTGTCCGGTACCCCTGGCAGGGGAAGCAGCGAGAGACGCACCCGCGCCTCTTCAAGGAACTGCACATAACGGACGTTGTTCACGTGACCGTTGGAATCCTCATCGCCGAAACGAAGCTGGATGGGAAAGCGGTTTATAGGCATGCCTGCCATCTTCTCAGGAGAAGCCCCGGGGAGGCGAAAGCGCCTGCGGGCACCAGACTCCCGACTATGTGACCTTCGTCCGGCTCAGCAGCGCAACCGGTCCAAATGTTGGGCCTTACCTGCGCGTACGTCTAATCTCGGAATTGGCCCGCGGTTCGACGCCGGCCAGGATCCATGGATACCGCCCGCTAGGAGACAGACCCACATGGCATCAGCCGAAGACTTTGACCCGACCGCCGCCCTGATCGACCTGCTCGATCTCAGCGATGCCGGAGGGGCGAAAACCGACGAGGACATCTTCGTGGGCGGCTCCCAGCACGAACCACGCAAGCGGGTCTTCGGCGGACAGGTACTAGGGCAGTCGCTCGTAGCCGCGGCCCGGACGGTCCCCGCCGACCGGCTCATGCATTCGATGCACGGCTATTTCCTGCGTCCCGGAGATACCGAAGTCCCCATCACCTTCGGCGTGGAGCGCCTGCGTGACGGGCGCTCCTTCTCGGCCCGCCGGACGCATGCGTACCAGAACGGTGTGCCTATTCTGTCGCTGATTGCCTCCTTCCAGGTGCCGGATGAGGGTCTGGACCACCAAATGCCCATGCCCGAAGGCATCCCGGATCCGGAGTCGCTTCCAACCACGGCGGAGCTGCTGTCCGGATTCGACCACCCGGTGGCCAAAGCCTGGTCCTACTACCGGCCCATGGATATCCGCCACGTATCCCAGCCCGTCTATTTCGAGGCTGATCCGGTCCGCACGGCCCGCAACGCGGTGTGGATGAAGACGTTCGGCCCCATGCCCGATGACCAGAACCTGCACCGGGCTGCCCTCGCCTATGCCACTGACTACACCATCCTCGAACCCGTGCTGCGCAGGCACGGCATCTCCTGGGCAACGCCGGGCATGTCGGTGGCCAGCCTGGACCATGCCATGTGGTGGCACCGTCCGCTGCGCGTGGATGAGTGGCTGCTTTATGTCCAGGAATCCCCCAGCGCTTCGGGCGCCCGCGGCCTGTCCTCGGGACGGATATTCAACCGCAGCGGTGAACTGGTAGCCACTATCGCGCAGGAAGGAATGCTGCGCCTTCCGGACGTTTCCGCCGCCCGGTAACGCCCGTCCCTGCCCGCCGGCAGCGACCCGGACCGGATAATACGAAAGCGCCCTGCCAGCCGGCAGGGCGCTTTCGTTTTTTGGCCGGAGCCGCGGACTAGTCGCGGGTCAGGCGGCGGTGCGTCACACGGTGCGGCTTGGCGGCGTCGGCGCCAAGGCGCTCAACCTTGTTCTGCTCGTAGGCCTCAAAGTTCCCTTCGAACCAGTACCAGTTCGACGGATTCTCGTCCGTGCCTTCCCACGCCAGGATGTGCGTGGCCACACGGTCCAGGAACCAGCGGTCGTGGGAGACCACGACGGCGCAGCCGGGGAATTCGAGCAGCGCGTTTTCAAGGCTGGACAGCGTTTCGACGTCAAGGTCGTTAGTGGGCTCATCGAGCAGCAGCAGGTTTCCGCCCTGCTTCAGGGTCATGGCCAGGTTCAGGCGGTTGCGCTCACCGCCGGAGAGCACACCTGCCTTCTTCTGCTGGTCCGGGCCCTTGAAACCAAACGCGGAGACGTAGGCGCGGGACGGCATTTCAACCTGGCCAACCTGGATGAAGTCGTGTCCGTCGGATACAACCTCCCAGAGCGTCTTGTTGGGGTCGATGCCGCCGCGGGACTGGTCGACGTAGGAGATCTTGACGGACTCGCCGATCTTCAGGTCGCCGCCGTCCAGCGGTTCCAGTCCAACGATGGTCTTGAACAGCGTGGACTTACCGACGCCGTTCGGGCCGATAACGCCGACGATCCCGTTGCGGGGCAGGGAGAAGGAAAGGCCGTCGATCAGCTTGCGGTCACCGAAGCCCTTCTCCAGATCCTTGGCTTCAAGCACCAGGGATCCGAGCCGCGGTCCCGGCGGAATCTGGATCTCTTCGAAGTCCAGCTTGCGGGTCCGCTCTGCCTCTGCAGCCATTTCCTCGTAGCGGGCCAGACGGGCCTTGGACTTGGTCTGGCGGCCCTTGGCGTTGGAACGGACCCAGTCCAGTTCGTCGGCGAGGCGCTTGGCCAGCTTCTGGTCCTTCTTGCCCTGAACTTCCAGGCGGGCACGCTTCTTCTCGAGGTAGGTCGAGTAGTTGCCCTCATACGGGTAGAGGTGTCCGCGGTCTACTTCGGCGATCCACTCGGCCACGTGATCAAGGAAGTAACGGTCGTGGGTCACGGCCAGTACAGCGCCGTGGTACGAGGAGAGGTGCTGCTCGAGCCACAGCACACTTTCAGCGTCGAGGTGGTTGGTGGGCTCATCGAGGAGGAGCAGGTCCGGCTTCTGGAGCAGCAGCTTGCAGAGGGCAACGCGGCGGCGCTCACCGCCGGAGAGGACAGTTACATCGGCGTCCGGCGGCGGGCAGCGGAGGGCGTCCATCGCCTGCTCGAGCTGGGAATCGATGTCCCAGGCGTCGGCAGCATCGATGGCTTCCTGCAGCTTGCCCATCTCTTCGAGCAGCGCGTCGAAGTCAGCGTCAGGCTGCGCCATCTCTTCGGAGATCTCGTTGAAACGCTGGATCTTCGCGTAGATCTCGCCCACGCCTTCCTGGACGTTGCCCAGGACAGTCTTTTCTTCGTTCAGGGGCGGCTCCTGCAGGAGGATGCCGACGGTGTAGCCGGGGCTGAGCCTGGCCTCGCCGTTGGACGGGGTATCCAGGCCAGCCATGATCTTCAGGATGGTGGACTTACCCGCACCGTTTGGCCCCACCACGCCGATCTTGGCGCCGGGGTAGAAGGACATGCTTACGTCGTCGAGGATAACCTTGTCGCCAACGGCCTTACGGGCCTTGGTCATTGTGTAGATAAATTCCGCCATGATCTCAGGCTAGTGCGTCGACGCCACTAAGTGCCATTTTGGGTGCCGTCCGCTTTGGGCGGTTTCGAGCGGCCGCTCGCATGCAGCGGGGAAAGGCCGAGTCCTAGCGGTCGTCGCCCAGCAGGCACTGGCCGTTCGCGAGCACAGGAACTGTTGTCAGCGCGACCTTTCCTCCCCGGATCTCCCCTACGAGACAGTCCGTCCCATCCGGTGCAGCCGAGACAATCGAATCCACGGCAAGTCCGGTTGGCGTCCCGTCCTGGGATACCTCTACCGATTCAGGGCTGAAGCCGGCACTTGACCAGGCTGCACGCACAGCGTCGCGGGATGGAGCCGCATTCGCAGCCACCAGTTCGCCCAGTGCCGCCTCGACAGCCTGGGCACGGGCCGGAAGACCCGCGGCGGCTTCCGCCGTGACATCAGCTTTCGCGCCGGCGGACGATTCCCCGGGCGGCACCTGACCGGTATCGGTACCCGTGCAGCCGGAAAGAGCCACCACCAGGCCCGCCCCTGCGGCTGCCGCTGCCCACCGGCGCCGATGGGTACCTAACCGCTTCGCTGCCATCATCCTGACATTGTGCCACGCACCCGTCTGGAGTCAGTATGCCGCGGGCTCCGGCTCGGACCGCTGCGCGGCACCCTCGATGTCTTCCGCAAGGTCCCCGATACCGCTGGTGCTCCCGTAGTCCGCACCCGCGCCCAGCAGTTCGCCGGTTGAAAGGTCAACGTCCGCCCCGAACGAGCCCTCGCTCCCCTCATCTGCTCCGTTCACGCCTGCCGGCCCCTCAACAGCCCGCGGCGCCGCACGCTCGGCCGTATTGCGCCGGAAGTTGGCTGTCCACCACATGAGGTCGTGCCCGACGGCGTCGGCGTCAATATCAACCGAGGTTCCGCTCCTTCCGGCGTCGGTTGCCCACTGCCGTACCTTGAGCCGTCCGGTCACGATGACACGGTCTCCCTTATGAAGGCTCACGCCGGCGTTCGTGGCCAGCTGCCGGAACATGGAAACGGAAAACCAATTGGTGTGTCCGTCCAGCCACAGCCCGGTTTCCCGGTCGAACCGGCGTTCCGTGGTGCACATGCGGAAGCCGGCGATCGCCAGACCGCTGTCCGCCGTCGTCGTGCGCACCTCTGTTGCCACGAAACCCCGGATGGTGATGGTGTCGGTCATCGCTCTGCCCTTCTGCTGCCGTTCGGTGCCGGCGGTTGGGCCGGTTGGAACAGTCTTTCCAGCGCGGCGCGGGAGTGGTTGTACCGGACCGGAATCGTGGACGGACGGGTTCAGGCAGGCCAATATCCGCAGATGTGGAGGAGAAGACGCCTACAGGTAAAAGGCCAGGACATGAGTGAAGCCCCCGGCGCACTGTACGGCTCTGAGGGCTTCGTCCCTGGTGCCCCCGGCGCGACTCGAACGCGCAACCTACGGATTAGAAGGCCGTTGCTCTATCCATTGAGCTACGGGGGCAGACCAATCGATGATACTACGCACCGGCCACCGGCCCGGCACCCGAACAGCGCCGCGGCCTGCGGAAACGGTCCGAACCACGGCGCCGAAAAAAGGTTCTTGAAAATTTTCATACATCTGCATCCAAACTCCGGGTGCTGCAGGTAAAGGAGGTGTAGGCCACAAAGAGCCAGGGGCACAGCACCCGGCACGCAACCATTAGGAGAAGCCATGCGCAAGACCACCACACTTTTCGCAGCAGCCGGGCTGGCAGCCGCCGCGTCACTGGCAGCCGCACCCGGAGCGTCGGCAGCAGATGAGGCCCAGCTCTCGGTGTTCCACGGTGTCCCCGACACCACCGTGGACGTCTACGTCAACGGCGAACTTACGCTGGACGACTTCACGCCCGGAAGCATGGCCGGCCCTCTCTCCCTCCCCGCGGGCAGCTACGAACTCGCCATCACCGCTCCGGACGCCGCAGACGCCTCCGCGCCGATCATTGGCCCGGTAACGGCCGATCTGACCGCAGGAGGGAACTTCACGGCAGTAGCCAACCTCTCTGCCGACGGCACCCCGACCGCGAACCTTTACACCAACGACACATCCACCATCGAGGCCGGCAAATCCGGCCTGACCGTCCGCCACGTGGCTGCTGCCCCGGCAGTCGACGTACTCGCGAACGGCAGCCCGGTGATCACCAACCTCGCCAACCCCGAGGAGAAGACCCTAACGGTAGACCCGGGAACGATCTCAGCATCCGTTGCGGCAGCTGGAACTACTGACCCGGTAATTGGCCCGGCCGACCTGACCCTGCCTGAAGG
The DNA here is from genome assembly GCF_035792275.1 of Arthrobacter koreensis. GTDB lineage: Bacteria > Actinomycetota > Actinomycetes > Actinomycetales > Micrococcaceae > Arthrobacter_B > Arthrobacter_B koreensis_A. The sequence continues at coordinate 139,429 of NZ_JAMWKK010000011.1, read as the reverse complement.
CGTGCACACCATCGTCTACGCCTGGGGTTCCCTGGAGGCCGGTAACCTGGCCCTCGCCACCCAGACCATCGAAGGCATGGAAAGTGCTCCGAATGCAGTTCCCGGCGCCCTGCCCGCAGCCCAGGACAACAACGCCGGCATCATGCTCGCTGCCGCCGGCGGCCTGACGCTGATGGCGCTGGCCGGAACCGCCGTGGTGGCCCGCCGCCGCCCCGTGGAAGCCACCTCGGCAGAGTAGTCCACGGGCGTGGAGCGCCGCTGAAGGATTGAAGGTGCAGTGCGGCCGGCCCAACGGCTGCACTGCACCTTCCGGCTCCCTGAAACAACGCCTATCCCCGGAAACACTAAGCACAATCCCGAATTACCGAGAGGTCTTCTGACATGCACCAGCCCGGACGCACACGCAGGAACCTGGCGGCTGCCTGGCTCGCTGCCGGCGCACTGGCACTCGGGTCCTGCGCATCCGTCCCGGGTGCCTCGGAACCGGCACCCACCGGGCCCACTGCGACGGCGGGCCAGGCACAGACACAGTCCCCTGCATCCCCGCAGTCACTGCCTCCGGAAAAAACATCCGGCATTGCGATCCGTCAGGCCACGCCTGAAGCAGCTGCGGCCGTCCCGGCACCCGTCCGGGTCCAGGTGGAAGGAACCGGAATCGACCTGGAGGTGGTCCCGGTGGGCGTTGAGGACAACGGTGCCATGACAATTCCCGACAACCATGTCCAGGCAGGGTGGTACGAGTACGGCCCTGCGCCGGGATCTGACGACGGATCTTCGGTCCTGGCCGCCCACGTTGACTCTCAGACAGAGGTGCTTCCCATTGCGGGGCTCAAGAACGTGGCACCGGGAACCCGGGTCACTGTCACGCGCGAGGATGGCTCCCAGGTCGTCTATGAAACCCAGCAGGTTGAGAACATCGCCAAGCGATCCCTCGACGGACACCGCCTCTTCGACCGGACGGGAGACCACCTGCTCAAGCTGGTCACCTGCGGTGGGAAATGGCTCGACACGGAGAACGACTATGAAGATAACGTTGTGCTCACGGCAACCCCGGTATCATAGGGAAAATCCGAACGCGCATGTACTCCCGCGCTGCTCCTCTACAGGCCAACGGCAGGAGAACTTCACCGATGTCACCCGGTGCCCCCGAGCGGGACGACGGCCTGGACCAGGCTTTCGCCGCAGGTGAGGAGGCAGCACTCGCAGAGGCTTACCGCCGCTTCGCGCCGCTGGTCCGCACCATGTCCCTGCGCCGCCTTATTGACGCAGGAGCAGCTGACGACGCCGTGCAGGAGGTCTTCATCCGGGCCTGGCGGTACCGTGAAACCTACTCCCCCGAGCGGTCCACGCTTGCTGCCTGGCTGGTGGGCATAGCCCGCAACGTGGCCGCCACGATGACGTCTTCGAAGCTCCGTGAAGAGGATGTCCTCGAAGGCGCAGCGGCCGCAAGCGAGCGAACCGGCACCGGAGGCCCGGATCCGGAAGGAGTCGCTGACAAGGTTGTCCTGGACGCCGAGCTCGTCCGCCTGGGCGAACCGCAGCACTCAATCCTGCGGCTTGCGTTCCACGAAGACCTGACCCACCAGCAGATTTCGGAGCAGCTCAGCCTGCCTCTGGGAACCGTCAAGAGCCACATCCGCCGGGGACTCATCCAACTGCGGCAACGATTGGAGGTAAGCGATGCAGCACCTGCACGATGATGCATTGGCCCTCCTGGCCCTGGGTGAGGAGCCCAGCGCGGAAGAGTCCGCCCACCTTGAACAGTGTGAGCAGTGCCGCACTGAGATCAGCGCCTACGGGCGGGTAGTCAGGGCAGGAAGAAGCACGGTTCCTGACGGGTCCGTTCCTCCCACTGCTGTCTGGGCCGGTATCCACGAAGCACTCGGCCTGGATCCTTCCCTGAGACGGGATCCCCTGGAAGACCAGCAGGAGCAGGATCCCGCCGAAGCCGCGGGCAGAAGTCCCGGCCCGGCAGGACCCGTCTCCCTGGCCGAGGAACGGCGCAGGCGGCGCGGAACAAAATGGCTGGCTGCGGCCGCGGCTGCAGCCGTGGTTGCCGGGGCAGCGACCTGGGGCGTGGTCCGGGGGCTCGCACCCCAGCCTGAGGTTATAGCCTCTGTGCCGCTGGAACCGCTGCCCTCGTACAGCGATGAGGGGACAGCGACTGTCGACCTGCTGCCGGACGGGGAACGTGAACTCGTCATCACGTCCAGCAGCAGCGATGCCGACGGCTACCGGGAAGTCTGGCTGATCTCCCCGGACATCACGTCCATGGTCAGCCTGGGTGAAATGGAAGGGACCGAGGCGCGCCTGAAGATCCCCGAGGGCCTGGACCTGAGTGCGTACCCGATCGTGGATATCTCTGATGAGCCCTTCGACGGGAATCCTGAGCACTCAGGCAAGTCGATACTGCGGGGCCAGTTGGAGCTTTGACCTGGGCAGCTGATTTTTGGAACAGGCTCGCCGCCGGTTTCACACGGGCTGAAGGCCTGGACGCGCAGCCATGGGTTCTGGCAGCGGTCGCCGCTGTGGCGGTCCTGCTGTCCGTACCCGGGCGGACCTGGCGCTGGTTTGGCCTGTTCGTGACGTTCGTCCACGAACTCGGGCACGCTTTCGCGGCACTCACCGCCGGCCGCCGCATCACCGGAATCGAACTCCGGTTCGACCATTCCGGGCAGATGCGCAGCCTCGGCCGAAACGGCTTCGGGGCTATGTGGGCCGGGTTCTGGGGCTACCCCGTGCCCGCGCTGACGGGCCTTGCCCTCGTCTGGGCGGCGCAGACAGGCTGGGCTTCAGCGGCCCTCTCGATTGGGGTGCTCGTGCTGGTTGCCGCGCTGGTCTTCATCCGCAACGTCCAAGGCGCAGCTATTGCGGCCGCCTGCGCGGCGGCGGCAGTGCTGCTGCTCTGGTTCGTCCCGCAGGTTCTTGCCGCCTACGTGACGGCGTCCCTTGGAATTGCCCTCCTGGTCGGTGCCGTGCGCGACTGGCTGAACCTCGTGAGCGTGCACACCCGGCGCCGCAGCGCACTGCAGTCGTCGGATGCCTGGATCCTGGCCCAGCGGTCAAATGTGCCCTCCGCGGTGTGGCTGCTGCTGTTCGCCGTGGTTATTGGTGCCTGTACCGTGGCTGCGGCCCTGCTGCTGTCCTCTGCTGCAGGCCTGACCGGCTGAAGGGAACCCGCGGACCTAGCGGGCGTCTGCCGCCTGGCCGTCCGCTGACTCGTGCTCCTGCCCGCCCTGCTGGACGTCCGCCTCTGCCGGTGCCTGGGGGAAGGACACCCGCAGCTCCACCCGGTGCTGGCCGTCCTCGGTCTGGGAAAAAATCGCCTTGCCGGAAATCCCGGAGAGGCCGCCGGTTCCTGAACCCGGAATAATGTGACCCGACGACGCAGTGGCCTCCCCTTCAGCCAGCCCCCAATGCTGAATCACCATGGTGCCCTCGCGCCCCTCGACGCTGCCGGCGAATACATCGCTGCCTACGTACCCGGCACCGGTCGCGTTGCCTGCCAGCAGCAGGTCCGAAACGCTCGTCCCGGTGATCGGGCCTTCAAAGATCCGCACTGCACGGACTGTGGAGAGTTCGCTGTTGGTGCCCTCCACGACATAGGGCGTCGGTTCCCAGGAGGAAACGTCAAAGTCGGCAGTGATCGAGTGTTCTGTTCCGTCGGCCATGCCTACAGTATTCCGTGTTCTGCTGCCGATTGCATGCCGCCGCTGCGCCGCAGGTACCCTTGTCGCTGGGGTGCGGCGGCCTGCGCACCCGGAAATCCGCTGCTAAGGAGTACCACCCCGCATGTCGTCCACACCGGTTGCTGCCGAGCCCGTTTACATGCGTTCCAAGGTCCTGTGGCTCGCCTTTGCCGGGGTGCACCTGCTTTTCTTCGGCCTGCTGGCTCCGCTCATCTTCACCGGTGAGGTGCTCAGCGACATCCAGTTCTACCGGCAGTGGGCCTTCGAAGGACTGCAGGACGGGCAGTGGCAGGGAATCAGCACGGACTGGGTCTATCCCATCGGAGCGCTGGCGCCCATGCTGCTGGCTGCTGTGTTCGGGTACGGACCCTACCAGTTCGCGTGGTTCATCATCTTTACCGGGCTGAACGCCGCTGCGTTCGCCGTACTGACCGGAGAACGTACCCGGCAGCGCTGCATTGCCGCCTATTGGTGGCTGGGGATCACGGCCCTCCTTGGGCCGGTAGCCGTCGGCCGCATTGACGGCCTGACAGTTCCGCTCGTGATTATCGGGCTGCTGTGGCTGGCCACCCGTCCCGTAATCGCCTCGCTGCTGCTGGCCGGCGCCACCTGGATCAAGGTCTGGCCGGCCGCAGTCATCCTCGCCGTCCTGGCCGTCTCCAAGCGCCGGATCACACTCCTGGTCACCGGGGCTGCCCTCTCTGCGGTCATCGCCGCCGTCGTTACCGCCGCCGGAGGCGTGCGTCACCTGCTGAGCTTCATGAGCGCGCAGGGCGACCGCGGCATGCAGCTGGAGGCGCCGTTCACCACGCCCGGGTTGTGGCAGGCCATCCTGGGCAGGTCGGATGCCCACATCTTCGAAGATACGGTGATCAACACCCGCGAGGTACGCGGCGCCCTGGGCGAACCGGTGGCCGCGCTGATGACGCCGCTTCTGGCCCTGGCCGCCGTCGCCGTCGTTCTCCTGCTCGTCTGGGCGCTCCGCGGCGGCGCCGATACCGGCGCCCTGCTGGCCGCCGGCTCCCTCGCCCTGGTTTCCGCCTTTATCGTCTTCAACAAGGTTGGGTCGCCGCAGTTCATGCTGTGGCTGGGTGCCGTGGTGGCCGTAGGCATCGCCTGGGAAGGCCGCGCCTGGCGGCTTCCGGCAGCCATGATGGTTGCCGTGGCGGCCCTGACCACCCTGGTCTACCCGATGTTCTACGAAGCCCTCTACAACGATCTCAACATTGCCGTGGCGCTCCTGCTGACTCTGCGCAACCTGCTCCTCATGGCACTGTTCGCCTGGTCGATCGTGAAGATCGCGGCCCTGGCCAGGGCCGCGAAAGTCAGCGAATCCGAAGTTCGCCCGGAGCCGGCTCCGTAAGCTTCTTGCGGAAGAGCACCTTCGTCTTCGGGTCAAGGAAGATCAGGTACAGGGCGAACGCTACGGCGGTGACAGCGGCAATCTGCCGTGCCGCGCTGAGGCTGAACTCGAAGTACGGCCAGATGTCCAGCTGGTCACTGATCGCGTAGACCATAAAGAAGGACACGAACAGGTAGAGCGTCTTGACCTGCCAGTCGTTGCGGATGCCGGTCACCGCAAAGAGCGGGATCAGCCACACCACGTACCAGGACTGGATCATGGGCGCGAGCATGACGATCGCCGCGAAGGCCAGGGCCAGGCGGCGGACCAGCCGCGAGTAGTCGCCCACGAACATCAGCCACACCACGACGGCGAGGGACGCCAGGCGTCCCAGCGTGTGGATGACGTCCGCGAAGGACCATCCGGGCAGGCCAAGCGAGTTGCCCAGCGTAGCCACGATCAGCCCCAGGAAGCCCACCGGTGCGTACCAGATCCAGACGCTGCCCGGCGTGCTGAGCGCGCCTACCCAGCCGAAGCCCAGGCCGTTGACGACGCCGAGAATCGCCAGGAGCCCCAGGGACAGGGCCGCGGTGAGGAACCAGTACAGGAACTTCCTCGGCCATGAGGCGCCCTTCCCTGCCCACATGAGGGCTATGAAGGGCAGGAAAATCAGCGTGATCGGCTTGATGCCCACAGACAGCGTGACCAGCACCGTGGCAAGCACGCCGCGCTTGGTGGCGGCGTAATACAGGCCGGCCAGCGCCAGTCCGATCATGAGCGCGTCGTTGTGGATGCTGGCGATGAAGTTGGTCAGGAAGAGCGGGTTGGCCGCGGTGAGCCACAGCGCCCGGTTCGGATTGATGCCATGCATCTCGGCCAGCTTGGGCACGTAATAGATGCACATCGCCACGCCAATGAGCGCAATGAGCCTAAAGAGCAGGATCGAGAACTCGGTCTGGCCCCCGGTGATCCGCACGACGATCTCTTCCAGCCACAGGAAGATGGGCCCGTAAGGAGTGGGACTCTGCGCCCACAGGTCGTCCGCTCCAAGCTGGAGATAGTTGGAGATCTGCGAGTAGCCGTCCTTGTACGGATTGAGCCCGCTGACCATGACCAGGCCCTGGGCGATGTAGGCGAAGACGTCGCGGCTGAAAAGCGGCAGGGCGAGGCACATGGGCCCGCCCCAGGCAACGATTGCCTTCAGCACGTATGGGCGCGAGTGCGGGCCCCAGTCTCCGATCCGCTGCCCGAAGCGCAGCCAGGAGCGAACCAGCAGCATGCCGCCCAGCGCCAGGAGGAGGACGGAGATTACGGCGCCGGCAGGCTCGAACCGAAGCCACATGATGAACTCGACGCGCCGCAGCTCGAAGGAAGACAGGGAGAGCCAGCCCACACCGAATGAGCCGGCCAGCATCATCATTGAGCCGATAAACCCATGAATGATCGCGACGTTCGGATGGTCGGTTTTCGTGCTCTCCGGTTCGGGAGACGAAGGCTCGGTCGCAGGGACCTGGGCGGTCATCGTGGGTCGTTCCAATCTCTGGTTCGTGCGGCGGTCCCAGCGAACGGGCACCAGGTTCGAAAGCAAGCGCCTCCTCGGACGGGCGCAACACCCGTCCCCAGCGAACCCGCCAGTGCGGATGCCCGTCTTCGGACCCCGTTAGGGCGGCTTCGTCAGGCCAAATATTAGCATCGAGACATGTGCATGCCTTCGGACGCGGCGTGCTGCACGGGCAGTGGGGCCCGGCTCACATAGACTGTCTGGGTTGGATCAGACGAGGCAAGGCGGTATGGGCTGTGGGGCGCCACCGGGCAGAACCAGAAGTGAGGCGGGGCCGTCAGCGCGCCGCGAAACAGCCGGGCCGCGTACGCCGCAGCCCGGAGCTCCTTGGCTGGGGCCTCTTCCTAACCGCGGCCACAGCAGCCTGCCTGCTGTGGGCGCAGATCCCCGCTGCCGTTACTGCCGCCACTTCGGCCCTGGTCCTCGCGGCCTTCATGACCGCCTGGTACGCCTCACGGAACCCGGCTCTCCCGGCCGCGCGTCCGGCGGTCACCCCCGGCGAAGCACAGCCTGAGCAGACACACGCCGCCCCGGCTCCGTCCGGTGTGCAGGAGCCCGCCCATGACGCCCCGGTGATGCCCGCAGAAAGCCTGGTTCCCGCAATTCCGCTGGCGCCGGGTGCTGCCCGGGAATTCCTGACGGCACCGCTTGCCGGGGCATCCGGGACACAGGCAAGCCGGTGGACCCGCACGTTCGGACCGCCGGAAACCGGGTCCCTGCCGCTGCAGCCCTACGTACCCGCCCAGCGCGCCACGGTCCAGACAGCGGACTCCGAACGCCACGACCGCCGCCAGCGCAGCCACTCGAGCCTCTAAGCCAGCGGCGGGCCTGAGGCGCGGGGTACATTTGTCTCGTGCCAATAACTAACGAACGCATTGTCTGGATCGACTGTGAGATGACCGGCCTGGACATCAGCGCCGACGCCCTGATCGAGGTCGCGGTCCTGGTGACGGACTCCGAGCTGAACATCCTTGGCGACGGCGTCGACGTCGTGATCAAGCCGGAAGCGGCCGCACTGGAACAAATGGGTGACTTCGTCCGCCAGATGCACACGACGTCCAAGCTCCTCGATGAGCTCCCGGGCGGCATGACGCTGGCCGAGGCTGAAGCCGAAGTGATCGAATACATCACCAAGTGGGTTCCCGAACCAAAGAAGGCCCAGCTGGCCGGCAACTCGGTGGGAACCGACCGGATGTTCCTGGCGCGCGACATGCCGGAAGTCATCGATTACCTGCACTACCGGATCATCGACGTTTCCACCATCAAGGAACTCGCACGGCGCTGGTACCCGCGTGCCTACTTCCAGGCGCCCGCCAAGAACGGCGGCCACCGCGCGCTGGGCGACATCCAGGACTCCATCAACGAACTGCGCTACTACCGTGAAGCCATCTTCGTCCCCGCGCCGGGACCCGATTCCGCCGCAGCCAAGAAGATCGCGGCAGGCATCAGCGAGTCGGCCGCCACGAGTTAGCTGCATCACTTTTCGGGCCCTGAGGGGCCCTTGTGTCAGAAGCACTCCAAAAACCGTGTAAGCTTGTATCCGCTGCCTCAGATAAATGAGTTCGCAAAGACCACTCGCCTGGACTTTGCAGACAAATAAATCTGAGTGCACATGGTGGGTATAGCTCAGTTGGCAGAGCGCCTGGTTGTGGTCCAGGAGGTCGCGGGTTCAACCCCCGTTACTCACCCGGAAGAGGCTGGTTACCAGCTTCAGAAAAGACCGCCTCGGATATTTCCGGGGCGGTCTTTTACGTATCCCCCTTTGCTGTCCCAATCAGTGCGGGCAGCTGCCCAGCCCTGCAGTGCATCGGCCGGCAGGCCAGAACTAAGGAGGCGCCGCGTTGGAACGCACGCTTTTCGAGGAAGACCACGAACTCTTCCGCGAACTCGCCCGCGAGTTCAACCAGCGGGAAGTCGCACCCGGATACCCGGCCTGGGAAGCTGATCACATGATGCCGCGCCGCCTGTGGAAGGCTGCAGGCGAGCAGGGGCTGCTGGGCCTGGCCGTACCGGAAGAGTTCGGCGGTGCGGGAATGCCCGATTACCGGTACCGCGTGGTCCTGGATGAGGAGTTCGCCCGGGCCAACCACCTCGCCGTAGGACTGGCCTTCCACCTCCACGATGACATGGTCCTCCCCCACCTGCTCGCATACGGCTCCGAGGACCTCAAGGAGCGCTGGCTGCCGCAGATGGTCAGCGGGGACAAAGTAACCTCCGTTGCGTGGACTGAGCCCGGGGCGGGCAGCGACCTGCGCGGTATCCGCACCAAGGCAGTCCGCACGGCCGACGGCGACTGGCTCCTGAACGGGCAGAAGACCTTCATCGGCAACGGCATCAGCGGCGACGCAGCACTGGTCCTCGCCCGCACCGACGGCGGCACCGGACGCGGCGGCGCCCGCTCCTTCAGCATGTTCATGGTGGAGAAAACCTCCGGCTACTCCACCGGGCGCCAGCTGGACAAAATGGGGCTCAAAGCGTCAGACACCGCAGAACTGTTCTTCGATGACGTCCGCGTCCCGGCAGGGAACCTGGTTGGTGAAGAAGGCCGCGGCCTCGAATATGCCGCCGGCCAGCTGCCCCAGGGCCGCCTGGCCATCGCCGTCGCCTCATCGGCTGTGGCCCGCACGGTCTACGATGCCACCGCCGCCTACACCGCGGAACGCGGCGCCTTCGGGTCCAGGATCAGCGACTTCCAGAACACGCGTTTCTCCCTGGCAGACATCCTGACCGAAGTCGAAGTCACCGAATCCTATGTGGACTCGGCAGTGCGGGCATTCAACGCCGGCACCCTGGATGCGGTAGCTGCGGCCAAGGTGAAGCTGTGGGCCTCCGAACGGGCTAAATCCGTCACGGACCGGTGCCTGCAGCTGCACGGCGGCTACGGTTACATCATGGAATACCCGGCGGCCCAGGCATTCCTGGCCGCCCGACTGCTCACCATTTTCGGCGGAACCTCCGAAATCATGCGTGAAGTCATCGGCCGCAGCATCACTCCCCCTTCACCCCAGCACGGAAAGCAGAACCCATGACCGTCCGCCCAATCGTCATCTACGGGGAACCCGTGCTGCACCGCAGGGCGGCCGAGGTGACGGATTTCGATGATGCCCTGCGCACACTCGTTGCAGACATGTACGAGACCATGGACGTGTCCAATGGTGTTGGCCTGGCTGCGCCGCAGGTCGGCGTCGGCCTGCGGATTTTTACCTTTGATTATCCGAACGACGACGACGCTCCGGACCGCGGCGTCGTCGTCAATCCCGTCCTGCTGACCTCGAAGGTGCCCGGGTCCGCCCCCGACCCCGACGAGGACACCGAAGGCTGCCTTTCCGTTCCGGGCGAGAACTTCCCCCTGACCCGTGCCGACTGGGCCCGGGTGTCCGGTTTCGACGAGAATGGCTCTCCCGTTCAGTTCGAAGCCACCGGCTGGTTTGCCCGTGTACTCCAGCATGAGTACGACCACCTGAACGGCAAGCTCTACGTGGACCGGTTGAACGAACGCTGGGGCCGCAAGGCCCGCAAGGTCATGAAAGCCAACGGTTGGAACGTCCCCGGCCTGCATTGGATGCCGGGTGTGGACCCGGATCCGTTCGGCCACTGAGGGCCGGCGAAAAACCAAAAAAGGCGCCCCGTCCGGAACCGGACGGGGCGCCTTGGTTTTACCCGGCGGCGCTAGAGGCTGGCGACCAGTTCCTCGGCCCGCGGGAAGGCAGGCGGGTTCACATGGGCCATTTCTTCGAGCACGCGGATGACCTGGCAGGAATATCCGTACTCGTTGTCGTACCAAACGTAGAGGATGGCATTCCTGCCATTGGAAATCGTGGCAAGTCCGTCAACGATGCCGGCGCGCTTGGAGCCGACGAAGTCCGTGGACACAACTTCCGGGGAATCGATGTAGTCGATCTGCTTGTGCAGCTCGGAGTTCAGCGAAGTCTCCCGGAGGAAGGTGTTCAGTTCTTCCTTGGTGGTCTCGGTTTCAAGGTTCACGTTCAGGATCGCCATTGAAACATCCGGGGTGGGAACGCGGATCGCGTTGCCGCTGAGCTTGCCGGCGAGCTCCGGCAGTGCCTTGGCAACGGCCTTGGCGGCGCCGGTCTCCGTGATGACCATGTTCAGCGCAGCCGAGCGCCCGCGGCGGTCACCCTTGTGGAAGTTGTCGATCAGGTTCTGGTCATTGGTGAACGAGTGGACCGTCTCCACATGTCCGTTCACGATGCCGAACTTGTCGTTCAGGACCTTCAGTACCGGAGTGATGGCGTTGGTGGTGCAGGACGCCGCGGAGAGGATCCTGTCCTCATCGGTGATGGCCTGGTGGTTGATGCCGTGCACGATGTTCTTCAGGTCGCCCTTGCCCGGTGCCGTCAGAAGGACCCGGGAGACTCCCTTTGCCGCCAGGTGCTGGGCAAGCCCGTCTTCGTCGCGCCAGCGGCCGGTGTTGTCCACCACGATTGCATCGCTGATGCCGTACGCCGTGTAGTCCACGGCTGCCGGGTCGTTGGAGTAGATGACCTGGATCAGGGTGCCGTTGGCGAGGATGGTGTTGTTCTCCTCATCCACGGTGATGGTGCCGGGGAAGGCCCCGTGGACCGAGTCGCGGCGCAGCAGGCTGGCCCGCTTGACCAGGTCGTTCTCGGCGCCCTTGCGCACCACGATTGCCCGCAGGCGCAGGCCCTGGCCGCCGCCTTCATGGTCAATGAGGATACGAGCCAGCAGGCGGCCGATCCGGCCGAATCCATAGAGCACCACATCCGTGCTGGTGCGCTCGTCGGCGCCGTGCTTGCCGGCAACCTCGGACAGTTCGTCCCGCAGGAAGTCCACGAGCGGGGCGCCGTTGCCTTCGCGCTGGTACTTCGCGTTCATGCGGGCCAGGTCCACCGACGCGGCACCGAGTTCGAGTTCGGTAAGTGCCTGCAGGATCGGCAGGGTCTCGGATACCGGCAGCTCGACGTCGTCAATCTGGCGGGCGAAACGGTGCGCCTTCAGAATGTCGATAACCGAGCGGTTAACCAGCGGACGGCCGTGAACCGAGGTGACAACGCTGTTCTCCCGGTAAAGCCGGCCAATGAGCGGGATCATGGCTTCTGCCATAGCCTCCCTGTCCATCCACGCATCCAGGCAGGTTTCGGACTTCTGGCTCACAGATCTTCACATCCTTTGTCTCAGCCGGCACTGCTTTGTGACCGGTTGGTAAGTCCTCCGGCGCCGGGGCCGGAGCAAGCCCGCATGGGCCGTGTCTTGATGCTCCGCGGCGGAGGGCACGGCCGCGGACCACTTACAAGTGTATTAGGCCACAGACAAACCTCAGGACCGGGTTAGGAGATGTTCATCACAGCTTTGACTGTTCCTGGGCCGGCGCCTCGGGCTGCACTGCAGCCGCAGGGGCCGGTTCAAGATCCTCAAGGTGCCGCACACCCCTGAGCGGACCCCGTGAGGCAATGAACGGCGCCAGAACCGCGATGAGAATGCCGATGACGATCCCGCCGCGCACGCCGACGGTAGTGGCGAGCACCCCGGCTGCCAGGGACGCCACGGCCAGCATCCCCCAGCTAACCATCCTGGTGGCAGAGCCAAGCCGGCCCATCATGTCCGGCGGACAGACCCGCTGCCGGAAGCTGGTCGAAACCACGATGTTCATGGAGATGGCCAGACCGGTCAGGAACATGCCGAAGAAACCGGGCAGCATCCCCCAGCCCGGTGTCATCAGCAGCAGCGCCGCGTAGCCGGCTGCAGCGGGGAACATCGAGTACCGCCAGACGACCCCTGAGCCGTAGCGTTCGGCCAGCCGCTTCACGCTCAGCCCGCCCAGGGTTCCGCCCACAGCCGTGGCCGCCATGAGGAACCCGAGCCAGGTGCCGTTCTCCCCCAGCGTGCGCACTACCAGCAGCACGATCAGGGAGACGACGATGTTCCCGCCGAGGTTCCACAGCGCAGCCACGAGCAGCAGTACCCGCAGCGGTGTGGTGCTGAGCGAATATCTCAGCCCGGATCTCATTTCCTGCCAGATATGCCGCTTTTCAGTGCTGACCGGGACAGTTTCCTCCACCTTCAGCCCAAGGATCGCAATGAACGAGGCAACGGAGGCGGCCAGCTGCACGAGCAGCGAGTTGGAGGCGCCCACCGCCTGGGTCATCCAGCCGCCCAGCCCGCGGCCGACGGCGTCGGCTGATGCCCCGGAACCGGTCATCAGTCCGTTGCCTTCGATCAGTTCATCCTTGGTCACGGCCCGCGGAATCAGCGCTGCTTCGGCGAGGGTGAAGTACACCGCCGCAAGACCGGCGAGGAAAGAGACAATAAAGAGCTGCGCCGTACTGAGGACGCCGAGCCAGTAGGCGATCGGGAGGGTGGCCAGCAGGACGATGCGGGCTGCGAGCGACACCAGGATCACCGGCCGACGCCGGCGGCGGTCCACCATCACGCCCACCGGAAGGCCAAAAAGCAGCCAGGGCAGGAAAACCATGCCGGACAGGGCCGCCACGGCGAAATCGCTGGCACCGAGTTCAACGGCGGCAATGATCGGAAGGACAACCGCCGTGACGGAGCCGCCCAGGATGCCCATGGTCGAGGAAACCCACAGCGCCCGGAAATTGGCGTTGCGCAGCACAAGGTGCCTGCCGGCTGCTGGATGCGTGACCATCGACACAGAATAGCCGAGGTTCATGCGGTTGCATGACGCACCGTACCGGTAGAAATAAGTCAGCCTAAATTCCTGCTGAACGCGCTCTCCTGCTTGTAAGCGCCGCGGAACGTGTACATAATGCCCGGTCATCGGAGGGCACTGAAAGCACGTGGCGGGACGGGCTGGCCGGTAAGCCGGGTTTTGTACCTGCCTGCCGTTACCGGCGCTGCAGGCGGCAATCATCCATCTCCGGAAACCGTTGCCGGCTTCCTCCAGCGGCCTACCCGGATGCTCGGGCGGGCAGCCCTCAAACGCATCCTGTATGGCCTTGCTCCGAGTGGGGTTTACCTAGCTGCCCCGGTCACCCGGGGCACTGGTGGTCTCTTACACCACCGTTTCACCCTTACCCGCGCGTGAACGCGGGCGGTCTGTTTTCTGTGGCACTGGCCTGCGGGTTTCCCCGAGTGGGCGTTACCCACCACCCTGCCCTGCGGAGCCCGGACTTTCCTCGGCAGATCCGGCCCTAAGACCGTCCTGACGCGATTGCCTGGCCAACCCATCCCGCGGTCAATGCTACCTGCCGCCGGAGATTACGATTAATCAGTGCTGATTCTCCTGCCGCCTTCCGAAGGCAAAACCCGCCCCGAGACAGGCCCGGTCCTGGACCCGGATGCCCTGCATTTCCCGGAACTGTCCGTTGCCCGCAAGGAAGTTCTCGCTGCCCTGATGGAAATCAGCGCGGCCCCGGATGCCCACGCAGTACTAGGGGCCGGCGCGTCTCTGGCTGCTGAGGTGCAGCGCAACACGGTCCTGGAGAGCGAACCCTGTGCCCCGGCGCACCGCATCTATTCCGGTGTCCTCTATGACGCCCTGGGCTATGCCACTCTCACGCCCCGGCAGCAGGCAGCCGCGGATGATGCCGTCGTCGTCATTTCCGCTCTCTGGGGTGCGATCGGCTTCAGCGACGCGATCCCCGCCTACCGGCTGTCCATGGGGACGAATCTTCCGGGCTGCGGCCGGCTGGCTGCTTTCTGGAAGACGGCCCTGGCCGACCCCCTCGGCAGGCACTCCGAAGGGCGGCTGGTGGTGGACTGCCGCTCCAGCACCTATGCGGCGGCCTGGCAGCCGCCGCAGCAGCACACCGCGGCGGTGAATGTCTTCCAGGTCCGCAACGGGGAACGCAAAGTAGTGTCCCACTTCGCCAAGCACACGCGGGGAGAGCTGGCACGGCACCTGCTAACCCGCGGCGGAGCCGCACCATCCACCGCCGAGGAGCTTCGCTCTGCCGCGGCGGAGAAGTGGGAGGCTGAGCTGGTGCCGCCCACGGACCGCAAGCCCTGGCAGCTGAACCTGATCCTGCCGGAGGACCGCTGACACCCGCGGCCTAGCTGCGGTCAGCCACCAGTTCGACTTCGAAACCGTCCGCGTTTTCGAGGTACGCAGCGTAGTGCTCCGCTCCCCCGGCATGCGGGTGTTTGTCGGGGAACATCAGCGTCCAGCCGTGGCTTGCCGCCCGGCGGACAAGCAGGTCGACCTCAGCGGGCGTGCCTGCACCGAAGGCCAGGTGGTTTAGGCCGGGCCGGCGCCGCTCGTGCTCCGCGGGTACGACGTCGGGACCAGCCTCAATCACGATGTAACCGCCGCTGCCCGTCCAGCTGGCGCCGGTGGCCCAGGAATCCAGGCGCACAAACCCGAGCCGCTCCAGGAGCCAGCCAAGGCTGGCCTCGGCGCGGGGAAAATCCCGTACCCAGATTTCAAGATGGTGAAGGCGGCCGGTGGGTGCAGCTGCGGGCGCGGATACAGCTGCGGGTTCAGTTCCTGCGGATGACTCAGTTCCTGCGGATGACTCGGTTCCTGCGGAAGACTCAGCCTGTGCGGGGGCGGCCAGCTTCCTGCCCTTCCAGGGCACGCCGGCAATGCCCGCGTCCATGGCTTCGTTGGAGAGCCTGTCAGCATCCTTGTTGATTTCCCGCGGGATCCACTGGTACTTCACCCGGTGCGGATCAACCACTGACCGCGCCTTGCGTGCCAGTCGCTGCATGTCCTCGTGCTTGATCTTCCACCGGCCGCTCATCTGTTCGACGACCAGCTTTGAATCCATCTTTGCCAGGATCCAGGCGTCCGGGTCGATTTCATTAGCCAGTTCAAGGGCAGCGATCAGCCCGGAATACTCTGCAACATTGTTGGACACAATGCCGAGGTACTCGGCTTTTTCAACGAGGATGGCGTTGGTTTCAGGGTCCCGGACCAGCGCACCGTAACCGGCGTGGCCGGGATTGCCGCGCGAGCCGCCGTCGGCTTCAACGATGAGGGTGCGCCGGGCGCGCGGGGACGGGGCGGACACTTCGGCGTCCGATGGGTCAAACAGGGTCACTGCTCAGCTGCCCCACTCCGGGGAACGGACCAGGATGCAGCCGGAATCCGGGCAGAAGACAATGTCATCTTCAGCTGCCTTGCGGATGTCAGCGAGGTCACCGGGGCTCAGCTGCATCCCGGATCCTTCGGACGTGCCGTGGAAGAGCCGGGCGGCGCCGATTCCGTGGCGGGCGAGGGTGCGTTCGTAGACGGCGAGCAGATCCGGGGCAAAACGCCCGGCCAGCTCAGTGCGCTGGCGCTGGGTTTCGGCCCGCTCGGCTTCGATCTCGGCCAGCTCGGCGTCGCGCTTGGCTTCCAGCTCTGCCATCTCGGCCTCAGCGGACGCGGCCTCGGCGCGGCGTTCGGCTTCAATGCCCCGTACCGATTCGAGCCGTTCCATGACTTCGAGCTCGGTGTCTTCCAGATCGGAGCGGCGGCGGCTGAGCGACTCGATTTCGCTCTGCAGGGCGGTCAGCTCCTTGGAGCCTCCGGTTCCGCTGTCCAGGTGCTTCTGGTCCCGCTCCAGGCGGGCAGTAACCGCGGCAACGTCCGCTTCGGCGCGGGCAAGCTCCCGCTCAATGTCGGCACTTTGGGTGGCTGCGGTGCCCAGCGCCGAACGTGCGGCGGACGCCTTGGCGGAGAGTGCCTGAAGGTCAGGGTTTTCCCGGACGCTGCGGGCCCGTGAATCCAGCTGCCTCATCCTGGAATCCAACGCCTGCAGGTCAAGCAGCCTGAGCTGCTCTGCCGATGATGCTTTTGCCACCAAATACCTCCACATAATCCGCTTGCCTGACTGGTGCGGCTCTCCTAGCCTATGCCACCGGCAGGCGTCGGCGGCTAGCCCGGTGTGAGGACGAAGTCCCACGGATCGGTGTTGCGCGTGCTGACCCGGATCTCGACGCTGAAGCCCTGGTCCGCCAGTACGTTCTCCAAGGCGCCGGCAGCAGGCGTCAGCCACAGCCATTCGCTGCCAAAATGCGATACGTCAATGAGGTAGGGCCGGCCGTTCACCGCTGCTTCGCGCGCTTCCGAAGCCGGATGATGGCGCAGGTCCGCGGTCACGTAGACATCTGCCTGCTGGTCCCGAACAGCACCGAACAGGCTGTCCCCGGCCCCGCCGCACACAGCGACCCTCCGGACCAGTCCCTGCGGATCGCCTGCAACGCGCACCCCGCCGGCAACGGCGGGCATGATGCTGAACACCAGTTCGGCGAACTCTGCCAGCGTCGTGACCTCCGGCAGATCTCCCACCCTGCCGATGCCCTCTTCGGGAAGCCCGTTGGCGGCCGGCGCCAGGGGAACCGTGTCCACCAGGCCAAAGGCATCTGCCAGCACGTCGGACACTCCGCCGACGGCGCTGTCCCCATTGGTGTGGGCGGTGAGCAGCGCGCAGCCGCCTTCGATCAGGCGGTGCACGGCGTCGCCCTTGAAACCCGTACCGGCCACGGAGTGAACGGGCTTGAGCAGCAGCGGATGGTGGGTGATGAGCAGATCCGCACCCCACTCCAGCGCTTCGTCGATAACCTCGTGTGTTGGATCGACCGCGAACAGGATCCGCTGCACATTCCGTTCGGGCCGGCCGGCCACCAGGCCGACGGCGTCCCAGTCCTCTGCGAGGGATTCGGGCCAGAGCTCCTCGACGGCCAGGAGAACGTCTCCCAGCCGTGCCTGGGCCGGCTCCTGGGCGGGTACATCGTCACCGGGCCCGGCCAGCTCTTCGGCGCTGTCCTCGGCATCTCCGCTGCGTGGGGTTTCCATAGGTAACAGTTCTACCCCACACACGCCGCAGCCGGGTAAGGGAACACGGTCCCCGGGCCGGGCTCCGGAGGCAGGAAAGACGGGGATCCGGGAATCTTTGCGGCACGCCAAAGCTTATACATTGGCATGAAGACGTATGTTCTCGGCGGAGGCTGTTTTTGGTGCCTCGACGCCATCTATCAAAAGACCCGCGGCGTGAAGAGCGTCGTGTCCGGCTACACGGGCGGTTTCACCGCCCACCCGGACTACGAGAGCGTCTGTTCCGGTGTCACCGGGCACGCGGAGGTCGTGGAAGTCACCTTTGACGAGGAAGTTATCCCCGCCGAGGTCATCCTGGACATGTTCTTCATCTCGCACGATCCGACCACCCTCAACCGCCAGGGCTACGACGTCGGCACCCAGTACCGTTCCTCCATGTTCTACCGGACAGAGGAAGAGCGGGAGGAGATGGAGAAGGCACGCGAACGGGCGCAGGCACTGTGGGCCGACCCGATCGTGACGGAGATTACGCGGCTTCCGGTTTTCCACCGCGCCGAGGAGTACCACCAGGATTTCTACGCCAAGCATCCCGAACAGGGCTACTGCCAGGTGATCATCAATCCGAAGCTGGCCAAGGCCCGGAAATATTACGCCGAATGGCTTGACAACTGATCCTATGAATGCCTGCGGATACGCTTGAAGTAACAAGCGTTCCGCATCCGGTTCACGGGCTTTGACGAACAGAGGACAAACAACATGGCACGAATTTACGACGACGTCACCCAGCTGGTGGGCGGTACCCCGCTGGTCCGCCTCAACCGCCTCACCGAAGGCCTTCCCGGCGACGTGGCAGTCAAGCTCGAGTTCTACAACCCGGCCAACTCCGTCAAGGACCGCATTGGCGTAGCCATTGTCGACGCCGCCGAGAAGGCCGGCGCCCTGCGCCCCGGCGGCACGATCGTGGAGGGCACCTCCGGCAACACCGGCATCGCCCTGGCCATGGTCGGCGCTGCCCGCGGCTACAAGGTGATCCTCACGATGCCCGAAACCATGTCCACTGAGCGCCGGGTCATGCTCCGTGCCTTTGGTGCGGAGATCGTGCTGACCCCGGGCGCTGACGGCATGCGCGGCGCCGTGGAGAAGGCCAAGGAAATCGTGGCCACCACGGACAACGCGATCTGGGCCCAGCAGTTCGCCAACGCCGCCAACGCGCAGATCCACCGCACCACCACCGCGGAGGAAATCTGGGCCGACACCGACGGCCAGGTGGACATCTTCGTCGCCGGCGTGGGCACCGGCGGCACCGTTACCGGCGTCGGGCAGGTCCTGAAGGAACGCAAGCCCGGTGTGCAGATCGTTGCAGTCGAGCCCAAGGACTCCGCAATCCTGAACGGCGGTTCACCGGGACCGCACAAGATCCAGGGCATCGGCGCCAACTTCATCCCCGAAATCCTGGACACCGAGATCTACGACGAGGTCTTCGACGCCTCGATCGAGGACTCCGTTGCCACGGCACGCGCACTGGGAACCCAGGAAGGCATCCTGGGCGGCATTTCCTCCGGCGCCATCGTCTGGGCCGCCCTGGAACTCGCCAAGCGCCCCGAGAACGCCGGTAAGCTGATCGTGGCCGTTGTCTGTGACTTCGGAGAACGCTACATCTCAACCGTTCTCTACGACGACATCCGCGGCTAGCCAGCCCCGCCTGCGACGGCGGGTACCCCAAAGCAGAAAGTCACCCGTGAGTTTCCTGTCCCGCCTGCGCGAAGACCTCGCAGCCGCCGCGTCCCATGACCCGGCGGCGCGCGGATCCTTCGAGAACCTGATTGTCTATTCCGGGCTGCATGCCATCTGGATGCACCGCCTGACCCACAAAATGTGGGCCAATCCGGCGCTGCGTTTCCCGGCGCGGGTGCTCTCGCAGTTCGCGCGTTTCGCCACCGGCATCGAAATCCACCCCGGTGCCACCATTGGCCGGAGATTCTTCATTGACCACGGCATGGGCGTGGTGATCGGGGAAACAGCGGAAATCGGCGACGACGTCATGCTCTACCACGGTGTGACCCTGGGCGGGCGGTCCCTGGCAAGGGTCAAGCGGCACCCCACCCTGTGCAGCGGCGTCACCGTCGGTGCCGGTGCGAAGGTCCTCGGTCCGGTCACCATCGGCGCCAACAGCGCCGTGGGAGCCAACGCCGTCGTGGTCAAGGACGCGCCCGCGGACTCGATCATTACGGGTATCCCGGCGACCTGGCGCCACCGTGACGCCAAGATGAACCAGCCCGCCGTTGATCCGGCGGAATACGTGGATCCGGCGATCTACATCTAGGCGTGCACGTCCAGAGTCAGCCAGACAAAAAGGCCGGCCGCTCCCTTCCGGGGCGGCCGGCCTTTTTGTGCTGCAGTAACTAGTGCGTGTCCACGGCTTCGACTTCAGTGTGGTCCCCGCTCCACAGCGTGTGGAAGGTGCCTTCGGCGTCGACCCGGTTGTAGGTGTGAGCGCCAAAGAGGTCGCGCAGGCCCTGGGTCAGGGCGGCCGGGAGGCGCTTGCGGCGCAGGCCGTCGTAGTAGGCCAGCGACGAGGAGAAGACCGGTACGGGGATCCCCAGCTGAACTGCCACGGAGACAACCCGGCGCCAGGCCGGCAGTGCCTGGGCGATGGACTCGGCAAAGGCCGGGGCCAGCAGCAGGTTGGCCGGGGCCTTTCCGTCCGCGTAGGCCTTCATGATGTCGTCCAGCAGTTCGGCCCGGATGATGCAGCCGGCACGCCACAGTGAGGCGATCTCATCCAGCTTCAGGTCCCAGCCGTAGGTCTTGGCGGCGCCGGTGAGCATGTCCATGCCCTGGGCGTAGCTGACCAGCTTCGAGGCGTAGAGGGCCTGCCGCACGTCTTCCACGAAGGTCTCGGGAATTTCGACGGCGGTTTCTCCGCCGGCCAGGATGCCCTGGGCTTCTTCCCGCTGGCCGCGCTGGGAGGAAAGCGCGCGGGCGAAGACAGATTCGGCGATCGCGGAGACCGGCGAACCCAGGTCCAGGCCCGAGACGACGGTCCAGCGTCCGGTTCCCTTTTGACCGGCGGAATCCACAACGACGTCGACGAACGGCTTGCCGGTCTTCGCGTCGGTGTGGGCGAGGACCTCGGCAGTGATTTCGATCAGGAAGGAGCTCAGCTGGCCCTTGTTCCATTCGGTGAAGATCTCTGCCTGCTCGGCCGGTTCGATTCCGGCAGCGGAGCGCAGCAGGTCGTAGGCCTCGCCGATGACCTGCATGTCGGCGTATTCGATGCCGTTGTGGACCATCTTCACGAAGTGTCCGGCACCGTCGGTTCCGACCCAGGTGCAGCAGGGTTCGCCGTTGTACTTGGCGGAGATTTTCTCGAGCATCGGGCCGAGCGAGTCGTAGGACTCACGCGAGCCGCCGGGCATGATGGACGGACCCAGGAGCGCCCCTTCCTCACCGCCGGAAACACCGACGCCAACGAAGTGGAGGTCCTTCTCGGCCAGCGCGGCTTCGCGGCGGCGGGTGTCCTCATAGTGCGAGTTGCCGGCGTCGATAACAATGTCGCCCGCTTCAAGCAGCGGCACGAGCTGGTCGATGACCGAGTCCACGGGTGCCCCGGCCTTGACCATGATCAGCACGCGGCGCGGCTTCTCCAGAGAGTCTACGAGCTCCTGCAGTGACTCCGTCCGGATGAAGTCGCCTTCGTCGCCGTGCGCGGAGAGGAGCGCATCCGTCTTCTCCACTGACCGGTTGTGCAGGGCCACCGTGTAACCGTTCCGGGCCAGGTTCCGGGCCAGGTTCGCTCCCATGACGGCCAGGCCGGTCACGCCTATTTGTGCGCTCAAGTTCACTCCAAGGATTCTTCGGGTGCCGCATCTTGCAGCACGGTCTCGGCGCATCAATGGCGCCGTCTTCAGCCTCCAGCCTATTCTCCTAACCGGACTGCCGCCACACACGCCCCTGCGACGGCGGACACGTTCGGTTTGCGGCCGGCCTAGACCCCTTCCACGGCCTGAAGCCGTCCGGACCGCACCGCCTTTTCAAAGGCCTCGAAGTCCCGTTCGTTCTGGTCTGCATAGCGGGCGCTGAAGTCACAGACTGCGGAGTCGAATTTCCCGCTTTTTCCCAGGTAGGCTCCGATGGCCACCGGGTCCCCCGATCTGGCGTGGGCCCGGGCCAGGGCCCAGCCGCACACGCGCGCATAGAGCTCCATGCCGAAAGGAGTCATGCTTTCAACCACGGCTGAACCTTTCATGTCCCTTAGCTGGCGCCAATAGAGAAAACGGTTCTCCTGCATTCCCGGTGTCCAGCCCAGGAAGATGTCGCTCGCCGCCTGCATCATCCGCTGGCCCTGAACCACGCGTTTGCCGGGCTGGCGGTACGCACTCCTGGGCAGGTGGCCTTCCAGCACCGACCGGCGGGCTTCCTTGAGCTGCAGGAAAAGGGGATCTGACGCATCACGGCCCTGCAGCAGCGCGATAAAGGCACGCGTTCCCACGCTGCCAACACCCACGACTTTCCGGGCAACGTCCACGATTTCGTAGCGCTCCAGCAGCTGCTGCCTGTCCTCCTGCAGGGTCTGCCGGTAGGAACGGAATTGTTCATGGACGGTTTCCTGCAGCTGGTCTGCCGAAATGCCAAAGACACCGCCGAATTCCCGGGCCGGAATCAGTACCGGCGGAGTACTGATGATCCGGTACCGGCCCTCAACGTGCTCCGTCAGTTTGGACAAGGCCTGCAGGCTGTCCCGGGCGCGGGCTTTACGGGCAGCTTTCTCTGCGGTCCGCCGGGCACGTTTCGCGGCCTTTTTCTGCTCCTTTCCCCTGCTGGTGTCAACGGCAACGGCGAGCGCGGACATTATGTCCTCTTCGTCGAGGCGCGCGTACCAGACCTCCAGCGTGCCCATTTCCGCGAAGCCGCGCATTGCCTCGCGGTAGGAAGATACCGAGGCCAAGGTGATCGACTGGACGTCTGCCGAGGCGAAGGCGTTGTTCCTGGCTGCCACGGTGAAGCTCGCGGCCAGCCGCAGCACGTCATATTCGAAGGGACCGGGCAGGGTTTCGTCAAAGTCGTTGATGTCGAACAGCAGTGTGCGCTCCGGAGAGGCGAAAACGCCGAAATTGGACAGGTGCGCGTCGCCGCAGAGCTGGGTGTTCAGTCCGGACCGCGGAGTGTCGCGGAGGTCGGCGGCCATGATTGCCGCGGTGCCGCGGTAGAACGTGAACGGCGAGGCCAGCATCCTGCCGTGGCGCACCGGAACCAGGTCCGCATCGCGGGTCGTGTTCTGTTCTTCAATGAGCGCGACGGGGTCGGGGCGGCCCTGGGCGGGACGCCATCCCGCGTGTTCCGCAAGCGGTGTCCGGGTTCGTCGGTCCCTGCCTGCCGCAGACCGTTCCTCCACAGCCAGGTGCCGAACTTTTCTTCTGTCCACGGCAGTCGACCTCCCGGAGCGGAATGCGGTGACAAGCGGCCGGGCCCTGTGTCAGTCTCAGTGACACAGACCACTTCCACAGATTATCTGACATCACGCTTCCGGGACGTCCCCATCTTCTTCTTTTGGCATCTGCCGGAGACCCCCGCACGGAAGGAAGACAGATGACCGCGCTTCTGCTCGGAGCCGTCGTGCTGATAGCAGTCAGCGTCTTCTCCGGCCCTCTCAGCCGCCGCGGAATCACCTCCGCCATGGCCTTTGTGTTAGCCGGGATTCTTATCGGTTTCCTGACGGGCGGATCCCCCGGTCTGTCGCTGGAGACATCCGCCGTCCACCGGGTGGCTGAACTGGCCCTGGTCTTCCTCCTTTTCACTGACGCGGCCCATCTCGATCTTTCCGTTCTGCGCCGCAGTCTCGGGTGGCCCGGGAGGCTGCTGGCGGCCGGACTTCCCATGACCCTCCTGCTTGGCTTTGGGGCAGCGCTGCTGCTTTTCCCGAACCTGTCACCGGCCAGCGCCTTTCTCCTCTCCGCTATGCTCTGCGCCACCGATGCCGCCCTTGGACACCGCGTAGTGGAGGATCCTGCGGTTCCGGCACCCGTGCGCCAGGCCCTGAATGTTGAAAGCGGACTCAATGACGGCATCGCAGTGCCGTTCTTCCTGGTGTCCCTGGACATCTCCCTGTCAACGCTGGAAGGCAGTGTTCCATCCGCAGTCGCTGCTGCGGTCGCCGAGCAGATCGGTTTCGGCCTGCTCGCCGGGCTGGTGGTGGGCGCCGGGGGCGGGTATCTGCTGCGCGCTGCCGCCTGCCGGGACTGGGTGGGAGCCGAGTGGCGCCAGCCATGCACGCTCGCCGTGGCGCTGGGAGCGTATTCGGCAGCCGTTTCCCTCGGCGGCAGCGCGTTTCTGGCGGCGTTCGTGGCGGGCATGGCATTCCGCCGGGCCGGTCACGCCGGGATGGACGACACCATGGGTTTCACCGCCGAAACCGGGAACATCCTGGCTGCAGCAACCTGGCTCATCTTCGGTGCCGTTGCTGTCCCGGCCGCTTTCCCGCACATCACCTGGCAGGTCCTCGTCTACGCGGTGCTAAGCCTCACGGCAGTTCGCATGCTGCCGGTCGCCGCAGCAATGACCGGCAGCGGTGCCCCCTGGCAGACCAGGGCGTTCATGGGGTGGTTTGGACCCCGGGGGCTGGCGTCAGTGGTCTTCGCGCTGCTGGCTTATGAACGGGGCACGCCGGCTGCCGTGACGCTGCTTACGACGGTAGTCGCCACCGTAGGGCTGAGCGTGTTCGCCCACGGACTCTCCGCCAGGCCGCTGGTCGCGCTGTACCACCGCTGGTCCAGGCCGGCACCCGGCGGCAGCAGGTGAGCCCCACGCCTATCCGGCGGCGCCCAGTTCCCAGCGGTTCACGATTGCCGCGGCGCCTTCCAGCACGGAGATGCCCTCGTCCAGGGAGTCGGTGCCTGCGGTAAGCACAACGATGCTGTACTCCGCACCGCCTCCGACTACGAAACCCGAACTGCCCACGTTCCAGGCCAGGAAGTCGTCCTGCAGCCACCCGTTCTTCAACCCCACCTGGGCCACGGGGTTCAGGATGCCGGCGCTGATTCCCCATGCCTGTTCGGGGACAACGCTTTCCAGCAGGCCCGCTGCGTAGTCCTGGAGGCCTTCACGGATCCAGTCGACGCCACGAGCAACGGCTGTGGCGATCCTCAGCTGGTCTTCGGAAGTGGTCTCGTTGGCTCCCCAGACTTCGCCTGCTTCCGTGCCGGTGACTCCCAGCAGGCCATATGTCCGCTGGAGCTCTTCAGCTCCGCCGACCAGCGCGTAGAGCTCGTCCGTTGCGGCGTTGTCGCTCTGGCAGATCATGAGCTCAGCGAGCTGCTCTTCTTCTGGCGTAAGCTCCCGTTCCTCCTCCGTTGCCTGGCGGAGCAGGGTCAGCAGGATCGGGACCTTGACCAGGCTTGCTTCGAGATACCGGCCTTCCGGGTGATAGGACCAGGCCCGGTTCGAGCCGTACTCGTAGATCGCTACTGAAAAGTCGACGCCGGTCTCCGCCGCATAGCGGTCGAGTTCGGTGCGCAGCGCCAGCTCCGGTTCGGAACTGGCCGACGGCGTTGCCTGGCTGCCGGGAACCGTGACTGTCTGCGGTGCCGGTTCACCGGTGCAGCCGGTGACGGCCGCGGCCACCAGGCCCGCGCTGAGGAGGCAGGCAGCCGCGGGTTTCAGGAAATCAGTGCGCAAATCTTGTATCTTTCAGGTGCTGTCGGTCGGCGGCGTGCTGGCCACGCCATTTCAGTGTTACCACTGGAATCTTGGATTCGGATGTGCGTGCCCTGTCCATCGACCCGGCGCTCCACCCCCGTCCGGCTACCGGGCGCGGTTTTCCGCCCCGGGCACGAAAAAACCCGCCTGCGGTGTTCCGAAGGCGGGTTTTGCCGGTGGGTCCTACCGGGATCGAACCGATGACATCCACGGTGTAAACGTGGCGCTCTACCAGCTGAGCTAAAGACCCAAAGTGACCCGTTATGCCAGCTGGGATATTCCCGGCCAGCGCCGCATCACGAGGAATTACATTACCGGATCACCGGCCCTATCACCTAATCGCGGTGCCGGCCGGCATGCCCGTGCTGCGGGAACGGATCGGGCAGCGTCCGTGCCAGGTACTGCAGCGCAGTACCCACCCCCATGTCGATTTTCAGGTCTGCCAGGTCGTCACCCCGTGTCTGTCCGCGGTTTATGATCACGACCGGCTTGCCTTCCTTCGCCGCATGGCGGACGAAGCGGAGTCCGCTCATCACCGTCAGGGAAGAACCCGCAACCAGCAGCGCGCCGGCGTCGTCCACCGCCGCGTAGGCGAGCCGGACGCGTTCCTTGGGGACGTTTTCCCCGAAGTACACAAAGTCCGGTTTCAGCATTCCTTCACAGACCGGGCAGTCGGCGACGGTGAAGTCTGCGGTGTCGGTGATCTCGGCGTCGGCGTCCGGAGCAATGTCCCCGTCTCCGGCCACCCGCTCCAGGAACCCGGGGTTGAGCTTCTCCAGCAGCCGGGCAATGCCTTCCCGGGTGTAGACCGCACCACACGAGAGGCAGAGCACCCGGTCGAACCGTCCATGCAGGTCAATGACCCTGATGCTTCCCGCGTCGCTGTGCAGGCGGTCCACGTTCTGGGTGATGACCCCGGTGAGCAGTCCGCGCTCCTCCAGATGCACGACGGCCTCGTGTCCCGCATTGGGCACGGCGTGGCGCAGGTGGTGCCAGCCCACATGGTTGCGCGCCCAGTAGCGCTGGCGCAGTACCGGATCGCCGACGAACTGCTGGTAAGTCATGGGGTTCCGGGGCGGCGCGTCCGGGCCGCGGTAGTCGGGGATTCCCGAGTCGGTGCTCAGGCCGGCGCCGGTCAGCAGCGCCACCTTCCGGCCGGCCAGCAGCTCCACGGCCCTATCCAGGCGGCGGCGTTCGGCATCGCTGGGATCCGCGGAGGCATCCGCGGCCTCCCGGGTGACGAATCCCGTAAGCCCCGTTCCCGGGGGCACAGGCTGGGTCATGTCAGTTCCGTTCTCCGGCGGCCAGCGCCGAGAGTGCCGCCAGGTAATCCTCGGCACGGCGGGGCTCGTCCGCGCTTGACCGCAGGACCTGCCGGACGGTGCCGGACGCATCGAGGACGAAGCTGGCCCGCAGCGCCATGCCGCGGCTTTCATCGAAAACACCGTAGCGGCTCGCTGCTTCACCGTGCGGCCAGAAATCCGACAGGAGGTCGAACTCCCATCCCTTCTCCAGCGCCCAGGCCCGCAGCGAATATTTCGGGTCGCAGGATATGGCGAGCAGGCGCGCACCGGCGGCTTTGAAGTGGGGCTGAAGACCGGCAAGCTCTTCAAGTTCACCCGAGCAGACCCGGGAAAACGCGAACGGATAGAACATCAGCACGGCCGGGGCACCCGCAAGATCCGCAGACCGCACGGTTTCGCCGTACTGGTTGGGCAGCTCAAAAACCGGAGCCGGATCCCCAATGCCGGGGATCCCGGCTGCAGGCATCAAGGCCGGTTACTTCTTTCGGCGGCTGACCAGGCGCGTAGCAGCCCAGTCCCGGCTGACGCCAGGTGACGTCGTTACGTGCAGGCCGGCGGTGGGTGCTGCTTCTTCAATGTCGGCCGGCGGGACATAGCCCTCACGGCCGGACTTGGGAGTCAGGACCCAGACAACGCCACCGTCGTCGAGCGTTGTCAGGGAATCAACCAGCGCATCGACCAGATCGCCGTCATCCGCACGCCACCACAGGACGACGCCGTCAACAACCTCGTGGTCGTCCTCGGTGAGGAGCTCGCCGCCGGACAGGTCTTCGAGGTCCTCACGGAGATCAAAGTCCACGTCTTCGTCGTAGCCGAATTCCTGAATCAGGTCGCCGTCTTTGAAACCCATTCTTTCCGCCACGTTCTTCTCTGTGACGGCATCGGCCTCGCTCACTTCACTCCTCCTGGTTGACTGCATAAATACAAGGGAATCACATCTTGGCCAGAACTGCCCTTTTCCTGACTCAAGGGAACACCTTTAACCGGCAAGCTTCAAGGGTTCCCTGTTCACCGGCGGAGCTTCCCCGGTGAAGGCTACGCAAGCCGCGGCGGCCGGTCTACAGTGGCTAAAAGGACACGCACGGCGGTTCGCGCGGCGCGTAAGTCCCCGGCATCCGGCCGACCGCGGAGACGTCCGGCAGGCACAAGAGCCCCCGCAGCGGCAGGTCCCAGGCACCATCTGTGCATAGGAGAATTTCGTGGCCGCAGAAGACAGAACGGATATCCTCAGCGGGCTCACCGGCCAGCTGCCCGACTCCGATCCGGAAGAAACCGCCGAGTGGATCCAGTCCCTCGATGACCTGGTCAAGACCGAAGGCACCGAACGGGCGCAGTTCATCATGCGTTCCCTGCTCCAGCGCGCAGGTGCGCATTCGGTCGGCGTGCCCATGGTCACCACTACCGACTACGTCAACACGATTCCGGTGGACCAGGAACCTGAGTTCCCCGGAGATGAAGAGATTGAGCGCCGCTTCCGTGCCTGGATGAGATGGAACGCAGCGATCATGGTGCACCGCGCGCAGCGCCCGGGCATCGGCGTCGGCGGCCACATTTCGACGTTTGCCGGCGCGGCCACCCTCTATGAGGTAGGTATGAACCATTTCTTCCGCGGCAAGGACTATCCCGGGCGCGGCGACCAGGTGTACTTCCAGGGCCACGCGGCCCCGGGTATGTACGCCCGGGCCTTCCTGGAAGGACGGCTGACGGAAGAAGACCTCGACGGCTTCCGGCAGGAGAAATCCCGCGAGGGCCACGGGCTCTCCTCTTATCCTCACCCCCGGAACATGCCGGACTTCTGGGAGTTTCCTACGGTCTCAATGGGCATCGGTCCCATGAACGCGATCTACCAGGCGCAGCTGAACCGGTACCTGGACAACCGCGGGTTCAAGGACACTTCCCAGCAGCATGTCTGGGCATTCCTGGGTGACGGCGAAATGGACGAGCCGGAATCGCGCGGTCTGCTGCACGTGGCGGCCAATGACAAGCTGGACAACCTAACCTTCGTGGTGAACGCAAACCTGCAGCGACTGGACGGTCCGGTGCGCGGCAACGGCAAGATCGTCCAGGAACTCGAGGCTTTCTTCCGCGGCGCCGGTTGGAACGTCATCAAGGTGCTGTGGGGCAGGGAATGGGATCCGCTGCTGGCTGCCGACGACGACGGCGCGCTGGTGGAGATCATGAACTCCACGGTCGACGGCGACTACCAGACCTACAAAGCCGAATCCGGCGGTTTTATCCGCGACCACTTCTTCGGGAAGAGCCCGCAGACCAAGGCCATGGTGTCCGGGCTTTCCGATGACGACATCTGGAACCTCAAGCGCGGCGGGCACGATTACCGCAAGGTTTACGCCGCGTACAAGGCAGCCCTGGAGTTCAAGGGCAAGCCAACGGTCATCCTGGCGCACACGGTGAAGGGCTACGGCCTTGGACCGCACTTCGAGGCCCGCAATGCCACGCACCAGATGAAGAAGCTCACCCTCGATGACCTCAAACTTTTCCGCGACCACCTGCGCATCCCCATCACGGACGAGCAGCTCGAAGCGGACCCGTACCAGCCTCCGTACTACAACCCGGGCCCCCAGGCGCCGGAGATCCGGTACATGCTGGACCGGCGGAAGGAACTCGGCGGTTTCCTCCCTGAGCGCCGCTCGGACTTCAAGCCGATCCACCTGCCCGGGGAGAAATCCTATGAGGTGGCCAACCGCGGTTCAGGCAAGCAGCTGGCGGCCACCACCATGGCGTTTGTCCGCCTGCTCAAGGACCTGATGCGGGACAAGGAATTCGGTATGCGGATTGTGCCGATCATCCCGGACGAGGCCCGCACGTTCGGGATGGACTCGTTCTTCCCGACGGCCAAGATTTACAACCCGCAGGGGCAGAACTACCTTTCCGTGGACCGGGACCTCGTCCTGGCCTACAAGGAGTCCCCACAGGGCCAGATTGTGCACGTGGGCATCAACGAAGCCGGTTCCATCGCAGCGTTCACCGCGGCCGGCACGGCCTACGCCACACAGGGCGTGCCGCTGATTCCGGTGTACGTCTTCTACTCCATGTTCGGTTTCCAGCGCACGGGGGATTTCATCTGGGCGGCTGCCGACCAGCTGGCACGCGGCTTCATGGTTTCGGCCACTGCCGGCCGCACCACGCTGACCGGTGAAGGCCTGCAGCACGCGGACGGGCACTCCCCGGTCCTGGCCTCTACCAACCCCGCGGTGAAGACCTACGACCCGGCCTACGGGTACGAGATTGGACATATCGTGCGGCATGGCCTGGAGGAAATGTACGGGCCGGACTCCAAGGACCCCAACCTGATCTACAACATCATGGCTTACAACGAGCCGATCCTTCAGCCGAAGGCACCGGAGGAACTGGATGTGGAGGGCGTCATCAAGGGCATTTATCTGCTCTCTTCTGCCTCCATCGACGGCCCGCGGGCGCAGCTGCTGGCATCCGGCGTCGCAGTTCCGTGGGCCATGGAAGCCCAGCGCCTCCTGGCAGATGACTGGAACGTCTCCGCCGACGTGTGGTCCGTGACCAGCTGGAACGAACTGCGACGCGACGGCCTGGCCGCTGAGGAGGAAGCTTTCCTGCACCCGGACGCCGAGCCCCGGGTGCCGTTCGTGACCCAGCAGATGGCCGGCGCCACCGGACCCGTGGTTGCCTCCACCGACTACATGAAGGCTGTTCCCGACCAGATCCGCCAGTTCCTGCCCAACGAGTTCGCGTCCCTGGGCGCGGACGGGTTCGGGTTTGCCGACACCCGCGCGGCAGCCCGGAGGTTCTTCAAGATCGACAGCCATTCGATGGTTGTCCGGACCCTGGAGATGCTGGCACGGCGCGGAGAGGTCGATTCGCCGGCCCCGCGGGACGCGATCAGCCGCTACCACCTGCTGGATGTCACCAAGGGAACCAGCGGCAACGCCGGCGGGGATGCCTAGCGGCGTTCCCGGGCCCGGCGGGTAACTCCCGGCACGCCCTAGATACCGTTCTCGGCGACGAGGTCAATGTGCGCCTGCATCGCCTGCGAGGCTGCCTGAAATGTCTCACACACGTTCCGTGCTGCTGGGCCAGGGCGCCGGAGGCGGTGTCCTAGCAGTCTCCGCCCTCGCCGAGCATGGGATCGTGGACCGCATCGTTGCAGAATTCCCTGACGCTGCGCTCGAAGGGCCTGCATTCTGCCGCCGGCTGGCGGAGTCTGTGGAATATGAGCTGAGCGCTCTCTCTGGGCAGGACGCAGGCACCCGGCTGCACAGCCGCACCGAAAAGTTCCGCACACTGGGGTCTGCGCTCTGACCCCTGCGCTCTTTCAGCCAAGTTGTAGCCTTCACACAAAATGGAGGTTGCGTGCCGAAGGCCGTAAGCTTCGAGGATGCCAGTGACCCGCTCGACTGAACAAGCCGCTGCGGCACCGGAAAACGGTGCCGACCCGATCATCCTGGAACGGCTGAAAGCGAATATCGGCAAGCTGTCCACTGCCACGCTGAAGCAGCTGGATGTCTCGCTGCCCTGGTACCGGGGACTGCGCCCTGACGAGCGTTCAGCCCTGGGCATGGTGGCGCAGAAGGGCATTGCCTCCTTCGTCAACTGGTACGAGCGGCCGGCTTCCCCGGCCTGGGTGCTCAGCGATGTGTTTGGCACCGCCCCCACCGAGCTGACCCGTGCCATCAGCCTGCAAAAAGCACTGGCCCTGATCCGGGTCGTGGTGCAGGTGGTGGAGGACCGGGTGCCTGAACTGGCCGCAGGTTCGGTCCAGGGACCGCTGCGCGAGGCCGTGCTGCGGTACTCCCGAGAAGTGGCTTTCGCCGCGGCGGATGTCTACGCGCGCGCTGCTGAGACCCGGGGCGCCTGGGATACCCGGCTCGAGGCCCTGGTGGTCGATGCCATCCTCCGCGGCGAAAGCTCGGACGCCCTGCGTTCGCGCATCGCCGCCGTCGGCTGGACCTCCACCGCAGGCGTGACCGTGATCGTGGGGAGTTCCCCGGCCGATCCCAGTCCGTCCTTCGTCAACGAACTCCGCCGGGTGGCCGGACGGCTCGCTGAGGACACCCTGGTGGGCATCCAGGGCGACCGGCTGATCCTGGTACTGGGCGGCATGAGCGAAAAGTCAGGAGCGCTGGGCCGGCTGGCTGACCTGTTCGGTGCGGGACCTGTTGTCTACGGGCCGCCCGCTGACTCCCTCGTGGATGCAGGTCCTTCCGCCCAGGCTGCTTTCGCCGGCCTCACTGCAGCCCGTGCCTGGCCGGCCGCCCCGCGCCCGGTGGCCGCGGACGATCTGTGGCCGGAACGGGTGATGTCCGGTGACGATTCGGCCCGCAAAGCGCTGGTGCGCAGCATTTACCGGCCCCTGCTGGCTGCCTCCAACGGACTGGCAGAGACACTCTCCGCCTACCTCTCCCTGGGCCACTCGCTGGAAGCCACGGCCCGGGAACTGTTCGTCCACGCGAACACCGTCCGGTACCGGCTCCGGCGCGTCTGCGACATCACCGGCTGGGATCCGATGCTTCCCCGGGAGGCTTTCGTCCTGCAGACCGCACTGGTGGTCGGCAGGCTCTCACCGGCCGGGAAAGCAGTCCCCGAACGGCCGGCCACACGGTCCTGAACCCTCCGGATGCCCGCTTGCTCCCCTCTTGCACCGGAGGGATGCCCTTGTAGACTTCCTACAACGCCCCCGGGTGAGCTTGGTTCACCCAAACACCCGGTAATCCACTCCCTCTTTGGAAAGCTTGTTACGTGCTTGCAATCGTCTGCCCCGGCCAGGGGTCACAAACACCAGGTTTCCTCGCTCCGTGGCTGGAACTGCCCGGAGTGCGGGAGCACCTCGAAGCGCTGTCCGACACTGCGGGGCTTGACCTCGTAGCGCACGGCACGGTCTCTGATGAGGAGACCATCAAGGACACGGCCGTCGCCCAGCCGCTGATCGTCGCTGCGGGACTAGTAGCAGCGCGGCAGCTGCTGGACACCGATGCGCTGACCGCAGCCACCGTCGTCGCCGGCCACTCCGTTGGCGAGATCACCGCCTCCGCAGTTGCCGGGGCGCTAAGCGAGGACGACGCACTCGCCTTTGTCCGCGAACGCGCCAATGCGATGGCCCGCGCAGCGGCCCAGGTTCCCACCGGCATGAGCGCCGTGCTCGGCGGCGACCCGGACGACGTCGCCCGGGTCCTGGAGAGCTTCGGACTCACGGCAGCCAACGCCAACGGCGGCGGCCAGGTTGTGGCAGCGGGCACGCTGGCGCAGCTGGAACAGCTTTCCGCCAATCCGCCGGCCAAAGCGAGGGTCATTCCGCTGAAGGTTGCGGGCGCCTTCCACACGAAGCACATGGAGCCCGCGCTCAGTGTGCTGGAGGCACTCCGGCCATCCCTCTCCCCCGCCGAGCCCCTGCCCACCCTCCTCTCAAACTACGACGGCGCCGCCGTGGTGAGCGGGGAAGCCAACCTTGACAGCCTGATCGCCCAGGTCTCCCGCCCCGTGCGCTGGGACGCGTGCATGGAAACCATGACAACCATGGGCGTCACCGGCATACTGGAGCTTCCTCCGGCAGGCACCCTGACCGGACTGGCCAAGCGGGGAATGCGCGGTGTTCCCTCGCTGGCCCTGAAGTCCCCCGAAGACCTCGCCGCTGCCCGTGCCTTCGTGGCCGAGCATTCCGGCGCGGCAGCAGTTACAACCCAAGAAGGTAATGCGTGAGCACGCCCACCCTGAAGCAAACACCCGTCCACGAGTTCAGCCGGATCCACGGCCTGGGCGCTTTCCGCCCCGACGTAATCGTCAGCAATGACGACGTGTGCCAGTGGATCGATTCCTCCGACGAGTGGATCCGCCAGCGCACGGGCATCGTCACCCGGCACCGGGCCGACAAGGGTACCTCCGTGGTGGACATGGCCGAGCTGGCCGGACGGGACGCACTGGCCAAGGCAGGCATCGAGGGCGCCGAACTGGACGCCGTCATCGTCTCCACCGTGACCCACCCCTTCGCCACACCCTCGGCCGCGGCCCAGGTCGCGGACCGCCTCGGGGCCACGCCCGCCCCCGCCTACGACGTTTCGGCTGCCTGCGCCGGGTACTGCTACGGCATTGCCCAAGCCGACGCCCTGGTGCGCTCCGGCGCCGCAAAGTACGTGCTGGTCGTCGGCGTGGAAAAGCTCTCTGACTTCATCGACAACACCGAGCGCACGATCTCCTTCCTGCTCGGGGACGGCGCAGGCGCCGTCGTCGTCGGTCCTTCCGACACCCCCGGCATTGGTCCCTCGGTCTGGGGATCGGACGGCAGCAAGTCCGGCGCGATTGGCATGACGCATTCGATGCTCGAAATCCGTGAACTCTCACTGGCCGCCGAAGCTGACGGTGAGCTGCCTGCTTCCGTGCTGGCCGAGCGCGAGACCAAGCTCTGGCCCACCCTTCGCCAGGACGGCCAGACCGTCTTCCGCTGGGCCGTCTGGGAAATGGCCAAGGCCGCCCAGCAGGCCCTGGATGCAGCGGGGATCACCGCCGATGACCTCTCTGCCTTCGTGCCGCACCAGGCCAACATGCGCATCATCGATGAGCTGGCCAAGCAGCTGAAGCTCCCTGAGTCGGTTGTCATTGCCCGGGACATCGCCGATGCCGGCAACACCTCGGCTGCCTCCATTCCGCTGGCCACGCACCGCCTGCTCAGCGAGCACCCCGAACTCAGCGGGAAGCTCTCGCTGCAGATTGGGTTCGGCGCCGGCCTGGTTTACGGCGCGCAGGTAGTAGTCCTCCCCTAGTTTGCAAGACCACACCGCCTGAGGCGGTTGGAAAACCCCTACCGGTCCAGCACCGGTACCAACGAAAAAAGGAGCCCCCATGGCTAGCAACGAAGAAATCCTGGCCGGTCTCGCAGAGATCGTGAACGAGGAAACCGGCCTGGCCCCCGAGGCCGTTGAGCTGGACAAGTCCTTCACGGATGACCTGGACATCGATTCCATCTCGATGATGACCATCGTGGTCAACGCCGAGGAAAAGTTCGGCGTTCGCATCCCCGACGAAGAGGTCAAGAACCTCAAGACCGTTGGCGACGCCGTCGACTTCATCTCCAACGCCCAGGCGTAGTTCGTGAAGGGCGGCCGCTTTGGCGGCCGCCCTTTTCAGTACCACCCGCTGCACCAGCAACCAGGTGCGCCCCCAAACTTTCCGAGAGAGTGAATCATGGCCCGCAAAGTAGTCATTACCGGCCTCGGCGCAACCACGCCGATCGGCGGAGATGTCCCGACCATGTGGAAGAACGCCCTGGTGGGCGTCTCCGGTGCCCGCACCCTGGAAGACGACTGGGTCGAGAAGTACTCACTTCCGGTCACCTTCGCCGCGCGTGTCTCCACGCCGGCCACCGAAGTCCTCTCCCGGGTCGAAGCCAAGCGGATGGACCCTTCCACACAGTTCGCCGTCGTTGCTTCCCGTGAAGCATGGGCAGACTCCGGCCTGGACGAGGCAGATATCGACCACGACCGGCTGGCCGTTTCCTTTGCAACCGGCATCGGCGGCGTGTGGACCCTGCTTGATGCCTGGGACACTCTGCGGGAGAAGGGCCCCCGGCGTGTGCTGCCCATGACGGTTCCCATGCTGATGCCCAACGGCCCGGCAGCTGCCGTAAGCCTTGACCTGGGCGCCCGTGCCGGTGCCCACACTCCCGTGTCAGCCTGTGCGTCGGGCACGGAGTCATTGCACCAGGGGCTGGAGCTGATCCGCTCCGGCAAGGCAGACGTAGTAGTCTGCGGCGGCGCTGAAGCCGCCATCCACCCCATGCCGCTGGCGTCCTTCGCTTCAATGCAGGCTCTCTCCCGGCGCAATGACGACCCCGAGCGCGCATCCCGGCCCTATGACAAGGACCGCGACGGGTTCGTTATGGGTGAGGGCGCAGGCGCCCTCGTCCTCGAGGCCGAAGAGCACGCGCTGGCCCGCGGCGCGCGCATTTACGCCGAGCTCGCCGGCACGGCCGTCACTGCCGACGCCTACCACATCACTGCTCCGGACCCTGAGGGCCTGGGCGCCACCCGTGCGCTCAAGGCCGCTATGTATGATGCGCGTGCCCACGCCGAGGACGTGGTCCACGTTAACGCCCACGCAACTTCCACCCCGGTCGGAGACAAGCCGGAATACACCGCGCTGAAGTCCGCCCTCGGTTCGCACGTGGACAACGTGGCGGTTTCGGCCACCAAGTCCCAGACGGGGCATCTCCTTGGTGCCTCCGGTGCGGTCGAAGCCGTGATGACTGCCATGGCCGTGTACTCGCGGCAGGCCCCTGCCACAATCAACCTGGACAACCAGGATCCCGAGATCCCGCTGGATGTGGTGACTACTGCGCGTGATCTGCCCGCCGGTGACATCGTGGCGCTGAACAACTCGTTCGGCTTCGGCGGCCACAATGCCGTCGTGGCGCTGCGCAGCCACTAAGGTCCTCAGACAAGACAAACAGAAGGCCGGGTTCCCTGATCGGAACCCGGCCTTCTGTGCTGCGGAGGGTGTTTCGGCGGCTGGTCTGGTCAGCCAACCTGGTGGAGCCAGCGCACGGGTGCACCGTCTGCGGCGTGGCGGAAGGGCTCGAGTTCATCGTCCCAGGCTTCGCCGAGTGCCAGCGAGAGTTCGTGGTAGACGGCTGCCGGGTCACCTGCACCGTTTTCATAGGCGTACCGGATCCGGTCCTCGGAGACCATGATGTTGCCGTGGACATCGGTGGTGGCGTGGAAGATGCCAAGCTCGGGAGTGTGGGACCAGCGGCTGCCGTCGGCACCTGCGCTGGGTTCCTCAGTGACTTCATAGCGCAGATGGGCCCAGCCGCGCAGGGCGGAGGCAAGCAGCGACCCCGTGCCCTGGGGGCCGGCCCAGGCAAGCTCGGTTCGGACCATGCCCGGGGCTGCGGGCTGCGGGGTCCACTCAAAATCCGTGCGCTTCTCAACGACCGATTCGATGGCCCATTCGATATGAGGGCACAACGCAGAAGGGGCTGAGTGCACGAACAATACGCCGTGCGCCATCACAACAGTCATTCCATCCTCCGTAGCTGTAGGTGCGTCTTCCCCAACGACCTGCATGGACGGGATGGTTCCTGAAGTTCGAAGCCCTAAACTCTCGCGGCAGGCATGCTTTTTCGCTGCCGGCGTGAGACCTAGCATCATTGTGCCGCATGTTACGCAATTACGCCAATGAAACTACTTGGTTGTAAGTGATTTTTTCGCGGCCCTCAGGGACGGCGGCGGCGGCTCAGGCCCGGGGATGGGCCTGCTGGTAGCTCCGGCGGAGCCGGTCCACGGAGACATGGGTATACAGCTGGGTGGTGGCAAGACTGCTGTGTCCCAGGAGTTCCTGGACGCTGCGCAGGTCTGCGCCTCCGTCCAGGAGGTGGGTGGCAGCACTGTGCCGAAGAGCGTGCGGCCCGCTGGCGGAGGTATCCCCAAGTGCCTCGAAGAGGGCAGCTGTCACGCCACGGACCTGTCGCTGGTCAATCCGGCCGCCTCGCCGGCCCAGAAACAGGGCGGGGCCGCTGGTTTCGCGGACTAGAGCAGGCCGGCCACGGCGCAGCCAGTCATCTACTGCGAGGGCCGCCGGAAGTCCGTAGGGAACGGTCCTTTCCTTGTTGCCTTTGCCGATCACGCGCAGGGTGCGCCGGTCCTGGTCCAGGTCATCCACGTCCAGCCCGGCCAGCTCCCCCACCCGGATGCCGGTGGCGTACAGCAGTTCCATTAAGGCACGATCCCGCAGCGCCAGTACGTCCCCGTCTGCCGCGGCTTCGGCGAGGGTGTTGAAGAGTGCTTCGATCTGGGCTGGGCGAAGGACGCCGGGCAGGGTCTTGGTACGCTTGGGCGCTTTAAGCCGCAGCGCTGGGTCGGTTGGGATCAGTTCCTCGCGCAGGGCCCAGCCGGTGAATGAACGCGCGGTGGCAGCCCGGCGGGCAATCGTGGCCCGCGCAAGTCCGCTGTCGCTGAGTTTGCCGAGCCAGCTGCGCAGGACGGAAAGGTCGATGTCGGCGAGTGTGCCCAGTCCCAGTCCTGCGGCGTAGTCCAGCAGCCCGGCTACGTCCCCTTCGTAGGCCCGCACCGTGTGCTCCGAGCGTCCGCGTTCGAAGGCCAGGTAGCTGCAGAAACCCTCGAGTGCCCGGACGTACGCCTCCGGACGGACGCTCGGCGCGCCGTTCCGGCTGTCCGGTGCCTTTGCATTGCTGGAGTTGCCCACTGCTCCACCTTCGCCGCTTTCCGCTCCGGCTTCAAGCAGGCACACCGGCGCCCGAACACTGCTGGCGCAGCGCTTCGTTGGCCGGAGCGGATTCAAGCTCCAGGAGAGCCCGTTTGGCATCGATCCCTGCTGAGTAACCGGTCAGCGCACCTTTGGTCCCCACTACCCGGTGTGTCGGCACCACGATGCCGAGTGCGTTACGGGCCAGTGCAGCCCCCACTCCGCGCGCCTTGGAAGCATCACCGAGGGAAACCGCGAGCTGTTTGTACGTGCGGGTTTGTCCGTAGGGAATTGCTTTGACGGCCTGCCATACCTGCTCCTGGAAAGGGGTACCGGTTTGGGAAGTCATCAGGTCGAAGCAG
Organism: Arthrobacter koreensis; assembly: GCF_035792275.1. Lineage (GTDB taxonomy): Bacteria > Actinomycetota > Actinomycetes > Actinomycetales > Micrococcaceae > Arthrobacter_B > Arthrobacter_B koreensis_A. The sequence continues at coordinate 101,587 of NZ_JAMWKK010000011.1, read as the reverse complement.
CACCGGCGCCCGGCGAAATACTCTTCGAACTGGCGCTCGGCGGACTCGAACCCGTCCTCGGCAGCCAGTCCCAGCCGCGCTGTGTCAATCAGCATGGCATCAGTAGATGCGGCCTCAACCGCAACCAGCACCCCGTCCTCCGCGACAAGGGTCAGGATGCCAAGGGGCGAGTAGATCACTTTGTGGGTCAGCATGTCAGTCTCCATCGGGTTCTCGGTTGATTGGTTGTGGCTTTTGCTGTGGTCGTGCAGCACGCTGCCAGAGGCCCTCGCTGGTCCTGCGGGCCAGTCCGGCAAGTTCCAGCCGTGCCAGCCCTGCGCGGACGGCTCCTGCCCCAAGACCGGCAACGGCCGTGAGCTTCTGCGGCGGTACCGCTTTGCGGAGCGGCAGGGAATCGAGCAGCAGAATGTCCTCCACCCGCAGGCCGTCGTGGTCGGCGGACGAGCCGGCGTGGTTTGGATTAATGCCTCCGGCCGGAACGGGCGCGAAGGGATCTGCCAGTTCCAGGACCTCGGTCGGGTCCGTGACGCAGACAGCGCTGCCGTCGCGCAGCAGCCGGTGGCAGCCGGCAGAATTGGCCGAGTATACGGAGCCCGGCACGGCCCCTACTCCCCTGCCAAGCTCCGCTGCATGGTGTGCCGTGTTCAATGCACCGGAGCGCCAGCGTGCCTCCACCACCACGGTTGCTGCCGCCAGCGCAGCAATAAGCCGGTTCCGCTGCAGGAACCGCCAGCGGGTTGGAGCCGACCCGGGCGGGACTTCACTGAGAATCAATCCTGCATCCGCTACGGCGCGCAGCAGGTCCTCGTTTCCTGCCGGGTAGAACCGGTCAACGCCTCCGGCCAGCACCGCGATGGTGGGCAGGGGCGCGCTTCCCGCAGCGGCCGGACGGATACCGCTGCGGGAAGGATCCGGTTCGGGTCCGCTGCCGCGTGTACCCACCGCGAGCGCGGACCGGTGCGCCTGCGCGTCGATGCCGTAGGCACCACCCGAAATGACTGTGCGGCCCCTCTGAACCAGGCCGGCGGTGAGGTCTCCGGTGATCGCCAGTCCATAGGAGGTGGCATCCCGGGATCCCACCACCGCCAGGCACTGTGCCAGCCCGGGGATCGTGGCGCTTCCGCGGGTCCAGAGACAGAATGGCATAGCCTGTCCGAGGTCCAGCAGGGCCGCCGGCCAGTCTCCGTCCTCCGGGACCAGCAGGCTGCCGCCGAAGCGGTGGACGGTTTCGAGGTCGCGCTGGGGTGCCAGGTCCGCCGCACGCGGCCGCCACCGTTCCAGCGCTTCATCGAAGACGCGGCCGGTCCCGCGGACCCCGCGTTCTTCCAGCAGCTCGGAGATTTCCGCGCGCAAAGCCGTTCCCGCCTGCCGCCGTCCCGAAGCAATCAGGGCGGCCGGTTCGGGGCCGGCCGCTGCCACCAGTGCCTGTCCTACAGCATCCGAAGGCTCAATCAACCGGGACAGAGCAGCCCTGGCGAGCAGCACCGGTTCAAAGGCCGTCATGCCGCCACCGCCTGTTGCCGGAATCCAAGCGCCTGGCCAACGTCGTCGGCGTCGGGACAGCTGTGCCCGGCCAAATCGGCTACTGACCAAGCCACCCGCAACACCCGGTCGTAGCCGCGGGCGGTGAGGGTTTGCCGGTCCAGTGCCCTGTCCAGCGCGGCCGTGCTGCTCCGGGAAGGCCGGAGGGCACCCCTTAGCACCGCACCGGGAACTTCTGCGTTGGTTTCACAGCCCAGCGGGCCGAGCCTTTCCTGCTGCCGCTGCCTTGCCTTGGCCACCCGCCGCGCGACGCTCGCGCTCGGTTCTCCTGTCCCCGCTGCGTCGAAGTCCTGAAGCGAAACGCGCCTAATCTCCAGCTGCAGGTCCACCCGGTCCAGCAGCGGACCTGAAAGCCTGCTGAAGTAACGTCTGCGCTGCTGCGGCGTACAGGTGCATTCAGTTCCTTTCCCGCTGGCAAGCCCGCAGGGGCAGGGGTTCGCAGCAAGGACGAGCTGGAACCGGGCGGGATAGACCGCCGTGCCGGCAGCCCGGTGCAGGACCAGTTTTCCGCTCTCGAGCGGCTGGCGGAGAGCATCGAGCACACGGGCGTCATACTCCGGGGCCTCGTCCAGGAACAGCACTCCGCGATGGGCCCGGGAAGCGGCACCGGGCCGGGGGATTCCGCTTCCGCCGCCGATCACAGCGGCGGCGGTGGCCGTGTGGTGGGGGCTCTCGAAGGGAGGGCGCCGGATGAGGCTGGTGCAGTGCGTTCCCCGGCTGCCCAGGGAATGAATGGCGGTGACTTCCATGGCCGGGGTGTCCGACAGGTCAGGAAGGAGACCCGGGAGCCGTTCGGCGAGCATGGTCTTGCCCGCCCCGGGCGGGCCGGTCATGAGCAGGTGGTGGGCACCGGCCGCAGCTACTTCCAGTGCGAACCGCGCCTCATCCTGCCCGGCAATATCCGAAAGGTCATGCCTAGCGGGGGCAACCGGCTCCTCGGAGGTACTGCCAGCCGCGGTCCTGGACTCGTCGGCGGGATAGACCAATGCGTCCGGCCGTGCCCCAAAGGCCTCCGCTACCGAGGCCAGCGATGTAAATCCCCGCACCCGGGCTCCGGGGACGAGGGCGGCTTCGGCCGCGTTGTCCCGGGCTACGGCAATGTCCGGGTAACCGGCATCGACAGCCGCCATGACCGACGGCAGGACTCCCCGCAGCGGGCGCAGCCGTCCGTCCAGTCCCAGTTCGGCCAGGAAAACCGTCCTGCCGGTGCTGCCCACATCTCCGGCTGCAGCAAGGGCGGCCATGACTATGGCCAGGTCGAACCCGGAACCGCGCTTGTGCACATCCGCGGGCATCAGGTTCACCGTGATCTTGCGCCGGCTAAGGGGCAGCCCGGCGTTCTTGGCAGCAGACTTGACCCGGTCCCTGGATTCGTTCAGAGACGCATCCGGCAGGCCCAGCAGAATGAACGCAGGGAGCGACTGGCCAATGTCCGCTTCGACTTCCACGATACGGCCTTCCAACCCGATCAGGCCGACCCCGTACGTCCGTCCCAGACCCATCAGCCGATCCCCTTGAGGTGTTCAATCACCGGCGGCCGGTCTCCCCCGGGCAGCAGCACGGACACTGCATCCACGCGCCAGCTCACATGCCCCTCTGCATGCTCCCTGGTCCAGGCAGCTGCCAGCAGATAGAGGCGGGAGAGCTTGGCAGCGCTCACCGCTTCGAAGGGATGCCCGTAGTCCAGGGAGGAGCGGGTCTTCACCTCGGCGATAACCAGGGTGCTCCCGTCCCTGGCCACCAGGTCGATCTCACCCTGGCGGCAGCGCCAGTTCCGCTCCAGAACGTGATATCCGGCGGTGGTGAGGTACCGGGCGGCGAGTTCTTCTCCGGTCTGGCCCAGCGCGTCTTTGGCTTTCATGTTCCGAGTCTGGCCGGGGACACTGCCGAACACGGGAGAACAACGGACTGGTGTGGAGGCAGCCGCCTGTCCACCCGCTGGGACGGGCCTGTGCAGGACAGGAGGCAGCGCCGCTGCGCTTCGTCAGACCCGGTACAGCGTCGTCAGGCCCGGTACAGCACCGGCAGCGGATGCAGCCGCAGCTGTTCCAACGCCGGGACCGGAAGCCTTCCGGCAGCTTCGGCAGGGAGGCGGAAGCCGTGCAGGATGCTGATATGCGGCCGCAGCACCGCTGAAAACGCCAGTGCCGGATCCTGCGCTGCATAGCCCGCCGGATCCGATACTCCGCAGGCAGCAAGGAACTCCAGCACCAGCGCATACAGCACCGCATGGACCTCCTGCAGTTCCGGAGAGGCGCTGCACTCAAGCGCCAGGGTGGACCCGTTGATCCCAAACCCGGCCAGCCCAATCGGAGTCAGCAGAAAGTCACGGACCGGCAAGGACGCTTCCGTAGCGGCGAGATACCTCTCAAGGGCCCTGCTGAAGGTCTCCAGCACCACTCCGGCAGCCCGCTCCAGCCGTTCGTACGCTTCGTCTGCCTTGCCGAAGTGGATGAGCGTCAAGTGGAGCCGCCCGGAACTCACGGTCCGGGCACGGGGCACCAGGACCCGCGCCTCGGACTGCAGACGCTGCAGCTCTGCCAGCCCGGCGGCGTCGGGCTTCAGCTGCGCGTAGATGCGCACTCCTGCCAGGGCGCCTACGGTCTCCAGGGCGTCCCGCGAAGGATCGGACGGGATGGCTGCCATCTAGGCAGTCTAAGATGCCGGCACAGAAGGGCAGCGCGGTACCTTGGAAAAATGGTGTTCCAGATCCCGCTGCTGCGCGATGAAACGCTGCTGCTGCGGCCGCATCTCACCGCCGATGCGGACGCCGTGACCGCCCGTTCCCGTGACCCGCTGACCATCCAGTGGACGACAGTGCCGCTGGACTACACCCGGGAAATGGCCCTGAACTACATCTCGGCCGTGGGAGTTCCGCAGCAGGACACCATCTCCTGGGCTCTGGAAGCCAATGGACAGTACGCCGGCAGCATCGATCTGCGCTGGCAGGGGGCCGGGACCGGCGGGCTTGGGTTCGTTACCTCACCCGAATTCCGCGGCCAGGGGCTTATGAGCCGTGCGGTGCGGCTGGCGGTTGCCTATGCCTTTGACACCCTGGGGTGGGAATCCCTCAACTGGACAGCGAATGTGGGCAACCTGGGCAGCTACAAGGCGGTGTGGCGCAACGGTTTTCCGCTGCCGGTCACGGTGCCGAAAATGCTGGCCCACCGGGGTGAAATGGTGGACGGCTGGTTCTCCGAACTTGCCGCGGATTCTCCGCGCATTCCGCGGATCCTGTGGAGCGACTGCCTCGCGCTGCTGCCGCATGTCCCCCAGGCCCCGGCAGGTCCCCGCCGGCCGCTCAGGGCGGACTAGCCCAGCTCGTCGGCCTTGGGCAGGGTCAGGTCGTCGTTGCGTGCCAGCTCTTCCACGTTGACGTCCTTGAATGTGATCACCCGGACGCTTTTCACGAACCGGGCTGAACGGTACACATCCCAGACCCAGGCGTCCTGGAGAGTCAGGTCAAAGTAGATTTCGCCGTCGGCGCTGCGTGCCTGGAGGTCCACATGGTTGGCCAGGTAGAAGCGCCGTTCGGTTTCCACCACGTAGCTGAACAGCCCCACAACATCACGGTATTCGCGGTAGAGCTGCAGCTCCATGTCTGTCTCGTAGTTCTCAAGATCCTCTGCGCTCATGGCACCATCATCCCCCAACCGGGCCCGCTGCGGGCCCATCCCCGGCCGAACGTGCCGTGCCCAGCCGCCAGGACAGCCGATGCAGCGGTGACGGCCCCAGCGTGTCGATCGCCGAACGGTGGGCTTCGGTGGCGTATCCCTTATTGATTTCCCAGCCGTATTCCGGATGCAGGGACGCGTACTCAACCATCAGCGCGTCACGTTCAACCTTGGCCAGGACCGAAGCTGCGGCGACGCTCAGGCAGGTCATGTCCGCCTTGATGCGGGTATGGACCGGAGCCGTGCAGGCGGCGTCGTCATCCTCTTCCGGCTCATCGAAGAGGCTTGCCTGCATTTCGGGGGAAAGCCAGTTGTGGTTTCCGTCCAGGAGCACGACGTCGGGAGTCAGGGTTTCGCAGACCTGCGTCCAGGCGCGCGTCCCGGCCAGTCGCAGCGCGCCCATCAGGCCCAGCAGGTCGATCTCGGCGGCGCTGGCATGGCCCACGCCCCAGGCCGGACACCACTTCTTGATCTGCGGAACCAGTGCCTCCCGGTCGGCCGGCGTCAGCAGTTTGCTGTCCCGCACACCCTTGAGCGCGCGGACAGAGTCCAGCTGCACTGCCACCAGCCCTACGCTGACCGGTCCTGCCAGCGCGCCGCGGCCCACTTCGTCGCAGCCGGCCAGCACCCGGTGGCCCACGGCCGCAAACGTGCGCTCATAGCGCAGGGTCGGCCCCTTGGCTGCGGGGCGGGCACGCGGAGTACGGACGGCGTTTACTGCAGTGGCACCCGCAGGTGACCGCAGGGTGCGGCCGGGCTGGGAGCTCACTTCGAAGCCGTCTCCGCCCCGGACGGTTCGGGAACGTTCTCAAATACTTCGGGGTAGCTGCCGATGAATCCGGCACGGCTGAGCGGCCAGGCAATCACCGCAGCCTTGCCCTCGATGTCTTCGATGTTGATGAAGCCTCCGTTGGGTCCGTCCTGGTGCTCGCGTGAGTCCGCGGAGGCGTTGCGGTGGTCCCCCATGACCCAGACCTTGCCCTCAGGCACCACAACGTCGAACGGAGTGTCGGAGGGCTGCGCCCCGGGGTAGATGTACGGCTCGGTGAGGGGCTCGCCGTTAACCGTGACCTTGCCGTCGGCGTCGCAGCACGCCACGTGGTCTCCGGGCATGCCGATGATGCGCTTGACCAGGTGCTGTTCGGACTCATCCGGAAGCAGGCCCACGAAGGTCAGTGCGTCGGCGATGAAATTGCCGTCGTCGTTCTGGTCCGTTGCCGGCAGCCAGGCCTGGGTGTCCTTGAAGACGACGACGTCGCCGCGGGAAAGGTCGAACGGTTCCGGAACCAGCAGGTTCACGAAGATCCGGTCATCGATTTCCAGGGTTTCCTCCATTGACCCGGAGGGAATGAAGAAGGCGCGGAAGAGGAAAGTCTTGATCAGGAAGGACAGCAGCAGTGCGATCGCCACAATGATGACCACTTCGCGCAGCCAGGCGCCGAACCCGCGGTTCTTGCCGTCCTTGCCCTTGGCATGGGAGGCGCGGGAGTGCGCTTCGCCGGAATTGGCTTCCCCGTTAGCGGGGTCGTCCGGGAAGTCCTGCGCCATGTGCTTTCCTCTTATTCCACGAATTGCCATACGGTGTCCAACTCTAGTCGCTCAATCTCGGTACTTCTTTCGAACGGCCAAAGGATTCGCTGTGCGCGGCCGATCACCCGTTCCTCGGGAATCAGCCCGCCCCCGGGAGCACCCAGCAGTGTCCGGGAATCAGCGGAATCGGAGCGGTGGTCGCCCAGCAGCCACAGCCGGCCTTCGGGTACAACGACGTCGAACGGCGTTTCGCTCCCGGTATCGCCGGGGAAGAGATAAGGCTCACGGATGGGCTGCCCGTTCACGGTGAGCCCGCCCGCGTCGGTGCAGCAGGCCACCCGGTCTCCGGGCACGCCGATGACACGCTTGATGTAAACGGTGTCGCTCCCCGCCAGGCCCAGCCACTGCGCAGCCGCATCGGCTGCCTGCTTCAGGACCGGATCAGAGCTGTGCAGCGGAGCCAGGGAACCGCGTCCATCAAAGACCACGACGTCGCCCCGCCGGATCTCCGAGCCCCGGTATTCGGTGCGGGAAACCAGCACCCTGTCCCCCGGTTCCAGCAGCGGCTGCATGGACCCGGAGGGAATGTAATAGACGTCGAAGATGAAAGCCCGGACCAGGCCGGCGAGCACCACTGCACCCGCCAGCGCCCAGAGCACAAAACGCCAGCCCGCAATGGACCGGCGTTTTGTGTGTTTCCGGGGACCAGCCCCGTCCGCGGATGTCTGCGGCAAGAAAATTACTTGGCGGGACGGAAGTCGCGCTTTTCCTTGATCTTGGCAGCCTTGCCGCGCAGGTCGCGCATGTAGTACAGCTTGGCGCGGCGGACGTCACCGCGGCTGACAACCTCGATCTTGTCGAGAACCGGGGAGTGTACCGGGAAGGTACGCTCCACGCCGACGCCGAAGCTGACCTTGCGGACCGTGAAGGTCTCGCGCAGGCCGTCGCCCTGGCGCTTCATGACGAAGCCCTGGAAGACCTGAACACGGGTGTTCTTGCCTTCAACGATGTTGACGTGAACCTTGACCGTGTCACCGGCGCGGAACTCGGGGATGTCCGAACGCAGCGAGGCTGCATCGAGGGAATCTAGGATGTGCATTGTTACTCACTCCTGGTGAACGCCACAGGTCATCCACTTTGGTCACGGCGGCAAGGATGCACCTCAACGGTGCACAGATGCTGCCGAAGCTATGAAACCGGCCCTCCGGGAATCGGTTGCCGGTGTGCCTTGCCTGTTGGCCTCGCTCCCCCTGTGGCAGGCGCGGACCCAGATGACACAACTACCCATTGTGCCACAGCGCCGCCGGAGCCCACCAATCGGGCGGCGCCTCAGGCCTGCGGCAGCACGGCCCCTGCCGAGACGGTCCAGCCCAGGGCGGACAGGGTAGCTTTGTCTGCCTTGTCCAGGCTGGCCGGGTCCAGCTTGGCGATGAGGTCCGGGCGGCGCTCTGAGGTGCGGCGGAGCTGCTCGTCGCGGCGGAAGCGCGCGATTTTGGCGTGGTTTCCGCTGAGCAGCACCTCCGGGATGGGACGTTCCCGCCACTGCGAGGGCTTGGTGTACACGGGGTATTCCAGCAGCCCGTCAGAGTGGGACTCTTCGACCAGTGACTCGGGATTCCCGACGACGCCCGGCACCAGGCGGCCGATGGCCTCAACCATGGCAAGCACTGCCACCTCTCCGCCGTTCAGGACGTAGTCCCCCAGGCTCATGGGCCGCACGTCAAAGTGCTCCCCGGCCCATTCCAGGACCCGCTCGTCGATGCCTTCGTACCTGCCGCAGGCGAACACAAGATGGTCCGCGGCAGCGAGTTCGTAAGCGGTCTTCTGGGTGAAGACCTCCCCGGCCGGGGACGGCACGATCAGGGTGGGCCGCGCAGCCTCCTCGGGAGCGCCGTCGAGCGCTGTTGCCAGCGCCTGCGCCCAGGGTTCGGGCTTCATGACCATCCCGGCTCCGCCGCCGTAAGGGGTGTCATCCACGGTGCGGTGCCGGTCCGAGGTGAACTCCCTCAGGTCCTTTACCCGGAGATCCAGCAGCCCGTCCTGCCGGGCCTTGCCGATCAGGGACAGATCGAGTGCGGCGAGGTACTCCGGAAAAATGGAGAAAACGTCAATACGCACTTAGCGCCCTGCCCCGTCCTTGCCTGCGTCGGGCAGGTTCAGTTCAAACAGTCCGGCCGGCGGGGTCAGCAGAACGTAGCCCTCTTCGGTGTTCACTTCAGGAACGATCGCCTCCACGAACGGAACCAGGATTTCCTGGCCCTTGGTGTCCTCCACGATCAGCAGGTCCTGGACGGTGAGCGTGCGCAGCGCGGTCACAGTGCCAACGACGTCGTTGCCCACCTTGGCCTTCAGGCCCACCAGTTCGTGTTCGTACCAGCCCTCGCCGCCGTCTTCGTCGTCAGCCTCATCGGTATCAATGAACAGCTTGGCGCCGCGGAGTTCCTCGGCGCCGTTTCGGTCAGCAACTTCTTCGAAGCCGAGCAGCAGGATGTCCTTGTTCCAGCGGGCACTAATCACGGTCAGCGGACCCTTGGCTGCCGGCTCCACTGTGAGGACGGCGCCGGGGGCGAAGCGGTCCCCGGGGGCGTCGGTCAGCACCTGGACGGTCACCTCGCCCCGGATACCGTGGGGCTTGCCGATGCGTGCCACCTGTAACTGCATGGATTCTCCTTGGGTCGGTATGGGCGCGGCGGAAATGGCCGGAGCCGAAAAAACATCCGGCCCCTTCACCATTATCTGGTGCCGGGGCCGGATGTTAGGAACTGCTGTGTACTGCGTGGAATTGCTGGTGCGTCAGCGGCGGCGGTCGGTGTCGACGACGTCGACCCGGACTGCCTCACTGCCGGCCAGGGCGGAAATCACCGTGCGCAGTGCGCGGGCGGTGCGTCCCTGGCGGCCGATAACCCGGCCAAGATCGTCCTGGTGAACACGAACCTCGAGGGTTTCCCCGCGGCGGTTGTTCTTGGCGGAAACCTTGACGTCCTCCGGGGAGTCAACGATTCCGCGCACGAGGTGCTCCAGCGCTTCGGCCAGCAATCTACTCAGCCTCAGCCTCGGTGGAAGCGGCTTCTGCCTCTTCCTTCTTGGCCTTCGGGGTGATTGCCTCGGGGACGATCACGGACTTCTTCTCGGGAGCCACGAAGGGCTCCTTCGGAGCCTTGGTACGCAGGGTACCTTCCTGGCCGTCGATGTTCTTGAACTTCTGCCAGTCACCGGTGATCTTCAGCAGTGCTGCGACCTGCTCGGTCGGCTGGGCGCCGACGCCGAGCCAGTACTGCGCACGGTCGGACTTGATGTCGATGTACGACGGCTCCTCGGTCGGACGGTACAGTCCGATTTCTTCGATGGCACGGCCATCGCGCTTGGCACGGGAATCCATGACAACAACGCGGTAGTGTGCTGAGAACTTCTTGCCGAGGCGCTTAAGGCGAATCTTTACGGCCACTTTTGTGGTCACTCCTGATCTGAAATGGGGCGAACCCGAACTTCTGCTCCCGTGGGGCGGGCCATAACGTTTGGGGTTCAAAAGGACAAGATACTGCACGGAGAGAGGGGCCACGCAGATCGAGTACCTGTCCATTGTGCCAGATGAGTCCGCGTTTCGCGACTCACGGCACCGGGCGGGCTGCACCCCTGCCGGCGCCTCCGTGCGGTTAGCCGACGGCGACGCGGATCCGGTTCCGCCAGGGATCTTCGAAACGCAGTTCGGCGCCGGTGTGGTGACTGGCGATGCCGGCAGACTTCAGCCGGTCAGCCAGGGATCCAACGTCGTCCTGGCCGGGGACGGTGATCAGCACCTCGCCCAGCCCCAGGGTGTCGCGGCGGGGTCCGGCACCGCGGCTGTTCCAGACGTTCATGGCCATGTGGTGGTGATACCCGCCTGCCGAAACGAACAGGGCCTGGCCGTGGAAGTCAGCGGTCCGCTCGAAGCCGAGGGTGTCCACGTAAAAGGCTGCAGCCGTCCCGGTGTCGCCCACCTGCAGGTGCACATGCCCGACGCCGGCACCGGCCACTGCCGTCCGCGCCACGGCTTCTTCGCTCAGATGGGTCCGGAAATACTGCTGCGGCGGCAGCGCGAGCGAGGCCATGCGAACGGTGCGCCCCTCGGGAGCGTCGTCCCAGGTCCAGTCTTCGCGCGGCCGGTCCCAGTACAGTTCGATGCCGTTGCCTTCGGGGTCCGTGAAATAGAACGCCTCACTGACCAGGTGGTCCGCACTGCCGACGTAGGCGGACGGGTCAAACTGCGCAGCCAGGGCCACGGTGGCGGCGAGGTCGGCCTGGGTGTCGAAGAGGATGGCGGTGTGGAACAGTCCGGCTTCGCCGCGGGAAGGGACCTGCAGCCCTGCCGCGGGTGCCAGGTGCACCAGCGGGACCGTTCCGCGGCCCAAGTACAGTCCGCCGTCGGCCTCCGCTATGACCTGCAGGCCCAGCGCCTGCCGGTAGTAGGCGGAGACTTTTTCCATGTCTCCTACCTTGAGCATCACGGTCCCCATGGCAAGGTTCGCGGGAAGCAGGTCCTGGGCATTTACTTGAAGGTTCATGTATTCAACTTTACTTGAAGCTTCAGCTAATTGCCAGCGTCTGCTGCTTGTCCGGTCCGGGCAGCTAAATCGATGCGCATTGCCACGCGCTCACCGATGCGGTCCAGTCCGTGTTCAGCCTCCTGCCGACGCACCCGGGCCAATTCGCCCTCCGGAGTCACAATGGTGAATCCGCAGCTGCTGTAGAACGGCGCGTTGAAGGGCACCCGGGCAAACGTGCAGAGGGTAAGCGCCGGATATCCCGCTTCCTCCGCCCACCAGATAGCCGCGGCGACAAGGGCGCGCCCCAGCCCTGCACGGGCCGCTTTAGGGTGGACCGAAAGCTGTTCCAGGTGTGCGCATCCGCCCACTTCTTCGACACGGGCGAACGCAGCAGGAGGGTTGCCCGCGACCAGTAGGTGGCGGGCCGCGGCCAGTTCTCCGGGACCTGCAGGTGCCGGCAGGGTTCCGAGGAGGTCGCTGTCGATTTCGGGACGGCCGGCCAGCAGGGTGTCCGACGCCGCTTCCAGCGCCGGAAGGAACGCCAGGTCCGTCGCCAGCGCAGGCCGAATGTCAGGCACGGCCATCTGCCAGGGCGGCTGACCCGGCGCGGGAAAGGAACGCCGCGATCGCGGCCCGTCCGGCATCTGTGTCCTGCGGACGATGGTTTCCGCCCACGGGATGATGCTCGGCACCGGTAGAGGCCAGGAATCCGGCCACTTCCTCGTACAGCGGTTCCCACTCCCCCGTCAGCACCAGCGTGGGGACGCCGGGAACGATGTCCAGCGGAGCGTCCCATGGCGGAGACTGCAGCCGCTGACGCGCGGCGGCATGGGGATCATTGCCCGGATCGGGAGCAGACTCGGCGGAGAAGACCAGCCGGGCATACTCCCGGCGGTACTCTTCGTCGGAGAGCCCGGGGGCGGCCGCGAAGAGCGGATCGAGCAGTGCGCGCCGGGCGGCCGTCGCCGGCAGGTCCCGGGTGAGGGAAAAAACGGCCGGTTCGCACAGGGTCAGCGACCGGACCCTGGCGGGGTCGCTGACCGCCGCCAGCATCGCGGACACCGCACCTTCTGCGTGGGCCACTACATGGCCGCCGCTGCCCAGCGCGGCTAGGACCGCATCCGTGTCGGCGGCGTGGTCTGTCGGCGACGGAGCCACCTGGAGACCGTAGCCGGCACGGCGGAGGAACAGGCAGTCATAACTGCGGGCCAGGGCATGCTGGCCCGGCCAGGCTGCGGCGCCGAACCGGCCCGCCCCATGCACAAACACAATCCGCTGCTGAGCCATCAAACCAGCCTATCCAAGGGTCCTGACGGACGCGCACGGCCGGCCCGGGAAGACCCGGACCGGCCGTGCACGTGAATTGCCGAAGCGTGTTATCTGCCTGTGTTACTTTCCGAGGAACTTCTCGAAGCCCTTGGGCAGGTTCAGCGAGGAGGGATCAAAGTCCCCGCCCTGCTGGCCGAAGGCGGAACCGGTGGGCAGCGCCTTGGCTGCGCCCGCGCGCCGTGCCTCGGCTTCAGCGCGCTCCTGCGCGGCCTTGGCCGGGTTGCCGGAGCGGGCTTTCTTCTTGCCCTTGGCTGCCTGCTGCTTTTTCCGGGAACCGCCGAAGCCGCCGGGTCCTGCCATACCGGGCATCCCTGGGATTCCACCTCCGGCTGCCATCTTCTTCATCATCTTCTGGGCCTGGGTGAAACGCTCCAGCAGGGCGTTTACCTCAGACACATGGACGCCGGAGCCGCGCGCAATGCGGGCACGGCGGGAACCGTTGATGATCTTGGGGGCAACGCGCTCGTGCGGGGTCATGGAGCGGACCATCGCCTCGACGCGGTCGATTTCGCGCTCGTCGAAGTTCTCCAGCTGCTCGCGCATGCCGGCTGCACCGGGCATCATCATGAGCATCTTCTTCATGGAGCCCATGTTGCGCAGCTGCTGCATCTGGGCCAGGAAGTCCTCGAAGGTGAAGTCTTCCTGGTCGACGAACTTCTTGGCCATGCGGGCCGCTTCGTCCTTGTCCCAGGACTTCTCCGCCTGCTCAATGAGCGTGAGGATGTCGCCCATGTCCAGGATGCGGCTGGCCATGCGGTCCGGGTGGAAGACTTCAAAGTCCTTCAGGCCCTCACCGGTGGAGGCGAACATGACCGGCTTGCCGGTAACCGAAGCGACGGACAGCGCGGCACCGCCGCGGGCATCGCCGTCGAGCTTGGTCAGCACCACGCCGGTGAAGTTCACGCCCTCGTTGAAGGCCTGTGCCGTGGCGACGGCATCCTGGCCGATCATGGCGTCAATGACGAAGAGGACCTCGTCCGGCGTGATGGCGGTACGAATGTCCGCAGCCTGCTGCATCAGCTCCGCGTCCACACCCAGGCGGCCGGCGGTGTCGACTATAACGATGTCGTGGAGCTTGGTGCGTGCCTCTTCAACGCCCTGGCGGGCGACGGCAACCGGATCACCGGTGGCTGCCTCGAATTCGGAGCTGACCCCGGGGTGCGGAGCGTAGACCGGCACGCCGGCCCGTTCGCCGTTGACCTGCAGCTGCTTGACGGCGTTGGGACGCTGGAGGTCTGCTGCGACCAGCAGCGGGCTGTGGCCCTGGTCCTTGAGGTAGCGGGAGAGCTTGCCGGCCAGGGTGGTCTTACCGGCACCCTGCAGGCCCGCGAGCATGATGACCGTCGGCGGGTTCTTGGCCAGGTTCAGGCGGCGGGTCTGGCCGCCCAGGATGCCGACGAGTTCCTCGTTGACGATCTTGACGACCTGCTGGCCGGGGTTCAGGGCCTGCGAAACCTCGGAACCGAGGGCGCGTTCCTTGACGGACGCGGTGAAGGCCCGCACCACGGGAACAGCGACGTCCGCATCGAGCAGTGCACGCCGGATTTCCCGCACTGTGGCATCGACGTCGGCTTCGCTCAGACGTCCCTTGCCACGCAGGTTTTTGAACGTGGAAGTCAACCGGTCAGACAGTGAATTGAACACGCGCTGCGCACTTCTTTCATCGGGTAGTTCGCCATGTTTGCCAGGCCCAGCTGTTAAGGGTACCAAGCGCGGATGGGTATTGGCCGCACGGACCCTATGCCGGCACGAACCCCAGTGGGACGCTGGAACCATGGCTGCCAACGGAACGCGGGAGTCCCGTGTTAAGACGCTGCTGATCCTGGGCGGAACCGGAGACCTCTCCCACCGTCTCCTCCTGCCCGGCCTCGCGCGGCTGATCGCCCGCGGACGGGCTCCGGGGCTGGTGGTGGTCGGGTCCGGCTCACGGGACTGGAGCCAGGAAGACTGGAAGCTCCGCGTGACGGACTCCTTCTCCACGGAGTACGACGACGCCGGAAAGCAGGCGCGGCGGGAACTGGACGCCGCTGTGGAGCGGAGCTCCTACCGCCAACTGGACCTGTCCGCTCCGGAGACCCTCGCCGCCGGGCTCCAGGGGATGGAACCGCCGCTCGCGGTGTATTTCGCGCTCCCGCCAAAGCTGACGCTCGCCACGGTTGGGGCGCTGCAGGCCGGGGATCTGCCCGAAGACACCCGGTTGATCCTGGAAAAACCGTTCGGAACCGACCAGGCCTCGGCCCGGGAACTGAACCTGGCGCTGGCGTCGCTGGTTCCCGAGGACCATATTTTCCGCGTCGATCATTTCCTGGGCATGACGACTGTCATGAACATCGTGGGGATGCGTTTCTCCAACCGGCTGCTGGAACCAATCTGGAATTCGCTGCACATCGAAAAGATGGAAATCGTTTTTGACGAGCAGCTTGCCCTCGAAGGACGGGCGAAATACTACGACGCTTCCGGCGCCCTGGAGGACATGATCCAGAGCCATCTGCTGCACACGATGGCATTCATGGCCATCGGTCCGCCTGCTTCCCTGGGCGAGCATGACCTCCGCGACCTGGTTGCCGCCACGCTTCGGGCCTCCTCAGTACCCGCGGATTACCGCCGTAGCACCCGGCGCGCACGCTACACCGCCGGAGTCATCGACGGGCGGGAAGTTGAAGCCTACACAGACTCCCCCGGCGTTGACGCGGGCAGGAATACTGAAACGCTGGCGGAGATCGAGATCGCCATCAACAACGAACGCTGGTCCGGCGTGCCGTTCATTCTGCGCTCCGGCAAGGCCCAGTCCCGTACCCGGAAGGAAGCGGTGGTGACGTTCCGCAAGGTGAACCATCTGCCGGACGGGTTCACCGGATCCACCGCATCGCCGTCGCGCCTGCGCATCTCCTTCAACCCGGCGTTCCTGGAACTCGAACTGAACGTCAACGGACCGGCAGACATCTTCCGCCTTGACCGCAGCACACTCACCGCCCAGCTGCACACGTCGCAGCTAACTGCCTACGGCGAAGTCCTGGAGGCCGTGATCGAGGGCAACCGCCTGCTCTCAGTCCGCGGGGACATCGCCGAGGAATGCTGGCGGATCGTGGACCCGGTGCTAGCAGCCTGGCGCGCGGACGAGGTTCCCATGGACACCTACGCGGCAGGCACACAGGGGCCCTCCGGCTGGACAACCAGCCGCAGCAGCCTCTGACTCCGCCGTCCCTCGCGATACACAAAGCCGCCCGGCCGGACCCTTTATCAGGTATGTCCGGCCGGGCGGCTCTGTCAGGAGATGCCCTAGGTTCTGTCTTGCTGGTTAGAGTGCCGAGTCGCCCCGCTCGCCCGTACGGACGCGCAGCGCTTCCTCCACGTTCGTCACCCAGACCTTTCCGTCTCCGGCGCGGCCGGTGTTGGCGGTGGAGACGAGCACATCGACGATGTCACTGACCCACTCATTGGCGGCCAGGACCTCCACGCGGAGCTTCGGCAGCAGGTCCACGGTGTACTCAGCGCCGCGGTAAACCTCGGTGTGGCCGCGCTGGCGGCCATAGCCGCTGGCCTGGCTGACAGTGAGTCCCTGGACTCCGTAGCTCTCCAGGGCACCGCGGATCGCGTCGAACTTTTCCGGCCGGACAATTGCGGTTACGAGTTTCATGAGTTGACGCTCTCCTTGACGGGGGTGGTGTGCTCGGCTGCCGGGCGGAAGGAACCGCCGACGCCGATGCCGCCCAGTTCGTAAGCGGTCTCAGCGTGCTCGCTGAGGTCCACGCCGTTGATTTCCTGTTCCTCAGTGACACGGAAGCCCATGGTCTTGTGGATGGCCAGGCCGATGATGAGGGTCATGACGGCGGAGAAGACGATCGCTACGACAGTTGCCACGATCTGCGCGCCGAGCTGGGCGAAACCGCCGCCGTAGAAGAGGCCGCCGCCTTCGCCGTCGACCGGCAGTGCGATGAAGCCGATTGCCACGGTGCCGACCAGTCCGGCCACCAGGTGGACGCCGACGACGTCGAGCGAATCGTCATAGCCGAGCTTGTACTTCAGGCCCACGGCCAGGGCGGCCAGGATGCCGGAGACCAGACCCAGGCCGAGTGCACCCACCGGGGAGACGCTGGCGCAGGCCGGGGTGATGGCCACCAGGCCGGCGACGATGCCCGAGGCTGCACCCAGGGAGGTGGGGCGGCCGTCGCGGATGCGTTCGGTGATGAGCCAGCCAACCATGGCGGCTGCGGGAGCGGCGAGGGTGTTGACCCAGATCAGGCCTGCTTCCTCGGCAGTACCGGCGGCGCCGCCGTTGAATCCGAACCAGCCGAACCAGAGCATTGCGGCGCCCAGCATGACGAACGGGATGTTATGCGGGCGGTGGCTCGGGTCGGAACCGAAGCCGCGGCGCTTGCCGATGATCAGGGCCAGTACCAGGGCTGCCACACCAGCATTGATGTGGACCACGGTGCCGCCGGCGAAGTCGATGGCTTCTCCGACAACGGAGCCGATTGCGCCTTCTTCACCCAGCAGGCCGCCGCCCCAGACCATAAAGGCCAGCGGGCAGTAGACAAGCGTGACCCAAACGGGAACGAACACGGCCCAGGCGCCGAACTTGGCGCGGTCTGCGATGGCGCCGCTGATCAGCGCTACCGTGATGATCGCGAAGGTGGCTCCAAAGCCGGCGCTGATCATGTCTTCGGTGCCGATCAGGCCTTCGAGGCCGAAGGCTGCGAAGGGGCTGGCGAATAGACCGGCGATGCCGTCGCCTCCGGTCATGGAGTAGCCCCAAAGGACCCAGACCACGCCTACGAGCCCGATCGACACGAAGCTCATCATCATCATGTTCAGGGCCGCTTTGGCCCGCGTCATGCCGCCGTAAAAGAATGCCAGCCCGGGGGTCATAAGCAGCACGAGAGCCGCCGACACCATCACCCAGACGTGACCTGCTGACAGATCCATCTCCATGTCCTTTCACGCTTTGCGGGCATCTCCCGCGCTACGAAGAACATTGCCGGGGCGACGTTACGGTATTCAGCCGGGGGTATTGCCGGGAGATTACAAACTACTGTGCCGGGTAAAAGAGCGGTGTCCGGCGCGTTTCGGGCACGTTACCGCCGGCCGGGAACCCGCCGTGAGTGTTGCCGGTGGGCTTGCATGCTCCCGGCTAGCATGGTCGGGAGTCTCGTACACCTCCGGAGGAACATCCCCTTATGCCAGAGAACACACCCCTGCCCGGACCGGGATCACGCCCGGTGCCCGCGGAGCCGGACGGGACGTTGCGTTCCCGCCGTGGTTCCCGGAAGAAACGCAGCCGCTGGATCGCCGGCGGAGCAGCCGCGGTCCTGGTCATCGCCGCGGGTGTTGCCGTTCCGCTCACCCTGAACGACGAGGGCGAACCGGCCGGTGCTGCGGGCGTGAAGGTTATTGAAGACCAGCCCGATCCGCTTCCCCCTGCCCCCGAGTTCACCTATTACAACCAGGTTGGACCTCCTGCCGGTTCACCCCTGAACGCAGTGGAGTCTCTCTCGCTGCAGGTTGGCGCCGAAACTTCCGGGACCAGCCTCCCCGAAGGACTGGTTGGTTTGTCCCTGGAAGCTACTGACCTGGCTGACCCGGCCCTGTCAGGGGACAACCCGGAAATGGTTCAGGCGCTCTCCGGCCTTGGCAAGCCGCTGCTGCGGTTCGGCGGGAACGCCGTAGACCGCCGCTTCTTCTGGACGTCTGCAGGGGAGCCTCTTCCAGGAAACCTGAAGGGCGACAAGGCCCACCCGGTACGAGCCGTCACACCGGCAGATCTGGAACGGGTGGCAACGCTGATCGAAGCCGTTGACGGCACAGTCAACCTCACCGTGGACCTGGGCAACTACGATCCTGCCCGCGCTGCGGACATGGCAGGCCACGCTGCCCGGATCTTCGGTGACCGTCTGGCGGGCATTACCGTGGGCAACGAGCCCAACGGATACCCCACCAACGGACTGCGCGACCCATCCTGGACCTCGGACGACTACCTGGTAGAGCTCAAGGCCTACGCCGAGGCGATCTATGCGGCCGCTCCCGAAGTAAAGATCATCGGCCCCGGCGTGTACACCCAGCCGTGGTGGGAGCCGTTCACCAAGGTGGACCTGCCACAGGAGAAGATCTTCTCCTTCCACCACTACCCGCTCTCGGTCTGCGACGGGAAGGCTGACCCGTACGGCGAACCGACCCTGGCCAACCTCGTATCGCAGCGGATCCATGACCACGGCAACGGATACCGCGAAGCCGCACTGGAGCCGGCCAGCGCGGCCGGGCTGGAGACCTGGATCACCGAAGCAGGCGTCTCAGCCTGCCCTGGATCGAATGAAACCACCAAGACCCACGCGTCCGCCCTGTGGGCAGCCGACTACGCACTCAGCGGAGCGGAAATGGGCATTAGCCGCCTCAGCTACCACTCTTCCCTGATCACTTGCACAGGCGGTCCGCCCATGTCCGCGATTTGCACTGGGGGCGACTACCTCCAGCCGGACGGAACGGTCAACGAAAGGGCGAATTACTTCGGCTTGTCGATGGTTGCCGAGATGGCTCCGGGTGATTTCCTTCAGCGCGAGGAGAACGGCGGCGGCCTGAGCCACTCATACGCCGTCCACCATGAGGATGGAAGCATCAGCGTGGTCATCATCAACGCCAATAATCCGGAGACGGACGCCCAGATGGAGGTGAACCTGGAGCTTCCGGCCCGGCCCCTCACCGCGGCCATGTCCCAGCTGACTGGTCCTTCCTACGCGTCAGAGGACGGCACGCTGATCGACGGCGGGCGAACCGAAGCCGTCCCCGTGGCCGAAAGGCTCACCCTGCCGGGATTTGAATATGGCTCCACCTCTCAGAAGTTCGCGCTGACCGCGGGAACCGTGACTGTCCTGAACTTCACCTTCCAGCCGTAGCCCTTCACAAGCGGCCAAAAGGCCCCCGCACCAAGACTGGTGCGGGGGCCCTTTATCGTTTTCGAGCTGTTAGGAAAGCAGCGCGTCCACAAAACCTTCAGCGTCGAACGGAGCCAGGTCATCCGGGCCTTCGCCGAGCCCCACTAGCTTGACCGGCACGCCGAGGGTGCGCTGGATCGCGACGACGATTCCGCCCTTGGCGGTTCCGTCCAGCTTCGTGAGCACGATGCCGGTGATGTTCACGACTTCGGCAAAGACCTTCGCCTGGGTAAGACCGTTCTGTCCGGTGGTGGCGTCAAGGACCAGCAGCACCTCGTCCACCTCGGCCTGCTTTTCGATGACCCGCTTGACCTTGCCCAGCTCGTCCATGAGGCCGACCTTGTTCTGCAGGCGGCCGGCGGTGTCGATGAGCACGGTGTCCACTTCGCCGTCGATGCCTGCCTTCACGGCTTCGAACGCGACCGACGCCGGATCCGCGCCGTCGACCTCGGAACGCACGGTGGGAACGCCCACGCGCTGACCCCAGGTTGCGAGCTGCTCAGCAGCGGCTGCACGGAACGTATCTGCTGCTCCAAGGAGAACGTCCTTGTCCTCGGCCACGAGGACGCGGGCGAGCTTGCCCACGGTTGTCGTCTTGCCGACGCCGTTCACGCCAACCACCATCACGACGGCGGGCTTGTCGGCATGCCGGTCCACGGCGAGGGAACGGTCCATGGACGGATCCACCAGCTTGATCAGTTCCTCGCGCAGCATGGCGTGGACTTCCTGCGGATCGCGGCTGCCGGAGATGCGGACCCGTTCGCGCAGGGCGTCGACAAGTTCGGTTGTGGGTTCGGTGCCGAGATCTGCGAGCAGCAGGGTTTCCTCGATCTCGTCCCAGACGTCCTCGTCGATCTTGTCGCTGGAGAGCAGCGCCAGCAGCGCCTTGCCCAGGGCATTGTTGGACTTGGCCAGCCGGGCGCGCAGGCGGGCCAGGCGGCCCTGGACCGGTTCCGGTTTCTCCAGCGCAGGAGCTTCGGGTTCGGCGGGAGCTTCTTCCAGGTCCCGCAGGTCGTCCGGAACGGTGAGTGTTGAGTCGGCTTCCGGCTCAGCGGTTCCGGGACGGTCCAGGACGGAGGTCGCTCCGCTGCCGCCGGGCAGGTCGTCTGCGTCGCGCTTCGTGGGGTACATCCCCTTGGGCGTGCGGCGCGTGCGGACCAGCAAGGCTGCCAGCGAACCGACAACAGCCAGCCCAATGACCACATAGATCACAATTGAAAGAGTCTCATTCACGCTTTCCAGCATGTCATACGGGCCCGCCGCCGGGCACCCGCCGGACGCTGCCTTCTGCCCCGCCGGCACCGGCACGCAAACCAGCCGGGATCTGCAAGAATCAAAACATCATGGCCAGTTCACCCCGGATTCCCATCCCCCGCGAAATCAAGGTCCTCATCGCCGCGGCTTTCCTGATCGCCCTTGGCTTTGGCCTGGTGGCGCCGGTCCTGCCGCAGTTCGCGCAGAGTTTCAACGTCGGCGTGACGGCTTCCTCCGTGGTGGTCAGTGCGTTCGCCTTCACCCGGCTGATCTTCGCCCCGGCGGGCGGAGCCCTCCTGGAGAAACTCGGCGAACGCCCGGTCTACGTAATGGGCCTGCTGATCGTGGCCCTCTCAACTGCAGCGTGCGCCTTCGCCGGAAGCTACTGGCAGCTCCTGATCTTCCGCGGTCTCGGCGGCATCGGATCGACCATGTTCACCATTTCCGCCATGGCCCTGATCATCCGCCTTGCCCCGCCCGCCATCCGAGGCCGGATCTCCGGCGCCTATGCTTCGTCCTTCCTGCTGGGCAACATTGGCGGTCCGCTGCTCGGCGGCCTGCTGGCAGGGTTTGGCCTGCGGGTCCCCTTCCTGGTGTACGCAGCAGCTCTGCTGGTGGCCGCCGTCGTCGTCGCCTACCTGCTGCGGGATGCACGCGGAACGGCGGGCGCCAGGGAAAAGCCTGCAGAGCGGGAGCACCTTAGCGTCCGCGAGGCGCTCTCCGACTCGGCCTACCGCGCGGCGATGGTCTCTTCCTTCGCCAATGGCTGGTCTTCCTTCGGCGTACGCAACTCACTGCTGCCGCTCTTCGCTGCCGCGGTGCTTTCGGCCGGCCCCGAGATCGCCGGCATCTCCCTGACCGCCTTCGCTGCCGGAACGGCGCTGGCGCTCACCTTCTCCGGCAAACTCGCGGACTCATGGGGCCGCAAACCCCTGGTGATCACGGGCCTGGCCATCAATGGTGCCGCCACCGCGGCAATCGGCTTCTGCGGGTCGGTGGCGATGTTCCTGGTGGTCTCCGCCATAGCCGGGATGGGTACTGGCCTCCTCAACCCGGCCCAGCAGGCGGCGGTGGCCGACGTCGTTGGTTCCGAACGCAGCGGCGGCAAGGTCCTGGCGGCATTCCAGATGTCCGCCGATACCGGTGCGATCCTCGGCCCCATTCTTGCCGGCGTGCTGGCCGACACCCTCGGCTATACCTGGGCCTTCGCTGTCACCGGCGCCACCGCACTGGTGGCGCTGCTGATCTGGCTCACGGCCCGGGAATCCCTGGCACCGGAGCAGCGGGTGGCGAGGATGCGTTCCCGCAGCACTACCATCGAGGAATGAAGCCCTTCCTGCTCCTGGCCACCCGAGCCGAAGACGGCGCCGCCGAGGAGGAATACGAGTCCTACCTGCACTTCGGAGGTCTGGAACCCCGCCAGCTGCACCGGGTACGAATGGAAGCTGCTCCCCTGCCCGCCATCGACCTGGCGGACTACAGCGGCATCATCGTGGGCGGCAGCCCGTTCAACTCCTCCGACCCGGAAGAGAGCAAGTCAATGCTGCAGCTTCGGGTTGAAAAGGAACTCGCCTCCTTGCTGGACACCGTGGTCGCGGAGGACTTTCCGTTCCTGGGCGCCTGCTACGGGGTGGGGACCCTGGGCCGGCACCAGGGTGCCGTCGTCGACCGCACCTACGGCGAGGCGATTGGCGCCGTTCCGGTTACCCTCACGCCCGAGGGACGCCGGGATCCCCTGCTGGAGGGCCTGCCGGACACCTTCGATGCGTTCGTGGGCCATAAGGAAGCCGTCCTCACGCTGCCCCCGCATGCGGTGAACCTGGCCGGTTCCCCCACCTGCCCGGTGCAGATGTTCCGGGTGCGGCAAAACCTCTACGCCACCCAGTTCCATCCGGAGCTGGACGTTGCTGGGCTGCTGACCCGCATTTCGGTCTACCGCAACGCCGGCTATTTCCCGCCGGAAGAGGCCGAGACGGTGATGGATTCAGTGCGTCCGGCCCGGGTCTCTGCCCCTCCGCTGATCCTGCGCAACTTCACTGCCCGCTACGCCCGCTAAACGGCTTATGTCCGCGCGCCGGCCAGCCGCTGGCCGATCACTGCCGAGACTCCGTCGCCGCGCATCGACACGCCGTACAGGGCGTCGGCCACTTCCATGGTCCGCTTCTGGTGCGTAATGACAATCAGCTGGCTGGACTCGCGCAGCTCCTCGAAGATGGTGATCAGCCGGCCGAGGTTGGTGTCATCCAGTGCGGCCTCAACCTCGTCCATGACGTAGAACGGTGAGGGACGGGCCTTGAAGATCGCCACCAGCAGCGCGACCGCCGTCAGCGAGCGCTCTCCGCCGGAGAGCAGGGAGAGGCGCTTGATCTTCTTGCCCGCCGGGCGGGCCTCCACCTCGATCCCCGTGGTGAGCATGTCCTGCGGGTCGGTGAGGACCAGTTTCCCTTCCCCGCCGGGAAAGAGCCGGCCGAAAACCCGCTCGAACTGGACAGCGGTGTCGTGGAAAGCCGCAGTGAAGACTTCCTCCACCCGCTGGTCCACTTCCCGGATGATATCCAGCAAGTCCTTCCGGGTGGCCTTGAGGTCCTCGAGCTGGGTGCTGAGGAAGGAGTGCCGTTCTTCGAGCGCGGCAAACTCTTCCAGAGCCAGCGGGTTTACCTTGCCCAGCGCGGAGAGGTCCCGCTGGGCCCGTTTGAGCCGTTTCTCCTGCTCGGCGCGGTTGTAGGGCACCCCCTCGGTAACCGGGTTTCCCTCCTCGTCCACCGGCACGTGCAGGGCAGCCCATTTTCCAGCCCCCTCGCCCGCCTCCGCAGGGACGGGAACCGGCTGGTCGGGGCCGTACTCGGCCACCAGGTTGTCCGCGGTGATTCCGAGCTCCTCCACGGCACGTGTTTCCAGCGCCTCGATCCGCAGGCGTTTCTCCGCGCGGAGCAGCTCGTCGCGGTGCACGGAGTCCGTCAGCTTGGCCAGCTCGGCTGCTGCTTCAGCATTTGCGGCGCGCAGGGCGGTGAGCTCGGCGTCGAATTCAGCCCGGACGGCTTCCGCCTGGTCCCGCTCAGCAGCGGCGGCCTCCAGTGAAACTTCCGCCCACCGTCCGGCCTGCAGGGCAGCATCAGCGACGGCCTGCGCTCGGGCAGCCTGGGCGGCACGCACCCGTGCCCGCTCTGCTGCCGCTGCCCGTGCCCGCCGTTCGGCGGCCGCCGCCCGCTCCAGGGATTCAGCCCGCCCGGAAACCGCAGCCAGCTGTTCCTGGGCCGAACGCAGGGACAGCCTGGCGTCCATCTCCGCCTGCCGGGCCTGCGCGGCCGCGAGCGCCAGGGCGTCGCGGCGGTCAGTCGCCGGTTCTGCAGTCTCTTCCGGGTTCTCCTGCGCCGCGGACAGCCGCTGTGCGGCTTCGGCGAGTTTTGCCTGTTCTCCGGCCAGATTGGCTTCGGCGGCCTCGGCCAGCCGCGCCAGCCGTTCCGCTTCGCCGGCTGCCGAACGCAGCACCGAGCCAAGCGCCCCGAGCCGCTCCCCTACTGCCGCGAGCCGGGCGTCGGATTCATGCAGCACGGCGAGCGCGGCGTCGGACCGTGCCTTCGCCCTATCCCGCTCCGTCCGTGCCTCGGCGATCGCGAACCGCGCCTTTTCGGCCCGGGCTGTTGCCTCATCCAGCCGGGTCCGGGTCTCCTCGACGGCGGCCTGGATTTCGATTAGTCCGGGCGCGGTGCTGGATCCGCCGGAAACCGTGAACGCGGTGAGCACGTCGCCCTCAACGGTGACCGCCCTGAGCCCGGGGTGTTCAGCCAGCAGCGCCGCGGCCTGTTCCAGCGAATCAACGACGACGGCGGTACGCAGCAGGGAGCGCACGGCAGGCGCGGCGTCCGGGGCCGCTTCCACCAGGTCGGCGGCGTAGACGCAGCCGGCGGGAAGGCCAGCGCGTCCTGCCGCCGGCTCCTCGATGTCCGGCCCGCCAGCTACTACCAGGCTGGCCTGGCCCAGGTCGGAATCCTTGAGGGTCTTCAGCGCCTGGACTGCGCTGGCGCTGTCGCGCACTGCGAGCGCTTCGGCCGCCGGGCCCAGCGCTGCGCTGAGCGCGCGTTCATGGCCGGGTGCCACGGTGAGCAGATCGGCAAGGGGTGAGAGCACGCCGTCGAGTCCCGCATCAAGCAGTGCCCTGGACCCGTCCCTCCGGTCCAGCCCCACCGCAAGCGCATCACGGCGGGCCGTCAGGGTCTCCCGGTCCCGGACCGCCTGCCTCTCCTCTTCCACCAGTTCCGCCAGCCGTGCCTCCGCGGCGTCCAGCGCCTCGGTCGCTTCCTCGTATTCGGCGTCCAGGCCTTCCTCTCCGGACTCGGCGCCCGCGGCTTCCTGTTCCAGCGCAGCGAAGTCCGCTTCGGCCCTGCGCCGGCGTTCTTCGGCCTGCGCGATCGAGCCGCGGAGCCTGCCCAGCTCAGCTTCGGCAGCCTCCACGCGGGAACGCGCGGCCGACACCGAGCCGGAGAGCCTGGCGAGGCCTTCCCTGCGGTCCGCCGCAGCACGCAGCAGCGCCGCCAGCCGGCGCTCTTCCGCAGCAGCTTCTTCCTCCGCCGCAGCCCTGACTTCCACAGCGTCTTCGAGCATGCCTTCACGCTCAGCGGCGTCGGCGGCGAGCTGTTCGGCGTCGGAGCGCACCCGTTCTGCCTGAGCCTGGAGTTTCTCCGGGTCGCGTCCGGGATCCGCAGCAGGTTCTGCGGAGCCCAGCAGCCGCCGGCGTTCCTGGGCAAGCGCAGCCAGCGACCGCAGCCTCTCCCGGGCTGAAGACAGCGCGTACCAGGCCTCCCGGGCGGCGTTGACCCGCGGCGTCGCTTCGGCGGCAAGCCGTTCGAGTTCTGCAAGGCGCGCGCCGTGGGCGGCAGCCTCCTGTTCCACCTGCTGCCGCCGCGAGCGCAGTGCCGCCTCCGCAGCGGTGTCTTCCTCCACTGCCGCAGCCAGGGTCACGATGTCATCGGCGAGCAGGCGGGCGCGGGCATCCCGCACATCCAGCTGTACCTGCTTAGCCCGGCGGGCCACGGCTGCCTGCTTGCCCAGGGGGCCCAGCTGGCGCCGCAGCTCAGCCGTCAGGTCCGTGAGGCGGGCCAGGTTAGCCTGCATTGCGTCCAGCTTGCGGACTGTCTTTTCCCGCCGGCGGCGGTGCTTGAGGATCCCGGCCGCTTCCTCAATGAACCCTCGGCGGTCTTCCGGGGAAGCGTGCAGAACCTTGTCCAGCTGGCCCTGGCCCACGATGACGTGCATTTCCCGGCCCAGCCCGGAGTCTGAGAGCAGTTCCTGGATGTCCAGCAGCCGGCAGGGCGCCCCGTTGATGGCGTACTCGGAGCCACCGGCCCGGAACAGGGTGCGGGAGATGGTGACTTCGGAATAGTCGATCGGCAGGGCACCGTCGGAATTGTCGATGGTGAGCGAGACCTGCGCCCTGCCCAGCGGCGGGCGCCCGGAGGTGCCGGCGAAGATCACGTCTTCCATCTTTCCGCCGCGCAGGGTCTTCGCGCCCTGCTCCCCCATCACCCAGGCCAGGGCGTCCACCACATTGGACTTGCCTGAGCCATTGGGACCGACGACGGCGGTAACTCCCGGCTCAAACTCGAAGGTGGTGGCCGACGCGAAGGACTTGAAGCCCCGCATCGTGAGGGTTTTTAAGTGCACTGGCCTCTGTCTCTCGTTTGTGGAAGATTCCTTAAAGCCGGACGGTACTCCACACTTAAGCGCAGTACTCGCAGAGCGTAATCCGGGATTTCGCGCGTTCCAGGCCGGGCAGGAAAGTAGGCTTCTTAGAGAATCATATGGTTCGACGGCGCCGTTACGGGCTTGACCGGGCCCGGACCGCGATCTTTTTTGGCAGCAGACAAGGCAGGCATTTTGAGCGGGAACTTCAACTTCCACCACACCAACACCGCACTCCTGAGCGTCAAGAGCGTAGAAGCGCCCGTTGTTGTCAGTTCGCACGAGTTTGACGAACGGCTCTCGCCGTCCCTGAAACGGCTGCGGTTATCCAAGGGACTGCTGGAGCGCGTAGCCGGCGTCAGCGAGCGCCGATGGTGGGCCCCCGGGTCGACTTTCGAGGACGGGGCAATCGAGGCAGGTGCGAAGGCAATGGCCGAGGCCGGGGTCGAGCCTTCCCAGATCGGCCTGCTCATCAACACCTCCGTGACACGGAAGAACCTCGAGCCCTCCGTGGCAGTGAAGATCCACCACCACCTGGGCCTGCCGTCCTCTGCCCTGAACTTCGACCTCGCCAATGCCTGCCTCGGGTTCGTGAACGGCATCACGATGGCCTCCAACATGATTGAATCCGGGCAGATCGACTATGCCCTGATCGTGGCGGGGGAAGACTCGCAGGGTGTGCAGGAGGCCACGTTCGGCCGGCTGAACCGCGAGGATTCAACCCGGCAGGACTACCTGCGCGAATTCGCGACGCTGACGCTGGGCAGCGGCGCCGCGGCCGCTGTGATCGGCAGGGCCGGAGACCACCCCGGTTCGCACCGCATCCTCGGCGGAGTCTCCCGGGCCGGCACCGAGCACCACGAGCTTTGTGTCGGCGGTGAGGGCGGCATGTACACCGATACCAAGGGACTGCTGGAGGGCGGCCTTGACCTGGTCGTCACCGCCTGGCACGAAGCACAGGAGAACGGCTGGGACTGGAAGGGCATGGACCGCTACGTCACCCACCAGGTCTCAAATTCCTACACCAACGCCATCATCAAGGCCGTGGACCTGGACAAGGAACGCGTTCCGATCACCTTCCCGCGCTGGGGCAATGTTGGCCCCGCTTCACTGCCGATGACCCTGGCGCAGGAAGCCCGCACCCTGCATCCCGGAGACCGGGTGCTGTGCATGGGGGTCGGCTCCGGCCTGAACACCACCATGATGGAAATCGCGTGGTAGCTGAACTCTGGCCCGGAGTTCCGGCCGCGTGGTCCCGCCATGTCCAGGTGCCTTCCACCGCTGCCGTTGATGCGCCCGGGACCATACGAACCTGGCACCTGCTGGACAACGCACCGGACCTCGCTGCCCGCGGCGTCGAACCAGCCGGAACCCTGCTCTGCGTCCATGGCAACCCCACCTGGTCCTACCTCTGGCGCACGCTGGCAGCGGCAGGCAGCACGGCGGAGCGGCCCTGGCGGGTCATTGCCGTGGACCAGCTGGACATGGGGTATTCCGACCGCACCGGCACCTTCCGCCGGCTCGCTGACCGGATCACCGACCTCGGTGACCTGACGCGGGCCCTTGGCCTCACCGGACCGGTAGTCAGCGTGGGACATGACTGGGGCGGCATCATCTCCCTGGGCTGGGCACTGGCCCACCGCAAACAGCTCGCCGGCGTGGTCCTCACCAACACTGCCGTCCATCCCGCCGGGTTCTCCCTGCCGCCGGCGCTGAAGCTGGCCCTGCACCCGGCCGTGCACGGCTGGGGCACCAAAAGCACCGATGCTTTCCTGCGCGTCACGCATTCGCTGGCCCGCCCGGCGCTCCGCCCCGAAATCCGGCAGGCGTACGCCGAGCCTTACCGCTCCTCGGCCCGGCGCTCCGGCGTCGGCAACTTCGTCGCCGACATTCCTGCGGACGAGAGCCATCCGAGCTACCGGACTCTGACCCGCGTCGCTGAAGGCATCCGTGGCCTGGACGTGCCCGTGCTGGCGCTCTGGGGCCCGAAAGACCCGGTCTTCTCCGACCGGTACCTCCGCGACCTGGTCAGCCGTCTTCCGCAGGCCGATGTGCACCGCTTTGAGGGTGCCGGACACCTGGTGGCCGAGGACCGTGACATTGCCTCTCCTGTCTTCGCCTGGCTGGACTCCGTCCAGGGCGCCCGGGCATCAGCCAAGCCTGCCGCCGCGAAACCGGCGGAACAGGCGTCGTTCAGGTCCATGCTCGCCGAACTGGATGAGCGCGCCGGAGACGATTCACCTGCCGTCGTGGACATGGCCCCGGCAGCGTCCGGGCAGGCACCGGCCGTGTTGTCCTGGGCCGAACTTGGCGCCCGAGTCAACGCGCTGGCCGCCGGACTCGCCGGCGTCGGCGTGCGGCCCGGAAGCCGGGTAAACCTGCTGGTGCCGCCGGGCAGCGAACTGACCACCCTTATCTACGCCTGCCTTCGGCTGGGCGCCGTCGTAGTGGTCGCCGACGCAGGGCTCGGTTCCAAGGGCCTGAGCCGCGCCATCAAGGGCGCGGGACCGGACTTCATCGTCGGCATTGAACGCGGACTCACCGGAGCACGGCTCTTCGGCTGGCCCGGCGTCCGGGTCCTCGCCGGCGAAGTCTCCCCGGCCAGGCGGCGCCTGCTGGGCGCAGCGCACACCGTCGCGGAGCTCACCGCCGCAGGAACCGGTCAAGCCGTCCCGGAATGGCAGGTCAACCCCGATGCCGACGCCGCCGTGCTCTTCACCTCCGGCTCCACCGGGCCTGCCAAGGGTGCCGTCTATACCCACCGCCGGCTGGCTGCCATGCGGGACACCCTGCGCCGGACGTACAACCTCAAGGCAGGATCCTCTCTGGTGGCAGGTTTTGCCCCGTTCGCTTTGCTGGGGCCGGCCCTGGGCGCGACGTCGGTTACCCCGGACATGGATGTCACCGCACCTCGTACGCTCAGCGCAGCTGCCCTGGCAGACGCCGCGGCTGCCGTCCAGGCAACCACTGTGTTCGCCTCCCCCGCCGCACTGAGCAACGTGCTGGCCACCTCCGGGAACCTGGACGCTGCCCAGCGGGCCGCCCTGGGCAAGGTTGAGCTGCTGCTCTCCGCGGGGGCTCCCATCCCGGAGGCACTGCTGACCCGCGTCCAGGACCTGGTTCCGGCCGCCGCGCTCCACACTCCCTACGGGATGACCGAAGCGCTGCCGGTCACGGACATCAGCCTGGAACAGATCCGCAAGGCGGGCGCCGGCAACGGCGTGTGCGTCGGCACGGCAGTGGCCGGCGCCCGGGTGGCGCTGGCTCCGCTGGCCGCCGACGGCACGTCCGGCAGCACGATCTCGGAAGCATCCGGGATCACCGGTGAAATCCTGGTCAGCGCACCGCATGTGAAGGACCGGTACGACCGGCTCTGGATCACCGAGTCGCACAGCAGTTCCCTGCCGGGCTGGCACCGGACCGGAGACGTAGGCCATTTCGACGCCGACGGCCGGCTTTGGGTAGAAGGCAGGCTGGGCCATGTGCTCACCACGCCGTCGGGCCCGGTGACCCCGGTGGCTGCCGAGCAGGCCGCCGAGTCGGTGACCGCTGTCCGGCTGGCTGCCCTCGTGGGCGTCGGACCGGCCGGAACCCAGGTTCCCGTGGCCGTGGTGGAGACCGTTGACGGCGTCCGCCGCCCCGGCCCCGCAGCGGATTCCCTGGCTGCCAAAGTACGCTCCGCCGTTGCGGAACGCTGCGGCCTGGACCTGGCCGCGGTGCTGGTGCTCCCGCAGATGCCTACGGACATCCGCCATAACTCGAAGATCGACCGCTCCGTGCTGGGTGCCTGGGCTGCCCGGGTACTGGCAGGGGGCCGCATTCCGGCACCGGGAGCACGCCGATGAGCCGCCGGATACTCGTCACCGGAGCCAGCGGCCTGCTGGGCGGTGCCGTTGCCGGCGTCCTTGCCGGGCAGGGCCACTATGTTCGCACGCTGCAGCGGCGCCCTGCCGCGGTTCCCGGACTGGAGTCCTTCTCGGGGTCCATAACGGACCGGGACGCAGTGGACGCAGCCATGTCCGGAATGGACGCCGTCGTACACCTTGCTGCGAAGGTGTCCTTCACCGGTGAGTGGTCCGAATTCCAGGCCACCAACATCGAAGGCACCCGCAACATCCTGGCTGCGGGCCGAGCGGCGGGCGTGCGCGACGTCGTGTTCGTCTCGTCCCCGTCGGTGGCCCACTTCGGTGAGCCGATCGCCGGAGCCGGGGCCGGGACCGCGGACCCCGAGCGGGCACGCGGCAACTACGCCCGGTCCAAGGCCGCGGCAGAGCTCCTGGCCCTCGCAGCGGACTCCCCCGGTTTCCGCGTCGCAGCGATCCGCCCGCACATTGTCTGGGGTCCCGGCGACACCCAGCTGGTGGAACGCGTGATGGACCGGGCACGGTCCGGACGACTCCCGCTGCTCGACGGCGGTGCCGCACTGATCGACACCACCTACCTGGACAACGCAGCCGCTGCCATTGCCCGCGCACTCGACCGGATAGAACAGGCACACGGGCAGGCGCTGGTGGTCACCAACGGCCAGCCGCGCATGGTCCGGGAAATGATCAGCGGCATCTGCGCCGCCGCAGGCATTCCGTCTCCGTCCCTCAGCGTTCCGGGCTGGCTCGCCCGCGGCGCGGGCAGCGTCATCGAAAGGGCCTGGCTTGCCGCCGGTTCCCGCGGCCTGGTGGAAGACGAACCCCCCATGACCCGGTTCCTCGCCGAACAGCTGTCCACCTCGCACTGGTTCGACCAGCGGCACACCCGCCAGGTTCTGGACTGGACGCCTGAGGTCTCCGTCGAGGAGGGCATGGCCCGGCTCGCCAAGCACTACGCCGCATAGGATGGCAGGGATGAAGACTCTCGAACAGACCCGCTCCTGGCCCGCCGAAAACGTTTCCGCCGCCGTCGTCGCTGCCGACGGCGCAGTGCTTGGAACCGCCGGTGACCAGCAGAAACGGTACCCCCTGGCATCGGTCACCAAGCTGCTGACCGCCTACGCGTTCCAGGTGGCACTGGAAGAGGAAGCCGTTGCACTGGATGATCCCACCGGCCCTGATGGGTCCACGATCCGCCACTTGCTGGCCCACACCGGCGGCTACGATTTCGGCGACCGCACGGTCCGCTACGAACCCGGAACCCGCCGACTGTACTCCAACGCGGGTTTTGAGGTCCTGGGCGAGCATCTGGAAGCAGCCACCGGCATCGCGTTCGCCGACTACCTCTCCGAGGCGGTGCTGGTTCCGCTGGGCATGAAAGATACTGCGCTGGTGGGCTCTCCGGCCGCCGGAGCCGTCTCCACCGCCGCTGACCTGTCCCGTTTCGCTGCGGAGCTGCAGGCTCCTTCGCTGGTTTCCGCCGGGTCCCTGTCCACCGCGACCTCAGTCGTCTTTCCCGGCCTGACCGGCGTGCTGCCCGGCTTTGGCCGGCAGGCGGAAAATGACTGGGGCTTGGGGTTTGAGATCCGCAACGGAAAATCGCCGCACTGGACCGGCGGGTCCAACTCCCCGCGGACATTCGGGCACTTCGGGCAGTCGGGCACGTTCCTGTGGGTGGATCCGGAGCTCAAGACAGCTGCCGTTGCGCTCACTGACCGGGCCTTTGGCCCCTGGGCGGCCGAAACATGGCCGGCTTTTAACGACGCGCTGGTCGCCGAACTGCGGGAGCGCTGACTACCAGCGGCCGTTGCGCGGGCGCCGCTGGCAGACCGGGCATGAATACGAGGATCGGTTCATGAACGAGTCGCGCCGGATAAGCGTGGGGAGTCCTGCTGCCTCGCACCGCGGGCAGGGCTGGCCCTCGCGCCCGTACGCGTTCAGGGACCGGGCGAAGTAGCCGGACGCTCCGTTGACGTTGACGTAGAGCGAATCGAAGCTGGTTCCGCCGGCTTCGAGGGCGCGGAGCATCACATCCCGAGCAGCTTCCACGAGGCGCAGGGCATCGGCACGGCGCATAGTGTCCGTGGGCCGGGCGAAGTGAAGCTTCGCAGCCCACAGGGCCTCGTCCGCATAGATGTTGCCGACGCCGGAGACCAGGCCCTGGTCCAGCAGGGCGCGTTTGATGCCGGTGCGGCGGGCACGCAATCGGCGGTAGAACTCGTCGAAGGAGAACGCCGGGTCCAGGGGATCCCGGGCGATATGCGCCGCTTCGGAGGGGACCAGCGGCAGGCCCGTTTCGGAGAGGCCGCCCGGCTCCCCGTCGGGGGTGGGCTGCAGGTCGGCCAGGAAGACTCCGCCGAAGATCCGCTGGTCCACGAAGCGGAGTTCATCCGGCATCGGCTCGCCGTCGGCGTCCGATGCCGGGCTGAGCGTGAACCGGACCTTTAGGTGCTTTTCATCCGGCAGGTCCGGGGTTTCCATCAGCAGCTGTCCGCTCATGCCCAGGTGGGCCATCAGCGCGAACGGGGGTGCGGCGTCGGGCGCTGAGGCCTCCACCAGCGGCATCCAGAGGAATTTGCCGCGCCGGGCCACGTCCAGGACGCGGGCTCCTTCAAGGTTGCCGCGCAGGTCCTCGGGACCCGGGGCGTGCCGGCGGATGGAGCGCACGTCGAGGATTTCGACGCCGGTGATGGTGCGCCCGCGCACCCAGCGGGCCAGGCCGCGTCGCACTACCTCGACTTCGGGGAGTTCGGGCATGGCGCAGCCTACGCGCCGGCAGGGCTCTGGACTGCGTCCTGCTCCCGGAGCAGGCGGCAGGTGTCGGCGGCGGCTTCCTGCTCGGCGTCCTTCTTCGACCTGCCGGTTCCCGTACCGAAGGCACGTCCGCCAATGTGCAGTACGGCGACGAAACTGCGGGAGTGGTCCGGTCCGGATCCGGTGACCCGGTATTCGATGTCGCCCATTTTCCGGGCGGCAGCGATTTCCTGGATGCTGGTCTTCCAGTCGGTTCCGGCGCCCAGGGTGTCGGCGTCGTGAAGCAGCGGTCCGATCAGGCGCATGACCATTGAGCGCGCAGTTTCAATGCCGTGGCAGAGGTAGACCGCGCCGATCAGCGCTTCGGTGGTGTCCGCCAGGATGGAGGACTTGTCCTTGCCGTTGGTCAGTTTTTCACCCTGGCCGAGCAGGATGAAGTCTCCGAGGTGCAGCTGGCGGGCAACGGATGCCAGCGCCTTGGTGCTGACGACGGCGGAACGGCGCTTGGCCAGTTCGCCCTCGGAAAGATCGGGGTTGTCCCGGTAAAGGGCATCGGTCACGGAGAAGCCCAGAATCGAGTCGCCCAGGAATTCGAGGCGCTCGTTGGTGGGGATGCCGCCGTGCTCGTACGCGTAGGAGCGGTGTGTGAGCGCAAGACGAAGCGTCTCGGCGTCGATGTCGACGCCGAGACGCTTCAGAAGCTCTTCAGTATTTTTCACTTGCTGATTGTGCCCCGAAAAGCAGTGCGCCCCCTCCAGCGGCTGCCCGTGGGGCAGACGGCAAAGGGGACGTTCACTGGTCTTAGACGTCCGCTACCTTGCGGCCCTTGTATTCAAGGAACAGCGCGGTACCTGCGGAGTCGGTTACGACCTTGGCCTGGTGGGGCAGGCTGTAGGTAACGCGGCCGTTCTCAACGGTCTTCACCAGGTTGGGCGCAGTTGCCTTCCACTGGGACCGGCGTGCACGCGTATTCGAGCGGGACATTTTCCGCTTGGGAACAGCCACGACTAACTCTCTTCTCTCTCGTCTGACTCTGTACTTGTTGCCGCATCTTCAGCGGCGGTGCCAGCCAACCCGGCAAGGGCTGCCCAGCGAGGATCCACGACTTCATGGTGGTGACCCGGATCCTCCTCAAGGCGCGCCCCGCATTCGGAGCAAAGGCCTTCGCAGTCCTCCCGGCACACCGGCTGGAACGGCAGGGAAGTTACCACTGCGTCCCGCAAAACCGGTTCAAGATCGATTACATCTCGCTCGATCCGGCGTTGCTCTTCTTCCTCTTCTTCTTCAAAGGACTCAGTGTCCTCGTAGTAGAAGAGTTCCTGCACATCGACGTCCTCGTTGTACTCGATGGGAACCAGGCACCGTCCGCACTCCCCCTTGACGGGAACAAGTGCGGAACCCGAGACCAGGATCCCCTCGTGTACAGCTTCGAACCTCAGATCGAGCTCAATGTCCGATCCGAACGGCACGCCAATAAGCGCAACACCGAAGTCTTTCGGTGCCGGCACATGCTCATGCATTGTCCGCATGGTTCCCGGGCTGCGCCCGAGATCCTTGACATTAATTGCCAAGGGGGAACTCGGTTGTGACCGCGATGAAACGCTAATGAGAACTCCTGTAGAACATAGACCGACATATCATCTTAGCCTGAGGAGCCGGAATCTCTCAAACCGGGGTTCGGGCAAGCCGAAAGCACTCCCGGTTTCCGTCTCCGGATCAAGTCTACTGCCTGCGCACCACGCGGCGGCGCCGGTGCTGAGCGGCTTTCCCTCGTCGCCTAGGCTTAGGGTGTGCTGCTTACCCGTTCCCGCAACAGACTGCTTCGGATCATCGCCGTGTCCACAGCGGCCGCAGTATCCGTTCTGCTTGTCTGGCTGCTGGTGGCAGTAAACCTCTTCTACTACCCGCAGACGGCACGGGAAACCGGACCGGCCGACGCCGTCGTGGTCCTGGCCGGTGCTGCCTCGGAGCGCCTGCCCGTAGGCCGGGAACTGATGCGCGCCGGCAGCGCCCCCGTATTGGTTCTCTCGACGACGAGCACGCCGGGCAACACCAACATGGACATCGTCTGCAAGTACACCGAAGACCCCGCCATACAGTGCTTCTCCCCTTCGCCGCTGACGACCCGCGGCGAAGCCCGGTCCGTTGCCCGGCTGGCAGCGGACAACGGCTGGGACAACATCATTGTGGTTACGTCCACCTATCATCTGGTCCGGGCCAAGGCGAACATCGAGCAGTGCAGCAATGCCACGGTGCGGATGGTGGCCGCGGAACCGGATCTTTCGGCAGGCCAGTGGCTGGGCCGGTTCGTTGAGGAAACCGGCGGACTGCTGGCCGCCTTCCTGCGCCCGGCCTGCGGCTCCCCGGTGGGCTAGCCCATCCGCTTCAGGACAGCACGCGGCACAAAGTCCGTGATATCGCCGCCCAGGGATGCCACTTCCTTGATCAGGCTTGAGGAGAGGTGCGTGTAGGAGTTCTCCGCAGCCAGGAAAACGGTTTCCACGCCCGCAAGCTGGCGGTTCATTACGGCCATGGGCAGTTCGTACTGGTAGTCCTGCACCGAGCGCAGTCCCTTCACGATCGCGCTTGCACCGTGTTCGCGGCAGAAATCCGCCAGCAGGCCGCGTCCCATGGGCAGCACTGACACTCCGGCCAGGGAACCCAGCGTCTCTGCCGCGATTTCCAGGCGTTCTTCCTCGGAGAACCGGTACTTCTTGGAATAGTTCGTGGAGACTGCCACGATCACTTCGTCGAAGAGGTTCGTGGCGCGGGCGATCACTTCAAGGTGGCCGTTGTGAATGGGGTCATAGGATCCGGGGCATACAGCGCGTCGCATGAGACGAATCTACCCGGTTGCCGGCCTGTTGCCCGGTCAGGCACGGCGGTGAGGGAAACTCTGCAGCAGGGGGTCCAGGCCGATGGTGAGTTCCGGCAGGGCAGCCCGGGCTGCAAGCTGCTCGAACAGCCCGGGTGAAAGCGCATCGGCAGGCACGTCACAGGACCGCACGGCGCCGGCGTCCAGCGTGGTGAAGAAGTCGTCGAATTTGTACCGGTCTCCGCTGATAATGCGGTCGCTGACTCGCAGCCACACCCACGGCACGCCGTACGCCTGCGCCACGATGATGCCGTGCAGGGAACTGGAGACGCAGGCGTCCGCCCCGGCGATTTTCCGGACCACCGTTTCCACGCCCTCCCGGACATCCACCATGGTGATCCCCGGCCCCGCAGCGGCGTCAGTGCAGCTCCGGTGGTCCAGATGGGGCACGACGGCGATGCCTCCAGTGCTGCCTGCGCCCCCGGCGGAGAGGAAGCGCGGCAGCAGCAGGGCTGGATCGCCGAAGACCTCCGGCACTTCCCAGCCCGTTTTCTGCACGAGTTCCTTTCGGGTGTTCCGCCCGCGCACAGCATGGACGCGCACGTTTTCAAGGCTGCGGAGCCGGGCCAGGCTGTCCCCTTCCAGGGGGCCCATCAGCCCTGAACCCCAAATCCCGGAGCCGTCCTGTTCCAGCCAACCCGCGATGGACCCAGCCGTGGCGAGTGCGGGTGTTGCCAGCCGTCGGCCCCTGCCGTTCACCGGGGTGAGGCCGCTCAGACGTTTGGCGAGCCACGGCCCGACGGCGTCTCCGAAGTTGGGCCGCTCATCCCACCAGAGCAGGTTGAGGAAACCGGCGGGAACCGCTCCCCCAGCCAGCGAGGCATCCAGTCAGCCGCTGATGAGCAGGCCGAGACGCCGGGCCCACTCCTCAGCGCAAGCCGGCAGCTCCGCGGGATCTGCTGCGGCGGCGCCCAGGAGGTGCCGCTCGCCCTCGTCCTGGACCAGCGGAAACCTGCCCACGAGTGCGTTCCGCAGCACCCGGCGCGGTTCTTCGCCCACGGCGGTAACTGAAAGCTGCGGCGCGCCTCCGTCAGATCTGGTTTCCAATGAGAAGCTGTGGCCCCCGGTCCTGAGTGCAGGTCCATGCCTGCTGCCGGTGTGGACCGGTTGCCACTTTGGGGTCTTTTCACGGGCTTCACGCTGCACGGCAGGCCGCAGCAGCGGGGATGACTCCATGTTTCCTGCCTTTCCTGCTTCCGAACCGGGCCGGGCCCGGCTGGACGGTGCGGCCAATCGCCAGCAACTATACCGGCGGCCCGTTTCGCGGCCGCGGCAGGTAATACTGGAAAGCATGACTTCAACACCGCGCACCCGCCCGCTACGGAACTCCCGGGACGGACAGCCCGCACCGTGGCAGCGGACAGCCGCCGGCGCAAACCTGCTTGGCGCAGACGGCAACCTGGGCATAACCATCTTCGAAGAGATCACTGCCCTGGCGGGTACCCACGAAGCGATCAACCTGGGCCAGGGATTCCCGGACGAGGACGGTCCGGCAGAGATCCGCAACTCAGCCCGCAGAGCTATCCTGGCCGGGGCCAACCAATATGCCCCGGGAATGGGGCTGCCGGTGCTCCGCGAGGCCGTCGCCGAACACCAGGAACGGTTCTACGGCCTGCAGCTGGACGCCGGGAGCGAAGTCATGGTGTCCACCGGCGCCACCGAAGCCATCGCAGCCACGCTCCTGGCACTGGCCGGCCCGGGCGACGAGGTTCTGACTTTCGAACCGTTCTATGACTCCTACGGCGCCATGATCGGCCTCAGCGGTGCCAAGCACACCACCGCTCCCCTGCTGGTCCCGGACTTCCAGCCGGACATGGCTGCGCTGGAAGCAGCGTTCACCGACCGCACCCGGATAGTCCTGGTCAACAACCCGCACAACCCCACCGGCGCCGTCTTCCCGGAAGCAGTCCTGCAGCGCATCGTTGACCTCGCAGTGAAGCACGACGCCGTGATTGTCACCGACGAAGTCTACGAACACCTCACGTTCGGCCCCCGGCATATTCCGGTGGCCACGCTGCCCGGTGCCGCAGACCGGACACTGACTATTTCCTCCGCTGGAAAAACGTTCTCCCTGACCGGCTGGAAGATCGGCTGGATCAGCGGACCCGCGGAACTCATTGCCGCGGTGCGTGCCGTCAAGAGCTTCCTGACCTACAGCTCCGGCTCCCCGTTCCAGGCGGCCATCGCCGACGGTCTCCGGATGGACGATGCCTTCTTCACCGACATCGCCGGAACCCTCCGGGCCAAGCGCAATGTGCTCTCAGCCGGCCTCCGCGAAGCCGGGCTGGACGTCTACCAGCCGCAGGGAACGTATTTCGTGAACGCCGACGTCGCTCCCCTGGGCATCGGTGACGCCACCGAACTGGCCCGGCGGCTTCCGGGACTGGTGGGCGTCGCAGCCATTCCGGTGGCAATGTTCTGCCATTCCGACGGAGCGGAACGGACCAGGACAATGCTCCGGTTTGCCTTCTGCAAGCGCTTCGATGTGCTGCAGGAAGCCGCTGAGCGCATTTCCCGCCTGAACGAGGTGCTTTGAGATGGCACATCGCCCGCCCTCACGCCTGCTGCGGGGAATCGGCGCACACGCTGAGCTGGACGAGGACGCCTTCAATGACGGCGCCTGGATCCTCTCCATCGGCGGAGCCCAGCAGTCCCACGTCAACCTTGCCCATCCTGATGAAATCTTCTACGAGTATCTGCGCCGGATTGGCAACGTCCTGGATCTGGCCGGCCCGCCCGGCGCACCGCTGCGGGTCCTGCACCTGGGCGCCGGTGCCCTTACCCTCGCCCGGTATGTGCAGGCAACGCGTCCCGGTTCGATGCAGGCCGCGGTCGAACTTGAACGTGAGCTCCTGGACTATGTCCTGGCGTACCTGCCGCTCCCGGAGGGAACCGAGCTGGAAACGGTGACCGGCGATGCGCGCACCGAACTTGAACGGTTCGAACCCGGCTCGTTCGACGCCGTCGTCCTGGATGTCTTCGCAGGTGCGGATGCTCCGGAGCATCTAACGGACCCCGGCTACTACGCTGAGCTGAAGGACTTGCTTTCGGAACGCGGCGTGCTGCTGGTCAACGTGGGCGACGATCCGCCGCTGGCTTTCGCGCGCCGGCAGGCGAAGGCACTGCAGGAAGTCTTCGCTGCAGCCGGCGGCGACGTGGCAGCCCTTGGTGACACCTCGATGTTCACCGGCAGGCACCCGGGGAACATTGTCCTGGCAGCGGCGCCCTTCCGCTGGCCGGCGGAGTGGACGCAGTCCCTGCTGCAGGCCGGGCCGCATCCGGCAGCAGTGCTGACCGGGACGGACCTGGATGCTTTTGCGTCCGGGCGCTAAGGAAGCCTAGTCCTCGTCTTTCTGCGCCGGTTCGGCGAACCACAGGGTTGTTTCGCCGTAGGAACGTTCACTGAAACGCTCCATGCCTGCCGGCCAGGCGGGCTCGGGTGACCGCGTTGAGCGTTCCACCACTACGACGGCGCCGTCCGCCAGCCGGGGGCTTAGCGCCTCCAGCACAGCTGCCAGGCCTTCCTCCTCCAGTGGGTAGGGCGGGTCCAGGAAGACCAGGTCCCAGGCCAGTCCCGGCGGGACCCTCAGCAGGTAGGACTCCGCCTTGGTCCGGTGAACGCGCACCCGCTCCGAGCCCAGGATCTTGTTTACCAGCGAGGCGTTGCTGCGGCAGACCTGTGCAGCCTTTTCTGCCAGCTCCACCAGGTCTACGCGTGCGGCCCCGCGGCTGGCGCTTTCCACGCCAAGGGAACCCGATCCGGCGAACAGGTCCAGTACGTAGGCTCCGTCCAGGATCCCGTAGGACTCAAGGCGGGAGAAGAGCGCTTCCTTCACCCGGTCCGTGGTGGGCCGGGTACCCGATCCGGGAACACTGGACAGGGTGGATCCGCCGGCGGCTCCGGCAATGATGCGGCTCATGTGTCCACTTTAGCCAGCGGGCAGGTGCCGTCCGGCATCCTCGACCCTCTGCCGGTGTCAGCCGCGGTCCAGGAACGCTTCCTTCTCCGGGTTCAGGTACGCCTCGATCGCCTCGTTCAGGGCTGGATGCTCCAGCAGATCCGGATCCTCCTGGATCAGCGCCTGGGCGTCTGCGCGGGCACGTTCAATGACCTTTTCGTCCTGGATGGCGCGCAGGAGCTTCAAGGTCGACCGGCCGCCGGACTGGGAGGCACCGAGTATGTCCCCCTCGCGGCGCAGTTCCAGGTCCCGCCGGGAGAGCTCAAAGCCGTCCGTGGTGGCTGCCACCGCGTCCAGGCGTTCCCGGCTGGGATGGCCGTTCTCCAGGTTGGTGACCAGCAGGCAGGTCCCAGGCAGTCCCCCTCGGCCCACCCGGCCGCGCAGCTGGTGGAGCTGGGAGATGCCAAAGCGCTCGGCGTCGAGAATCACCATCATGGTGGCGTTGTGCACATCCACGCCCACCTCGATCACGGTGGTGGAGACCAGCAGGTCGATGTCGCCGCGGTTAAACGCGTCCATCGTGGCGGACTTGTCAGCCGGATCCATCCGGCCGTGGAGCATGCCCAGCCGCGTTCCCGCAAGCGCCGGCAGTTCCTGGAGGCGTTCCATCGTTTCCAGGACGGATGCCAGCGGCCGCTGGTTCCGCGGAGCAGCCGGCTGGGGCAGCTCCTCCAGCAGCGCCAGCTCGGTTCCCGGTTCTTCTTCCCTGTCCCCGATCTTGGGGCAGACCACGTAGACCTGCCGCCCGGCGTCGATCTCTTCCCGGGCGCGTGCCCAGATCCTGGGACCCCAGGCCGGTTTGTCCGCCAGCGGGGCCAGATACGTGGAGATCGGTGCCCGCCCGGCAGGCAGTTCAGTCAGGGTTGAGACGTCCAGGTCACCGAAGACGGTCATGGCCACGGTGCGCGGGATGGGAGTTGCGGTCATGACCAGCAGGTGGGGGGTGGAATCGCGTCCCTTGGTGCGCAGGATATCCCGCTGCTCGACGCCGAACCGGTGCTGCTCATCGACCACCACCAGGCCCAGATCGGCGAACTGCACGTGTTCGGAGAGCAGCGCGTGCGTGCCGATCACGATGCCCGCAGAACCGGAGGCTGCTTCGAGCAGGGCGGCCTTACGCTGGGCGGTCGACATCGAACCGGTGAGCAGCGTGACCCGGGTGGCGGTATCGCTGCCGCCCAGCATGCCAGCCTGCCCCAGCGGACCGAGCGTCCGGGTGATCGACGCGTAGTGCTGGGCTGCCAGGACCTCGGTGGGTGCCAGCAGCGCTGCCTGTCCCCCGGCGTCGACCACCTGCAGCATGGCGCGCAGGGCCACCAGCGTCTTGCCGGAGCCAACTTCGCCCTGCAGCAGCCGGTTCATGGGGTGGGGCTTGGCCAGGTCGGCGGCCAGTTCCCCGCCGATCGAGGCCTGCCCTGCCGTGAGCGTGAACGGAAGAGCGGCGTCGAAGGCCTCCAGCAGACCACCGGCGCGCGGCGGGCGGGCGGTGGCATCCTGTTCCGCGGTGAAGGCGTGCCGGCGGGCCAGCGCGGTCTGCAGCACCAGGGCTTCCTCGTAGCGGAAGCGGTGGCGCGCCTTGTAGGCATCTTCGATCGCGGCGGGGCGGTGGATGGCGTTGAACGCGTCAGCCATGCCCATCAGCCGCTCCCGGGAGCGGATGGCCGGCGGAATGGGGTCCCGGAGGCGCTCGGTTTGGAGCGAGTCGAGCAGCAGGTCGATCGTGGTCTTGATTTCCCAGCTGGTCAGCTTGGCGGTGGCGGGATAGACCGGGATGGGCCGTTTGGCTTCTTCCTCGTCATCCGCTTCGTCGCTAAGCAGCACATAGTTCGGGTTGGTGAGCGTCAGCTGTCCCTTATAGACGCCCACCTTGCCGGAGAACATGGCACGGATGCCCGGCTGCAGGTCCTTGAGCGCCCCGTAGCCGTTGAAAAAGGTCAGATGCAGCAGGCCCAGTGCGCCGTCGTCGTCATCATCAGTGACCGTGACTTCAACGATCATCCCTTTGCGGGTCTGCATGCGGCGCGAGTTGCTGCTCTGCACCCGCGCGATGAGGGTGACTTCCTCATCGAACGGGATCTCTGAAATCCGGGTCAGTTCCCCGCGTTCCATGTACCGCCGCGGAACATGGAGCAGCAGCTGGCCCACCGTGGTGATGCCGAGCTGCTTCTCGATCTTGTCCGCAGATTTCTTCCCAATCCGGCGGTTCAGGGGGAAATCGAGCTCGCCGGGAATCCTGTCCTGCATGGGCCTCTAGGCTTCGCGGGCGAAACCGGCGGACTCGCCCGGCAGCGGCACCTGCGGTATCTCCGTGGTCTGGTGCCCGTTGGCAGAAAGCTCCGTGATGGTCACGTTGGTCGGCTCACCCACCGCATGCAGCGCATCCATTGCGGCACCGGCGTCGGGGGTGTGGACGTGGACGCGCCAGCGGTATCCGTCGCCCACCGGGCTGACCGCACTCATGATCACTGACTCTCCCAGCTCATCGAGCTGGAGTCGCAGTGTCGCTGCATCGAGAGGGCTGAGCGTGATGGTGCACATGACCTCAACGCCTTCAAGCTGCGGCTGGGTGCCGTGGATATGGGGATCCTGGACGTCGTAGCCGTGCAGGCCGTCCAGGAGCTCACCCTGCAGTTCCTCACCCAGGGCAGCGGCGCGCAGTGCGTCCAGGACCAGCAGGAACCCCACGCCGCCTGCGTCCACGACGCCGGCGTCAGACAGGGTTTCAAGCTGCTCTTCAGTGCGCACGACGGCGGCGAGCGCGGAGGTCATCATGGCCCGCAGCGTTTCGGCGAGCCCTGCATTGCTGTCGTCCCCGGTCTGCGCTGCTTCCACCTGGGAGGCGCCCCGGGCGGCTTCCTCGAGTACGGAGAGCATGGTGCCCGGAACCGGATCGCTCAGCACGGACCATGAACGCAGCTGGGCACGCTCCAGCGAGCGGGCCAGCACGGGCGCGGACAGTCGGGTGTTTCCCTGCAGCGGCTCAGCCATGGACGTCAGGAATACGGAGAGCAGCGTCCCCGAGTTGCCCTTTGCCTGTTCCATGGCAGCCCTGCCAGCGGCGGAGAGCAGCTCGCCGATGTCCTGGGTATCGAGCTCCGCTGCGGCAGCCGAGGCCGCCCGCATGGTGAGGTAGAGGTTCGTGCCGGTGTCGCCGTCGGCTACCGGGAAAATGTTGATGGCGTTCAGCCGGTCGCTGTGGTTCCCAAGGGACACCTCGGCGTTACTCAACCATCGCTTGAGCGCCTGAGCGTTTGCGGTGATCTTAGTCTGCAAGGTAATCCCGTTCCGTGCTGCTGCTCATGCTTCTCCTCCGGAATATCTTCCAGGACATCGTTGTCCCGGAACCGGCTTGGTCACTAGGAAGCCTACCGCAGGGCTCTGACAGCGTCCGAGAAGCGGAACCGAAAATATGGGAAAGTGGACCCCATGGGAAAACGGCTATACGCGGAGGCTGCGGCTGCGCGGCACATGAGTTCGGGGACAAAACGCTCCGCCTCGGATGACTCTGCGGCGAGCGCTCCGTTCTCGGTGCAGCTGGCTCCGCGGACAGATCCCGCCGAACTCCGGGCCTACCGCCGTAAGCGGGCCGTCGCCTGGGTTTTGACGGTCCTCGTGATGGCTTCGGTTCCAGCGCTGATAGCAGCACTGGTGCTCTTCGGCTAAAAGCAGGCAAAAACACCTGTAACACCCGTAACTGCTATCCGTTACACTCCCCTCCACTACGCTCACCATCGCAGCCATGTGGAGTATCGCCTTGCCGCTTGTCATGCCCATCTACGGGACACGCCCCGAAGCCATCAAGATGGCTCCCCTTGTCGTGGAACTGCGGCGCGCGCCGGGCTTGGAGTGCTTTGTTACCGTGACCGGACAGCACCGCTCCATGCTGGACCAGGTCAACCGGCTGTTCGGCATCGTCCCCGACCATGATCTGAACATATTTTCCCCGGGGCAGAGCCTCAACGGGATTCTCATCAGGACGATTGAGGGGTTGGACAAGCTGTTCGGCGTCAACCGTCCCGACGCCGTCGTCGTCCAGGGTGACACCACGACCTCAACTGCCGGTGCCATCGCTGCCTTCAATCAC
Organism: Arthrobacter koreensis; assembly: GCF_035792275.1. Lineage (GTDB taxonomy): Bacteria > Actinomycetota > Actinomycetes > Actinomycetales > Micrococcaceae > Arthrobacter_B > Arthrobacter_B koreensis_A. Next base: position 57,595 of record NZ_JAMWKK010000011.1, on the reverse strand, counting down.
GGCATCCCGGTGGTGCATGTGGAAGGCGGACTGCGCAGCGGAGACCTCCGCTCACCATTCCCGGAGGAGGCGAACCGGAGAATGACCTCACAGATCGCCACCCTGCATCTCGCTCCAACTGCCACCAGCAGGGACAACCTCCTAAAGGAGAACATTCCCGCCGCGAAGATCGTGGTTACCGGCAACACCGTAATCGATGCCCTCTTCGCCGCCGTGCGTGTAAAGGTGCCGTTCACGGACCCGGCCCTGGAGAAGCTGGCTGAGTCGGGGAGACCGATTCTGCTGGTTACCACACATCGCCGGGAAAACCAGGGCGGAGCGATGAGGGGAATTGGCAGGGCGCTTGCCCGGATTGCGGACGCTGTCCCGGACATGGCCGTCGTGGTCCCGCTGCACAGGAATCCCGTTGTGCGTGAAGCGCTTGTTCCTCCCCTGCAGGGGAAAAGAAACGTCTTGGCACCAGAGCCGCTGGACTACGGAGAGTTCTGCCGCCTAATGGCTATGTCCCGCCTCATCCTCACTGATTCCGGAGGGATCCAGGAAGAGGCCCCCAGCCTCGGTGTTCCGGTGCTGCTGATGCGGGAGAACACGGAACGTCCGGAGGCAGTCAGCGCCGGCGCCGTCAGGCTGATCGGGACGGACGAGGATCGGATCGTCTCCGAGGTGCAGGACCTTCTGCACGATGCCAAGGCCTACCGGTCCATGGCCGAATCCCGCAACCCGTACGGCGACGGTACCGCTGCACAACTCTCGGCGTCCGCTATTCAACGCATGTTGGGAACACCTCCGGACGGACCGGCAAATTAACGATTTCAGCAGAAGCCAACTCCATTCGCGAAGCGGGTGGGCAAGGGGGAAACATTGATCGGTTGGCAGGTGTTGTTCCGGACCGCCCGGAAACTTGAGCAGCGGCAGAAATGGCAGGCCGCGGTCCGGATATACCGGACCATTCTCAGCAGCGGGGAGCAGGAAAACGCGCGGGTCCATTTCCAGCTCGGCAACGCACTCTTCCGCGCCAACGAGCTGGGAGACGCCGAGCGTGCCCTCTCCCGTGCCGTGGAGCTGGAACCCGGGAGCGCTCCCTGGCACTACCGGCTCGGGTTTGTCCTCGAACGGCAGGGGAGGATGGAGCTGGCAGCCAGGCAATACCAACTGGCGCTGGCCGCTCAACCCGGCAATCCGGCATGGCATTACCGCCTCTACAGATGCCATACCGCTCTGGGCAACAACCAGGATGCCTTCGACCACCTGCGCAAAGCCCTCAACGGGGACCTGCAGAATCCGAAGTACCACGATCTGGTAGCTGCCGAGCTGCGAGCCAGGGGCCCGCGGTGGCAGGAGGCACAGGCACTTGAACGCGGCCTGCCGTATCACGACACGGATCCGGCTTGGCATCTGCGAATGGCTGAAAGCTATGCCTCCCTGAGCCGGCACCGGCAGGCAGCCGAGAGCTACCGACAGGCCAACGTGCTGAAGCCGGCAACCGCAGAGAACCTGTTCAAGGAAGCCGAACAGTGGGAGCGTGCGGGCCGGCCCGGTGAAGCTGATGCGGCTTTTTCCGCCGGCATTGCCGTGAAACCCGACGGCGAGGAAGCCCGGTTTGGCGCGGGCGCCTACCACCAGCTCAAGGGCAACTGGGACATGTCTTCCGAGGCCTACGACGCACTAAAACGGACGCGGCCGCTGGACGCCGAGCTTCATTTCCGCGCCGGGCTGGCCCATGACCGGTGCTTCCGGTGGGAGGAGGCCGCCGCGAGTTACCTTTCAGCGGTTGCCCTCGAAACGGATCAGCCCTACTGGCACTACAAGCTGGGGTTCGCCTACGAGCGGATGCAGGCCTGGCACGAAGCAGTCGATGCCTACGAGTACGCAGCGTCGCTGCGGCCGTCCAACCGCTACTGGTGGTACCGGGCCGGCTACACGAGCGTGCAGGCCGGAGACCTGGAAAGCGCCTGCCGTTACTTCCGCCGTGCGGCGCCGGCAGATTTCAGGCCAATTGAGCCGGGTACAGTGCCGGCCGTTCCGAAGGAAGGCTACCTCTCGCAGCTCGCGTCACAGCGCCTGGTACTGAGGGATTTCGCAAAGGATCCGGATCTTCAGTGCTCTGTCGCCGATGGGTTCGCTGCCGCGGGCGACTGGCCATCAGCTGCTGACGCATATGAGAGAGCCATCTTCTGCTCGAACCGCCACGAGCCCCGGCTCTACTTCCTTTGGGCTCATGCCTTGATGCAGATGGGTGACCTATCCGGCGCCGCCAATGCATTCCTGCAGACCCGTATCTTCATGACTCCGGACGGGATCGACGTCCCGAAATACCTGAAAAACACGTCCCAGAAACACTCGATGCAGTACCTCGAGTATTACGAAACCGTAGAACTGCGGCCAAAGACGATTCTGTGGGAGAGCAATCACGGTGCCACTGTGGGATGCCATCCTCTGGCCCTCTTCCGGCATTTTGCCGACCTGCCCGAGTTCAGCGGCTACCGGCATGTGTGGGCCGTCAACGATCCCGCGGTGGTACCCGGTGACGTCCGCGAACGGGAGAATGTCTTTTTCGCCGTTCCCCACTCCGACTTGTACCTGCGGGTACTTGCAACCGCTTCACATTTGGTGAACAACGTTTCGTTTCCGCCGTATTTTATTCGCAGGGACGGGCAACGGTACCTCAATACCTGGCACGGGACTCCTCTGAAGACCCTCGGCAAGGACATGAGGGGGCCCGCTATGGAGCACAGCAACCTCGCACGCAACTTCCTTCAAAGCTCTCACATTATGGCTCCCAACACCCATACGTCCTGGGCACTGATTGAACGCCATGACCTTGAAGGACTGTTCCGGGGAAAGATCCGGGTGACGGGCTCACCCCGGCTGGACCGGATGGTCACCATGGGCAGTCAGCTGAGGGACCGTATTCGTGAATCCCTGAACGTTCCCGGGGACCTGCCGGTGGTCTTGTATGCGCCAACGTGGCGGGGTTCCACCACCGACCGCGTTCTGGACCGGGCTGCGCTCCTGGCTGATCTGGCGGCGCTCTCAGACACTCAGTATCAATTGGTCTTCCGGGCACACCGGCTCACCGAGAAACTGCTCGCCGGCCTGGACCTCGGCGTCACCATCGTTCCACCGGAAATCGACACGAGTGATCTCCTCAGCGCGGTGGACGTCCTCATCACCGACTATTCCAGCATCGCGTTCGATTACCTGCCGATGAACCGTCCAATCATCTACTACGCGTACGACTACGAGGAGTACGCCGCGGAACGCGGTCTGTACCTGGAGCTTGACGACATGCCGGGGGTGGTCTGCCGAAACAGACGGGAACTGGCGCCGCTGGTCAGCGACGCCCTATCTGGCGGGCACGCGGCGATCCAGGACAGGTATGCTGAGGCCGCCCAACGCTTCGCCGGCTACGAAGACGGCGGGGCGTGTGCGCGGGTGACCGAGTTTTTCTTTGGAGATTCCGAGACCGGAGTGGAGCATCTGCCCGACCCGGATGCCGAACCGCCCGCGGTACTCTTCCACCACAGCCTGATCCCCAACGGCATTTCTACCTCCTTCCGTAATCTGACCAACAGCCTGGACCGGGAAATCCGGAAAATCCTCGTAGTTGAGCCGCATGTGCTGAACAAGGAACCGGGGCGCCTGTCCCAGCTTCAACTCCTCCCCGGCGACGTGCAGCTCATCGGCCGGGTCGGAGTCCATGCCCTTCGGCCGGAGGAACGCTGGCTGCACGACCGCTTCACGCGAACACACAGGCTTGACTCCCCGGAGCAGCAGAGAATTCATGCTGCCGCGATGAATAGGGAGTTCCGCAGGATTTTTGGTTCGGCGGCTTTCCACTCCCTGGTGGAATTCGACGGCTACTCCCCTTTCTGGACGGCGCTGCTGGCAGCGGGCGGAAGCTCCGGCACCAAACGATCCATCTACCTGCACAACGACATGCTCAATGAATTGAGAATGAAGTTCGCCAACCTCGAGGGGGTCTTCCGCCTCTATCCCGAGTTCGACCGTCTGCTCTCGGTGTCGGAAAGTCTCGGGTACGAAAACGCCCGGAACGTTGGCAGCGCCTTCAACATCGACCGGAGCCTCTTCGGGTACTGCATCAACCAGATCGACGCCGAGGCAGTGAGGGAGAAGTCGGCTGCTCCCCTTGACCCGGACATCGCAGACTGGTTCGGCTCTGCCCGCCTGAATGTACTGGCGATCGGACGCCTCTCACCGGAGAAGGACCATGCCAAACTCATCAGGGCTTTCATCCAGTACCGGACAATCCACCCGGACGCGAACCTGACAATCATCGGGGAAGGACCTCTGCGGGCTGATCTTGAGCAGCAGATCCAGGCGTCGGACGCCGAAGGATACATCCTCCTCGCCGGCCAGAGGCAGAACCCTTACCCGGCCCTTGCCAGGGCATCAGCGCTGGTCCTCAGTTCGCTGCACGAAGGGCAGCCCATGGTGCTCTTCGAGGCGATGATCCTGCAGCGCCCCATCATTTGCACCGATCTTCCCGGCCCCCGCGACATCCTGCAGGACCGCTATGGGCTCATCGTAGAGAACTCCGCGGATGGGATTCGTGCCGGGCTAACGAGGCTCGCGGAGGGGACCCTGCCCTCGGAAGTCTTCGATCCTGCTGCATACGCCAAGGAGGCCGGATACCAATTCCTCATGGCTGTTCTTTGAAATCAGGCACTCATCAGAATTGTCCGCCGCAAGTGTCAAACCACTAGGGGGCCTAAGTGCGTTCTGTTTGTTTTTCAATGGTCAAAAACGAAGAAGACATCATAGAGTCTTTCGTCCGCCACACACTGAGCCAGGTTGACCATCTCTATATTGCGGATAACCTGTCGACCGACGGCACAAGGGATATCCTGGACGCGCTCGTCGCCGAGGGGCTCCCGCTGACGCTCTCCACCGACCCTTCCCAGGCAATGGAACAAAACGTCAAAATGACCTCAATGTACCGGCGTTGCTCTGAAACCGAGGACTTTGATTTCGCGTTTTTCCTGGACGCTGACGAGTTCCTCCAACTGGATAAAGGTCTTATGGCTGCCGTGCCGCGCAAGACCGGCCAAGGACGGGCTTTTTATGTTCCCCGGCTGAATTACGTGTACACGGGAGAGCCGAAACCCGGTGACGCTCTCTCCATCTTCGACACGATGACCACCCTCGACACCCTAAAGATGTCCCCCAAATCGATGATCTTTCACGACAGGGAAGGTTGCCGCCGATACCACATTGGCAACGGCAACCATCATGTGCGGGATTGGGCACATGGCGGGCAGACAGTCTCCGAAGAACAGCCGCAGCCCTTTGCTGCCTTGGCGCATTTTCCGATTAGGTCCATCGAGCAGTACTTGAGCAAGAGCCTCCTGGGATGGCTGGCGATGCAGCTCAGGGAGGCGGGGGTGAATGACGCAGAGCAGACCATTGGGAAACACTGGCGTACACAGTACCGGCTCATTCTGCAGGCCAATGCGGACGTGACCGAGGAGCGCCTCATGAAGAACCTCTACGGTTCAAAACCTGAAAACAGGCAGGGAGAAGAGAAGCCCTTCCAGACCGGCTTCTCCATCAGCTACGAACACCTGATGCGGCACGAATCCGTGTTGGTTCAGCTGGTAAAGATGTACGCCCGGACCATCGACGGCCTCTGGCAGGAACGCGCTGCATGGGAGCAGCGCCTTGAAAGCGCCAAGGCGCACGCTGCAGATTCCTAGGTGCCCAGTGGCCCCGCGCCCTCAGGGAGTCAGCAGGCGGAGCCTCATTTCCTCATTCGCGCGGTCCAGGTCCTCGGCAAAGTCGACCTCAACCGCGTAGTACCTGCTGATGTCCACTGGCATATAGGCCAGTCCGTCCCACCGAATGGTTTGGACGATTCCGCCCTCGAAGTACTCCTGGTCCGCCACCTCAGCCAGTCGGTTGAGGAGGTATTTCTTGCCTCCTGAGGATACGTAGTTGATGCCGACAGCCTCACCCAGCGCGTTCTTGACTGCCTTCGATAACTGGTCGATGTGTCCGTGGCCGTCAACGGTGTACTTCACCTCTTCGTCAGAGACGACGGAGGTATCCACGGCTACAAAGGACTGGTCAGCATCGATGTAAGGCCGGAGCTCCTCCAGCATGGCCGGGTCGAAAACCACATCACCGTTCATCCACAGCACGCCGCCCTCGTAAGAGTTCCTGAGGGCTTTCAGCAGGCTCTTGGACGTGTTCGTCTGGTCGAATGCTTCGTTATAGACAAACGACGCGTCGGGCATATGCTCCATGATCTGCTCAAGCTTGTAACCCACCACGATTGTCAGGCGCAGCTCTTCACCGAATGCCGCGCGAAGGTTGCCGACCTGCTGTTCCATGATTGTCCGGCCATCACTGAGCTGCGTCATCGATTTAGGATGCGGACGCGCCAATCTGGTGCCCATGCCAGCCGCGAGGATGACTGCCTGTACTGTCATGGTTTGCTCCTGACACTCGGTAATCCGGCAGGGACAAATGAGACCCTTTTGAAATCCGGATTGTTTTGAAGGCATAGGAACTACCAGACGGAGACCATTGCCACAACAGTGCTTTTAATCGTCCCCCCAAACCGCCCGGCACACGCGGGCGGTCGCACCGCCGTCGTCCATCGGAGCATATGTCTCGACGAAAGTCCGGTACTTGCTTTCCCACTGCGCAGGCCGATGCGACCGTATTTGGTCGAACAGTTGCCGGCTGTTTTCTGCTATCGGTCCGGGCGCCTGTTCCTGCAAATCGAAATAGAACCCCCGGGTTTCGTCGCGGTACTGTGCGAGGTCCGGGGCCAGGAAGAATATCGGCTTACCGGTAACGGCGAAGTCGAACATGATGGATGAGTAGTCGGTGACAAGGACATCGGCGGCCAAACAAAGGTCGGTAACGTGCGGATAGTCCGTCACATCCTTCATTCCCAGAGCCGGATTTCCCCTCTGGCCGAGTACCTTATGGTGGCCGCGGTAGAGCAGCGAGTATCCAGGGCCCAGCTGTGCAGCGTCTGCCGCCTTCAGGTAGCTGACAGCCTGCACTCGGCCGCTGCTGTCTACGGCGTTGTCGCGCCACGTCGGGGCATACAGGACCACGGTGTCTGCCGGAGAGATGCAGAGCCGGTCACGTACCTCTGCCCGGACGGACTGTGCTGAAGCACTCCTCAGCGCGTCATTCCGGGGGTATCCCAGCACGGCGACCGGCCCCGTGTAGCGGAAAGCTCTAGCGAGCTGCCTCGCAGCGAACGGGCTCTGCGCCAGCAGCAGGTCCCACTCCCCCGGTTCCCGCCCAAGAGTGCGCAGGTACGAGGGCGTCAGTCTTTGGCGCGGCGTGTCGAACCCAATGCGCTTCAGCGGCGTGCCGTGCCAGGTCTGCACATACACCTGCCCCCGCCGTTTTCGGAAGAACACGGGAAAGTCGTTGTTGTTTACCAGGTATTTTGCGGTCCCCAGGACGTGAAACCACTCAGCGCTGAACCTCAGCAGCGGAACACACCCCTCCGGGACGGGAACCGATGCGTCCGCGATGCTCCAATACCTTCTGAGCCCCGGACGGCGGTCGGCCAGCTCATTCGAGATGGCCAACCCGCTGTCCGACGGCGATCTGCCTCCGAAGCTCTCGAAGAGCACCGCATCTGCGTCCAAAGGGGCCACACTGGCCCAATACGCGTCGATGAGCCGCCGACGTCCATATCCGCTCCGCTCCACGTCCTTGAGGAAAGACGTCAGCTGCAGCTGGAACTCCTGCCCCTGGTTACGTGCCGGTGACACGATGCGAAGACTGGTCATCTTGGCCTCGGCTCGTCGCTCCGCGAGCGCCCCGCTCACGACTATCGGGGTCTCCCGCCCGGGTTGCTGCCACACGAGGCGGTAGCGACCAACTCTGGGAAGCGAAGCGCCTGCACCCCAGCAGTCCCTGGCGAGTTCGAACACGGCCTCCGTCCTGCCGGCCGGTCCGGCTCGCAGGGCATCCGCGACTATAGTCTCCGGGCCTACCAGTGCCAGGTCGCCCGGTCGCTGCAGCCTGGCGGCACCCTCCGCCAGGACAATAACGACGGCGGTCCCCTCGGTCCGCCAGCCGCTCACTTGGAGCCGGGCAGGACTCAAGATCAGGGAGAGGAACCCGAATCCGCTCACCGCCACACGAACTTCTGCGCCGGATTGTTCCAGCCGTTCCACTTCCGGCGCCTCGTCGGCTGCGCCGACCGGCTGGGGCGCACCGGGCTTCCCGGCGCGTATCAGGCAGCCCAGCTCGGCATCGGCGGCAATCTGTGTGAGTGCGGAGGGAACGGTGAGGCTAAAGGTCGCCGGGTCAGAGGGCGAAGCCTCAAACGGCAGGGAGGCTGCCCCGGGCACATCCAGGAAAACGCCGGCCGGCGCTTCTCCACGGAATGAAAGGGACACCGTTGGACCGTTCACGGCCGGCGGGTCCGCGAGGTAGCGGTAGCTGACAACGCTGAAACGCAGTCCGAGGACTCCGTCGAAGAGAGCTGTAAGCCTGCGCCTTCCGATGACAGGGCCCAGTGGGAAGCGGGCAGGGACACGGTCCGTGTCCCGCGCGGCCAGCCGGTCACGGACACTCAGGCCCCGCCAGGACAATTCCAGTTCCACGTACCATTCGCCCGCGCTCTGGTCGCCCATGGCCGCCAGCACCGTTGCAGCGTCGATCTCTGCGAGGAAACAGGCACCGGCGTAGGAGTTCAGCTGGTCGCCTGAAGCCTCGTCAATGGCAGGGTCATAGTGCTTTGCGGCGGGAAGCTGCAGCCGGCTGCCCGAACGCGGTTCCACGAGCCACAGTCCCAGCGTCACTGGCTCCCTGCCTGCGTCCAGGCCCTCCAGATAGGCAAACCCGCCCAGCTGGAGGGTTCTTCCTGTCCAGCCAAACCGGCTAAGCCCGCACCGGAGCATTGGTAACCCGGGCAGACGGAGCACTTCGGCTGGGATTGCCCGGCTGATGAGAGGCAGATAAGCCGGGATTTCTTCCAGTTCACCGCCGGGATTTGCAACGAGGCGAAAACCGGTTCCGTTGTCCTGCAGCTCCGCGAGCACCGTCCTGAAGTCCTCCAGATACCCGCCGGCGGCCAAAAACGCCAGGATTCGGGAGTGAACGGGGAATCCGCTCACGGCGCCGGGCGTTCTCAGGACCAAAGCAGCCGCTTCCCCCAAATCGTCCCAATAGGACTCATCCTGCCGCGGAACTTCTTTCGAGAAGCGCAGCCATTCGCTCCCCAGGGCTGCGCCGAACCAGGAGCGCAACGCTGTCTCGTGAGTCTCTCCACTTACCAGGGCTGCAACACTGCGTGCCCGCTGAGCGAGTTCAAAAAGCTCTTCACGGATGCCCGCGGCTGTGGGCCGACCCGCTTGCCTGCCCGTTGCGGTGACCAGGTAGTCAAAGCCGTCAGCCAGCAGGTATCCCCGCAGAGCGAGGAATTCTGGGTCAGGCACGGGTGTATGCCCCATGACCCGCACCAGGAATTCCCGGCGATAGAGTTTCGTCCACATGGCGGTGTCTGCAAATGCCTCGGGTCGCGTGAGCAGGGTCAGCCCTCGGCGTTGTTCTTCCGGCAGCCTGACTATGGTTCGGCTGGCGGGTGATGCGGTCTGGTACGGGATTGCTGCCACGAACTGCGCCGACGACGATTCCAGCGCATTGGCAAGCGCCCGGTGGAGTCCGGGGACAGGAACCGCACCGGCCTCTACGAACGTGAGAAACGCGCCGGCAGACGAGTGAAAGGCATCTTCAAGACTCGTTCCCGTCAGCAGGCGGAGGCGCGGATCCGTGGCCGCCAACGCTGGAAGTCCAGTGGGCGGGGCATCGCCCGGAACTGCCACGATGATCTCAAGGTCCTGTTCGTCCCCGGCCAGGAGTGCAGCAACCGTTCTCAGCAGTGAATCTTCATCTTGTCCCGGCACCAGCACCAGGCTGAGAAGTCCGCTCCCGGCAGGGGCGCCTGGTTTTCGGCCGCCTGCCCGCTCCGTGATCTTCCTGGCCCTGCTGCGGATCCGCTGCAGAAGTGGCCGGGAACCGGCGGGTGCCATTCAGGCCGGCCGCTCATACGGGCGTGTCCCGGCGGGGCGTCCGAGGTCCTCGATGGCGGACGTAATACGTTCGCAGCTGCGGCCATCCCAGTGGAGGAACGTCCGCAGGATGCGTTCACGATACGGTGCGTGGAGTTCGCCTGCATCAACACGGCTCAGCATCGAGATGGCGTCTTCAACGTCCTTTGCCAATGGACCCAGTCCGTCCCGAACATAGTCGAAATAGCCTTTCCGGTAGACGTGTCCCCCGCCGAATATCCCCCGGCCGTCCGGCTGCATGTACACAACCCTGGCTCCCGCGTAGGCGGCGTCGAAGGCAATTGACGAGTGGTCAGTCACCAGCGTGTGGGCTTCGACGAGCTTTTTCTGGACGGATATCCCGGAATACGCGGTGGGAACCACGTGATCGGGCAGTTCCAGCAAAGGCACCATCAGCTCGAGCTCAGGGTGGGGCAGGAAGATAACTTGTTCCCCGTTTCGCACGCAGTACTCGCGGAGCTCGGGCGAGCGCAGCAGCCGAAGCCATGCACTGCCGTACTCGCTGTGTTCGAACACCTCGACCCGTGCGGCGTCCGAGCCGGCCGCTGCAAGTTCCCTGCTCAGGTACTGGCGCCAGGTGGGCGCGACCAGGATGCTTCTCCGTCCCTCCAGCCCCGATTTTCCGGCGGCATGCAATAGTGCGTCATGCCGGGCGAATCCCAGGGGCTTTACCTCGTGCGGAGTTAGCTTGTAGTTATTCCCGTCCCCTGCGATCGAGTCGTGTTCTCCGGCCGTGGCGGTGACCATCAGGGCTATGTCCTTGGCATTGAGCCACAGGGACATGTCGTCCTTGATGACTCCATGCTGCAGGAAGACAAAACGGGCGGGACCCGAACCGAAACGTTGTTTGTTGACCGGGAATTCGACGTTGCCGTTTGCGTGGGAGGAGATCTTGTACGCAGCGTTGAGGTACAGCAGGACGGCTTCGTCTGAACCGTAGGCAACCAGACGGAAGCCTTCAGCCCGCAGGCGTGCCCAGTCCGGACTCTCCGGATCCAGGAGGAACCAGGCATTGATGTCCGAACGGTTCCGGAGAAGATAGCGGTAGAGGTGCTCTGCGTTGTCATCTGCGCGTCCGATCCGGTCCATGAGGATCCATGCGTCGCGGTATCTGGATTGGGCAGGTTCCTCTGCCGCACGGGCAATGAGCTTCTGGTCTGCTGCGGCCCTGCTCCGGAGCTGGCGGCGCCGGTCTAGCCGTGCGAGACGGCGCCGGACCGCGGCACGGCCTTCAGCCACAGTCCCTCTGCCGGTGAGGATTCCGCGGAGTACCAGATTGTCTCGACGGCGTCGGAGGGTGCTGGCGATCCGTTCAGCCCGTACGCGAATAGGGTTACTTATCAGGGAGGGCAGCGCGGGAGGCCTCAGATCGAAATCGGGAAGCTGATCAGGTGTCCGGCCCGGTTGCAGTGGTACCCGGCGGTCCCTGGTCACCTCCGTATGCACTCCGTCCAAAGCGATTTCGAGGGTAGATGACTCATCGATAGACAGGACGAGGATGCGTTCCTTGATCAGGGTCCGGCCAAGCACCTGGTGGTGGCGGATCTTGGTGGCTGCCGGAACGGCGGGAGTTCCGTCTATGAAGATTTTTTCCTCAGGCGGCGAGCCGTGGAAGAGGAAGGAGTACCGCGTTGTGTTCCGCCGCTCATCCCGTTCCCATTCCTGTACCAGCGGCGGAGAAGCATCCTGGGTCTTGTAGCCGGTCCGGAGGACGTTGTGGAAGATCCACCCCTGGCTGACCACGCTAAAGGTATCGATAACCTCCAGATCGATCATGGCTATGATCTCGGTGAGCAGGGCATGCATCGACTCCTGCTGTTCCGGTGTGGCACCGGCGGTCTGGCTGTGCATCCTCTTGTCATCGATGTAGAACCAGACGAGGTCATAGAGCACCATGTACTGCGCCCAGGCCGGGACCCGGTCCAGCCTGCGTTGAATGGCCTGGAGCATCCCCAGGTACCCGTATCGCGGCAGCTCCTCGTAGGCGCGGGGGTCCGCCCATGCGCCGGCCACGAGGGAACTCCCCCTTTGCCGGTTCCTGCGGTACAGGTAGCGGGCGGTGGAAACGATGCCCAGAACCGGGCGGTCCGCCGCGGCCAGGTACCGGCCGATCAGGTTCGAGTCCTCGAACTTGGGGCGGATCCGCGCATCGAACCCGAGCCCGTGCTCTCTCAGGATCGCGGTGCGCAGGAAGGCAGTGGGTCCGTGCAGCTGGATGTACTCGGGGTTTGCGTCCAGGTCCACGAGCGCATTGCCGGCACGGAACTTCTTGCCAAGCGGGTGAGTGTGCCGAAGAGTTGCGGTGCCGTCAGAGAACTGGACCAGCCGGGTGGCCAGCAGCTGAGCCGACCCGTTGGAGTCGCCTGCCAGAAAGTCGGCAACCTCTTGGAAGTAGCGGGGATGGAATACGTCGTCCGGATCGCAGAACGTGACCCAGGTGCTGCTGACCAGCCGAAGCCCTGCGTTGCGCGCTGCCCCCGGGCCAAGGTTCTCCTGCCGGACCAGGCGCAGGGAAGGTTGGTGCAGTCTGGACCATTGCTCCACGATTTTGGCGGACTCGTCCGTTGACCCGTCGTCGACCATGACTATTTCGAGATCCTTAAGGGGATAGCTCTGCGCTCTGAGTGATTCAAGGAACGCAGGCAGGTACTCGGCCACGTTGTAGACCGCGACGACCAGCGCGAACTGTCCAACGGCCACAGATTTCACCTCCGCCCTTCGGGATGTGCCCCACTAAATGCGGGGGTAGCCGCCAGCATGGCCTCGGCTGCAGCCTGCGCGGCCCTGCCGACTTCCCCTCCGGCGAACCGTGCTGAGAACTCGCGCACCTGGGCAATGAGCGGAGCGGGGTCCTGTCGGAGCATCCGAACCAGCTCCGCTGTGTTTGCTGCGGGAACACCGGGCACAGTCTCAGCGAGGTCGAGGTACAGGCCGCGCGAAGACTCGAACCCTGCCAGGTCCGGGACGAGAAAATACATCGGCTTTCCGAGCAGGCAGAAGTCGAACATTGCGGAAGAGTAGTCCGTCACCAGCGCATCCGCTGCCAGGTACAGGTCGTTGATGTCCGGGTAGTCAGTAACGTCAAGAATGTTGGGGGATGCTGCAACGCGGCGCTGAGCCGAAACGTTGTGGTGTGCGCGGATAAGGAACGTGTATCCGGGGCCCAGGGCACGTGAGGCCAGCTTCATGTCCAGATGCCCCACCCAGTCGGGGCGTCCGGCATCGGTCCGAGCAGCATCACGCCACGTAGGGGCATAGAGAATCACTTTCTGGCCGGCACTGATTCCCAGCCTGTTCCGAACGGCGTCGTCCCTTTTTCCTTCCCGAACCAGCACATCGTTCCGGGGATAACCGGAGGAGAGGACGTCGCCCCTATAGCCCAGCGCTGCCGGAAGGGTTCGCGCTGCAAACTCATTCTGTGCAAGAAGCAGGTCCCACCACTGCGCTTCGCGTTTCATCAGGTCCCGGTAGGACAGGGAGAGATTACGAGGCGGGATATCCAGCCCAAGCTTCTTCAAAGGGGTTCCGTGCCAGGTCTGCAGGTAGAACTGTCCCGGCGACTTGCGAAAGTACCAGGGGAAATTGTTGTTGTTCACGAGTGCCCGGGTTGTTGCCAGCCTCTCGTACCATTCAGCGGATCCCTGCAGAAGCGGTACCGCGTAGGGCGGTGCCTCCACGGACCTGTCGGCCACCGACCAGTACAGGGGTTCATCGAACCCGGCGGATGCCAGGTAATCCGAGATGGCGCGGGGGCTGTCAGTGCAGTTCTTGCCTCCGAAACTCTCAAAAAGGATCCCCGGCTGCAGGGACGGTTCACGCCCGGGAGCAAAGCAGGTGCGGCGCAGCCTGTACTGGTGGAAGTCTCCGGCTTCGGAATCAGCCAGCGGAGCCGTGATGCTGACGGCCATTGCTCCGGATGAAGTCCTGAACCCCCTGACGCGGGCAGCCGGGGTGAGGAATGAACGGAACGAACGTGAGACGCCCTCCTGGACGGCCACTGCAACATCCCCCGCACCGGCTCCGCTCCCCTTGGCACTCCAACGCAGTGTGTAGGCGCCCGACGGCGGCGCGGGCACTTCCTGCCCCCAGGACCGGAAGGCCAGCGGGAAGGTCAGCAGCACCCCATCCTGAACCGCATTGGTTTCCGCCGGGATCCGGTGGCGGGAGGTGACGAGGGCATAGGAGGCTTCCGGCGGTCCCCCTGAAACCTTTATCTGCAGGCTTCCTCGGGGACCTGCGGCTAGGGATTCCGCGGCGGGGGTACCGATCCTTCGGGCGCTCGCTGCCTTTGGGGCGGGAACGGCCACGGCACGTTCCAGCAAATGTCCGGCCACTTCGAGCCGCACAGTAAGTTCCGGCGTCGGGCCGGGCATTTCAACTGCGAAGGCGGCGTCCGCGTGGCTGCAGTTGCGGTCGCTCGATACGAGATCCAGATGTGGATTGCGCATCCGCTCCACAGGCAGCGCGCTAAATCCGTCCGTTCCGGTCGTGCCCACAGTGAGCACCGTTGGGATACCCGTCAGCTCGGCGTTGCGGACGTAGGCATACCCCTCAACCCGGAAAACACCGTTCTCCTGTTCCTGCGGCGGGTCCGCGGCTGCCACAAGTTCAAGGGTGGACGGATCGACGCGCAGCAGGCTGGCTGGAACCGACACGTCCAGACTTGCGAGGAACGTCGGACGGGCGGTGATAGTCCTTCCGAACACCAGCGGCGTGGCTGTTCCGTTGTTGATCCTGTCGACGAGTGCCAGTGCCAGCTCGTCCCGGCGGTTCGCAGCTGCCAGGTACGCCAGGGCCCGGGCCTGCGGGTCGATTCGGTCCAGCTCCTGCCGGCTTCCCTCCAGCAGCCTGGCTGCACCCTCGCTCAACATCGCCCAATACTTATCAGAGGCATCTGCTGCCTGTTCCAGGTACGGAATCAAGTCCGCACCTGCCACCCGCCGCTGCCAGGCCGCCACGGCAGCCTCGGGCGCTCCTTCGGACAGGAGTGCCCGGACACGTTCGTTGACGAGCAGGCGGTCGCGGAGATCCTCCATGAGGTGCTTCTCCTGGGTCAGGGAGGAACCGTCTTCACGTATGCGCCACGAGTAAACCGGGTCCGGCAGGACGTCGAAGGAGGATGCCTTCAGATAGGCTCGTGCCGTGGCCTCCTGATCCTCATAGCGGATCCGTTCCGGGATGCTGCCCACCTCGTTGTCCCAGAACGGCCGCTGGAACATCTTGTTCCAAAGGAACACGTCATCAATGATCTCCGGCACGTCCCGGAGAGTGACCCTTGGGCGCCGCTTCTGATGCAGCCGGTCCGCGAGGTGCACCGACGTGCGGTGGTTGCCCCGGATACGTCCGTAGGAGCCGACGCAGAAGTCAGATTTGGACTGTGCCAGGCTGGCGGCCATGAACTCGTACGCCCGGTACGGAACGACGTCGTCCGCGTCAGCAAAGGCGAGCAGTGTTCCGCGCGCAGCCCTGATGCCGATGTTTCTCGCCCCGCCGGGTCCAGCATTGTGGCCGCGAATGATTTTGATACGGCGGTCATAGCGTGCGTAGCCTGCCGCGATGCGGGCGCTCGTGTCCGTGGAGCCGTCATCCACCAGGATGATCTCCAGCCGGCGGTAGGACTGTGTCACCAAGCTGGTGAGACAGCGGTCCAGATACGGCGCCACGTTGTGGAACGGAACGATGACGCTCACTAGCCCATAGTCTGGTTCCCCGGAGCGAGGGCGGCTGAGTTGCTGTGTCCGTTTTAGACGGGCGCGCAGGGCGGGGTGGAGCGAGGATGCGAACCACGCCCATCTCTGGCCAGTGCGGCCCAGCGACCGCTTCCTGCTCGACAGCTCCCCCACGCCGCTCCCCCGGTAACCGACGGATTCAGCCCCAGAGACGCCCATGCGCTTCCACCGAACCCGATCCTCGTTGAGGGCTGAAATTAGGGGAGAAATTGGGTCTCGTAAATAAGTAATTTGCTTTTGGTTCACCCGTCTTTTACCGCTTGTAGACCTCCCGCACCCAAGCGTCGTCACGGCGGGGGCATCAGTCACAGACATCGGCAAAGGACAAGAGTAATGCCGGATCAGCTAGAATTGGCGGACACTCAACAAGTCGCACTTTTATGGGGTACCGCTTTGCCACTCGTTATGCCTATCTACGGAACACGTCCTGAAGCCATCAAAATGGCGCCTATCGTCGCGGCACTTCAGGAATCGGCAACGCTGGACCACTTCACCGCGGTTACCGGGCAGCACCGCTCCATGCTGGATCAGGTGAACAGCCTCTTTGGGATCGTGCCCGACCACGACCTGAACATTTTCTCTCCCGGTCAGACGCTCAACGGCATCCTGACCAGGACCATCGAGGGCCTCGATAAGCTCTTCAGTGTGAACCGGCCCGACGCCGTAGTTGTGCAGGGCGACACCACCACGTCAACAGCCGGTGCCATCGCTGCGTTCTACCACAGCATCCCCGTGGTCCACGCAGAAGCGGGCCTGCGCAGCGGTGACCTTTTCTCGCCGTTTCCGGAGGAAGCAAACCGCAAAATCACGTCCCAGATCGCCAGCCTTCATTTGGCGCCCACCAGCACCAGCCGCGCAAATCTCCTAAAGGAAAACATCCCTTCAGCGGACATCGTCGTCACTGGAAACACGGTCATCGACGCCCTCTTTATGACCGTTGACAAGAAGGTTCCTTTCACAGATCCGGCGCTCGAGGAGCTCGCTGCCAAGGGCGAAAAGATCCTACTGGTCACCACCCACCGTCGAGAGAACCAGGGCGAGGCTATGCGCGGCGTCGGACGTGCTCTGGCCCGCATTGCGGGCGCAGAACCCGATCTGATGATCGTGGTACCGCTCCATAAGAACCCAGTGGTCCGTGCAGCAGTCATGCCTGCGATTGAAGGCAAAAAGAACATCCTGGTGGTTGAGCCGCTGCCTTACGGTGAATTTACCCGCATGCTGTCCATGTCCCACCTGGTCCTCACCGATTCCGGCGGAGTCCAGGAGGAGGCTCCCAGCTTGGGCAAGCCTGTCCTGGTGATGCGGGAAAATACCGAGCGCCCGGAAGCCGTGGTTGCCGGCACGGTCAAGCTGATCGGTACCGACGAGGAACGGATCGTAACCGAGGTTGATCAGCTCCTGAACGATAAGGTGCACTTCGATTCGATGGCCAACGCCGTTAATCCATACGGCGATGGAAAGGCTGCCGCCCGCACAGTGGCTGCCATTGAACAAATGCTGGGAGTCGGGTCGCGGATCGCTGACTTCGGGGATGCCTAAAATCCGGGTTCTGGTTTACGGCAGCGAGGTTGCCGTAAACCTCCTCGCCACTTACAGTGACAACGCGGTCCGTGCGGGATACGTAGCTCGCCAGTCGTTGATTAGTTCAATGAACGGTGCCAGCAGTGTTGACCTCTCCGCCGTGCCAAACCTGACCTCTGCCGCGTCACGTGTCTTGATGGATGACGCGCAATCGTCCTTGACCGACGAACTCGTAGAGAAGTCAGGGCAATTGGACTGTGTGCTGTGGGACTTGTCAGATGAACGATTCGGAGTCTTCCGGCTCACCGACGGGACCTATCTGACCGCGTCACCGCACCTAGCCGAGGCCTCCGTGCGGGGTGCCGAGATCACCCGTCATATCAAGTTTGGTACGCGGGAGCACCTAGCCCTGTGGAAAACCGCCGCTGACGGGTTGATAGCCCTTCTCGGGACGCTGGGACTCCAATCTCGGACGTTCACCCTGAAGCTGCCTCCGGCAACCCGCTCCCAGAAAGCCACGGGAGTCCGCCGCCGCATGTATGGGCGTGCCCGCGCCATCGCTTATGCACCCTACTATCGACACCTGCAGCGGCGCGGAATTGCGGTTCTCGATGCCAAACCGAAGGTGGCGCTGACCAAAGGAGCGAGTATAAAGGCCGTTCCCAGCCTGAGGGACCAGCTTTATCACGACCTTACCGGGCAGCTAGCCGCCGCTTTGAAAAGCCGCGGCCTTGAAAACCCCCTGTATTGGAACTGGGATGCCCAGCATCAGGCGCCCGTGATCTGCTGGAGCGATCCTGATCAGCTGGATGTCCGTATTGAGGGACGTACAGAACACGTCATCCGTCCCCGGACGGGGGCTGGGGAAAAGTATCCACTTCGCTTCCTACTGCAGAATACAGGCGACGACACCCTGCTGGTCGTTAGTCACGGCGCACTTGCACGCGCGAAGTATGAGGTTCCCCGATTCGAGTTCCTGTCTACATTGCAGTCCAGGAGCGAGAATCTTCTTTTTCTGTCTGACGGGGCGCTGGAGGCCTACCCGGAGCTCGAGCTGGCTTGGTTCACAGGAGATGCGGAAGATGATCTAACTGCACGCTACAGCTCAACCGTCAGAACTGTGGCAGAGCAGTTGGATGCCAAGAAGATTCTGTTTGTTGGCGGGTCGGGCGGTGGTTTCGCCTCCGTCAACCTCGCGGCATCCGTCGAAGGATCCCGAGCCCTGGCTTTCAACCCACAAACAGATGTCCGTAACTATTGGGCTAAACCCGTTCTCACGTACCAGCGGACTCTCTTTCCGGAGATGAACTCCCCCGAGGAGCTAAGCCATTTCAAAGAGCGCGTTAGTTTGATTCAGAGAGTAGCCACCCGGCCGCCAGGGACTTATCAGGTAATCTATGTCCAGAACGACGATGATGCATTTCATCTCGAACGACACCTCAAGCCTTTTGCCAAACAACTGGGGATGAATCCCACAACGTCCGTCTCAGCGGATGGGAACGTTCAAATCATTGTTGAGCGATTTTCCGCCGGCCACAACATGCCGTACCGAAGTGTTCTCAACCCACTCATTGACTACGCTTTGCAAGATTGGGGAGAAAAACTCAACCCCTGGAACAAGCAGCAATACGAGCGCTTAGCTGTTTCTGCACAATGACGGGAAAACTTTCAGTATGAGCTCCAAACAGCCCCGACTATTACTCTGGGCAGACATGATTTTCTGTGATGCGGAGACGGATCCGGAGATCATAAAGTCTTATTTGAGCCGCTTTAGCAGAACGCTTGCCTCTATAGGCGAACAATCGCCGCTATCCGACGGCACGGACATGCAGATAGTCATCCACGTCTCCAGAGACAAGAGTGCTTATCTTCCGGCCCTCGAACGGTCAATCAGCCGCATGGGCTCCTTGATAGGGGCAATGACCCGCATCCATCTTTATGACCACCCGAACGGTGGATACGACGCTCCCCCTACTTCCCACGTTGACAAACTTAAAAACCCAAATAAACAGCCAGGAAGAAGGGAGTCCCTTTTCGCGTCGGCTTCTGAGTATCTGCATCTCGATCAATACGATGCCTTGATCCGAGTATCTATGGACGATGACGACCTACTGCACCCAGCCCACTTTGAGCAAATTAATTTGATCGCTCGTGGAGTTCTGCGCGAAACCCCTCAGTCAGTCAGCGCCGTCGGCATGTACCGCCAGTTTCTGGCCTATGTCCGACCGGAGGGTGTAACACTCGAAAACGTAGCATTCAGACGGTGCATACCCGGGAACAAGTTCTTTGTAATTCCCCGTGCTTACTATGACACGCTCGAAACTTACAGTCCTTGGGGAATTCCGGAGTTCATTGATCAAGAAGCAGCGGACCTGTTCAGCCAGCGAGGCATCCTCTTAACTTTAGTTCGCAACAATGAGCCAACCTTCCTATACATGAGACGTGGATCCAACCTGTCTCAGGACAATAAGTCAGCTTATATAGACAACCTCGAGGGTAGACGGCAGTTCAAAAACGAAGATGAATTGCATGATTTCATATCAAGCCAATCTAATGACCTGACCTACTCGCCGGATCTCGCCCCACTGGCACGTGAATTCCGCCTGACAGTCAGCCGCTCTCCAGACGGCAGGGCCGTGGTGTCCGCCAACCTCGAGAAAATGTTCGGTCCAGATGCGATGATCGCCTACTATCTGGTGAAGGGGGCTGAACGGCTTAAGACCCTTTGGTACTCCCGCGAAGAGGTGGTTGTCTTCAAGGATGTTCCCCCTGGCTGCTCCGTCCGGGCGTTCGTACGTTTGGGGGACGAGATTATCCATAGGAAAGCCGTTCGAATCTGGGGCTAAGCAGTTCCTAACGCCCCAAAGATGGTCCTTCAGTTGTCCCGGGGTGCGAGAATCCTCGTATCGAAGGTACGAAGGCCGCCGGAACCATCTGTGGCCCTGCGAGTAACCGTCGCCCAAACGCTCTGTCCCTCCGGAACCTCAGTACGGAAGTACGTCGGAGTGTGCGAGGGCATCAGGGGCAAGGCACCGTTTTCGGTCTTGAAAACAGTGGAGACAACCTCACCCGGCGGTACCCAGGCCTTAAGCTGGACCTCGTTGCCCGCTGCCCCATTCCGCCATTCAAACTGGTAGGGAATGAGAGATCCTCGCCTGGCGGGATCGTCGTCTGAGCGAAGTACCTCGCCCACATAGGGCGAGAATGCCCGGCCGATGTCCTGATGACTGAGATCTTCCACCACCAGCACAGCGGCATGCAGGTTCTCCCGCTCGGCAAATTCCATGAAGGGGCGGACATGGATCTTAAGATGGCTGTCATTTTCACCAACAAGGATGGAGACCGACGTGTCGCGGCTGGACTCTCCTAGCGATTCAGGGATCAGCCGGTCAAGCCAGGCTACCGACTCCTTGTCATCAGCTCCTGCGATGAACGAGAGGATATTGGGCGCCGCACCCTTGAGGTAGGAACCGGGCAGGTACTGGGGCGCTCCAGCAACAACGCGGCCGACGCCGAGCCTGAGACCATGGGCGATTGCGGCCGTCCCTCCCTTGGAGGTACCCAACATGGTGATATCCATGCGATTCACGCCGAGCTGCCGGGCTGTTTCCGCAATAAACTCCTGCACAGCGTTGAATATCGTCCGGTCCCGGTGATCCGCAAAGTAGTACGAGCCCTGGGACCCGAAGTCGTCGAGAATATACAACCGATAGGCGTCCACGTTCTTTAGGGATGAGCGGTAGTTATAGGTGAAGTCGTACGGAGCGCCTATCGCCGAAAATGCGACACATAGTTTGGAGCGTCCCGCTCCCGAGAAAGGCTTTTCCAGCAAATACGTGAGGTGACGCTCTCCCTGCCATACCGCCCAACCTGCACCCGGGCTCGAGACACCGCGGGGTACGAGAAGACCGTCCTTGGTTTGAACATGCAGTCTTACATCGGTGCACGCAGTCAACGTTACTTTTTGCTGCTGCCTCGGAACACGAGATGACCTGTTGTCTACCCGGTCCCCTACGAGCTTTGCGGGTCCGTCCGCCTCTATTCGAATTTCGCCAAGGTGTGCCCTCTTCCTGTCGAGGAGGACGAACGAATGGCCATGCATTTCGACATCATAGGGCTTGGGAATAGTCCAGGAGAGACTGAAGGATCTGCCTTCGGTGGTTGCCCTGACGGTGTAGCCGGCGTCGGTTTGATTCGCACTCCAACCACCATCGGGATTAGACCTCCCGGTTAAAGGACGGGTCAAGATGCGCCGAGCGGCCATTTCCCCGAGCGCCCCAAATGTTGCCTGCGCGATGCCCCGGGCCCTCATGCCTGGTGGTCGCCCAAGATGACACTGGTCAGCGCAGGCAGCACCTTCTTTGAAGACAAGTGCTCGCTGACCCACGAACTCGCCTCAGCGCCGTGGCGCTTCCATTCCTTGGTGGTTCTGGTCGCCGTGAGTATGTACGCCGCCATTTCGGGCACGGATGCGAACAGCCACGAGTCGGGGTAGATCTGGTCCGAACCAGGCCAAGCCAAGCTCACAGGTACAGCACCGCTGGCACCGCCGTCAGCAAGAGTCATATGGAAAGACTCGAATTCACTGACTGAGAGGACCACACCGATGTCGCGGTACCATCGGCTCATGTCCGGGCCATGCCCGTCAAAGGTGACGGCTCCGCGGAGCAATGCATCGGCTTCGATGCGCTGGTACTGGGACTCGTAATACGCCATTTCGTCGGGCCTTGCACTCATCCACGTGTAGTCTTCGGGCCGTTTGCCCTTGATGCGGAGCCGGTAACGCGGATCGACGGCGCGAAGCGCTGCCAGCAGATCCAGGGCCCTGTCCAAACCTTTCTGGGCCGGCACTATCCCCACCAGGCCCAAAGTGAATCGCGCGTCATCATCCTTGGACGCTGCCAATTCCAGTGCCTCCACCGGGTTAGGCAGAACAATCGACTTTGCCAGGGGCATACCCAAATCTCTTACGGCGATGTTCTTCACATGCTCCCCAACAAAGATGAATTTCTCGACCCGGTCCGTGTCTATCATCTTGGGATAATCAGTGAAAAGTTCCTGGGAATGGAACCGCGATACCAAGCGCTGATGCGCGTGCAGGTTCTTGGAATACCAAACGGCGTTTCCCAGCGTCCACTCCGTGAATACAACATCAGCCTGGGACAGCTTCTGTCTGCTGAGCTCCTCATCATGCTGATTGTGCCCCTGCCACGAATCCAGAATTACCGTATGTCCCTCGGACTCAAGGGACCGGATGATACCGCTGGCGAACTTTAGGTCATGACCGGCGATGAGAATGTTCGTGTCTGATCGCGGCCTGACGGAAACCCGCGGCTGGGCAGCACGGAGTGCATCTATTGCCGGATACCGGCGAAAAACAACCCTCCCGTTTATCTGGTCCCCACCATGAACCGTTGATGACAGCTTGAGGGAGCCCTCAGGAGCGGTTCCATAGCGCAACAGGCCTTCGCCAGCCCCGCTGCCGTTTTCGGCGGACAACCCGATCTCAGACCATTCGCCGAAAGTTGTCGCCGTCAGAAGATCTTCGAAAACTGTTCTATCCGTTCCCTCCCCCGGCATCTCGCCAACCCACCGGATGCCCAGGCGTTCGAGCATTGCGGGGGTCGCTTCCGACTCCGTAAGGAAGTCCAGGCCGCTTCCTTCCAGCGCGTAGTGGTCAGGGGTGATTACCGCTGTCGGCCTAATTGTCTGAGCAGCCAAAAGACGCAGCGCGTCCGGACTCGGGTCATTGAGCCGAACCGCATACCGTGGCGGTTCCGGTGCGCGGACCACCATACCGGCGCAGCGAAGCATATAGGCCAGGCGATGGGCAGCGGTGTGCCCTCGATGGATTAGCCGGTAACCAAGCCAGGCGTCACGCAGTCTCACTGTTTCGTTCTTCATCCAGCGGCTGAGGACAGCGTGTGCTTCCTCCGAATTGGCGACGGTTTGGACCAGACCGGCCATGACGTTCGTGACGCCTTCGCCTTTTCCACTGAGGACAACGGAACCCGAAGCGGCAATCTCCGCGACCCGGCGGGAGAACATTGTCGGAGAGGCGTCCACGGAATTGACGTTCACGTGGACCGGGTGTGCCTTGTATGCCTTTACCATTTCCAGATAAGGCAGCCCTCCTCGAACAAACGGTCCCAGACTGGACGGAAAGCGATAAGGGCTGTCTTCGTTGAGATGCTGTCGATCATAGATGGCCAGCCCAAACGGCTTGGCTGCTGACAGGATTGCTGCCAGCTCCGCGGAGCGAGCTGGGTACCGATCGCCATAATACGAACCGGCATAGGCGACAGTGTGTTCGTACGGGTAGTCGGTGGGGAGAGGGTTGTGGAGGTTTGGCTGGGCGTAGAACGGAAGCGAAGCAACCGTTCGGTTGCGGCTGCTGGACTCGGCGTACCGTGCGATGCATCCAGAGTCTGTGGTGAACACATGGTCGAAGATTTCGGCCGTCCGCTTGAACCGGTTGAAGTGGACGGGATCTTCCTTGTTCCAGAAGATCGTTGGGATGGACTGCTCGTTACAGAAGGCGATTATCCCGCGGAGGTCGCTGAAGCGCTCCTCATCGTAGTAGCCGACCTTCTGCTTCCACTTCCCGTCTACCCCTTCCCAGGCAGATTCAACAAGCAGCACGTCAATTGGGCTTTGCGTGAGCTGGTCCCGCCAGGCGCCGGGCAGCAGTTCGGTCAGCTGCACTTCGGGGCGGAGTCCCTCAGTGGTAAAGGAGTCGGCTATGACCCCGACGGAGATCTGCTTCAGGTCTCTTTGATCGGGCAGCGCAGGCTGTTCGCCCTGAAGAAGCGGTAAGAGCGAATCACTCATGGTCCGGGCTATGTCGCCCCACTGGCGTGACCGGACGACCCAAAGCCTCGCTCGTTTCCCCAGTTCCTCGCGAAGAGCCTTGTTAGTAAGAAGCTTGGCAAGCTGATCGGCCAGCGATACCGGGTTGGCCGGCTCAGCCAGCAACGCCCGCCCCTGGTCCGCGCCCGCGAACTCACGGAGGGGTGCAAGGTCGGTCAGCACCATGGCTTTCCCTGCGGCCATGGCTTCCAATGGTTTCAAAGGTGAAACCAGTTCGGTAACCGGAAGACGAAGACGGGGACACGGCATGACGTCGAAAACGCTTACGAAATCAGGTACTTTGGTGGCCTCAACCCTACCCGTGAAGGTAACTCTGTCCCCCAGTCCCAGACTGTCAGTGCGGGCCACGAGGTGCGGCAATTCTGGCCCGTCTCCCACGATGACTGCATGGAAATCAATGCCCCGGTCCCGAAGCAGGGCAACCGCGCCCAATAGATCAGAGAGTCCTTCGTAATGGACCAAACTCCCTGCATATCCAATGACCGGAACACCGGTTGGCAGACCAAGGTCGAGGCGGAGTTTGTCCGACGCCGGCATCGGAGTAAACCGGTCAGTGTCCACGCCATTTGGCAACAGCTGGATTTTTTCCCGTTCGACCCCACGGCGAACCAGCTCTTCCCGGACCTGCTCCGTGATCGCAAAGACAATGTCAGCGTTGGACGCTACGAGGGTCTCTAGCCTCTTTGCCAACTGGAAACGTTCGGACTTTTCCCAGCCCGGTTTCTCGGAGGCCTCAGTGATTTCCCACAGCCCGCGTACCTCATAGGAGAACGGCAGACCAAGGCGACGGGCTGCCAGCAACGCCGGCAGCGCTGTTACATGGTTCGAAGCCGAGTGAATAGCGGCGACTCTTGCCCGCTGGGCTTCCCGCACGTACACGTCAGCAGCTTCCAGCCAATAACGGTCCAGCGGCTGGTTGCTCCAGGAAGGTCCAGGGGTGAAAACGTGCTCCACCCCAAGGACTTCCCTCGTAAAACGCTTCACAGGCGGTTTTGGTTGGTCCACCGGTACGTCCCAGGGGTAGCCGGGACGGGCAACCACCCGAACATCGACACCCTGCTTCAGGAAACCCTGGACGAGCTCAGCAGTTCTCGTCGAATAACCGTTGCTGTTGAAGTGCCCGGTGCTGTGGGCACAGTACATGACCCGCCCACGTTCAACCAGGTATCCGGCGTTGGGCTGTCTGGGAGCGATGTCCGGTTCTCTGCACCGCAACCGCTCCTGGCCGAGCACTGTTTCCACAGCCCTCCGGCCAGGAGCATCCAGTGATACGAGAGCATCCGCATGTTCCCGGATAAGCGCAGCCGGTGCCTGGATCTCTCCGAGAACATAGTAGTAATGCGCGACGGCACGGAGGATATTGGCCGCGGACGGTTCCTTCCGCACATCGGACAGCAACTCCTCCAACCGGATTTCCCGCTCCATGCGCTGCTCTCCGGGCCCTCCCGGTTCGGAAGGCCCCGGTGCTTGTGCCAACGTGCGTCCTTCGCCGTTTTGCGGGACCGGGTGCTTCAGCGACTGTGCCTGACCAGCCGGGCGGACCTTCCGGATCGGCGCAAGCATCGCCTTTCCGAGACGCAGACTCGCAGATCGGCGCAGCTTGGTCAGCTCCGTCTTCAGCCGCTGGACCTCGCTTCTGGCAGTTTGCAGTTCGGAACGCAGCTGATCCGATTCGGCACGTAGCTCGAGGAACTCCCGTTGTAGCGCGCGGAGCGCCAAAGCGTCCTCCTGGCCGCGTGCAACCGTCTCTTCATACAGAGCCAAGAGGCCATCCATATCCGAGGGGTACTTCTGGCGCCGGGCCAACGCGGCAGCCGAGAAGGACTGCTGTTCATCTGCGTACTTCATTCTGTCCTAATGCTGGAGCTCGATCCGTTACTGCTGGTTGGCTAGCGCCATACTCCACGCGTATCAATGACCTTCTTGCCGGCCAGAAGATCCCTGTCCAGTTCCTTGAATGCCGTGTGGTCGACAAGAAGAAGGACCACATCTGCCTGCTCGATGGCATCCTTCGTGGCGGTTAGAGAGACGTTGCTGCGACCCACGAGGGCTCGGGGCAAATCTTCCACATGAGGCTCCACTACGGAGAAGCGGACCTCGGGGAGCTGCTCACTCAGCGATGCAACAATTGAAATAGCAGGAGACTCACGCAAGTCATCAATGTCTGCTTTGAACGCCAAACCCAAGGCAGCCACCGTTGCGTTTGTGCGGCCGGCGACCAATTCCTTGACCTTATTGATTACCCACTCCGGCTTGGCATCGTTCGTTTCGCGGGCCTGGCGAATGAGTTTGGCGTCCTCGGGAGCCGCCGCGACGATAAACCAGGGATCAACTGCAATGCAGTGGCCGCCGACGCCGGGGCCGGGCTGCAGAATGTTCACCCGCGGATGGTGGTTGGCGAGTTCGATGAGCTCCCAGACGTCGATCCCCAAGCGGGAGCTGATGACCGACAGTTCGTTGGCGAAGGCAATATTCACGTCGCGGTAGGAGTTTTCCACCAATTTCGCCATTTCAGCGGTCTTTGCATCCGTGACGTGCATTTCCCCTTCGCAAAAAACGCTGTAGAGGTCGCGTGCCATTTCTGCAGCCTCGCGGGTGAGTCCACCAACAATCCGGTCGTTGGAGACAAGCTCGATCATGACCCGGCCGGGCAGCACACGCTCGGGACAATGTGCAACGTGGAGCACAGGCTTTCCTGATTGGGTGTCCAGCGACAGGTCAGTGCGGAGCTCAACGAGGTAGTCGCCAAGGTGCTGCGTAGCGCCGGGAGGAGAGGTCGACTCCAGAATGACCAGCTCATCCCCCGTCAGCTGGGGGGCGATGCTCCGCGCTGCTGCCTCTATGTATGAGAGGTCGGCAGTCCGGTCAGCGTTGAACGGAGTCGGAACGGCGACGATGTAGGCGTCGGCCACTGGTGTGTCCGTTGTGGCTTTAAGAGTACCGGCTGACACAGCCTTGGACACTGCTTCGCCCAAGTCGGGCTCGACAAACGGAACCTCTCCCCGGTTGATGGCTTCGACTGAGGATTCCTTGACGTCAACGCCGATGACGTTAAGTCCTTTGCCCGCCAGTACGGCCGCCGTAGGCAGGCCGATATAACCCAGGCCGATAACGGCTACGCTCTTGAATTCTTTCATGTTTCCCCTAAAGTGTTACGTGTTCTTCGGGCGAGCCGAAAAACTGTATATCTCCCGATGTCAGGAGTTCTGCATCGGAAACCTTCCATGCGTGGTTCACGCTTCCACGAAACTGGAAATAGTTGTATTTGTCGGCGGAGTATATGGTCCCTCCGCGCGCAATGACATCGTTGAGGAACGTACTGTCCTCACCAGTGCGGAGACTCTGGAATGGAATGTCGCCAAACACGTCCTTCCGTGCAGTGATTGTGGGGCCCATCACCATGTTAGTAAACCTGTGCTCACGCTCCGCAAATCGAAGCAGCGCAGCGTTGCGTTCCGCGAGGTACATATAATGGGCTTGTTTCCCCACTACGTCAGCCCGTGAGTACCCGAGTGCGTTAACCAGGTCGAGCAAATAGTTCGGCCCGTAGTAATCGTCGTCATCCATCTTCGACAGGACATCGCCGCTTGCCGCTTTGACGCAGTGGTTCAGGCACTCGCCCAACGACAGATCCTCACTTTGGTGAAGGAGGACGAGGTTGGGGACGGAGTATTTCTCCTGCCACTGCGCGATCTTCTCTTTCCCAACATCAAAACCGTGCGTAAGCAACACCAGCTCAGCGGCTGGTCCCACTAATCCGCCAACGGTCCTGAAAACGTGTTCCAGCTGGTGGGGCCGGTTGGAGGACACAAGCAGGGACACACTGGGTAACCTCACTGCCTGGGCTTTTTCCGGCACGGCCAGGCGAAGAACCGTCTCCGCCCGGTGGGCATATGTGTGCTCTGCCCAAATCCGCCGCTGCGCCAGATGCAGTTGTCTGGCGGACAACTCCGGATTACGCATCAGGGCGCTTAGGGTTTGGGCAGCTTCCACACGGTCGGACACGATGAATTGTTCATCGTTGTCCCACAGCTGGGTCAGTGCCGCACTTGGAGTACTGACCACACTGGTACCCGATGCAGTGATTTCGAAGATCCGCCGGGCACACATGCTCGGAGAGTCCACCACGGAGTTGACATTGAGGAACGCCTTGTACGCCTTATACGCCGTAAGCATGCGGTCATAGGGCAGGCTCCCGACCACCCGCCCATCGTACGGAGCTGGGAACTTATAGTTGTCGTCTGCCTCAGCGTGCCGGGAGAATATCTCCAGGCCAATTGGCAACTGCGCGCTAATCTGATCCGCTGCTCCCAGGAGGACGTCCATCTGTTCGCGCCGCTGAGGATATTTGTGGGCAAAGTACATGCCGGCAAAAGCGATGTCACGCAGGTGCCACCCATAACGCGGCCGAACCGGATTGTGGATGACCGGCTGGGCGGCGAACTGGAGAACAGCTACCCGGTCGTGGCCAAGGTCCCTCCGGTAAGAAGCCAGCCGGTTCGAATCACTGGTGAAGACGTGATCGAACAGCTTTGCTGTTTCCAGGAAATCGTCGTAGTGCGGAGGGTCTTCTTTATTCCAGAACACGGTAGGGATATCGCGGCTGCGGCACTCCTCAACCAAGGCTCGGAGGTTTGCAGATGGCCCTTTGGAGCCCGTCAGCTGGTGCTTCCACTCACCCTTGTTTCCGGACCAGGCCGACTCTACAAAGAGCAGATCAGGCTGCTTGGCAGCAATCTGACCTGCCCATCCGTCTCTGGACAGTACCGTCTGTTGCCACTCGTAGCCGAAGGCCATGAGGGAAAAATCGTCCAATATCACGGCAGCCGATACCCCGGTCCTGGGTTCTGCGGTGTCCACGATCATCGGATTGAATGAAATACGGCGGCGGCGGCCGGTCTGGAACGCGAGGGCACCATCCGCCGAGCCCCGGTAAATCCCGCGCTCGGCCCTGTCGCGCCGGATCTTAGTCTGCAATCCGCTCCAGCCGGACTTCCGGAGATGCCAAAGTGAACGGCGAAGCTCAGTCATATTCGTGCTCATGCGCCCACAGACTTCCGGCGTCCAGGCTGCAGCGGCTCAACGGAGACTGTTTCGAGAGTGTTCTGCATTCGACGCCGGATCTTCGCGGCGGCAAAGCGATCCCCTCCGGCGAGCTCCTTAGTATATTTTCGGTACCACCCAAGGGCGGTCTCTGGGTCTCCGTCGAAGAGCAGGTCTCCCTTGTCGATCCAGATCACCCGGGTACACAGATCCTGGATCGTTTTCATGCTGTGGCTCACAAGGAACACGCACCCGGCCTGCTCCCTGAGCTGGTCCATCCTCTGCTTGGTCCGTCCCCGGAACTCGTCATCACCCGTGTTCAGCGCCTCGTCGATGATGAGGATCTCAGGATCAATGGCCGCTGCGATCGCAAAACGCAGGCGGGACGACATGCCTGATGAGTAGGATCTCATGGGCAGGTTGATGGAGCTGCCCAAGCCTGCAAGTTCCATGATGGCATCATGCCTATCGGCGATCTGTGCTCTTGTCAGCCCCATCGCGAGGCAACCAAGGATCACGTTGTGCGCTCCGGAAAGATCAGGAACAAGCGCTGCTGAAACACCTAGCATTATGGGAGTCGAAGACGCGTAGACGGCGCCGCCTGTAGGTTGAATCTTGCCGCAGATCAGGTTCATGAGCGTACTTTTGCCCGATCCGTTTAGGCCTATGACGCCGATCGCCTCACCGTGGTAGGCGACCAGGGACAGCTCTTTGAGTGCATGGATCTGCACCGTGGACTCCCTGCCGGCGATTTTGCGCATAATCCGCCCGAGGACATTTTCCGGGGACGAGCGTTTCTCGTCGGAATTGACCGTATAGGTCATAGAAGCCCGGTCTATCACCACCGCAGGTGTTTGTGGCAGGAGCAAGTCAGTCGTCTCGGCCATAGCTCTCCTCCCCCTTCCAGAAAATGAGCATGCCGACCATCAGTGTGCCCAGGGCCCAGGCTGCCAATCCGGCCCAGCTCTGCCATCCCGGCGTCTGCGCGTATAGGACACTGCTGCGGACAATATCGAGGACCAGATAAAGCGGGTTCGCCTCTACGATCGCCTTGATAACAGGAACGCTGTTATACCGGTCAATTGGAAACATGACGCAGGAGGCGAACATCCAGAACCGCATGGCGAAGGAAATCACATGGACGACGTCGTTCACCTTCGCCACGAGAGGCGCCAGCATGAGCCCGGCGCCCAGATTGAAGACGAGCTGGAGTCCAACCGCCGGCACAAGAAGGAGCCAGCGCCAGGTGATCTCCTCGGCAGGTGCAATGACCAGGATCATCAGGAGCATCATGATGATTACCGGGATGTTGGCCAGGAGCTCACGGATGTTTACTGCAACCACGAGAGTAGCCCGCGGGAAGTTAAACGCCTGAATAACGTTTCGGTTCGACGGAATGACCCGGGCACCGCTGACAATGGCCCGAGAGCTCATTTGAAAGAGGAATACCCCGATGATCAAGAAGCCGATGAAATTCTCGACGCCACGGCTGGCTCCCAGGAGCAGGCCGAAAATCAGGAAGTAGCCGATACCGTTGAGCAGCGGGTCGAGGAGCAGCCAGGCGCTCCCCAAGCGATCCCGTTTGTTGCCGCTCTGGACCCGAGCCCGTGCGTCGTAGACCATAAAGTGGCGGTAATTCCACAGCGAAATCAAATAGTCGATCAAACCCGGTTTCGCACCGACCCTGGTGAGTGTCCTCAAATCCACTCTGACGGGCACGGTCTTGGCGCCAAGTTCGACCTTGGTTTCCTGACTCATACGCGGGATCCCAATTCCATGTACCTCTTTACCGTTGTCTCGGCCAGCCATGACCAGGTTCGTGTGGCCACCGCGTGCTGACGTCCTGCATTTCCCATCAATGCCCGGGCTGCATCGTCTTCAAGAACCTCCTGCAGAATCCTGGCAAGGCTCGCGGGGTCCTCCGGAGGTGCTGCGCGTCCGTCAACTCCGGCCCTCACAACTTCGTGAAGCGCTGGAAGGTCGCTGAAGACCACGGGACGTGCCGATGCCAGCGCTTCGACAGGTTTCAGGGGAGTAACAGCCCGCGTCACCGGCAGATCTTTGCGCGGCACCACGAAAACATCCATCGCCTGATGGTACAGATGGGCTTTCTCCCTCGGAACACGGCCAGTAATGACGACTCTTTCCGCGATTCCAAGTCCGGAGGCCAACCGTTTCAGGCCGGGTGCAGCGGCTCCATCACCCACAATCAAACACATGGCATTAGGGACCTGAGGTGCCAGGACGGCGAAGGCACGCAGTAGATCGTCCAGTCCTTCGTACTCGACCAGGCTGCTGACCGTTCCAATGAACTGCCCTCCTACGGGCAGGCCGAGGTGTTCGCGGGCAGCGGTCGGTTCGAGTGGTTCAGCGAGATAGTTTTCTCCGACTGCGTTCGGCAGGAGGAAGATGTCTTCCTGCGGTACCCCCGCGGCGACAACACCGCTCTGCATAGCCTGCCCGAGCGTTGCCACCGCTCCGGCAGCACGCATAGTCTTCGCTTCGCGGGCAATGAACTTTAGGTAACGTTCACTCCCCCGGGCTTCCTCGCCCCGTGCTGACGCCCAGGTATCAGCCAGCTGCCCACGCACCTCGTAGACCCACGGAATGTCCAGCGCTTCGGCGACCGCCTGCGTCACGAGTCCATTCACGAAGTGGGTGGTGGTGTGCAGCACTGCGGGCTTCACTTCCAGTGCCAGCCGCAGCACCGCCTCCGCTTGGAGCTGCAACCGGGCCGCCATGCCGTTGGGCAGCCTGCCTGGCAGCAGCCTGTGGTAAGTTACTCCGTCGAGTTCCTCAACGTCAGGTGCCCAGAGATGGCCCACCTGAACCGGGTATCCGAGCCGGGTGACTGCATGGACTTTCCAGCCGCGCTGATGCTGCGCGTGAAGCAGTGACTGCGACCGCTGGGCATATCCGCTGCCGGTTGCCGGCAGCGAGTTCGTGAGCAGATGCAGGACTGTTTTCGGCTCTGAACTGAACCCCTGGACTCTGGGAAGTACCGGGGCCCAGCCGTCAAAAACACTCAGTTCGCTCGCGAGACGGGATCGGAGACGGCGCTCGGAGCGCGTTCCGGTTCCCTGGTCCAGGGCGGAAAGTGCGCCCGACATGTCGCCTTGGTACCAGCAGAGCCTCGCTTGGGCTGCCGCCCAGCCGTTAGTCCGTGCAGGGGCCTGAGCGAGTATCTTCTCTGCGAGTTCCGGCAGACCGGCCGCTAACGCAACGTCTGCGAGACGCACGGCTGAACGAGGCGAAAGTCCCGTTGCCGCTACCTCAACCAGCCGCGCTTCGACATCGTCCTTCCGCCCACGGATCAAATCTGCCATTGCCGGCAGGAAGACACCCGGCGCTGCTGCGGCAGCCGCCGCTACTGGCCGCACCGAGCGAGCGGGCAGACGCCGCGAGAGCTGCAGCGCAAGCACGGTCGGGTCATCTCCAAGGTGTTCGACAACCGTGGATGCGGCGAGCGACAAGTTCTTCAAAATTCTGGTGGGGTTCATTTGGTGCTGCGGTTTCCCGAGACAACGGAGGTGAGGAGCTCAACATAAGCCCGGCCCAAGCTCTCGACATTGGCGTTGGCCTCCACCCAGTCCCGGCCGGACGACCCTGTGAGCAGCCGACTGCGGTCCTGAGCAAGTTCCTTCCAGAGTGCAGCGATCTCAGCTGGGTCGGACCGCACGATGTCTCCAGCCTTCGACTCTTCAATGATCTCCCGGGCTTCTCCCAGCACGATTCCTGTGACGTGCCGTCCGACAGCCAGCACCTCGTAGGTCTTGGAAGGGATCGTGGTCTCAAAGGACTTCCAGTCATCCCTCAGTGAGATGACACAGGTATCCGCCCTGCGGTAATAGCTCATAACTGCTTCTATGCCTCGGGCCGGTTCGTGGAATTCGACTGGCGCCCCCAGCGCTTCAGCGAGTGCCTTTAGCTTTCGACGGTGCACACCCTGTCCGACCATTGTCAGCCGGACGGCGTCGCCTGCCTGCGCAGCCGCCGTGATGACTGTCTCCAGCCGCTGGCTTTCGCCGTGATTGCCCAGATAAAGCACTTCCAGGCGGTCAGCTTCCGCGGGAGGCGGCGGCAGCAGTTCCCTGCTCGCGGTGTCGATGCCGTTGCTGATGGTTGCCACGTTCTTCAGTCCGCGGTCCCGCAGTGTCTGGGCAAAACCATAGGTCACGGTGACAATGAGTTCGGCTCGCTGCTGGATGGCAACGATCGCTCTTTCAGCAAGGCTTTTGGCGCCGCCCTGCACCAGCCGGGCGTCCCGGGCAATGTCCGGCCAGGCATCCCGCATATCGGCAACAAAGGGAACGCCCCGCAGCCGTGCCACAGCAAAGCCAGCGCCGAGGATGGGCAGTGAAGGTACGGTGGCAATCACGACATCGGGTTTAGGTCCCACGAGCGCTGCGAGCACGCTGCAGGTGGCCGAAAAGCACTGGTCGGCGAACCTCCCCAAGCGGGTGGTGCGGTGGTAAAGGTACGGGGCCCGGCGAATGGTCTCGCCGTGGCGTCCCTTGTCCGTGCGAAACGCACGGCCCGCTTCCTTCCTCGGAAGGGTCCGCCGCCCGGATGAATGCGCAACAGGGGCGACGACTTCTACGTCCCATCCAAGTTCCCGGAACGTGCGGATGAGCTGGGTCCAGCGGCGTTGCGGCGGGCTGTTCTCCGGTAAGTATGAATGCGTCAGCAGCTGTGCGCGCATGTGGTGGTCCCCCCAGAATCTGGAGGCGCCGAACGCAGCCCCCTCAAAACAGAGGTAAGTCTACCTAACGTTTTGACCCTATTCGGTTTTGCCCAGACCAGGAGTGCCCTTTTGCAGCTTTATGTAATAAAGAACACCTGCGCCAGCCAGCAGCAGGAACACCAGCGTCCGGGTCAGCCAGTGGGTGCTCCAGTTCGTTTCGGAGGCGGAACTGGCCCGGTCAGCAGCGGCGACGGATTCCGAGGGACTTGCGGACGGGGACGGCGAAGCGGACTTCGTGGACGAAGGGGAAGCCTTCGCCGACGGTGCGGCGGCCACTTCCGCGGACTCGGTGGGCGATGGGCTCGGTGCGTCCTCGTCCGGCATGGGATCGAAGATATTGCGGACAGTATTTGATACCGGATCCCACCGCAGGTCGGTGTAGAGACCGGTGCTGGCATCGATCAGGTTGTTGGTTCCCGGTTCGATCAAATACCCGGTTCCGGGATGGACGGCGTACCCGCTGAAGGGATTTCGCTGGACGGTTGTCTGCGTCGGCCCAGGAGCAGGCTCAGTTACCGCCGGCTGCTCGGGCGGCGGTAACACCGGATCAGGGCTAGGCTCTGTGTCCTCATTCGGAGGCGGTGTTTCTGTTTGCGGGGGAGGAGTTTGCCCGGTGTCCGGTGCCGGCGATTCAACCACTGGAAGGTCTGGTTCCTCCGCGTACGCGGGAACCCCACCCAACCCTGCGATGAGTACGGCCGCTAACGCGGCTCTGCGCAGGCGTCGGCTCCTGGAGCTGCTCATCCTAGTTATTCTCCATTCAGACCGGCGGCGTACTGAGCCACAGTATCGGTTTTCAGCGCCTCGGCAAGTCCCGCGGCCGCGGTTACATCAGGCAATACGATCGACTGGCCATCCGCAGAGGTACCCACTCCAGCGTTGGGGAGGGTGAACATCTCGACGTCGCCGGAGCGCACGCTGCGCAGTTCCAGCGCCAGCGTTCCTACCCGGAGGCCGGTCAGCCCCTCGTCGACGCTCAGGTACGGCGAGATGGACCCGATTGCCCCGTGCAGCTTGACGGGGTCTGCCAGGGTCTCAGTAGAGATGAGCTTCGACAGAAGCCCGTGCAGGAAAGCCTGCTGGTTCCGCACCCGCTGGTAATCCCCGTCAGCAAAAGCATAGCGTTCACGGACGTACTCCAGCGCCGGCTCCCCCTCCACCGTCACGGTCCCCGCAGGAAAGTACGCTGCGCCTTCTCCTGTCGCCTGGAAAGCGACAGGGTTCTGAATGCTCACCCCACCCAGCGCGGTGGTGAGGTCCTTGAACCCCTCAAAGTCGATGACCGCCGCATGGTCGATCGGCACTCCGAACATATCCTGGACAATATCTACAACCAATGGGACCCCGCCCAGGGCCATGGCGGCGTTGATCTTGTACTCGCCGTGGCCCGGAATGGTGGTCCAGGTATCCCGCATTATGGATACGGCGTAGATACCCTGACGGTCGCCCGGAATGTGCAGCAGCATCAGGGCATCCGATCTGGCGACTGCCCCGGGCTCCCTGCTGTCACTGCCCAGGACCAGAATGTTCACAGTGTCTTCGGCATCCGCGGTTTTTGGCGGAGCGTTACCGCTGGAGAGCGGAATAGTTGACGCCCCCGAGTCGAAAGTGCGCGCCAGGCTGTACAGATAACCGCCGGCGGCCAAGCCCGCGATCAGGACGACGGTGGCCATAACCAAGACCGTCTTGAGCACTGGACGGCGCTTCCGCTCGGCGTTCTCTCGGTTCTCCGAAAAGAGATCTGTCAAGGCTTTCCTCTCATTCCGGCCCCCGTGCTGAGAAGTTTACTAGGACATCCTTCCTTTCCCGTACAACCTCTCCCCTGCTATCCACGGCCGCTGATTCCGCGGGCACCAACCCCTCCGGATACCCTTGAAACATGAAATTCTTCCCGGCAGCCGTTTCCGCCGGCACCCTGGTCCTCGCCACAGTCTTGACCGGCTGTACCCCTGCAGCTGATGTGGAAGCCGCACCTGATGCCGCCAACCCTGGCTGCGCCCCGGTGATGGTGGCGCTGCCGGAAAACCTTGCGGGTGCAGACCAGCGTGAGACCACCAGCCAGGCTACTTCCGCCTGGGGCAGTCCTGCGGAGATCATTGTGCGCTGCGGTGTCCCGGTTCCCGGACCGACCACGGATGCCTGCGCAACGGTAAACGGCGTGGATTGGGTCCTGCGTGAAGAGGGAAATCTCTGGACGGCCACGACCTATGGGCGTGACCCCGCCGTAGAAGTCCTGATCGACACCGAAAAGGTGGCGTCCTCCACGGTGCTCGTTGAACTCGAAAACGCCGTGTCGCGGATAGACCAGACCCGCGAGTGTGTAAGCACCAACGACCTCGACCTGCCGGGCTAACCAAGCAGCCGCGTTGCCTTAGCGCAGACCCGTGGGACGTTCGAGCGCCAGGGAAATGAGTTCGTCTATCAGCTCGGTGTACGGCAGCCCGGACTTGGCCCACATCTGCGGGTACATGCTGATCGGAGTGAACCCGGGCATGGTGTTGATCTCGTTGATGATCAGGCTGCCGTCCGGTGTGTAGAAGAAGTCCACTCGGGACAGACCTTCGGCACCCACTGCTTCAAAGGCCACGGCGGCCAGTTCGCGCACCCGGGTGGTGATGTCGTCGGGCAGGTCTGCCGGGCAGCTCAGTTCCGCAGCAGCACCGTCAACATACTTCGCCTCGAAGTCGTACCATTCGTGGCCATTGTGGGTTACGGCGATCTCACCGGGCTGGCTGGTGCGCGGATCGTCGTGTCCGCGGCCCTGCAGCACGGCTACCTCGATTTCACGGCCGATAATGCCTGCTTCAATGATGACCTTGGGATCGTGCTGCCGTGCAGTTTCGACGGCGGCGCGCAGGCCCGAGGGCTCGGTCACCCGGGTAATGCCTATGGAAGAGCCAGCACGTGCCGGCTTGACGAACAGCGGGAACGCCAGCCGGGAACCACGTTCCAGACAGGTGTCGGGATCCTGGTTCCACTGCCGGTCGGTAATAACCTCGTAGGGCCCCACAGCCAGTCCGGCGGAGGCGAAAACCACCTTCATGTAGTGCTTGTCCATGCCGACAGCGGAGGCCAGTACGCCGGCCCCCACGTAACGGATGTCCACCATCTCGAGCAGACCCTGCAGCGTCCCGTCCTCACCGAACGGACCATGCAGCAGCGGCAGGACGACGTCGATTCGCCCCAGGGAGCGCGGTATCGCATCGGGTGCATGGGAGACGAGTTCCTGGGAGGCACCATCGCTGGAGATAACGACCGACTCCGGTCCCGCAGTGATTTCAGGCAGGGCTTCAGAGCGCAGGGACCACTGCTCCGGGTCCACGGAGGCAAGGGACCACTGGCCGTTGCGGGCAATGCCGATGGGAACGACGTCGTACTTGCTGTGGTCGATCGCCTCCAGCACTCCGGCGGCAGTCACGCAGCTGACCGAATGTTCGCTGGACCGTCCGCCGAAAAGAACGGCTACGCGCGGCTTGGAGCCGCCGTCGGGGGAAACGGGCTGGACGCTCATGATGCGTGTACACCTTCGGGTTTGAGTTCGCGGGCCAGCAGTCGCGGACCCAGTTCGTCTACTGAAATGGCGCCCTGCAGCACTGCAACGACGTTCTCTGTAATGGGCATGTAGACACCCAGCTGGGTGGCACGGTCCAGTACCGCTTGGGCGGACTTGATGCCTTCCGCCGTCTGGGCCATGGTCTCGGTTACTTCATCCAGGGTCAGTCCCTGGGCCAGGAGCCGGCCCGCGGTGTGGTTCCGCGAGAGCGAGGAGGAGCACGTGGCGATCAGGTCGCCCATACCGGAAAGCCCGAAGAGCGTTTCGGTCTTTCCGCCCAGTGCGACGGCAAGCCGGGTGGTTTCGGCCAGTCCGCGGGTCATGACCGAGGCCTTGGTGTTGTCCCCCATCTGCTTGCCTTCGCAGATGCCAACGGCCAGGGCGATCACGTTCTTGACGATTCCACCGATCTCCGTCCCGATCACATCCGTGTTCGTGTACGGACGGAAGTACGGGGCTGTGCAGGCTGCAGCGATCCATCCGGCAACCCCGATGTCAGAGCACGCCACCACTGAGGCAGTCGGTTCTTCCCTCGCGATTTCCATGGCAAGGTTCGGGCCCGAGAGCACGGCAATCCGTTCCTGCGGCCAGTCCAGCTCCTCGGCGATAACCGTGCTCATTCGCGCGTCAGTGCCCACTTCCAGCCCCTTCATCAGGGACAGGATGACTGCGTCTTTTGGAAAGAGGTCCTTGAATTCGCGCAGCCTCTGCCGCAGGGTCTGCGCCGGAACGGCCAGGACAACAAGCTGCGCTCCGCCGAGAACTTCTGCGGCGTCTGCGGAGGCCCGCAGGTTCGCAGGCAGGACGGTGTCCTTAAGGTACCTGGTGTTACGGCGGGACTCGTTGATTTCCTCCGCTGCCTCGGGCCGGCGGGCCCAGATGAGCACGTCCGTCTTTCGGGCAGCCCCGGAGTCCGCAGCGATCTTGGCAAACGTTGTACCCCAGCTGCCGGCTCCAAGAACGGCTACCTTTGCCGGAAGCGCTGCGGCTGTCACTTTTTCTTCTCCGTTTCCGGGTCGTAACCCCGTCCAACTGCCTTCTGCCCCTTGCGGGCCGGATCCCAGCGCTCAGCAGGGGCACTTTCCCCTCGCAGCGAAGCGACCAGGGACGTCAGCTCGGCCATGATCCGTTCCGTGGCCTCTTCCAGCACTGTTTTGGTGAGCGGAACTCCGCGCAGGTCAGATAGGTCCACCGGTTTGCCCACCAGGACGCGAACGCGCTTGCGGGGAAACAGGTGCAGCATCTTGCCGTATCGGGGCAGCAGGTCCTGAGCGCCCCAGTGGGCCACCGGTATCACCGGCGCTCCCGTCTGGAGGGCCAGCCGTGCAGCACCGGTCCGTCCCTTCATGGGCCACAGATCAGGATCGCGGGTAAGCGTTCCCTCGGGATACACAATCAGCGCGCCGCCGGCGTCGATTACTGCCTGCGCACCGTCCAGCGAGGCAGCCGCTCCTGCCCCGCCGCGCCGGACGGGCACCTGATTAGTGGCGCGCAGCGCCGGGCCCAGAACAGGCGCCTTAAAGAGGGAGGCCTTTGCCAGGTACCGGGGCAGCATGCCCTGGTTGTAGAAGAAGTGGCCGACTACCAGCGGATCGATCTCAGTCACGTGGTTGGGGCAGGCGATGAACCCGGTGTCCTTGGGCAGGTTCTCCATCCCTTCCCAGCGACGCCCCATCATGAGGTTCATGGCCGGACGGACCACGGCCGCCAGGATGGTGAACGTGGTCCGTGACTTTCTCGATTCGCTCATGGGCGGAAGCTTACTTCCCGTCCGTGACGTCGAAGTCCGCACCCAGGCCCTGGAGCTTGTCCAGGAAGTGCTCGTAGCCCCGGTTGATCAGTTCGACGCCGGTAACGCGGGAGGTGCCCTCGGCTGCAAGGGCGGCTATGAGGTGGCTGAAGCCCCCGCGCAGGTCCGGAATGTCCACGTCCGCGCCCTTGAGCTTTACCGGCCCGGAGATCACGGCGGAATGCAGGAAGTTCCGCTGGCCAAAGCGGCAGGGAATGCTGCCCAGGCACTCACGGTGCACCTGGATGTTAGCTCCCATCCTGATCAGTGCATCAGTGAAGCCGAAACGGTTCTCGTAGACCGTCTCGTGCACGATCGAAACGCCCTCGGCCTGGGTCAGGGCGACGACGAGGGGCTGCTGCCAGTCGGTCATGAAGCCCGGATGTACATCAGTTTCCAGGACCAGCGGATTCAGCTTGCCGCCGGGGTGGTAGAAGCGGATGCCGTCGTCGTCGACGTCGAATGCGCCGCCGATCTTGCGGTAGATATTCAGGAACGCCGTCAGGTCCTGCTGGTTGGCGCCCTCCACATAGATGTCGCCCTTGGTTACCAGGGCAGCGGAAGCCCACGAGGCGGCTTCATTGCGGTCCGGCAGCGCCCGGTGGTTATAGCCGGTGAGCTCTGGAACGCCTTCAATACGGATCACACGGTCCGTCTGGACGGTAATGATCGCGCCCATCTTCTGCAGGACAGCGATGAGGTCCAGGATTTCGGGTTCGACTGCAGCACCGCTTAGCTCTGTGATGCCTTCGGCGCGGACGGCGGTGAGCAGGACCTGCTCGGTGGCGCCGACGGAGGGGTACGGCAGCTCGAGCTTGGCACCCTTGAGGCCCTTGGGCGCGGAGATGGAAATACCGCCGGGACGCTTCTCTACCAGGGCACCAAAGTTCCGGAGCATCTGCAGGTGGTAGTCAATCGGACGGTCGCCGATCTTGCAGCCGCCCAGATCCGGGATAAAAGCCTCGCCAATACTGTGCATCAGCGGTCCGCACAGCAGGATCGGGATGCGGGAGTCACCGGCGTGGGCATCAATGTCCCGCGACGCAGCCGTTTTCGCGTTCTGCGGATCCATCAGCAGATCACCGGTAACCGGATCCTTCGTGACCTCCACGCCGTGGAGCCTCAGTAGTGACGTGACAACATCTACGTCCTTGATTTCCGGGACATTGCGCAGCAGGGAAGGAGTGTTCCCCAGCAGTGCGGCAACCATGGCTTTGGGAACCAGGTTCTTCGCCCCGCGGACCGGTACTTTGCCTGTAAGGGGTACACCACCACGGATGGTTAGAACGCTGCCCATGAACACCTGTTTCTTTCGTTTTATATTGCCCCCGAGGCCATAAGAGACTGCATCCCAAGCATAGGAGCAAGGCTGCCTATCCCGAAATAACGCGGCCGCCGCCTGCACCCTGCAGAGGACGTGTCTCTCCCGTGCATCGGAGAAAACTAATGGGCCCTCCCTTACGGGAAGGCCCATCAATCCTACTGCCCCGGACGGGTCCGGGCGAAACCGGGCTGAGCCTAGGTCCGCGCCGGAAGCGTAGTGGGCTTGAAGTCAGGCCGGCGCGC
The DNA here is from genome assembly GCF_035792275.1 of Arthrobacter koreensis. GTDB lineage: Bacteria > Actinomycetota > Actinomycetes > Actinomycetales > Micrococcaceae > Arthrobacter_B > Arthrobacter_B koreensis_A. The sequence continues at coordinate 16,707 of NZ_JAMWKK010000011.1, read as the reverse complement.
TTCGAAAGCTGTGATGTCTTCCTCATGCCGCAGGGTCAGCCCAATGTCGTCCAGGCCTTCCAGCAGGCGCCAGCGGGTGTAGTCGTCAATCTGGAACGGGGCCGTCACCGTGCCGCAAATCACGGTACGGGCTTGCAGATCGACGGTGACTTCAGTGCCCGGGGATTCTTCGAGCACTTTCCAGATGAGCTCGATGTCGTCCTGGGCAACCTGGGCTGCCACCAGGCCCTGCTTGCCGGAGTTGCCGCGGAAGATGTCTGCGAACCGGGAAGAGAGCACAGCTCGGAAGCCGTAGTCCTTCAGCGCCCAGACAGCATGCTCGCGGGAAGACCCGGTACCGAAGTCCGGTCCTGCCACCAGCACGGAACCGGCGTTGAACGGCTCCTGGTTCAGGATGAACTCGGGGTTCTTGCGCCAGCCGGCGAACAGGGCATCTTCGAAACCGGTGCGGGTGATGCGCTTGAGGTACACGGCGGGGATGATCTGGTCCGTGTCCACGTTGCTCTGCCGCAGTGGAACGCCGATTCCGGTATGGGTGGTGATCTTTTCCATGATTCTCTCCTAGACGGCAGCGGTAGCGGTGGATCCGGCGGCTGCACCGGGCAGGGGGTCAAGGTCCGACGGCGAGCTCAGGGTGCCGCGCACAGCGGTGGCTGCTGCCACTACCGGGGACACCAGGTGCGTGCGTCCGCCCTTTCCCTGCCGGCCTTCAAAGTTGCGGTTGGAGGTCGAGGCGCAGCGCTCCCCCGGTTCCAGCTGGTCCGGGTTCATGCCCAGGCACATCGAGCAGCCCGCAAAGCGCCATTCCGCTCCGAACTCCTTGAAGACCCGGTCCAGGCCCTCGGCTTCGGCTTCCAGGCGGACCCTGGCGGAGCCCGGCACCACCATCATCCGCACGTTGGGGTCCTTCTGCCGGCCGCGGATGATGTCCGCCGCGATCCGCAGGTCCTCGATGCGGCTGTTGGTGCAGGAGCCCAGGAACACGGTGTCCACCCGGATGTCCTTCATGGGCGTGCCGGCGACGAGGTCCATGTACTCCAGTGCGCGTTCAGCGGCTGCCTTGGCGTTCTCATCACCGAAGTCCTCCGGCGAGGGAACGGATTCAGAGAGGGAAACACCCTGGCCGGGGTTGGTGCCCCAGGTGACAAAGGGCTCAAGTTCGTTGGCGTCGAGGAATACCTCTTCGTCGAACACGGCGTCCTCGTCGGTCACCAGGGACTTCCAGTGCTCGACGGCGACATCCCAGTCCGCGCCCTGCGGCGCGTGCGGCTTGTCCTTGAGATACGCGAACGTCGTCTCGTCAGGAGCGACCATGCCCGCGCGTGCACCGGCTTCAATGGACATATTGCAAATGGTCATGCGTGCTTCCATGGAAAGCGAGCGGATCGCCGATCCGCGGTACTCCAGGACGTACCCCTGGCCGCCGCCGGTACCGATCTTGGCGATGACGGCCAGGATGATGTCCTTGGACGTTACGCCTGGTTTCAGCGTGCCCTCAACGTTGATGGCCATGGTCTTGAACGGCTTGAGTGACAACGTCTGGGTCGCCATCACATGCTCCACCTCGGAGGTGCCAATGCCCATGGCCAGCGCTCCGAACGCACCGTGGGTGGAGGTGTGGGAATCGCCGCAGACAACGGTCAGTCCCGGCTGGGTCAGGCCCAGCTGCGGGCCGACCACGTGCACAATGCCCTGCTCTGCGTCGCCCAGCGGGTGCAACCGGACCCCGAATTCGGCGCAGTTGGCGCGCAGCGTCTCGATCTGTGTGCGGCTGACCGGGTCCGCGATGGGCTTGTCGATCGCCAGTGTGGGGGTGTTGTGGTCCTCCGTGGCAATGGTCAGGTCCGGGCGGCGCAGCTTGCGTCCGGCCAGCCGCAGTCCCTCGAATGCCTGCGGAGAGGTGACCTCATGAACCAGGTGAAGGTCGATATAGAGCAGATCGGGCGCACCGTCGGTGCCCTTGGAAACTACGTGCTCGTCCCACACCTTCTCCGCGAGCGTCCTGCCCGCTGTGTGTTCTGCCATTGCCATCTGCTCCTCGCCCGGCGCAGTTTCCGGCGCTGGTGCCGGCTCCTGCGGAATTCTGATGTTTTTAAGACAACCAGCATTGGCCGCAGCCCCGCCAGTTTATCGGCTTGCATCTCAGATAATGAGACGGCAATATCATTCTATGGACAATTCAAGCGGCGTGGGAGTCATCGACAAAGCGGCAATGGTGCTGGACGCGCTGGAAGCCGGCCCCACTACTCTGGCCCAGCTGGTGGCTGCCACCGGGCTGGCCCGGCCCACCGTGCACCGGCTGGCCCTGGCCCTGATGCACCACAGGCTGGTGGGACGGGATATTCAGGGGCGGTTCGTCCTGGGCAGCAGGCTGGTGGAGCTGGCGTCTGCTGCCGGCGAGGACCGCCTCATCGCCTCCGCCGGCCCGGTGCTGCTGGCCCTGCGGGATGCTACCGGCGAAAGTTCGCAGGTTTTCCGGCGCCAGGGAGAGTGGCGGGTATGCGTTGCCTCCGCTGAGCGGCCGATAGGCCTGCGGGACACCATTCCGGTTGGAACCCAGCTGTCCATGAAGGCCGGTTCCGCAGCCCAGGTACTTCTGGCCTGGGAAGACCACGACCGGTTGCTCGAAGGCCTGCAGAATGCCCGGTTTACACCCACGGTGCTTGCCGGCGTTCGGCGGCGCGGCTGGGCCCAGAGCCTGGGCGAGCGTGAACCGGGCGTAGCGTCAGTCTCGGCACCGGTCCGCGGACCCTCGGGCCGTGTGATTGCAGCCGTCTCCATCTCCGGACCAATCGAACGACTGACCCGCCAGCCCGGACGCATCCACGCAGAAGTGGTTTCCAAAGCTGCCCAGCAGCTCACCGAAGCACTGCGAACCAATACCGACTGAGCCGACGTCGGCCTATCGTGGGAAGCCCGGGCTCAAAGGAGCGGCCATGAAACGGTTGCGCGTCCTCTGGAACATCATCCGCGTCACTGGCGCTGACGTCATTTTCTACGGCTTCCTCGCTGTCTACGCTTGCGCAGCCCTGCTGCTGCCGCTGTTCGAACCCGCAATCCCCCGTGTTGGCGACGCGTTCTGGTACCTGTTCGTTTCCTTCACCACCATCGGTTTCGGGGATTTTGTGGCCGTGAGCGTTGTGGGACGGCTGATCACCGTGGTGGTCTCCCTCTACGGCATCCTGGTCGTGGCCCTGGCCACCGGCGTGATCGTCGGTTTCTACAACGCCCTGCTGCGTACTCGGGCGAAAGACAGCCTTCGGGAGTTCGTCAGCGAGCTGGAGCGCCTGCCGGACCTGAGCCGTGAGCAGCTGGTAGCGCTTGCCCGCAAGGTGCGGGAACGGCATCTGCTTGAGTAAGTCTCAGCCGGCGAAGTGATCCCAGCCGGCGGCGGAGGGCAGCTCTCCGCCTATTGTGACCATCCCCTGCTCTTCCAGCCTTGGCAGCACCGTACCCACACGCCGGAATCCCCGGGGAAGCACCCGTTCCGGAGCGAATGCTGCCAGGAGCCCGTGGTCCTCTCCCCCGCCCAGCACCCACTGCAGAGGGTCAACATCCAGTTTCGCCGCTATGTCCGCGAGCGTAGCACTTTCCTGTTGCAGTACATCCGGATCCAGGTCAACGCAAACCCCGGAGGCGGCGCACAATCGCCCGGCGTCACGGACCAGCCCGTCAGAAATGTCCATCATGGCGTGGGCTCCCGCTTTGGCTGCTGCCGGCCCGGCAGCCAACGGCGGGCAGGGACGGGACTGCACAGCTGCCAGCGCACGCTGCCTTCCGTCAAGTTCGGCATAGTCCAATGAGCTCTCCAGCAGCGCCAGGCCGGCAGCGGCTTCACCCAGCGCTCCGCACACGGCCAATACGTCCCCGGGTCGGGCACCGGACCTCAGGACGGGTGTCCGTCCCCGCAGGTCGCCGGTGACCGCAGCCGTGACAACAACCTGTCCGCCGCGGCCCAGGTCTCCGCCTGCCACGGCGCAGTCCACTGCGCCCAGCGCACGCAGGGCAGCCGAAAGCCCGTCCGCGAGCCCTTCAACCCAGGAAACAGGGGTTTGCCCCGGCAGTGTCAGGCTGACGACCAGGGAGGTGGCTTCCGCCCCCATCGCGTTGATGTCGGAGAGGTTCTGCGCCGCGCACTTCCAGCCGACGTCAAAACCGGTGGTGCGGTAGCCGCCGGGCCACTCCAACCGGAAGTCCTGGTCCTGGACCAGGGTGTCTATGGAGACGGCAATGCGTCCGTCCGGGGCGCCAACCACAGCGGCGTCGTCGCCCGGGCCCACAAGCATCCGTGGCCCGCCTAGCCGGGGAAAGATCCTGGACAGCAGCTCCCCTTCGCCGAGTTCCGCTACTTGTTGAGGGTGCTTTGCCACGAACCTGTTTCCTTTGCCCTGTTACTGCCCGGAATTCAATTATGCTGCACGGCGGCTGCGGGCCGGAGTAGCCTCGGCGCATGAACGTTTTACCCACCAGGTATGCAGTGCTGCTGCGGGGTGTCAACGTGGGCGGAGTAACGATGAAAATGGCAGACCTTCGGGCCACCTTGGAACAGACAGGACTGCGCGACGTAAGGACATTTCTGGCGAGCGGGAACGCCGTTGTATCTGCTACAAAAGATCCGGCAGACGTCAAAGGCATGGTCGAAACGGCCTGCGGCAAGATTTCGGCTACGACGCCTGGGTCATTGTGCTGACCGTGGACCGCCTCTCCGAACTCTCGGCCGCTGTGCCTTATCCCGCAGACGACCCGGGCGTCCATGCCTACGTGACCTTCTGTACTGATCCGAGCATCTTGGAAGAGCTGTTTGCCCTAGGGACTGCTGCCGGGCAGGAGCAGGTCCGCCTAGGTCCCGAGGCAGTCGCATGGACAGCCCTCAAAGGTGCCACACTGGAATCTGAACTATCTCGTGCCACCGTAAAGCCACGCTATAAATCCTGTACCACCATTCGTAATATGCGGACCCTGAACAGAATAGCGGTGGAATAGAGACGGTTATGGAAACCCACGCCCCCCCTTTGACGACTGCGCCCATCTCGCCACCGGCGCGAAAATCCTGGGGCCGTGATGATCGGTCGTTCACCATCGTCGGCGCCAAAAGGACGTGCCTCCCGGTGCGATCGATGGTCGTGCGCCCGCCACTGTGACCGACAAACTCGACGAAACGACGGTGTGCGGAACTTTCCTCCGTTTACGGTCGCGGTCCGACGAGGAATTCCTTAAAGTATCTCGCGAGGCCCCAAAGCGGCACCCTTGAGGCGTTCACGAGGACCGTTCAGCACAGGAGTAGAACTTCCAAATTCCGCAGCTCCCGTGGGAGTCGCTCAATTCACACCTTGCCTTCGTATTCCTGCCGATAGAGGGTGCCGTTCGGATCGTCCTCTCCAGTCACACCTAGGAACGCTGCGATGAAACTTTCCAAGCGATCGTCCTGCATCAGGCTGTAGCCGTAGTTGGCATGCGGAATTCTTGCACCGGATTCTTTATGATCCACCACACATTCAGGCGGAACATAGATCGCGGGTGTGCCAATATCAACGGGGTGCCAGACATAGCCCTGACCTACATTTCGTTGCCGCGGGCCATGCACCATCCCCGGCTTCTCGGGATAGAGCCAGCCGATCTTATGCTGCGTGGTGCCGTCGTGAACGATGTACGCGTCCGCTTGCTCGGCGAGCCGGATCGATTCCCACAGTGGCAGTCCAATCGCCGCATATAGTCTCAAGCCAGGCGCCACTTTGGCTACGCGGGCTGAGATGAGACTGGCCGCCAAACGCTCAGCATCCAGATGTTGCTCAACGCTGAAACCCGACACGCGACTTTGCAGTGTGTCGCCAGACTGCAGCGAGAGTCCATCCAAAATAATGGCCGGGCGTTCGTACCTCGTTTCAAGTTGGGCGGCGACGCGAGCAGCGAGATCAATTGCCTCGACCAGCGGAATCGTTCGCCTTGCCAGCATTCTGATAGACATCCAGAGGACAAAATCGTGGTCACCGCCCGCAATCCTCTCGGAAAGGCCAGACGGCAGCGCTGCATCACCCGGGATGAATCCGCGAAGGCGCGTTCTTGCAGCATCGGTTACCGCCATTAACGGCTTCTTGTTGCTGACTCCAACTGCCGCGGGGACAAGCGAGTCTTGTACGTATCGCAACCCCGAGCCAGTGTCCTCGGAGATAGCATCCAGATCGACCACTTCCCCCAACTCTGGGTAAATCTCAGCGGGCGTCCCAAGCGGGTGGCGCTCTTTCAGCGCAGCAGCAGGCAGCCGCGTGCCGACGTGTGCAGCCATGTCTATCAGGCGCTCGACCGCGGGGCAAACGGAGAGCAGAACGTGAGCAAAGTTTGCGTTGCCTCGTACCAAGATGCGGGGCGACGCCTCTTCTGCCGTCACGAGACGCGCAGCGACGGCATGATCATGCAAATCCAACGCCTCGACGTGCTTGTGAACCCGTGAATTTGCCGCCAATTCATCCTGCCAGTAGGTGCCGGCCCCCGGGGAGAATACGCTTGCGATCGGGAACCCGAGTGCTATGTCATCCGATATCGTCACATAGTGTCGGCACTCTAGTGCATCAACGAACACAAGCGAGACCATTGTTCCGTGAAGAATCGATCCAACGCACTTCACGCCACTCGAGCTAGCGTCTCCACTGACAAATACCTCTTGCCAGGTACGCGCGTCGTCGGAGTTCAGCATCTTGATCAGCCCTAGGAGGCTCTGGCGGCCCGTCAGGAGTGTCATTTCAGTCCATTTCTTCTGTGGGCGTTGCATTGCTCGACCTGAATCCATTCCAAATCGACTTAAGCCTAGCACCACAAATTCTTCGAGAGTAATTCAACGGCGCGCCACTTGCTCTCTCTTACCCACTGTGTTCGGGTAAATACTGGGCCTATGGAAGCGCTTCCCACTGCCTTTTTCGTAGCCCGTTCCTGATGCAGGATTTGGGAGAAGCTTTATGAGCGCCTCACAACGCTTGGCGCGGGCATGGCAACCCACTACCTTGTAACGTTGTGCTGATTTCCATATCCTGCAGGCACTTGCTAACTCACCAGGCATCACCCCCGAGTTTGTCCAACCACGGATCTAGTTGACGATCCCATCCATACTGCATAAAAATGACGGCCCTGCCTAGTCTGTTCGAAAATGGAAATGCTCACGACTCACACAAGGACGCTGGAACCTATCAGGTGGTCACATTAAATCCGCTACTGGTCAACTCAACTCGCTCTTGCCAATTGTTGCCACCTAAGCTCACTACGAGCGACTTAGATGTACGTTTCGAATCAGCAATCGAGATGAAACCTTCCCTATCTGGCCTGTCGTGCACCTCAATTAAGGTCGAAAATCTTACCGAGTCTCCCTGCGCGACGAATGATAATTCAGGCGTAGGAAATTTCATTCGATAGTCTTCACTGCGCCATCCGCTAATAGGCGCTTCAGATCCTTCGGCTATCCTGACTGAATTTCGACCCCCAATAGACGAAAAACGCAATAAGTTATTCATAGGCGTGGACACGTCCACAATTCCTTCATTTGAGTTGACGGTCATCACGGACTGCCGGGGCAGCTGCCACCTCTGAAGGATCGGAGCGGGCATCAATGTGTCCCGGACTCGATCGTCAACCAAGATATAGCCGTGTTCCAGCGAAAAGAGAACCGTCCGGTGCCATTCAACACCCTCGATAGCCTTCACCTGAATGGTAGCAAGGACGTGTGTGCGAGTCTCCTGGAAACAAATCAACGGATTCTCCGCGCTTGGGTAGTACTTCCGGCCCAAGACATCTACCACGTTATGCGATTCCCTCCCACGGAAGAATAGCCTGTAAGGTCCACCCTCGTACGCATAGAGACCGGAGTCGCATAAGAGCTTTTCGCCGTGCATGTCCCAGGTGATAGAACCGCCATCCTCGTGCCCGTGTACCGCCGAAGATCTCCCAGCCCCAAATCGCAAAGTAAAGTAGGCGACACTTGGATCTTCCTTCCAAGTGGCCCAGCGTGACCTGGCAAATAAATAACCACCTTTGTACAGCTTCGTTAGAGGCTTCGGCGCAAAGGCAGCATCTCGAACCCACTCCGTATTCGTACCCGGAAGAATCGGGGCTCGGTGCTCTAACGTGTCACCCAAGAGCGCATATCTGCCCGACGGTGAAGTTGCATGCGCCATGAATATCGGCATGTTCTCCAAGGCCTTACCGATTACTTCCGGCAATTCTCCGGTCGCTGACTTGATACGCCGCGCCGCCTCTTCGTACCACCGATAGTTCCTGTATTGGTAATCTACCGACCCCTCGACCGACACGCCCTCATCGTCTACAGCCGTACTAAGCATGGCGAGAATCCGGTCCACGCTTAGCTCGATCCAATCGGCCCTTTCCATAAACTCGCCGATTGCAATCAGTCCCATGTCTTGATGCAGACTATGGTTTCCCCTGCCTTCATAGTTGTCTGGATCTGACAAATGTTCACCGTGTGTTCGAATAGCATCAATCAGCCATTGTTCAGCACCGAAATGACCCACCGCCTTAAGGAGAACGATTGCCCTTACTCCTACTGCCATATCAAACCATGAGTAATCAGATGGCGGTGAATCAACTGGATTATCAGCCACCCAGGACTGCAAAAGACGCTCGTATAACTCGATCCCCTCTACAGATTCGGCCTTCAGGCTAGACTCTCGTAGTCGATCTAGCCATACTAGACAGTGAAACTGAAACCGCCAGTTGGCATCCTCTAATGGGTCGCTCCCCCAGTGAAAATCGGGCCCAATGCGCTGCGAACTATGTGGGGCCAGAGTGAGCAAACCATCAAGTAGCTGAGAAACATGTTCGTTATCTGTTATAGCAGACGACGTTTCCGTGCTGTAGGTGTGGAATAATTGGTCCGCTATGTCGGAAATATTTCTCATCGTTTACTACCCACTCGAAGTTTGTATGATTCTATGAAGTCTTATTCACGGCCCGAGTTATTGGAGGCGCTCGAGCAAATCGGAGGCAAATCTGTCGCTGACGATGTCTGGGTCAAATTGCCGAATGTACGCCGCCACCCGGTCCCGGATTTCTTTCGATACCAGTGTTTCCGTTGCCTTTTCTAGAGCGTCTGCGAAATCATCCGGTCCAGTACCGTCTACAAATACCGTCGCGTCGCTGGGGAGGCCTTCGCGGAGCGTCGCCTGGTCGGCGGCAACCGTAGGCAATCCAAAGGTCTGGTACAGAAGTGCTGCACCGCTGTTGAGCATCCGCTCATAATTCACGAGCCCCACGTCAGACGCCCGTAGAAAATACTGCGCCCTCTCAGCAGGGATACGCGCTGGCTCGATCAAGACATTCGGATGGACTAAAGCATTCCGCACGAAGGACTCCGCCTCGGGCGAATCATCCGGAGCGCCGGCCACGAGCAAACGGATTTGTCTATCTGGATTTCTGCGCACCACTATGTCTAGGGCATCCAGCAACCGTTGGAGACCCTTGTACGGCTTCAGCGCACCGAAAAGTAGAAAAACAACTTCGTCGGGTCCAAGACCTAGCACACATCTCGCTTCCTCCCGCGTTGTTAGGTCCTGATATGCTCCGCGATAGTTTGGGTGCGGTGCGAATAGCACTTTCTCCGGTGCAAGGTCAACGATGCCCTTCATAGCATCTTGAGTAGAGCGAGACATTACGTGAATTACATTTGCGCTGTCCGCGATTCTCTGCTGCACCTCAAGTTCTAGGTCTATGAACTTGGCGTCGTGCGGGTAGAGGTTATGGACAGTCCATACGAGGTTACTTCCCTTGGCTCTAAGAGATTCTAGCCTGCCTATTATGCCCATAGCCATACGCCGAGCACGATCGGGTTCGACGCTGCCGAATGTCATCCAAGCGTTCCAATGCAAATGGAGCGTAGTGCCGTTAGCTAAATCGCGAAAGTCGGTAAGCGCTCTGAACTTCTCAGGACGGAGAATCGGAGCTGTGGCGATTCCATGATCTGCAAATTTCTTATACAGCAGCGATTGAAACGGATTGTTTCTGGCCACAGGTGTGTAGCCGTAGAGATGAGGACGTCCCACACTCGAGAGTGAAGTTAGGGCCGACCAAAGCTCGGCAACTGGGCTTTGCCCCCTGTCAACAAATCCCGTATAGCTGGCCCTCACTTGTCTGCTCCTTCAACTAGACGACCGAATTCGGTCACGTAGCGCTGTCCGTTGCTTGCCCATGTGCGGTCGGTCCTCACCCACTTCAAGCCCTCTGCAGCCACCTTTTCGGTCTCCGATGGTTGGTCATGAGCAGACTGCAGCACATCGGCAAGTGCCACGTCATTGTCTGTTTCGAAGACGAAGCCGCGTAGGGGCGGCTTGACGATTTCAACCAGAGCGGGGAGGTCGCTCGTGATTACCGGTTTCCCCATGGCCATTGCTTCGAACGGCTTGAGCGGCGTAACGTAGACGGCTGCTCTTTCGGCTGTCCTGGGGACAACGAAATAATCAATAAGAGAATAATAAGCAGGAATCTCATTGTGATCTACGGAACCGGTAAATACGACACTATCCACAATATCCAGTTCAATGGCGAGCTTTTCCAATATAGCGCGCCTGGGTCCATCCCCAACGAGAACACACTTGAAGTTTGTTCCCCGCTCCTTCAGAAGTTTTGTCGCGCGGAGGAGTGTCTCTTGGGACTCCCTGTGGTGATCCATGTTCGAAACGTAGCCGAACGTTGGGAAGTTTCCGAGTCCGTAGTTTCTCGCAAGGTTAGGGTCCCGCGGACGCGGGACGAACGCGGACGCATCAACAGCGTTCGGTATGATCCCGATTTTTTCTGACGGTACTCCTCGGGCTATTAGCTCGTCCTTCATAGCCTCGCCGATGGTGAGAACACGGTCCGCGGCACGCATACACATAGCCTCGGTCTGCATGCGCCTCTCGAAGATTTCACCGCGTGTTTCACGCTGAACATCACTAGTCCAGTTCGCTTCGAAAAATGAGCGCACCTCGTAAACAAACGGAAGGCCGGTTTTGTTTTTGAGTGCTAGTCCGACTAGAGCTGTGTCATATCCTCGGCGACCTGAGCTGGCGTGTATCACGGATGGTTTGAACCTGAGTACCTCCTCATATGCTAACTGAGCAAACAGGTTCAAAAATGCGTCGGCCGGCATTCCAGCGTAGTCAAAGTCGCCTATATCCAGACGGATATGTTGTATACCGTCAACGGTTTCGTTCTTCTTAAAGCTATTTCCTGCCATGTTCCTTGGGAAGCCTGGCTCCGTGACTACAATAGGTTCCAAGCCTGCTGCTTTTTCAGCTTTAAAATTCTGGTGGCTTCTGGATGTAAACCCATTGGATAGGAAAGGCCTGCTTTCTTTCACTAGGTGAAGAACTCTGCCAGGAACACTGTCCATTACAGGTGACGGTTTACCCGGAATCTTGGGTACCCACCCCGAGATCTCGCGGAGCCGCCCTTCTAGCTTCATAATCGCAAGGGGACTGGTTTTCTTGTCTATCTCAGCAATTCGGTGCACCAAGGCTAGGGCGGCCGTGACCTCGCCACGCTTAGACTGCACGTCCCTGAAAGCCCGGAGAAAGTGTAGGTTCCCTTTCAGCCTAGGGAAGAGAGCTTTGGCCCACACGTACGCCGACTCATAGTCCCCTTCATTCATAGCCACAGTCAGTGCATTCATGCCAACGAGCCTTGAAGACATGTGTCCGACATCACCGCTGCGTGACCCCGCACCGTTGTCCACCAACCTGCTCAGCCGGGATATCTCCTCATGCGCAGCGTCGAGTTGCTCGAGCGCAACGCGAAAGAGTGCGGTCTCATCTACCTGAGTTCCCACAACGTCATCGTATGGCTCAGCGGAATTATCGTAGGCCATAATACCCCCCTAGAAATCTGTATCAGGGCTAAATACGACGACTTAGCCCCATTGCTTTCCAGTTTACAGGAGGAATGAGGTAGTGCCTTTATGGCTGCAGTTAGCAGAAAGGGCACAAAAAACCTGGCTTGGATTATTCATCCAAGCCAGGTCGATGTTTGTGACCCCAGCGGGATTCGAACCCGCGTTACCGCCGTGAGAGGGCGACGTACTAGGCCGCTATACGATGGGGCCGTTTGCATTACTTGCTAAGTAAGCTCAACAAGTATTTCATACCTGCTGATTGTTTCTCAAATCCGGCTGAAGCCTTCTTTGATTAGCGCTGGGATACCAGGACTCGAACCTAGAATGACGGTACCAGAAACCGTTGTGTTGCCAATTACACCATATCCCAATGTGCTCATCCGGGCCGTTCCAGAAGCTTCAACTTCCGGCTTCAACCCCTCAGCACGAGTTATTACTATACACGGGTTCCGGCCAGCGTGCAAAACGGCCGCGGCCCCTTCTCCGCCTAGCCAGGCGCAGGCGAGGACTGGCCCACCATTGCCGGCACCGCAGTGAGGCTCCCGGACACCGGCAGGTCCGGGTGCGCGGCACGGAGCTCAGGTGTCCCGCTGCGCTCCACCCACAACGCCTGCAGACCGGCAGCCAAGGCCCCACGTCCGTCCACTACGGGGTTATCGCCCACATAGAGCGTCCGCGCCGGATCGGTACCGAGCAGCCGCACGCCTTCCAGGAAGATCACAGGATCCGGCTTGGCAGCGCCAACTGCGTCAATGCCCACCAGGATCTGAATGCGTTCCAGCCCGGCAGCGTCGAGCTTGGCGCGCTGGTAGTCATGGACGTTGTTGCTGACAGCGCCGTAGGGAATTCCGAGGGCGTCCAGCTGGTCCAGGACGGGCACAACGTCGTCGAACGGTTTGAAGTGCCGCGGGAGCACGTCGTCGTAGGCTGCGTTCCAGGCTTCCTCGGCGTCGCCGTCGAACGCCGGCAGACCGTGGGCCTGCTGGGCGTGGGCTACCCGGAGCAGCCGTTGGCGGGTGAAGCTGAGTTCGCCGGCAAGATAGCGGTCGTAGTAGCCCTGCGGGTCCGCTGTGTAGAGGCGCTGGTAGGCAATCCAGTCCTCTTCGGTGAAGTGCGCCAGATCCCGTGCGCTGATTTCGCGCAGCGTGTTGCCCATGGCGGTGCGGAGGTCCACGAGGGTCTCGTCGATATCAAAGAGCACCCCCGTGGGCCTGCCGCTCCGCAATTCACTCATGGATTGCTTACGCCTCCGCGGCGCGGAAGGAGCGGATACGTGCCAGAGAGGACTCGCGGCCCAGGATCACCATGGATTCGAAGAGCGGCGGTGAGATCCGGCGTCCGGACACAGCGGTGCGGACCGGCCCGAAGGCATGACGCGGCTTGATGCCCATGTCCTCGACCAAGGCCTGGCGCAGGGCGGCCTGGATGTTCTCAGCTGTCCACTCCTCCACCGGCTCGAGGGCAGACAGCGTGGCGTCCAGCACCTCGGTGAGGTTGTCGGGCAGGCCCTTGCGGGCGTCGTCAGCCACGTCAATGGCGTCGTCGGCCTTGAACAGGAAGCCGAGCATATCCGGGGCTTCGCCCAGCAGGGTGATGCGCTCCTGGACCAGGGGCGCTGCCTCTGTGAGAATCTCTTCTTCGCGTTCAGTCAGCTGCTCCCCTACCAGGCCGGCATGCTGCAGGTACGGGACCAGGCGGTTACGGAAGTCGGCAGGCTCCAGCATCCGGACGTGAGTGCCGTTGATGGCCTCAGCCTTCTTGATATCGAATCGTGCCGGGTTGGAGAGCACATCGTGGATGTCGAAGTTCTCCACGAGCTGGTCCACCGTGAAAATGTCTTCATCGGCGGAGAGCGACCAGCCGAGCAGGGACAGGTAGTTCAGCAGGCCCTCGGGGATGAACCCGCGTTCACGGTGCAGGAAGAGGCTCGATTCCGGATCACGCTTGGAGAGCTTCTTGTTCCCCGCGCCCATAACGTACGGCAGATGGCCAAAGAGCGGCATGTACTGAGCCACTCCGACGTCGATCAGTGCGCGGTAGAGGGCGATCTGGCGCGGTGTGGAGGAGAGCAGGTCTTCGCCGCGGAGTACGTGGGTGATACCCATGAGGGCGTCGTCCACCGGGTTTACCAGGGTGTAAAGCGGGGCGCCGTTTGCGCGCACCACGACGAAGTCCGGAACAGTGCCGGCCTTGAACGTGATTTCGCCGCGGACCAGGTCGTTGAACGTGATGTCTTCATCCGGCATGCGCACGCGCAGCACCGGCTCGCGGCCTTCAGCCTTGAACGCTGCGATCTGCTCTTCGGTCAGGTTCCGGTCGTAATTGTCGTAGCCGAGCTTGATGTCGCGGCCGGCAGCACGGTGACGGGCTTCGATTTCCTCCGGCGTGGAGTAGGACTCGTACAGGTGCCCGGCGTCCTTGAGCTTGGCAATGACGTCCTGGTAAATCCCGCCGCGCTGGGACTGGCGGTACGGCTCGTGCGGGCCGCCCACGTTGACGCCTTCATCCCAGGTAATGCCCAGCCAATCGAGCGCGTCGAGGAGCTGGAGGAAACTTTCCTCACTGTCCCGGGCCTTGTCTGTGTCCTCGATGCGGAAGATCATCTTGCCGCCGGTGTGCTTGGCGTAGGCCCAGTTGAACAGGGCGGTGCGGATCAGGCCCACGTGGGGCGTGCCGGTCGGAGATGGGCAGAAACGCACCCGCACCGGAGTGTTGTCGTCGACGGTGGGAAGATCAGCGAAGGAAGAAGGCTCAGTAGTCATGATTCTCCCAGTTTAGTCGCTGCTGCCAAACCCCTAGGTGTTGAGGCCCTGAAGCAGCATAAACAGGCCGCCGCCCACTACGGCACCGGCAGCAGCCGACGCCAGCGGCAGCTGCCATCCGCCGCGCATCCGCAGGGCGAGCAGGACACAAAGGACCGCGCCGGCTGCTGCCGGCAGGACCGGCCCGCCACTGATCGAGAGAAGCAGAATCGGAACTACGACGGCGGCAGCACCAATGCTCACAGCGCTCCAGTCCAGCTTCACGGCTCGGCTAAAGACCAGCACCGTCGCGTAGGACGCGAGCATCGCAAAGACAGCGGCCGCCAGCACCCGCGGACCGTCAAGCCACAGGATCAGTCGCAGAATCATAAAGCACAGCGCGCCGGCGCCCAGGATCACCGGGGTGACCGGCGCCCTGGCGATCGACGAACGCAGGTCCCCTCGGCGGTCCAGCGTCCGGACCAGCAGCCAGGGAAAGACCAGCAGGAGCAGGACGGTGCCGGCTCCCCAGGCCCAGGCCGCCGCCGTCGTCAGTCCGCTGCTGAGCGAGGCAAGGAGGATCACGGCGCTCCAAAGCACGCCCGGAAGCAAGCCCCCGGCACTCAGCTCCCGTGATCCCCCCGCCAAAGCTGGTGCCTAGCCGCGCACGATGTTGGCGAGCGTGCCGATGCCCTCAACCTGGATTTCGATGCGCTGTCCCTCGGCAACCAGTCCGACGCCGGCCGGGGTACCCGTGAGGATGATGTCGCCGGGCAGCAGGGTGAAGGCCTGGGACACGTAGGACACGAGTTCGCGGACTCCCCAGATCATTTCGGAAGTGTTCCCGTCCTGCACCAGGTCTCCGTCTAGGTAAGCCTTGATGGACAGGTTGTCCGTGTCCAACTCCGTTTCGATCCACGGACCGATGGGGCACGAAGTGTCGAAGCCCTTGGCCCGAGCCCACTGGTTGTCGGTGCGCTGGGCGTCGCGGGCGGTCAGGTCGTTGGCGCAGGTGTAGCCGAAGACAACCTCGTCCACACGTTCCAGCGGAACGTCCTTGCAGATCCGGCCGATCACTACGGCAAGTTCGGCTTCGTATGAAACCTCCTCGGAGAAGGAAGGCAGCACAACGGGGTCGTTCGGGCCGATCACGGAAGTATTCGGCTTGAAGAACATCAGCGGAGCCGGCGGCACTTCCCCGCCCATCTCTGCTGCGTGGTCGGCATAGTTCTTGCCGATACCCACCACCTTGCTGCGCGGAATGATCGGAGCAAGCAGGCGGACGTCCTCCAGCTTGTGCCGTTCACCGGTGAGCTGCACGCCGGAGAAGAAGGGGTCCCCCTTGATCACGGCAATTTCTTCATGGCCTTCTTCACCGTCGACGACGCCGAAGGCAGGGTCACTGTCCTGGATAAACCGAGCAATACGCATGGGTTCAAGCCTAGTCGAGAAGCTGTGCTTCCCGCTTCGCCCAGAGCGCGCCGGCCTGATCGGCTCGCCGTGTGTGCCGTGGTTCCCATGGTGTGGGGCTGGTGCCGCCTGGTGTGGTCCCACCGGGTCACAGGTGTCACGGAGTGTGGGAAGGACGGTCAGGCTGGCCGGCTCCGGTGGCCGGCGTGGATTGAAAGCCGTGTTAAAGCAGTTCAGGCCCCGCAGCGTTGCGGGGTCTGAACTTTAATGGTTGTCCGGCGGTGACCTACTCTCCCACACCCTCCCGGGTGCAGTACCATCGGCGCTGCGGGTCTTAGCTTCCGGGTTCGGAATGGGACCGGGCGTTTCCCCCGCGCTGTGACCGCCGTAACCCTTCCAACCCAAACCCTTGTGCCGGCACTCGTGCCGTGGGGGTGGGTAAAAATGTGGGGTACGTGGGTACCGTGTATTCAATTATTGTGTTCCCTGGAACCAGTCAACCCGGTGGGTTGTTGGTTGGGAACCACATAGTGGACGCAAGCAGCATGATCTCATATCCCTTCTTTGGCGGAACCGTTTGAAGTCGTGTTCTGCCCAGGATATGTGTGGTGTAAGTTATCGGCCTATTAGTACCGGTCAGCTTCACGGGTCTTTAGTCCCCGCTTCCACATCCGGCCTATCAACCCAGTG